>NZ_JBEKRH010000001.1:0-395637 GCF_049518935.1 Methanoregula sp.
ATTCAATTCCAGAAATGAATCAATTTTACCGAATTGACCATGGAGATCTGCTATTAAAAGCACATCTTTCATGGTATATCATTTGAAGGGCGTCTAAAAAACCTTATCTCAGGATCGTCCCATGAGCCGGTCAGTTTTCCCCGTAAAGCAAGATTTCCGCAGAGTTTTTCGATCTCTTTCAGGAGTGGCCGCGCGGTTTTTCCGGCGAGAGGGGTTCCGGGCAGAGGAATGAACCGGTGAACATGCACGTTCCCGGACCGGGCAACCAGCTGGATCAGGTCGCCGGTGGCCCTCTGGTCGTCATCGGTCTCGAACGGGAGCCCGACAATGAAATCCACAACGGGTGTGATCGCATGGTCGCGACAGAGTTCGACAGCAGCGATCACGTCATCGATTGTGTGCCCGCGATGCAGGCTTTGGAGCACGGCGTTGCTCCCGGACTGGGCGCCGAAATGGAGTTTTGTGTTGGCGCAGTACCGGGACAGGAGGGACAGCGACTCTTCGCAGACAAACTCCGGACGCACTTCACTGGGGAACGTCCCGAAGAAAATCTGGTGCCTGCATTGCCGGAAGAGGTGTTCGATCTTATCCCACCGGGGATGCACCCCGTCCGATCCATAGGCAAAGGCATTCGGCGAGACAAAACGGGACTGCTCATGCCGGTTCGCATACTTCGCCACTTCATCGATGGAACGGTGGCGCATGCAGTGCCCGAAGATCTGAGGAGTCTGGCAGTAGCCGCAGGAAAACGGGCAGCCCCGCGTGATCTCCACGTATCCCTTCATCCCGGAAAACGCCGGGTATGCATCAAGGCGGACGGTAGTATCGGCCGGCTCGTAAAAGTCCCTTGTCATGACCCCGGGGATCCTGCCTTCGCCCCCGTTGCGGAGATCCTCCAGCAGGCGGGGGAGGGTGTACTCCCCTTCACCGACAATTACATAATCGGCATATGCTGCCACATCGCCCGGGCATGCGGTGGCATGGGGGCCACCGACAATGGTAAGGGAACCGGCATACGCGATCTCGTCGTGATAGGCCGGGGCATTGATCGAATTGAGACTGTAGCAGGTGATATCGTCCGAGGGGTTTTCAACCGGTTTCAGGAGAAAATCCGATCGTTCGCATGCCGCGTGCAGGATCGCGTACGAGTTCCGTGCCGCATGGATAGAGCGCCAGTTGACCTGCATGACTAACGAATTATTGTACCTGCGGGTTTTAAAAAAGGAGTATCCGGGAATTATGAGAGCAGTTAATGCTGGCGGTACGGGCTGAGGACATCAGCGACTTTATACGTCTGACCATTCATCTCGGATACGGTAACAACGACACGATCGGTCTGCCTGGTCCCCTGCAGGGTCACAAGGTCGTCCTTGTTTGTGCCGATCTTTGCCGTCGTGACCTGACCGTCAGAAGTATAGAGAGTGACGTCAATGGATTTTACCAGATATTGTCCCTTGCCACCATCAAAAACAACGGGGATTGTCGCATCATATACTTTTTCCTGGACAGTCACGCTTACCGCATTATTATCGGGCATCGCATCGGTTGGCGAGGGCACGAGATTACTTTCTGCTGATGCAGAACCGGCATAGGAGCCTGATACGGGGGCAGTCGTGGCAGACGGACCTGGACCTGTGGGAACGGTGCATCCGGCAAAGGCGATCACTGCACAGAGAAGAAGGATTACGGTCACGGTGTTTTTATACTGCATACGGGATATTATGAGCGGGACCGATATGATAGTTGCGCTCCGTGGGATTCCCTTAGGGCAGACGGGGGTATTCAGGAATCCGTCAGCGTACCATCATACTCGATCTCACCGCGATCGCCGTCAACGGTAACCATAGTACCATCCGCAAGGCGGGTAATGGGCACGGTAAGCCGGTCGATCATGGGAATCCCGCTTATGATGGCACCGGTGGCAATGATCGCCTCGGCATCGGTATTGATGATAGCCGCCGGGGCGTGCCCGTTCCGGCTCAGGGCATACAACACATACGATCCGACGGTCGAACCTTTTCCATAGGGAAATGCCAGTACACGACCCGTGATGCTGGAACCCTTGAGTGGGTGCCCCTTCTCGACAATCATGCCGGTCTCCGGGTCAACACCGGATAAAAACGATATCGGGACCGGGCTGACAAGCAGGCGCCCGTTCCCCCGTCCCCTTGAGATACCTCTTCCGCTGATATGCAAAATCACACCACATAAATGGTTGAAGATGAAGATATAAGAGTAATATGGAAGATACTGCCGTCAATAGCGCCACGCCACAGAGCGAACTCAAGTACCAGATCCAGCTCAACGAGCTCGAGGCTGCATTACTTGACCAGAAGGTGAAAGTTGACGAACTCCAGAAAGAGAACGGGCAGCTGAAACGGGAGAATAACCAGCTCAAGCGCATGCCGCTCTTTGTTGCGGTGGTCGTGGACATCCTGGAGAATGGAGAGATCTATCTCCGCCAGCAGGGCAACAACCAGGAGTACCTGACGAACGTACCGGAAGAACTCAGGCCTCTCCTGAAACCCGGGGCAAAGGTCGCGGTAAATAATGCACTCTCCATCGTGAAAGTGATCGGCAATATCTATGACTCGCGTATCCGGGTCATGGAACTTGAGGTATCCCCGGATATCTCGTATGCCCAGATCGGCGGTCTTTCGGATCAGATCAAGGAAGTGCGTGAAGCAGTGGAATATCCGCTCACCCGGCCCGAGATCTTCCGCAGGATCGGTGTTGAACCCCCGAAAGGGATCCTCCTGTATGGAGCCCCGGGTACCGGAAAGACCCTGATCGCGAAGGCGGTTGCCCATGAGGCGAAA
Source organism: Methanoregula sp. (assembly GCF_049518935.1). Lineage (GTDB taxonomy): Archaea > Halobacteriota > Methanomicrobia > Methanomicrobiales > Methanospirillaceae > Methanoregula. The sequence continues at coordinate 2,820 of NZ_JBEKRH010000001.1, forward strand.
GCCACCTTCATCCGCATGTCGGGCAGCGAACTCGTACACAAATTTATCGGTGAGGGTGCCGGACTTGTGCGCGAGCTCTTCCAGCTGGCCAGGGAGCGGGCGCCGGCCATCGTCTTCATCGACGAGATCGATGCGGTGGGCAGCATGCGCACCAACGACGGTACATCCGGCAGTGCGGAAGTCCAGCGCACGCTCATGCAGCTCCTTGCGGAGATGGACGGATTTGACAACCGGGGCGATGTCCGGATCATGGCCGCTACGAACCGGGCTGACATGCTGGACCCGGCACTCCTCCGGCCCGGGCGTTTTGACCGCCTGATCGAGATCCCGGTCCCGGATCCCGGGGCACGACTCCAGATCCTGAAAATCCACTCCCGCAAGATGAAACTCGCTGATGTCCCGCTGGAGGATATCGCAGGAATGACCGAAGGGGCAACCGGTGCAGAACTGGAAGCAGTCTGCCGGGAAGCGGGCATGATGGCCGTGCGGCGTGATGCTGATCGCATCGAGATGAGCGATTTTACCGAAGCCGTGCGTAAAGTAAGGAACGAGACAGACGCCGATACCCGCATGTATACCTGATGATTCAGAATACCTGCCCGTATAGTGCCAGGTGGTGGAGATCCGTATGAACATCCTCCTGATCCAGAAGGAAGGCGTGGATCTCCACCATACCCTCTTTTCATCCGAGACCAGCCGCCTGGTCCTGCGGTTTTACCACCCGAAAAAGAGATCGTGCGGCGTATACATCTCCTGTGGCGCACTCAGCAGCGCCCTCTCGCTGGTCTCGGAACTCCGCTGGTATATCCGGCGCTATGTCCGCGAGCCGCTCTTCGAATTCGAAAAAGGGATCTGGTTCACGCACCAGCTGGCGCAGGATGTCTATTACGAGCGGACTGCGGTGCTCGGGCCGGGCTGGGAATTCCGGAAACTGTACGGGTTCCGTGACGGGAAACTGATAAGCCAGGTCATGATGTCCCCGGGTTCCACCATAGAAGAATACCACCAGGAATATGCCGGTGTCGAGGATTCCATCGAAGTGTGGTGTACGGAAGACGAGCTGGGTGAAAGAATTGACGACGGGCAGGGTACCGGTAACGTCAACGATGGTACAACCAGCATGAATGCAGAATAACGCTATCCGACATTCCAACGATCAGGGCCGGAAGAGCAGGGATGGCTTTTCCGGGTGAATTGCTGGTGAATGTATCAGAAGTTCATGTAACTGACCGGGCAACCAGTCCCGGGAACGTTCATCCTGCCCCTTCCCGGGTTATCATGGCCGGGTACCGGCATATCGCCCTCCCACAGCCGGAGATGTAACCGCATCGTTACCATTTGGCAGGCGTAATGCGAAAACTATATAAAACTCAGTTATATAAAGGAAAACCCTTGGGGTTTTTCATGGCAAAGAGTACCCGCCACAGAGATGACATCAATGTCGCGTTCAATGCACGCGATGATTTTTTCCGGGATATTTTCGATTCGGTCCAGACCGGTCTCCTCATTATCGATCCTGATACGCACAGCATTCTTGATGCCAATGCTGCGGCACTGGCCATGATTGGTGATGACAAAAAACAGGTCATAGGATCAATCTGCCATAAATACATCTGCCCTGCAGAGAAAGGGCATTGCCCGATCACGGACCTCCACCAGACCGTTGACCGGTCTGAACGCATCCTCCTCAGGGCCGGGGGCGCACCGGTCCCCGTCATCAAATCTGTCGGGTACATCTCCATTGCAGGGCGCCGCTGCCTCATGGAAAATTTCATCGACAATACAGAGCACAAAAAAACCGAGACCGCGGCCCGGGAAAATGAGCGGAAGATCCGTGCGATATTTGACCAGACCTTCCAGTTTATCGGCATACTCACGCCTGAAGGTATCCTCACGGAAGCCAACAGATCCGCCCTGAAGTTTTCCGGCATCGATGAATCTGCTGCCATCGGCAAGCCGTTCTGGGAGACACCCTGGTGGACCCATTCCCCGGAACTCCAGGAACAACTGCGACAGGCGATCGCATCTGCTGCAAAAGGCGAGTTCATCCGGTTTGAGGCAACACATCCTGCCACGGACGGGATCCTCCATTACGTTGATTTCTCGCTGAAACCGGTAATGGATGATCAGGGGAACGTGATCTACCTGATCCCGGAAGGCCGGGACATCACGGACAGGAAGCAGATCGAGGACGAACTTCACAGGAAAAACGAGGATCTCTATGCAGCCTATGAGCAGCTGACGGCAACAGAGGAGGAACTCCGGCGGAATTACAATGAACTGGCCAGAAAAGAGCAGGAGCTCATCGAGAGCGAGCATAAGATACGGGCTGTATTTGACCAGACCTTCCAGTTCATCGGCCTGCTCTCGACCGATGGCTTCCTGCTCGACACGAACCGCTCTGCCATGAATTCAGGTGCACCGGACGTGACACAGCTCCTCAACAGGCCATTCTGGGAGATGCCATGGTGGTCGCATTCGCCTGAACTGCAGGAACGCATCCACGGTGCAGTCAGATCTGCTGCCTTGGGTACATTCGTACGGTTCGAGGCTCTGCGGATCGCAGATTCCGGTACCTCCCTGTACTTTGACGTATCGATCAAACCGGTAAAAGATGAAAAAGGAACGATAATATTCCTGATCGCAGAGAGCCGGGACATCACGGACCTGAAGATGACCACCCAGGCACTTCTCGAATCAGAAAATATGTACCGTGCCATCTTCGGGAATACCGGAACCGCGATGGCGCTTATCGAGGAAAATACCGTCATCAGTCTCATCAATGCAGAATTCGAGAAGATGAGCGGGTATACCAAAGAGGAGGTAGAGGGGAGGAAGACTTGGACGCAGTTTGTTGTCCGGGAGGATCTCGAACGGATGCTTACGCAGCACCGGTTGAGAAGGCAGCAAACCGGCAAGGCCCTGACCCACTACGAATTCCGGCTGGTAACAAAATCCGGGGATATGCGGAACATCTTCCTGTCAATCGACATTATTCCCGGGACAAAGAAAAGCGTGGCGTCCTTAATGGATGTGACAGAGAACCGGAAGATGACCGAAGAACTCTCGGCTTCCCTTGCCGAGAAAGAGGTCCTGCTCCGGGAGATCCACCACCGGGTGAAGAACAATCTCCAGATCATCATAAGCCTTCTCAATCTCCAGTCACGGCATATCAGTGATAAGAAAGTGCTTGCTGCAATCCAGGAGAGCCAGAACCGGGTGCGGGCAATGGCGCTTGTGCATGAAAAGATCTACCAGTCTGAACACATCTCCGAGATTGACATTACCGAATACATCAGTTTCCTTGCCAAGTACCTCTTCGATTTCTATGGAACCGATAAGCGCTCCATAAAGCTCGTGCTCGAAGGGGAATGTATCAAAGTCGGCATCAACACGGCGGTCCCCCTGGGCCTTATCATCAATGAGCTGATCTCAAATTCCCTCAAGCATGCGTTTCCGGGCGGATGTGCAGGGAAAATTATGATATTTACCGAGAAGAATGACGATGGGATCGTCATTCGGGTGAACGATAATGGTGTTGGTATCCCGGAACACGTGGATCCCTGTAACACCGAGAGTCTCGGCCTCATGCTGATCCAGAGCCTCAGCGAACAGCTGGGAGCAACGATCAGTCTCAACAGGAAATGTGGTACATCGTATACTATTACCATCCCGCGGGACCATATACGGTAGACAGGTATTCCTGCAAAATCCTGCCGGTGAATTCCCGGTTTACCGGACAGGGTGCCCCTGCAGGAACGCGGAACGATCATTATCGGATCTCAATCTCAGTATCCTGTCATCTGCCAGCGCATTCCCTGCCGGGCAGGTGCCGTGGAAATCAGGATAGTAAAATAGGGTAAAATTTTTTTATTCATTCCTGAAAACATAGGAGATTGCCAGGAATGCAACCATCAGGATCAACAGGGGCAGCCCTTCGCATGCCCGCAGGAAGACCCCGTAGTTTTCCAGAATCTGTAAATTCTCCATGTTACTCGCTCCCTACAAAATCCACAGTACCGGTGTATACCAGGGAGAGGATCCTGCCCAGCCGCTCCTGTTCCTCAGGCGTGGGGGGATATGACCGGTCGCACAGGGTTGTTTCCACCTGCCGGATTACGTCACCGAGGTTAGTCATACTGGCATCTCACCGTACTCTGATACCATGTCATTGACCAGTCCGCGATATATAATGCCAAAATGGCCGGAGTACTTTGCACGCACTCACAGGGATTGCGATTGAACTGACGGGTTATACAAAAAAATGGGCTGATGGGGAGCAGGAATTATGCAAACATGGCGCCTTCGACATCAGTCGGGCCGCGATTGAAGTCCAAGGCTACTTTTGCAACGGCTGCAAGGAAATCTTCCTGGGTGATGGCCGGCCGCTCCTTGCGGATGGCAAACATACCGGCTTCCATGCAGATCGCCCTGAGGTCTGCACCGTTCTTGCCGTCGGTCATTTTTGCTACTTCACCCAGGTTCACGTCATCGTCAACCGTCAGTGTACGGCAGTGCACTTTTAAGATCGAGAGCCGGCCCCGATCATCCGGCAGCGGGATCTCGATGATCCGGTCAAACCGGCCGGGGCGCAGGAGTGCCTTGTCGAGAATGTCGATCCGATTCGTGGCACCGATGATCTTCACGTCGCCCCGGTTCTCGAACCCGTCCATGCCCGCCAGCAGCTGCATGAGCGTGCGCTGCACCTCACGGTCGCCGGAGGTGTTTGCCTCGGTCCTGCTGGCACCCACGGCATCGATCTCGTCGATGAAGATGATGGTCGGGGCCTTCTTCTTGGCAAGGTCGAAGAGTTCCCGGACGAGCCGGGCTCCTTCGCCAATGTATTTCTGGACAAGCTCGGAACCCACGACCCGCATGAAGTGGGCGTTGGTCTCGTGGGCCACGGCCTTGGCGAGCAGGGTCTTGCCCGTGCCCGGCGGTCCATGGAGCAGCACACCTTTCGGCGGGTCTATCCCGATCTTCAGGAAGAGATCGGGGCGTTTCAGCGGCAGCTCGACTGCTTCCTTGATCTCGTTGATCTGCTTCTCGAGCCCGCCGATATCCGCATAGTTCTCCTGCGGGGAATCCACCAGTTCCATGCCATAGACCTGAGCATCGAAAGAACTGGGGAGCAGTTCAACGATCGCAAGCGACTGCTGGTTGAGCGTGCACCGCGTGCCGGGCTTGAGTTCCTCGGCATTGATAGACGGGGAGCTCCTGACCAGGAACCGGGGGCCCGCACTGCTCCGGACTATGACCCTTGAAGCATCAACTACGTCCGTAACGGTACCGATGATCAGGGGCGGGCTCCGCAGCTGTTCGCTCTCGCTCTTGAGCTTGCGCACTTCCCGCTCGTACCGGATCTTCTGGGTCTCGATATACCGCTTATCCGCCTCGACCTGCCGCAGCTGTTCACGGAGCTCGAGGTTGCGGGATTCGAGGTTGCCGACACGCTCCATCATCTGGACTTCCAACTCGTGCTTATCGGTCTCAATCTGGCCCAGCTGCTCCCGGAGCTGCTCGGTCAGCGCCCGGTACAGGCGATAGAGCTCTTCCGGAGTCTGGGGTTCTGTTGACTGATGGAGAATGTCGGCCATCCCGTGCCTCAAATAGCTATATTGGGGAAACTGCATATAAAGTGTTTGTGAAGAGGCAGGTATCAGCGGCATGATCACGCCCCTTTCAGTGAGCATTTATAGTCATACAGCGATCATCTTTGTGAGAATATGCAGTGCGAAATGTGCGGTGAAACGGTTCGCGGCGCCCCTAAGCTGGTCAGGGTGGAAGGGGCAGAACTGCAGGTATGCAGCAAATGCGAGAAGTTCGGTACCGCTGTCCAGCAGGCACGGCGCACCGATCTCGTGCGCCCGGCGGCGCCCCGGGCAGCCGGGGGCAGACCTTCCCCGGCAGCCGCCCCGTCCCAGTACCGGAAACGAGACCTGTTCGATTACAGTGACGGGGACGTAGTCGACGATTACGACAAGCGGATCAAGGCAGCCCGGATGGAGAAGGGGCTCTCCCAGAAAGATCTCGCCATGCAGATGAAGGAGAAGGAGCACCTGATCCGGAAGATCGAGAACCACGAGCTGATGCCCGAGGACGATGTACGGAAGAAACTCGAGAAGGTCCTTGGCATCCGTCTTATCGATGCACCGGAGACCGAGGCCGAGAAGAAGGTTCCGGGCTCCCTTGCACCCACGCTCGGAGACCTCACGGTCATCAGGAAAGCAAGGAAATAATCCCGGGTTTTTCCCGGTCTTTATTATTTACGCCCGGCGGCCGCACGGTGAGCGATATCCCACGTGATCCGGAGCGGGGAATGCGCTGGTCGCAATGCTGGTATTCCGTGCAAAAAAACGGCATTCCCTGCGTAAAATGCGATAAGTGCGAATATTATCGCAGTTAAAGCAAGCATTATCACGTATTTTATACGATCCCTGATCATGCAGTTGAAACAAAAAATGATTATCAGTTCGGTCTCTGCGATCCTTGTCATCCTCTGCCTGCTGGCCAGTGCCTGCACAAGCGCACCGTCATCATTGCCGGTAAATAAGGAATTGCCGCCGGTCCCTCCGGGTTCACCGGCAGTCATCCCACCCCCCCATACCACGGGGACCCCTGTGGACAATAACGCGAGCATCGTTCGTGTGATCCCCCCGCCGCGGGTTATCTGCAACTGCCCGATGGAGCCGGTAGTGTCGCGGACCGTTGCTCCCACTCCCACGCCGGACGACGGCCTTTGCCACTGTCCGTGACGGGATAACGGTGGATGTATCCGGGACTGGCGGTTCGGAGCGGGTTCCAGGCTGTAAAACCTGCTGTAAACCAGACCCCGTAGAAGAACCGGTTAATCCCCCGATCAAACAATACCATCGGGGGAGACCCTCCGCATCCGGGTTTTCTTCTGTTTACTCCCCTCAGGTTCTTTCCAGCCAGATCTTCTCCACGGAAAATCCGGGGGTCGGGCCTGTCATCTCAACTGGAGGCGGGATATTCCATTACCGTGCAGGTTGTGCTGAAGGCAACGCAAGAATTTATACAGCATAGCACGCGAATGCTGGATTATGAATTCAGATGATGGAGATCACACGCCAGACCATATCGTCATCGTTATTCCTGCAAGGGGGTTCGCATGAAAACCAACGGAAACACCGTCCTGATTACCGGTGGAGCCACCGGCATCGGCCTGGCTCTCGCGGAAGAGTTTGCCAGAGCGGGCAGCGAAGTTATTGTCTGCGGGAGAACTGAGGAGACCCTGAAACAGGCGAAGCAGAAACTGCCATCGCTGCACACGAGAATATGCAACATAGCAAAAGAATCCGATCGCGATGACCTGTACGAGTGGGCGGTTGCCAACTTCAAGAACCTGAACATTCTCGTCAACAATGCCGGTATCCAGCGGATGATCGATTTTAAGAAAGGGACCGCAGACCTCCTCAGGCACCGGGCGGAAGACGGCGAAGACGAAGTTGAGGTGAACCTGCGGGCGCCCGTGTACCTGACCGCATTATTCACCCCTCACCTGATGAAGCAGAAAGAATCCGCGATCATCAATGTCTCATCGGGCCTTGCTTTTTACCCGATGCCCGAGCTCCCCGTCTACTGTGCTACCAAGGCCGCCGTCCACAGCTTCAGCCAGACGCTCCGCCAGCAGCTGGAAGGTACAACGGTCAGGGTTTTCGAGCTGATACCCCCGATGGTTGACACGAACCTGGACAAAGGAGCACGGAAGGCCCGGGGACAGACCTATTTCGGTTTATCCACGGCCGAATTCATCGTCCCGGTCATGAAGGCGTTTGCAAACAACGAATTCGAGATCCGGGTGCAGGACCCGAAACTTTCCGCGATGAGGGGCGGCCCGTCATGAGGATCTTGGGGCGGAATCCGGGATGCAATGGGAAGGAGGGGGCCTCATTAGTGCCGGGTAACTACCAAAAAAAATACACCGGACGAATACAACGCGAATCTCAGGCTCACACATTGAGAAAGGAACACGGGCGGGAATACTTGCGGTCAAAACCCGTTTAAAATGAAAAATAAAATATTCGTGAAACTGCCTGCACGGTTAATTGTCCCACTCAACCTCAGGCCCCATACTTCTTTGCAGGGCCTGACTTGACTTCATCCGCAGCATAGATCAGAGGGGCCTGTTTGCCCATGACAGATGTGCCCTTCCTTGTGCGCCCATATCCCCCGGATGAGTCAATCGGGTTCCTGTCCCCGCACCGGGGCTCCATCTTCATCGTGCCGTCGGACTGCATGATCCGGGCCATTACGGGCTCTGCCGGGACGACCGGGAGATCCGGCTGGCGTGCGCCCCTGGGCCGGATCACGGTGCTGCCATCTGATGAGGCTGCAACGGACTGGCCCGCCAGCACCGGGGATGCTGTGCCCAGCACAACCGGTCCCCGCTTAAGCTCCTGGCGGCTGCGCTCCCCATCCTGCCGGGACATCTTCATGGCGATCGCCTTGAAGTCGAGCAGTTCCTCGATCAGTCCCTTGACCAGCGCTTCCATCTCCCGTAACCTTTTTTCAAGTGCTGCGATCCGGTCTTCCGATACACCGGTTCCAGAAATTTCCATAATCGAAATCAGTTTCTCCTGGTGATTGGGTTCGATCCCGGGAACTGTGAGATTTGCATCAGAGTTCGCATATATAACACTACTGATGATCTCTGACATATTAAAGGGAGGAGTAACTTTTTAAGAAAAATCGCAAAAAAAAGTAGTTTTGATTCGTCTGCGGCTGGAAACCGCTTTTTTCAGCCCGGAAAAAATTTCCTGTTAACAAAAGAACGATCAGAACCGGAAATTGAAATTCCTGCCGGACCGGCCCGGGATCTTCTCAAATCCCAGGACCGTTAATGCCCGTGATGAGCACACTGCTTCTGCGGTTGTGCGTTGTCGGTCAAAACCTGGACCTGCTGTTCTAAAACTTCGATACGCTTCTCTAATCTCCTGATCTGTACTTCAGTTGCTTCGTCCATGATATTCTCTGTGCCCGGTATTGTTGGAATCGGGCACTATAGTGAAGGGGGGCATAACGGTTCTACGTAACCCCGGGGAAAACGGGCGGGAATGGGGTAGATACCCCCTCCGGCACGGGCCGGGCAATCGGAATAGCCGACGCGGCCCGGCATGAAGATCCTGGGGCGGAACCCGGGGTGGCGAGGGAAGGAGAGGACTCCACCGGTGCTAAGTGGGTAGGGAGGGGGGGTGCCTGCTACGGGATTGGGTCAGGATTTTACCAGAATAAACAATTGTTCAAACCGGTCTTTCTTAGCCTTACATATCGGACATAACTCGGGGGGTTCGTCGCGGGAACAAAGGTAACCGCATACTTTGCATCGGAATGCCGGAATTTGTGTCGTTGATGCAGACACAGGAGAAAAAATATTTACAATATTGGTTTTTCCCCGCTGGATCCGTGAAGGGCGGCGTTCCGGCACGGGCATGAGCAGATGCTCCCCGGTAAGAATATTTTCGTTCACGTACAGGCTGCAATAACAAGCTTTACACTGGGCAAGATCCTGATCCCGGTAATCACACGGGCAGATGATGTCGAGATCTTCCACCCGGTTTCCGGATGCAAGACGGCACGGGCATGATTCATACCCGTAACGTTGTCTGTTTTTCATCAGACCACGGATAAGATGTTTGGTGAACTCAATATCCGGGTTCAGATGGTAACCCCCGGTTTCTGCATCCTGTTTCATTTTCAGATATTGTTTCTCAACTTCCGTTTCAAGAAGGCCGGTAAATTCAGTAAAGACACTCATTCTCTGAGCACTCCGATGATCTCCTTTTCGTTAAATCCGACAATGCACCTGGTGTCATCGATAATGAGGGTGGGAAAAGAACCACGGGGGTTGAATTTTTCCATGATTGTCATGGCATCGTCCTGCTCCTTTCCTTCCAGTAAATCGACATATTGATAATCAAATTCGATATTTTGTTGTTTTAAGAGTTCGATGGTTTTTTTACACCAGCCGCACGTGGAGAGTGCATACAACATCACCTTCATTGAAGGCTTTCCGGTGAAGTGTTCCACGGACACGTAAGATCACGATTCCCTTTAATGAAGGGAATGAGCATAATCACTATTTAATATTATTGCATAATTAACCGTAGTGAGGGAAATTTATCCGGCTCTGAAGATTTTTCTTCATGCAGATTCTCCAAAAATCGCGAGAACAAATAATTTTGTGAATCGTGTTTCCGGGGAAAGCAAAAAATTTGAAAATTATGGAAAGGATGGGCACGAGAACTCCTCCGGCACGGGCCTCGCGATTGAGAGGGGCGACGGCTTTGCGTGAGGATCGCGGCGCGGAACTCCGGAGGCGATGGAGGGAAGGCACCCCCCGGGTATAACTGAATTTCGTATGGAAAATTCATTACCATCAAAAATCTATGAGTTATGATAAGAGTTGTCATCATGGCTTCCGATGGAGAAGAAGAGATAATCAAAGAGTTATGTGCAAATATTCTCAGATTACCCATTTTTGGATATATCAGATCCAGTTCTTTCAGGCATTTTTGCTCAGAATATGGTTTAGAGGATATCTGGAACTCGTGTGTTGCGAAGGCACAGTATGATAACAGAAGAGTTGAAGATTTCGAAGCATATGATGACAAATATTTAGGAAAAATCTTTTTCCATTTCATTTTAACAATTTATGACCGGCGATATGCTGATTTTGTTGAACTTATCGGCCATTTTTTGTACGGTGCCTACAAACATGCCAGGGTAAGGTTTCCCTTAACGGAATTTGATTGGGAGATTGTCCAAAAAACAGAATCCGGGTTGGTTGAGCTGGGTAACGAAATTTCTGAAATAAAAAAAATATTTTCCAGATTCAGTCCAAAAAACAACATATAACTTTTTTATGGACAGTCAATGACCGGAAAAGAAGTCACATCACCTCAGGTATCCAGCAATGGCCATATGATTGGGATGGCCGACGGCATGGCATACGAATCGCAAGGTGAAACCAAAGGCTGTTGATGGGGGACGTCAGCAACCAACGCATCAGCATCTTATGAAACACCTAATAACCTTACGGTTATACGCATATCCACCAGCGAATCAGCGATGAACACCGCCGATTTTGGTAATATAAATCCCGTCCGTGCAAATGTGAATCCGATGGCCGGAGCACACAGGTGCGGCCGCCAGACAGGAGAATTAAACGTGAAAAAATCAGGAACCATATTTATCGGGACTGCACTGCTCTGCATGATGGTGCTGTGCATCCCCGTCGTGAGTGCTGCAGATTCCGGGCAGTCATGGACAAATAACCCCGAACACATCACTGCCATGAAGGCATACGTGGCCTATGTGAGTGAAGATTACCAGGCACGGATGAACGGTGCGATAACGTATATCGGTACGATCAGCGGATCGGCCGGGACAGGCGACCTCACCGGCGCAGAACAGCAGTTCACTGCAACCGCTGCTTCGGTGCAGTCCATGACTACCAATGATTCGATCGATGAAGCCCTCACCCAGATGAAGGGAGAGGTTGGAACATTCCATACCGACACGCAAAACGACATGAAGGCGTACAATGGCAGTGCATCTGCGCTCCATACGAGCGTAAACGCATCGGTTACTGCAGATCAGGCAACCATCGGAAGTCTCGATACTGCATGGTGGACCGCACGCGAGACCTCACGTCTTGACGAGTTCGCCCACAACGACGCCATCCGGAATGGTGCGCTCACCAACCTGACGGCAAAAGGCATCGACGTCTCGCAGCCACAGGGTTTCGAAACCCAGATCGGCGGCCTGCAGCCGTCCCTGAAGTCAGCCCTCGACGCCCGGGACGAGAAGGCACTCGAGAGCGTGAACACCCAGCTCGGCACCTTAGGCAAGCAGTTCTGGGCTGCGGTTGGCGCTGATGCGTGGCAGGCACGGGAGACGACACGTCTTGCCGACTTCGACAAACGCACAACGACCCTCCAGAACCAGCTTACAAACATGACTGCGAGAGGGATCGATGTCACCCAGGCCCAAACAATTCTCAACCAGATTACGGCCGAACGCGATCCGCTGAAGGCCGCGTTCGATAACCATGATCAAGATGCAGTAAAAACGGTAGATACCCAGTTGACGGCGCTGTACGAACAGTTCAAGACAATCGTCCAGGGATACCGCCAGTCTGCCATAACCCATGTCCGGGAGAATGGAGGGAACACAACGAGGAACGCAACATTCCGCCAGCCGGCATTCCGTACTGCACCGGCACCGTCCATGACGGGAGGCAATACCAGCTGAACCACGGGTTCGGGTATGGCATAACGGGAGAGAAAGACCATGAAACGTTTTACCATTGCGACAGGTATCTTTGCAGTCCTGTTGATAGCAACAATCTTCGCTGCAGGGTGCACATCATCATCGAATGCCCCGGCAACGGACGCGGGCGCAACCCCGCAGATTACGCAGACAATTGCATCAGCACCGGCGGGGAGCGGTATTTCACCGCAGCTGACAGAGACCACTGTTCCGGCACCGGTCTCTGATCAGGGAACGCAAGTGGACAGTGCCGATAACGCCGGAACGGATGCAGCAACAGTTAATGCCGATGCTTCAGTCGACCCCTACAACAGCACCAGCCAGTCAACAACAATGGTGCCGGACAGCGTGGACCTCGGGGATCCAATCCCGTGAAGAATCTTATCTGATCTAATTTTGATCACATCTTTTTAAAGGCCTCTCCTGCGTCGGTCCCCGCAGGGGTGGGGGGAAATCGCTGGCGGGAGCGGAGGGGTTGTGTTTGGGCCGGAGATCGAGCAGGGCACGGGGCTTGGTAATGGCAGAGCCGACGGCACGAAACGAGATCGCTAAGCGGAACCCGGGGATGCGGGGGAACATAAATTGCAGGAACAAAAATCCGGATATTGCTCATATCTTATTGAGCCATTACTTTTCAGTACGAGTCATAGACAATTTTTTTTAGTTACAGAGTTAAGAAATTAGGGAATCAGAAGAATGTTTCGTTACTTTTTTTTAATTGAGGTTAACGATGAAAAAATTGACAAAACTGGTTATTCTTGCAACAGTTTTTATGGCTGTGTGCATTTCGTTAGTATCGGCATGGAATGTTGATAGTTACACGATCGATCCGTCCGGACCATTGGCCCCGAATACATCGGCAAATGTTTCATTCAATGTCGAATTTCCAACAGGCACTTCCGGGGCAACGTTCCCTGCCGGGAGCGATCTGGTACTGGCAACTGATCTGATAAATCCAACGTGGTCTTACACAATTACGACGGGGGATGGCGGATCGGCCGTGGTACCAAGCTTCAAAAATCAGACCCTTGACCTGAGTGGTTTCATATTGTCATATCAGGGACACGGCAGTGAAGTGACGGGTGTAACGTTAACGGGAAGAACCCCCGTGGTGAGTACAACCTCTACTAATACCATCCTGGACGTTTATGAAGTTGACAGAACAGGGAAAGTAGTTACAAGCTCTCAGGTTATTCAGACCGCTGTCGTATCCGGTTTTAATCAGACATCCCCTACAAATTCGCACATGAATCAACAGAGCGGGTTACTCGATCAGATTATCGGGATTTTCAGGAAGCTTTTTGGAATGCAATCCTGACTTTTTTTGATGATATATTCGAGCGACCCTGGTAAAAGGGGGGGAAATCGTGATTGAGTGCAACGGCGGTGCTGGCCCGGCACAAAAAGGAAAAGCCCCGGTGAATATCAAATCCCCGGAGAAATTATTTCCCTTTCCCTCAATAATCCCGGCAACCTTCTTCCCGGTCCCGGTTGTCCGGTAATACCGGTCCATCTTTTCATCCGGCGTCAGGCATTCAACAAGTCCCACTTTCTCAAGTGACTGAATGGAACGGCTCACTGAGGATCGTGCGATACCATGCGTCTTCGCAAGTTTTGCGGGAGTGTTCGGCCGGAGAAGACCCTTAAGCACTTTTCTTCTCACGCTTCCCTGAAATTTTTTACCGGGAATTTCCCGGGGTAATACAGGCTTAATCCGGGGAAGACAAAAAACGGTCTCCGGACTGGTATCACAGATAGACATATGAGGCCACGAAGCAAGGCTTGACCGTCACAGGGATGCACAGAAGCCGGCGTTGCCAGCGGGGACCCGGCTAAACTCCCTACGAACAGATCGTGATATGAAGCGGATGTAATCCCCGGTCACGAGTGCACAATACCCGGAGCAGCATGCCGGGAGTACGAACGGCAATGCCGGAATACCAGAATCAAAAATACAGATAGTGAGGTTTTACATGTCACAACAGCTTGGCGGACAGCAGGTTTACATTCTTAAGGAAGGGACGACCAGGACCCGCGGGAAGGAAGTCCAGCGCTCGAATATCATGGCCGCAAAGGCGATCGCAAGTGCCGTCAGGTCAACGCTTGGCCCCCGGGGCATGGACAAGATGCTCGTGAACCAGGCCGGCGGGGACATCGTGATCACGAACGACGGGGCAACAATCCTCGGCGAGATCGCAGTGAAGCACCCTGGCGCGAAGATGGTGATTGAGGTCGCCCGCACGCAGGACAAAGAGGTCGGCGACGGCACCACCACGGCAGTCATCCTTGTCGGCGCCCTCATGGAGCAGGCCGAATCGATGCTCGAACAGGGCATCCACCCGACCGTCATCGCGGAAGGTTACCGCACGGGTATGGAGAAGGCGCTGGAGATCGTGAACAGCCTCGCGCTGAAGGTTGATTCCTCGGACCGGAAGCTCCTGATCAAGATCGCCAACACTGCGATCACCGGAAAGTCGATTGAGCAGGTGAAGGTGAAGCTCGACAGCATTATCGTCGATGCAGTCATGGCCGTAGCCGAGAAGGCGGACGGCAAAACGCTCGTTGACGAGGACGATGTAATGATCAAGAAGCAGAAGGGGCCATCAATGGACGACGCCGAGCTGATCCGCGGCGTCATTATCGACAAGACCCGGGCCCACGAAGGGATGCCAAAGAAGATCGTAAAGGCAAAAGTCGCCCTCATCGCCACCCCGCTCGAGATAACGAAGACCCAGGTCAAGGCAAAGATCAAGATATCGTCCGCCGACCAGATCACGGCCTTTTCCGTGCAGGAGCGCGAGTCCCTGAAGAACCTTGCCGACCGTATCATCAGCACCGGTGCAAACGTCCTCCTCTGCCAGAAGGGGATCTCGGACATCGCCCAGTTCTATCTCGCCAAGGCCGGCGTCCTTGCAATCGAAGACATACCCGAGAAGGATATGACGTATGCAGGCCGGGCACTCAACGCGACCATCGTAGGCAAGGCCGAGGCGCTCACGGTAAAGGACCTTGGCATGGCAGATCTTGTCGAAGAGGACACTGAGGGTAAAGTGACCCGTATATCCGGGTGCAAAAACCCGAAGACTACCACGATCCTCCTCCGCGGGACAAGCGACTACCTGCTCGACGAGCTTGAGCGTGCAGTTGTCGATGGCACCCGTGTCGTGATGGATGCATTGGAAGACGGTACCTATGTTGTCGGCGGCGGGGCAGTAGAGACCGAACTTCTCATGAAGATCCGCGAGTTCGCCCAGACCGTCGGTGGTCGCGTACAGATGGCAATCGAAGCGTACGCAAGCGCATACGAGTCCATCCCCCGGGCGCTCGCGGAGAACTCCGGCTTCGACCCGATCGACAAGCTGGTCGAGCTCAAGAATGCCCATGCCATGGGCAAAAAGAATGCCGGCCTGAACGTTTATGAGGGTAAAATTGTTGACATGCTGGCAGAAGGCGTCATCGAACCCCTCAGGTCCAAACGCCAGTCAATCCAGAGCGCATCGGAGACTGCCATCATGCTCATCCGCATTGATGACATGATGGTCTCGCAGTCCAAAAACTAAATCCGACATCTGCCGGAATCACAATCAGAATAAAAAAGCGGGATCAGAGAATGATCTCGATATCCAGTTTTTCTGCCAGTTCCTTGTACCGGTTACGGATGGTGACCTCGGTCACCCCTGACACTTCCGCTACTTCGCGCTGGGTGCGCCGCTCCCCGCTCAGGATGGAGGCGATGTAGATCGCCGCTGCCGCAACCCCGGTCGGGCCCCGGCCGCTCGTCAGTTCCCGCTCGGATGCCTGCCGCAGAATCTCGACTGCCCGACTCTGGACCTCCCCGTTGAGGGTGAGGCCCGAGCAGAACCGGGGCACGTAGTCCATCGGGGAGGTAGGCAGGAGCCTGAGGCCGAGCTCCCGGGAGACGAACCGGTAGGTCCTCCCTATCTCCTTCCGTGAGACACGGGAGACTTCTGCAATCTCATCGAGCGTGCGGGGCACGCTGCACTGCCGGCAGGCGGCATAGAGGGTTGCTGCTGCAACGCCTTCGATGCTCCGGCCGCGGATCAGGTTCCTGTCGACTGCGTCACGGTAGACCATGGCGGAGGTCTCACGGATGTTCCGCGGCAGGCCCAGTGCGGAGGCCATGCGGTCCAGTTCCGAGAGTGCGAACGCAAGGTTCCGCTCGGTTGCGTTGCTGACGCGGATCCGGCGCTGCCACTTGCGGAGACGGTAGAGCTGGGCCCGGTTCTTGGAGGATATCGACCTGCCGTACGAGTCCTTGTTGCGCCAGTCGATCATCGTAGAGAGACCCTTGTCATGGATCGTGAGGGTCATGGGTGCACCGGTCCGGGCACGTTTCTGCCGCTGGTCGGCATCAAAGGCACGCCACTCGGGACCGCGGTCGATGAACTCGTCATCGATCACGAGCCCGCAGCTCTGGCAGACCAGTTCTGCCCGTTCACGGTCGTGGGTCAGCTGGCGACCGCCACACTCCGGACAGGTCGTTTCGGTCTGGTTTTCCGCTTTCTTCTCCTGCTCTTTCTGTTTCGTACGTGATTTGAACGATTCCCGCTGAGATTGGAGGACTTTCAGTTGTTCAATTTCCTGCATTCACATTTCCCTGATAATTGTGTAGTCTCGAATGTTCTGGTGCATGGAGCCGGCATATCCGCGGGTGTCCATTATGGTGTGAAGAGTTTTTCATGGGGCCGTACCGTGCATTTTCCCCCATCAGTGGACAGCAGCATGAGATGCCACCAACGTTCCTGAAAGAAAGCGGGAATCCTGCCGGCCATCTTCATCTTCGGGTCAGTCGCCTCGTTTTAACGGAGATGGTGCCGGGCTCAAGTCACAGGACATAACGAGCATTCGTCGCCGGGGGTGCTCAATTGCCCGTCCAACAACGTTCACACAATCTCATGAATAAAACGGTGAAGGATCCGTTGATAGTTTTTTATATGAACGGCAGTGCGGCATTTAAACGTTGTGAGTATAGATACGATGCCGGGATCCGGATGAATCAGTTATACAGGAAAAAATAATCAGATGCCGGGTTACGTTTACCGGGACGACTCCGTTAAAACCCTTCCCTCATGCATATTCACCGGAGTCTGCGTTCTTCACCCTGTTTCTGAATCCGTATGAAATTTTCATTCCGCGGACATTCGTACGGATTCACGCCTTCGCCCGGGACCCACTTCCCTTCCCGCGGGTTGAACCGGGCCGGACATGATAATTCTTTAACTGCCGTTCCATGGAGTCCTGAGAACGTCCTGGTTTTGATGTGTTCACAATCAATACAAAAATGATAATTGCTCATCTGCGGTCTCCTGTCTGGCTGAATTTATCAGACTTGACGTGGTCTCTTATCTGAATGAGGTTATATGCCTTAGTGTGATGCAGTATGACACCGGAAATGTGGGGGGACTACTGTGGCGGTGATACTACCGGGGGGTGGGGCACGGGGCTTGGGAGTAAGGAGGCCGACGATACGGAATGAGATCGCGGGGCGGAACCCCGGGATAGGGCAGAGAAATATCCTGTAACCCTGATCCCATTTGAAATATCACGGCAGCTGTCGGATTTTCAAACGATAAAATCCCTGAAATAAAAAAATCCACCCATAGGGCACATCTTGCAATTCAACCAAACCATTTTACCCTCAGATAATAATCGTCTCCCCATGAAACCGGTCCATATTATCGGAATTCTTGGTCTCACCATGTTACTAATCTTCTGCGCCGGGTGCACCAGCTCGCAACTTGCGCCTCCACAATCTGCAACCGCAACCACCGTATCAACCCCGCCGGCGACCATCGCAACGCCAGTACCCACAATTACACCATATCCCGGTACCCTTGCCCTGAACCAGCCGGTAACAATTGGGAAGGCAGACCAGACCGGCACATTAACCGTGTACAAAGTCAAAATCCTGCCGAATTACAGCTGGACAGATCCCACGTTCAACAGCGCCCACGATCAGCTGAAAGCCGGCGATTCCCTCTTCAGCACACAGTACGGGTACAACACCCAGAATCCTGCAGAAGGCAACGTATTCCTGTTCGTCTATGCCCGGCTCACCAATACCGGGACAACCAGCCTTGGTGCCCTGTCCACCGGCCAGTTTATCGTGAACTATGATGGGAAGGACTATGCATACCATCCCATAAGCGGTTCGCATTTCACCTTCGCGAACGGTCTTGGCTCTCCCTATAATTATGATTTCGAGAATGGTGGCGTGACCGGATTTATCGTGCAGGGCAGCGCTAATGCCGCAGACGGGTTCCTCATCTATGAAGTCCCGGCCTCCTTCGATATCAGGAAGGCCGCCGTCGTGGTCACGCTCGACGCGGAGAACAAGACCGCATGGGCACTGGCGTGAATCGCGAACGACTGGCCATAATTTTTTCTTTTTCATCAATCTGATACATCATTTATTCCGGCCATACAGGCAGGTGGGAGCGATCGCAGCAGGCGCCGGGGCTGTGGCCGGGCCGGTGATCGTGAGGGGCACGGCCAGCCGGTGATCGCGGGGCCGACGATACACCACGGCGACCGGGAGCAGGGGGATCTTCATTATTTGTAAAAAAGAAAGTCAATGTTCACTTTGTCTTTTTTACAAAAGTTCAGCGAACGATTACTCCGGTTTCATAATGATTACATTACCGCAAAAAAATTTTCACTCAACGCTGTAATTATACCTTTTCACACGTATGTTTCAATATGCAAACCAAACTACGCTGTTCCAAGGGGCTCAGGTACTCATGCTGCAACTGCTGGTTCCGCGGCTGGTGCCCATATTCAAACTGTCCATAAACCAGCACAGGATATCGTGACGTGATCATACCGGCCTCCTGCCATGTAATGAATTATTGGCGCAGGCCACCATCTCACCATTTTTTCCTGGAGTGGAATTTTGGCGAAAATTTCAGTATTTTTATCACAACCAGTTGCGTATTATTTTAAAAAAATTTCCGAGGATGTTAAACTCCCGGAAAAATTATTTCCCTCTCCCCTCAATAATCCCGGCAACTTTTTTCCCGGTCTCGGTTGTCTTGTAATACCGGTCCATCTTTTCATCCGGCGTCAGGCATTCCACGAGCCCTACTTTCTCCAGGGCAGGAACAGCTCAGCTCACTGCGGACCGGGCGACACCGCGTCGCTGCCGGCGCCGGGGCTGTGGCCGGGTCGGTGTGGCGAGGGGCACGGCAGCCGGGGAGGGGGAGGCCGATGAAAAAAAACACTCTGTTTAACAGGGCATTGAAAAAGACAAGGAGTTCCAGTGACACTAAACCCAGGTGTCAAGGAGTGTCTGTTCTGTGTTATCGCTGAAATACCCGAATGCCTCAATATGATCCTGACCCGGATCTACCCCGGAGAACGTTGTGAAACTGCCAATCTCTAATGGCGTTGTCTGGTTGGCGAGTCCAATCCTTTGAAACAGGTGATTACCGGCATTATCAGCTTCAGTTACTGATATATAATTAAGCAGGTCTGCATCCTGTCCTCCCTGGTAGGTGACAATAACATGATGAGCATCCGTCGACTTCAGAGCGGTGACTGCTACAACTTTGGTATGGGTAATGCCACCGGCGTTACTTCCGGCATGATTGGCCATTCCGAACATAAATACGGCCATCACCAATAACGCCAATAACACAACTATCATGAGAATTGCCAGGATTACCGGTATCCAGAATAATCTGCTTTTTCCGGAGAAGGGTACTTCTCCTGTATTGATTCTCTGTGCGGTTTTGTAGGCATCATACAATCCGTAAATCGTGATTGCAAATACGACAATGCTGAGCAAAAGATGTAACACTATAAGGGAAGGTCGCGCTCCACTTCCGCCGGTACCGATCATAAAAAACGATAAAATGAGGAGGACAACAAAATATTTCAGGCCGGTCCAGGTCTTCCCGTTATACCACTGGCCCCAGCCAGGCATAAAAAAACTGAGGCATGCTGCCAAAACGGGATTCCGGATCTCCTGAGAATTTGCCGGAACATGATTATGATTCTGGCTTCCCTGAGGGGTAGCGGAAACTGAGGGAGCCGAAACCGGGGTTTCCTGAGGAGTTGCCGGAACTTCAATTATTACACCACAGCTCGGGCAGATCTCGGGAGTCATCATCGGCAGCGGTTTCCCGCAGGACGGACATCTTTTAAGCATTAGGTGATATAATTTACATTCATTAATAAGGTTATTCAAATTAATCTGAGTAATTGCGGCATCAATATTTTTTCATTGTTTTTTTTAATTTTCATTCAGAAAATGTTTCTGTTAACAAACCGTGTAAAATTTTCTGTATCCGAGAGAGGGAGCGATCGCTGCCGGCGGCGGGGCGGTGGCCGGGCCAGTGATCGCAGAGGGGCACGCCACTTGGGATTGGGGGGGCCGACGACACACCATCTCAGGAGAATCACCATAAACTCTCTTAAATACCGGAGTATAATATCTGTATACAAATCAGGGAGCATCTATGGACTTCAAGATCGCAATTGAACAGGACGAGGATGGCTGGTACATCGTTACCGTGCCGGCACTTCCCGGCTGTGTCTCCCAGGGAAAGACTGAGGAGGAGGCGAAGAAAAATATTGCAGAAGCCATCGAGCTGCATCTCCCCGCCCTTGCCCGGGATGGCATTCCACTTTACCACCGCCCGGGTACCAAAGAATCTTTTGTTGCCGTTGATATATGACCGATAAACTCCCTATCCTTTCCGGGAAGGAGGTCATAAAAGCGCTTGGCAAACTGGGATATACGGTCAATGACCAGAAAGGAAGCCACGTACATCTCCGGCATCCGGTAATGAGACCCCTGACCGTTCCGAACCACCCGGAAATTGCCCGGGGGACTTTGAGGATTATCATCAAGGATGCGGATCTTACGGTAGAAAAATTCCTGGAGTTGCTATGAGCCCGGATGATGCAATCCGGTTCCTCCAGATCTATGAGACCGGAAGCGGCGACTGGACAAAGGACCGGAAAAAAATCCTGGAGAAAGACCCGGATAAAACTATCAAAAGCGTCATGGAGAGAAGGAAGAAAGTTCCTGCTCCGTGAAGTCCCGTATCTTTTTTTTTAGAATCGTGCGATATGTCACGTAGTTGGAACCCGCACCATTTTGTTGACGCCAGCAAAATGGTCCGGACCAACGTATCCGGGCGACACCACATCGCTGCCGGCGCCGGGGCTGTGGCCGGGCCGGGGGTTGCGTGGGGGATGGGGCCAGGGATTGCGGGACCCGTGGGATACTGTCCCTGAAGAGCACCCCAACGCCGGCGGCTAAACGATGAACCCGCTGGTTCCTCACATTTTAATATATGGCCCTCTGTAATGGGAGATATAATCGAAAAATCTGCATACGGAGCGTCGTGTTTATTACCCCGAATCCCGTAAAACCTGAAAACGTCGGAGTGGTCAGGCCGCCGCTGCGCCTTGTTACTCTTCTTATGCTCGCCCTTATCCTGAGCGCCGCCGCCATTGCCGGCTGCGTGCGTAATACAGCCCCGGTCCCAGGTCAGTCCGGCACGGAAATACCGGTATCCGCCGCGGTCACGGTTGAAC
Source organism: Methanoregula sp. (assembly GCF_049518935.1). Taxonomy (GTDB): domain Archaea; phylum Halobacteriota; class Methanomicrobia; order Methanomicrobiales; family Methanospirillaceae; genus Methanoregula. The sequence goes on from NZ_JBEKRH010000001.1 coordinate 24,681, forward strand.
CTGAGAGCACACCGGCACCCGTCCCGGCCATGTACCAGGACACGTATGACAGTCTCAAAACCGACATGGACCAGTACTATGCAACGCTCTCAGCCCGGGATACGGGCAGCAGGTACCCGGTCCTCTTCGGAGCAGAGCTTCTGCAGGCGAATGTCAACCGGGGAGACGCACTCCTCCAGCCCCAGGTGATGGACAGCGTGAGGCTGACGCTGGACCGGTACAAGGCGATGGGAATACAGGGTGTAACCATACCGATACACTACCCGGTCTACACGCCCGGCTACCCTCGGTACAATGAATATGCTGCGTTCTACCGTCAGGTCGCAGCCGAGGTACACGAGCGGGGGATGGTCCTTGACGTGGAAAACCATATACTCTTTGCCAATACGGAGTTCTCACCGGTGAAATGGGACTATTCCGGGGTTACGTTCGATCAATACAAACAAGAGAAGCGTGCAATGGTGGAGGCAATCATCAACGACACGCACCCGGAATTCCTTGATATCAGTGCGGAGCCTGATACTGAGTATGCCCTCACCCGGTGGAGCTTTGTTCAGACCCCGGCACAGCATACCGAGCTGATAAATTACGTCCTTGCCGGTCTTGACCGGAAGGGAACGAAGATCGGTGCCGGTGCCGGGACATGGGATCCGGCCTGCGTCAATTATGCGAAAAGCTATGCTGCAAACACGGATCTCGACTTCATCACTATCCACGTGTACCCAATCTATGGGAACGGGCTCTCCGGCATCGACACAATCAGCGCCGTAGCGCACCAGTACAACAAGTCGGTCGTGATTGACGAGGCCTGGCTCCACAAACAGGCAGCCCCGCTGGCAACCTTTAACGGGATGACAACCTCCTCTCAGGCCTACGGCCTCGACATCTTCAGCTTCTGGTCCCCGCTCGACCAGCATTTCCTCTCGACACTCGCGGAATCAGCAAAAGTGAACCATATCGATTATATCTCACCCTTCTGGGGCACGTACTTCTTCGGGTATACCGATTATTCCCCGGCAATAGACGCCCTGGGTTATAATGGACGGGCGAATGCGGTGAACACCATTGCGTCGGCGCATATCCGGGATGGCACGCTCTCGCCAACCGGAGAATTTTACCAGCAACTTATTGGGAATACTTCGTAAAACGGAATTTTCTTCCTTTGACATGACTGTTCTTTAGAAAAAGGGAACCGGCGAAAAAGAATTTTTCCGGTTCCTGTTTTTGAGGAGTTCCTGTCTTTGGCTCTGTTATACTTGCGTTCCTGGTTATGGTCGATGTCTTCTCTCTCACCCGGGGCATCACGCCGGGATCATCGGGATATTTTTTGCAGGTTTCGCTCCCTTGATTACCAGTTGTCCTGAGGAACTTACGTATTCGTGAAATGGGAGCAGTATACCGTGTAAGAACGGTGGCGAAATGCTGAACCAGCGGATTATACAGTATGGATTAGGATTATCAGAAGGTTCAGCTGGTCGGGCAGGAAATTCTGTCGGCAGGCCCGGTTGTTCCGGACTGTGCGGAGACCGGCACGGGGCTGTCCAGGACCCTGCCGTGAACTTTCCTGCGTATCTCGTACTGCCGCAGGTAATCGAACACTGCATGCGGAAAGAACCGGTCTTTACGGAGTCCTGCCCCGTCATTCCCGGACATATTCGTTTCCCTGTCAATAGTATGGAACAACGAGATCTTCAGGAGGATCCGCTCCATAACCACCAGTTCATCCAGGGTGGCAGGAAATTCCTCGTCATCTATAACCGCTTCGACCTGTTTTATGACATCTCTCATCCGGGTCATTCTTCCATTTCCTCCTCAGGCATATTCTGCACAGCCATCTTTGCGGGAGTACGTTATAAATTGGAAAAATTGCGGGGGTTTGTGGTTTTCAGCGCTGCGGATACAGGTCAAACCGCGGGGTTATACGCATGAGACACTATCCGGATTCCCGCGGGGTATTTTTCCCTCATGTCCCCAGCATCCAAATTTTTTCCGGCGCCGGGGCTGTGGCCGGGCCGGGGAAGCGAGGGGCACGGCAGCCGGGGAGGGGGAGGCCAACGATACGAAGTGCAGATCGCTACGGTAAACCCAAAAAAATCCGTTAAAAAATTTATAATGCCAGATCCCACCGTTCTTCCAGAATTTTTTCACCCCAGTCGGTATTTTCGTGCGTGTCCGTAATCCGGAATCCCCTGCTGCGATACAGATGTCGTGCAGCCATAAGCGTACTGAAAGTCCATAAAAATACCCGCTCGTAGCACTTCTTTTTACAAAAATCAATAGCCCTGTCCATGAGCAGGTTCCCGAAGCCGCGTCCTCGCATTGCAGGTTCCAGGAAAAAAAAAACCGTAACTGTGCTGTCGCTGCACCCGCGTGCGTGATAGCAACACAGCCCGAGGGAATCCCCCTGTATTCAAGAATATACATGCAGTCATTTTCGGGATCAAAATATTTTACAAACGTCTGAACCCCATCGGTCAGGTACGCTTTCCAGATATCTGAGGTGAATCCATATTCCGATTTATACAATGCCAGTTGACCGGATATTACAAAATCCACATCGGACCCGGTAAACGGCCTGATCGTAACCGGGGAAACCGTCCGGTTACCCTGCTTTTTTCCTGCAGTATCATTGTTGGGGATTTTTCCTGAATTCATCAGTGTCAATTTACCGTTATCTGCCGGTCCAGCCAATAACCGTTGCTATGGTAAAGAATCCCGGGGTAAAGCCGGTAAACGTTTTTTTCCGGCAGGTCCGGTTAAATGATGTGAAGAGTTCCCGCAGACAGGCACCGGAGATCCGTTTTCTGTTTTCCGGTCCTTGCGGCTCCGTATGCATCCCTGCGGCTCGTGCGACACCGCATCGTTGCCGGCGCCGGGGCTCTGGACGGGCCGGGGATCGTTGAGGGGCACGGCCAGCCTGGGGGGAGGCCGACGATGCGAAGTGAAGATCGGGAGCAAGGAGGGAATAGTAAAATTTTTTGAAAAGAAAACCGAGTCAGTGAAGCAAAAGAGAGTTCGGCAGAGATATTCTATTTTGTTAATTTATTGATTATTTTACCGATTATATTACCTATTACTCCGAAAAGAAATATCATCAATAATCCACCAATAAATCCACCAGTAATCACACCAATAATGGATCCAATCACCATACCCCCCAGGGATAAATAATTATCCCAGTTTTTAGTCGGGATATCAGTCTCATCAGTAGTGCATTCGGGTAATTTTTCCTTTAATAACGTATAGAAGTCTAATGTCTTTGTTGGTTCACTTAAACCGATAAATGGTTTTTGAACATAAGCGATTGCAAATATAATTGATGTATTGTCATATTCAAGACTTATTGCCTTTTCAGCATTTCTCAGAAACCCGAGGGTTTTGAAATTCATTTTTGATATAGCGTTTAGAGGAATATATAGAAGTTTATCTGGACCAAAAAAATGATGCATAAGAAAAATTATTCTTCTATTGGTTAAAACAACAAGTCCAGTGCTTTGTGAAGTTAATTTTCCTGTAAAAATGATACCTCTTTTAGTAAATTCAATATTCTCATCAGGCAATAGATTGACACTTGTTTCAAACTCTTTTTCTACCGTCGCTTCGTGTTTGGTATTCTCTTCGGTAACTTTAAGATTGGTCATACAGGTAAATTAATCAAGATATCTTATAAATTCTCTTTAAATATTTTTCCGGATGTTGAGATGAGCTGATGTATTCTCTCAAAGATGTATCTATCGTCACCGTACAATCCGCCTTCTTGCGTCCCGGGGCGACACCGCATCCCCGCCGGCGCCGGGGCTGTGGCCGGGCCGGGGATCGATGTGGGGCACGGCACCGGGAGATTTGCGTGGCCGACGAGGCGGGGTGAAGAGCGCTGAGGCAGAACCCCTGCATAGGCAGGGAAAGAGTTGCCAGGTATATCCCCGTCACAGGAAGAGACCCCGGAGTACCTGCGTCCCGGGCCGCAAGGGATGGATCATCCGTTCAGCAGCGGTCTCTTAAATTACACCAAAAATATGCCACGCATGTATAGCAGTACCAGCACGTCCTTGGTCTGGAAGATCCTGTACAGCCTTTCATAAAAATCCTATACCCGCGTTGCTCGGATATACCTGGCGATGAGTGAAAGAAATTTTTCACTCATTCTTACCCTGCTTCGTGCATGGCCCGGTCATTTCCGGAACTCCCGCAAAAACGGGTGCAGTTTTACCCGCGTCTTCCCGATACGCATTGTGCCCGCGATGTGCGGCGAACGGGGCATTTTGTGCGGCACTGTAAAACGCTCACACTCAGGGGAAGCGGGAGCGAAGGGGGGTGGGGGTGGCAGGGTTGCGGGGGAAGGAGCGAGGGATTGGGGAGCGGGGCCGGGGCGGGAAGGCACGGCATAAAATTTCGTCCCCGGTATTAATTATACTGAAGATCGCCATTGCCGAGTGGACAAACTCAGATGGAGATCCATGGTTAGGGTTTTCAAATACCTGGTTATGAGGGGTAATGAGGTGCCTGGCGACACCTCTGATCATGTTCGGGGAGTGTTTCTCCCCGGATAACCCAATCTATTTCCTGTTGTTCAGGTCTCTATAATCCGTGCCTTGATAATACCGGGTATAACGTTCCATGCCGTTGTAATTTTTCGTCAGTTACATGATTGCACTTCCTGATATCACGTAAAAATTCGATTTCCTTACTCGTGCCTGAGCGCATCGATCGGATTGAGGTTTGCTGCCTGCCAGGCCGGGTAGATTCCGCAGAGGAGGCAGATCACGATCCCGAAGCTGACACCTTCTCCGACAGAGAGTGCATTGGCTGTTGTGAGCAGGTAGTAGTCGTCTTATTTCGGCAATTTCGTCCCGGGTAATAAGAAACCACGGATTCTCACGAGGCATTCCAATACCCCTCCTCATCATGAACGTGTTCCCGGGCCGGTATCATGCTCCTGCCTCGCGTTTCCTGACCTCGCAGACCCCCTGGAGCTCCAGCTTTGACACGTATAACCGCGCCCAGACAAATCCCAGCAGACCCCCGGCAACTTCCCCGGCGACTATCCCCCACCAGACGCCCTGTTCTCCCATGCCTATGGGGATTGCGAACAGGTATGCAAAGACTGCGGCAAACACAAGGCTTCTCATGAACGTCAGGAAAAGGGATGTCGGTCCTTTTCCGACACCCTGGAACAGGGAAGACGACAGGAGACCCAGCGGTACAAACGGATAAAAAAAGCACATGACCCCGATAAACGCGGCAATTGCCGGATAGAGGTGGGCGCTTTGCTGTGAATAGGAGAAGACAGACGCAATAGGGGAGGCAAATATCCCGGTAAGGATACTGACACTGAGTGCTATGGCAAGTCCAAACATAATCGAGAAGGTATGGGCAACCCGGATCTTTTCATAATGCCGGGCACCATATGCCGCACCAACAACCGATACTACGGATGTACCGATAGCAACAATAGGAACAATCCCAAATGACACAACCCTGAAGCCCACGGAAAAGACTGCCACCGCATCCGTGGTGGCTACCATAACGAGTATCAGGTTGAGAATGATATTCAGTGCTGACATCAGCAGGTACTCAACACTGGCAGGGATTCCCACGGACAGGATATCGGAAACCACGCTCCGGCTCGGAATGAAAACCTGCCGGGAAAAGCACACATAGGTATCCTTTTTGATAAAGAACCAGTAACAGAGGACGATCGTTGCGGCAGCAAGGGAGATGATCGTACCCCATGCAGCTCCTGCAATGCCAAGGCGCAGCCCGTATATCAGGATGGGGTCGAGAATAATATTCAACAGAGATGCGGCCACCATGGCGTGCATTGTTCTCCTGGCATCACCTTCCGCCCGGAGAATGCCATAGGCAATGTTGACAAAGAGAATGAAGAATGAACCGGCGAAAAGAACCTGTCCGTATGCTGCAGCAAGGCCTGCGGTCTCCCCGGCACCGAAAAGAAGGGCGATCTGCTCTGCAAAAATGACAAGCGGAAGGGTAACAATTACTGACAGGATGAGAGCGATGAGGAGTGTATGTACTGCACAGTTATTTGCGCCGTTATGGTCGTTTGCCCCGATCCTCCGCGCAATGGCCGATGTAGCCCCCGCACCGATACCGGTTCCCAGTCCCATGAGAACCATATACAAAGGGGTCATGAAGCCAACAGCGGCAAGTGCATCGGAACCGAGACCGACAACCCAGATAGCGTTCACAATATTATAACTGGACATCAGGAGCATTGCGATGATCATCGGTCCTGATAACGAGATGATTGCTTTTTTCGGATCACCGGTCAGGATAGTGACTCCCTGAGTCTCCCCTGTAGAACAGGCTTTTTTCTGATCGAAAAAAGAAAAAATTTTCATTGCTGTGCGTTCCTTACTCGTGCCTGAGCGCATCGATCGGATTGAGATTCGCCGCCTGCCAGGCCGGGTAGATTCCGCAAAGGAGGCAGATCACGATCCCGAAGCTGACACCTTCTCCGACAGAGAGTGCATTGGCTGTTGTAAACAGGTACTTCGTCGTGCCCAGCATCAGGGCGCTGATGGCATACCCGGCAAGGACACTCAGAGCCCCGCCGATGACGCTGCCGACAACGCCGATGATAGCCGCCTCGTAGATGAACATGCTCATCACCTCCCTCTTCTGGGTACCGATGCTGCGCATGATACCGATCTCCTTGATACGTTCATTGACAGACATCATCATGATGTTGAAGATGGAGACTCCCGCCACAAGCATGGATATCCCGCCGATTGCCGTAACGAAGGTCGTGACCGTGCCAAAGGTCGAATAAATGCTGGCCAGGGTTGCCTTGCTGTCTGTCACGCTGACAACCTTGGCGTCTTTGTGCTTGTTGAGTTGTTTTTCTATGGTGGTCTTGATGGTGGCCGTATCGCCTTCCTTCACTTTCACGACCACTTCATCGTAATCCTTGTTCCGGTTGTAGGCATTTTCGAACCATTCCGGGGTCACGACAAGGGCACTGTCGGTACTGATATCGAAACTCATGCCTCTTTCCTCGATGATACCGGTGACCCGCAAGGTGCCCTTACTGCCGTCCGATCCGATCGAGATCCGTGAACCGACCTTGAGGTTATGATCATTGGCAAAGGTAGAACCGACAAGACAGCCGGAATTCCCGTTGTTGTAATCGCCGGCCTGGAGTTTCATGATGTCCGGGACATCCGCGGCCGGCAACGCGTACATGGTCGCAACGATGTCGTCGCTACCGACGCCGATCTTCATGTGATCGGAGGTCGTATAGACTGGGGTCGCCACGTTCGGTGCGACAACCCGTTTTATCTGCTGATAATCCTGGTCGGTAATCTTCAGGCTTGCGGAACTGCTTCCCCCGCCGCCTCCCCCGGACCCCATGCCGCCGCCTCCACCGCTATACGGTGTGACGATCACACTGTCGCCTACAGATTTCAGACTGTCAGAAACGGTCGAAACCAGGCTGTTGCCGAGAATGCCCATCGATGCGATCGCCACGACCCCGATCACGATGCCGAGCATCGCGAGGGTGGAGCGGAGCATGTGGATCCGGATATTCCGTTTTGCGATCTCCCAGAAGATCATGAGGCAATGCACCCGTCAACTATCTGGATCGTCCGGTTCGTGTAATTCGCAACATTGGGGTCATGCGTGACCACGATGATCGTGGCGCCCTTCCGGTTGAGTTCCGTCATGAGCTCCATGATACTTGCCCCGGTCTTTGAATCGAGATTTCCTGTGGGTTCGTCACACAGGAGGATATCCGGGTCGTTGATGAGGGCGCGGGCTACGGCGACCCGTTGCTGCTGGCCCCCGGAAAGTTCCAGGGGCGTGTGCGTAAAGAGACGTTCATCGAGCTGGACAGCCCGGAGTACTTCCCGGGCCTTTTCCTCGTTAACTCCTCCCCGGAGCATCTGGGGAAAACTGACATTCTCGATGATATTTAAGAGCGGGAAGAGGTTGAAATACTGGAAGATGAAGCCAATTTTGTCCCTGCGAAAACTGGTCAGTTCCTCATCGGCCATATTCCGTATCGCCCTGCCGCTCATAGAGATACTTCCGGAAGTCGGGGTGTCAAGGCATCCCATCAGGGAAAGGAGAGTCGACTTCCCGGATCCCGACGGCCCCATGATCGAAATGAACTCCCCCCGTTCAACGGAAAACGAGATGTGATTGAGTGCGGTCACATCACCTGCCTTGAGCGGATAGATTTTAACCACGTCCTCAAACTGGATTACCTGTTCCATCAGAACTCACCTCACTGGTTCTTTTTCCGCCGGTAGTAGAGATACCCGCCGCCAACGGCAATGAGGAGGATGATTGCAATGACCGGGAGAAAACTTGGTGAATTCTGTGTTTGTGCGGAGTCTGTAACGGTAAGCGCAACATCCTGTTGCGAAGTGATCACGTTCCCATCCGTATCCTTGTAGGAGATCTGGAGAGGAACGCTTCCTGCGCCGCTTGCTTTAAACGTCACTTCGAAGCTGCCGAAATCATCGGGTTTGAGTGCACCGATAACATATGTCTTGTACGGGTCCTGCGGTACTGCAGGAGACAGCGCTGCAACCGAAACCCCGTTCGCGTTTTCGAGGCCGGAATTGGTGATATCGCCCGTGACATCGTAGACACCGCTGTCCAGTTTCACCTTCACATTGCTCATCTGCGGGCTTGCTTTCTTTTTATCAGGAGCAAACGAGACGGGCATCGCCAGGGAGACAACGTGATGGTTGTCGCCATTATCATATTTCACGGTGATATTGACAGGAGATTCCTGCCCGGGGGTTATCAAGAAGGTGCTGTTCATATCTGCACCGGATGCAAGCACCCCGAGGTATATCTCTGAAGGTGTGGCAGTCACGCCATCACCGGTCACATCAAGAATAACATTCTTCACATCGTTTTCCCGGGGATTCGCAATCTGCACGGTGATCGAATCTTTTTTGTTCTGGGTAAAAGTGTCCGGTTTATCGACAATTGTCACCACAAGGGGCGTATTGTCGACCTTGACCTGCGTCCGGTAGTACAGGCTGTCTGCATCCCGGAAACTCATGGAGAACGTGGGATAGTACGATCCTTCTCCGGAATCGGTCTGTATCGTAAAGACAAATGATCTTGTCTGAAGCGGACCGATATTTGCATTGGTATCGTAACTGTCACTCGTAAGGCGGATATCCTTGCTCTCGCCAAATGATACGTGATTGATCGCAATACTTTTATTCGCATTCCCGTTGGTCACAAAGTAGGTTGCAGTAGCTTTGTCACCGGAAAATAATACCGCCGGATCGATCGTGACACTTGATACATACACATTCCCGGCCGATGAAATGCCGTCGGGCGTTGTGTACGCACTGACGGTTCCCACAAGGGCAAGAATTGCCAGCAGAAATCCGGCAAAAAGTACCATCCCTGCAAGAGTGTTGTTGTTCGTGCGTGATCGTGCCGGGTATTGTGGTGCAGATTCCAGGCTGCATGCCTGTTCCATTGCGTGGATAGTTCCATTGAATCGTTGTAATCCGGACATGAATTTTCCTCAAATAAAAATTGTAGTAAATTTTTTTACTACAATGTTCTACAACGTTTCACTCAGGGGGTTAAAAAATGTATTCATCCTGGTAGTTAATTTATTAACAACTCTGCGATAATTAATACTAATATGGAGAGCATTCCCCCGGCCCTCATAAAATCACTCAACGGGCTTGGGTTATCCAACTATGAGGCACGCGTATACGCCGCGCTGGTTCTGTACGACAATGCAGAAGCCAAGGAGCTTGTGGATTTTCTGAAAATATCCAAGCCGAGTGTGTATGAGGCACTGGATCATCTTTCGGAGATGGGACTTGCGGTAAAAAGAGTTACAAAACCGGCCCGGTACAGCGCAATCTCCCCCGAGATGACCATCGACCTCCTGATGGGCAGGCACCGGAAGTCAGCGGATCAGGCACTTCAGACACTCCGGGTGCTGGAAAAAGAGAAAGTCCACACCGATAAAGAGGATGCCCTTTGGACCATTTACGGAGATGCCAATATCGAATATAAAATCCGCGAGCTCTTCAGCAAGGCAAAACGTGAGATCAACTGCATGATTGGAGTGCGGTACCTTCCATTTATTGAGAATATCAAAATCAAGACGATCTCATTGCATCTTATGGTGATCTCAGACGATCCTGATCTCGAGAAAAAACTGCGGAAACTGTTTCCGGGAAAAAATGCGGATATCCATGTAATTACCACGGCGCAATTCAGAGTTCCTCCGCCATTTGCCCCGCCGGAATTCGAAGAGTTCCACAGTCAGATGGACGTGGAAAATATTCTTGAACTTTTTATCGATGATGAGGAGAGTCTCATGGTCCCGCCATTTATCTCCGGTAGTGTTTCGGTCCTCAATACCAGGAATAAAGGTGCTATACTCCAGATGAAAATGTTCAGCCAGCTCAACTGGAAGCGGTTTACCGATGGGGAGAAATTGCCGTTTCTCCACCATCACGTTCCAAAGAAAAAAATAAACTAATTACATTTTCAGGATGAATATTTTGGAATTGATCTGAGCGATACAGGAAAAACCGGATGCCCCGACAATTAGTAAGTCGGCCCCGGTGAATGTCAAATCCCCGGCCTAAAAAATCATTTCCCCTTGCCCTCAATAATCTCGGCAACCTTTTTCCCGGTTTCGGTTGTCCGGTAATACCGGTCCATCTTTTCCTCCGGCGTCAGGCATTCCACGCCCGGCTCCCTATCCTCACCGGACGGCCCTGCTTCTCGCGGACCGGGCGACACCGCATCCCCACCGGCGCCGGGGCTGTGGCCGGGCCGGGGATCGCGTGGGGCACGGCAACCGGTGATGTAGAGGCCGATGAGGCGGAGTGAGGATCGCAGGGCGTCCCCTTGGACGAAGGGGGAGGCCCTGGGGCGTAAAATGAGATCGTGGAATTTATTTTATGTAATTTTAGCAGCTGCGATTTTTGCCAGATTTTTTACGGTCTCATAATCGCTTGTCGGTCCACCCATCATAATTTGCTCATGAACATCATTTTTCACAAAATCGACGAAGTAGGTATGAGAATTATTATATATGGCCGAAAATCTTGTTGCCGTGCTGCTGTCGCCAATTCCGGGATCGGGTAATCCATCAACCATGAAGCTGTCATTATTTTCAGTAACCAATTTCTGGTAGTAACGGAAATTCGGTAAAACCATGGTTACATTTTCAATAGGATAAACAGAAATTGTCTGCTGGATAAATGAACCATAGGAAGCGTTTAATCCAATTTGTTGATATCTCACGGTAAACCCTTTTTTCCATCCCACACTTCGGGCGAACTGGGAGACATCTGATGCATCATTCACCCTCCATTCCACAATCGTATAATCGCTGGGTATCTCAGAAGGTTGCTGCAGTATCCTCCCAGATAGTTCAGCTGTTGACAAATTGCTCTCGTGTATAGTCGTTGTTTGTAAACCATTATGTGCCGGAATCGATATTGCATACATGAAGAAGAAAACAAGCAGGACAATTATCAACGAGAAAACGAGAAATCCAACTAAAAAACGGGCTTTTCCTTCAAGGTTGTACTTGTAGAAAAACCAATAACATGCAAATCCGATTAAGTTCAGGGTGAAGGGGAGACCAAATGCCCAGGATTGACTTCCATTAATTTTCGGAGCCCAGTTTTTCGCTGCATACTCTCCCAACAGGTATCCGATACCGAATATAAACAACAAATCGAAAATTGCATAAACGAATGGATGATTGGATACGGTATCAACAATGGCCCAAAGTATGTAAACAACGCATACCACGATTGCCAGAGGATGCATTTTTGATAATTTGAACGTTATATCATTGGATGATGCCGTGACAGAACCGTTTGCTGAGGGTTCTGTTTTTGTGATGAAAGATACTATGTCTGCGCCACATTCAGGACAATATTTTGTTTTTTCACCTATACTCACACCACAATTCGGACAAAATGTTGGCATTATATTTTATTCTTACCAGCCAATGAAAAAGATTTCGATTTTTTAATAAAATTCTCATCATCCCCCGGATTTTTCTGAGGGGGAGGGTAGGGGGTATCACCCCCTGGCAGTTTACAGGAGTGCCCCGGCTCCCGCCCCGCAATCCTCACCCCGCCTCGTCGTGAAAGCAAATACCGGCCCGGGCCGACACCGCATCCCCGCCGGCGCCGGGGCTGTGGCCGGGCCGGTGATCGCAGTGGGGCACGGCACCGGGAGATTTGCGGGGCCGACGCGAGGCGAAGTGAAGATCGCGGGATAGAACCCGGAGTACGATGGTGCAGGTAATCCACTGAAGATAAATTCCGGATTATTTTCACACCCCGGTACCACATTATAAAAAGCTGAACATCCGGTTTAGAATAAGGAGAACCTGATGCGAGGTGCGGAAAAATGAGCGATAAGAAATTTCCGGTATACCGGCAGCTGACCTTCCGCATCCACGCATTACGCCAGATGTTCCAGCGGAGAATATCAGATTCCGATATTCGTGAACTGCTCGGACTTGGCATGATCATAGAAGAATATCCCGATGATATTCCCTATCCCAGTTTTCTTATCTCGGGAATGGTCAACAGTCGCCCGCTTCACGTGGTAATGGCATACAATAATGTAGATCGTGAAGCAATTGTTATCACAGCATACGAACCAGACCCGGATTCATGGTCTGATAATTTTACGCGGAGGAGATCATGAAATGTGTAATCTGTAAACACGGCGAAACCAAGAAGGGCACGACAACGGTCACGTTTGACCGTGATGGGATGACCCTTGTCGTGAAAGATGTCCCGGCCCAGGTATGCACGAACTGCGGAGAGGATTATGTGGACGAACATGTTGCCCACGATATTCTTACTATCGCAGAACGCATGGCAAAGAGCGGGGCGCAGGTCGATGTACGCCGGTACGTTCCCGGCTCTGCCATGCCGTGCTGATGTAATTCCTTTTTTTGTAGCGATTGATTCATTCAACTGATTTAACACGGTAATTTTTTTCTGGGGAAGCCTAGTTTAGTGGCAGTGCGATATCAGGAGATAGAAACGAGAGGTCTCTGCCGGATCATTTTGTTGACGCCAACAAATCGATACCGGGTCCGCTGACCGGGGCGACACCGCATCCCCACCGGCGCCGGGGCTGTGGCCGGGCCGGTGTGGTGAGGGGCACGGCACCGGGAGATTTGCGTGGCCGACGAGGCGAAGTGAAAATCGCGAAGGATGCAGGGGATGCGAAGAAGGAGGAGGAAGAAATTAAAAGGAAAATTCCGATGACCCGGGATCTTATGTTTATTTTCACCCCGCACCGTCACACTATATGTGCCAGAACTTCCGGTATATACTTGTAGAAAGAATATTCTTTAGAACGGGAACCAGAATATGAAAACAGAAATTGTCCGACGTCTTCATAAAAATTTCGAGGATTATGTTCATGTACAGGACGGCGTTGAATTCTGGTTTGCCCGGGATCTGCAGAAACTTCTCGGTTATGATGAATGGAGAAATTTTTTAAAAATTATTGAAAAAGCCCGGGAATCCTGCAGAACTGCAAATAACCCGGTTTTAGATCATTTTGTTGACGCCAACAAATCGATACCGCTTCCCAAAGGGGGAGAACGAATAATCGAGGATATCCTTCTCACCCGTTACGCCTGTTATCTCATCGCCCAGAACGGTGATCCCCGTAAAGAAGAGATCGCGTTTGCCCAGAGTTATTTTGCAGTCCAGACCCGGAAGCAGGAGATCATTGAAGACCATATCCGGCTTGCTGAACGGTTGAAAGCAAGAAAACACCTGAAAGATTCAGAGAAAGAGTTGTCCCGGAATATTTATGAACGGGGTGTTGATGAATCCGGTTTTGCCCGAATCCGTAGCAAAGGCGACATGGCTCTTTTTGGCGGACATACCACTCTTGCAATGAAAACACGTATGGAAGTTCCGGACAACCGGCCGCTCGCCGATTTTCTGCCGACGGTCACGATCACCGCCAAGAATCTCGCAACGGAGATCACGAATTTCAATGTTACCAAGGAAGATATGCAGGGTGAGGATCCGATCACGGTCGAACATGTCCAGAATAACCAGGACGTCCGCGAGCTGCTCCTGAAGCGGGGGATCCGGCCCGAGACCCTCCCGCCGGAAGAAGATCTCATAAAACTCGAGCGCCGGGTCAAATCACAGGAAAAACAGATTGCCGGCCGGGCCGGGAAAATTTCTTCTCAGCTTCGTACTAACGGGCAGAAGCCGGAAGATCAGTAAAATAATGGATTATTTCAACCGGTAATCTGCCCAGCGAGGCCCCGACGAGGCGGCCGGGCGACCCCCGCAGGGGGTGGGGGAAAATCGCAATGCCATTGCCGGCGCCGGGGCACGGCCAGCCTGGGGGGAGGCCGACGATGCGAAGTGAAGATCGTAAAGGCTGAACCCCGGGATAGTCAAAGAAACGAGTGATTAACGAGAGGCTTCTTTACCGGGATTGCCTTTGCGTTTCAGGTTTTTGTCGACATCTTTAAGGATACCGTCGAGATCTTCGAGCAGCTGACTGAGTTTGGCGGGGTCTACTTCCACTGGCTCGGACAACCCCTCACCGACAACATCGGCTCCAAGGTAGGTTATACTCCATATGCCGAGAATCTTCAAAACCGGAATCAGTTTTTCGCCAGACTGCGTAAGCGAATATTCAACCTTCGCGGGGACTACTGGATAGACTGTTCTTGTGATAATACCGTCGTGCTCCATCTCACGGAGCTGTTTAACAAGCATCCTCTCGCTGATAGCCGGAAGTTTATGCGAAATCTCACTGTACCGCTGAGTCCCGTTCATTAATGCAATAACGATCAGCAGTTTCCATTTCCCTCCGATCACATTAAGTGCGGCCTCAATCCATCGCCAAAAATCCTTGTTTTTCGCCATTTAAGTCACTATATATTTTGTTAGCACATGCTAAAATTGTTGGTATCCGCTATAAATTGACATACATTGGATCTTTGTAGTGAAGAAATACAAAAAAATGGAGTTGGAGGATTATGGAGATAGTACCTGGAATACATCAAGTCGATGGGGTAAATGGTAATTGTTTCATTATTGTTCGGGACGACCTGACACTTATCGATACGGGAATGCCCAAAAACAGCGTAAAAATAGTAAAATATATTCAGGATATTCTGAACCGTAAACCAACAGATATCAAAACGATCGTCCTGACACACTTTCATGTTGATCACGTGGGCGACGCTGGCGATCTCAAAAAACTTAGCGGTGCGAAGGTGGCCATTCATGAAGCGGATGCGGACTATGTTGCCGGTAGAAAAACCCAGCCTGTACCGAGAAGTGTTATGGGGATGATCTTTAAGGTCCTCATCCCCTTGTTTTTCGGATCAAGGCCTGTTGAACCGGATATAGAGCTCAACGACGGTGATACCATCGCCGGTCTCACCACCATTCATACACCAGGACATACACCGGGAAGTATTTGTCTTTTTGATCCGGCATCAAAAATTCTGTTTGCCGGGGATCTGTTGAGGTTTAACGGCAGTAAAATCGAAATTGGAGTGTCGCCATTAGACACAAATGAGGTACAACAATCAATCAATAAAATCGCCGCAATTGATTTTGATATCATGCTGTCGGGACATGGAATACCTCTTAGGCCCAATGCATCGGTAAAGGTCAGAGAGTTTGCAAAGAAAAATACCCGAAAAAATGGATTTTCGGGAAAATGAGAGGGAAGACTATTGAGGATATTTGAAGAGTGTCTTGGAAATTTACATGGGACAAGCGTAACATGTCTTTCGCAATACACATAGATCAGCTGACAAAGCGTTTTGGCAGCCTTGTGGCTGTAGATAACATTTCATTTGATATAGAACACGGGGAGATCTTTGGACTCCTCGGACCAAATGGAGCCGGAAAAACTACGACATTGTCGATGCTCGCCACTATGCTGAAACCAACGTCAGGGTCTGCCACCGTGAATGGAATGGATATTGAACGTGAAGAGGACGGTGTCAGGAAGTCAATAGGAATTGTTTTCCAGAACCAGAGCCTCGACGATGAGCTGACCGCATGGGAAAATATGGATTTCCACGGCCGTCTGTACCAGATCCCCTCCGCGCAGAGAAATCAGAGAATTATCGAACTCCTGGGACTTGTAGAGCTCACAGACAGAAAGGATGATTTCGTCAAGACATTTTCCGGAGGGATGAGACGGCGTCTCGAGATCGCGAGGGGGCTGCTCCACCATCCGGTTGTTCTCTTCCTCGACGAGCCAACGCTCGGTCTCGATCCCCAGACCCGAAACCACCTCTGGCAGTACATCGCGACCCTCGCCCGGGAGAAGGGGATCACGATCATTCTCACCACCCATTACATGGAAGAAGCGGACCACCTTTGCAACCGGGTCGCCATTATCGACCATGGGAAGGTAATTGCCCTCGACACTCCAAAGAACCTGAAAGATGGAATCGGGGGGGACGTAGTAACTATCCGGTCCCCGAAGCCGGAAGCGATTGTCGAGGCATTGAAAGAGTCATGGGTGTCCCATGTGGAGCAAAAAAACGGGGAGGTAACCATCAGCCTTCAGAATGCCGAACTCCATGTCAGTGCTATTGTAACGTTGTTGTACGAAAAACGGATACCGATCGATTCCCTCGCAATTAACAAACCGACACTTGAGGATGTGTTCCTCTCGTTTACCGGCAAGACAATCCGCGAACAGGAGGCGGATCCTCAGGGGAATATGCAGAATATGCAGATGTATGAGAGGATGAGGCATCGATGATACCGGACGTTATCTATACCATCTGGTTACGGACTATGAAGAGGTACATCCGTTTGAAGAGCAGGATTATCGGGAGTGTTGGCATGCCTCTCTTCTTTCTGCTCTTCCTCGGTCTGGGTCTGGATTCCGTTGTAACCATACCCGGGCTCGGTCAGAACTATACACTGTTCATTATCCCGGGAATAGTTTGCTTCATGGTAGTGTACACATCCTTTCAATCGGGCATCCAGGTATTATGGGATAAACAATTCGGTTTCCTTAAAGAGATGCTTGTCGCCCCGGTTTCAAGGTTTGATATCATGTTTGGACAGACACTTGGAGGCGCAACAACGGCATTTCTGCAAGGTATCATCATCATGGTGATATCATTCTTCATCGGGCTTCATGGAGTAAACTTCATTGGTTTTCTCATTGCCTTCGGATTTATGGTATTAACCGGCATCGCATTTACTGCATTTGGGATTGCGATCGCTTCGAGAATGGAAGACCCGACCGGGTACCAGTTTATCATGAGTTTTGTCGTTTTACCGATATTCGGCCTGTCAGGAGCGTTATTTCCGATCAGCAGTCTCCCGGCGTGGATCGCTCCAATTACCCTTTATGATCCTCTTACCTATGGTGTTGAAGGAATCAGGTACGGTTTAACAGGAGTATCTCAAATCAATCCGATTTTATGCCTGATCGTACTGGGGTTTTTCGCGATAGTGATGACGATATTGGGGGCATTCCTATTCAGGAGGATGAATTATTAAAAAAATATTCCCGGTTCCCCTCAATTTTTTGCCGGATTCTGAAATCCGGTAATACCGGTCCATCTTTTCATCCGGCGTCGGGCATTCCACGAGCCCTGCATTCTCCTCACCGGACGATCCGGCTCACCGCGGTCCGGCCGACACCGCATCCCCGCCGGCGCCGGGGCTGTGGCCTGGGCCGGGGATCGCAGTGGGGCATGGTACCGGGAGATTTGCGGGGCCGACGAGGCGAAGGGAAGATTGAGGGGGAGAACCCACACAGACGCACATCAGAGAGATCACCTTCCAGGGGTGTGGGGGTATCGGGGCATTGCATTCCTTACTCTGTAACTCAGCCAAGTGCGTTAGCTATGAATATTCTTGGGAAGACACTTATTCCGGTATGCCTGCACCAAAACCTCTTGGGTTCCCCCCAGGAAAGACACTCCCGGAGGAACTCAGTCTCGCCATGAAACGGATCGAAGACTACGGTATTGTCTTTCCAGAGGGGTATTACCAGACGCTATTAGATAAGTATACAAACGAGGGGGTTCGTTATCCTCACATCCTCATGAATATTGGCCAGCCGCGGATCAACAGCCACTTCTTTTATTCCCGTGGTTTCGAAGGATGCGGCAGACTCCTTGATTATGGATGCGGCACCGGAGAGAATATCCGGCAATTGATCCGCGATGGGTTTCCCCGGGAGAGGATAGCGGCATTCGACATCAACTGGGCAAGCATCAATCTCGGCTTTGATCTCTACCGTGACCAGAAGGAGATATGCGATCTCTTTACCGTTTCAGAGACGTTTCCATTCGGCCCAGCGGAATTCGACATGGTTTTTTCTGGATCCGTTTTCCATGTGATTACTGACGATGAGATATTGGGAAATTATCTTGCGAATGCATGGTCCGTCCTCAAACCCGGAGGGATCCTCTTTGGTTCCACAGCTGGGCTGGCAGGGGAGGAGGTTGTCAAGTCTCACGGTGAATGGAGACCGCCACGCGTAATGACGAGGGATCAACTGAGTGGGTACTTAACCGGCACTGGCTTTAATCCGATTAAAATTGTGGAGCATCGTCGTCATGCATATCACCATATACCACACTATGCCGACATATGCGTCCATGAATTCTGTGCGAAAAAACCGGCATAAGACGGAATAGGCCGGAAGGTTCTGTGTCTGGCACCTATCACAACATCCTCCGGTATAGTTTTTATGGATGATCGGTGGAGATCGATGCAGGTGATTCAATGCAAATTACACCACACATCCCCATTACAGCACCGATCCCGGTGGTCCGGTAAATCCGGTCCATCTTTTCATCCGGCGTCCGGCATTCCACGAGCCCGGCTTTCTCCTGTGCCCGGACGGCTCTGATTCTCGTGGTCCGGGCGACACCGCATCCCCGCCGGCGCCGGGGCTGTGGCCGGGGCCGGGGATCGTGTGGGGCACGGCACCGGGAGATCGAGAAGCCGACGAGGCGGGGTGGGGATAGTGGGATGGAATCCACGGGATGCTACAGCATGGACCGACCCCCGGGAAAAGGAACGGATGACAGGGATGTGTACTCTCTTTTCCTGACAAAATTCAGAGCCTGTTCCCCGGAACCTCAGCCATCCATTAAAAACCTTAATTTCCGTCTCTTTTATCATGGAAGAAGATCCCCGCGAGGGTTAGAGCTCCAAAGACAGGTATTGTGCCGGGTCCGGCTCTTGGCGTGGTGGCCATGGTACCGGACGAAGGTACGGTGCCGCCGGTGACGTTGGTCCCGGGAGTATCCACGAAACCTGCATCAATGATATGGAATGATTGCTGCTGACGCGGTTTGGATTTGCTTTTGCTGCCCGGGTTATTTATGGCCGCGTTATAATTCATATTCATCGAAAGCCGGAATGTGCCATCCGGCCGGTTCGGTGGGGCACCCCAACTGTTCACCACAAGCCAGTACGGGTTTTTTGGATCTGTTTTGTCATCATACCCGACAAGGAGAGTTACGTGCGCCGCCCCTCCTCCGTCATTTTCATACGGCATGGGATCCCAGATCGCGGTCTCAGGCTGGTTGCGCCACCATTGCTGGAACGCCTTCATATCTGTATGATCGTAATTAAAAGCATAGAGAACAGGCAGGCCATCATTCAGGGCGCTCTTGATATTATTGATAGCGGTGGCCTTGTCCACGCCAAAGCTCGAAACCGTAGCTGCCGAGAGGCTGCTCATCTGGTAGGATGGAGTGATAGAGATGGGTTCGCCCACCGTAATAGGAGAGTTGCAGCTCTGCCCGGGAGCAAACGATGCATTGGTGTTGGACCAGGGGATCAGTTTCATAGCATCCGGGTTTGCTGTTTTATTGGAATACCAGTCTACGAATCTGCCCACACTCCCTCCGCAGCATCCGGAATCTACGCCAACCGGGCCGCTGCCAAAATTATCATTAAGGTACTGGATAGAAAGCCGGTCACGTATCCCCGATTTGATCGTATGCTCGATCTCAATGGCCCCGGTCGATGACCAGACCCAGCAGTCACTGCATTTTCCCTGTCCTCGTTCTTTTGGAACATAGGGGAGGTACGGAAGCAGGCTCAATGAACCTTTGGGGATCGGGGGCGAGGATCTGGGTGCTGAATATGTTGGCGAAGTATCTATCTCGTGCTGCAGTTCATCCATCTCATCTTCGGTAAGATTCATAACAGGTTCTGTTTGGTCTCCTTCGGAGTTCGTGGATACCGGATTAATCGTGTCCTGAACACCTGGTGCTGGTAAAGAACCTGTTCCTTTTGATTTATCGGCAGATACCGGCATACCTATACCGGCCACGATAACTGCCAGTGCAATAACCAGCAGCAATGCCGGAACCAGATTATACTGTTTCGGATTCACGTAAGCCAACCTCAGAATTCCCGATAAATCCGGGATGACACGAATTCATGAAGGACGCCGGATGCTGCTTGAGAGTTATTCCGGTCTGCATAATCCGGCACACCAGATTAACGTGAAATTTGCAGGTGGTTTGTAATAACGATTGTTATATTCACCCGTAGTCTGGATCTACCGGAATTCCCTCGCGGGCTTTGAAAAAACGGGATTACTGGGATATGGTGATGTCCCAGTTGTCCTGTGTGTTCACGTTGATGTAATAGTCGCTTGTATACGAGATTATCTGCTTGCGGGTGATCGGGGTTGCGCTGCCGGTCGGCGCATTGGCGATGAGGGCGCACCAGTTGCCTTTGCTATCATACAGGTTTGCCTCGAATACCGGGTTTCTCCCGGGCTGGGTCATCTTAAAGGTGAATGTCGCCGTGCCTTTGTTTAGATGGAATATTCCGGTATTCTGTATTCCCTGGCCAGTAAGGTGGTAACCTCCGCCAGCCTCGGTCATTGCCGGAGTAGCCGACGCGGATGGGACTGACGGCTTGACCGGTGATCCGGCTGTCGTACTACCAGGAGATGCGCTGCTGGTGCACCCTGCTGCGAGAACCGCTCCAATACAGATAATCAAAACTGAAAATAATAATATCCGTTTTTGCATACCTTGATAATTATTTTATTGCGAAATAACTCTTCCTTTTTACGATTTAGATCAGTTGGCGATTGAGTAGGAAATTTCGATGAGCCGAAAAAAATATCACCGGACGATTAGTCCACTCGAATCAATGGAAATATGACTTGGTAGAAAACCTCCACTACATCTCGAAAAGTATTCTCGCGATCTTTATCCTAATTTGTTACTGATGGATTCTGGAATTTCTTAAAAAAATTGAAAATCCCCGGGAAAATTACTCCCTTTTCCCACAATAAACCCGGCAACCTTCTTCCCGGTCCCGGTAGCCCGGTAATACCGGTCCATCTTTTCATCCGGCGTCAGGCATTCAACGAATCTCTTTTTCTCCCTCGTGAGGGCCATCTGGCGAATGATCATCAGATTCTACGTATTGTCGGGTTACAGCCTTTTATTGAAGCAAGATTGAAGTCGGCTGTTGCCGATTCGGGTGGAGAAACGGCAACGGTCTGTGCGTCCGGGGTGGTGTAGCACTCCATCTTCACGACAACCTTGTAGGTCCCTGAATCCTCCGTAAATGTATAGGGCGTAACTTGTCCGGAATACTGGCCATTGATCCAGATCTCTGCATTAGCCGGGGTTGAGGTAACTGCGAGGGACCCGATATCTGTGATCCTGAGGTGCTGGATGTTTGCGTTCACGGGTGCATTTATCCCTGATGTAATGACCGGTGTTACGACCGCTGTAACCGGGGCTATCGTGTTTACCGGATTAATTCCATCGTTGATATGAGTAATATGATTACCCGGATTGAGGGTGAGAACCGGGGATGGAATCGTCGTGGGGCTTATAAGGAGAGGGGTTTCGGCGCCACCGGGTCTGGAAGTCACCGGGATGGACATTTTGTGGTTCTGCCCGAACGGGAAGTGAGCGGTTGCCGTTGAACCGGCGGTAACGGTTACGGTTATATTTTCCGGGTTGAATCCGGCATGGCTGGCAGTGAGGATGTGATCACCCGGCGTGACAAGGTTGAGCGTGCATGGTGTGACCTGCCCGGTATCGGTGCCGTCCAGCTGGATGGCAGCACCGCCCGGGTCGGAAGTCACGGCTATGCTGCCGGTCTGGTCCGGTGTGATTTGTGATTGAATACCGGAAACTTTGTCGACTGCGAGCGGCTCTGCGTTGTTACCCGCTCCCGCTGGTGTGGGCAAGAGCCGGGCCCATAAACCGGTAAGCCCTCCTGTAACCTGGTCCAGGAAGCCGGCCTGTTCCGGGATGTGAGAGATGTTGCCGGTTACCAGATGTGCTGGGACGGCGAAAGGTACTGCTTTGCCACCGGACAGGCACAACCCGAACAGCGACACGCCGCACACGTGCATTATGCTTACATTGGATGACCAGACGCGTGTGGGTGGGCAGACAGAGACCGTGGAGGAGATTATTGTCGGGGACGCAGTGTATGTGGACCAAATCCCACAGCCACCGTTTGGTGCGGTACAGTTGGAGATCGAGGAGTGATCTATAGTAACAGGGCCCTGGGCGTAGATCGCTCCGCCCTGTGATGCCGAGCAGCCGGTGATCGTGGATGATTTCAGGGTGAGTTCCCCGTTGACCGTGAAGATCGCACCACCGGCAGTTGTTGCCATGCAGTTGGTGAACGTGGAAGATTTTATGGTTGTAGTTCCGCCCGTGAAGAGCACACCGCCGGCGGCGCCACCACTGTTGTTTCCTGTAACCGAGCAGCCGGTGAATGTGGATGAATCAATGGTGAGTGTTCCCTGGTCAAGTACCGCGATCGCGCCTCCTGCCGCTGCGCTTCCGGATGTCGCCGAGCAGTTGGTGAACATGGAGGACTTTATGGTAGTTGTGCCTTCGATAGCGATTGCGCCGCCAACACCTTCGATCGCACCGTTAGATCCTGTTGCCGAACAGTTCGTGAATGTGGAGGACGTTATGGTAGTTGTTCCGCTTCCGTTTGATAAAATGGCACCACCACCAGTTGTTACCGAACAGTCGGTGAACGTGGATGATTCTATTATGAGGGTTGCGCCGTTCTGGGAAGAGATCGCGCCACCGCCATCTGCTGAGCAGCTCTTGAATGTGGATGTTTCTATGGTAATCTTCCCCCCGCCAAATGTTGCAATCGCGCCGCCGACCGCGGTGCCATCGGGAGTAGCCGAACAGTTCGTGAATGTGGAGGACGTTATACTGATAGTGCTGCCGTTGAATGTTGCGATCGCGCCGCCCGCATTTGATGACTGGCAGTTGGTGAAAGTGGTGGAAGATATGATAATCGTGCTGCCATTCGCTGCGATTGCACCCCCGCCTTCTGATGCCGAACAGTCAGAAAATGAGGAGTCGTCTATGGTGAGAGTCCCGCCACCGGAATAGATTGCACCACCACCAACTTCTGCCGAGCACCCGGTGATCCGGGTAGAATCCTCTATGTTTATGATGGCTGGACCGGGGGAATAGATCGCGCCGCCTTCGACCGTTGCCGAGCAGCCGGAGATCGTTGTGTAGACAATATTAAGAGTGCCGCCATTTCCGTTGAAGTAGATAGCGCTGCCATTATCTGCCCTCCCGTTCTGCAGGGAGAGGAAATTTACCGTAAAAGAGTTTTTTCCGGTAACATTGAAGATCCGGCCCCGGCCCTGTGCATCAATGAAGGTATTTATCGCGGTCCCCCGGGTTGACGGGGTTGCCTCAATAATAATATCCTTTGAGACTTTGATGTCGTGCTCGAAGTACGTCCCCGGGCCCAGGTCGATGGTGTCGCCGCTGCGGGCGTTATCGATCGTTTTCTGGATGATGCCGGCAGTCCCGTTATTGATTGTCCACACCTTTGCCGAAACCGGCGGCACGATCATGACCAGTGCAATAATCAAAAGCGATGGAAGAACCAGATTATGCCATTTCATACCTATACTCCTCAACCCCATCGTCCTGAACAAAATCTGATATCACACGCATTCGTTGCAGACTCAATTGAGAAGTGCTCCCGTAGTTTATGCAAAATTTACCATTCCCCCGGAACCTGACGGCAGGACATTCCCCCGGAGCATTACTCTAATCCGGATCTCGCCGGTGGTATGCAGGCTGGTGGAATGTCACTTACCATCATCACGAACTGTTGCAGTTTTTTTCCGGGGGGTTATATCTCTGCCGAAATTATTTTTGTCCCCGGAATAACCGACGTCAAAAAAATATTCCAAAAAGGAATCAGACTATAAGAATAATCTGCGGTTATTGTTTCCCCGTCCCCACAATAATCCTATCTACATTTTTCCCGGTCCCCGCGGCAGGTTCAGGTACCGGTAATCTGCCCAGCGAGGCCCTGACGAGGCGGCCGAGCGACCCCCGAAGGGGGTGGGGGAAAATCGCATCACCACTGCCGGCGCCCGTCCGACACCGCATCCCCGCCGGCGCCTGAGGCTGTGGCCCGGGCCGGTGATCGCGTGGGGCACGGCACCGGGCGATCGAGAGGCCGACGAGGCGGGGTGAAGATTGCGAAGGCGGAACCGGGGAGAATAATGAGAGATTATTCATCCCAGGTCGTGATTCCCTTCTTCAGATGAGCCGGAGACCATCGCCCATACGGGGTCATTTTCGCCTCCGATTGGCCACTTCCAGAGATCCACCGACAACTTTTCTTCAAAATGAAGCACTCTGTTTTTCAGGGGAGATGATTTTGGGCCCGGATTGTTAATTTGAGGGTCTTATTATGTCCGGAAATGACCACATTTAGCAACGATACAAGGGCGGATTTATGAAAATACGGGCTGGTGGAGGGGGCATGGAGCGATTGCCACCGGCGCCGGAGTGGGCACGGTCTGCCGGGGAGGAGGTGGCCGACGAGGCGGGGTGGGGATCGCGAAGGTGGAACCCGTGAATATGATGAGAAATTTTCCGTGAAAACTGGTGAAATACTTTACATATAAAAATCCAAATGAAATTATGGATTCGGCATTCGTCCCGCCATCAGACTCCATATCTCGGGATACGATCATTGCCACGACCAAACCAAATTCCCTGAAGAGAAAAATACGGTTGGCATTATTTGACCTGGGTATCGGGAAAATATTTCACGGTTTTCCTTGTGTTGTATGGATGAAAAATAAAAAATGAGATTGGTGGCGGACCGGTGATCGCAGGATCGTCAGCGAAAGCGTTGCCAGTCATATCCCCGTCGCAAACAAAGACTGCGGAGCACCGTGACCGCAATTTCACGATCATCCATTTTGGTGTTATCGCAGATTATACGCAATTATCATTTAGTTTTGGGCTAATAAAAACCATATTGTATAGAGTGGGGGACAAATGGTGGAAAGGGATCAGGAAATAATTGAACCAATAATAGAACCAATGGATCAATCCATTTTTCAAAAAACATACGAGGTTGGCGAGACCCTATTAGAGTTGGATTTTGATGAACTTATCAAATCAGACATTATGGAGGTAGTTCCAATTCTCCGAGCTATTAACATAATATCCAAAGGAGGTTTAAGAGTTAGAGATCGATTTTTTATGAAAAAAGTCGTTCTTTTTATTAAACAATACAACTCAGGATTGAGTACTGAAGATAAACAAAAGTTCGTCTCTAATATTTTAACAGACGTAAAATTCCGTAAAAAGGTAAACGAAAAGATTCTTATTTTGTTGGATCGTTTTGATGATGAATTTAAAGCGTTGATATTAGCTGAACTTCTAAAAGGTTGGGTTAAAGGGAAAATAAATTGGAGACAGTTTAGACAATTATCATTTTTAGTTGAAAGAACACACCCGTGTGTATTTAGATATTTATATGATTTTTATAATATTCATGGAAGACCCAGCACGGCTAGTTTCATTCTACAGGGCAATTTTCCACCAAATGAAATTGCACTCATATTGGGTTCTGGCTTGGGAGGATATAACGATAAAATTTTTGCAATTTGGCGTGATGCACTTCTGATTTGCGAATATGGATTAAAGGAATTTTTTGGCAATGATTATGAGCAAATGCCAAAAGATATTGATGATTACTTAAAAAACCATTGGAGAGAGGCCCTTAACGATCCAAAATTCAAAGATATATTTTCTGAATATGAATCTTTTATTATTAACTGGAGAGCCCAAAATAACTATGGAAATTGGTTTAGAAAAGATTTGATTAGTAAACTGCGCCGTTATTTATCCGAGAAATCTAGATAATTGATACAAGCAACGCAATCAGTTATAATAAATCGTGGCATGATATCACTTTACACTATAGATAATATATAATGGAGACCGGAAGTGAAGGATCTTCATTGATTTAAAAAAAATTATTTTTCCTTTCCTTCAATAATCTCGGCAACCTTCTTCCCGGTCTCGGTCGTCCGGTAATATCGGTCTCTGTTTTCGTTCGGCGTCAGACACTCCACGAGCCCGACTTTCTCCATAGCATGAATAGTCCTACTCACTGCGGCCCGGTCGACACCAATCATCTTCGCAAGTTCCGTTGTGGTGGTTGGACGGAGAAGGCCCTTGATCACTTTTCTTCTTACGCTCCCCCGTGTAACAAAACTCACGAGATTATACATTAAGTGAACAAGGAACAGAATACGTATCAGGATGTTTGATAGATGTTTAACAAATTTTATCCCTTGATACGGCGATGACTATAGGGGTGCCTGGTGAAAGCAATCGAACAAATATGATACAAAAAATCCGGAGTGGCCACCCCCGGCTCTAAACCAATTGTTCTGGATGTGGAACAATGTCACTCTTGTGGGACTTTGCCAGACACCACGATAGGGAGATCCTTCATCGGGATCTCCCACTTTTTTAAGAACCTTTCATATTGCCTTGTGATTTCCCCACCCAATCCGGGCCCGTACAGGGCTCCGTTTTGACTGCTTTTGGAAAAGACCGTGTCCTAAACCTGAAAATGCGTGTCTTGAACCGGTCTTATTGCATGGATTTTTATGGTTTTTACGTCGTGGAATGACCATGCTCCGGACCATGCCCTAATGGGCGCTTTTGGGCGGGCGAAAAGGAGAGGCAATGGGTTTTGGGTTGGATCTGGATTTTTCCTCGAACCGGGAGGCCTTCTTGACGGCCTAGTTGAGGGCCATAAATCCGGGCCATATACGAGCCCGGATTGCCATTCCCGACAAGCATTTCCGGAATTATGTGCAAAAACCACCCTACTTTGTGCAAGTGTTTTGGGAATACGCGATATCTGTGGGATTCTGGCCGGATGGGGCGTTTTGCGTTGCGGTGTAAAACGTAAACAGAGCTTAAATAAATCGCGGAACTGAGTGGGCCATTGGTGCAGGTAGGGGCAAGTGAAGGAAACCCTTGTTTTCCGGACTTGCAATCCGGGGATCATGGGACTCTTTAAATTTTTCCAAAGAGGGGTAGGGGGGTCTTGAAAAAATTTTCTTGTGGGGTCGGGTTGGTTATAGAAAATTATTTGCCGGAAAATTTTGGTGAGCGATGAACGGCCGCCGCCCCGAAAAGCGCTCCGCGGCGGAGCGATTGCCGGAAAAATCCCGGCGCCGGTAATCTGCCCAGCGAGGCCCTGGAGAGGCGGCCGGCCGACCCCCCTGCAGGAGTAGGTGGGAAAATTGCTGCTCGCATGGAAATTTCTCGAAAAATTGGAGTGATACATTTTCGAAAAATATGTATTTTATTCTTCCATTTTTTGTACTTCGTTTTTCAGAATAAGAAGAAGGGCATCTAATTTTAATTTTATTTCTGCAATATTTTCATGAATTTTTAGTAACTCTGGAGAGGCATGACGGTCGCCAGAATTTGGGATTATAGAATCAACGAAGATGATTTTAGGATATATCTCCAATATTTTCTCAAGAATTGATTTATCCAATACAAACAATTCCTTTTTCAAAACAAAGTAGAGACCATTTTCCGAATATAACTTTATTTTATGAATCACGAAATATCCAATGCAATCTTGAAAATTATCAACAGGTATCTCACTAATTTTTTCTTTCAAGTCCATTATCTCATAATAAAAACCTAAAATTATATTATCACGGTTTCTCTGATAATCTAAATCCATTATAGCAACAGAAGAAAATAGTCCAATTATTGATGCAACCAAAGCTCCCGCAATGATATTAGAAATATTTTTTGTACTGTCAATAAAAGTCGACGAAGTTTCATTTAATAGTGGACCTGGGTAAATTTTATCAAAAGTAATTACTAATATTCCAATTCCTACTAATAACAAAATAACAAGTAGTAATTTTTCGGGAATTTTGTAAATTTGATCTCTCGATTTTTTAAAAGACATTATGATAATATTATCTGGGATATAATTAATTTTTTAGGTGCATCTCAACTGCCGAGAATTAAGAAATAATTTAACAGATCCAACTTTGGATCCCGTTGCCAATCCAGAACCCCAACAAGACTCCTACGATGCGGCCGAGAGACCCCGCCCAGTTTGGAGCACATCGCCACTGCTGCCGGTGGCGCGAGGCTGTGGCCGGGCCGGGGATCGCGTGGGGCAAGGGGCTTGGAATTGATATTGCCGATTGCTCAAGATAAAATCGCGGTGATTGATTTCGGTAATGTGACGCGAAACAGATAGGGATTGATAGAAAAACACGATGGAGGAGAAGCGGGAAACTGAAATTGAGTGGTAGCTGACGGAATTACAAACATCCCGGTTTTCACCATATATGACTACGTTGAGAAAAAGGGGACTGACTTACAACCCGAAGTAGCAGATCTTTCTCAAAATGCAAGAATGTTTTGAACTTCAATATTTTTTTAAGGAGTTTTAACTTTTTTTTTCTTTCTCACTCTCTGCGATACCATTCGATTCACAATTTCAACGCATAATGGGAATAAATTTTGAACATCTTCGATATCATAAATCAATTCGGGATGCTGCGTTGGATTCCTGTAATTTTCTCTAATATTATCTAAATTATTGAGAAGAGAATCTGGGATTGAAAGACTTTTTAAATTTCGTAATTCGGTTGTCATAGTATACCATGATTTAAACGACTTTTGATCTTTTCGAAGAATTTTCTTTTTTCGATAATAATATTCTCTTAATTCCGCTTCCGTCCCTCGTAATAGGTGAAAGGCTGCTGCGGTGGGTCGCTCAAATGCAATGCATTTACACCCTTCTTCAAAATCATATTTACCTATTTTAGTTAAATTTTCGAATATATTAGGTGCCATTAAACTAGATACGTTATTTATGAGTTTTTCAACATCAATTCGTTTTTCAGTTGCAACATAAGCAGAAAATCCTTTTGCTTCTGCAAAAAGTGTAATTCTCAAAATTTTTATGATTTCTTTTAATTGTTTGGCTTCTTCCTGAGTTAGACGTTTTTCAACGTCTTTCTTCTCCAATTCTAACCTAGCGCATTTCTCCTCTAAATCGGATTTAAAAGATTTTAAATCTCCGGCTGCTCGTTCAGTTACCTTCAAATTAAATTTATCCAATTTCTTTAAAAAACCATCAATATTCTCTAAAACACAACTAGTTCCTTCAATACTATACCCTTTTTGTGCATCTTGAAGATATCTTAATCCTGTCCCAAAATTTATCCAAGAAGAAATAGGCTGAGACTTCATATATGATATTTTAATTCCACTAATGATTAATTCTCTTATAATAAAATACAATAAAAATATTCTTCATAGGCTTTGAATAAACAGGGTCAACCATGGCTGATGATTTTAACATTTTTAGCAAGACCCGCGCTTAGCTCTTTTGGAATGTGATATCAGAGATGATGGGTTGCAAAGTACGAGATAACTATAACCCAAAACAAAAGTGCATAAGATCCAATTCGAACACTCCCCCAATTCGAAGAACCCTTCTGGTTCTTCTCTTCCTCCAGGTCTGATGACCTGCCGGACCATGCTACTCATTAGCACACACAATTATATACCCCGGCCTCCAACAATAAAATATGCAGGAAGAGTGCCACAGCATTCGTGAGGGTTTTTTTGCCCGTGAATGTCTTTATCTCCACTAGCCAGGCACCCGTCCGTTGCATGAACATCGTTTCTCAGCAGCCCGAAGCAAGGACCGCAGGTTTTAGCTTCTTTGGCTTTTTTGCATTTGCATTTTATTACCGGTTTTATTACTGGTATTGAAGTAATCCCTCTGGTTTGCTTGGAAAGTAAAGTCAGGGGGTGGAGTTGTTGTTACACCATGAGAGGAAAGGAAATTCGCCTGGAAAGGATCATGAACCGGAATACGAAGAAAACGATCATCGTACCGATGGATCACGGGGTCTCGGACGGGCCGATTGCGGGCCTGATCGATATCGGCCAGTCCGTCAATCTTGTCGCGGACGGCGGGGCAAACGCGGTGATCGGGCACGTGGGGCTGGCGCTCCACGGGCACCGGCAGGGCGGCCGGGACATCGGGCTGATCCTGCATTTGTCGGCCTCCACGAAGCTTGCGCCGGACCCGAACGAGAAGGTGCTCGTCAACTCGGTGCAGAATGCGCTGAAGATGGGGGCCGATGCGGTCTCGATGCACGTGAATATCGGGGCGGAGTCGGAGGCAAAGATGCTCTCGGACCTCGGGACGGTGTCGGTCGAGTGCATGGAATGGGGCATGCCGCTCCTCGCGATGATGTACCCGCGGGGGAAGAACATCAAGACCAACAACGATCTCGACCAGGTGAAGCTCGCGGCAAGGGTCGCAGCCGAGCTCGGGGCGGACATCGTCAAGACGGTCTACACCGGCGACCCGGAGTCGTTCCGCGAGGTGACCCGGGGCTGCCCGGTGCCGGTCGTGGTGGCCGGAGGTTCAAAGACGGATGACCGCACAACGCTTGAACTGATAGAAGGCGCAATGGCAGGCGGGGCGGCCGGCATCTCGATCGGGCGCAACGCCTTCCAGCACCGGCACCCGGACAAGTTCGTCCGGGCCGCGGCCTGTATCGTGCACGGGAACAAGAGCGTGGAAGAGGCACTAAGAATCCTTGAGGTGAAATCATGATCGGGAAGGACATTCGGATCGAACGGATAATGGACAGGAACACGGGCAGGGCGGTCATCGTGCCGATGGACCACGGGTTCTCGATGGGACAGATCGAGGGGCTGCTGGACATGACGCAGGTGATCTCGGACGTCTCCAACGGCGGCGCAAATGCGATCATCCTCCACAAGGGCCTGGTCAAGCGCGGGCACCGGAAGCACGGCCGCGATATCGGCCTCTTCATCCACCTCTCGGGCTCCACCTCGCTCAACCCGGACCCGAACGACAAGGTGCAGGTCTGTTCCGTGGAAGAGGCCATTGCCCTCGGGGCAGACGGTGTCTCGATCCACATCAACCTCGGCTCGCCCAGCGAGTCCAAGATGCTGGAGATCGGCGCGAACGTTGCCCGGGACTGCAACCGCTGGGGCATGCCGCTCCTGATCATGTGCTACCCGCGGGGCAAGGGGATCGACTCGTTCTCCGCCCAGTCGGTCGGCCACGCGGTCCGCGTTGCCGAGGAACTCGGGGCGGACATGATCAAGACGAACTACCCGGGCGACCCCGAGGCATTCAAAAAGATCGCGAAGGCATGTTCAGTGCCGGTCTTCATTGCCGGCGGCGAGAAGTGCGCCGACCTCGAATCCCTCCAGATCATCCGGGACTCGGTCAATGCCGGAGGCGCCGGTGTCTGCGTGGGCAGGAACGCCTTCCAGCGCAAGGACACGAAGGCGTTCGTCCAGGCACTCTGCAGCGTGGTCCACCACAACGTGGACCCGGCAAAGGCGCTGGAGCAGCACAAATGCCCTGGAACAAGGAGATCGCGACCACCGCCATCGAGAGCGGTGCGGATGCGCTGGTCGTTGATAAGGCCGAGGACGTAAAGCGGCTCGGGCGGATCACGACCGTTGCACCGGACGGGGACATAAAACCCGGAACCGATGTGACGGAGTGCACCATCACCGACAAGGCAAGCGAGAACAAGGCGGCGCAGCTCGGGAAACATAAACCCGTAATAGTAACAACGAGCGACTGGACCGTGATCCCGCTCGAGAACCTCGTGGCCCAGTCCGACCACATCATCGCCCGGGTAAAAAATGCCGAGGAGGCAGCGATGGCAGTCCACGTTCTGGAGAAGGGCGTGTACGGCATCCTCCTCAGGACAACCGATCCTGCGGTGGTCAGGGAGGTGGCAAAGCTGCTCAAGAGCACCACCGGCACGGTAGGTCTCATCCCGTTCACCGTGACAAAGATCCAACCCGTGGGCATGGGCGACCGGGTCTGCGTGGATACCTGCTCCATGCTCTCGGACGGCGAGGGGATGCTGATGGGGAACACCTCCTCCGCAATGCTCCTCGTCCATGCCGAGACGCTCGAGAACCCGTACGTAGCCCCGCGCCCGTTCCGGGTGAATGCCGGCGCAGTCCATGCGTACATCCTCATGCCTGACGGCAAAACCGCGTACCTCTCCGATCTTGCAACAGGCGGCCAGGTGCTCGTGACGGACGGGAAGGGCACGGCGCACTCCGCGATCATCGGCAGGGTGAAGATCGAACGGAGGCCCCTGCTGCTCGTCGAGGCAGCCGCAGGCAAAGAGAAAGTGAGCCTGATCCTCCAGAACGCCGAGACGATCCGGCTCGTAGGAAAAGACGGCAGGGCGATCTCGGTCGTCGCGCTCAAGGTCGGCGATGAGATCCTCGGGACTGCCTTCGAAGGCGGCCGGCACTTTGGGATGGCGATAAAAGAGACCATCCGCGAAAAATGACCGGGAAGATCATGAAGGCAGGCATCATCGGCGGCACCGGCAGGATGGGCCGGCTCTTCGCGAAAGTTTTCGGGAAGGCCGGGTACGAAGTGCTGGTCTCAGGAAGGAAGACCGCCGTCACCGCTGCCGACATAGCGAAGCAGTGCGACATCGTCATCGTCTCCGTGCCGATCCGGGAGACCGTCCAGGTGATCGGGGAGATCACCCCCCTGATGAGGCCTGGCCAGCTCCTCTGCGACTTCACCTCGCTCAAGGTGAGGCCGGTCGAAGCGATGCTGAAGTCTGAGGCGGACGTCATCGGGCTCCACCCGATGTTCGGGCCCACCGTGAAGTCCATAAAAAACCAGACGATCATCGTCTGTCCCGCCCGGGCGAAAGAATCCCGCGTAGCCATGCTCGTCGCTATCTTCGAGGCACAGGGTGCCGTCTGCACAATCGCAACCCCGGAAGAGCACGACCGGACGGTGGCCGTGGTGCAGGGACTCACCCACTTCGTCACGCTCTGCGTGGCAGATACGGTACGGAGGCTGGGCGTTGATCTCCACAAAACGGAGCAGTTCGAGAGCCCCGTGTACCAGATCGAGCTCTCGCTCGTGGGCCGGCTTCTCTCGCAGGACCCTGCACTCTATGCCGACATCCTCCAGCAGAACCCGTACGTGCCGGAAGTCCTTGCGGCCTGCCGGAGTTCCGCGGCAGACCTCGCAGCGATCGTCGATGCAAAGGACCCGGAAGCATTCCGGAAATTCTTTGAGAAGAACAGCCGGCACCTCGGCCCGTTCTGCGAGGAAGGCCGGAAGATGACCGATGCCCTGATCGAGTGTATGGTGAACCGATGAAGCACGTTGCAGCAAAACACGCACCGGCGCGCCTGATCACGCTCGGGCCGGAAGGCACCTTCTCCCACGAGATGGCGCTGAAGATGGGGCTCACAAAGCCGGAAGAGATCGTCCTTCTCCCCACCATCCACGGCATCGTGGCAGCAGTTGCCCGGGGCGAAGGGGACGGCATAGTCCCGATGGAGAACTCCGAGGCAGGGAGCGTGGGCGAGACCCTCGACGGCCTTGCCCGGCACCCGCTCTTCATCACGGGCGAGATGTACATGCCCATCCACCACAACCTCGCCTCGCTTGTACCGCTGGAGAAGATCCGGGTGATCTACGCCCATCCCCAGACCCACGAGCAATGCAGCGACGCGATCGAGCGGTGGGGCGTGCCGGTCATCCACACGAGCAGTAACTCGTCGAGTGCGCTCGAGGCAAAGAAGACCCCGAATGCCGGCGCCCTCATCCCGGTCATTGCAGCAGAGATCTACCATATGCCAATCCTTGTCCGGAACACCGAGAACAATGCGGCGAACACCACACGGTTCGTCCGGATCTCGCACGCACCCGTTCACGACAAAATGCCGGAGAAGTGCAGCATCCTTATCGATCCTGACCGGGACCGGTCCGGCCTGCTCCACGATCTCCTCGAGGCCTTCGCCCGCAGGAACATCAACCTGACCCGGATCGAGTCCCGGCCGTCCAAGCGGAAGATCGGCGAGTACGTCTTCTTCCTCGATACGTCATGGTCGGAGAAGACTGCCGATGCGATTGCCGAACTGAAGACCATCACCGGCGTCAAGGAACTCGGCTGCTACCGGGAGATCGGGGTGCCGGAATGAATGTGACCCCGGAAAAGATTTCGGGCGTCGATCTCACGTTCACTGCCCCCCCCTCCAAGAGTTATACCCACCGGGCGCTCATCGCCGGTGCCCTGGCTGCCGGGAAGACCACGATATTCCGTCCCCTCGAAGCTGAAGATACCCGGTTGACCGCCGGTGCCCTCCGGTCTCTCGGAGTGGCCGTGGAAGACCAGCCGGGACGGATCCTTGTTACCGGCTGCAACGGGGCACTGCCGAACCGCAGGCCGACCACCCTCGACCTCAACAACTCCGGCACCAGCCTCCGGCTCCTGACCACCCTCGCCCTGCTCTGCCAGTACCCGGTCACCCTGACCGGCAGCGCCCGGATGCAGGAGCGTCCCATCGGGCCCCTCGCAAAAGCTCTCCCGGCCCTTGGCGGCACCGTGGAGTTCCTGCAGAAAGACGGCTACCCGCCGCTCCGCGTCAGCGGGAAATTCCGTGGCGGCCCGGTCACTATCGACGGCTCCATGAGCAGCCAGTTCATCTCCTCGATCCTGATGGCGGCGCCCTATGCACAGGAAGAAGTAGAGGTCATCATCCCAAAACCACCGGCATCGGCCTCGTACCTCGACATCACCCTCAGCGTGATGGAAGCATTCGGGGCAAAGCTGGAGCGGACCGGGTACGAGCGGTTCGTTGTCAGTACCGCCGACCGCTACAAGGCCCGGCGGTACACGGTGGAAGGGGATTATTCCTCTGCCTCGTACTTCTTTGCCCTCGCCGCGATCTGCGGCGGGAAGGTGACGGTCGGGAACCTCGCCCCTGCATCAGTGCAGGGTGACCGCAGGTTCCTTGACGCGCTCAGCGCAATGGGCTGCACAGTGACGTACGGGAAGAACGCCGTCACCGTGGAAAACGCCGGGGAACTGCACGGGATCGAATTCGATATGGCCACCTCGCCCGATACAGTGCAGACCCTCTGCATGGTGGCGGCGGTGGCAAAGACCCCGACTACCATCACGGGCATCAGTCATTTAAAGTTCAAGGAGAGCGACCGTATCAATGGCACAGCAGACCGGCTCCGGGCGCTGGGCGGGGATGTAACGGTCGGCGACGACCGGATCACGATCCGGCCCGCCCCCCTGCACGGCGGCACCATCGACCCGGCAAACGACCACCGCACGGCCATGAGTTTTGCCGTGCTCGGCCTGGGCATCGGGGGCGTTACCATCACGGACCCGGCCTGCGTTAACAAATCGTTCCCGGCGTTCTGGGAGAGTCTCAAAGGGATCATACCATGAAAAGAATCGTACTGACGGGCTTCCGCGGCACCGGCAAGACCGAGATCGGCCGGATCCTCGCAGCCCAGCACCACGTGCAGTTCCTGGACACCGACTCCCTGATCGAGCAGCAGACCGGCCGGTCCATCCCGGACATCTTTCACGAAGACGGGGAGGAGCGGTTCCGGACTATCGAGCGTGACGTGATCGCGGGCCTGCCGGCTGGCGACGCCGTCATCAGTACCGGGGGCGGCGCTGTCGTCGACCCGGTCAACATGGCAAACCTGCGCCGGGACAGCACGGTGATCCTCCTCATCGCCGACCTCGACACGATCGAGCAGCGGATCGCCCGGTCCCCCCGGCCGCCGCTCACGAACCTTCCCCTGCAAGAAGAGATCGCAGAGATGCTGGACCGCCGGCGGCAGAACTACCATGCCTCCGCCGACCTCTGCATGGACACGAGCGGGACCACGCCGTCAACGGCCGCCGTTATCATCAACGACCGGATCAGCAGGGGAGTCGTAACCCCCTCGGCACGGAAGGACGCACTCGCCTTCTTCCGGGGCGGGCGCCTTGCAGCCCCGGCCCTGCGCAGGCTCGAGGAGATCCTGGCAAACCCGCCGGCAGATCCCCTCACCCGCCTCCTCGGCGTTGCCGGGTATCCCGCCCTCCACAGCAGGGGCCCCCGGCTCTTCAATGCCCTCTTTGCGGAGTACGGGCTCAATAACCATTACACGTTCTTCGAGGACCCGGAGATCGCAAAGATCCTGCAGCTGGCCCGGTCGCTCGATGTGAAGGGACTGTCCGTCACCATCCCGTTCAAGCAGGACGTGATGGCGCTGGTGGACGAGGTGGACGAGCATGCGGCACAGCAGATCGGCGCTGTCAACACCGTGGTCTTTGCCTGCGGGACGGCTACCGGGTACAACACGGACTGGCTTGGTGTCAGGAAGCCGCTCGTATCCCTCAAGGGATCGAAGGCCGTCCTGCTCGGGGCCGGCGGCGTGGCATCCGCAGCCGCATTCGCCCTCGTGGACCTCGAGATGGACGTGACGGTCCTGAACCGGACCCCGGAGAAGGCAAAGGAACTCGCGGCCCGTTCCGGCTGCCGCTGGGCCGCGTGGGACACGTTCGACCAGATCCGCCCGGACCTTGTCGTCAACGCTACCCCGCTCGGCATGGAACCGGACACCCGCAGTCCCCTCCAAGAGGAGCAGCTCTATCCCGATCTCACCGTCTTCGACCTCGTCTACACCCCGCCCGTCACGCCCCTCATCGAGATGGCGCTCGCAAAGGGGTGTACGACGATCACCGGGACCGAGATGTTCATAGAACAGGCAAAGGAGCAGTTCTGGCTCTTCTTCGGGATCGATGTCCCGGGAGAGACCATCAGGAAGTATCTCTCATGAACACGTTTGGCACGAATTTCCGTATAACCACATTCGGCGAGAGCCACGGGCCGGCGGTCGGTGCAGTCATCGACGGCTGCCCGTCCGGCCTTGCCCTTGGCACAGGCGACATCCAGCCCCTCCTCGACCGGCGGCGCCCGGGCACCTCCGCCCTCGTCTCCCCGCGGGACGAGCTGGACCGGGTCGAGATCCTCTCCGGGGTCTTTGAAGGATTGACGACCGGCATGCCCATTGCGCTGCTGGTCAGGAACGAGACCCAGGAACCAAAGGACTACGAAGAGCTCCGCACCCTCTTCCGGCCGGGCCACGCGGACTTCACGTACCAGCAGAAGTACGGGTGCCGCGACCACCGGGGCGGGGGCAGGAGTTCCGGGCGCGAGACCGTCGGGCGTGTCGCTGCCGGCGCTGTCGCAATAAAGTTCCTTGCAGAAAAGGGCATCGCCATCTCCGGGGTGATCGTCTCGGTGCACGGTAAGACCGGGACTGCTGCCATCGAGGCAGAGATCCTGGCTGCAAAGAACGCCGGGGATTCCGTCGGCGGTATCGTCGAGATCACCGCACGGGGCGTCCCCGCCGGGCTCGGCGACCCGGTCTTTGGCAAGCTCGACGCACAGATCGCCGGTGCCATGATGGGCATCGGCGCAGTGAAGGGAGTGGAAATCGGCGACGGGTTTGAGGTTGCCGGCAGGTTCGGGAGCGAGAATAACGATCCGATAACAAAGAACGGTTTTGCCAGCAACCATGCCGGCGGTATCCTTGGCGGCATCTCCTCCGGCCAGGAGATCGTTGTCCGTATCGCCGTCAAGCCGACGCCGTCCATTGCAAAACCCCAGAAGACTATCGACATCCATGGCAACGAGGCGGAAATTTCCATCAAGGGACGGCATGATCCCTGCATTGTACCCCGCATCCTCCCGGTAGCGGAGTCGATGCTTGCGCTGGTGCTGATTGACAGCTGGCTGGAGCAAGCGAAGTACCACCGATAGGAACTGCCGGCTGCTCCGGCGCCAGTTCTTTTTTCGTGCCGGGACATTGCCCGTTACCTGCCGGACAGGGCCTGCGGGAAAAAGAGAGAGCCAGAAAAGAGAAATTTCCTGACCTTACATATTCGCGAATACTTTCTCGTCGATAACCTTGTAAACGCTACCGGCTGTAGTAAGATACACCACGCACCGGTCGCCGCCATGAGTCCCTGGCGCAACGATCTCATCGCCGGGGACAGGCTTCTGGCCGCTGCTCATCGCATAGTCCTCGACGCTGCCATCGGCATTGTAGACCCGCATGGTGATCTTCTGCGTGAAGACATCGCCCGGGCCGCCCTGGTACAGCAGGTGGAGCTCGGAAGTCGGGCGATCTTTAGTCAGCAGCAGGTTCACCTGCTGGGCGGAGGGGGGCTGCCGGACCGGCCCGGCATCCTGATCGGCAACCGTGGGCGTTGCCGTCACCGTCACCAGCGCCGTTGTGGCCACGGGGGCCGGCACCACAGTCGTGACCGGTGCGGGGGCCGGGGCGGGTGCTGATGTACATCCTGCAAAAATTATTCCGGCTATGAGTACGAGAAGAATTACCGGAAGGGTTGCATGGTTCATGCCGGTATGCTTGATGCCTGTTCCTATATGGGGCTTTTGCCGGGCCCTGGCGGGGGCACGGGAAAGAGCACGGACGCAGATGATGAACTACACAACAAGATATCCCCTTTATTCTGCGGGTCTCGAATTTCCAATAATGAAAGACACAAAAAAGTGATCCTTATCGGCTAAGAGAATAACGTGGCCGTCGGAATAAAATTACGAATATTCAATACGGTAGAAGCATAATATACACTCTCTTGTAACTATCGATTAAGTTCCGGCGCGGTAACACCGGCGGAATGTGATACCATGCGGACGCTCGATATCGGGACCCTGTTTCTGACCCTCTTTTTCGTCAATGTCGTCCTGACGCTGATGCTCTACATCTTCTGGAAGTCCCAAAAGACCCATGACGGGTTCCGGATGTGGATGCTTTCCCTGCTGGTCACGTCGTGCGGGTATTTCCTTTACGTGATCGGCGGGTTCCTGCCCGTTATGATCAACTCCACGGTGGCAGATCTTGTGATCGTGCTGTCGGTCATCATGCGGCTTGACAGTACCGGGAGATATTTCCGGTCCCGGGCACTCCCCCGGATAGTGTACTGTGCCCTGATACCGGCCGGTCTCCTGTTACTCTGGTTCACGTTCCATGTCGATTCGCTGGTCATGCGTGGCGTGATTATCGGGGTGCTCATTGTTCCCTGCTTTGTTGCAACATCACTCATCGCACTGCGGTTCAGGGAACCGGAGACCCGTTCGATCAGGTACAGCTTTGCCGCGGCCCTCCTGGTCACGGCATCCCTCTGGACCCTGATAACCGTGAACGCGATCGTCACCCCCGGGGACCACTCGCTTGGGGGGCCGGACCCGGTAAACCCGATCTTCTTTCTCGGAACTATCCTCATGGATATCGTTTTAACGAGCTCATTCCTGATGCTCAATATGGCCCGGTCCAATACCGAGCTCCGGAACAGCGAGGAGCGGTACCGGAGCCTTGCGGAGAATCTCCCGGATTACATCTTCGTCCACGACGGCCAGTCCATACTCTATGCCAACCCTGCTGCGGCCCTGCTCCGGGGACCTTCCCGGGAGACCCTGGTCGGGCAGTCTGTTTTTTCGCTCCTGACCCCCGCGAGCGCTGAGGCTGCACAGGCGTTCGTCAGTGCAAAAAAGAAAGGGGATACCTCAGACCCGTTGCGGGAGATTGATATACAGCTCCATGACGGAACGGTCCGGCACTGCATGATCAATACCGTGCGGATTGAATTTAAGGAGATGCCGGCATTCTTATCCGTGATCACCGATATCACCGGGCGCAAGGCCGCAGAGGATACCCTCTCCCGGGTAAATAAGAAACTCACGATCCTCTCATCGATCACCCGGCACGACATCAAGAACCAGCTTATGGCCCTGTCGGGATATCTTGAGCTTTCGAAAGAAGAACTCGATACCAATCCCGCCGCAGCAGAGTATCTCAAAACCGAGATGAGGATTGTTGAAATCATGGGGCACCAGATCGATTTTACAAAAATCTATGAGGATATGGGAACGACAGCTCCCTCCTGGCAGAACGTCAGCGAGAGTGCCGGGCTGGCAGTTGCTGCCCTGCCCATGCGGGATATCCGGGTGGAGGCTGGCCGGGCGGACCTCTCGGTTTATGCTGACCCCATGTTCGGGAAGGTCTTCTACAACCTGATCGACAATGCCCTGAAATACGGCGGTGAGGCAATGACGAAGATCCACATCTCCTGCCATGAGACAGACAGGGGGCTCGTCCTTATCTGCGGGGATGACGGGGCCGGGATCGCGATCGGGGATAAAAAAAACCTGTTCGAGCAGGGCTTCGGGAAACATACCGGCCTCGGCCTTTTCCTCTCCCGCGAGATCCTCGCAATTACCGGTATCACCATTACGGAGACCGGTGAGCCGGGTAAAGGGGCACGGTTCGAGATGGTTGTGCCGGGCGGGGCGTTCCGGTTCGGATGAGCGATAAATAACTCTCTTTTAATCGATACCCGTTCGGTACTTAAAGGTCCATTATAATGCACCAGAACCGGATACCCATACATATTTTTATAATATCACCCGGTACTACACATTATTAAGGTAAAATTATGGCAATCGGAGAAAAAAACGTAGGGATGACCGACCGGGTGGTCAGGATCATCATCGGTATCGTACTGCTTGTGGTATTTGCCCTGAATCTGGTTGCAGCCCCGTGGTCGTATCTTGTGGCACTTATCGGGCTCATAGCACTGGTAACCGGTGCGGTAGGAACCTGTCCGTTCTATTCCGTACTTGTAGGCGCACTTGCAAAAAAATAATACCGGGAGCGGGTAAATCAGAGCGGATCTGAGGAATGGCCGGTGGATAGTGGATATTTCCAGGAGAGCAAATTGGCGATCGGTGGATAATTTCCAGACTACCTGATTATCAGTTTTTCAGGGTCGGTTTTTGGTTGATTACGACGTATGCATTGACAAACCCTGACAGAGCAATAATTTTTTATACAAACCTTTAATAACTCAATACTAGATAATTCTAAAAAAAGGAGGGGGAAAAATGATATCCGTAAACTGCAACAGCGAGCTGTGGAATAATCTTGATATACTGGCCTTTGACTGGAAAAGAGAGCGGCGTGTAGGCTCTATTTGCGACTGGTGTTGTATAAAATTCTGCTGCTGGGTCATTGGCCGCATGAAGTAATCAGAAAATATTTTAGTGTGTTATAAGCCAGGCGCATAGCACGGTATACTGATAACTTTAATGGCGTTTGTACCAGGCGAATTATTACAATTTTTTATATCCGGGAAAGATGGCTCTTATTACCCAGTATCTTACTATCCACCCATTAAACCGGGATTATTTCTTAATGGTAAATTCCCTTTCCGGGGCAGTAGATATTATTGATAACGACGATAAATCGAACATTGAACTCCTGACGCACGGCCGTGATCCCAAAGACATCAATAACCAGGACTTAATTGCAACTCTCAGAGAACGAGGATATTTATTTGAAAATGCACAGGAGGAATTCGCGACATTGCAAAAGATTAAGGAGATCTCCGAAAACCTTATCGATAAATCCGAAAACGAAATTTCTTTTGTAATTTGCCCGACGCTGGCTTGTAATCTGAGATGTACTTATTGTTTTGAACCTGAAGAAAGCCGCCGCGATACAAAGGTAATGACCACAGCCCAGGTTGAGAATATCTTTCAGATCATCGACCAGATAATTACAGAAAGAAAACCCTGCCACTCCGAGATCAGCCTTTTCGGTGGTGAGCCGTTACTTCCCTCAACGTATGCCATCAATAAAGAAATATTCAGATTGGCCTCTCTCCGGAAGATGTCGATCGATATCCAGACAAACGGTACGCATATTTCCGATTATATTGACCTTATAAAAGAGTATCAGGGCATCATCGATATTGCTTTACAAATAACTCTGGACGGAGTCCGGGATGTTCATGACCGCCGCCGGTTCAGAGCCAATAAATCCGGGACTTTTGAGAAGATATGCGAAGGGATTGATGCATTACTGGAAGCCGGAGTGCACGTCTATGTCCGGGTCAATCTCGATCGGGGGAATATCGAACGTTTACATGAGTTTATCGGATTTATAGTTGCGAAGGGCTGGAATAAGAAAGAAAATTTTTATTGCGATGTAGCGCCGGTTTCCGATAACCACGCCAAAGGGGCTGTCCCCGATTTTATGCCTGAAAATGAGATTGTTCGAAGAATCGGGGAGCTCTTTCCGGATTATTCAGAGGATGGAAATTTTTTCAGGCTGAGACTTTTCAGGGTATTGCACCATGTAAACGAGGTCCTGAAGTTAAATAGCAAAGTCGATAAGATTTTGTTCCGCTTCCATTATTGTGAAGCAAATATAATGCAGTTCTATGTTTTCGCTCCCGACGGGTACATATACCCCTGCCCCGAATCAACGGGCAACCAAAAATGCCGTATCGGATCCTTTGACCCGCACCTGGAATTCTACCCGGAACAAATCCGGAAATGGCAGGGACGAACTGTATTGAGAATCCCAAAATGCCGCAAATGCAAAGTTGCCCTGTTTTGCGGAGGAGGTTGTGCCATGGCCGCAATCAATGCCAATAATAACATTGATGATCCTGTTTGCAACAATGCGGAAGAAGTACTGGCTGAATATATTCAGAGTATACGACAGAAAATTATTGCAAAATATGGTTCCGTAACGTCTTCTGCATCGGATGTATTTTAAAAATCGTTTCCGGTTCTCACCTATACCCACATGCACGTATCTCCGACGGCAAAATTTTTCCAGATAGTACTTCTGATATATCGTAGTGCCCGTGAATAATGCTGCTGCCGGCAACCCGGCGAAACCGGAAATAAATAGTGTCGGATATTGGCAGATATGTCTGACAATGTGCCAGGCCTGTAGTAAGACCGGAGCCGGACAGAGGCTGTACCGGCAAAAAAAAGAGTTGAGGTGGTGCACCTCCCTACTGCCTTCCTGCTCATGCCGTACAGGATGGCAGGAGATCCTTTACCCGAGCAGCAGCTTCCGGAGCTGCACGAACTCCTCCACCGAGTACTGCCCCTCCGCGGTCGGATCCCCGGTATGACAGTACACGAATTCGGAGCCGAAGACCGGCAGGATTGCCCGGGCATGGCGGAACTGCGAGCCCATGACCCCGGTGATGATCGGCTTGTGTGCAGCCTGCGTGAACGTGATCAGCTCGACAAGGTCTGCATCGTTCCCGGGAGTGATGATGATCTTGGGGATATCGCCAAAAGCCCGGAGCTCGCGCTCCATCACGAAGAGAATATAGAGAGGTACCATCTGGCCGGAATGATGGGAGGCGATGATCTTCCTGCCGGCTTTATGGATCTCCCGGGCATGGCATGCAAACCCCTGCTCGACGTCTATGTAATCCGCGTGCGGGACGACCGGCCGGATCTTCTTTATCCACGCATCCTTGTCCCCGAAGAACTGCCCCCCTTCCATCCCGGAACGGATCGTGGCGATGACCGGGAGCGTGCAGTCTTTCCTGCACTTCCGGATGATCTTCAGGGGGTCGCCGTCCATCAGGTCGAGACGGAGTTCCACCAGATCGGCACCCTGGGCTTCGGCTCTTGCTGCATGGGAGGGATCGGTCAGTGCGGCAACAATCTTCATTACAGAACGTATGCCGTTGGTTCACAAAAAGATACGCAAGCAAAGAGGGATTCGTGCCGGGAAATCCGGACGGAGGCTTTCCATCCCGTGAGGTTCCCCTGCAATTCCCGTGCTATCCGGAACCCGGCGTGCCGGAACAAGGCGCCTCTCCGGAACGAAGATATGGTTTATGGGCGACCGTGCCAACACTATATCACGCTATGGAATTCTGGGACCGGTATCTCTTCCTGCGGCATATCGCGGCAGCGCTGGCACGGGGCGTATGCATC
This sequence comes from Methanoregula sp., assembly GCF_049518935.1. Lineage (GTDB taxonomy): Archaea > Halobacteriota > Methanomicrobia > Methanomicrobiales > Methanospirillaceae > Methanoregula. The sequence goes on from NZ_JBEKRH010000001.1 coordinate 68,719, forward strand.
GCCATTGTACTGCCACTCATCCCCGTTCTCCTTTTCGGGTACCCCCTCATGCCCACACTCGCCCTCATCGGGAGCGGGTTCCTGCTCGAGTACGGTGCGGCCCCGGTGGGCATCGCGCTCGGCCTCACTCCCCTCTTCGTGTTCTGGGTGCTGATGTGCACCGAGTGCGGGATCTTCCTCGGGCTCTTTGATATCTTCGACTCGATCGGGCACACCTGGCCCCCGGTTGCACATTTCCTCGAAAAGACCCGGCTGTTCATCCGCCAGCACTCTCTCGCCGAGCGGTACGGGATCATCGGCCTGATTCCTTTAGAGATCATTATCGGCGTTTATGCGAACGCCCCGGTCTCCTGGGTGCTTGGCTGGCACAAGTACCGGTCCCTTGCGTTCACGATGATCGGGTATATCCCCTCCCTCGTCCTCACGATCTTCGCCACTATCGGCCTGCTGGGGATGTACTTCCCGGGACTGGTGCACGTATGACGCAGGCGCGTTCCGATGCCGCTTCCCGCAGGATCCCGGAACTGCTCGCCCCGGCAGGGTCGCCGGAAGCGTTCCGGGCGGCTGTAGCGGCGGGGGCGGACGCAATATACCTGAGCGGGAAGCGCTTTGGTGCCCGCAAATATGCCTCGAACTTCTCTGATGAAGAGATCGAAGAAGCCATCCGGTATGCCCATATCCATGACGTCCGGGTCTATGTTACGGTCAACACGCTTGTTCATGACCGGGAGCTGCCCGGGGTCATCGAGTACCTCGTCAGGCTCTGGTCGATCGGTATCGACGCAGTCCTCGTCCAGGACACCGGTGTCGCGATGCTCGCCCGCAGGATCGTGCCGGACCTCGTCCTCCACGCCTCGACACAGATGACCATCCACAACGCGGACGGCGTGCGATGGGCCGCGGGACAGGGGTTCTCGCGGGTGGTGCTGGCCCGGGAGCTCTCCATCGAGGAAGTCTCCCGCATCGCGGAAGAGACAAAGGATACCGGTGTCGGCCTCGAGGTCTTTGCCCACGGGGCACTCTGTTATGGCTACTCAGGCCAGTGCCTCCTCTCATCGGTCATCGGTGGCCGGAGCGGGAACCGGGGCATGTGCGCCCAGCCCTGCCGGAAGCCCTATGCACTGGTGACCGGCAGCACGGACGAGTTCGGCAGGCCGGTCCGGGTACGGGAGGTCCCGCTTGCGGAACACTACCTGCTCTCCCCAAAAGACCTCTGCACCTGGCGGCACCTGCCCGAACTGGTGCAGTCCCCGGTTGCTGCGCTCAAGATCGAGGGCAGGATGAAATCCCCGGAGTATGTCGCGATCGTTGTCTCCACGTACCGGCAGGCGCTTGATGCCATTGCGGCCGGGACAGGGAAGGAGTCCCCTGATGCGCTCTCCGGCCTGCTCCTCGCGTTCAACCGGGGATTCACGGACGGTTACCTGTTCGGCGATCATGCCGACAACATCATGGGCCGGGAAGACTGCGGACACCGCGGGCTCCCCATAGGGACGGTAACCCGGTTTGACCGGAGGAGATCGGTGGCCACCATCCGCGGGGACGTCCCGGTCATCCCCGTCCCCGGTGACGGCCTGCTTTTTACCTCCCCGGCAAAACCGGGGGAGTCGTGGGGCATGGCGCTCAATACGAAGCCGTCACCGGACGGGGACTCCTATACAATGGCCCTTCCCCGCCCGGTACCGGTCGGTGCCCGGCTCTCCATCACTTCATCCCGGGATCTTGAAGCAAAGGCACACCGGATTGTAGCAAAACCCTCAGCGGAACTCCTCCGGCCGGTACCGGTTGACCTGCACATTGCTATAGGACCGGATGGCGGGATCAGCGCGGAAGGCACCATCCTGCGGCGTGGCCGGCCGCCGCTCCCCTTCATATTCCACCCGGGGATACGGCTCGAACCGGCACGATCGCATCCTCTGACCACAAGCCAGCTGGAAGTCCAGCTGAAAAAGACCGGGGGCACACCGTTTGTCATCCGGCAATTCTCCCTTGATTACCCGGGCAAGCTGTTCGCACCGCTGGCGATCCTCAATGCGCTGCGCCGGGATCTCTTCCGGTACATTGAAGAACTCCCTGCAGGGGCTTCCCTGCCCGACCCGGAATCCGTGGAACACGCCACAGCGGCGCTCCGCAGGTATTTCCCGGGGAGTCCGGAAGCACAGGATACCGGAAGCCCGGCCCGGTCACCGCTTCGTCTTGCCGTGTATACCGATACTCTTGACGGCGTACGTGAAGCCGCCCGGGCCGGCGCGGATGTCATCTGTTACGAACCGGATATTCCCTCAGGAACGCACCGGTGCGGCAGCAGGCCGCATGAGCCATTTCCGGCCTGCATGATAACAGCACGTGAGATTGCCCGCACCTCCGGGACCCGCCTTATCTGGAAACTCCCGCGGATCACGCACGATACCTATCTCGATACGGTACTTCCTGCCCTGCCGGACCTGTATGCCCGGGGGATCACGGAATGCATGACAGATAATCATGGCACGGCAAGCGCTCTCATCAGGGCCTGCCCTGCAATCACCCTGTCCGGCTCCATTGGCCTCAATATCTTTAACCATGCCGCGGCGCAGAATGCCGGCCCTGCATATGCCCTGCTCACCCTCTCGCCGGAGCTCTCGCAGGATGAGATCCGTAACCTGATCCGTGGCATCCCCGCGGATGACCGCCGCCCGGCATGTGCCCTGATCGTGCAGGGTCCTGTCGAAGCGATGATCACGGAGGACTGCATCTCCCGCCTGCTTCTTGCGTGCAGGGAGCCGGTCCGTGAACCCCGGGAGACTATCTCCGAAATGTTCACCGGCATACGGGATGAGACCGGGCATATATTTCCCATCCGCCCTGACGGCCAGTGCCGCACCCGTATCAGTAACGCATCGGAACTCTGCCTGATCGACTACCTCCCGGATATCCGTGCAGCGGGCATCAGCGAGGTGGCTGTCGATGCACGGGGAAGACCTCCGGCCTATGTGAAGGAGATGACGCAGATTTACCGATCGGCTGTCGATTTGACCGGTACCGGCGGCAATACAGGGACCCGGACGCAGCAGCTGGCTGCATTAAAAGAACGGATAAAAAGTATTGCACTCGGGGGCATCACTGCCGGTCATTTCATACGGGGACTCAGGGAATAATACCATTACCTGTTCTGCGACTATGGCCAGAGAACGCCAGAACTACCGGATTCCGGAGAGCCGGCCGGGACAGTGCCCTTACCTCATGCAGGATATCTGGAAAAAGCATAAAAACGGGTAACCGTAATCGCCCTCCCGGCTCCCGCTTACTTCTTCTTTTTCCGGTCTTTCTTTGAACTCTTCTTCCCTTCGGCTGCTGCCATCCGCTTCATTCTCACGAAAACTGCAAGAACGATGGCAATGACAATAACAGTAACTGCAATCAACAGCAGGGGGAATTCACCGGCAGGCGAGGCTGGCACGGGGGATGAGCGGGTAGTAGTATACCACGTGTTGTTCCCTGCCGGGGCACCAGAACCGTCAGTCCCCCCGATCACCCACATCCGGTCGTTCAGCACAAGGGCCGGGAAATCGAACCGCCCGGGAAACTCCGCTGCGGGGGTTGCCTCTGTCCAGTTGATACCGTCAGTAGTGTACCAGGTATCGTTCAGCGCAAGCGTGGAATCGGTGCCCCCGATCACCCACATCCGGTTGTCATATACGGGACTTGCATGGCCGGCCCGTCCCACAAACGCTCCCGCTGCCGTGGCCCGGGTCCACACGTTGCCATCGGCAGAATACCAGGTATCGTTAAACATCTGGGTCCCCCGGTTGCCGCCGATTACCCACATCCGGTTGTCGTATACGGCAGCAGAAAGGCCGGACCTGTCCCCGAATTCGGCGCTATCATTCATACTGTTCCAGTGGACACCATCGGTCGAATTCCAGACATCCGACCAGCCGAAGAGTCCGTCATACCCGCCGATCACCCACATCTGGTTGTGGTAAACCAGACCCGCAAAGGCAAACCGCGGCTGGAACCCGGTTGACGGGGTTGCCCGGGTCCAGTGGATCCCGTCGGCAGAATACCAGACATCGTTCAGTGCGGCTTTCCCGGTATATCCCCCGATGACCCAGATCTTATTGTCATAGGAGAGGGCAGAAAAATCAAACCGCCCGGGGAACTCTGCTGCCGGAGTTGCCTCGGTCCAGTTCACCCCGTCTGCGGAGTACCAGCTATCATTGAGGCCGGTTGTCCCGTTGTCCATTGTACCCCCGATAACCCAGGTCCTGTTATCAAAAACCACCCCTTCCTGCCCGACCCGGGTCGTGAACCCGGCTGATGAGGTTCCCAGCGTCCAGTTCTCACCGGCCCCGACCGCCGATACGGTATATGCCAGGAAAAACAAACACAGGAATGCCATACAACAGAGTGACTTTTTCATCATCGCACCTCGCAACCAGATTGAATAATCCCGGTTTTCCAACCGGAAGTCCAGATGTTATTTGTGAGCCGGGTCTAATCAAGATTTTCAACCGGGTGCGGGTACCTGCACCGGGATCCCGTTGTCCCGGAATCATCCATGGTCTTTGCAAATATTCATCATCCCGGAACAAAAATGGTTTAAACGGATATCCGGGAGTTCCTGGGGAAGGTTTCTGAAAATGACATCACCACTGATTCTGGTAAACATGAAAGCATACCGGGAAAGTATGGGTAACCGGGCCCATATGATCGCACAAGCCGCCCAGCTCGTCTCCCGCGAGAGCGGTGTCACCATCGGGATTGCACCAACCTATATAGACCTCCATCCGATCTGCCACCACTTTGAAGTGCCGGTATATGCGCAGCACGTGGATGGGTGCGAACCGGGGGCAAACACCGGCCACATCACGGTCGAGGCCATAAAAACGGCCGGCGCGGCCGGATCTCTTGTCAACCACTCGGAGCGCCGCCTCACCCTTGCCGAGATCGATGCCTGCGTCCGGGGCCTCCGGGCCCACAAGCTCATCTCCGTGGTCTGTTCCAATAACGAGAGCACCAGCGCAGCGGCTGCCGCACTCTCCCCGGATTACGTAGCCATCGAACCCCCGGAACTGATCGGGAGCGGAATCTCCGTCTCCAAGGCAAACCCCGAGATCATTCAGCGCTCCGTGGCTGCAGTACATGCAGTCAGTCCTTCCGTAAAGGTACTGACCGGCGCAGGGATCCAGTCCGGCGACTGCGTCAGGATTGCCGTGGACCTCGGTACGGATGGCGTCCTTCTTGCGTCGAGCGTGGTTAAATCAAAAGAGCCGGCCGCAGTACTCCGCGACCTTGTCTCAAAACTCTGATAAATCTCTTTTTTTATTGAGATGCTTCCAGGCCTCTTCCTCATTTGAGGATGAAGTACCAGACCCCCACAATGACCACAAACAATACGACTCCTACCCCGATAACCGTCATGCTGCTGATATCTTGTGTCTCTTCCGCCATGTAAAACTCCGTTACGCAAGCCCCGTAGGCTACGATAAGTAACCCTCGGATATAGAGAATATATATAATTTTGCATAAACGGAGCAAGAAGGAGCAGATCACAGGACCGGGAATGAAACGACTCCGGGACCTGCATTACCAGGAACTGCCGGTACCAGCCGGAATATGCCGGGGCCCGGCATGCCGGAGGGGAAAAGAGGGTTACATAATCAGGGATATCAGGTCGTGCTTGGTGATCACGCCGCGGACAATCCTGCCCTCGACAACGAGAACCGCATGGTTCTGCTGCAGGATGTTGACAACCGTTTCCACATCCATATCCGGAGGCACCGTAGGAAACCCGGGTTCCATGAAATCCCTTACCAGGAACTGGTGGGTCTTGTGCAGGCGCTGCTGTTCAATTGCCTTGACAATGACCGATTCTGATATGCACCCGACAGGTACGCCGCGCTCGATCACCGGCAACTGGGAGATATTGTTCTTCTCAAAAATCTCCACAGCCCTGCCAATCGCGTCCTGCGGCTGGACCGAGAGTACGGGCGTATGCATGATCTGGGCGGCCCGCATTTTCCGGGGTTCGGCACTGTTGAGGACCACAAGGATCTTGTTGAGTGTACTGACCCGGGGGTCGACATTTCCTGCTTCAATGCGTGCCACCATCGACTGGCTGATCCCTGCCCGTTTGGCAAGCTCGGTCTGTTTGAGACCAAGCGCTTCGCGGCGCGTCCGGAGCTCTTCCGGTGTTGGTATATGCATGGTTGATTACTGATGGTGATATGAGAATATCAAGGTTCCCGTTGGAGGAATGGAAGCAGTGTTACCATCTGAATATAACGGGCCCCGGCCGGGACGGAACAGCTGCCGCATGCGGGAGATCCGGGTATACTCTTATAACCGGCAGTTATTTTCCTGATTTTTGCCTTTGGGCAAAATTCTTTTAAACCCCCGCTCTAAAAAGCTGTTAACGATAATCCCATCGATCAGATGTTGGATTAGTGTTTCATATGAACGATTGTCCAGAATCCGATGACGAAGATGAAGAGAACCATCGGGCGTCCTCCTCTGTTTTTATCGCACAGCACTTCCGGAATAACGCACCTGCAGATCCTGTCTCCTGCCCTGCACAAGGGTACCGGGATGTCCATCCTTCAGGACGCCGGGCCGGGCCAGGCCGGGTTTCCTGCAGATCCTTATACGGGCTGATCGCCCTATGAACGATCGGGGGGGAATGCCCCTTATGGAGCACGTGGACTACACGAATTCGTGCGTACCGCTCGTGCCGCACCTGCAGGATGCCATGCCCGGGAAAAACCCCCATGGATTTGCAGCTGCAAAAAAAACAGGAGTACGGGCAGCAGTAAAACGTGAACCCGGTTTTGTCCGGGATGCTCTCTTCACGGTTTCGCGCGACCATGTCCTCCACATAGTCAGCGAGCAGTATTTTTACAAGACTGAACCGTATTACACTATTCTCCGTCACGAGATGGAAGGAAAGGCGGTCCTTCCCACAAGCAGCGCGGTGCTCGATGCCAGCGTGGTGCCGATCTGCCTTGAGCGGGCGCACCTGGCCGGGATCCCGGTCTGCGAATGGGGCATATCGCAGGGTTATGTCCCCCTGCCGTCCATCCTGTACGGGCTGAACTATTTTGCTACTGCGTCAGACCATGCAGTTGTCAGCGACAGCGAGACGGCCAAGGAGATTATCAGGCATATCACGAACAAAGGAAAATATCCCTTCTGTTACCAGGAACTCAAAGACGGGGCCGCGATCGAGTCCTGCGTTTCCATCTTCGGCCATACCGTAGACAAGTGCGAGAGCACCACCTCGATCGCACAGAAAATTTACGGGATCTTCGCTATACCACTCGTCACCCTGGTACTGGTCCGGTACGGCGACCGCTGCCTCCTCTCGTCGCTCGCACCAACAAAATACTCGCAACTCACTCCCGCGGAACGGGCGCTTCTGGCCGCATACCTCCAGCACCAGGAATTCCTATGAGCCGGCTCGGAATTTTTGTTGACCGTAAGACACTCTCGAATGCGGAGCAGCTCACTGCGCTGATCCATTGCCGGGACGTGGCCGAGAAAAAAGGCCATGACGTGGATTTCATCTTCCCCGTGGACATTGCCAAGATCCCGAAGATGGACGCGCTCTTTATCCGGGCCCGGACCGATCCCATGAACGTGACCTACGTTGCCGCCCGCATGGCCGGTTTCCACGGCATCCCGGTGATTGACGACCCGCAGTCCATCCAGATCTGTTCAGACAAGATCAACATGTACTCGCACCTGATCAGGAACGGCATTTCCCTGCCAAAGACCGTCTTCCTTCCCAGGCAGGACCTCACGGTCGAGGGCGTCACGCGCCTGTTCGATGAACTCGGGTCCCCGCTGATCCTCAAGGAACCGTCCACCTCATTCTCCCTGAGGGTGGAGAAGGTCACCGATATCGCGGGCTTCTTCCGGGTGGCCCGCAGGTTTATCCGGCTCTCGGACTGGATCGTGGTCCAGCAGTTCGTGGAGAGCAGGTATGACTGGCGGGTCGGTGTACTTGACGGGAAGCTCCTCTATGTCTGCAAGTATACGATCCCGTCCGTCACCTTCAAGATCCAGGCGTCTGTCAACGGGCATGTGGTCTACTGCGGGGTCGAGAGTGTTCCCGAACGGGATGTGCCACCGCACATCATCCGGACCGGGCTCGCTGCCGCAAACGCAATCGGGCGGGGCCTGTACGGCGTGGACATCAAAAATAACAACGGGGATGCCTGCGTGATTGAAGTAAATGATAACCCCTCTCTCGAAAGCGGAGAGGACGAGCATTACCCACAGGTATACGAGCAGATCGTAGACCACCTTTTTGCGAAGTGAACCATGACACAGGACTGGCTTATCCAAGCCGAGACTATCTGTCTGCGCTGCGGGGGTCACTGCTGCCATGAGGCACGCCCCCCGGTCTCCGAACACTGTTACCACAGGCTGCTCGCCGGAGGTGTGCCGGAAAAGGTCTTTGAACGGAAAGGTTACCGGTACATCAGGACACGCGAAGATGGTGCCTGCACATTCCGGGAAGGGGGCAGATGCGGGATCCATACCATAAAGCCCGAGACCTGCCGGGCGGGACCATTCACGTTCGATGTGAGTGGCGACGTGATCGGGATCTTCCTCAAATTCGAGGAGATCTGCCCGGTCGTCCGGCTCTACAGGGAGAACCCCGAAGCCTATGAACAGCAATATGCCCTTGCCGTAAAGAGCATCACTCATCTCGTTTCGAACCTGACGGATGAAGAACTTGAGGCTGTCTGCAGGATTGACGAGCCGCAGACAGAAAAAGTGGCAGAGATTCCCCGGATCTATTCCCCCCATCATGACCATCGGCACTGAACACGAGTTCTCCATCAACGACAGCGGGTTTACCCCGCAACCGGTCTCCGACCAGATCCTCCGTGAGGTCTGCGGCCGGTACGAGAGCGAGATCCTGTTCGGGGAGGTGAAACTCGGCAAGGAACTCCAGAAGACCGTGCTCGAGATGATCCCGCGGCATCCGGTGGACGAACTTTCCGCGCTTGAAACCCAGCTCGTGAAAGGGATGGCAAAGTTCAACCATATCTTCGGGAACCGCTACCGGCTGCTCGGCCTCGGCATGCACCCGACTGCCCGTCCCGCGGATATCCCGGTCTGGGACCATGACGAGGGGGAGTACTATGAGGTCTATAACCGGCTCTTCAATATCCGCCAGCATGGCTGGCTGAATATCCAGGCACTCCAGATCAACCTCTCGTATGCAAACGAGAAGCACCTGGTCTCCCAGTACAACCGGATCCGCACGCTCCTCCCGTACCTGATAGCAGTCACGGCCTCTTCGCCGATGGTGGAAGGCCGCCTGACCGGGACCTGTGATAACCGGCTCGTGTACTACCGGAACAACCAGAAGGAGATCCCGTTGATTTGCAACCGGATCGTGCCGGGCATGATCCGGTCGGTTGCGGACTACCGTTCGGTGCAGGAGCAGGTGTTCTGCGAGCTCCGGTCCCGCGATGCGGAGATTCTCTGCGAAGAGTGGGTGAATTCCAGCGGGCTCATCATCCGGTTCTCCCGGAAATGCCTGGAGATTAAGGCGCTTGACGAGCAGGAATCCATCCGGTCCGATATGGCGGTCTGTGCCTTTGTCCGGTCGCTGCTCCGCTGCCGTTCCCTGCCCGTTGAGCATGATCACGAGGCATTGCTGGCACTGACCGAAGAGGCTGTCGGCAAAGGTACTGCCGGGTTCAGGCCGGAACTTGAGGCCCTCTACAACGCAGCATGGGCTCATGCCACCGCGGATGAGCGCACCTTCCTGCCGGTTATCCATGACCGTATCGCAAACGGAAGCCTGGCAGAACGGATCCATGACCGGGTCTCGAGAGGCGAGGGAATTGTTCCGGTCCTTGAGGATATGGCGACCGCCCTCAGATTCAACCAACCCTACATGACGGGATAAAATTGTTCCGCTGCCCGTATACCGGTACCGCTGATACACAGCATTAAGAAGGGGAGCGGACCACTCTTTTCCGGGTCGCTGATCATGGTACGGACGTTACTTTCGGAAGCCGAAGGATATGAACTCCTGAATACGGCAGGGGTTCCGATCCCCCGGTTCCAGGTTGCCCGCACAGCGGAGGAAGCGGAGAAGGCAGCGGAAGCCGCCGGATACCCGCTCGTGATGAAAGTGATCTCCCCGGATATCATCCACAAGAGCGATGCCGGCGGCGTCATCACGGGAATCGGGTCGGCCGGGGATGTCCGGGAAGCATTCGGTAAGATCAGGAAGAACGTGGAAGCATACAAACCCGGTGCCGTGGTCTCCGGGATCATGGTCGAACAGCAGCTTCCCCCCGGCCTGGAACTGATCATCGGCGGGAAGACGGACCCGACATTCGGGAAAGTGATCACGATCGGCCTTGGCGGGAAACTGGTCGAACTGCTGCATGACGTGGCGATCGGGGTGCTGCCCATCGACGAGTCCGATATCCGCAGCATGGTCCATGGGCTCAGGGGCTACCGGCTGATCGCGGGGTTCCGGGATGAACCGGCCCGCGATGAGGAGGCGCTCGTCAGGATTATCAGTGCGGTGAACCGGATGTTCCATGCCGATCCCCGCATAACAGAGTTTGATATCAATCCCCTGGTTCTCTACGGGAAAGGAGCATGTGCTGTCGATGCCCGGTTTTACATCGATGATTCACCGGCGATAACGGAAACCCCGCAGATGCCGGAGATGCAGTCCCGGATCATGGACATCCATTCCATCGCGGTGGTCGGGGCCTCGACCGATCCCAACAAGGTCGGGTACGCCGTCTGCCGGAACCTGCTCACCTTCCCCGGGTCGCTCTTCCCGGTCAACCCGAAGTCCGATACCATTCTCGGCAGGAAGTCCTATCCCGATCTCACATCGATCCCGGATCCCGTTGATCTGGCAGTGATTGTCATCCCGGCTGCCGGCGTCCCCCGCGTTATCGAAGAAGCAGGAAAGAAACAGATCCCGCTGGTCATTGTGATCTCTTCGGGATTCCGGGAGACCGGGGCAGAAGGTGCAGCACTCGAGGAGGAGTGCCTGTCTGCTGCACGGAAGTACGGGATCCGCATTATGGGACCCAACTGCCTTGGGCTCATGCTCCCGCACCGTACCATCAATACGACATTTGACCCGGTCTCCCCCAAGCCCGGCAATATCGCGTTCATCTCCCAGAGTGGCGCAATCATTACCACCATCGTAGACTGGAGCCTGCCGGAGGAGATCGGGTTCTCGGCGGTCATCTCTATCGGCAACCAGGCAGACCTCACCTTCGAGGATTTCATCACCTATGCCGGCGACGACCCGCACACAAAATCCATTATCCTCTACGTGGAGCAGATCCGGTATGGCCCGCGATTCATGGAGACCGTCAGAAAAGTATCCCTGACAAAACCGGTTGTTGCGATCAAATCAGGGGCCTCGCGGATCGGGCAGAAGGCTGCATCGTCCCACACGGGATCACTCGCCGGCAGCTTCGACGTGTACATGGCCGCATTCCACCAGGCCGGTGTCATCCCGGCGAGTTCGATCCGCGAAGCATTCCAGGCTGCCGAACTCCTGGCCTCGGAAGGGTACCCGAAGGGGATACGTGCCGTCGTGATCACCAATGCCGGGGGATTCGGGGTCCTTGCATCAGATTATGCAGAACGCTATGGGATCGAACTCGTAGAGTTCTCCCCGGAACTCATAGCTGAACTCGATGCAGTCCTCCCCGCGGACTGGAGCAGGGCAAACCCGATCGATATGGTGGGGGACTCAAGCGCCGATCGCTTCGCCCGGACCTTCAACATTATGATCCAGCACCAGGATCTCTGGGATATCGCATTTGTGATCGCCGTCCCTTCGGCAATATCGGACCCTATACGCGTCTCGAACGAGCTGGTCAGGTTCTCGAAGAACACCCACAAGATGATTGTCGGGTGCATGATCGGCGGCGACAGCATGAAGACACCGCTCCGCATCCTCCGGGACGGCCAGATCCCCAATTTCCCGGACCTCGAAGACGCATTCCGTGCCGTGGGGACGATCTGCAAGCACAAGTGCAGCACCGGGATGCCGGAGTGCCGGCACGATTGAAATTTTTTTGATGTCCTCATTTTTTATCGGTTTTCTTTCATGATTTATTGTACCAGGATGACTTCCCGGGGGGGAAAAAAAGTTACGGTTCCGATTCCCGCCGCGGAAAAGTGATTATGAATGAGGTCCCGTTCTCCCGTGATATCTCAACGGTTCCCTCCAGCTGCCGCACGAGGTTCGCCACCAGATGGAGCCCGAACGACCCGGTTTTTTCCAGGCTGAACCCTGGGGGGAGTCCGTGACCATTGTCGCAGACGCTCATGATGCATTGAGGCCCGGGACAGCGGAAACCGATTGCGATCTCCCCCTCCGATTCCGGCGCGAACGCATACTTCATCGCGTTCGATACCAGCTCATTGACGATGATTCCGCAGGTGATGCAGTCATCCAGCGGGAGGGAGAGTCCTGGGTCGATACCGGTCCTGATCGTAATATTCCCCGAAGAGATACCAAAAGAGGTCCTGAGGTACCCGGCAAGGCAGGTGATGTACGAGTCAACATCAACATGCGCAAGATCCTTCGAACCGTACAGGATCTCGTGGGCGAGCGCCATCGAATAGATCCGGTTCCTGCTCTCCCGCAGGGCCGTTACGGGATCGCGGTTGTCCCCGCGGGTCTCCTGCAGGTACAGCAGGCTCGCGACCTGCTGGAGGTTGTTCTTTACCCGGTGATGAATCTCCTTTAAGAGGATCTCCTTCTCGCGGAGGGACTCACGGATCTTCTTCTCGTCCCGTTTCTTCTCCGAGACGTCGTGCATGATCGCCCAGATCTTCCTCGGCTCCTGCCGCTCGTTCCGCAGGGTAAAGAGCCAGATCTCGAGCGCCACCTCGTCACCGGGGAACCGGGAGAAGGTCTCCTCGAAATACGCCGGGGAACCGGTCCGGACGAACCGCCCGATGGTGGAGATGATATTCTGGACGCCGGGCAGAGATGACAGGTCGGGGACGGTCCTGTTCAGCAGTTCCTCCGGCCGTTTCCCGAAGAGTCCCGCCCCTTTCGCGTTGATGTACTCGATCCCGTTTTTGAAATCGTATACAAAGACACAGGTGTCCTTCATGGTCTCTGCCAGGGAGTAGTACCGCTCGTTACTCTCCTGTATGGCAAACGAGATGCTCCGGATATGCTCCTGTTCGGCGGTGACATCGCTGTTGCTGATCCGCCGGCCCCGCAGAGTTCCGTTCCCGTCACGGATGGGTTTTGAGCTGTGCCGGATCCAGCGGACATCGCCGTTCTTTGTCTGGATCCGGTACGAAAGGCTGAAATCCCTGTCGGTAAATTGCGCTGCCTCCTCTATGCAGGTCTGCCAGGCCGGGCGGTCTTCGGGATGGACCATCTCTGCCAGAAGGGCCGGGTTCCCAATGAGTTCCCCCGGTGTATACCCGGTGATGCGTTCGCAGGACGGTGACACGAAGATGAGATTGCCGCCGGTGTCGCTCCACATCTCCCAGCTGGAGGTGTACTCCGCAATAAACCGGTAGGTCTCGAGGTTTGCCCGGGTCCGGATATCGATCGCATGCTTGCTGAGCGCGATCTCGATCGTCGTGACGATTGTCTGCGGGTCAAATGGCTTCGTGATATAGCCATACGGATCGGTCTGCTTGGCTTTCTCAAGATCGGTTTCGGTAGAGAAACTCGTGAGGTAGATGACAGGGATATCGGCGTGTTCATGGATGCGCCGTGCGGTCTCAATGCCATCCATGTCACCAATCAGGTGGATATCCATCAGGATGATGTCTGGCGTGCACCTGCCGGCAGCCTCGATAGCCTCCGGTCCGGAAGGGACGCTGTCGAGCACCGTGTAATGGTTCCGTTCCAGGACTTCCCGGAGATCCTCTGCTACGATCTGTTCGTCCTCAACGATAAGGATCCTAGCCCGTGCCATCATCCTGTCCTCCCCCCTTTGGCACGAATTCGATCCGGAACCCCGTCCCCTCTCCCGGTATCCGCGTGATGGTCCCGCTGATCTGGCGGGTGAGCATCCTCACCAGCCGGAGGCCCAGGGACCGGGCCAGTTCCCAGGCAAAATCCTGCGGAATGCCGATGCCGTTGTCCTGGACCGTGAGGATGTACTTCCCGTTCTCCGTGATTAGGGAGAGGTCTATCCTGCCGGTGCGGGAGTCCGGGAACGCATACTTGAGGGAGTTTGTCACCAATTCGCTGATGATGAGGCCAAGCGGGAGGGCGGCATCGAGGTTGATCCAGGTATCCTCTGGAATCGCGATATTCAGTGCGATCTTTTCCGCAGGCGTACTGAACGTGGAAAGCAGGTTGGATGTCAGGGACTGGACGTAGTTCCGGAAGTTGATACCGGCAAACCGCCGCGTCTGGTAGAGCTGCTCGTGGACGAGAGCCATCGCCTTGACCCGGTGCTGGCTCTCTGCAATCACCGACAGGATCGCCGGGTCGGTCATGTACCGCGACTGGAGGTTGAGGAGGCTGATGATCACCTGGAGGTTGTTCTTGACCCGGTGGTGGATCTCCTTTAAGAGGAGCTGCTTCTCCGCAAGGGAATCCTGCATGGCCTGTTCTGCCGCCTTTCTCTGGGAGATGTCCCGGATACTGGCAAGGACCGTGGGCTTGTCCTGAAAGGTAAAGAGCCGGGCACTGATCTCAACGGGCAGGAGATGGCCGGATTTTGTCGGGACCTCGGTCTCGAACACGGCGTGCGAGGTAGTGAGGAGCTCCTGGTACATTTTCCGGTAGGGTTCCTCTGACTTCAGTACACCGAAATCCCTGAGGTTCATGTGGAGGAGTTCATCCGGGGTGTAGCCGAACATCGTGCTTGCCATGGCATTCACTTCAGTGATTCTGCCGGTCTGGTCACCGGCCGGTTCGAAGAGGATGACGGCATCATTGGCATTCAGCAGCAGGAGACGGTAGCGTTTCTCGTTCTCGTTCAGCGCCTGCTCTGCCTTCTTCTGGTCGGTGATGTCCCGCAGTATTTCCGTTACGGCAATGACATGACCTGATTCAGGGTCGATGACCGGGTTCAGGACCTGCAAAAGGCTTCGCCCGTTCTCCTGCCGGTCCGTTGTCAGCAGGGTACCCGACGTGAATACACGGTCGATATCCTCAAGGAGCTGTTTTGTCTGCTCGTCATCGTGAAGATCCCGGTAGGACCTGCCTTTCCCGGGATCTGATGCAAGCCCCAGCCGGTCGCGGTACCGGGAGTTCATGAAGAGATACATACCTGACCGGTCGACAATGCTGACGGCGTCGCTGGTTGATTCGACCACGGAATGATATTCTGCCTCACTTTTCTGTACCGTCTTGCGTAAACGGTTGAGGATCAGCTCGGAGCGGAGAACCGTTACAATGACAAGGAGCGGCAGGATGATCAGCAGGACGAACTGGATCATCGTGATCCGATCCATCGAATTCATAAAACCCGTACTGTCGGTCTCGATCAACACGATTGCCCGGACCTGCCCGTTCTCATCGAGTACCGGTGCGGACCCGTACATGGGATCGATCCTGCCTGACGGGAGTGACCCGTAAGGGGTGCCGTCAAAAAGAGTATTAATATTTGCCGGCCCCGGCACATAAGGTGAGCCGATTGCATGTCCCTCCGGTGTTCCCCAGGCACTGTCGGCCAGGTACGAGAAACCCGACGGGGTTTTTTCTATTACCTGTATGTTCCTGATGTTCGGGTACCGGGACTGCGTGGTTTTAAGTACCTGTTCCAGCCTCTGGTAGCGTTCCGAGCTCTCATTGCCCGGAGAGAATGTGCTGATATAGTTCCAGTCCGTGACAGAGGCGATACTGGCCGCGGCACTGCCAAGGTACATGCTCGTGGACGAACGGATCTCGTTTTTTGTGTCTTCAAACGAGAGTGCCGTAAGGACGAGGAGGATACAGGCAAAAAAAACGATAAAATAAATCATGAAATGCCGCAGGGTATCCGGAATCGTATATTTTTTCATAGGCATATCTCACGTCCCCGGGAAAACCGCACCCGCCCCCACTCCCGGCAGGATACAACACTATCCTGTTCCGGAGGATTAAGGGTATTTATTTTCATGTTCTCTGCCAAATGGATGAGGGGCGAGACCCCCCGTTTTCCGGGCTGACGCCCCGGTTCTCCCCGGGGGTCTCTCCGGAGAAAACGGTTGAGTGGCTTGGCAGGATGCATCATGGGAACCCGAAGGAAAGAATGGTACCGGAAGAGTATACTCTCCCGGATATCATCAGTCGTATTTCCGGAACAGTGACGGGTTCTGGCGCCGGATCCACCACCTGCGCAGGATCGCGACCAGGATGATGAGAATGATAATGAGGATCAGCCAGAACTGGTATTCCTGGATCGCCGGCAGGATCATGTCGAGGATCGTCGGAGAGTGGAGTACCGGGGTTGCTGCAGTCACAGCCGGGGCCGGGGTCTGCGTGGGTATTACCGTAGTATCGAAAGCACCGGGCTGCTGCACCGGGGGGTTGGCAACGGGCTGATCGATATGCTGCTGGATGACAGCAGACGGTTTGCCCGGATGTACATAATAGCTGCCCCCGCCCCCTCCGCCGGTGTACGTTGGCACAGGAGTGGCGGTGGGAGTGGCAGTGGGTGCTGTGGTTACCGGGGCTGCCGAAACGGTGACCAGTACAGATTCGTTATATCCGGAGGTCGAAGCATTGACCTGGATGGTCCCGGCACCCGATGGCGTGAGGGTTGCCGACGCCGCATGGCCAGAGGTCAGGACCGATGCCGCGGGGATGGATCCCGGGCCGGAGCCTACGGTGAAAAATACCGGGATCCCGTCCGGGAGGAGGTTGGGGGAAGGCTGGGTACCGTCCGAGGCATACTGGAAAATCGTCTTGATGGTACTTGTACCGGGCATGGTAACAGACGACGGCGAAGCGGAGATATTCATGAACAGGTACGGGCGGGGGTCCTTAAAGGTAAACGACTGCACGGTCGCAAGATTGTTTGCCCCCCAGTAATTGTTGGTGAGATCCACGGGGGGGGTGTTTGGAAAGTCTACGATTTTACCATTCGTGGCAGTGACATTGGCAAACGCGCAGAAGTTAATGTTACTCATCCCCACCCCGGCAAAATTCGAGTAAATCGCCCCGCCATTGGTACCATGGCAATTCACGAAGGATGACGTAGTGACGTTGACCGCAGTGGAAGGGGTATAAATGGCGCCACCAAGGGTTCCTGAGCACCAGGTGAAGGTTGACCCGGAGACGTTTATCATCCCGTTCCCGCTTGCACCCGACAGGGCCCCCCCGTAATGGCCGACAGCGGTATCATTATAAAAAACCGATGAGCTGACGGTGATGTTCCCGTAACTGACGATTGCACCTCCCCCACCAGAATACGACGTATCGATCCCGTTCCTGAGTGTCAGGCCGGTAACCGTGGTGGTAAGGGAAGTCCCGCTTTGATTCCACAATATGCCGTATGCTCCTCCCCCCCCATTCCCGTCAATGATGGTGTCCTGTGCATTGCCGTCGGTCGACTGGAATGTGAGGCATCTCTCGAACCAGATATCGTGATAGTAATACGTTCCCGTGCCAAAAGAGATCGTGTCGCCATCAAGCGTCGTATTCAGGAAGATCTGGAATACCGATGAGGTGGGATAAGATGCCGGTGTGATCGAGTACACCGTTCCCGAGACCGGTACAACTACCACGAGCAGGAGGAGGGCAGCAATCCAGAATGCTACAGAATACTGAAACGGGCGGTTCATCCTCTCACATCACCTTTATTAAACGAAACGGAAATCGGGATAAATCCGCCCGGTGTTACACAATATAATTCTGATGCCGGAACGGTATATATGGATATCGTTGTTGTACACGCCATAGGATTATGGTTTTTCCCTCCCTTCCCGGCATCACCGGGGCATGCTGCACACCATTCCTCCAGGGGAATATATCCGGCCGGGGCAGAATTTTCCATCATGAACCATCTCATTGCTAACAGATTATTTACCGGAAATATATAAACATGGCAACAGTTTCAAATGGTGAAACTAGAGGCATCTTATTCCGGCCCGGCCACCAGTCGCCGGGATTCATTACGTTCAGGATAAAAAAAATTCCCGGGGCCGGGACCTGCCTCCCATCACCATGATGGGGGGACAAATCCCTTCCGGGTGAAGGCCTGCTGTATCTCGTGCCTGAGCTCCTCCATCTGGACCTCCTCGGACCGGGTGTTCCGGATCATCTCCGAGATGACCTGCCGGGTCTCGGGGTCAGTGATACCCGGCATCTGCAGGTCCCTGTCGGGCCTTTCCAGGATGCTGATGATCTTCCGGTCAGCAGAAACCCGGACTGACAGGGCGGCGAGCCGGCAGAACTTTTCCCGGTCCACCCCGGCCTTCTCCGCAATGGGCAGCGAATCCCGGAAGGTTTTTTTCCGGGCAAGGATCTGCCCGATTGCCGCAAACAGCTCTTCTTCCCGGAACGGCTTCATCACATAATCCTCGATGCAGATATGGTACTGCCGGGCCTCGCCGGCGGTCAGGCAGTTACCGGTCAGCATCAGGACCGGGATCTTCTTGGTATCCGGATTTTTCTTGATCTGTTTGAGGGTCGACCACCCGTCGAGCGGCTCCATCACCACGTCGAGCAGGATTACATCAGGTTTCCGGACTGTGAGAATATCGAGGCACTCCTGGCCGCCGGACGCGGTTATACAGCTATACCCGGCCCGGGTGAGTGCATACGAGACCATAGCAACGATATCCGGTGAATCGTCGACGATGAGCACGGTCTGTTTTCCGGCCGGTGCAGGGGAGGGAGAGCCCCTGCGTTTTACCAGGTACAGGACCGATATCGCTATCACAACAGAGGAAAGGAATACCCCCGCCAGCAGCTGCCTCAGGCCGGGAACGGGACCATCATCGGCCGCGGCTGGTTCACGTGCAAGGCACCCGGGGTCACGGGGATATCCGCTGCAGAACTCTGAGAATACGGGACCGGTATCCAGGGAAACGAGCAGGTTCCCGGTGCGGGTATCGTACAGGGAGACCCGCTCCATACCCGGAAGGACCGGCAGCACGAGGTCCATCTCGCCGGATGCATAGTGTTCGGTATAGGGGGCGAGGCTGTTCTCCGGTGACCGGAGGATACCCACCCCCATGGCAGTCCCGGGCTCTGAAAGGGAAAAGACCTCCAGCTCATGGCCGTTCCTGCCGGTGATGACCCCCCTCAGGGGCCCGGACAGGATCACCAGGTTCGGGGGTCTCCCGTACGTGATCTCCCGGGTGAGGACCTGGTACTCCCCGTTACTGTACCCGAGCCGGAGCTGCAGGATCTTCTCATAGTCCGCAGAAGCCGGTGCTGCGGCCGCGGTTATCCCGATGCAGAGAATGAGCAGGAGGCACCCGCACACGTACAGCGACCTGTCTGTTCCCAAGGATCTCACCCCCCTGCCGATATGGTGAGAATGTAGGCGATCCGCTGGGCAGATGCCGCACCGAACATCCCGCTGGCGCTGGTCCGCATGATGTCGGGATCGGGGTCCCATCGCCAGAAATCCTTTATGCAGGGATCAGCGCCGGGGTATTCCTGCTGTATCCTGCGGCACTCCGAAGGATCGCGGTGGCCGGCCACGGCGCTGTCCCTGCAGGCTGCCTCCGTAGACCAAACATTGGGGAACGGTTCGTTCTCGAAATAATCGGTATCGCCGCAGTACGTGTCTACGAGCCCGAAGAGGCCGTGGCCGATCTCGTGGAGGAACAGGAAATTCCGGTCCGAGGGGACCTTCATTTGCTTGTGCCCGGTCCCGGAATCCACGAAACATCCTACCGGCTGGTACGATGCATTGAGGTACCAGCCATCGTAATGGGGGTAGAGGATGATCGTGAGATCGCTGAAAGTCACGGTTTCCCAGTACGAATCCGGGACCTGCCCGGCACAACCGGAGAATGCATCTGCGGCGTCTGCGGGATCGAAATAATAATAAAAGGCGAACCGGTCGCGGAAAACCGGCGGAAGGGTGACGGTGGGGTCGGTGACCTGATCCAAGCTACCGAATGTCTGGTTGATGACGCGATTCACGTCCTCGCGGAACCGGGTCTCGTTGCCCAGGTACACGTCCGTTGTAACTTTGGCATTGTCCGCTGTCCGGTAATAGGTAGAGGAGGGGATGAAAACCACGGAGATGTGGCTGCCGGGACGTTCCGGGCTCAGGGCAACGAGGTGGTCGCCGGCGAGGATAATAGGGAGTGGTGAATTACCGGGATACGTGATGTTGGCCGACACGGGCCGGAACCCCGTCGCCGTTACGCGGACCGTGTGGGCCCCCCCGCTGATGTCGGGGATCGTGAGGGTAGCGGCGCCCCCGTCCCCCGATGTACTGCCCGCGTACCCCCCATCGATATATACTGAAGCCCCGCTAATCCCGCTGCCGGTGCCGGCTTCTGAAACCTCTACCAGCAGGCCCCCTTCTGAACGTGCACATACTGCCGGGCAGGAAAGAGCGAGGAGGAGGAGGAGGAGGAGAATGACCCGGTCCCGGGAGTATTTCCGGACATCTCTCCCATGGCAGTCCCGGCAGTAAAACCGGATATCCGCAGGTACAGGGTTTTTTCCTGATCTTGCCGTCAATAAGGTATTCATGTGCACAACCAACCGGAACTTTACCGGAGTAAATCCGGACGGCTCCCGGAAGCGGTGACATACAGATTCGCGGGCGATAAAACAACCAGGCAATCCGTTATCATCTCTTCTGCTCCTTGGAACGCCACATCCCCCTCGGTACCATTATCTCAAAACATGCTCCCCTCCCTGGGGTACCGGTCTCGCGGATTGATAACCCGGTCAGTGACAGGATCTCCCGGATGAGCAGGAGCCCGAACCCGTTATTGGTATAGAAACCGCGGTTGAAGATCTTCTCCTTGTTTTCAGTAAGGATGCCTGCACCGTTATCTTCATAGAGAAGGACAACATCATCGCCGCAGGAAAGGGAAACCCGGATCACCGAGAGATTCTTTCCTCCATGACGAAGTGAATTATCCAGGAGGTTGAAAACAACGTTCCGGAAAAGCGGATCAACCAGGATCTCGAGGGAATTGTCGGGAAGATCCAGCCGGACCGTCGTCTGCGCCAGGCTGGCCCATGCAGAAGAGAAGATCTCCGCGATATCGATCCAGGTGGCGGATTCATCGCCAAGGTTCTCGTATATTTTGGTAAAACCCATGGATTTCCTGATGGAGTCCACAATCCGTTCTTCTTTCTCGATAAAACCAAGAAAAGCCGGGTTGTTCGTCTCCTTCTTTGACAGGGACAGGTACCCTAATATGGCGGTGATCTGGTTGTTCAGGTCATGGCGGAAGATCTTCTGCATGAGCAGGAGTTTTTTCTGTATCTCGCGCTGGTTCTGCTGGAGGATCTTCTGCCGGGTGATGTCCCGGGCAATACCCATGAACAGGGTCCGGTCCCTGCTGTCGTAGACCGGCGAGAGCGTAAGACCGAGAAATACCCGCTTCTCCCCGGTATCCAGTTCAAGATCGAACGATCCCTCCCCCGGGACCTGGGGGGAAGATCGGAGTTTTCCAATGTTCTCCCGGATACAATCGGTGAACTTCCCATACGAAGAGCCCGTATCTCCCGTATCCTGACCGATGGCAAAGAGATCCAGTCCTGCCCGGTTCATATGGAGGATCTTCCCGTCAGGATCCGCGATGAACACGATATCCACCGCCGCGTCCATGAGCATTGCAGGAGGCTGATCTGTCAGTTCAGCCACGGGAAGCACCCGTCCCGGTGAGGAAAAGATCATTCCGGAGGCCAGGCGCGATTCGATGATCGTGGCAATTACATCGGCTGCGATCTGCATCGAACTGATCTCATAGTCCGTCCACGCATGGGCATCATGGAAACAGGCCGCTTGGATGAATCCCCGGAACCCGTCCTCACTGAAGAGCGGAACCATGGCAACTGACGTGACGGCCGGGTCCTGAAAAAATC
The DNA here is from genome assembly GCF_049518935.1 of Methanoregula sp. GTDB lineage: Archaea > Halobacteriota > Methanomicrobia > Methanomicrobiales > Methanospirillaceae > Methanoregula. Next base: position 90,695 of record NZ_JBEKRH010000001.1, read on the forward strand.
CCTGTTCTGAGGGGGGAAGCTGGGAAATCGTTCCGGATACCGGGTATCCTTTCAGGAGCTGATCATCCCACCGGGCAAACCCTTCCTGCGTATAGGGAAAATCCCTCACAGTCCTGATATCTGCCGGGGGAATATGTTTCGGGTGAACACACCGGAGAATTTCCGAGATCAGGGGAATACCCTCTGTATTAACGGTTCTCTGGTACAGCGATATGACGGGTACATCCATCTCGTATCCCACGGCACCGAGAATCTCCGAGAGGGAAGACAATAACCTGTGCTCCTCATCCGCGGGAGTTCCCGAAGCGTCCTTCTTCAGGAACCGCCGGAAGAAATGACTGCTCATCAGCAGGATGACGGTCCGGATATCGCAGGCTTTTCTCAGGTCCGCTTCAATGGCCTTAAGCGGCGTGATATCATAGATCACTCCTTCAAAAAGCGGTTCAGGAAAGCCGGACCGGTACGTTATCCTGGTCTGGTCATGAATCCATCGGATCTCGTTATCTTTTCTCACGATCCGGTACTCCCGCGACCTGTTTTTCAGGAACGCCGGGTCGTCATCTTTGTCTGGGAACATCGCTCCCTCGCGGTCGTCCGTATGGATGATCTCGGACCATACCCGGATTCCCTCAATAAAATCAGCCGGGGGATAACCGGAGATCTTTTCAATGGCACCGTGGAAGAATTCTAGGACATGATTACGGTCGTACCGGTACGCGATTCCCTGAATATTCTCGACAAAGGTCCGGTACCGGTTCTCACTCTCCCGGATCTGCCGGTCCGCCTGGTGTTTGAACAGGGCAATCTCTATTGTTGAGAAGAGAACTCGCTCATCGAAGGGTTTGGGAATATACCCGTAGGGTTTCGTGCATTTTGCGTTGGCAATGGTATCATCTTCGATATTGCTTGTCAGGAAGATGACCGGTATGTCGATGAGGGAACGGATAGCATCCGCCAGCTCGATCCCGTTCATCCTGCCGGCGAGAACGATGTCGATCAGAACGAGATCCGGGGATTCCCGGGGAATTGCAACAAGCGCTTCCTCCCCGGTCGGGACACTTCCGCAGACCGCATACCCGCGGCTCTCCAGGGTCTCCCTCAGATCCTCGGCAAAGACGAGTTCATCTTCAACAAGAAAGATTTTCGTGGGCTGCGGCGCCGGACACCCGGGCCGGGTGCCGGAACCGGGAGAATGCACGCGGTTCGTTACACCGTTCACACCCGATGCATATCCCATGATCTTGTTCTCTGTCGTGTTAATCCCGTCTCCGTTTCATGGATAAAATTGTCTGGACCCCGGTCCTGCAACGCAGGGTCTCCTCCGAGCCGGGATTTGCTGCAAGTGCTCGTTCAAAGGATCGCAGCGCTTCAACAAGCCTTCCCATGCGGGTCTGGACCACTCCCAAGTTGTGCCAGATTTGAAAATTATCCGGGTCGGACCTGAGCATCAGGTCATAGATTCCCAAGGCTTCTTCGTATTTTCCCAGCAGGACGCAGAGATTCGCCTTTTCCAGGGAGAGGCTGATCGCAATATCCCCCTTCACATCCTGGATTCTCATCCCCTGCAGGGAGGCAGCCTCCCGAAGCGGGTATGCAGTGTCTTCTCCAGCACTCTCTCCTTCCACCGGAGTTTTCCTGGACCATGGGTCTACTGCCAGGCCAGTTTCCGGGGTAAAGACAAAGAGGGCCCCATGAATCGATCCCAGTTCATCGAGGATCGGGGAGATTGTCCCCTCTTTGATCCGGTGGGTCATCCCCCGGCCCGACACGAGCAAGATATCTGAGGGAATAATGGTGATGAGCCCCTCATCAAGGACCGAACGGACCGGGAGAACATAGTGTTCGTGGAAGACGGCATCGTGGAGCCGGATCTCTTTATCAAACGCGTTCCCGTGCAGGGCGCTGAACTGCACCCCCAGCAACCGTTCGGCAAAGGAGTTGATGAGTGCGATCTTCCCTTCCTTGTCCATGACGATGAGCCCCCGGTCAATATTCCGGAAGGTCAGGTCGATCCATTCTCGGGATCCACGGATAATAGTATCCAGGCGGTTTCTTGCAAGTGCCACCTGGATTGTTGAATGGACAGTCTCTTTCCTGAAAGGTTTTACCAGGAATCCATACGGATTTGTGTTCATTGCCCGGGTTATGGTTTCACCGTCTGAAAAGGCCGTGAGGTACAGCACCGGTACCGGGAAATCTTTTGTGATCCGGACGGCCACATCAATTCCGTCCAGTCTTCCCGGCAGGTTGATGTCCATCAGGACAAGATCCGGCTGGAACTCATAAAATTCCGCTAATGCCTCCTCACCGGTCTGGGCAATGGCACATACATGATAACCGTATTCCTGAAGGGCCTCTTTGAGATCCTCGGCAAGGATTGCTTCATCCTCTACAATCAGTAGTACAGGCCGTACTGCGGAGGGGCTCCGGGCATTGTGGAAGCAGCCGGCTCTCTGGACATCTGGTCCGGGAGAATATTCTGCAGGAAGGGAATTTTCCGTCATAACCGAACACACAGGTAACAGATACCCATAAAAGAAATATATAAGCAGGGCCAGAGTTTCAAATAGTGAAACTACCCTTTTCGTGCAGGAACCGGATCCATCCTGCTTCGCTGCTCCCGATCGGTAAGTTCAGGGCAGTTTCACGTCAGTTCAGGACTTCATTTCCCGTGCAAGAGCGATCGCCATGCCGTGGTTCTGCAATAAAAAGAGGTGGGTGTTTATCTCCACGAGCGGGTGCCGACCATCCTTTCCGTTCAGAATCATCTCGTATCGGACATGCCCGTTGCGTACGAGCTGCTCCATGTATCCCGGGAAACTCCGCTGGCAACAGATGTCATTCATCTGTGCGTATTCCTTCCCGACCAGTTCATCGCGGGGCAGGCCCAGCAGAGAGAGCGCTGCGGCATTCACTTCAATGATGCGCCCGGGAGCGCCCTCGGGAGAAATCCCGTACAGGAAACATGCATCGCTGATGTTATCAAAAAGGGTACGGAACTTCTCTTCGCTCTCTTTCACCTTCAGGTGGAGCACATGGTTGGAAAATGCCATGTCGATAGCGCATAATAACTGCTGGTCATTGAAAGGCTTGATGATATAACCATAGGAGAAGACATGGTGGGCCCGATCCCGTGTCTCCTGGTCAGAGTATGCAGTGATATAAATCACCGGAACATCGATCTGCGAGGTAATCCGGCCGGCTGCTTCTGTCCCGTCCATAGATCCCCGCAGGTGTATGTCCATAAGGACGAGATCCGGGCGGTTCCGGGCGGCCGATGTGATTGCTTCTTCTCCGGTCGCAACGATACCGATGACATCATATCCCATACGCTTCAGGCGTTCCGCGATTTCCATCGAAATGATCGCATCGTCCTCTACAATAAGGATTCTGGGTCTTGTCATGGGGCCTGCCGTAAATCAATTTCGTGCTGACGTAATTTTCAGGTAACCGTTGCCAGGTCCTGTTGCAGTGCTGAGTGGTATTCCGGATACGGTCCTGCCGGGGAATAGACATGTGGCACCTGCAGAAAGGTACACTTACGCCTTTTCCTGAAATATGACATCCCTGATATTTATTGTCATGGGTTCTGTACCCGATATAATGTGTTTTTATTTGGTGAGAGCCCAATACCAAGTACCTTCCAGTAACTACGTACGGTGCTCCGGTACCGGATTTGAGGTAATCCAGCCGGGATAGTATATAATACCGGAACGTATGCCGGAGGATCGACGTGGATTACCCGGAATACCCTGTACCCGGCCAAAGGAGAATGACATGGATCTGCCCGCCGAACCCCTGCTCTCGTCACGGAAAACGGTTTTTCTTGCAGGCTCTCTCCACGACATTTCTCTCCTGGCCTATGATCACGATGCCAACCGGTTTGCGTTTTTCCAGCATGTTATCTCCCATGGGATCAGCAGCCAGACTCAGGTAATATATGCATATTTTTCCACCAACCTTATTGCACACTTCAAACAGGAGATCGCCAGGAGAAAAATTATCCTGTACGAGCTCCGTAATGGCATAAACGGCCTGGCAGCTCTGGTTAACGAGCACGGCAACCCGGTGTCAGGTACTTCCGGCAGGGTCCATGTGGTCGTCGATTTTTCCCGGCAATGCGATCTTCCCGGTGTTCTTGCTCTTATCAGGGATTGGAAAGATCCCCTCGCCATTCCGGGATTAATTTCCGGCATCGTTGCTTTCGATCTGAATCTCCTTGATGAGAAATTCCTCCACGAGATATCCGCGGTAATTCCTTCCGTAATTGTACTCTCAGGTACCACGAACCTGACTACGTTTCCGGCAGGTTCCAGAGGACCCGTAATTGCCGGTATCATTCCGCAGGATATCGTTGAATCCGTTGTGAAGCATTCTCTCGAACAGTTGATCCTCATGAGCCTGAAACAACCGGTCACAGGCTTTGATATCCTCAAGGACATTTCAGATCGATTCCACGTGGAAGTCCCGATTGCCCGGGTCTATTCGTATCTCTATGACCTAGAGAACAAAGGACTGGTAACAACGCAGATCCGAGGCAGGTCAAAGATCTATGTCCCGACAGCACCAGGGCGTGTTTTTATCGATAAACGGTTATACGATCTCCAGGCAGCACACGAATATATTCTCGGCTACGGACGCTGAAGATCCGGGATCCCGTTCTGCATCAGGAGGGGGATGGCTTTTCAGGTGTCCCGGTCCTGAAAATATCTTCACGTACTCCGCTGCGTACAATAAACGGAGCGGATGTTGTGAGGTCAGATTCCGGATAAACCGGTATTTCCGGCAAATGATAGGATATCGGTTTTCACATCCAAAACAGGAATACGCTCGAGATCACAACGTAATCTTCTTCAAGATCTGCCCGTTCCGGAACACCGTGATCCCGCCGCCGCTCTGGGATACGACAATCCCCACGGCTTTCGTGACCTGGGTAATTGCGGCAACAGAGTTGTGCCGGGTGCCCATCCCCGGGGGCAGGGAGACGTTGCTTGAGTCGACTGTGATATAGCGGCCTACGGATTCGACAAAACCATCGCCCGTGATGACGAACGCCCCGTCCAGCTGGGCAAGGGCCTTGATATTCTCCCTGAGCTGGTCATTCGTGACAACCCGCAGTTCCGGCTTATGCCCTTCGAACGGGTTGAGGATGATCTGCCGGGACTTCTCGAGCACGTTCTTGGTATCACCTATCAGGAACGTGGTGCCGACCGGCTTTCCTTCCCGGCCCTCGATGGAGATCTCCGTGCAGATATGGAAGACCGCATCGAAGACATCCTCTTTGATATCCGTATCGCCGATGACCATGTCCTTCCAGGTGTCGGTGCTGATCCGTACTTCACCGGTCCGTTTCCTGTCCGTGATATCGTTCCCGATACAGAGGATCTCGATAAGACGCCCCTGCTCGTCCCGGATCGCCTTGTTGATCCAGGCAATCCAGACATGGTCGCCGTTGCGCCGGACATTCTCATTGACATTGACGGCAAAGCCCTCGGCATTGAACCCGATGTCGTTTGCCATCATGGAGAGGTCATGCTGGACCCGGGATTTCTGCGGTACGATCGTGCCGACAACACTCTTCCCGATTACGTCCTCACTGGCATAATCGAAGAACGTCAGTGCATACGTGTTGAAGAAGGTGATCGTGCCCTGTGTATCCATCCGGATGATAATGCTCTGGGTGTTCTGCAGCACTTCCCGGTATTTGGCCTCGCTCTCCTTGAGGGCATCTGCAATCTTCTGTTTTTCTGAATTGTCGGTGACGATAAACGTACCGCCCCGGGGGATATCCCGCGGATCCAGGGGCTGGACCTGCAGCTGGCAGGAAACAAGGGTCCCGTCCTTTCCTGCCAGCCGGCAGTCGGCATGGCCGAGGCCGGAACTGTCCTTCCGGATCAGGAATTCGCGGCATACCTGTTCGTATTCATCAGGAGTTTTGAAGAGCGACCTGAGTTCTTTGCCGATCAGGGCGGATTCCCCGTACCCGAGCATGGTGAAGAGGGGGCGGTTCACCCATTCGATGACCCCGGCCCGGACCTGGAATATACCGAGGGGGGTTGCCGAGAGGATGGTAGCCAGCTGGTCGTTCTGGATCTTGAGCTCGCGTTCCCCTTTCTTACGGAGCATGGTCTGCTTGATCATGGTGACCATCTCGAAGAGCTGCGGCCGGATATCCCCGGTCTTCGGGAGCGTGATCTCCGTTGCGTTATTCACTTCTTCAAGAGCAATCTTGTTTGGTCCCCGGCGGCCGAGAAGGATGACAGGGGTGGTGTTTCCCTGGGTCTTGAGATACTTCAGGAACTCGATCCCGTCCATATCGGAGACGAACTCAATGCCGTTCACGTCAGGGATCTGCTCGTACGAGACAATGATGTCGAAGGTCCTGCCTTTCAGTTTCTCGGCAGCCTGCTTGATCGAGTGGGCCTGCTCGACCCGGATCTCCCCGGTCTTTTCAAGGAACGTGCGGATTTGTGCGAAAAGATCGGTATTGTCATCGACAAATAAAACAGAGATCATCGTTCATCAACCGGCATTATCCCGGGGATTATATGCATATCAGGTGGAAGGTGGAGCGATAAATAGTTGTTGAACAGGGAAAAACGAAAGGCCGGTCCCTCCGGGATCCGGAAAAAACTGGTTCAGCCGGACAGAAAAAATGATGCAAATAATTGCCCGGCAGAAATCCCTGAGCTGGAACAATTATTATCAGATTAATTTTTTAGAGAGGTGGGGACAGTGCCCGTCCCTCCTCGCCGCCCCTGCGCATTACGATGCCGCGGGAATTGCCTGTTCGGGAGTTATCGCATTCAGGGGTTGCCACAGCAACAGGGACTGCCAAAGGCAGTGGAGAAGATTTTTTATAAGAAAATCCTGGACTGTGAAACCACGGAGAGCGTTAACATTTGTAAAGATTTTTACGAAAAAAATTATTCCTGGGATTGGGAAACAATCGCGAGCTGGTACATCCAGTCCATCAGCGGGTGGCACTCCTCGACAATGCATTCGAGTTCGCACCCGACACAGGGGATCAGTTCGTCGCCTGCCAGCAGGGCGCAGGGATTGACCGGCATCTGTTTTGCACGCAGGAGATAGGTCTTGATCCCGTCTTTCCTGAATTCAACACGATCGATGAGCCCGCTCTCTTCGAGTTTTTTGACTATGCGGGAGCACTTGCGGCTGTCTACGCCCAGCTCTTTCCAGAGTTCGCTCTGGAGCACGCCTTCCGGCTTGGACTGGATCAGTTTCAGTCCCTCTTCAACAGAATCTCCCACGACTTTCACCTCCGGCACGTCAGATTACCGGCGCAATAGTCAGGATATTATTTCCACGGATGACTACCGTGCCGAGACTCCGGCCCCGCTGGTTGTCCACGAATTCAATGGTCTCTTCCATGTGGATGTTCAGGTATTCATCCACGGCGATAAGACGTCCCTGCAGCTTGCGCCCCTCGTCTTTTATCTCTACAGATATCTTGGAATCAACGAGTGCAAACACTTTTTTTATCGGCAAAACAATTCCGTTAACCATCTGCCCTAATTTGGGATGTAAGATTATTAAAGTTTGCTCGTTGGGGTGGGGGAGAGGGGGCCGGAATGAAGGGATTATTTTTAAATTTCATTAGTGGGCACTTCTTTTATTATCCAGATAACCGTGAATGCAGGAGACTGGTGAACCCGGAAAAGGGCCGCAATTCGAGATGACGGTACCGAAAGGCGAGTACCGGTTTACCGATGTGAAATTAAACCCCACAAAACCCTGACGGGCAATCTGAATCTTAAACACATTCACATTTGAGTGATGTGCCGCATTTATGCACCACAGCAAGCGAAAATAAACCTTGTTTATGAGGCTCATCCAGAACCATCATCTTACGCTTGGATATCTACGATCAACACATATTTCCACCTGAATGCCCGAAAAACAGCACCCGGTTCGTTTCCTGTAAAACACATGCTGGTACCTGTAGAGCATTTTAATTTGAGAATGGACATCAGAAAAGTATAGATATCTGCCGATATACTGGATTAGCGAGGTGTTTGCAGTGAATAATAACATAAAATACCATTTTTCGTGGGACCTGCTTGGAGATCTCACAACAGGCCGCCCGAACCTGGGACCCCTGGTCCGTCTGGAAGTGTACCGCCTCATGATGTTCACCCTCCGCGACACCCTCGAACGGGAGGTAGGAACTGAGGCGTCAGACCGGATCTTTTACCGTGCAGGGAACCTCGCCGGACAGGAGTTTTTCCGCCATGTGATTAAGGATGCACCCAATCTTTCTGTTTTCGTGAATGCCGTGAAGGAAGCGCTCAAAACCATGAATATCGGTATATTAAGAGTTGAAAAAGCCGATCCGGAGAAAGGAGCATTTATATTCACGGTATCTGAAGATGTAGACTGTTCGGGACTTCCCGAACTTGGCTTTGGGGTCTGTACCTATGATGAGGGATTCATCGCCGGCCTCATGGAAGGTTTCACGGGGAAAAAATTCCGGGTTAAAGAAGTGGATTGCTGGTGCACCGGTGATCGAACGTGCCGGTTCACCATTGACTTGATCGAGTGATCCGGGGAACATGACAAATTGAGTATTTCTATGAGTGGAGATGAGAGGGCAGTGGAGAGTAAAGGGACAATTCCGGAGTGCGATGCAGAATCCGTACTGGATGTGATTGGCCAGATGCTGATGACTGGCACGTTTGATTCCACCTGTCTTCCCAAAGATCCGGCAATACGACAGCGACTTGACGAGATCCTGATCACCATTGGAGCTGTCCAGAATTTCGCGCTTTCCCTGAGTAAGGGTGATCTCGATTCCCGGCTCGAGGCAAAAGGGATCTCTGCCGGCAGTCTCAAATCCCTGCAATCAAATCTTAAACACCTGACCTGGCAGACACAGCAGATTGCGACCGGGGATTTTTCTCAGCGTGTCGATTTCATGGGCGAGTTCTCGGAAGCATTCAACCATATGGTCATGGCTCTGGATGCAGGCCGGGCGAAAATGAAACAACGCGAATTGGAACTCTCAAGCCTGAATGCCCGGTTATTGACGGAAGTTACCGTTCGCAGGCAAGTAGTGGAAGAGCTCCGCCTCCAGAACCAGATCTTCGAGACCATTGCAGAAGGTGTTTACCTGATCCGGGCCAGTGATGGTGTGATCGTATATACCAATACCAAATTTGAAAAGATGTTCGGTTATGAAAAAGGGGAGCTGATCGGCAGACATGTCTCTGTGGTAAATGCTCCTGAAGACCTGATGAGCCCCGGGGATACTGCAGAAGAGATAATGAAAGCCCTTGATGAGAATGGTGAATGGAGAGGAGAAGTCAAAAACATCCGGAAAGACGGGACTACATTCTGGTGTCTCGCCGTAGTGTCCACGTTCGAACATCCCGAATTCGGAAACGTCTGGATTTCCGCTCATACCGACATCACCACCCGCAAGCGGGCTGAACTGCAGATTGCGGAATTTTCCCGGTTCATCGCTACTCTTATGGATACCCTGCCGGTTCCGATCTTTTACAAAGATATTTCCGGGAAATATCTCGGATGCAACCCACCATTTGAGGAGTATATCGGGCTACCCAGAAACAATCTCATCGGGAAGACCGCGTATGATATTTCCCCAAAGGATCTTGCAGACCGGTACACTGCTGCCGACTGCGAAGTCTTTGACAATCCGGTACCCCAAAGGTATGAAGCACAGGTCATGTTTGCCGACGGGTCGCGGCATGACGTGATCTTTTACAAGGCCCCGTTCTTCAACATGGACGGATCGGTTGCCGGCCTGATAGGTACATTCTTGGATATCACCGAGCGCAAGCAGGTAGAAGTGGCGCTCAAAGAGAGCGAAGAGCGGTTCCGCACAATGAGCGAGACCTCATTAACCGGGATTTATATTTTCGTGAATGGCGTTGTGAAGTACACCAACCCCACCTTTGCAAGGATTCTGGGGTATACTCCACCGGAGATGATTGGAATGGATCCCCAGTCCCTGGTCCATCCCGATGATCGTGCCATGGTCCGGGAAAGGATGGAGGTCCGTGATGCGCAGAAGGAAGAGATCAACGTCTATGAGTGCAGATTGGTGACAAAAGACAACCGGACCCTCTTCGTCAATATCATGGGTACCCGGATACCCTATGAGGGCCGGATGGCAATATCGGGTAACCTGATGGATATTACAGAACAGAAACTGGCAGAAGAAGCCCTGCGTCAGGTAAATAAGAAGCTGAACCTGCTCTCCAGCATCACCCGGCACGATATCAATAACCAGCTCTTCTCCTTAAAGGCTTTCCTTGAGCTCTCGAAAGAAGCTGTCGGGAATAGTCCAAGGATGTCAGAATATATCCTCAAGGAAGAACGGGCTGCGAATGCCATTGAACACCAGATCGCTTTCACGAAAGAGTACCAGGATCTTGGCGTGAAAGCCCCGGTCTGGCAGAACGTGGAAGCAGGTATAAAAAAAGTGCTGACTGTGCTGCCTATGCGGGAGATACGGGTTACTGCGGAGGTCAACGATCTCGAAGTGTATGCAGATCCGCTGTTTGAGAAGGTGTTTTACAACCTGATCGATAATGCCCTGAAGTACGGTGGGCAGAAGATGACTTTAATTCACATCACTTCGCAGGAATCTGAAAAAGGGCTGATCATTTCCGTTGAGGATGACGGGGTTGGGATTTCGACAGAGGACAAGAAGCGTCTCTTCTCACGCGGATTCGGGCACCATACAGGGTTAGGGCTGTTCCTATCAAGGGAGATCCTCTCCATCACCGACATTACTATCACCGAGAACGGGGAGCCGGGGAAAGGCGCCCGGTTCGAGATTGCTGTGCCGGCAGGAGCTTGCCGATATGCAGTAAACTCCTTTTCTGCTGAATGAACCGGGGGACTTCACCACAGCACCGCCCAGCGTAGGGGGTTCGGCATTACACCGCGATATTATCCTGAAAAACAGTGGTATTGGTTTTAACAAGGTATACTGTGATGTAACAGAGATAGGATCTGCACCACGCTTTTACTAAGCACCGCGTACAAGTGCTGGTGGAGAGATATTCGTGTCTCAATAACCACGTTTTCTGCGCACCCAAAACGGGCCTTCTTTTATCCATTTCCAATCAGAGCAGCAGCAAGATAAACGCATGAGGGTGATCTTCATCTTTTATGCAGGGTCAATTTGAACATAGACCTCAACAAAAATACACACCAAGGTTGGTGGAATATTTAAAAAAATATTATCCCATGAAAATTTCCGTAAGCAAAATACCAAAAAAATTATTCCGAAATATTTTCCCATCGCTTCCCAAACTTCTTCTCGATTCCCGGCAGGGTCGTATATTCCATCTCGCCAAGTGAGAGCCGGTGGGGTTCGAACGGCCCCTGGTCCCGGACAAAATCCGCGAGCTCGTTGCACCGGCTCCTGACACGGTCAAACGCCGGGTCATCGAACATATCCGCAGGGCCGACCAGTTCCCCGTTGCTGATCTGGAACCCAAGGCAGATCACCCGGGGCGGTCCGTCGAACCGGGTACAGTTGGCATCGCAGACCGCTACCGGCATTAAGGGGCCGTGGTGGGATCCCCGCATCCAGCCGGCGACAATAATCGGCGTGCAGAAGGGTTCAACGACTTCACCTGCGGAGGGGAGGCCGCTCTGCGCCCGGACAATCATGACCGGATCATCCTTGCCCACGTACCGTCCCGCGATCAGGTTCAGCTTCTCTGTGCTGGTAGACGCTGCGATGACCCCGTCTTTTCGCCAGACATGTTTCACTACGTACCGCGAGCAGGCCCCGATACAGGAGAGCAGCGTATAGGTCTCTTCCGGCGTCCGGAACTGGATCTTCCGCTTCTCCAGCACATCATAAACCTCGAAGATGAATCCATCGTGCATGCCCGGATCGATCACAAGACCGGGCGTGTTGAAGGGATCGGCAAATATCTTGTACAGGAAGAAGTTCCATGCGCCGGGACCGGTCTTGTCCGCCATGAAGATGAGGACCGGATCGGATCCCCGCTCCTCAAACTCCATCTCTGCAACACCAGGCCCCAGCCCTTTGATATTACCGGAGAAGGCATCTGCAAGCATATCCTGCCCTGCACCGTAGAGCTTGAGGCTTTTTGCGATCTTCGTACACTCCATGAAGACATCCCACGCGAGCTTATGGACGGCTTTGTTATCCACGCCATGGGTATGGGTCATGATCAGTTCGAGATCATCGCCGCAGTGCGTGACGAACGAATCGATCAGGAGCTTGCCTTCCTGCTCCTTGAGAAGTTTCTGGGCCTTCTCAAGGAGCTTCGGATGGGTACGGGAGTGCCCCGGGTAACTTCCCACATCCGCCTTAATCACGGAGATCGTGGTTTTCGGCATGAGCGTTCACTGTACTTGAGATCTCCCCGGGACGCAAAAAACTTGTGTACGCCGGGAGAACGAAAAACACCGGGAGAAATGAAAAACGTAAGGGAATTAAAAATTATTTTTTGGGTTTCCGGAACAGGGACGCGGTGCCATAGGAGCCGAATGCCCGGAAGAAGACGAGGCTCTCGGCATATGCCATCGCCTGGATCGCTTTCTCGGTCTCCTTTTCGACAGCATAGATGTCCCGGAAGAACTCCTTGATGGCAAACTTGCAGTTCCCGTCGAATATCTGGCGGTCCTGCTTGCCGGGATTGAGGGGCCGGTATTTATCGAGCGTCCATGCATGGATGTCCCGGTAGAGGGCAGGCTCGTACACCTTCAGGGTGGCAAATACCACGTCCTGCCAGAAGGTCCCGACATTGCCCTTGATGATATCTCCCTTGGGGAAGTGCAGGTTGATCAGGTCACGGGGCGTCCCGGTGATCCCGTGCTGGGCGATCCCGACCTTGAGCTTGGCATCCCGCAGGGCCTTTGCAATCGCTTTCGTCTGGGGAATATCGATCGAGAGCTGCTCGATCACGTTCCCGTTCGCATCGTAGGAATGGCCGTGGGAGGATCCGTTGGCAATGGCCAGTACATTGGGAAAGACGTCGTTCTCGTTGAGGGCACGGATGAACTCTACGGCTTCCTCGGGCCGTGTCAGGATAAGCCCCTGCCCGTCCTTCCTGCCGATCTCGCCGACTTCCACTTCGAGACCGAACTCCCGATCGTTCATCCTGTTCTTGATGTACACGGCAAGTTCCGAAGTGACCCGGATATTCTCTTCCAGTTCTTCCCGCACATTTTTTCCCTCGAAATTGAAGAGATGGGACGCATCGATCGCAAAGGAGGTATACCCGGCCTTGATCTGGGCATCGATCAGCTCTTTTGTACCTTCGACTTCCTTTGCATCTCCCTTCTTTATCGATATGTGATCCGCATGGAGTGCCCAGACATCGAACTGTACAGCTTCTGCTGCATTCCGCATCCGTTCCGAGAAGTCCTGCGGTTTTAAGCCCGTGTATCCGCCGCTGAGATCGCATTCGGATCGTGCAAGTTCCATGAAGACCGCAGAATCGGTATCTTTTGCTGCCCTGAATATCCCCTCTGCAACCGTGGTAATACGGACATTCGCCGCCATCACGATGGCCTTGTGGCCGGCAATGCCTTTTAATATCGTGGATCCGGGGATGGGACCATAATCGTTCTGTTTCATAGACTGATCACTACTCTAATGTTCACCCTTCAGTCATTAACGTTTCAATGAGCGCGATCTCCTTCCTGCCACCTACATAAATCGGAGTGATCTGGTCGATCGTTTCCGGTTTGATGGTAAGAATATCGTCCTTCCCGTTGCTGACCGCACCGCCGGCCTGGCAGATGATCATACCCATGGGATTTGCTTCGTACAGGAGGCGCAGCTTTCCCTTCTCCTTTCCCTTGAAACCGGGGTAGGAAAAGACACCGCCCTTGTGGAGGATCTGGTGTACGTCTCCGACAAAACAGCCGCTGAACCGGAGCTTGTATCCCGCTTCCTCGAGAGCGTCAATCCACCTGGCATGGGCAGGGAAGTAGTCCTTCCTGAGTGCGCCGGGCGCATAGATCTTTCCGTCCGGAATTCTCAGGTCCTTATGCCGCAGCACGAAATCACCGGAGTCATTCATGACAAACTCATGCACACCTTTTCCGGTGGTGAATGTCAGGGTGGTGAGCGGCCCGTAGAGGATATAGAGGGCAGCAGCCATGGTTACACCCTTTTCAAGGATGTGCCCGGGGTAGATACCGATAATGGAACCTACGCACAGGTTCACGTCAATCAGGGATGAGCCGTCAAGGGGATCGATGACAACCCCGAAATTGTTCTTCGGGTTGTCGACTTCGATAATCTGGTGCTGTTCCTCCGTGGCGATGTAGCGGACGAGCCGGGTCTTTTTCAGGCCGGATATAAAGATCTCGTCGGCATACTTGTCGAGCGCCATCTGCTCTTCGCCGAACTGGTTGCGGGTAATTTCTTCTGCCGGGGTCTTCGGGATTGTACAGAAAAATCCTCTTTTTACGTGCTGGGCCTGTTCGCTGAAAAACAGAATGAGCTCAGTCAGGTTTTTTTCCGTTCCTGCATCGACAAGAAAATCTTTGAGTAGCATTGTGTAACCGCCTCACGATCCCGTTCCTGGCACATGGGCCCCGGGATCATCCAACAGGATCTCCTGATTCCTGTAGACGTTTGGTGCCGATCTTTATCAGGATTTTTATCCTGACGTTACAGCGCATTTCCAAAAAGGAGGCGCATCCCATGTGCATCCCTCAATATCCGGAAAAATGAGCGCCCGGCCTTAATGCTGGAAAAAAAGTGAGAGGGTTTTCCCATTCCAGTACGTTCAGGCTTCTGCTGCAGTACCGGGAAGACTCCTGAACGTGACTTCAAGCACGCCGTTCTTTATCGAGGAGTGCAGCGAGGCTGCATCCACGGGAGGCAGCGTGGCCGAAGTACGATAGTGATGGTCCGCATCACCGGCATCGATGACGAGCTGATCGCCCTGGACATCGAGCCGCAGGGAGTCATCAGTCACTCCGGGAAGTTCTGCTATCACTTTCACTTCATCCCCGATGCGGTGAACCTCGGTCACCGGCTCGCTGCTGTCGCGGGACCGGGGAGCTTCGATCTCCGGCATCTCGCCGGGGTATCCTCCGCTTTCGAACACGACCCGGTACCCGGAGGCTCCGGGTGAGCCGGCCATGAATTCCCGGTCCATACGGCTGAAGAGCCGGGCGAACATCTCGTCCATCTCCCCGAACATATCCATAGGATCTTCAATCATTTTCATCACCTCGTTTTCCTGGTTATTACGATTCTCTCTCGATCACTCTTTGTCCAGTTTCTTCTCAAGGGATTCGGTCAGCGATGTGATCCCTGCAAAGTCCTTCTTTCGTGCAAAGGTCATCCTGCGGAGATCCGCAACCGCCTTCTCTTCGGCCTTCTTATGGATCAGGCCAGCCCGGGTGATCACCGTCAATGCCTTATCAAGGATGGTGCGCTGGTCCTGGTTGTACAGCATCTCCCATGCCTGCCGCTCGGACTTCTCTATGCCGGCCTCGTCAAGTGATCCCCTGACTTTGAGGAGGGCTGCGTCAAAGTGTGCCTTTGTCAGCATCACGTTCTTGATCGCATCCTTCCGCTCCTGCTCGCTCCTGTCACCCATCTGGACGATAAAGTCCCGCATTGCTGCCATTTTTGCCTCGCGGACAAGGGCCTCGATGTCGGCACCGACATACCCCTCCGTCTGCCTTATGAGCGCCCCGGTGTCTACATCTTTTGCAAGGATATCCCCTGTATCTCCGCCAAGGTAAACCTCAAAGATCTTCTTCCTGCTCTCCTCATCCGGAGCCGGGACATAGATATGCCGCTCCAGCCGGCCCGGCCGGAGCAGCGCATCGTCCAGCATGTCCGGGCGGTTTGTTGCTGCGAGCACGGTCACATTCTTGAGTTCTTCCATCCCGTCGAGTTCCGTGAGGATCTGGGAGACAACACTTTCGGTCACGTGCGAGGATCCCTGGTACGATCCCCGCTTGGGCACCAGTGCATCGATCTCGTCGAAGAATATGATCGACGGTGATGCCTGCCGCGCCTTACGGAAGATCTCCCGTACTCCCTTCTCGGATTCCCCTACCCATTTAGAGAGCAGCTCGGGGCCTTTCACGGCAATGAAGTTGCATTCGCTTTCATTTGCCACGGCCTTTGCGAGCAGGGTCTTCCCTGTGCCGGGCGGGCCGAACAGCAGGATACCCTTGGGAGGCTTGGTCTGGAGCCGTTCGAAGACATCAGGGAACCTGAGCGGCCACTCTACAGCTTCCTTCAGTTCCTGCTTCACGTCCTCGAGCCCGCCTACCTGCTGCCAGGTGATGTCCGGGACTTCGACAAGCACCTCGCGCATGGCGGATGGCTCAACGTGCTTGCGTGCCTCGGCAAAGTCCTCGTTCGTGACTTTGAGCTGATCGAGGACTTCGTTCGGGATATCCTCGTCGATTTTGATCTGGGGGATCACTTTGCGGATTGCGTGCATTGCTGCTTCCTTGACGAGCAGGGCAATGTCGGCACCGACAAACCCGTGGGTGCTGTTGGCATATTCCTCGATCTTCACATCGTCACCCAGGGGCACACCACGGGTATGTACCTGGAAGATCTCCATGCGGCCTTTCTTGTCCGGGATACCGATCTCGATCTCCCGGTCAAACCGCCCGCCGCGCCGCAGGGCCGGGTCGATGGAATCCGGCAGGTTGGTTGCTGCAATGACGATTACCTGTCCCCTGCCCTTGAGGCCGTCCATCAGTGCCAGTAACTGGGCGACTACGCGGCGTTCGAGTTCTCCTTTGGTGTCCTCGCGTTTGGGAGCGATGGAGTCGACTTCGTCGATGAAGATGATCGCCGGGGCATTGGCCTGTGCTTCTTCAAAGACTTCCCGGAGTTTCCCCTCGCTTGCCCCATAGGTACCGCTGACGATCTCAGGGCCGGAGATTGTTATGAAATGGGCATCGACCTCGTTTGCCACGGCCTTTGCAATCAGAGTTTTCCCCGTGCCCGGGGGGCCATAGAGCAGCACCCCTTTCGGCGGCTGGATGCCGAGACGCTCGAAGATCTCCGGGTGGCGGAGCGGAAGTTCGATCATCTCGCGCACGAGCTGCAGCTCACGCCCGAGCCCGCCGATATCCTCATAGTGGATATCGGACATGTCCTTCTTGCCTTCTTCAGCTTTGTACGGCTCTTCCTTGAGTTCGATCTCGGTATCATCCGTTACAATGGCGATCCCTTTGGGGACCACCTTTGCAATGACAAGCGTGATCGAGTTCCCGATCACATCAACGCGGACAGTCTGTCCTTCAATTACTGACCGGCCGCGCAGCACTCTTGAAAGGTACTGTTCACCCCCGACCAGGCGTATCGGTTGCGTGGGTTGGATCACCACCTTCCGGGCATACTCCGCTTCGGATTTCCGGATCCTGACCTTTTCGTCAATGCCGGTCCCGGCATTTCCGCGGACATTTCCGTCAATACGGAGGATGGCAGAGCCGGTATCCTGTGCAAAGCCCGGCCATACTATGGCAGCTGCTTTCTTCTTGCCCTGGATCTCAACGACATCGCCGGATACCAGGCCAAGTTTCTTCATCACCTCAATACTGACCCGGGCAATGCCCCGGCCTGCATCGTCATGCGCTGCTTCTTTAACGGTTACTTCGGAATAATCAGTTTCTGTCAAGCGTAAAACACCTCGTAGGTTCAAGGTTTACCATTAGTTAGTGTGTCAAAGTATTTAAATATTTATCGAGCGGGTTCTGTTAACTTGGTGAGGGGTAGAAATGGATGTTAACCATTGTGGGATGAGAAAAGATAGTGCGTGATGGATGCGTCAGGTGCATCGAGATTTAAAATTAGATTTTGTCAGATTTCTTAAGGTTGCAGGTTTTATGCGTAATTTGTGCATTTTCTAATATTGTCTTTCCACCTTTGGCATGAGGATATTTATGATCGAGATGGTAATCATCCCATTTGACTTCTTTGCCGCAACTGCCACACTTCTTCTCTTTGGACAGCGCCCAAACAGCGCGGCGTTCCTCCTCAGTAAAACTCCTTCGCCCATCTTTTATTACACAAAATGGAATAATGAGTTCCCTGACAATATTATAACACTTCTGCCTTTCTGTCCTATGTGTCGGTTTACCTTTGATGTTTTCAGAATATTCGGTCACCCTTTTATCTTTAGGAGAATAATCGGATTTTTTGTTTGATAAATCCACTTCTTCGGAAAAACGTGTAAGACATTTCTTAATAGTTCCATATTGCTCTAACTGGATATGGTATTCTTTCTCTAACTCGTAAAAAGCCAAAAATAATGGGAAAAAATCATTCTTCAAGTGCCACCGTGTCTTAACCAGATCATCTCCCATAATTTTATTAATTAGATTCTTTGATCGGTCAAATGCTTTTTTCTTCTCATCTTTATCGAGGAACGAATCATTATAAGCTTTATAGAATGCGTTAATTTTGTCTTGCTCCTTCGCTTGAATACCCCCAATCATAGCGATAAAAAGTTCGCTAATAAATTCGGCATCAAGCATCCTCTTAATTTCACTTGCTTTAACAATTCTATTATCTGCCCAAAAATCATCTTTTTCCGCTATGTTATTGACTAATGCAGCAAAATGTCCGCCATAGGTCGCATTCCGAAGTTCTTGATCATTTAATGGGACAACGTATTTGTTCAATCTCCTAAAAACTTCTTTAACCTCTTCTTCCTTGTTTGTTTGCAATTCTCTAGTAACAATTGGATAATTCCAAAATGCTTGTTTTACCCCATCGGGCAAATCTTTGAAAAATTTATTGGGATATGCTGCTCCTTCTGTTTCAAGTATGGCATATTCCCCTTCAATATATTCTAAAATTGACCTAATTCTTTGTTGACCATCAACAACAACATATTTTGTATTGCCCTCTTTATCCGTTAAAACCTGAATATACACTTCTGGAATTGGAAAGTCGTTGAGAATTGTGTCAATTAAGAACGATTTGTTCTTCATTGACCAGACTGGCTTTCTTTGAAAAGGGGGCGCCAAATCGAGTGATTGCCCTTTTGACCATTGATGATATTGTGCAATCCTGAAAGATGAAGGTGGAGCATTTGCCATAAGGTTTCCCTCATATTATACATTCTTTAATCCCCTTTTTATAAGTTTCACAACAGTCTCATTGTTGTTTTTCAAACCAAAATCAATCTTATACTTAAGCACCTCTTTCCAAGTATCCTCGTCGATATCAAGTATCATTTTTTTGGTCATGTTATTAACACATATTAATAATTGTTAATAGGAATACTTAAAGAAATCGTTAAAATTATCATTAATGATTATTAATAATTATTAATCACTCCGACGGAAAAAATAGTGGTTTTACAATCATTTATCGTTTTTATCGTCATAAGGAGGCGGCGCCGTTTGACTGACATGGCCTATTTTCTCGATGATAATTTTTCCATCTTCGATTTTCGCTCTTAGGTCATCACCCGGTTTAAACGGGAATGCGCTATCCCTTACGAATTCGCTCGGAAAATTAATGCTATGTCGAGATTTGACCTCGTACATCCTAACTCTTACAAGATTTACCATAACAGGATCTAGACCTCAAAAATACTTAATACTTTGGTATGTACCACTGTGCACACATAAGTATAAATACATACAATGGTATATACTATAGTATACACTAAGTGAGAGTGAAACAACATGCCCCAAAAGTTTGAACCCTTAACCACAACCCGCGAGGAACGCGGAAAGGCAATCACAGAAAAGAAAGGCCAAATCTGGAGATACAGTGACAGCCTGTACCGAGTCAAATCCCAATCTGGTCACGGCTCGTATCAGGTAAAGAAGAACGATCTCGGATGGAAATGTACTTGCCCCGATCACCAGATGCGCGGTGTCGAATGTAAACACATTCATGCCGTGAAACTCTCGTTTGCTATCCGCAAACAGGTTGAAACGGTTATGAGGATTGCACCTATTAATTCAACTGCGGATCTCTGCACGTATTGCGGCTCTTCTCTCATCATCAAAGACGGAGTAAGGCACAACGACTACGGTGACATTCAGGTTTTTTACTGCAAGGAATGCGGGAAGCACTTTGTTCTGAATGCAGGGTTTGAAGGCATGAAATCCACACCGCAGGACATTACCGCAGCGATGCAGCTTTACTTCACCGGGTTATCGTTCAGGAACGTTACAAAGGCACTGAAACTGCACGGGGTTAAAGTCTCTCACGTTGCCGTCTACAAGTGGATCAACAAATATACGGCGCTGATGGAACAATATATTGAGAAGATCCAGCCACAGGTTTCCGATACGTGGAGAGCTGATGAGATTTACGTTAAAATTAAGGGTGATATGAAATATGTGTTCGCTGTGATGGACGACGAAACACGATATTGGATTGCACAGGAAGTCGCAGGGTCAAAGTTCAAGCACGATGCGGCAAAGATTTTCCGCGACGCAAAGGAAATCGCAGGGAAGCGCCCCAACGTGATGGTTACGGATGGATTACCGGCGTATCACGACGCATTTAACCGTGAGCTTTACACCAATACAAAACCACAGTCTAGACACGTTAATGCCATAAAACTCACCGGGAATGTATGGAACGAGAACAACAATAAGATGGAGAGATTAAACGGTAGCATTCGTGACCGGGAAAAGACAATGCGCGGAATAAAGAAAGTCGATACAAAGGTTCTGCCCGGTATGCAGATTTATCACAACTATGTCAGACCGCATGAAGCGTTAGATGGAAAGACACCAGCTGAGGCATGTGGGATTGTGGTTGAAGGGGAGAACAAGTGGATGACGTTAATTCAGAATGCTGCGACGGCAGTGGCAAAAGAAAGATAACTCTCTTTAGATAGATTTATGGTTGCATAGATTTCTCAGGGAATTGTGAGTACTGAGGGAGACTTTTTTTGGGGAGTTATAAAACCCACAAAGGATTTTACAACTTCGTATGCATTTAATTTAATTTTAACAACACTATCGTCAACCCAAACACCACTTAATCTTGGACAAATTGCAGCAATTTGGGGATTGATCTCACTGGTTGACGATGCAACCTCCGGATATCTTATAGATTTAAAATACGTAAAACAGGGATATTACGATAATATAAAAGCAATTCCGAGAGTTATAGGGATGATATTTGGTATCATATTCTTTTGGTCATTACTCGCAATTAGTTTCGGAGCGACGTTCTTTGATGCTATTTTTGTAGTAATGATCCCCATTACATGCATGCTTTTAGGACTTATCCTACGGATGGCAATGTCTAGCCGAATAAAATTATAATGATTAGAATTATCTGAATTGCTACGATTGGGCTTATATTAATTACAACAAACGCGTTGAAATTCTCTTTTGATTCCATTCCCTGTCGATATAAAATGTAATAACTGATAACACAAAAGCAAACAATAAAATCAACTCCGAAAATAGGGAGAAATCCCAGTCTGGTTAACAACATTTTTCATCCCTCGCCAAGTTAACAGAACCATCGAGCGGGGCGCCCGGTATCCTCCCGATTTGCCTGTTGAATCCCGGAAAGGAATCCTCAATAAAGGAAAAACAAAAAAAACTGTGTTATTCCAAATCAACTTTACTTGTGGACTTAACAAGCCAGATTTAGTCCAGAATTGAAAAACCGAGCCTTTATCTGGTCTTTATTGCAACATTTATGGCATGAGTATTGTCGCAGATGCCAAGCGTGGCGTCGTCACTGAAGAGATGAAACTGGTAGCAAAGCAGGAAGGAGTCACCGAAGACTTCGTCCGCCGCGGGGTTGCCGGGGGCCATATCGTTATCCCGGTCTCCCCCTACCGGAAAGTAAAAATCTGCGGTATCGGGGAGGGCCTCCGTACCAAGGTGAACGCCTCGATCGGGACATCCACGGATATTATCGATATCAAGCAGGAGATCGAGAAAGCCCGGCAGGCCGAACTCGCCGGCGCTGACACCCTCATGGAGCTCTCCACCGGAGGAGACTTCCTGGAGATACGCAGGCAGATTATCGCCAACACCAGCCTCTCGGTCGGGTGCGTTCCGCTCTACCAGGCATTCATCGAAGCGGCAATAAAAGACGGTGCCGTTGTCAATATGAAGGAGGACGACCTCTTCCGCATTACGGCAGAGCAGGCAAAGCTTGGCACAAACTTCATGGCCATCCACACCGGCATCAATTTTGAGACAATCAAGCGCCTGAAGAACCAGGGCCGGCACGGCGGGCTGGTCTCCCGGGGCGGCGCGTTCATGACGGCATGGATGCTCCACAACGAGAAAGAGAACCCGCTGTACAGCGAATTCGATTACCTTCTCGAGATCATGAAGGAGCACGAAGTCACGCTCTCCATGGGGAACGGCATGCGGGCCGGGGCAATCCACGACGCCACCGATCGGGCCGCGGTCCAGGAACTCCTGATCAACGCTGAACTGGCCGACAAGGCGCACCGGGAGAACGTCCCGGTCATTGTCGAGGGTCCGGGCCATGTCCCGATCGATGAGATCGCGGCGAATGTTACCCTGATGAAGCGGGTCACCAACAACAAGCCATTCTACATGCTGGGCCCCATCGTTACCGATATTGCACCGGGCTACGATGACCGCGTCGCCGCCATCGGAGCCGCCATCTCCTCCTCGCTCGGTGCGGATTTCATCTGCTACGTAACCCCCGCAGAGCACCTTGCACTTCCGACTCCCGAAGAAGTATACGAGGGAGTCATGAGTTCCCGTATCGCAGCCCATGTCGGCGACATGATCAAGCTGAAGAAGACCCGTGACCTCGACCTCGAGATGGGCCACGCCCGTCGCGACCTTGACTGGGACCGCCAGTTTGCCGTTGCCATGAACCCCGCCCGGGCAAAAGCCATACGTGCAGAGCGGATGCCGGCTGATACCGACGGGTGCACGATGTGCGGCGACTACTGCGCAATCAAGATCGTCAACCGTCACTTCAAATTCTGATCACCTCCCCTTTTTGCCACGCACTTTTTTTTTGGTGATTCATCATTTGGCGCCACCAAAATTTTCATGCGCTTGATATTCCACATGAAATTAGCGCTAGATCAAGAAAATTCGGATTTTTTCATGTGATTGGGTAATACAGCGTTATCGCAATATGGGGAATGCCCTAGCGACGGGGGCGAAGCCCCCAAGAACGTCTTTAAATTGAAAAATAAATGAGATTCTTTGAATTTTTTCATAATAATACTAATTCAATGGTGGTTTTTATTGAGCAATCACCTTTTTTTTAATTTCACAGGCACGCAATCTCAACGATTATGGCAGAAGACGGTCAATTATCTGTACCTACTACCATGCAGGAAACAGATCTCAGGTCCGCCAAGCACAGCATGAGGGATACAGCCCGCTATAAGCGTGCAGCACTTTCACCGGAGGAAATTTCGGCAGCCAGCAACAGCATCCATGAACACCTGCTGGGCATCCTTGACGGCACTGACCAGCTCATGATCTATGTCTCAAAACCTCTCGAAGTGGACACGCACCCGCTTATCGAACAGCTGTTATCCGGTAAGCGGAAGATCGTGGTCCCGATCATTGAGAAAGAGACAAAAACACTACGACTCACCTATCTTACCCAAACCTCTGATCTTATCGAGAGCACATTCGGAGTCCCTGAACCGATCGGCCGGGAACGACCTGTTGATCCACGGGCGGTCAAAGCAGTAATCGTCCCCATGCTCGGATTCGATCAACGTGGTCACCGTCTCGGGTATGGAGCCGGTTACTATGACCGGTTCCTGTCGGCCAATCCCCACCTGCTGAAGATCGGGCTCGCGTTCTCATGCCTCGAAGCAGCAGAGATCCCCGTAGATGAAAATGATGTCAGTATGGACCTGATCATCACTGAGCAGGGCATCATCCGCTGCGGCAGCTGCCGGGTCACGGATAAAGAGGATACCTGGCGCAATACACTCAAATAACCCCGGGAATAAAATAATCCGGCACGGTGATCGTATCCAGCTGAATTTCGGGGGCTTTGTATCTCTCTCAACAGTAGACTGGCGGGGCAGGTCGGCCTGTACCGTCTTTTTCCGGGGATGTCCCCTGCGCTGCTCCTATTGCCAGAACGAGGCAATCCAGACGGGCAGCGATCTCCGGGAGATCGAAGAGATTACCGATATGATCAAAACCTCGTCCCCGTTCATCAGCAGTGTTGTCTTTTCCGGGGGGGAGCCCACCCTGCAGAAAAACGCACTCCTGGAACTGGCCAGGTTTGCAAAAAAACAACACCTTAACGTAGGTATCCAGACAAACGGCCAGTTCCCGGCAACGCTTGAGGCGATTATTGCGGAGAAACTGGCAGATAAAATCGCCATTGATTACAAAACCCGGTGGGAGGGATTTTCGTCAGTAACGGGTGCTCAGGTCGCGGTATCCCGGAACAACTACCAGAAAAATATTAAAAAATCCATCGCGATCTGCAAAAAAGCCCTTCGGGAACAGGAGCTCAGTGAATTCGAGATCGTGATAACCGTTTTCTATGAGAATGAGGATTACATCAAAGAGATCGCTACCCAGATCGGCACTGTCCCCCTTGTTCTCCAGCAGGGCGAGCACAAGATCGGAGCCCTGGATGGAACAGTATCTGATATCAGTCATGGGGAATATATCAGTAAACGAAGAAGTCTCCAGGAACTGCATCCCCCTCTGACACTGGCGGATATCAAGAAGATTGCTGACGAACTTGGCAGGACCGTACGGATACGAACACGAGAGGTCGGAGAGATAACCTATGAAAGTGATTGGCGTTGTCGGGATGCCCGCAAGCGGCAAAGGTGAATTTTCCAGTATTGCATCCGGCATGGGCGTTCCGGTCATTGTCATGGGGGACATGATCCGCAGGGCCGTAACAGACGCAGGGCTGGAACCGAATGACAGGAATTTCGGAGCTACGGCCAACCGGCTCCGGGCCGAACGGGGCATGGACGCGATCGCCCGGCTCTGTGTTCCGGAGATCCAGCGCCAGACCGCTCCGCTCGTCCTTGTCGACGGGATCCGGGGCGATACGGAAGTTGCTCTCTTCCGGAAGCAATTTCCCGGGTTTACGCTCATCAGCATTGAATCCTCTTTCGAAGACCGGCTCGCAAGGATTACAGCCCGGGCCCGGTCTGATGATTTTTCAACGGCAGAAGAACTTCGTACCCGGGACACCCGCGAACTTGGCTGGGGACTCGGCAATGCACTGAAAGTCGCGGACATCCAGCTTGAGAATAAAGGAAGCCTGCCGGAATTTTCCGAACAGGTCCAGAGCCTCCTGCGCGAACTGGGGGGAACCCGGTGACCGCCGCTCCCTATTTTTCCTCCTCTGCCAAAGTCTGGGACGATATCACCTGGGTCTATGGTATCGAAGAAGCCGGGTATGGAGGATGGGAGATCGTCAGTGACGGGAACTACCGGCTGGAGAACCCGGACTGTTTCAAAAAAGTCCAGGAGATGCTCGCCACGACCGGGCTCGGTGCGTCCGTCCATGCCCCGTACGGTGACCTGAACATCGCCACCCTCAACGACCCGATCTGGCGGGAGTCCATCCGCCAGCTCTGTACCTGCATCGAGCACGCAGCCCCGCTCACCGACTGCGTCACCATCCATCCCGGTTATATATCGCCCATTGGCAAGATGATGCCCCAGAAAGTCTGGGAACTCCAGAAAGAGGCACTCCACAAGATCGGCCGGTGTGCAGCAGAACATGGCGTGCTCGCCTGCCTTGAGAACATGATAAGCGTTAAGGAATTTCTCTGCCGGCTACCGGAGGAACTGATCGGCATGACCGAAGGGATCGAGGGAATTGGCATAACATTTGATTTCGGCCACGCGAATACGATCGGGAAAGTCCCGGAATTCCTGCACTATATCGACAAGGCCGACCATATCCATATCCATGACAACCACGGTATGTCGGACGAGCACCTGCCACTCGGGGACGGTATGATTCAATGGGACACCGTGGGAAAAAGTATCTCTGCCAGATACCGGGGCAAACGGATTGTCATTGAAGGACGGTCCATTGAAGAAGCAAAGAAGAGTCTTGCCGTGTACAGGAGATATTTCGTATGAGTGACGAGCAAATGCGAATTACTATAGTAAAATCCGTGGCAGGATTTTATGTGAGCGGTGAGCCAAGGCGAAACGTCTCAGAAAAATCAACAGGAGTGAATTTTCCATGAGCGGTGAGACCCTCCACGTCTACTTCCTCGGCACCGCCGGTGCATTGCCCACGCCGTCACGCAACCCGCCCTGCATCATGATCCGCCGGGGCTCCGACACCCTGCTCTTTGACTGCGGAGAGGGGGCACAGCAGCAGATGATGCGATCGCGCTGCGGGTTCACCGTCAACGCAATATTCGTCTCGCACTGGCACGCCGATCACTTCCTTGGTATCTTCGGGCTTGTCCAGACGATGTCATTCAATGGCCGGACAGAGCCCCTGACCATCTATGGCCCGGAATGGGTGCACGAGTTTGTCAATACCCTCAGGCACGTGGCCCGGTTCAACCTGAAATTCCCGCTCGATGCGGTAGAACTCGGTCACGGTTCATGGGTGCGATTCGACGGATATACGATCACGGCATTTGCCGCAAACCACGGGCTCCCGTCACTTGGCTATATTCTCGAAGAAGATCCCCGGCCGGGCAGGTTCAACCGGGAGCAGGCAATTACCCTTGGCGTTCCCCCCGGCCCGCTCTTTGGCAGGCTCCAGAGAGGTGAGAAGATAACCATTGGTACGGGCGATATGGCAGTCGGGATCCGCCCGGAACAGGTGATGGGTGAGCCACGCCCCGGCCGTAAGATAGTGTATACCGGGGACACCCGGGCAGTCTATTCCACGATCCTGGATATGGCCCGGAACGCTGATCTCCTGATCCATGATGCAACCTATGATGATTCGGAAATGGCCCGGGCTGCAGAGTTCTACCACGCTACGGCTGCGCAGGCTGGAGAGGCTGCATCTGCCCTCAATGCACATACGCTGGTGCTCATCCACACGAGCTCGCGGTATACCGATGTCCAGGCCCATGCTTCGGATGCACGGAAAAAATTCGCCGGCCCGATTCTCATCCCGAACGATCTGGACATGGTTGAAGTGCCGTTTCGTGACTGAATTCAAAAACCGTTAGTACCTGTTTTCTGTAACCATTGTCCCGGTTCTTCACCTGTTGCAGATAACAAGTAAATTAAACATTCAGGCACTCATTGATACTCATACAGAGCATGCCGGTATCCGCGCGACGTTGTCGATACCCGATACCATATCGCAACAATATGCCGTTTCGCTGTGTGTGGTGAGTGTGAAATATGCAGAATACTGATGAAAATGATGTCCTTGTCTCCAGGCTTGGCAATGGCTGTGACCTTGCCGATGTCGAGGAAGGTAAGGTCTACCAGGGAAAAGTCCAGGGTTTTGCAACCTTTGGTGTGTTCGTCCAGCTGAATGACCGGATCAAGGGTCTTGTGCACAAGAGCAATATCAAGGCCGAACACAAGGAGCGCGATTCTATCCTTGTCCGGGTCCGCCAGATCCGGCCGAACGGGAACATCGATCTCGAAGAGGTGCTGATTCAGGTTTATCAGGTCCAGAGCATTGAGCGAAAGTCGACGACCGTCCGTATCTCCGACCTTGACGACAAGGTGGGCAGGACCGTAGCCATTGAAGGGGAAGTCGCCCAGATCAAGCAGACCAGCGGCCCGACCATATTCACCGTTATCGATGAGACCGGCACGCAGAATGCTGCTGCGTTTGTCGAAGCCGGCGTCCGGGCATTTCCGGAAGTGGAGCTGGAGAACATCGTCAGGATCATCGGCGAAGTGATGATGCGCAACAACCAGCTCCAGATCGAGGTGGACGCGATCACGGTCCTGACCGGAGAGGATTCTGACGCAGTAAAACTCAGGATCGAGAAGGCTCTGGATGCACGATCCGAGCCTGAAGAGATCCCGTTACTCGTGAAGAGCGAAGTGATGGAAAAACTCCGGCCCGAGATGCGTAAAGTCGCAAAACTGATCCGGAAGGCGGTCTTCACTTCCCAGCCGATCATCCTCCGCCACCATGCGGATGCGGATGGTATCTGCTCGGCAGTCGCCATTGAGCAGGCCGTGGTCTCCCTGATCCGGGAGTCCGGCGGGGACTTCGATGCAGATTACTACCTCTTCAAGCGGGCACCCTCGAAAGCACCATTTTACGAGATCGAAGACATCACCCGAGACCTCGACTTCTCGCTCAAGGACCATATCCGCTTCGGCCAGAAGATGCCGCTCGTCCTCCTTACCGACAATGGATCCACGGAAGAGGATGAACCGTCTTACAAGATCGCCAGCGTCTACGATATCCCCTTCATTGTTGTCGATCACCACCACCCGGATGCGACCATCGACAAATACCTCCTTGCCCATGTCAACCCGTACCATGTCGGGGGAGACTTCGGGATCACGGCAGGAATGCTCGGCACGGAAGTCGCCCGGCTGATCAACCCCAAGGTTGAGCCGGTCATCCGCCACCTCCCGGCAGTTGCCGGTGTCGGCGACCGGAGCGAGGCCCCGGAACGGGCACTCTTCCTTGCCCTTGTCCGGGACCAGTATCCCGAACAGGCCTGCAAGGATATCGCCCTTGCCCTGGACTATGAACAGTTCTGGCTCCGGTTCAATGACGGCCGCGAGATCATCAAGGATATCCTCAACATTACCGGCAACACCGAACGCCACAAAAAGCTTGTCGCTCTTCTTGTTGAAGGGGCAAACACCATGATCGAGGACCAGATGAGTGCCTGTATGCCCCACGTGGTACCGCGGGTACTCTCCAACGATGCCCATCTTTTCCTGATTGATGTCGAGATCCATGCCCACAAGTTCACGTTTCCGCCACCAGGCAAGACAAGCGGGGAAGTGCATGACCGGCTCTGCCGCCAGAATGCCGGCAAGCCCGTAGTCACCATCGGTTTCGGACCGGACTTTGCAGTCCTGCGATCCCGCGGGGTACTCATGAACATCCCGCGGATGGTCAGGGAACTCCGGGTCGAGATCCCCGGCGGCGGAATCAGTGGCGGCGGGCACCTGGTAGTCGGCAGCATAAAATTCGTGGAAGGAATGCGCGGAGTCGTCCTTGAAGCGCTTATCAAAAAGATCGCTGATGCCCAGGTCCAGCTGGCCGTCCAGTAACTTTTTTTTAGTAATTCCGATTATTTTAGCCTGAAAATACCCGGATCGGCTGTTAAACGGGAGTTCTGGAAATAACGCAACCTGCGGGCGAGATATAATCTTTCTGGTCGAAATCGCGGCCAGGTGAAAAAAACAGGACAGGATTTTTGTCAGGATGGTTGGATATTTATATATAGGAGTTGATCTATATGAGTTTTAAATGCTGAGGCACAACATGTCAACCACCAAAAAATTACGTGAGACGTACAATGAGACCCAGCACAAGATCGTTTTGTACCTCAACTCCGGTATCACCAAGGGAAAGCACTATTTCAAATCCAAATATATTGCAAAAGACCTTGGCCTGTCCCCCAAAGAAGTTGGTACAAATATGGCAATCCTTGCAGATATCTGCAAGGAGCTTGATATTATCCGCTGGAGCTATTCGAACAGCACGACGTGGATGGTCACGCCACGTGCCATCTGAAATCCAATCATACCACCCTTTTTATCATGACAAAAGTTCTGGAACTCGAATCAGAGATAGAATTTGTTGCAAGCATCAACGACAACAAGGATTGCCTGATGTCACAGGATCCAACCCAGGATAATCCCGATGCGCTCTGGTTCAACATCGACATACCAAAAGGGCATACATTGAAAGCCGGGGACAAAGTACGGGTCACCGTTGAAAAGATCTGATTGTCCCCGACACCTGCACTTCTTCTTTAAAATTTAAAAAAAACAATCCCGTATCAAACCATTATACCTGTGGCTTGTAATACTGGTCGTAATAATCCCGCGGAGTCTCCAGACGGATGGTATAACTGTCGATGTAGTTCGTGGTGATGATCATGTACATATCTGTACCTGACGTCTCGATCACCCGGTACAGGTTTCCACGGTTTAAGATCTCCTCACCGTTAATCACTGTACCGTTGGAAGCATAACAGAGGGCCATTTTGAAGTCCCCGTACTGGGGTGTACGGTTGGCGATTACCGTTGTATTGATGACCCATACCGGGTAGGGAACAAGGAATTTCTGGGTCAGGCCGCCACGGCTGTCATCGATATACGCAAAGGTGACCATCTCACGGTTCCGGATCGCTACGTCGCTTGCCCCGAATATATCCATATTATCCAGCATCTTGAAACGCGGATAGGAAAACGGGTTGCTGGTGTAAAAAATCCGGTACGGAGGGGCTGTGGTGGGTTCCGGCGTGGGTGTTTCACTCAGGGATTGGAGTGTGGTGGTGACCACAGGCATTGTTGTGACGGGTGCCGGGGTTTCTGTCGGCAGGGGGGAGGGTGTTGGCGTTGGCGCAGGAGATGCGAAGCCCGACAGGTAGTGAGGATTTGCAATGAAGGCGATAATGATGACAATCACCAGTCCACCGACCAATGTCAGGATATCGCTGCTTTCCACAAGTAGTACTGGAATGGAACCTAAAAAAACATGACGATTTTAAAAAAAATGCTGATTAGTACAGCTATTTGAGCAGGAACAGTTTCCCCGCCTCATCAGCCGGTGGATACATGAGCCGTGAAATCCGAAGGCTGACAGTTAGTCGGATGTATTATTATCCAAACAGAGAACATGCATGGGTATGGAGTTACCCGGACTTCGGACATGGGTGGTTTTTTACCTCATCTCCTTTGTTGTCCTGCTCTGGGCCGCATTCCTTTCGGCACAGGGTGCGATGCTCTGGGTAAGCCTGTTTCTCGTCCTCATCATCATCGGCGTCAATTTTGTCACGGTGCTGAACCAGGTAAAGATGCATGCAGCGAGAAAAGAGTTCCAGCGGAACCTGACCAGCGGATTTGAGCGTGGAACGGATACCGAGGCAAAAGACGGGGAGGAAAAGAACCACTGAAAAGTCAGCAGTGCAGGATACTTACTCCTTTTTCACAAACACTTTCTGCACCGAGTGCTTTGGGGCAAACAGGTTCTCGACCTGTCGTCCGAGATACTCAGTCTTTCCCATGATATAATACCCATCGCTGACCAGTGCCGTATGAAACTGCCGGGCCAGGTCGTCCTTCTGTTTTTCGGTGAAATAGATCGTCACATTCCGGCAGGTGATCAGGTCAAGCCATTTTGCTATAGGTTCTCCCCCCATAAGGTCATGGGGACGGAACCGGATCATTTCCCTGAGATGCGGCTTGACCTGGTAATTCCCGTCGGGGAGTTTGATGAAGTGACGGTGGATCTGCGATTCTGAGAGTTTCACCATCGCTTTTGGGGTATAGATTCCTTCCTGTGCCTTTGCGAGCACGATCTTGTCGATATCGGTAGCATAGATCTGGCCGGAAAGTTCCTTATTCTGGGCCATGAAATCGTGCAGGATCATGGCAATGGAGTAAGGCTCCTCCCCGGTTGAGCAGCCTGCGCACCAGATACGCAACCGCTTGCGCTTCCTGAAAAGATCGGGCAGGACTTCCTTTTTCAGTATCTCATAGACATCATTGTCCCGGAAGAACTCCGTTACATTGATCGTGAGTGCTTTTCGCAGGACTTCCAGTTCCGGTACGTTCGCCTTGAGATATTTGAGGTAATCTTCATAATTTGTTGTGTTGGTGGATCGCATCCTTGAGAGAAGCCGCCGCTTGATATAATCCTCCTTGTAATTCCCGCACTGTATCTTCAGTACCTGTTCGATATATCGTTTGAGAGCGGCAAAATCGTCCATAACCATCCACGCAGTCCTGTCCCCGAATCTCCTTGTTTTCCCTTAATACTTTGCTCACCAGAGGACCGGTTCAGGTGAGTTTGAACTGTTCCATCATCTTGCGGCTCTGCTCTGCCATTGCCGAGAGCTCGGAGGATGCGCTTGCAATCTCCTCGGTCGAGGCGCTCGTCTCTTCGGCCAGGGCTGCCATATCTTCCATGCGCTGCTGGTTTTCTCCCGTGAGCTTGCTGAATGACTCAATACCGGACATCAGCTGGCCGGTTGCCTGCGCCTGGTCCTCGGTCGCCTTCGTAATCTCACTCACGCCGGCCGAGACGATGTTTGCTTCTGATATAATCATGTTCAGGGACGCAACGGTCCGGTTGACACTGTCAATACCCGCCTTGATCTCCTCAAACGAATTCCTCATGGAAGTCGAAGTCTGCTCGCTCTTGCTCTGGATTGCACGTATCAGGCTCTCGATCTGGCTGCTTGCCTTCTTGGACTCACCAGCGAGGTTTTTCACTTCGCCGGCGACGACAGCAAACCCGCGCCCGTGTTCACCGGCCCGCGCCGCCTCGATGGCCGCGTTCAGGGCCAGCAGGTTGGTCTGGTTGGCAATATCCGTAATGAGGTTCACGATCTTTGAGATCTGGCGCATCTGGTCGTTAAGGGCAGTGATCTCATCCACACTCTGCTTGGAGATCGTCTCCACGATCTGCATCTTGCTGGTGGCAAGCTTGCCAATCTCCGCTGCCTGTGCACCTTCCTTTGACGCCTTTTCGGCATGAGTCATGACATCGTGCGAGGTGCTGGCAATCTGCTCGATGGATGCAGAGATCTCAGAGACATCATTGGAGATCTTCTGGATGCTGTTGATCTGGGTCTTGGCATTGTCCGTGGATCTCTGGCTGGAGAGCGCCACCTGTTCTGTGGCCTTTGCAATCTCTTCGGTACTCCTGATAGTATCATTAATCGTTAAATCGAGCCGTTTTACCGCATCGGTGAGGCCGACAAGGACCTTCTGGATCGCATCGGCAGCGGCATTATAATCGATTTTTAGCCGGACAAGCGGATCTGCATCATCAATGCTCAGCCGGAACGTGAGATCGCCAGCTGCAATCTTTGTCATCGCGGTCTGGAGATCTGCTGCGCTGACCGTGAGGAGTTCCGCATTCGCCTTTGCATTGTCCATCATCTCCACGATCTTTGCTTCCTGCTCGCGCTGGACCGTGATATCATTATATACGCAGAGAATTGTGGTGAGATCCCCTTTGGCATCGAGAATGGGGATGCCATATTGCTCAAGGATACGCTTACCCGAGGGGAACTCGATGGTTACCTGGCCGAAACTTCGTTTCTTATCGGTAAGCACTTTTTTGAGGCCCTCGCCTTTCTGCTCAAGGATCCTGAAATCCTTTGCATTCATGGCAAGGAGGCGTTTCTTGTCAATGCCGGTCAGGACAATATAGGCCTCGTTGGCCATGAGGATTTTGAAGCCGGGATCCATCAGCATGATCGGCATCGGGTTCTGCATAACGATGATATCGGAGCGCTGCTTGAGGTTAGCCACTTCCTCCATCTTCTTCTGGAGTTCCTGCTTGCTGGCCTCCTGGCCGGCAACGAGCGCATTGATCTCATCCAGCTTTTTCCGGTCTTCCGTGATATCGTTGTAGACAATCAGGATACTGCCCACATTGCCGGTTGTGTCATGGATAGGGATACCATACTGCTGGAGTCGCCGGACCCCGGACGGGAATTCTACAAGCACCTCGCCTTTCGAACGCTTCCCATCATTTATCACACTTTTGAGTCCTTCGCCGGACTGCTCAAGCACCCTGAAGTCGTGGAGGGTCTTTTTCTGGAGATCGGCCCGACTGATCCCGCTCAGGGTGATGTATGCCTCATTGACGACACGGATATGGAAGCTTTTGTCAACCAGCAGGATGGGCATCGGGTTCTGCTGGACAATCGTCTCGGATCTCTCCCGGAGCTGCTCGATCTCGCTGTTCTTCTTTCCCTGCGCTGTGATATCATTGTAGACAAACAGCAGGGATGTGATGGTTCCATTTCCGGCAATGACCGGTATACAATATTGTTCCAGGATGCGCTGGCCGGAGGGAAGCTCGACCGTGACCTGGCCAAAGGAGCGGCGTTTCTCCTGAATGGCCACCTTTGCACCCTCACCGGTCTGGCTGGTGATCCGGAAGCCTGCAAGGCTCGTATTCTTCAGTGCATCTTTTGCAATGCCGCTCATCTGGACATACGCGTCATTGGCTTCAATGATGGAGAAGGCAGGCGTAGTGACCAGCATGGGAACCGGGTTCCTGCCTACCATCAGGTCCAGGCGGTGGCGCAGGTCTTCGATCTCCTGGTCATACCTGGCCTGCTGGTCGCTTCCGGCAGGAGAGGAAACCGATGCAAACGGAACAGTTGCCGGGACAGGGATCTTCTCATACTGCGTCAGTTTCCGGAGTGCCTGGTTCACGGCAGATATCAGGGTAATATATTCTGCGCCAAACCGGGTTGCTTCAAGGGGACTTACCGTAGTTCCTGCAACCCCGGCAGAAAGTGCTGCGGCAATTTCTTCATTCAGCTGCCTGACATGGGCCGCAATCTCTTCTGAAGAACCGGCCTGTGCCGGCGCGTTTGGTATCGCTCCGCTGAACAATGCTTTTCTTCCTGGTCGTTCCGTCATTCCTGGTTCCTCCCACTTAATCCCGGTACTTCATCCTGTGACAACGCCTGGTCCCCCTCATTTACGCTTGTGCAAGATCCCTGATCACTTTCTGCATATCGATCCATATGATCAGGTTCTTCTTGACACTCTCTCCTTCCACGGCTTTCATCTTGATGATCCCCTTGACGAACGAGGAGAAATCGGATGAGAAACCTTCGCCGATATGATCGATATCGGCCTCGGAAATCTGCATGACGCTGCTGACGTCATCGACAATGATGCCGACATTGCTCCCTCCCGCAGCTTCCGGCACAAGGACGATAATCTTCTGGTTGCTGCGGACCTCTTTGTCTGCAAGGCCAAGCAACGTGTTGAGATTCATGATATTGGTGATCTCGCCACGGAGATTGATCACACCGGAAATATAGGGGGGGGCCCGGGGGATGGGAGTGATGGGGATCATCTCCACGATCTCGCGTGCCAGCTGGATATCAAGGGCATACCGTTCCCCGCCCAGTTCGAATTCCACCACATCAATTGTTTCAGCCATGCTTCACCTGACTTTGAATGCATCCATCATCGTTTTCAAGCGTTCAGCCATGCCGGCCAGTTCGGTCGTGGCACTGGCAATCTCCTCGGTGGAGGCACTGGTCTCTTCAGCGAGTGCCGCCATATCCTCCATCCTCTCCTGGTTTTCACGGGTGATGGTTCCGGTTTGTTCTATGCCCTGCATGACACGGGTGGTGGCTTCTGCCTGGTCCTCGGTCGCCTTGGTGATCTCCGTTACCCCTTGTGCCACGACGTTGGATTCAGCGGTGATCCGGGTGAGGGTCTCGAGAGTTTTGTTCACGCTCTCGATGCCGGTCTGGATCTCCTTGTAGGAGCTGTTGATGGCAGCAGCCGTCTTGTCACTGCTCGTCTGGATGGACTGGATGAGACTTTCGATATGGCCTGTTGCAGTCTTGGATTCCTTGGCAAGATTACGCACTTCGCCGGCAACAACGGCGAACCCACGGCCATGCTCGCCTGCCCGTGCGGCTTCAATAGCCGCATTCAGGGCGAGGAGATTTGTCTGGCTGGAGATATCGGCGATCATCTTGACAATATTGGAGATCTCTTTCATCCGCTCGGTAAGCGCGGTGATCTCAGCCACGCTTTCACCGGCAATTTTCTCCACGTTCTGCATCTTCGCTGTTGCAACTTTCCCCAGTTCCGCCGCGGAGTTCCCGTCCGCTGCCGCCTTCTGCGCATGGTCCATGAGGGAATGCGAGGTGCTTGCGATCTCCTCGATGGAGGCCGAAAGATCAGAGATGTCCTTACTGACTTTCTCGATCTCCTCAATCTGCTTCTTGGCGCCGTCCGCGGATTTCTGGGTGGAGATCGCCACCTGTTCCGTGGACTTGGAAATTTCCTGCGTACTCTTGCTGGTATCTCCGGTAGTCATCTCCATCTGGTGGATGGATTTACCCAGTTCAATGACCAGGTTCCGGATGGAGGCTACAGCGGCATTGTAATCCTTTTTCAGTGCGATGAGGGGATCGCCTTCAGCAATAGGGGCATTAAAACTGAGATCCCCTTTTGCAATGGCAGCAAGACCGGTCTCGAGCACCACTGCACTGGATGAGAGTGCCTCTGCCTGCTTCTTTGAGCTCTCCATCAGCTGCTGGACTTCCTGCTCCTTTCTCCGCCGGTCAGTAATGTCATTATAAACAACAAGGAGGCTTTCGACATTTCCTTCAGCATCGAGAAGGGGGATATAATACCATTCGAGCGTGAGGGTTCCGGCCGGAAATTCGATGACAGACTCACCCTGGCTGCGCCGTTTTGACCGGATCGTAGTTTCAACACTTTCTCCCTTGTTCTTCTGGAATTTGAAGTCCTTCATTGAGAGAGAGGCAGCCCGGTCCTTCGAGTACCCGGTCAGCTTGAGAAATGCCTGGTTTGATAAGACCAGGTTGAGCGCAGTATCGATGGTGAAGAGCGGGTACGGATTCTCCTGGAGGATACGGTCGACCCGCTGCTCCACTTTTTTGATGTCATCCATCTTCTCCTGGAGTTCCGTATATTCGATGAAGATGAAAAAGGCAGCATCAACGTCGCCGTTCTTGTCAAGAAGCGGGATGGAGTTGAGTGTCAGGTATTTTTTTATGCCGTCAGGAAATTTTACCAGAACCTGCGTGGCAGTAGGTTTCTTCGTTTCGAAACAGGCATAGTAGTGTTCACCCGAAAGGATGGTGACATCGTAATCCGTCATCTTCTTTTTCATCAGTTCGTCATGTGTCCCACGCCAGAGAGTCTCATATTTCTTGTTGATAAATATCCGTGCCCGGTTTTTGTTGATAATGGATATCGCAAGCGGGTTGAATTTCATCATGATATCGGCACGGTTTTTCATTTCCGTGGTCTTCCCGAGCTTCTCGATGAGCCGGTTTGCAGCCTGTGCAAGAGGTTTGAGTTCAGGGCCAGCAGTGTTTTCGTCTACCCTGACCGATAAATCTCCTTCTCCCGCTCGTTTCAGTATTGCTTCAATGTCTTTTACGTCCATTTCATCACTTCATCTGCAATGGTTTTGTATGCCGTGCCTGCGCTGCTGTCCGGTGCAAAATGCGAGATCGGCAGCCCCCGCTTCTGGGATTCATAGATAAGGGGGGAATACGGGACGGTATAAACGGTACGGAACAGCCGCTGGATCTCAAAGAGCATCAGGTGCAACCGCTCGTGTTCTGTTTTCTGTTCTTCAGCAGCCTTGATCTCTGACGGCGTTGGTGCTGGTTTTTTGTAAAAAAGACTCCTGATGCGGAAGAGGAGATCCTGTGGCTCATATGTGGCCACTTCCGGGCATGCCGCCCCTTCACTCCACCGGGTGACGATGGCCATGGCAGGGAGGATCTCTTTTCCCAGCTCTTCTTTCATATCACCAAAAATCGTCGAAAGCGTAGATACGCCTTCAAGGGCAAAGGTTCCGGAATCGAGGGTAACGATGATATAATCAGCGGCATAGAGCCCGTTGATCACCAGCTGGCCCATGCTTGGGGGTGTATCGATCAGGATGAAATCGTACTGGTCCCGGGTACCGGATAACCTCTCCCGGAGGATACCGGCCCGGTTCTCCATCCGGTAGAGGGCCGGGTCTGCACCAACAAGATCGAGATGCGAAGGGGCAAGATCGATCCCGGAGGGGGTTTTCTTTATGATCTCCTCGATCGGGGTTTTGGGAAATCCTTCCACCCCGCTCAGGAAGACATCGTACATGTTCCGGCTGACTGCCTGCGGGCCAAAGCCAAGCCCGACCGTGGCATTTGCCTGGGGATCACAATCGACAACCAGCACTTTTTTCCCAGCCTTTGTTAAAAAACCGGCAATATTGAGGCAGGAGGTCGTTTTTCCTGTACCTCCTTTATGGTGAGAAAAAGTAATGATCGGTATACTAACACCTGATGGAGATTTTATTATCCGAAGGTATAATAAGATATGTTTCACATCCGACCGGTAATTTCTGGATTCTGCGGATATTGCGACAATTTTCTTCTTCTTTTCAGGTACTGCCTGAATTTTGCCAACATAGCATGTTTTTTGCAGGTTTCACCGTAAAAGGCAACACATCACACAAAACGGATCAGCAACGGATCACCAGTAGGGGGATTTGCAGGGAAATCCCATAGGATTTTATGGTTGCGGGTTTTTACATCTGGATAATGACCGGGCAGGTGCGTCTTTTCCTTACAGCAGGCACGATCCTCGTTCTCGCCCTGCTGTGCACAGGATGCCTTTCCATGAATGTCGGCGATGCTTCATACCGGAACCGCTCCGTCATGGTCCAGATCACCAATACCGGTGAACCTGCTGATGTTACGGTCCAGGTAACCGCCTACCGGATACAGGACCTGCACCAGCAGATGTACACGATAGCCGGGGCGCCTGCCACAATCCGTAATGGCGAAACGGATGTAATGGTGCCGGTCGAACTCGAACCCGGGACCTACAAACTCTATGTCTATATTCTCAGGGATGGCGACCGTAAAACCGCGGTGATCCGGGATATCACGGTGTGAACATCATGCCACCCGATAAACCGGACCTGCTCGATGCAGCCCGGGGACACTCCCCCGCCGATATGGTTTTTAAAAATGCCACTATCTTCAACCCGTTCACCGGTGACTGGCGGGAAGGAGATCTGGCAGTGAAGAACGGCATAGTACTCGGAACCGGCACCTACACCGGCCGATCTGAACGGGATTGCGCAGGCCTTTTCATCATTCCCGGCCTGATTGATGCCCATGTACACATTGAAAGTTCCCTCCTGACCCCGCAGGAATATGCCCGCCTCGTGGCTCCGTGCGGGACCACCACCGTTATAGCCGATCCCCATGAGATTGCCAACGTAGCCGGGGTGGCAGGCATCGAATTCATGCTTGCAGCCCGGCGGGACGCCGCCATAGACATCCAGTACATGCTCCCGTCATGCGTTCCTGCGGCTCCCCTTGAAAAAGGAGGGGCGATCCTCGAGGCACCGGACCTCCGCCGGTTTATTGGCAGAGAAGGGGTTCTCGGTCTTGGAGAGATGATGAACGTTCCAGGTGTACTATCCGGTGATCCCGGCATCGCACACAAGCTCGCCCTGTCAGCAATCCGTGACGGGCATGCCCCGGGGCTTTCCGGCAGGGATCTGAACGCCTACCTCCTTGCAGGACTCCAGAGCGATCATGAATGCACAAGCCTTGCCGAGGCCGAAGAGAAACTCCGGAAGGGGATGTACATTTTTCTCCGGGACGGATCAACCGAGCAGAATATCGAAGCTCTCATACCACTCGTTACACCGTTTTCGGTCTCCCGGTGCTGCTTTTCAACCGATGACTGCCACCCCGACCTGCTGATGCGGCAGGGTCACATTGACCGGTGCATCCGGAAGGCCATAGCGGCCGGGCTTGCACCGGAGCTCGCGATCCGCATGGCCACACTCTCCCCTGCCGGGCGGTTCGGGCTTCATGACAGGGGGGCACTTGTACCGGGACGCCGGGCGGATCTCTGCATTATAGATGATCCGGAACAGTTTGCTATCAGGCAGGTCTTCTGCGGGGGCAGGGAGATCCGTTCTTCCCGACAAACACGGTCGGCACCCTTCCCGCCATCGATCCATTGCCAGGTCCCGTCACCCGCGACCATCAGTATTGCCGGTACCGGTCAAACCCGGGTGATTGGCCTCGTGCCCGGCCAGATCGTAACCGAATCGCTCCGGTATGAGATTGACGGCAGGAATATCCCGGATACCAAACGGGATATCCTGAAGGTAGTGGTCTGCAA
Source organism: Methanoregula sp. (assembly GCF_049518935.1). GTDB lineage: Archaea > Halobacteriota > Methanomicrobia > Methanomicrobiales > Methanospirillaceae > Methanoregula. The sequence continues at coordinate 130,475 of NZ_JBEKRH010000001.1, forward strand.
CCGGTACGGTACCGGGAAATGCGGCACAGGACTGGTTCATGGGTTCTCCTTCCGGCAGGGCGCCATCGCGGCCAGCATCTCCCACGATGCCCACAATATCATCGCTTCCGGCGTGAGTGATGACGAGATTCTGCTTGCCATCAGTTCCGTTATCCAGGCACAGGGAGGCATGGCTGCGGTCACCGGTACTTCGGCAGAGGTCCTCCCGCTTGATTGTGCCGGCCTGATGTCGACGCTGCACTATGAGGATGTGGTGTCACGGCTGGATCGTATCAGCACCGTCACACACGAGATGGGAGGTATCGATAATCCGTTTATGTACCTCTCGTTCCTGGCACTCACCGTCATCCCGGCCCTGCGCATTACCGACCGGGGAGTATTCGATTGCGGGGAATTCAGGGACGTGCCGTTGTTCGTTGAATGATACACGGGCAGGTAGTGCGAAAAACCTATCGCCAGCATCCTGGAGTTCTGAACAGGACCTTGGGAGATTCCTCCGGGGATCAGGGGAACAATAAAATCAGCACAACACCCAGCACCATCAGCCCGGCACCGGATACCCGGCGCAGGATCTCTTTTTCCCGGAACACGAGCGTCCCATAGACGACCGTGAGGAGAATGCTTGTTCGTTTTATGGCACTCACATACGGCACGATCTGCAGGAGGTACGCCTGGTTAATGGCGATGGTTTCAAGTGTCAGCAGAATACCGACAATGATACTTGCTGCGGCAAGATCCCGCCATGCGCCATGGGTCCGACCAGTCTTGGTGAGAGGGGGTGCTTCACCGGCCTTTTGGCCGGGATCCCGGCCCCCGAACCGTTTCAGGAGGAAAATGACCATGAATGCACTGCCCAGCAGGGAGAAGACCAGGCCGGATCCGAATACCGTATCGGAATTCTGGACCACCATCTTGTCAAAATTAATGACTATGGCGTACAGGAACGCAACTACGAGCATGGAAAAAACACCGGGATCCCTGATCATGGCCCGGAACGGGTCCATGAGGCTGGTATGCCCGTCGGCAGTGTTCAGGACATACGAGCCGGCAGCGATGACGATGATCCCGAAGATCCCGGCCAGGGACGGGATCTCGTGGAGGATCAGTGCAGCCGTTCCGATGAGAAAAAGCGGCGTGAAGGCAAGCATCGGGACTGCAAGGGAGATCTCCGTAGAACGGAGTGCCCGAAAAGCGATCGTAGTGCCAATGATGTTAAGGATGCAGTCAGCAGTGACTGCAAGGAGGAAGTCCGGTCCGGGAACCGGTATACCCCGGAGCAGAGAGAGAGCCAGCAGGCAGATACCTGCACATAAAAAACCGGCTGCGGCAAGAAGATCGGGTTCCAGGGTCTGGAGGAACTTCTTGTTCACGATATAGTACGCGGCATCGGCGCCGGCACCTATCGCGGAGAGAACAGCCCAGAACATGGAGATCGGATCAGGAAAAAGTATGCGGTTCTTGCTTATCGGGCTTCGGATCAGGGGAATTCCGCTATCGTGCAGAGATCTTACACAATTGACTTATGGTGCCAGAGGAGCAAGCGAATGCACCCATTCCTCCGTGGTCAGGACACGGGAGAACCGCATCTGCTGGGTGACGAGAATCGCCCGGTGGAGATCGCTGTCGCTGATCGAGCCGGCGCTGTTCGTAACCGACAGGGTACCGGTGCCGTCCGAGAGAAATTTGACGGCATATCCACGTTGGAATGCCTGCCGTGCCGTAGTGTCACAGCACATCTGGGTCATATATCCTGCGATCGTCACGGAGACAATTGCATGATCCATCAGCCACCGGTCGAGATTAGTGCCCGTAAAACTGCCCGGCAGGGTCTTCTCGATCAGCACCTCCCGCGGCCTCCGGGCGACCTCCGGGTGCAGTTCCCATCCGGGAGTACCGTACCGGAACGCCGGTGCATCCAGCGCATGGTTTGCGTGCTGGATCACTACTACCGGGATTTGTGCTGCGTGTGCTGCATCCATGGCCCGCAGGATATTGGCAAAGCTGCCCTCCGGGAAGGTTACCGGAAGGTTCCCGGTAAAATATTCGTTCTGGACATCAATGACGAGCAAGGCTTCCTTCATCGCAAACTCTCCTCAAAGAATGTTGTCTTGTCAAGTTCCATCCGGTCAAACATGATCTCTTCTCCCTGGATCTCTTCGGTGCATTCCCCGGTATGCCGGAAATGGAGGTCCTGGTACAGCTTCCGGGCCCGGGGATTGTTCTTCCGGACGATCAGCCGGATTGTATCGATTTCCGGTTTGGTGAACCCGTGCAGGAGCATCATCCGGGCGAGCGCCGTTCCCAGTCCCTGCCCGAGCTTTTCCGGGTGAAGCGCGATCCGGAGTTCCGCTGTGGCGGGGGGCTCACGGGCAAGGATCGCAAAACCGGCCATGGTCCCTGCCTTCTCCGCTACAACGATGTCGGTCCCGGGCCGCGGGTAATATTCATCGAGCCATCCCCCATCCCGGAGGGAGTAGTCGAGACCGGCGAATTCAGGAGGATACGGAGGCCAGGCCTTGACAGCGGGGATATCCTCGATCCGGATGTTCCGGTACCTGATCATCACGCAGTACTATTGAGAAACCGGAGAAAAAGAAGATTCCGAAAGGAGGTTTCTCATCCCATACGCCAGGGAAAAACCGGATTTCTGTTAATTATCCAGCAGGTCATTGTGCGTTTCCATGAGAAGATCCCGGTCGATATGGCGGACCGTGCCAAACCCCCGGGATACTGACTGCCCGATCCCAAGGAAATCCGGGATCCGCAGATTGGACTGGAACTTCCCCAGGAATACCATGATGTTTTCATCATCAATCCGGTCTCTTCTGAACCGGACCTTTGCTTCGCAGGTTATCGGCGAGGGGGGCTTATAGTCGAGCGATTTTGCCAGCGCATTGAGATGCCCGAGCAGGAGCTTGTGCATAAAAGCATCCCGGTCGGGTTTTCCCTTAAGATCGTAGAATTTTTTTGCATTCTGCTGGTTCAGCGCAAGCCAGGGCGTCTGGAACTCGTATGTGTGCGGAGAGCTTGTTATGCCAAACTCCTCATTTCTGATGGCGCTGTCCCGCCCGGTGATGATACAGGCATTCGCACCGGCGAGGATCGTATCCCGGCCTTCCACAAACCGGTGGAGAAGACCGGCACCCTGGCTGATACCGATCACTATGAGTTCATTTTTGATGTATTTGCATTGTATAGCCTGGTAGCGATGGATACAATCGCTGTCGGTGTTCTTGTTGAGCAGGGCATACGCAGCAAGCTCTTTATTGAAAAATGAACGGAGATCTTCAGGAGTGAACCGGAGGGGGTTTGCCGGTTCAAGGGTGAGAGTGAAGATGCGGAGGAACATAGCGTCAGAACCAATGCAGGGTCAGATCAGATAATCATGCCTTGTCCGTCAGACAGGATCCCGGTGCCGGTAGTATGCGAAGACGTGGAAGGGTGTGCAGGAGTATAGGGGGGGAGGGTTCCCGTCACATCAGCAGAGGGATAAATTCCCGGAACCGTTGTTGAATTGATGGGTATGGCAATCGTTGCATTCACCGTTTCATTCGGGGAAGTGATTTCTACCGGTGTTGCCGCCAGGGTCGGTACAGGTCTCAGGATAAATTCCCTTACAACTCCGCAGTCGTGCACGATCCGGTAACGACCCGGGGCCCAGCCCTCGGTGACAAACCGGTACGTGGTGGTCGAAGCACCGGGTCCAAGGGAGGATTTTTGCGAATTGTCCGGGGTCTCGTTCCCCATCCTTATCCCCCAGGCCCCGTTGATGCCCTGGAATTTCACCGAGAACTTCGGCGGATCGCCTGCGCAGTCGAGCGTTCGCGACCCATCGTTCCTGACGGTGAACTCCACGACCTCGCCGATATTGTAGACGTCCGTATCCATGTGGATAAAGGATGACGTCGCGTCCGGCTGGTGGATGGTGACCTTGTAGGAGTCGACGGGAAATTCTCCTGCAGGAATGGTGACCGCAGGAGTAACGTTCTGTCCGGGAAAGAGCGTTGTGCAGCCGGCAACGATGATGAAGATGATCGAAATGACGAACAGAATGATAACGGAGCGGTGCGGGGTCATGGACGGGTCACCCGTATTCTGCGGGATTTCTCTACAGAGTGTCAGTCCGATCGGGTAAATATGTTATGAGTACCCGGGGATTGCCGGAATGGGACCGGTTTACGTACGAGCGGGAAAAAAGGGTGCGGGAAGATACTCACCGGATTTTTTATCCATTCAGTCGTAGTCCTGTGATATCCCGAATTCATTTCACTAAGTGGCGGCTGGGTAAAACCACGTCTGGTGCTTCAAAATTTTTCGAATTACGATGGTGACCCCCTCTCTCCCCCAGAGGGGGAGACAGCCCAAGGGGTGCGCCCCCGTGACCCCTCAGCAAAAAAATATTTTACCGGACCCGTTGCAGAATTTTTTTCACAAAATTTTTCCCGCGCCAAAAATAGTTTCCAAAAAATTTTTCAGAAAAATTTTCCAAAAATTTCCCGGCCTGGCTCCAACAAAATCCCGGCACCGGAATCCCCGTCTCTCACCCTGTAAACCCCCCAGTACCCCACCTCCCGTACCCCCGTTTTCCGGATCCGGGCCATTCCCAATCCGAGCCTTATACGGACTCAGATTCCCCGGTTTTCCGGAACGGAGCCCTGTACGAGCCCGTATTGGGATCCGCCAACCCCCTGTTTAGTACGAAAGTCCTGGAAGATTTTCACAAACAGGGGGTCCGGATGATCGTTTCACGTCGGTATATGACGATGTACTGCAAATTCTACGACGTCTGACGGGTCGTCAGATCAGAAAGAGGTAAAGAATCCGCAGGATTCTTCGACGTGAAATCCAGCATCCCCTCCAAAACAGTTATAGCATGCACCGGTTCACGGGACGGGTCATGGGACTGGCTGAAACCCGCGGAAGCCCCTTTTCGCCCCTCCAAATACTGCCAAATACTGTCTCATGTTCTCCGACGTAAAAATGGGAAAAACTCCTGAATTATTACCTCATTTTCCGGAATTATTGCCTCTGAATCGGGAAAAAGGGGGAAAAGAAGCCCGCAGCATTGAGATTTGGGAGGTACTCTCAACGTGGCCATTGCCCGGGGTGGGACCGGTACCTGACCCGTCACAGGTTATCTTACCTGTCACAGGTATCCTGACCCGTGACAGGTTTTTTGTGGAGTCCCGATCTGCACTAATATGTTTGGGGGATACCAGGCAAACCTGGAGTGGGGGGCAGGGAGACGACTGCCCGGTAATCCCGTGCCAGTCATCCCGGCAGTTCTTCGTCACAGCACCTTCGTCCCGGTCACCGCCCCGAGCAGGAGGATGATCACCGGCTGGTGCACGATATAGATCAGGAGCGAGTGCCGGCCCAGGAACGCAAGCGGCTTTTCAAAAATTTCCGGCACCCGCGGTGCCGTGAAGTGCCGGACGCCCTCCCCGTACAGGAATTCACCGGCGCCCATGCCGAGCAGCACCACGCCAAAGAACGGGAAGAGCGGCGTGTAGTCCACGGTCACGAATGATGCGGCATGGATGCCGAGCGGGAGCAGGAGGAGCGGGATGATCGCGCCGGTCAGGGTCCAGGGGATCATGGGAGCGTACCCGACCGACCACGCACCCGCCGGCTGGATGCCGAACGGCTGGAGCCAGACCGGGCCGAGGCTGCCGATTACGAACCAGCCGATTAAGATGCAGACGAGCCCGATCGCAATATTGTATTTTTTAAACCGGAAGAAGAGCGGCGAGAGCATCACCGAGATCCCGATCAGGTGCAGGATGCCAAAGAGGATGAAGCCCTCGCGGAGGTAGAACCAGGTGGCGGCCGTGATACCGAGGCCGAGAAGGAAGATCCCCGCCCCCCGGAGCAGGAATTTTTGTGCGAGGGCAAACCCGGCCAGGTGCCGGGCGGCCCTCGCGTGGCTCACCACGAGCGATACCCCCACGACAAAGAGGAAGAGCGTGGCGGTGGCAAAGGCAAAATACCGCCAGAAACCGCTCTCGACGTTGACCGGGGCGATCCCGAAGAAACTGATATCGAAGAGGGTGTGGAAGAGCACCATCATGAGGATTGCGATCCCGCGGAAGAGATCGATCTCCGCGAACCGCGATTCCCCTGCCATACAGAATTATCGTCGTTGCCGGGTCATATGTGTTATGCACATATTCCTTTGGGTCATATTCCGGGATTTGCCGGCATGCAATGTTCCTTAAATGCCGGCTGCTACATCTTTTTACAGGTGAAGTGATCGCATGGCAGCCAATGGAGACGAACACGTCATTGAAGCGATAGGGAGATGCCGGATCGTGATCCGGGACGGGAAGGTGGTCGAGGTGGGGGAGCCGCAGATCAGGGACTGCCCGCTTGCAAAACGGTTCGCGTACCCGATCCCGGATATAAAGAAAGAGTCCGTGAAGGCGAACATCGAGCACCGGATCAAAGCTTTCGGCATGTGTACCCCGGACCGGGAAGTGCTTGACAACCGCGAGTTCGTCGGGTTCGGCGCATCCGAGATCCTCAGTTTCAGCCTCGCAACCGGTGCACTCGATGCGGTAGTCCTCGCCTGCGATGGGGCCGGGACGGTCGTTGTCACAAAACCCGCGATGGTGCAGGGCATTGGCGGGCGTATGTCGGGACTCTGCAAAACCTCCCCGCACCGGGCCGTGATCGAACGGATCGAGAAAGACGGCGGGTTTGTCCTCGACCACAAATATGCGGCAATGGACCAGGTAGCCGGTGTCGCGCTCGCCGTGGAGAAGGGGTTCCGGAAGGTTGCGGTCACCGTCGCCCTGCCCGGGGACGCGGAGAAGATCCGCAGGATCCACCCGGAAACCCTCATCTTTGCCGTCCACGTAACGGGCCTCACCCCGGAAGATGCGGAGGTGCTGGCGTCAAACGCGGATCTCATTACCGGGTGCGCCTCAAAGGCGATCCGGGAAGTGGCCGGGCCAAAAGCGCTCCTCCAGGCCGGCATCACCATCCCGATCTTTGCCATGACGAAGAGGGGAAAAGAGCTGATCATCGGGAAGATCCGGCAGGGCAGCGAGCAGGTCCTCATCAAGCCCACCAGACTTCCATCCCTTTCCCCCGATCAGCCGGGGCCGCTGGTCTGATCCCCTCCCGCTTTTTTTAGATCTGATTTTGCAAACACTAATCAGGGCCGGAGCCCAGAATTCGTATAAGGGACACCAGAAACCGTCTCGTTTCCCTTATATATGGTGACAGATCATGACAGAGAAAAAGATTGGTGATGCAGAAAGAGTGCTCGAAGGCGGCGTACTGGCCATAGGAAAAGGAGCCCGCGGGTTTAACGAGGAGTTCATGGATTTCCTCCAGAAGTACCAGGTGATCGGCCTTGCGGTTGCATTTGTCATAGGAACGGCTGCAACGAAGCTGGTCAACTCAACGGTGACCGATATCATCATGCCGATTGTTGCTGTGGTTACCCCCTCCGGCAGCTGGCAGACCTCAGTACTCGAGGTTGGTCCGCTGAAATTCATGATAGGGGATTACGTGGGCGCGATCATCGACTTTGTGATCATTGCCCTGGTGATCTTCCTTGCCGTGAAGTACGTGATGAAAGGCGATGTGAGCAAGAAGATCTGAACTTTTTTCCCGGGTGATTTTTCGCTTGACTCGTGGATTATTACCTGTTTCCGCACACAAAATTTCAGAACCGGTAGTTTTTTCTCCTGTACTTCGACTGGACCCCGGTCGCAGTCAATAGAATATCTTACAAAATTCATAGCCAGGTTGTGAATGCGGGTCCAGTCGCAAGTCGAAGAACATCTGACGATGTTCTTCTCCTCCTCCTGGACTGATGTCCAGTCGCAGATCGCAGGAGGTCGTTTAAGATTCACCGCATCCTTTGGGAGGGATGTCCAGTGGCATCTTAATCTTCATCTTCATGGAGTGCCAACACTATCCTGCATGGACCCGGCAATAATTGATACCATCATGTTCCTTGCGGCAGGGATTTTTGCCGCTGTTGTTGTCCATTTTGTCTTCGTCTTCCTCAAGAAACAAGCGGAGAAGACAGAGACAATGATGGATGACCTCGTGGTGCACTCGCTTGCTGCACCGCTTACCCTCCTCGCGTTCTTCGTTCCATTCTTCTTCGCGATCAATCACCTGATCGATCTCTTCCCGCAGTACCAATGGATCTCGGATGCAAACTTCCTCCTCTCGGGGTATATTCTCGCAGGGACCTGGATTGTTGCCACATTTCTCGACGAGTTTTTACGGATCTATGGCAAGGCCCTTGCCGAGACAACCGAGACCGACCTTGATGACCGGATCGTGGATATTCTCCAGAAGATCGGGAAGTACATCATCTGGTTCACGGGAATCCTCTACATCATGACCCTGTACAACATCAACATCACGCCGCTCATTGCCGGTGCAGGGATCATCGGCATTGCCATAGCACTCGCTGCACAGGACCTCTTCTCGAACTTCTTCGGCGGTGCGGTCATCATCACCGACCAGCCGTTCAAGGTAGGGGACCGGGTGCTGATCAACGATGTGCTCGGCGACGTGATCCATATAGGGCCCCGGAGCACCCGTATAATCACGCTCGATTCAGATGTCGTGACCATTCCCAATACAAAGATTGCAACGAGTGTGGTCCATAATTACTCGCTGCCAAACCCTCAGGTCAGGATCCAGATTCCGGTAACGGTCTCATATTCCGTTGATATTGCCCAAATCAAAAATGTGCTTGGCGAGATCTGCGACGAGGCAGTAAAGAACCGGCCGGACATCATCGCCAAAGATCCCCACCCCACAATATACCTCATGAAGATGGACAAGTCCACCATGACGTTCCAGATCACGGTCTATGCATCCGGGTTTTTGTATAACACCATCATCCTGGACTATATGAACGTCCAGATCGTTGAGCGGTTCCGGAAAGAAGCGATTCTCTTATCCTGAGGATTATTGCAACATACTTCCTCAATTTTCATCAACCAATTTCTTTAAGATGCCAAAAGAAAAACCGTAGTGGAAACAACCGGAGCGGTCCCTGGTGCACAGGCACCCGGGATTGTCCGAATCGGGAAAACCATGAGATACCTCACGCACATTCTCCTCCTTGCCGTTCTCTGCACTGCACTCATCCCCCTCACCGGGGCTGCGGATACCGCAGCCGGTACCGGGGCCGGTTACATCACGGTCACCAACCCGCCGGTTGCCGATTTTTATACCAGTACCCGGTACGGTCCTTCGCCATTTACCGTCAGTTTCTCTGACACGTCACGGGGCTACACGCCCATGACCTGGCACTGGGAGTTTGGCGATGGCACAGGCTCGGAGATGCAAAACCCGGCGCACACATACCAGTCTGACGGGGAATATACGGTCCGTCTGACCGTCACCAACCAGTATGGCTCGGATACTAAGACGGTTGCAGGGTTCATCGGGGCCGGCAACCCGCCGGAAGCGGACTTTTCCGCCACGCCGCTCAATGGCGATATTCCTCTCACGGTCACCTTTACGGACATTTCAAAGGACAGGCCCGCTGACTGGAAGTGGGACTTCGGGGACAGCACAACCTCATCGGTGCAGAACCCGACGCATGCCTATACGCTCCCGGGTACCTATGATGTCAGGTTGAAAGTGAGCAACAACTTTGGCAGTGACGCTCTCTCGAAGACGCAGTACATCAACGCGAGCCGGCCGATTCCGGTACCGGTGATCGTGCCTGCAGCCCCGGCCAAGGCTCATGCCGGCGGGATCGTTGGCCTGATCCAGGACGCAAAAGGCACTACGGACAAAAACCTTCCCACGGCGGCATTCATCCCCCCGCAGTTCATGGCGCTCGCGGCAATGCTCACGAGCCTTGCCGTTGTATTGATCCAGTTCCTCCTCGCCCACATCAGCTCCCTTATCCAGATCGGAGAAAAAGTAGCCAAGTTCTTTGCCGATCTTGCCGGGGGCCATGCGGTCGAGAAGATCAGTGACCGTGAGATCGAGGCCCGGGGAATAGAAGTAAAGAGGAGGGAACGCCACTTCTTTGGGCTCTCGGCTACAGAGATCCTTGTCGTTGAGGCTGCAGTCGTCATGGTGGCGGTGGCGTTCCTGCTGGCGGATCGCGCAGCTCTCACCCTGCAGATGGTACTCATCTATATGCTGGTCGGTGCAGTCTCGGTCATACTCCACGATTTTGCCCACCGGTATTTTGCGAACCGGTACGGCCACGATACCGATATCCAGTTCTGGGGCCTTGGCACCGTCATCATGTTCCTGACGGCCTGGCTCTATGGCAATGCCTTTGCCCAGTCCTACCGGAACCTCGTAGACCGGGATGAGAACGGGGAAGAGACACGCGAGCTGGGAATCGAGATGGCAGCAGGACCGGTTGTCAGTGTCGTCCTCATGCTGGTCTTCCTGTTCATGGTGCAGTTCGGCGGAGTCTGGACAATCGCCGGCGGTCTTGGGTTCACCATCAACCTCATTACCGCGGTCTACAGCCTGATGCCCATCTCCACGATGGATGGCAGTGCAATCTGGAAGTGGAATCGCGTTCTGTACCTTGTTCTGTTCATTCCGCTGATCGCGTTTTATTTCTTCACATTCATGCTCGTATAACCTTTTTTAATGAGTAAACAGGCATATGCCCTTCACCGGGGTAAGTGATACCCCGGACCGGTTACGTGGGATATATCAACTTTAATGAGACACCCCTTCCATATATTTGGTACTTCCATACACGGGAAAACAATGCCATGATCTCGGTCCTCTATGTAGATGATGAAACATCACTCCTTGAAATAGGCAGGATCTATCTTGAACGGGCCGGTGGCATCGCTGTCGAGACCACCACGTCGGCTGTCCTTGCACTTGAATTGATCAAGGCCGGGCAGTACGATGTCGTGGTGTCTGATTACCAGATGCCTGATATGGACGGGATAGCCTTTTTAAAAATCCTGCGCCAGACACATCCCGAACTCCCGTTTATCATATTTACGGGGAGAGGGCGCGAAGATGTAGCGATCGATGCGTTTGAGTCCGGAGCTGATTTCTATCTCCAGAAAGGCGGGGCCCCGCGCCCCCAGTTCGCGGAGCTTGCCAAGAAGATCGTAACCGCTTATGAACACCGCCGTGGCGAATCACGCATCTGCACACTGAACCGGCTCTATTCGGTGCTGAGCGCAACCAATAAAGCGATTGTCCGGCACAACAGTACCGCCGATCTCCTCGCGGATATCTGCCGGATTGTCGTGGAGACCGGAGGGTTCCGGATGGCCTGGATCGGCAGTTTTGATCCTGCTACCCACGCGATCAGGCCGATTGCATCATACGGACACATCGACAGGTTCTTTGACGAAGTAAAAATCTCCGGTGATGATATCCCGCAGGGACGCGGGCCCACCGGGGTGGCATTCCGGACAGGTGCTCAGGAGATCTGCAACAACATTGAAGAGGAGCCGCGACTCGCCACCTGGTTCGAGGCCTCAAGGAAACGCGGATACAAGGCCATTGCAGCATTCCCGTTCATCACATCCAGGGGCATTTGGGTGCTGACACTCTTTGCACCGGAGACCGGGTTCTTTGACGAACAGATCACCGGACTGCTCCGGGAGATGACCCGGGACCTGACCCATGCCCTCAAAGCGCTGGATGACGAAGAGGAACGCCGCCGCTCTGAGACGGCTCTCGCGGCAAAAAATGAAGAACTGCTCACAGCAAACGAGCAGCTCACTGCCCAGGAGGAGGAACTCCGCCAGAGCTATGATGAGCTGAAGCACGGTGAAGATGCCCTGCGGGAGAGCGAAGAGAAGTACCGGCAGATTGTCGAGACTGCAAACGAAGGGATCTGGACAATGGACGCACGGTTCTCCACAACGTTTGTCAACCGGAGGCTTTCCGAGATGCTCGGTTATTCTATGTCCGGGATGACGGGGAAGAACATCCAGGACTTCATGAGCCCGGATGAGCTGGCGGATCATTCCCTCCGGATGCAGAACCGCATGGCCGGGAAAAGCGAGCGATATGAACGCAGGTTCACCCGGAAAGATGGCAGTACGTGCTGGCTCCTCGTATCGGTAACACCCATACTCACCGGCCAGGGAACATTCAAAGGCTCTTTTGCCATGCTGACCGATATTACCGGCCTGAAGAATGCCGAAGAGCGACTGAGCCGGAACGAGGCGAAATTCCGCCATATCTTTGATACAGCACCGAACCTGATCATCTCGGTCAACCGAGAAGGCCTTATCGTGGACTGTAACAGCCGTCCGGAGGAGGTGCTTGGCTATGGCAGGGGAGAACTTATCGGGAAGCCGGCTTCGGCAATCGTACATCCGGACCAGCAGGGAGCCTCGCAGGTGTTCTTCCGGGAGATCCTGGGCACCGGATCGGTCCTGACCCGTATGTTCCGGATCGTAAAAAAAGACGGCTCCACCATAGATGCAAGTGTCAACGCCAGTGGCATCCGGGATAAAGCAGGGTCGGTGTTCAGGGTTGTCTGTATTCTCCAGGATATCACCGAACGCGAACATCTCGCTGAGAAACTGCGCATGAAAAATGAGGACCTCGCCGCTTCTTTCGAAGAGCTCACTGCAATCGAGGAGGAACTTCGCCACCACCATGACGAACTCCTGCAGAACGAGCAGGCCCTCAGGGAGAGCGAGGCCCGGTACCGGAATATTTTCGAGAATGCCATACTCGGGATATTCCGCACCACACCGGAAGGAAAAATTGTAGCCATTAATAGGGCATTTGCCGGTATGTTCGGCTATTCATCACCGGATGAAATGAAAAGTACGGTCACCGATATCCGCCAACTCTACCCACATCCGGAAGACAGGGACCGCATTGGAGATCTGCTTGCCTGCGGGAAACCTGTCCGGGGATTTGATATAGAATTTTATCACCGGGATGGTCATCATATCTGGATCAGCCTGAATTTCCAGGGGATATGCAATACTGCCGGGGACGTGATCTTTTACGAGGGTACAACCGAGGATATCACCGAACGCCGGCTTGCGGAGGCCGCCCTGCTCGAAAAGACGCGGCTTCTTGATACCCTGCTGCACAACCTTCCCGGGATGAGCTATCGCTGCCTCAATGATCCTGACCGGACAATGGAATTTGTCAGTGACGGAAGCCGTCTTCTGACCGGATACGATCCCGGCGAATTTATTGATAAAGGGACGGTCACCTACGGTTCGCTTATTGTGCCTGAAAACCAGGAACGGGTCCGGGACCAGATACAGTCAGGGATCGGGGCACGACAACCGTTCCACATGGAATACCGGATACGGGATGCCGCCGGCCGGATCCGCTGGGTATGGGAGCAGGGACAGGGAGTATTTGCGGATAACGGGGCACTTCTTGCCCTCGAAGGATACATCACTGATATCACCCATGACAGACTTGCACAGGAAGCTCTCGAGACTTCCAACAAAAAACTCCAGCTGCTTGCCACGGTCACGCGCCATGATATTGTCAACCAGCTCGGGGCTTTGCGGGCATATCTCGAACTTTCACTCGATGACGAGCAGGATGCGATGCAGCGGGAGATGATCGTAAAAGAGAAGAAGATCGTGGAGATCATTGAAGAGCAGGTACTCTTCACACGGGATTACCAGACGGTCGGTATGGAAGTCCCGGTCTGGCAGAGCCTGAACGCAAACCTGATCCGTGCCACGCATGCCCTTTCACTGGGTAAAGTGCAGGTTGATTCACATATTCCTGACATTGATGTGCGGGCCGATCCCCTGTTTGCCAAAGTCTTCCTCAACCTTATCGATAATTCCCTGCGGTATGGCGGGGAAACCATGGACCGTATCCGGGTTTCCTGCAAAAAGACCGAAGCCGGACTTATGTGCATATATGAAGACAACGGTATGGGCATCGCTCCGGGAGACAAAAACCGTCTTTTTAACCGGGGCTTCGGCAAGCACACCGGTCTTGGCCTGTTCCTCGTCCGGGAGATTCTGTTGATCACCGGGATCACCATTCGTGAGACAGGGGAATATACGAGGGGGGCCCGGTTTGAGATTGCGGTGCCGAAAGATGCTTTCCGGCCCGGTAAAAAAGAATAGTCAACGGAACAGGCAGGAAAAATCACTGCTGAAACCATTGCTGCAGTTTAACGAATTGAACAGGAAAAATGCGAGGAGCCGGATTCGAACCGGCGAACCCCTGCGGGAATAGGCCCTGAAATTAATAACAAATGATGGCGATAGACTCCTCAATATAATACTATTCATTGGCGTTATTTTTTTTATGCATTGTTAACTGTGAAAATATTACAAAGGCCATTATTAGAATGCGTCAATATAATGCGGAAAAGATGGGGATTAATCGGGGAACGAGATGGAGGATGAAACAGCGATGAGTGAAAAATAATAATATACAAAAAACCGATCGCATAGATAAATTTCCAAAGATATTATATGTTAAATCAGAAATATTGTTATTCATGAAAATGCCTTTTCGAATGGGTTTGATCTCATGGATCTGAAATTTAATTTAAAAATGCTTTCCATAATTATCATCGGAATATGTATTTTGATATTTTTTTGTTTGAATTTGGGAAACTCCGTACCTTTAATCAAGAATATTACCGCTCCCCAAAACACTATTCCAGTTTCCATGAATAGTACCGCTCATCAGAACGCTGCTCCGGGTTCCATGAATAGATCAATCACCTTTTCGACAGCGGTACAGAAAATTGTTAACGTCAATGTTTCACGGGCAATTGATGTTGTGACCAACTTTTCCAGATCACCCGATCTTGTCGTATCAGATTTTCAGATGATTGACGAAAAGACTGGTTGTAAAGATACCATGAGGGTTTATCATATAACGACCAATGAGGGGGTCTACCGGATAAATTCGAAAAATGACCAGCTGATCACTGTAAACTACAACTTATCATCGGAAAGTCCTCTAAAAAATCCTCTCGAACGGTCTCAGCTAGTTGAAATTTCACAGACATTCATTCAGGAAGAATTCGGCAATTCCCTTAATCTCACGATCGATGATTCTGATTTCAGTCAGCCTTCTCCCGCTTATTATGAATTACTTTTTCCGGTATCGAATTCCACGGCCGATCTTTTTATTGATAATAAAACCGGGTATGTCATGGAATTTGCAAATGTGAATGCTCTGCCCGCCATCTGTTTCTGTTTGTCGGCTGATTTCTGCTACAATCCAGTGCAATCTAATAGTGATCTCAATCCCGGGGAATATTTTACTCTTTACCCCCCTTACAGAAGAATGGTTCTGTAGATAGTAGAACTTGAGATCTCGTGCCCGGAGAATATTGGATTCTTTGAATGTGGTTGATGACTGCGAATCAGTGCAACTTCTTTGAAAGTTTAAGTGGGCATTGGGAGAAAAATGTATTTCCGAGAAAAAAATTCCCGGTCATTTTATCAAATTAAAATAAATGCCCAATACAAATGAAGTGCCACGCACAATCCCATAACCTTTTTTCAGAAATGTGATATCAGAAGTGACCGCAGATGTGATGGGTTGCAAAACGCGAGATAATTATAACCCAAAATAAGAATGCGAAGGATGGGATTCGAACCCAAGAACTCCTGCGAGATCAGGCCCTGAACCTGACGCCGTTGACCTGGCTTGGCTACCTTCGCTTACAACACTTTTACGCGATCTCCTGCCAACATCAAGAGGTCCACCCTGAACCTATCGCCTTTGACCTGGCTCGGCGATCCTCGCGCCTGTATAGATTATGCGCCCGGTTTAATAAAGGTAGGGGAAACGGGGTTCACCCTTTCTTGCCGGAACTGTTCTCATTCTGGTATTTCTTCATCTCGCGATCGCGAAGCTCGTTACGCCGGATCTTCCCGGAGATGGTCTTTGGAAGTGTATCAACAAATTCAATCTTGCGGGGGTACTTGTATGGCGCAGTCACTTTCTTGACATGGTTCTGGATCTCCCGCATCAGGGTCTCGGAGGGGATAGCACCTGGTTTGAGGATGATAAATGCCTTGACCACGAGGCCGCGGATGTCATCCGGGGATCCGACAACCGCTGCCTCCAGTACGGCAGGGTGCTCGATGAGGGCACTTTCCACCTCGAACGGTCCGATCCGGTAACCCGATGCCTTGATCACATCGTCATCGCGCCCGATGAACCAGAAGTACCCCTCCTCATCCCGGTATGCCTTGTCACCGGTATAATACCAGTCACCGACAAAGGATTTCCGGTTCTCCTCGGGATTATTGAGGTATTCCCGGAACATGCCGACCGGACGGGGCTTGATATTGATGGCAATGCGTCCTTCTTCATGAACCCCTACGGGTTTTCCATGATCATCGTGCAGCTCGATATGCCAGCCGGGTGACGGTCTGCCCATGGAGCCGAACTTGGGCTGCATACCGGGAAATGTTCCGATACAGAGCACGGTCTCGGTCTGGCCGTAGCCTTCATAGATCGTCAGGCCAGTCGCATCCTTCCAAGCCTTGATCACTTCCGGATTGAGGGGTTCGCCGGCACTGACACAGTGGCGCAGCTCGGTGAAATCGAACTTGTCGAGGTCGGCAAGGATCAGCATCCGGTAAATCGTAGGCGGGCAGCAGAACGTGTTGATGCCATACTTCTCAATCAGCGGGAGGAGCTCGGTCGCATTGAACCGGCCCCGTATATCGTACACAAAGATTGCCGCGCCTTCGATCCACTGGCCATAGAACTTCCCCCAGGCACTCTTTGCCCACCCGGTATCGGAGAGCGTGAAGTGAAGATCCGTGGTGCGCACATCATGCCAGAAGCGCACCGTCACGATATGGCCAAGCGGGTAGCTGTGATCGTGGAGCACCATCTTCGGTTCGCCCGTGGTACCCGAGGTGAAGAAGATCACGAGGGGGTCCGTGCTCTTTGTCTTCTTCGTTCCGGGCAGGGTCACCAGTTTTGCCGATACCGGTGCAGGATAGTCAAGCTCTACCGGGTAACTGATCCAGCCCGGACGTTTGCCATCGATCAGCATCTTGCAGGTAAGCGAAGGACAGTCCTTTGCAATCTCATCGATCTTGTCGGCATGCTCCATGCTGGTGATGACCATCTTGATGCTGGCCAGATTGATCCGGTATTTCAGGTCCTTGGCGGTCAGCATGGTGGGGGCGGGACAGTAGACTGCACCACGCTTGATCAGGGCAATGGTCGAGGTCCACCATTCAGGCACCCGGGGGAGCATAATAAGAGCGGTATCCCCCTTATTGACCCCGTACTTGATCAGCATGTTTACGATCTGGTTCGAGAGGCGCATCAGGTCCCAGAAGGTGAACTTCTTCTCTAACCCTTCCTGGTTCACCCAGATCATTGCAAGTTTGTTCCGGTCCTTGTAGGCCCAGGCATCGATCACATCGAACCCGAAGTTGAAATACTCCGGTACATCGATCCGGAAATCCCGGTATGTCTCGTCATAGTCTCCTATATTATGATCATCTTTACTCAGCAACGGAGTTGCAGAGGGAAGGAGGGTTGCACCGGACCCGGGAGAGAGCCGGGCCGCACAGGCATCGCTGATCCATTCAGACCGGGAAACCCTGCCCTTTTCCGCAGCCGTATCGATCTTTTCCGTCAGCGAGTCCGCCATGGTAACCGAATACCGCACCATAGAGATCACTTTGGTGGTGCACTTATTACATTTTTCGATCATAAAGTGCACCACAATCACGCCATAACCAGAAAACTCAACAAAGCAAAATAGCAAATATTACCCGGCCTGCGTCATGAATTTTAAAAAAGGGGGAATAAGAAAAATGTGGTGCAGCTATGAGCGATCGTGATACTTTTTCAGTTCCGCGGCCCGTAGATCATTGCGCTTGATCTTGCCGGAGATGGTCTTGGGGAGCTCTTCAATGAACTCGATCTCACGGGGATATTTGTAAGGAGCGGTTGTCTTTTTTACATAGTTCTTGATGTCCCGGACAAGTGACTCTGAGGGATCGTATCCCGTGTTCAGTACCACAAACGCCTTGACTACCGTACCCCGGATCCGGTCCGGCGAACCGACCACTGCCGCTTCCTGCACCGCAGGATGTTCAAGAAGGGCACTCTCGACTTCGAAGGGGCCGATCCGATACCCGGAACTCTTGATCACGTCATCATTCCGGCCTACGAACCAGAAGTACCCGTCATCATCGATGCTCACTTTGTCGCCCGTATAATACCAGCCATGGACAAACGATTTCTTATTCTCTTCCGGGTTATCCAGGTACTCGACGAAGAGGCCGGGGGGTCTGGGCGAGCAGCTGATCGCAAGCCTGCCTTCTTCATGCTCGCCCACGGGTTTCCCGTCATCATCATGCACTTCAACATTCCAGCCGGGCGAGGGTTTTCCCATGGAGCCGGGACGCGGTTCAACACTCGGGAATGAGGCAACGCAACAGGCCGTCTCGGTCTGACCGTATCCTTCACAGATAGTGAGGCCGGTTCCTTCCTTCCAGACCCGGATCACTTCGGGATTGAGGGGTTCCCCCGCACTGGTGCAGTGCCGCAGGGAGGAGAGATCGAACCGGTCAAGGTCGGCAAGGATCAGCATCCGGTAGATGGTCGGGGGACAGCAGAACGTGGTGATCTGGTATCTCTCCAGCAGGGGAAGGACCTCGGTTGCCTGGAATTTTCCGGTAAAATTGTACACGAAGATACAGGCACCTTCGATCCACTGGCCGAAGATCTTGCCCCAGGCACATTTTGCCCAGCCGGTATCCGAGAGCGTGAAATGGAGATCATTGTGCTTGATATCCTGCCAAAGCCGGGCAGTGACTATGTGGCCCAGCGGGTACCCGTGGTTGTGGAGCACCATCTTGGGCTCACCGGTGGTGCCTGAGGTGAAATAGATCAGCATGGGGTCGGTACTCCGGGTACGGAGCTGATCAGGGATGCTGACCGAGCGGTGGGAGACCGGTGCCGGATAGAGCAGCTCATAGGGGAAACTGGCCCAGCCCTTGCGTTCCCCATCGGCAAGGAACCGTGTCGTGAGCGCAGGACACTCGTTGCAGATCTCCTCCACTTTCGGTGCATTTTCAACATCGGTGATGATCATCCGGAATTTTCCCTTGTTGACCCGGTACTTGATGTCCCGTGCCGTAAGCATCGTCGGGCATGGCGCAAAGACGGCGCCGAGTTTGATAAGCGCAATCGCAAAGATCCACCATTCGGGAATACGGGGGAGCATGACCAGTACGCGGTCTCCCTTGTTGATGCCATATTTGAGGAGGATGTTGGCGGCCTTGTTGGAGAGGTTTGCGAGGTCGAGGAAACTGTATTTCTTCTCTTCGCCATCCTGGTTTACCCAGATCAGGGCGAGTTTGTTGCGGTCCTTCTTTGCCCACGCATCGATCACGTCAAACCCGAAGTTGTAATATTCCGGAACGTCGATGGCGAACGTTTCGCACATCTTCTCGTAACGGTCTGCGACATGCCCGGTCTTTTTCATAAAATCCGGAAGAGTGTTTTGCCGGGTTATTCATCAATCTGTCTTTTTCTTTTCCGGGTGCTGCACAAATCAACCGGTCCGATCATAATTTCCCGGTTAAAAAACACCGTTCGGACTATTCTTTGGGATTCCAGTATCAGTTCCATGGTGAGTGCACT
The DNA here is from genome assembly GCF_049518935.1 of Methanoregula sp. Taxonomy (GTDB): domain Archaea; phylum Halobacteriota; class Methanomicrobia; order Methanomicrobiales; family Methanospirillaceae; genus Methanoregula. The sequence goes on from NZ_JBEKRH010000001.1 coordinate 150,056, forward strand.
GAGGGCAGTAATCCGGAAGAATCCTTCACTACGGCGATTTCATGGGGACATAAAGGTTGTCCATTAGTATTATGATTGAGGGGGCAGCATAGTATAGTGGATGGTTGAAAAGAAGTACGCATCATTGAAAATTGAGAATATCGTAGCATCCGGTGTAATAGCCGATTCCATCGACCTTGCAGAGGTCTCAAGCAAGATCAAGAGCTGCGAACTCAACACGAAAAGGTTCCCGGGCGCGGTATACCGTATTGAAAACCCGAAGATTGCGTCCCTGATCTTTTCCTCCGGTAAGGTTGTCCTGACCGGGATACGGGACAAGAAGGCGCTCACTGACGGCCTTAACATCATCATGAAATCCCTCAAGGCTGCCGGCGTTGACACCTACAAGGAGCCCAAGGTAGCGATCACCAACATCGTCTGCTCGTACGATATCGGCAAATACATCAATCTCAATAAGGTAGTTATCACCCTGAACCTCGAGAACATCGAATACGAACCGGAACAGTTCCCGGGCCTTGTCTACCGGATCAAGGATCCCAAAATCGTCGCACTTCTCTTCTCATCAGGCAAGATCATCCTCACGGGCGGCAAGAACCTCGAGGACATCAAGAAAGGCCTCGACTTCCTCGAGCAGAAGCTCGAGAGCATAATGTAATTTTTTAGATGCTTTTTCTTCAATTGTAAGTTTTAGCTGAGAGTGGAACGTAACGAGGGTTCCCCGCCTCAGGGCCTCTCCGAGGCACGGCGGGGCAGATTACCGGTAAAAATATGATGTTGAAAATTGGTCCACTGCGCGAGCTCCAGTCTGGGACCAACTCCAATATGTAGAGAAGATTTTCATCAGAAAATTCACGATCAAATGTGAATTATGTGATATTTTAGTATAACAAAAATTTTTAATTATTCAATATCGCGGTCCCATTGTTTGCAAATTCTTTCAATATTTTCAAGACGTTTTCTTGTATAATTTCATTTTCGCGATTTTGAAATTTATCTGAGTAATAAAAGAACATTGAAAGAAGAGAGATTGTAATCCCTAAAAATCCCATTTGCGTTCCATACTTTTCAAAACTCGTTGGATATATCCCCGCGAAAATAGTGAATACAATAAACCATAGAGTTACTAAAAGCCATAATAAAATTATAAAAAATTCTAATAATCGTTTCCAAAAATTTTGATTTGTCAAAGATCAGAAGTTCATAAAAAATCATTCCATATTTGTTCTTATAAATATGAGCACGGGAATACGTTGCCGCTGTATTTCAAGTCCCGGACTCCCCCGCGACAAAGAAGTGCCTGCCCGTGGCGGCACTTCGACTCGTGGGGGTTGGGGGGCGCATCAATCGTAATGGAATAATGCATCAGTCTCTGCAATAGAGAAGTGGAATTTTTTAATAAGTACGCACTACCCTTCAATCTCACGCCCAGTAGCGGTGCGTCTGGACGAAATTCCTTTCCGCCTTGAGGATCTCCCGGTAGAATGCATCCCCTTCGGTCAGGGTACCGAGGATCCGGGACGCGGTATCCGGCCCTACGCCCCGGCCGGCGAGCGCGACCACCGCCTTCTTCCCGCTGGAAAGGACGATGTTCGCGTTCCGGAGAAGGCGCTGCTCGACCGCCCGCTCTTCCGCCGACTTCTTCGGTTTTTTGAGGAGCGCGTACTGCTCCTCATCGAAGGGCTTGAGTGCGGCGATGAGCCGGGCCCCGCATTTCGGGCACTGGGGATGGTCCGGCACCCGTGAGACCACGGTCCTGCTCTTCCAGTCCCGGCAGTTCATGCAGACCAGGATGACATCATCATCATCGAGCCGGCGTTTCAGGGTCGCAAGCACGGCTTTGTCGGCAGTGGGTGGCGGGATCTGGTCCCGGGAGGAGAGCAGCCCACCGGCACCAATCAGGGAGTGCGGGGCGAGTGAGACGCCTATGGTCCCCTCCCGTATCTGCCGTACGATCCCGGCGGCGGTTCCGATATCCATGTATTCGGAGAGCAGCTCCCGGTATGCCTCTTTCTGCACGACCGTATTATCAAAGAACTCAAGAAGGCGGTGGATGCTGATCTTCTCGTAATCCGCATCGGGATCGATAGCGCCGAACTTCTTTGCGATCTGCACCAGTTTCCATTTGAAGAGCGCAGTCCGTTTCAGGGCAAGCCGGAGTACACCTGCCATGTGGGCCGGGTCGAGCGAGAGGAGGACGTCCCGCACATCCGCCGCCCGTATGGCAGAGGGAAGGCGCAGGAGCATCCGGTACGCATCCAGTTCGAGACCCACCGCGGTCCCGTTCCGGGCGGAGATAAGGATCGAGATCACGCGTCCGAGCGCCTCGTTCGCTTTATGCCCTGCGCAGACATTGAGGACAACCCCGTCCCCGGTGTTTTCCAGCGTGATGAACTGGTCGGTGGGGATGAGCGAACGGTTCTTGTCCATCTCCGAAAGAAATGCGGTAGCAAAGGCTATTCCTTCCTTTTCAGAAGTATAATCGGCTACAGCCCGGGTCCGGCGCATCCCGCCGGCTTCCTGGGCCACCGGGAACGGGACCGGGATCTGCTCACCCTCCCACGAAGGAAGTTCCCCCATCGCCTTCTTTGCCGGTTCTACGGTCAGCCTGCCATCAGCAATCTCCAGCACGCGCCAGAGCTGACCCTTGGTGATGAAGACAACGCCGGTATGCACCCACCCCACAACAAAGGACTCATCCAGTGTTCCCACCGTGCGCCGGCTGACGATATCGAAGATCGGTACCTTCCGCTCGTCATGGATCATCGAGAGGTTACCTGCCAGGTACCGCCGCGCCCGGGCAGTCGTGATGATCCGGCTCCCGTCGATCCGGATCAGCCGGTGCTCCTCCATCTGCCGGCAGACCTCATCAAGCAGCTCAGCGCAGTCCGGGTAGAGGGAAGTGCGCTCGCAGATCTCCTGGATCTTCGATCTCTCGATCTCGCCATACTCCACGGCAATCGCTGCTACCTGGTTGGCGAGGACGTCCGCCGCCTGCGTGTGGGGAACTACCCGTTCGATCTCGTTGGCCTTTGCCTTCCGGGCAATCACCAGGGATTCGAGGAGATCATCAAAACCTGTCGCAAGGATGGTGCCCCGGGAGATCGTGTTCAGCTGGTGACCGGCACGCCCCACCCGCTGCACCAGCCGGGCCACCTCACGGGGCGAACCGAACTGGATCACGTGGTCGACACGGCCGATATCGATCCCGAGCTCCATGGACGAGGTACAGATCAGGGTCCGTATCTCACCACGCTTGAACCGCTCTTCGGCATCGATCCTGACTTCTTTTGAGAGCGACCCGTGGTGTACCTCGACGTCCCCGTGGCTGAACAGCGCGTGGCCAAGCGCTTCCGCAGTCACCCGGGTGTTGACGAACACGAGCGTAGATCCTTTCCGTTTCAGGATCTGCGATAATACCTCGGTCTGGTGCCGGAAATCATCCCCTACATATTTTACCGCGATCTCCAGCTGCTTTGCCACCGGCACCTGCACTATGGAACAGGGACGCGCCCCACAGAGGAAACGGGCAATATCTTCCGGGTTCCCGACCGTAGCCGAGAGCCCGATTCGCTGGAATTCACCTGCATATACCTGGAGCCGTTCGAGACCGATTGCAAGCTGGGCACCCCGCTTGCTGCCGGCGAGTTCGTGGATCTCGTCGATGATCACGTACCGGACATGCTCAAGATGCTTGCGCAGGCGCTTCCCCATGTACAGCGCCTGGAATGTCTCGGGGGTAGTGATCAGCAGGTCCGGGGGATGAAGTGCCTGCTTCCGCCGTTCCGCCATAGACGTATCGCCGTGCCTGACACCGACCGAAAGCCCGAGTTCGCTGCACCACCACTGCATACGGGAGAGCATATCCCTGTTGAGCGATCGCAATGGCGTGATATATATGGCCTTGAAACCACCACCCGCGGGAAGGGAGAGCAGGCCATTGAAGACCGGGAACATTGCGCTCTCGGTCTTGCCGGTCCCGGTAGGAGCGATCAGGACAATGTGGTTCCCGCCAAGGATCAGCGGGATTGCCTGCTGCTGGGCATCGGACAGCGATGAAAATCCCCGCTTCCGAATGCAGGCCTGCACTGCCGGGTTCAGTACTTCAATCGTCTTCATCGGATAGGATCGCTGAGATCGGGCCGATGTACGTCCCGTCGGCAAGGATAATCTCTGTCTCTTCCGGTTTCATGCATCGCGAAAGGGGAGAGAACGGGTCTTTGACTATCTGCAGGACATCATAACCGGCGAGTTCGTTGAACGCAGGCATGAACAGGAGCCGGGTATTGCCCGAAGCGCCCGCACTCCCGGCAAGACCGGGAGCCCCGTTATCCACCACAGCCCGGATATAAGCCGGGGACCGGAGGGCACATCCCACTTCGTCCCGCAGGGAAACGAAGGGGTGATGGTGTCCGATCACAAGAAGGTGGCCATAGAGATGCGATGCGGGATACCTATGGCCATGCAGGTATCCCACGCCGTCAAGGATGGCCCCGTCCCGGGGCTGGAGTTCCCCGGGCTTTGCAAACCGTTCAATGCCGATATCATGATTACCGGGAAAGATCAGCAGCGGGATACGGGAGCGCAGGGCTTCCAGTATCCCGGGCATCTCATGGTATTCCTGCCGGGTGAGGGACGGGATGCTGTGCTTGATGTCCCCCAGCAGCACGAGCCGGTCGGGATCGGCACCGTCAATCGTTTTTTGGAGCCGTTCAAGCCGGTCGGGGCTCCTGCTCCGGAAATGCAGGCCGTGGGCAGCAAGATCCGCCTCGATCCCGAAATGGAGGTCCGCAACAACGAGCAGCCGCTCATCCCCTTCCACCACCAGTGCCGGCCCGTCGCTGATGAATTCGAGGTTCATAACTGCCTTACATATCCCTTCTGCGGCTGGTAGCATTCATCATCAACAATGAGCGCTTCCAGGGCAGCAAGCACTGCCTCTTTCGTGATACCCTGCAAGGCCAGGGTCTCAATGATCTCTTCAACCGCTATGCCCCGCGGCCCCGCTGCTGACTCCTGCAGGATCTTCATCACCAGGCTGCGGGCATCTGCCTGAGGTGCCGCGGGGATGGCATCCCGGGATGGCCGTACACCCAGTACCGCGGATTCCGTCATCCGTACGAGATCCTTCAGGTCTTCAGATGAGAGGGAATAGTGACGGTATGCCCGAAGGATCCGGGTATCCGTGCATTCACCCTTTACGGCACGATCCATTTGTTCAAGGCGGGCGATCGTATATTCAGCGTTGATCAGTACGAGCTTGTCGCGGGTAGCCCGGTCCACACCGTGGATATGATCCGGGCGGACCGAGAGAAGCACCGATCCGCTGCGCTGGTACATCCGGGCCTGCCCCATGACTCCGACAAACGAAGGAACAGGAATCTTCCGGAGAGCACCGGCAAGAACAGCATTCCGGCTGCTCATGACAATATCGAATGCACCGGTAGGATCCGCAATCCGGCAGTGGATCAGATCCCCGTTTTCCATTACTTCCGTCAGGGCACCGGCAAGGTACATCTGCCGGCACCATGCCCCCCCGGGAGTCACTACCCATCCCGGGTTCCCGGGATCTTCTGCCGGTACAAGCAGCGTAGACTGGCTGAATTCCCCGGCAAATACCCGCGCTGCACCCTCCATAATCCTTTACACCATTGTCACGGAGATCTATTCAAGATATACCCCGTGACAACCGGACGGGGAAAATGAAATCAGCCACAGGTCACGCAGGCAGAATGACGGGACAGTTGGCTTGCCCGTATAGCACTGTAAGCCGCATCCCGGTCATTGGTGGACATAACAAACTCACAGGCATTGACATACGAGACAGCTGCTTCGTAATCATATGCGGTGAGTTGCCGGGCCGGCCCTGCTTCCTCGTCGTACATCTTCAGCTGGTTTTCCATAGTGCGGAGATCGGCGAAGATACCCATCACGAAGTTGATATGCGAGTACCCAAGAGTGCCGTTACCAAAGGGAATCACGACAGGATCCGGTGCAGTATCGATCTGGTCGTCGTATATGCCGATGAGCCGGGTTGTGGACGTCTCGATAAAGAGGTAATCGCGCCTGCCGTCGGAGAAGACACGGAACGAGGGATGGTTGGTTGCGAGGCGTATTCCGATCCCGGATCCCGCCCGGTTTATTCCGGGGAACAGGAGGAGCGCGGTATCATATCCCTGGCGGGACAGTATCCCGGTCAGGAGCATCGCTTTTTCATCGCTGGTTCCTTTCCCGTCAGCGATCACTTCCACAGGGTACCGCGGATTGCCGGCGGTCCGGTTCTCAGCCGGAATCTGCTGGACAAAACTCGTGACCATCTCAAGGTATTCATCATCCGTCAGATTGTTGCCGCCTTTATACCGGTCTTTGCTGAGCTCCCGGATCAGATCGTTGAAAAACGGATCCATGGCAGGATCGTTCATCATCTGCCGGTAAAGGGCCGCGGTATCATTTGTGCCTGAAAGGTTGAGATTTTTGTTGGGGGAGTTGCGTGCAGCCTGGTACAGGGACGTATTTACCGGAATCGTCACGGAATACGGGACGCTGCGGTACTGGAAATTGAAGGTATTTTCCTGTATAGTATCGCCGGTCTCCTGAGGAACGACAAGCGGCTGACAGGTCGGGGATTCCGGGATGGCAGGTGTATCGGGTGCAAGAGTTTCAACGAGCACATAGGATGTCCCGGTGGGTGCGGGAGCGGCCGGGGATATGTCCGGTGTGGGTGCATTCCCGGTCAGGGTACCTGCAATGTTTCCGGGAGCATGCAGGCATCCGGCAGAACACAGCAGGACTACCGTGATGAGGGCGCATAAAAGACAGGTGACCGACGGATTCCGCATACACATCATATGCGATCATATGCTCTTCAATATTGAGGTGGCCGGATCACTGCTGGAGCAGGAACCGGAAGCATAAGAGGGATAGGTTATTTTTCCGCTGCCCGGAAATACCTGCAGCATGCAAGAGCCGCGAACAGGGAGATAAAAACTACCGGCAGGGATAAGGGAGATTTCGTTGCTGACGGCCGGGGAACACCGGATGACGTTGCCACAGGAGATTGCCCGGATACGGGAACGGTAGTGGGCTGCACGGTGATAGTTCCCGAAGGCAGAGCCGGGGCGACAAGGGTAGGATCAAGTGCATTGGCATTGGCATATGCTGTCCGCGCTTCATCAATCCGGCCAAGAGCCCGGAGGGCATTGCCTTTATTGTACCATGCAATGGAATGAACGGTCGTCAGGTTTCCTTCTACAGCGAGCGCGGCATCAGCAGCGGTGATCGCCTCGTCATTGCGGTTCAGCATCACAAGGATTCCCGCACGGTTGGACTGGATGAGGGCGGTCAGCGACGTGACGTTCATTGCAAGGGCATTGTCCGCGGCATCAAGGGCCTCCTGGTAGTTCCCCGCATTTGCCATATCAACACTTTTTGAATATAACGCACCGGCTGTATTGAGTGATTCGGAGGAATCCGCAGCAAGGGCGGGCAGTACAAGAAAGGACAGGATGAACAATAATGCAAAAATTCTGCGGAATTTCATACAGATCTCCAGACTTCATATGAGATTCTTTTCCTATAAAAGAGTCACAAAAAGAATGGTAAAATCAGTGTGCCCGTTTCATCACGAAGAGTCCTGCAATGCCGATTGCCATAACGGTCACCCACCATGGCAGCGGCTGGTAAGGGGTCTTGCTCGTGACCGGCTGCGCGGTCGGGAATGTGGCCACGGGTTGCGTTCCCGGGGGCGTTGTTGTAAGGGAAACTCCCGGGGAAACGAGTGGCTGCTGGGTTGCTGCCGGGGAAAGCAGTGCCGGTGTGAAGAAAGTCACGCTCGTCGTCCCGGTAGTCCTGCCAGTCAGGTCAGTGATGCCTGCATCGGCATAGGCCTGCTGCATGTTACCGAGGTTCTGGCTGGCTGTAATGAAATACGTACCCGGAGGATAGATCAGATCGCCACGTGCATCGCGGGAAAGACGATTCCAGTCATCCATATGCTTTCCGAAATAAACAGGGGTGGTAATGAACGGGGTGCTGTCAAAGCGGTTGATCTGCGTGGCGGGTGCACCGGAACTGCCAGTATAAATATTAGGTACACTCCTGCCGAGAGGATCCACCATGTTTATGGTAAATATGGTATCCGAAGGGTTCAGATTTGTCCGGTTATAGTAATCTGCCGCAAGGTTCAGGTTGGTATCGATCCGGTACGTAATATTGGTTGTAGCAGGGACGGTCTGGCCGGAGATATCCGTGTCGTTATCCAGATCCCAGACCCGTATGGTGAACTGGGGATCTACGACAAAAAGGACCTCGGGAAACGGCGCTTTATCCTGGCAGTACCATGGGCCGGTATGCCCCATGAAGATCTGGGGGCTGACGTTGAAATGAGTGATCAGCCCGTTGCCCGCATTCAGGGTTTTAACCGTCAGGTTGATCGCAGGGGGTGCGCTGGCATCTGCACCTTCAGGCCACCATGCGATTACATGGCAGTCTTTGATCGCGGAAGTAATATCCAGGTTTGTCTCGCCAATAAAAACCGGCGCGCCTGCCGCAATTTTACCGGTACTGGCCGCCACGGGGAAGCAGACCAGAAGAATTACGACAAGAGCAGGCAAAATATATTTTCCTTGCATGAAAAGTAATTTCAAAACCCTTATGATAAACATTATGACATTCATTAGAAACGACCGGGATTTTTACCTTGCGGGAATTCCGGTACACGGTCTGCACAAGAGTTCTCATGGTCTGTAACACAATATGATCGTACAAATGCTGATTTCGCGAACACTGGAGAGGATAATGCATGGATGAGAGCCACACGATCTGGATAGAAAAATACCGGCCGCAGAAACTTTCGGATATCGTCGGGCAGGACGAGATTGTGGAGCGCCTCACGTCCTATGTCCGTACCGGTAACCTCCCCCACCTCCTGTTCACCGGCAGTGCCGGGGTCGGCAAGACCACCGCAGCGGTCGCACTGGCCAAGGAATTTTTTAAGGATTCGTGGCAGAGGAACTTCCGCGAGCTCAATGCCTCGGATGAGCGGGGAATCGATGTCGTGCGGAACCAGATCAAGGAGTTCGCCCGGACCATGCCGGACGGGGGGGCTGCGTTCAAGATCCTTTTCCTTGACGAAGCGGATGCACTCACTACGGATGCCCAGGCTGCGCTCCGCAGGACGATGGAGAGCTATGCAAAGACCTGCCGGTTCATCCTTTCCTGCAATTATTCCTCCAAGATCATAGACCCGATCCAGAGCAGGTGCGCGATCTACCGGTTCAAACCGCTCGGGCCTGATGCCGTGAAGAAGGAGATGCACCGTATCGCTTCCCGGGAAGGGCTCACCATCACGCCCGGAGCAATGGACGCAATCGTCTATATCGCCCAGGGGGACATGCGAAAGGCGATCAATGCGGTGCAGGGAGCGGCCATCATCAGCCCGTCCATCGATGAGAAACGGGTCTACTCGATCACCTCAACCGCGCGGCCGGATGAGATCAAAGAGCTCCTTGATCTCTCCCTCAAAGGAGACTTTGATGCCGCAGAATCGCTCCTTGCCCAGCTCCTTCACGAACGGGGGATTGCTCCCAACGAACTGATCAACCAGTGCTACCGGGCACTCCTGAAACGGGAGATGGATCGCGGGCTGAAGGTCAGGTTGATCGATCATCTGGGCGAGACCGATTTCCGGCTCTCGGAAGGGGCGAGCAGCGATATCCAGATGGAAGCGCTGATTGCGCGGTTCGTGCTCTCCGCAGAGCAGGCCCGGTGACATGACAGCGATGAAGAAAGAACCCGATCTGCACGAGGGCGACAAGACCGGGGACTGGAGCCGGCTCCTCAAGAGCAAGTACAAGAAACAGCTGGGAGAGATTTCGCGGGAATATCCCCATAAGCGGTCCATTTTCATTGATTACCGTGACGTAGAAAAATTCGGGACGGCCGGGATCGCCCTTGCCGATGAACTTCTCGAGAACCCGGGGAAGGTTCTCGAAGATGTCTGGGACGCGATCAAAAACAGCCAGCTGATCCGGACCAAGGACGGGAAAGAGGCAAAAGGGATCAACATCCGGTTCACCAATCTCCCGAAAAAGACCGGCATCCGCCATATCAGGTCCGAGGACATCAACCGTTTTGTATCGGTAGAAGGGATCCTGCGCAAGACCACGGAGGTCCGGCCCCGTATCGTGGAGGCGGTCTTCCGCTGCCCGGCCGGCCACTTCACCGTGAAGAAACAGAAATACGGGAAGTTCATCGAGCCTGAAGGCTGTGCCACCGATGGCTGTACCTTCAAGAAGATCGAGCTCATGCCCAAGCGGTCTACGTTCGTAGACTCCCAGAAACTGCGGATACAGGAGTCCCCCGAGGGCCTGCGCGGCGGGGAGCAGCCCCAGACGCTTGACGTGGACGTGACAGACGATCTTTCCGGCAAGGTCTCACCCGGCGACCGCGTGATCATCAACGGCATCCTCCGTTCCATGCAGCGGGTGGTCAAGGGCGAGAAGAGCACGGTCTTTGACATCTTCCTCGAATGCAACTCGATCGAGGTTGCGGAAAAAGAGTTCGAAGAAGTCGAGATTGACGACAAGGCCGAGGACGAGATCCATGCACTGAGTAAGGATCCCATGATCTACCGGATGATCACGCACTCGATCGCGCCCACCATCTATGGCAGCGAGGATGTAAAACAGGCAATCGCTCTCCAGTTGTTCGGCGGGATTGCAAAGGAGATGCCCGACGGCAGCCGGCTCCGGGGCGACATCCATGTGCTCCTTATCGGGGACCCCGGTATTGCAAAAAGCCAGTTGCTGCGCTATGTCGTAAAACTCTCGCCCCGGGCGATCTATACAAGCGGGCAGTCATCCACCGCAGCCGGGCTTACCGCGACCGCAGTGAAGGATGAATTCGGCGAGGGCCGCTGGACCCTGGAGGCCGGTGCGCTCGTACTCGCCGACATGGGAGTGGCAGCGGTCGATGAGATGGACAAGATGGAGAAAGGCGATCGTTCCGCCCTCCACGAAGCGATGGAGCAGCAGTCGATCAGCGTTGCAAAGGCCGGGATCACCGCGACCCTCAAGTCCCGGTGCGCCCTGCTCGGTGCGGCAAACCCGAAGTACGGCCGGTTCGATATGTTCGGCGATATCTCCGACCAGATCAACATGCCCCCCTCGCTGCTCTCCCGGTTCGATCTGATCTTTATCATGACCGACCAGCCCGAGCAGAAGCGGGATCTTGCCATTGCAGAGCACATCCTCAAGGCGCACAGCACGGGCGAACTGATCGCGCAGCACAAAAGGACACCGATCCCCGGTGTCACTGACGAGTACATAGCGCAGCAGCTCAAGCCCGTGATGCCGGATATCGACCCTGCGCTCTTCCGGAAATACGTAGCCTACGCGAAACGATCGTGCTTCCCGATCATCTCGAACGAAGCGAAAGATGCGCTGGTCGGGTATTATCTCAAGCTTCGGGGCATCGCGGAACCGAACAAACCGGTACCGGTGACAGCCCGGCAGCTGGAGGCCCTGGTCCGGCTCGGCGAAGCCAGCGCACGGATCCGGCTCTCGAATACGATCGAGCTCAGCGATGCCGAGCGCGTCATCCACATCGTAGACGCGTGCCTCCGCCAGATCGCATACGATGCGAAGACCGGGACCTTCGATATCGACAAGATTGTCACCGGTATCTCCAAGGAGAAACGGGATATCGTGCGGGTGATCAAGGATGCCATCCGTGATATCGGGGGCGATGGCCGCAGGGCAGGTATCGACCAGGTGATCGATGCGGTCAGCGCAAAGGGATTCGCCCGGGACAAGGTGCGCGAGGGCATCGATATGCTGCTCCGGCACGGCGAAGCAATGGAACCCAAGTCAGGGATCATCCAGTTGATCTAGGAGGATCATGAACGATCGGGAACAGGCAGTATTCGAGGCGGGAATCAAGCTCGGTGCCCTCTACCACCAGTGGGTAGGCACGCCCATCTCCCGCGACTCTGCGGCGAGCGTTGAGAAGGCGATCGAACGGGCAGTGATCCTCCAGCCGTTCGTCGAGGAGATCACGGTCCGGCTCGACCGGGGCCTCATGACGGAGAACCGGTTCGGGTACAGCGAACTCTCCGGCATGATGTATGACGTGGAGATAATCACCCGTGTCGGGTTCACGTACTGCCGGGCGCAGCTCTCGCCCGAGAAGGGATACCCGCTCATGAAGATCGTGGAGTGCCATGAAATCGAAGCCCTACCCGGTCACTGACGATCACATCCATATCGACCCGGTCAACGGCCGGGGGATCGAAGCGGCGAAAGACTTTTTCCGGGCCGGGGGAACCCACATGTTCCTCGTATCAAAACCATCATGGTCGCTTGAGATCCACCCGGCCACGGGGAAAGATTATGCCCGGGTGTTTGACGAGACACTCCGTGTTGCTGCACTGGTTGCTGAAACCGGGGTGGTTGTCTTCCCGGTGTTGGGTGTCCACCCTGCCGAGATCACCCGGCTTACAGACCGTATGTCCCTTGCCGAGGCGGCGGAGCTGATGAAGGCCGGGATCGATTGTGCCGCTGAATATGTGCAGGAAGGGAAAGCGGTAGGCCTCAAGAGCGGCCGGCCGCATTACGAGGTCGCACCGGAGATCCTCGCCGCATCCAACGAAGTGCTCGCACATGCCCTTGCCCGTGCGGCCGAATGCCGGTGCGCCCTGCAGGTGCATGCCGAGACCGGTCCCTGCACAGATATCGTGGAGATGGCCGGGCGGGCGGGAATGCCGGTGGAACGCGTGGTGAAACACTATGGATCACCGGAAACACCGCTTCACCCGTCACTGATTGCAAAACACGAGGCAATCCCGCAACTGGCACAGGAGAAACGGGCATTTACCATGGAGAGCGATTACATGGACGAGAACTCCCGGCCGGGCGCGGTCATCGGGCCAAAATCGGTGCCACGCTATACCAACCAGCTCGTTGCCTCCGGTAAATTCACGGCAGATGACTGTTACCGGATCCATGGGGAAACGATCGAACGGGTCTACGGCGTCTCCATTCACCTGCCGTGACAGAACCGGCCCCGGGCGGATCTCTGGTACAGACTCACCTTTTTTTATCCCCGGTCGCTAATGAATGATCAATGTTCATGAAAATTCATCGATCGCGCGATACCAGCGATGTGGTCGCGGTCTGCGATCGGGAACTTATCAATACGACTATCACCAGCGGGACGATGACCGTCACGATATCAGAATGGTTTTACGGAAATGCTCCGGTAACAGAAGAGGATGTGAAAGCCGCGTTGCAGAGAGCGGGGAACGTCAACCTGATGGGAGAGCGGACCATCAGCCTTGCCATAAATATGGGGCTCATTACCACAGATGATTGTATCATGATTGGGAAGATACCACACGTGCAGGTCTACTGCCTATGAAAGGAAATATCCGGGGCAACTTCTGCCCGAAATGCGGCAAGACCTCAGAGACGGAAGGGCTGTGCAGGCAGTGCCTGATCGGGGACACGCCCTGGTTCACCTGCGACCAGCGGGTGAAGCACGTCCAGTGCCCCAGCTGCTTTGCCACGAAACAGGTGAACACCTGGACCGACAACGAGCGCGAGAAACCCGCACTCGCACAGGAGCTCGCTAAATCCGCGGTCCACTTCCACAAGGACGTGAAGATGCCGACCATCGAGGCACGGGTCGATGACATCACGCTCAACCGGTCCCGGGCGATCATGACCGTCCACGGCACGCTCTACAAGACCCCGGTCGAAGGCAGCTGCTCGACCGAGATCATCTGGCACAAGGAGCAGTGCGATCGCTGCAACCGGATCAGCGGGAGTTATTACGAGGGGGTCGTGCAGGTCCGGGCCGAGGGCCGGCTTCCCAGCACCTTCGAACTCGAGACGAGCGCATCCATTGCCCAGCAGATCGAGGACAACCTCCAGGCCGGGGGCGAGCGCCTCTCGTTCATCAACGACATGAACATCATCCACGACGGGATCGACATCATCATCGGATCCCAGCATATCGGCGTGCTGATCTGCCAGGGAATTGTCGCCCAGCTCGGCGGACGCTATACCACCCACCCGAAACTGGTGGGTGAGAAGAACGGCCGCCAGCTCTTCCGGATCACCTACTCGATGCGCCTTCCCCGGTTCCAGAAGCATGACGTGATAAGGGTGAAGAACCGGTATTACGAGATCGAACGCATAGAATCGCATAATGTGCGGGTATTCGACCTCCGTGACGGAACGGGCCGGTCGATCCGGCAGGATGACGTGGAGCGCATCATCGGCAATGCCCGGAGCGCCGAGTCTGCGCTCGTGGCATTTGCCGATACGGGCACTATGGGAATTCTCGACCCGGTCTCCTGCAAAACCGTGGACCTTCCCCGGCCCGGATGGCTGGGCGTACAATCCGGCGATCACGTGAGCGTACTGCGTGACGCGGATCACCTCGTGGTAGTCCGTTAAGACGGGTTCATGATGCGGGCCAGGAAAGTATCGCGGGACCAGCTGAAAACGATCGGCAGCGAAGAATGGGTGGACCATTCACGGAGCCCGTTCGTAGACGGAGATGAGTGCTGGGTGCCGGTCCGGGAGGGCATGCCCTTCGACCGCGATATCGGGCGGCAGCCGCAGTATGCGGGAAGGGGATTTTACCTGATCGGCGATGTTGCCGTAATCCACGGTGACAGGCCTGCCCCGGCACAGGTCGATGAGATCGTCAGGTTCCGCAATCCCCGTGGCGTGCTCTGGATCGAATCCCTGCATGAGGTCACACGCACACCGCAGACCGAAATCCTCTTCGGCACAGTCGGCGAGGTGCGTCACCGGGAGAGCGGGTACACGTTCATTCTCGATCCCCGGAAGGTCATGTTCTCGCAGGGAAACCGCACCGAAAAGATGCGTATCGCGGATCTGATCCGGGCCGGGCCCGGCAATGAACGCGTGGCCGACATGTTTGCCGGTATCGGGTATTTTTCCCTTCCTGCGGCCGGCGCCGGTGCCCGGGTCCATGCGATGGAGATCAACCCGGTCGCGTTCGGGTACCTGGAACGGAATATCCGGGAGAACCCGGTCCCCGGCCTTGTCGAGGCGAACCTGGGAGATTGCCGCAAGCTTCTTTCCGGCACCTATGACCGGATTCTCATGGGTCATTTCGATGCGATCACTATGTTTGCGAGCGCATTGCACCACGTGAAAACCGGCAGTGTCATCCACCTCCACAGTATTGGCCCGGCCGGAGATCAGATCCATGCAGCACTGGAAAGCGCAGGTTTTTCTGCCACTATCCAGGTACATAAGGTTAAGAAATACCGGCCGCATGCATGGCATGTAGTGCAGGACGTGAGGATTGTATGACCCGGGAGACCCTTGCCGGAAAACAGGTTGTTGTCGCCGTGACCGGGAGCATTGCTGCCGTTGAAGTGGTAAAGCTCATCCACGAACTGAGGAGACATGGCGCGGTTGTCCAGACGGTGATGAGTGAAGCCGCAACCGGTATCATAACTCCTGACGCCCTCACCTATGCCAGCGGCCGGCCTGCGATCACCTGCATTACCGGTCTTGTGGAGCATGTCAGCTTCTGCGGGGATGAAGGGACCGCAGATCTCCTGCTCATTGTGCCGTGCACGGCGAATACGATCAGCAAGATTGCCTGTGCCATCGACGATACTCCGGTCACCACGTTTGCCACCACCGCACTCGGAAGAGGAATGCCGGTCCTTGTCATCCCGGCCATGCACCACAGCATGTTCCGTCACCCAGGGCTGATCGACAATATTCGCAGGATCGAGGCATGGGGCGTGGAAGTGATCGGGCCGCGTATCGAAGAGGGGAAAGCGAAGATTGCCGGTACCGATGAGATCGTCCTTCGTTGCGAACGTGCGCTCCTGGGCAGGCCCCTTGCGGGAAAACGGGCCCTCATTACCAGCGGACCGTGCCGGGAACCGGTGGATGATGTGCGCATCCTGACTACCCGCTCCACCGGCCAGATGGGGCGCGCACTCGCTCTTGAAGCATTCCGGCTTGGCGCAGATGTCACGGTAGTACACAACGACACGTTTCCCTGCGTCCGGAATATTCCGGCAGAGACGGCACAGGATATGCATGACCAGGTACTGCACCAGCTGAATGAGCATGGGGGGACTGACATCTACATCAGCGCGGCCGCAATTTCCGATTTTGCCCCGGAACACAGGGAAGGAAAGATCCCGAGCGGAAAACCGGTCACCATCGATCTTCACCCCCTCCCCAAACTCCTGGATGCCGTACGGTCAGCATATAATCCGTTTACGGTCGCATTCAAGATCGGCAGGAAACCTGAGACGAAAGCCAGGGCCATGATCCGGCAGGGTGTTGCCATGGTACTCATGAATACACCGGAGACAATGGGCAGCAGCCACGGGGCCTATACGATTCTCGATGCAAAGGGCACTAAGCACATCGAAGGAACAAAGGATGAGATCGCTGCGGCCGTATGGAGCGGGATTCTTCGCAGGATTGCATAGACAGACCCGTCCCGGCACCGGATCAACAGGGAAAACAGTAACCGGGGCATGTTCTGGTTTTTACCCTTTTTCAGCCAAAATTCACATTTCCACCAATCGGGAGTCCCCGGAATTCTTTAGATATTTTTATATGTGGTTTTCGTAAATACTGATACATGGCTTCCATGAAAAGAACGGAGGTAAAAGCCCCGCAGGGCGGCTTTGTCTTCCAGATACCCATTTTCTACAAGCTGATGGTGAGTATGCTCTTTGTTGCCACAATCCCGATGATCCTTCTCGGGATTGTATCTATGGGGGGAACGACAAGCATCATCGCAAATATCGGCCTCGCAAACAGCATCTTCATCATCACGCTCATCACCCTGTCAGTGGTCGTCATGTGGAGTTTCTTCCTCGCAAGCAGCATCACCAACCCGATCGTCAGGCTCTCCAAGATCGCGACGAGCATGAGCACCGGCGATCTCAAGAACCCGGAGATCGAGCTGCTCAGTAACGATGAGATCGGAGAACTCCAGACTGCATTCAACCGGATGATCAATACCTACAAGATCCTCGATACGCTGGCCAAAGAAGACAACGAATGACAGGCGTTGCGGAAACGGCAATAAAACGGTGACGTCTCCGGGGGCTGACATCACCCTGCCACCATCGTATCAAGGACGGAATGACAATCAACGGCCGAGGAAAAATCCAGATCACCACCAGAGGAAATAATCCAGAGATACCCGGGGTACCAGATGCTTAAAGAGATCCTCAATAAATTCCTCATCATCAAGGACGTTCAGGCAGCCGTGGTTATCGAAGAAAATGGTGAAGTAATCGAGAGCATAAAATCGGGTATTGTCATAGACAAGAACCTGGGTGACGTGATCTCCACGGTCATGCTCGACTCAAAAGATACCGCCGTCCAGTTCGGTAATGCAACGCTGTCCATGGTCTTTGTGGAATACTCCGAGAATTTCCTCATTCTCGGACCTATTACCGAAGAGTTTTTCCTGGTAATCATTGCAAAGAACAGTGCCAATATCGGGCAGATCACGTACGAGATGAAGAAAAACCAGGATGCCATAGTCTCATTCTTATGATCGAACAACTGCCGGAAGGGAAAAGTATCGGCTGGATGCAGGCGCCGCCCCAATGGATATTTTCGCACACCGTGCGGTTTATCGGCGTAGTACGAATCGTCATCCAGGATGGCGAGGGATTTATCCTGATCAGGAAAGGGACGCCGCTCGCCTATTACTTCAAGCACGGGAGGATCGAGCTCAAAGGCCATGCCGCCCTGGATTACTTCAATTCACATCCCACGATCGAGTTCAATCTCTGTAAATACACTCCGGATGAGTTTGCCCAGGCACTGAAAATCTGCAAAATCGATGAACATGTAGCAGAAGAGATCCCGGAAGAGCCCCGGCCCGGTCCGTCGGAAAGAATACCAGCCCCTTCACCAGCCGCACCGGTACGTGAGCCGTCTCCGGTGGTCATGCAGCAGGTAGCAAAAAGGCCGGTACCCGGGCCGGCGGTGATTCTGCCGGAGCCGGTCCTGCAGGAAGAACGGCCATCGGTCGTGCCGCAGGTTTCGCAGGATGTGATCCTGGATGCCGAGGATATAAAGCTCATCGGCCAGATAAAAAAGCTCAACGGGATTGTGGCCATATCCATTTTCAGTGAAGACCGTAATATCATCCTGATGGGAGACGTGGAGATCGAACCCCTCCTGAAAATTGCCCGGAATATGCTTGCAACCACGTATAAGATCACCCCTCACCTGGACTGGGGTACGTTTGTTCACATGACCCTCCAGATCCCCGAAGGCAACGTGATCATTGCTCCCTACCATGAGTACAACCTCTGTCTCCTCACCACCCGCACCATCAATATCGGCCACATCCGCAGGATCCTCCGGGATCTCCAGCATACCGGTGAGATGCGGTAATTTTTTATTCACTCATTTTCTCTGGCAGATATAGGGGTAACACCGTGTTCCAGAAATATTTTCATCAACCGTCCGAATGATTATCAGTAACATGGGGAATGTTGCCCAAGCGGCGGAGAATCAGTTACCGGACCGACAACATGTTCCGGTGAAAACGTCTTTCCATCAGTAATGGTTTGGGTAGATCAAACGATATTTTAAAACAGGTTTATTATATTATATCAATAAAGAGATTTATGGATATCAGGATAATAAAAGGACTCACATCTTTTGGTCTTGCAATCATCTGGTACTTTGCGCCGGTATTAATTGGTTATTCCAGCGCTGCGTATTTCATATCCTTTTTTCTTATCCTGACGGGAATTTATTATTTTGCCCGGTATGGCATAGCATACCTCAAAGAAAGATTTGTTCCCCCTGAAATTCCTGACATAAAATCCAATGCAACTCCAGCACTCAGAGATCTCGTCATAAACCCCGGCAATTTTTTCCGGGACATTGCCGCGGCCCCTCCACGATATAAAATTCCAGCCCTCATTATTCTTGCATGGGGCATCTTCTCGGCCTTCAATACGTTCCTGATGGTTGAGTGGCTCTTCGTGTGGTATCCGTTCCAGCAGGAGATCGCACAGTATTCCGGTTTGTTCAAGCTATTCCTGATAGGCGTTCCAGCCGTCTTCATCACCCCGGAGGCATTTGTTTTCTGGGGCCTTGCTGCTGTGGGACTGTACCTGATCAGCAGCATCTTCTCCCGGACCGGCAGCATCCATCAGGTTATTACTACGACCGCATGGGGGATGATCCCGCTTGCGATCTGTTCTGCGATCCAGATCCCGCTCTTTTACCTCTACCGGAACGCGATGTCCGTGTCTTATTCCCCGGCGTTCATCAACTTGACCGCAAATAGTCATGGCGCCGCTTCATCCATGTCATCCCTGACAAAAAATGACATCATATACAACTCTGCGTTCAATGAGCACTCGGTTATCTCGTTTGGCATATTCATAATCGCTATGTCGGGATGTTGCTGGTTCTGGTTCCATGCCCTTCAGCACACCCGGGCGCTCACGCCAAAACAGGCGGCGATCACCGTGCTCATCCCGGTCATCCTCCTCTTTGTTTTTTTCTGGCGTCCATGGGGATGGGAATAAACCTTCCATGACGGGAAATAAGAATCAGGTTTTAGTTGCACAAGCGATTGGCAACAAAATTCGGTAATGGTGAACCTGTTTTCATTTGAAAAATGATTTTTCACCGGTCTCGTTCCCGGCCCGGGTTTGATTAAAGAATCCGGACACCCAATGGATCACTGCATAACCGGATATCCATGAAACCGACGAAGGTCACTGCATTCTGCCCCGGACACATCTCGGGGTATTTCAGGCGGGTTGACGGCACCAGCATCGCTTCTACCGGCAGTGTCGGCGCCGGCCTTGTCATCAGCGAGGGGGTCACCGCCACGGTTACCCGGTCAGGTACGACATCCATCCGGGTAATCTGCCGGGACTCCACAGGAAACGTGTTCAGCACAGACCATGATTCCCCGCCGCTTTCATCGGTAATGAACCGTCTCGGCATTACGGCCGCAGTTCAGACAGAATGCAGGCTTCCCATCGGAGCCGGCTTCGGTCTCTCCGCTGCTGCCCTTCTTGCAACGCTGACTGCGCTCAACCGGCTTTTCACCCTCGGCCTCTCCCCCCATGACATTGCGGCCTGTGCCCATGAAGCCGAGGTCACCCACAGGACCGGCCTCGGGGACGTTGCCGCATGCCAGGGGGGCGGCCGGGTAGTCCGGTACGGGCCGGGGATCGATGCCCGGATTGAGCGGACATATGATCTGGCCGGCCCGGTCTCCATGGTCAGTTTTGGGCCGATTCACACGCCTTCAGTCCTTGGGTCACGGGAACAGATGGAGCGCGTTTCTGCCGCGTTTCCCGACACCGCTCCCAAAAATCCGGAAGAATTTTTCCGGCTCTCCCGGCAGTTCACGAAAGACAGCGGCCTTGCCACGCACGAGGTGCTTGAGGTCCTCGCACTCTGTGAAAAGGAGCATGTCCCGGCAAGCATGACGATGCTCGGGAACGGCGTCTTTGCCCGGGGTGCGGCTGCACAGCCCCTGCTGGAGTCGTTCGGGCAGGTCTATGCATGCACGGTGGCACGGTCCGGTGCCGTGATTGCCGGGGAGCGCACCTGATACCATGATACCTGCCGACCATCCCCGTTACCGGTCGCTCGTCACCCGCGAACGGCTCGCTGACTGTGCACGGAAGGGAGTCGTGGCTATGGAAGGGCTCACTGCCCACGGGCGGGGTGAAGCGTTCGATTACCTTCTCGGTGAGCGGACAACTACGAGTGCACTCCTGGCAGAGAAGACCGCGGCAGCGATGCTGATGGCCGCACACCACCCGGTAATCTCGGTAAACGGCAACACCGCAGCTCTCGCATCCCGGGAAATTGCTGCGCTCCAGAAGGCAAGCGGGGCGCTGGTGGAAGTCAACCTCTTCCACAGGACCGAAGAACGCGTAGCAATGATCGAGAAGATCCTCACCAGAGCCGGCGCCGATGTTTTTTCCGGTGAGGCTGAACGGCTGCTCCCACTCTCCCATGACCGGGCCTGGTGCCGCAGGCAGGGCATGTTCTCGGCCGATGTCATACTCGTCCCGCTCGAGGATGGCGACCGGTGCGGGGCGCTCGCGGGGATGGGAAAACAGGTCATAGCGATCGATCTCAACCCCCTCTCCCGTACAGCACAGCGCGCCACGCTCACGATCGTTGACGAACTTACCCGGGCGCTGCCGGAGATCACCCGGGCGTGTACCGGACTTTCAGAGACCGATCGTACCAGGCTCCTGTCAACAGCGGACAACCATTATCTTTTGTCAGAAGCAATACGTGAGATAACACTGAGGCTTTCCCATGCTCTGGATTGAGAAGTACCGGCCGGGTACCCTGGATATGATTGCAGGACAGGAGCCTGCCGTCCGCCAGCTCTCATCCTTTGCCCGGTCCGGGACGGTTCCCCACCTGATACTGACCGGCCCGCACGGGACGGGAAAGAGTTCGGCGATAGAATGTTTTGCAAAAGAGATCTATGGCGAAAACTGGGAACTGAACACGAATATTATCCAGACCGCCGACATCTTCCAGCAGGGCAAGGCGATCCTTGAACAGGACGAACGGTATACCCACCTTTACCAGAAAAGCCAGTCGCTTGTCTCGAATTTCAAGTATATCATCAAGTGGTACGCGTCCCTGCGCCCGCTGGATGCAGAGTTCAAGATCCTTGTTTTTGAGGATGCGCATGCGCTGAGCCGGGACGCCCAGCAGGCACTCCGGCGGATCATGGAGCGGACGAGCAGCACCTGCCGGTTTATTCTTACTACCACCAACCCGAGCGCCATCATCCCGGCGATCTCCTCCCGCTGCCTTCCGCTCTTCTTTGCCCCGGTTGAACAGTCCGTGATGCTTGCCAGTCTCAGGCAAATTGTGGAGAAGGAGAAATCGGAAGCGGTTCCCTGCAGCGGGGATGATCTCGAACTGATCGTGCAGGCGTCTGCCGGTGACATGCGCAGGGCCCTCCTGCTCCTGCAGGCAGCGACCGAGACCGGGCGATGCCAGGATCTCCTGGGGGTTGCACAGTCAGAATCGGCGACTATCGCAACCTCTGCGATAACAGCCCTCCAGGGGGGGGACACGCGGGGCGCTGCACGCAGGCTCGAATCGCTGATGATCGATTCCGGGCTGTCGGGCGCCGAAGTGATCCGAGAGCTGCGCACCATCATCCAGCGCGAGTATAACGATCCGCGCCTTGCCATTGCCCTTGCCGATGCGGAATACCGGATGAAACACGCCAACAGCGAATTTGTCCAGATGGGGGCACTTACCACGCAAATACAGGAGATTTTTTCATGAGTTCCATCAAGCAGGAGAAGATCCGGAACCACTACGATACCATTGCTGACACCTACGACCATCATTACGATCACAAGCGTGGCAGGAATTACCATACGCACATCAGCAATTACCTCATCAACGCACTCCCGAAAGGCGGCGATCTCCTCGACATCGGGTGCGGGACCGGACTCTTTGTCGGGAAATACATTGAGCACGGGGGCCACGGGACCGGCCTCGATATCAGCGAGAAGATGGTAGCCCGGGCCCGCAAGCGCTTCCCCGTGTGCGATTTCACGGTCGGGATCGGGGAGAAGCTCCCGTTCCGCGACGAATCGTTCAATGCCGTATCGAGCCTGCTGGTCTTCAGTTATGTCAAGGACCCCGAGGCGATGCTCTCAGAGACGTTCCGTGTCCTCCGGCCCGGTGGCGCGATTGCACTCTGTACTCTCGGCAAGAAACTCCTGACCCGGGGCATCCCGGCATTATACCAGCTCGGCGAGAAGATCAACGTGAAGCACGTGGTCATGAAGGATTTTGGGGAGTATTACTACGATGAGAAAGAGATGGACAAGCTCTTCACCGGCGCCGGGTACACGGATGTCTCGGTGAAGTGGTGCTCGTTTGCCCACATCGATATGATCGATCCCCTCTTCAATCTCGCGTGCAAGATCGAGCCGTTTGTCGAGAAGCGGGTGCCGCAGCTGGCGTATAATATTTTTGTGTGTGCTAAGAAGGCGGAGTGAGTTTTCGGAAACTTTTTCTAAAAATATCTAACACTTGTTAGTAAATTTATTCCAGCAAAAAAATGTTTTTGGAAGCATTTTCTGCAATTTTTTTAGTATTTCCTAATTCATCTACTCTTCAAAACAAACAGATGCCGCAGCCGCAATATTACTTTTAAGTTGATTACCTACTTTAACATGAAACGGATGCACTAAATAAGACTGATAATCCGCTTTTGTATCAAATTTAGCTATCAATGCCACATCATACGATGACTCAGCCCGTCGAATATCCACTCCTACTTTCAATTTGCGAATTACTTCAACATTACCATTCAGAGTTAATAGTAAGTCTTTCGCCTTTGCACTGCTTTCGCTACTCCTATCTTGTAGCTTCAATAACAGATTGTGAACTATCATGTTGTTGCCTCATTACGTCATCTAAATGGGTGGTATTAAGGCATTTGATCTGTTCCGGATTGTCACGGATAATTCGTTACAAAAAAAATTTCCAGAAATTATTGAAAAATTTTTACAAATTTTTTCCGGGAAATTTTCTCTGAAATTTTTTGTAAATATTTTTAGAAAACATTTCAGAATTTTTGGTGCAATTTTTTTCCCAAAACTTTTTCAAAAATTTCTTCCGGATTTTTTTACAAAATTTTTTGGCCGCAACATCTCCACAAAATTTCTCCGGCCCGGAAAATAATCCGGTCCATTCATCCTAATAAACAACCACTCTCACGGTCTGAAACACCCCACCAGGAACCACCATTTTTCCGATCTGAAACCACCCCCAATCCGGGCACCATACGGGCCCCGTTTCAAAACAAAGCCCAAATTGAGATCCGATTGACCTCCTCCGACCCCCTGTTTGATGCGATCCTCCTGGATATTTTTCACAAAGACAGGGGCCGTATGCTTTCCTCCGACGGAGATGCATATTTCACGTCGGAGATCATCCCTCCGCAATACCACTGGCAAGATACATTTCGGAAGACCATCCTCACCGTCGGAGAACCTTACCGGACAATCGCCCCGTAACCGGTTCAGGGTGCCGAATTTCCGGAAACGGGTGCAATGAGGAGATTTTCCTGGGTTATACGGGCCCGGATTGGATTTTCTCCGTCGAATATCCAAAAGTGCGCAAATAGACGCTATTGGTTGGCCGATCTCCTTCCGGACAGGCTTTGGTACGGGAAAATGAAAAGAACCCCTGTTTTACCGATCTGCCTCACGTCGGAGAGCGCTTATTCTCCGTCGGAGAATAATGTACAATTTTGCCTTACCCGTAGACGGGTCTCCTGACCCGTGACAGGTCAGATACCTGTGACGGGTAATATACCTGTAACAGGTCAAGCGCACTGGCCGGGTCAATGACCCGTCACGGGTATTTTGCACAAGGCCGGATCTGCACTAATATATAGGGGCTATACGTGGATTCACGGTGATATCGTGAGGGAGTTCCCGGGGTGGAGATGGTCTGATTCCCGCCAGATATTTTTTGGAAAATTTTGACAGGGGGATAGCAAGCTTTTTGGAAATTTTTGATCCGGGTCCGGGGGCTTTTCAAAAATTTTCAAAGAGGGGGCTTGGGGATCCTGAAAAAATATGAGCCCCTAATCCGCATGTCAATGTTTCCGGTACTGCTGTATCATTGCAACCCGGGGGATGCCCACGCGGCGGGGCGAAGCCCCCAAGAGCGTCAAACCACCACTTAATTTTATTAAAAAATTACTTCTTCCCGGAGACCCTCAGCTTCCCCAGCACCCGCTCCTTCTTCCGGATCGCCGCATCCGAAGCCCGCAGTACCCCGGCCTTCATCTCCTCGAAGTCGCGGGGCTCGGTATCCGCCACCTTCTTGACCGGCGTATACGCGGACTCCCGGAACCGGGGCGAGAAATCATGGTCCTTCCCATCGACCCGCAGCACCGCTTCCGGCTTCCCCGCTTCCACATGCCCGACCTGCTTCATCGTGACGCCGGCCGATCCGATGACACGGCAGATCTCATCCGCAGCTTCCGCAGGGGCGACAACCAGAAGGGAATCGAGCGACACGCCGAGATAATCGATCTTCAGCGCTTCGAGCATCTCCTTCACCTGCGGCTGGACAAGGCTGCCGATATCGGACTCGTCGATGACGATGCGGCAGTTCGCCGTCTCGGCCATCTCGAACGCATCGCCCCGCAGCCCGCCATTGGTGACATCGGTCATCGCATGGATCCGGGTAAAGACCTTGCTCTTCATCAGGACTTCGCAGGCATTGAGGAAGTTCAGGTTGATCGTCTGCTCAACCACTTCGGGGAAACCGGAGTAGATCGCGGCGGTTGCGATCGTCCCGCCACCGGCACCTTCGGTCATGAGCAGCACGTCGCCGGGCTTCGTGGACTTCCGGGCGGTAAGGTGTTCGGCCACGCCGACGGCGCCCACGCACCCGGTGAGCCGGCTGCCAAGCACCATGTCCCCGCCGATGCGGAGGGTGGAGCCCGTAACCAGCGGCACATCCATGGCTTCGCCAACGGTCGTGATGCCGGCCGTGTAATCGAAGATCTTTGCTACGTCCCCGTCATCGGCCACGTGGATATCGGAGAAGAGCATGACCGGTTTTGCGCCCATGACGTACGCATCCCGGAGCGTGGCACGCGTCACGTGGAAGCCTGCAAGAAACGGGAAGTCCGAGAGCCGGGAGTGCATCCCGTCTACGGTGCAGATGATGTATTTTCCCCCGGCACAGACAGCCCCGGCGTCGTCCATCTCATCGACGCCAACGGATGCGGAGGTCTTCCCGATGATCCGGGCGATCTGGCGGTGGGCAAAGAAATCCCCCTTCCCCCGGGATCCCACGCCGAATTCGCCCATCCCGACACCGGCTGGTTCAAAGGTAAAAAAATCGCCGGTGAGCGACCGGGAGTTGTTCACTTCTTCGATTACCGCCCGGGCAAAGGCAGATGCATAGGAGGAGTCTACGTTCTTTATCCGGATGATGTGGTCCGCCAGGTTTTTTTGTAATGTTTTTTCGTCTTTCCCGTCCGAGAGGCCCCTGCGGACATACTCCTCAACATCCATATTTTTCGTTGGTGAAGCAGGAATAAAAAAGGCGAGGTATCTGCCAACAGGGGAGCCACGTAAAAATCAGCGGAGGAGCACACCGAACACATCGGAGAAGCAGCGGAGCGCATCGTCGAATTTCCCGATCTTCAGCATGGACAAACCCCGCCGCATACCGGACCTCACATCCTTCACATCGATATAATAGGCCTGGTCGAATGCCTTCGCAGACTCTTCCAGCCTGCCCAGCATAAAGCACGAGTTGCTCATGACGACCCATGCGTCGGCAATCGAAGGGTCGGTCTCGAGGGCTTTCTCAAGGCACCGTATTGCCTCGTCATGCCGGGACATCATCGACAGGGCGAGCCCTTTCCGGTAGAGCGCCTTGGCATTGTCCGGTTCGATCGCCAGTGCACGGTCCAGTACTTCGATGGCTTCGACATACTGTTTCAGGTTGATCTGGGCCACACCTTTCTTGATGAGCGCGGAAAGGAAAAACGGATAGATCCTGAGGGCACGATCATAGCAGACGATCTCGTCTTCGTACCGTTTCAGTTTCCCGCAGGCAAACCCTTTATTGACCCATGCAGAGAGATACCGGGGCCGGATTTCGAGGGCACGGTCACAACACCGGATCTCGGCCTCGAACCTGCCGAGCATGCCAAGAGCTACTCCTTTGTTGTTCCAGGCTGTTGCATTCTCAGGATCGATCTGCAATGCCCGTTCGCAACATTCGACCTTGTCTTCGAACCGATCGAGCATCCCAAAGGCAAATCCCTTGTTGTTCCAGGCATCCACACAATAGGGGTCCAGCTGGATCGCCTTATCGCAGCATTCGATCTCTTCCTCATATCGCCCCAGTTTGCCAAGGGCAAAACCCCGGCCTACCCAGGCAAGAGCGAGATCCGGATCGACCGCAAGCGCAAGTGAAAACGAGGTGAGGGCATCATCGTGCCGTCCCTCGCGCCCGAGTGAGAGCCCCTCCAGGTAAAATTCCCGCCCTTTCTGGCGGGATACCGGGGTGTTTTCGGACGCTTCTGAGAGAGAGACCATGTGATGCAATCCTGGAAACAAGGAGATTATACTTAACAGAAGTTTGTGCGCAGGATATTTATGTTCATGGTGTTCCGGGCACAGATCACGCGCACATTTTCCCGATACGGCCCAAACAGATATTATATGTTTGCATATTTTTTTAACCTGAATTAATTTCAAAATAATTATATATTTTCCTGTCAACGCTCAATGGGTGTTCCCATCCGCTACGAAGAGGCAGCAGAGAGCCCCCTTGGGGCCATACTGGCGGTAATGATCACGATCGTACTGGCCCTGCTGGTACTGCTCATGGCACTCCAGCTGCCAAACCTGTGGTACGATCCGACAGTTCCGACAATTTTTGAGATCACGAAAATCGGGCATACCGATCAGGATGGTATTCTCGATTACGACAGTTACATGGTAGTGATGAACACCGGAGATACTACCTATGACAACAGGAAACTATGTGCAAAAACCTACAGGAACGGCGTTCATCTTCCCGATATTCCCACCATGAACGGACATGATCTCATCAGCCCGCTTCATCCGTATGGGATCTGGAAAATGGGAGGGGTCGGATCCGACGACTTTTCCTGGTATCCCGGGGCAGGGATCTTTATTTATTATTCAAAAGGAACCTTCCATCCCGGCGACAGCATGCAGTTCGATGTCTACGACCGGACTAGCAACCAGCTCATTTCGCGGGACACCTACCCGCACACCAATGAAAACCAGGAAAAGATGATGCGATTATACTTCAATCATCAAGACGTTTGAAAACGCCTTTCTTGCACTTGAGGATCTTGCATTCGGGACAGCGCCAGGTATCCGGGATATCCTCATATGCTGTGCCGGGGGGAATACCGTTCTTGGGATCTCCCTTCGCCGGGTCATACACGTAATGGCATTCGAGACATACCCATCGACAAGAATTAACAGCCTGTGACATAGAAAATAATCTCCGAACAACCGGATTGATTGCAACAATAATTTTTCCTCCGGTTATATGAAAGCACCTTTCCGGGCAGAACCCAAACGTCAGGTTCAGATGGTTGCATCATCCGGACGACAGGAGCACGGCAGATTCCGGGCACAGAGCCGGGCCACCCGCAGGGGCTCAGGAATCTTTCCCTCGCACGTGAAATCATCGCAGAACCGTGCGGCATCGTCCTGAGCGAGCCCCCACGACCGGATGAAGCATGCCAGTCCGGTGTGCAGCCGGACTTCGGTGCGCTCACCCAGCTGCCGGTACGCAGATATCCGGGCATCATCATCCGGAAAATGTCGTGCGATATCCTCAAGGAGTCCGTCGGATTCCTCGTACGTAACGCAGATAACCGGGATCCCGGTCTCGCGTGCAACCCGGCCGGGATCGATGACATTGAACCATGCGATCACGCAGCCGGACAACAGGATCACGTTGATGTCCCGGCGCTTTAGTTCACGGACCATCTGCAGGATCGTATCCGTGGCGTCCATAGCGCCGACCGTCACGGATCCAAACGCGAAACCGTCGATGCGCAGATCTTTTCTCATGACGACCCCCGCGAGATTCGACCGGATCCTGCCCGTATAACTTTCTGCAATCCCGAGTGCCCGAAGCCCTTTTTTGGGCATGTGCATAGAAGCACTTATGTCAACCGATTAAAAATAGTATACCAATGAAATTCAACAAGGATGAGGTCTGCATCTTAATTCCCACGCTGAACGAAGGCCCGACAATCGCCAGCATAGTCCGGGAGTTCAAGACCCTTGGGTATAACCATATCCTCGTCGTCGACGGCAAGAGTACGGACAATACCGTCAAGATCGCCCGCGAGGCCGGTGCCAATGTCCGGACACAGTCCGGAAAAGGGAAGGGTAATGCGATCATCGAGGCATTCGAAGTGATCGAGCAACCGTACATTCTCATGCTTGATGGTGACGGCACGTACTCTGCACGGGATGCAGAGAAGATGCTGGGGCCGCTCTTCCTCGGGTTCGACCAGGTGATCGGGGACCGCCTGATCAATGCCGAGGAGGGATCCTTCTCCCGGCTGAACCTCTTTGGCAACCACATGCTCAATCTCCTCTTCAAGGTCGCGCACAGCCGGGACCTGCACGATATCCTCTCGGGGTACCGCGCATTCACGAAGCTTGCTGTCCAGCAGATGCACCTGAAGGAGAAAGGGTTCGAGATCGAGACCGAGATCTCTGTTGAAGCAGTGCGGAACGGCCAGCGGATCATGGTGGTACCCATCAGGTATTCCCAGCGGCCCGGCACCGCCACCAAGTTGTCACCATTCCACGATGGCATCAAGATCGTCAGCACCATCTACCGGCTTGCCCGGGTCAACAACCCGATGTTCTACTTCGGCATGATGGGTATATTCACTTCGATCCTCGGTCTTCTCACGGGAGTCTATGTGCTTCTTGAATGGTTCCGGCACATCGAGCATATACCGCTCACGATCCTCACCGTGCTCCTCATCGTCGTGGGTATCGAGATCTTCATGTTCGGTATGATCAGCGATATGCTGCTTGTCTTCCACCGGGAGATTATCCGGGAGATCCAGCTGTTGCAGCCGGGGAAACCGCCGAAGTGATTTTAAGTGAATTTTATTTTTTATATTGCCGGAATCCGGTTTCATAAAATATTTTGAAAATGTTTTATAGAAGTAAGCAGGAATTTAACGTTCTTGGGGGCTGCGCCAAAGGCTCCGCCCCCGCCGCGTGGGCATCCCCCGCATTGCGATGACGCTGTATTACCATAACAAAACCCGTGGGAAATGTAAACCATATGTTGGCACTATCATAATTGTGCCCCGTCCCCCTTGGGGGACTGGTGGCACAAGAAGGGGGCCTAATGGAATGTAATTCGGGCCGCCGCCCCCTTACATCCGCACAAAATCCCGCTTCAACGCCAGCACCCGGCACGAGTGCTCGGCAAGCGAGGTGAACTGGTACGCCTCGTCAAGGGTTTTTCCCGCGGCAAACGTGCCGTGCCCCCGCACGATCACCAGCTTCGACCGGGAAAGTACCGCCGCCACATTATCAGCGATCTCCTGCGAGCCCGGCTCCCCGGACACAACCGGGATCTCGGGGCAGAACATCTTTCCCTCGCTGTCTTCCGGGACGATCCGGCCCATGACAAGTGAAGCGGCTATGGCTGCCTGCGGGTGCGCGTGGACTATAGCTGCATGAGAGGAGTTTTTGTAAACCGCAAGGTGCACGCGGTACTCAGTCGAGGCATTCTTCGGTACCGAGCCGTCAAACGGCACGAAGACCAATTCGTGCACGTCATCAAGATAGTCGCCGGTCCGCTTGATGTGGAACCCGTCGGTCCCATCGCGGAGACTCATGTTGCCGAAGTTGCCGCCCACCAGGTGTTCGGCAAAGAGGCGTTTCCCTATCCGTTCGAATTCACGAGTATACATGCATCGCACCTCTTCTTCCCGCAGTACTCTTTTGCGTACTCCACGATATGGGCATGGGTCTGCCGGCAGGCTTCGTTGTCTTTCGGCAGCACGCTCTCGAACGATGCTTTCAGCTGGTTGCGGGGTTCCGTGATACCGGCGCACCGGACCATCCGTTCCGTATATGCATCGACAACAAAAACCGGCCGGGAAAAACCGTAACAGAGGATGCTGTCCGCGGTCTCTTCACCAATCCCATGGACCGCCAGCAGGCCTTCGCGGAGTTCCGTTGTAGGAATCTCCGCCATCACCTGGACACCCCCGCAGCTCTCCAGAGCAAATTGTGCAAGGGATTTCAGCCGTGCTGCCTTGACCCGGAAAAAGCCGGTACACCGGATGGCGGACTCGATATCCGCGGTATCCGCAGCATGGATCCCGGCCATGGTGCAGAGTCCCCGGCTCCTGAGATCGAGAAGCGCCCGCTCCACATTCTCCCACCGGGTCTGCTGCGTGAGGATCGCACCGACCATCACTTCATCGGTATCCCCGGGCCACCACCGGATCTTCCCGTACCGCTGCTTCAGGGCCCGGACGATCCTGCAGATCGTTCTCCTGCTGACCTCAGAGGAACTGGATCCCGACATCCTTCATCTTGTTGTACCGCGCGATATTCAGGAGAAGCGGCGTAAGGGATTCAACCATGGCAGAAACGGAGAGGGGGCCGGCATCGAATGCCCGGAGGCGTGATATTTTATTGACGATTGCCATGACCTCTTTCTTGGCCTCCGCATCATCCCCGCAGACCGGGACGGAGTAACTGAGTTCCTCATCGAGCGCCTTCCATTTGTTCGCGGCAATCGTATTGAACGCCGAGCAGATCCGGGCCTCTTTCGGGAGCATCCGCCGGATCAGGAGCGCAGCTGAACCTTCGACGGGCGGTACGAACACGAAATGATCCTGTTTCTCCATGGGGTTGACCGGGCTGACCACAATTTTGTCTTCAAAACCATGAAGGGTCTCCAGTGTCCCGACAAGGTGTTTGTAGGGAATCGCAAGGATGACAAGATCCGCTTCATCGATTGCTGCCTGGTTCCCGACACCCGTGAGGGAGCATTCCTTCCCGCGTTTTTTGAGAAGTTCGCGGCTCATCGTGCAGCTTGCTTCAGCCTTATCCTGTTCGCGGGATCCCACGACCACATCGAAGATCGGCGAGAGACGCATTGCCATCCCTTCACCGATATCACCGGTCCCGCCAACGATACCAATCTTCACAGAGCTATCCCACCAGGGGTGTTAAGAGTTTTTCAAGGGTGACTGCATCGGTAACCCCTTCCAGGGAATGGACGATCTTCCCGTCCTTTTCTATGATGAGAGTCGGGACAACGCGGATGCCGTATTTTCCCGCAAGCTCCGGATCATTATCCACATCCATTTTCCGGATATCCACTTTATCTCCCATCTTTTTTGCCAGTTCCTCGATGATCGGCGTCTGCATCTTGCAGGGACCACACCAGGTGGCAAAAAAGTCAAACAAAACCGGTTTGCTCATGTGAGTTTACCCGGTAAATTACTCGATGAAAAAAAAGATAAACCTATGGTATCGCTACTTGGAGAGGATCTCCATGATGATCTTGCCATAGGCAGGCCGGGTCACGATGACGCCGACCAGCACACCGAGGATGGTGATGAGGGCAAAACCCTTGAGCGTGGAGAGATCCATGAGAGCGAGGGGGACCATTGCGATGATCACCGTTGCTGCGGCAACCACGATGATACCGAGTGCCCGGGCCAGCCGCTTGAGATAGAGGTTGGGCGACGGGACTTTTCCTTCGTGCAGGATCTCGTCCGTGATCACGACCAGCTGGTCGATACCCGTTCCCATCACGGCAATCAGACCGGCAATGGTCGGCAGGTCCATCTGGAACCGGATCAGGGCGATAAACCCGAGCAGGATCAGGATCTCGGACGCGTTGATCAGTACCATCGGAAGGACGATGCTGGGTTCGCGGTACCGGTAGTAGATCACACAGCCCACGGTAATAAGCGCAAGGATTCCCGCGAGAAGCACCATTACCTTGTAGCGTTCCCCAAGGGGTGCCGACGTGCTGCCGGAACCGGCGATGCTCACATCAACCGGGAGCGCACCGGCCCGGAGATGGATCTCAAGGTTTGTCGCCTCCTGGGACCCGTACGTACCGGTTCCGGTCGATGCAATCATCTGGCGGGTCGGCGTTGTCTTGAGTTCGGTGGCGAGGGCCGTATTCAGGGGTGCGGAATAGACGGTCTGGTTGTCAAGGAGCATAGTCAGGTAATGGTGCGTGGGATCGTTTGTTGCCCCGGACTGGATCGCTGCCTGCTGGAATGCTGCCGCCCCTGCATCGCTCAGCGTGAACGCTACACCCCAGTTATCGCTGCCTGCCGGGTTCTGCGCGGGGGTCTGGACGCTCGTGATATCATTGCCGAACAGCACATGCTCGGTATCATTGCCGGTGGTCTGTACACGGATCTCAAACTTGCCCTGCTTCCCGACAAGCGACTGGGCCTCGTTCATATCTACACCGGCCATCTCGATCCGGATATAGCGGGCCACGTTGTTGAACCCGGTCAGCGTGTTGACGGTTGCATCCTTGGTGCCAAGGGAGTTGATCTTGTTTTCCAGGATCATCTTGGCGTCTTCCGCAGTCGCTTTGGAGACTCCCTGCTGGTAACTGGTCAGCTTCCCACCGGCATTAGTGAACTGAACTTCAAGATCCGGCTGCGTGTATGCTTTACGGATCTCCAGGTGGGTTGCATCGATCTGGTCGACTTCCGTATCAAGGCTCTGGGAGAGGTTCGTGATGAAATCATTTACCGGCCGATCGGTGGTGAAACCCACTACTTCACCTTTGAGCTCAAGCTGGATCCACGAGCCCTGCTGGAGATCGAGACCATACTGCAGGTTGGTTGCAATGTTGCCGTCCTGATCGAAATGAGGATATATCGCGATCACGGAGAGGACAATGAGAATGATCAGGGTGGCGATTCTCCAGTCGGTCAGGAAGGCCTTGAGTTCCTTCTCGTTCATTTCCCGCCTCCTTTCTGGACATACCATTTCAGGATTGCTGCATTCGTCAGCCAGGTGTTGAGGACATCAGCAACAAGCCCGATGAGCAGTACCGCGGAGATATCCATAAGCATCTGGATCGACCCGAACCACGAGACAATGAACAGCGCGGTGGCCGCAGCAAACGTTGTCGAGGTCATGATGATCCCGGTATGGAATGCCCCGGCAAGCTTGTCATGCAGCTTGCCCTGCCGTTTCAGCACCCGGTTCGTAAGCAGGATGTCGCTGTCCACGGAATAACCGATCAACATCAGGAGGGCCGCGGTTGTACCAAGCGAGAGCGTGATTCCCACAACGTTCATCATGGCTGCTGTCATCACCATGTCGGCAAAGGCGGAAAGGACTACCGCGAAGGCGGGGACAAAGGTCCTGAAGGCTATGAAGATCACGATTGCCATGCCGATGAACGAGAAGATCAGGGCAATCACTGCCTGGTACTGCAGGGTTTTCCCGAACGATTCATCGATCTGCTCGATCGTGGAAGCGGGATATTTCTGGGTGATGAGCGCGGTCAGGGAGTTGAACTGCGTAGTATCCATTGCGCTGAACTTCAGGAATTTTCCCCCGTTCACATCACTGACACCGACAAGCGGGTATCCTGCAAAGGTCGATTGCATCTGAGCGACACTCTCATTGGTTTCTATGGTAACCGCTGTTCCTCCGGAAAAATCAATACCCGGCGTAACGGGCATCCCTGTCATCGCTGTATAATAGGCGAGGACAATGAGGGAGATGATAAGGAGAACGAGCGGGATTACCACCAGCTGTTTTGGCGAGTATTTCTCGATATTGTAGTTGATCAATCCCATAGCGTAATCATCTGTTTACGTACGATTAAATATTTACCAGATATGTTTCTCCCGGATTCCTGTATCATGCCCCCCAACCTTCCCGGAACAACAATCCGCGCGCAGGTGTACTTTCTTCAATTTCCCGGAGTTCGCAGAAAATTTTTGTCTCTTTTTAAAATGGCTGAATCCACGAACAGGGATTTTAAAACGCACAAAATCAAAAAATATATATACAGAGAACTTGGAGAGTAAAAGTATGAGATCTCCTTCAGAGATCAAGAGAGTGATTGAAGGTCGGCTGCGCTCCTACCTGTCCAGGGACAGGACCGGAATCCGGCGCGAAGTCCTCATACTCTTTGTAAAAACCAAATCGATCACCATCGCGGAAATTGTTGCCGAGCTCCAGAAACGGTTCACGGTCACATTCCACGCGATTGCGTCCATGGTCGGTATCATTGCTTCCCGCATCGGTATCCTCCGCGCCACGCGGAACACCGATGGAGTCAACAGCTACGAACTCAAGGAAAAGTATGTCGACACTGTGATCAGCATCGTCGGGGCCGTATAGCCCGCGGCGCACCCCTGATCCATAACCGTTTTTTACTCCAGCCTTCCTATGCTATTAGCATCATGTATTCTCATTCTCAGGACCCTGCCGAGTTCGGCGAAGTCACCATTGCCCCTGAAGTACTGGAATATATCAATAAGCGGGGTTGTGATTTTCGTATTTGTACTTCGTGCGGCGGGCCGGTACTCCTCTCCACCCGCATCAAGCAGCCAAAAAAATCCGATCTCCTGCTGAAAGCGGGCAACCAGATGATCTATGTCTCGGTTCACCAGGCACGGTTTCTCAATACCATCCAGATGGACATGATCCCGTTCTTTGACGACGATGAACTGACCAGGTACGAACGCGGATGAGTTTTGAAGAAATGCCGCATACGGCAGATATAAAAATCCGGGCACATGCCCCCACGCTTGAAACCCTTTTCTCTGAAGCCTGCGAAGCGCTGATGCAGGTTATGTACGGGAAAGAACGCCGTGCAGTGATCTCTGCAGAGATTGACGTGGATTCCAGCGACACCGAGAGCCTTCTTGCAGATTTTCTCTCGGAATTACTCTTCCGGTCGGAAGTGGACGGGATGGTCTTTTCAGAAGTCGTTGTCCGGATCACCGGGACGCATCTCCATGCAGTCATGCAGGGCGAGCCATTTGACCGCAGCCGCCATGCCGGGGGCACCGAGGTCAAGGGAATCTCCTATTCGGGCATGTCCGTTACACAGGATACGAACGGATATATGCTGGAGATCTTATTTGATGTATAACGGCAGATAAACGCACAAGAGAATGGAGAGAACTCATGATTGAAGGGATAAACCGGATCGGCATAAATGAGTGGGAAGTACCGGTGGGGTATGTTCCCGGCATGAGAGTGCCGGGAAGGTTTTTCCTTTCAGAGTCTCTGGCACAAATCCTTGAAAAGGGAGCCCTCCAGCAGCTGGCAAACGTTGCAACCATGCCCGGCATTATAAAAAATTCGCTTGCCATGCCCGATATTCACTGGGGATACGGGTTCCCCATCGGGGGCGTTGCTGCCTTCGCGCTCGACACGGGGGTCATCTCGCCGGGCGGGGTCGGCTTTGACATCAACTGCGGCGTCCGGCTCATCACCACACCATTGGTAAAGGCGGATGTGGCAGGGCGCCGGGATCTCGTAGACGGGCTCTTCCATGCGGTCCCCACCGGCGTGGGGGCCAAGAGTTCCCACAAGGTCTCGCCAAAGTCACTGGACGAGATGATGGTGAAGGGCGCCCGCTGGGCCGTGGAGAACGATTTTGGTGTCCCCCGCGACCTGGTACGGTGCGAAGAGAAGGGGTGCATGAAAGAGGCGGATGTCCGGGCGGTTTCCGCAAAGGCAAAGCAGCGCGGGATTCCCCAGGGCGGCACCCTTGGGTCCGGCAACCATTTCCTTGAGATCCAGGTTGTCAGCGAGATCTATGATGCCCCGGCTGCGGAAGCGTTCGGACTCCGGGCCGGGCAGGTCTGCTGCATGATTCACTGCGGTTCCCGGGGACTCGGGCACCAGACCTGCACGGATCACCTGAAGGTGCTGGAGGGAGCGACAAAGAAATACCACATCACTCTTCCCGACCGCCAGCTGGCCTGTGCCCCCATTACATC
This sequence comes from Methanoregula sp., assembly GCF_049518935.1. Lineage (GTDB taxonomy): Archaea > Halobacteriota > Methanomicrobia > Methanomicrobiales > Methanospirillaceae > Methanoregula. Next base: position 186,659 of record NZ_JBEKRH010000001.1, read on the forward strand.
GCCGGAAGGAAAAGAGTACTTCGGTGCAATGGCCGCAGCGGCAAACTATGCGTGGGCCAACCGCCAGATGATCACCCACACGGTCCGGCAGCTGCTCTCAAAGATGTTCCGTATCGGGTACGAAGAGATGCCGCTTGTCTACGATGTTGCCCACAATGTCGCGAAGATGGAGGAGCACACCGTCGACGGGAAACGAACCATGGTCTGCGTCCACCGCAAGGGCGCGACCCGGGCGTTCGGGCCCGGTGCACCGGATCTCCCGCCGGAACTCGCATCCATAGGCCAGCCGGTCATCATCCCCGGCAGCATGGGGACATCGTCGTTCGTGCTCCGCGGCACGCAGACTGCGATGGAGCGGACGTTCGGCAGCACCTGTCATGGTGCAGGCCGTATCATGAGCCGGACGCAGGCCAAGAAGCAGCTGAGCGGGAAGGAGATCGCCGAACACCTGCTCCGGGACGGTATCATGGTCCGGGCACCGAACGACAGCACCCTTGTCGACGAGGCGCCGGACGTGTACAAGTCCAGCGATGAAGTCGTGAATGTGGTGCACGATGTGGGCATCTCCCGGCTCGTGGCCCGGCTCTCCCCCATCGGCGTGATCAAGGGATGATACAAAGATGAGCTGCCGGGTGGGCTTTGTCTGGGAGACCCCGCAGCATTTTTCCCGGTATATTGAGGACTGCGGTGCCGTTTGCGAACTGGTCACACCGCACATGCTCGCCGCCCCGTACTTCCGCGGGCACTTCACCTGCCTGATCATCCCGACCGGGTTTGGCAATGCGAAGTATACGAACCTGCTTCCCGCTCTCCGGGCCTCGTCATCGAGAATCGAACGGTTCGTTGAGAATGGCGGCAGGCTCCTCGTTTTCGGGGCGGCAGCCGAAAAACCGGATGCCTATGACTGGCTCCCGTTCCCGGTTTCGTATGCCCACGATTTCCACCCGGCACAGATCAGGTGCGAGAAGGGATCGCCGGGGGCCGAACTGATCGATGATTACGATGCGGACCGGATCGAATGCGACGGGTCGTTCCCATCCCATGGCGGAGTCTGCCTCGGGACAACGGACTCTGCGGATGTGATCATCGAATATACTCTCGGGAAAGGAAAGATCCTGGTGACAAGCGTCCACGAGTATCCGTCCCGGGAGTTTTTGAGGAAGTTCTGCTGCGAAGGGGAGCAGACGGTGTTCTGAAGTTTTTTTTGACCGAAGCGATTGCCCGGAAAAATCTCTGAACACTCCTGGGGGCTTCGCCCCCACCGCTGTGGCATCCCCCATAGAGCGATGAGGCGGTATTACCGGAGTAAATCAACAAGATTTATGAGAGAAATAAGCAAGGTAGGCTGTTGCCCCAGACCATTCCAACAATCCGGAAGAAAATCCGATTTTGGATTAATTCTGTTTTGGGTTTATATTGATCCTATGAGAAGGAATCTACATATCTTAATTTACGGGCAACGCTGCCGCCCCCGACGGGGCGCCCCCGCGGCGGATCAACGACTAAAAACATTATTAAAAAAGCATTTTGCCCCGCCGTGCCTCATCTCTCATGAGATTTCGCAAGTCGAAGAATCCTTGCGTATTCTTCTCCAGTCAATCCTCGCTGAAGCGACGATTGCCTCCTCGGAGAGGCCCTGAGGCGGGGGACCCTCGCAGGTATTGAAGGATTTTATAATTTCCCGTTAGTACGAATTTATTGATTTACCATCTCCCGAAGGCTGATTTGATGCGATAAGAGCTATCATGTTCTTTGCTGCGAAAATGTCATCTCCGTTGATCTGAGTTCAATTATTTTTATAGAAAAATTATCTTCCCAGCTTCTCGCTCTACCCATCGCACCGCCCCACTGTGTTGCGCCTTGCGCAATCTTCTTCTGCATAAAGGCTGACCAGAGTACTTGAGGTAAATCCAATGGACCGGTACACGTTATCCTGCAGTGCGGGGGCTAATGATCTCGAGCCCATCGTCCTCGCAGTCCATGAACTTATCCACCGCCTCCCGGTAACGGCAAAATCCCGGGATATGGACGGGATACGGGTGGAAGACGGCAGGGTAGTCGATCGCCACTACAACGGGCCGGTTCTTCTCGAGGCGATCGCGAAGAACCAGCAGATCCAGGTAACCCCGTCAGCTGGGGCGTACAAGGGAGTCCCGGTAAGGGTTACGCCATTCCGGGACGAGAGCGGGAATGCCATCGGTGCCATTGGCATTGTCGACATCACCGGGATCTTTGACCTGGCAACGCTGATGGAGAACCAGTCGGCAATAATAAAACAGGTCTGCGGCAAGGACCCCTGCCCCCTTGATTCAGAACAGATCGATTCCAAGAGGTGATCAGATGCCAGATTCGGCTTTCAGAGTGCTCGAGATCCTTGAACATGCAACGGGACCATTGTCCGGCGAGGCGATAAGCAACGGGATGGGAATGACCCGCTCGGCCGTGTGGAAACATATCAACGAACTCCGCATGATGGGGTACGACATCTCGTCCTCCCAGAAGGAAGGGTACCGGCTCACGCGGACCAGCAACAAGCTCCTGCCGTATGAGATCCACAAAAAACTCCGGACAAAGGTGATCGGGAAGAAGATGCGGTATCTCGAGAACACGCCCTCAACGATCTGGATCGGCAAAGAGCTCACTTCTGAGGGGGATGTCGAGAAGATGCACGGCATGGTGATCATCGCCGAGGAGCAGACCGGGGGAGTCGGCCGGATGGGCCGGGCATGGGTCTCGCCAATCGGCGGGATCTGGATTACGATCGTCCTCAAACCCAACGTGCCTGTGGATCACATCTTCATGATCACGATGGCCGGGTCCATTGCCGTGGCCCGTGCGATACGGAAGGAATTCGATATCGGGGCGCTGATCAAGTGGCCGAACGATGTCTTCATCGGCACCAAGAAAGTGGCCGGCCTGCTTCTCGAACTCTCCGCTGAGGCAGATGTGGTGCACCATTGCCTCCTCAGTATTGGTATCGATGTCAATGTCCCGATCAGTAATTTTTCACCGGAATTACAGGACCGGATCACGTCCATCAGTGCCGAGATGGGCCATGAGGTCGACCGGGCCTCGTTCCTTGCACGGATTCTCAAGGAGTTCGAGAGCCGGTATCTCCTCGTAGAGAGCGGGGAGTACGATGCGATCGTCCAGGAATGGAAGAGCATCTCCTGCACGCTGGAGAACCGGGTCCAGATCCGGACACTGAAGAACAGTTTCGAAGGCGATGCGGTGGATATTGACGAGTTCGGCGCACTGATCATCAGGAAAGAGAACGGGAAACTCGAGCGGGTTATAGCCGGCGACTGTTTCCACCAGTAAACTCAAAAGCAGCAACGCTATTTTTTTATCGTCAACCATCATTTTTTATTAGGTTGACGATGTTTGGTAACCCGGATAAATCACGAATCATTGCCTGTTCTGCGGCATGTATCGGGCTGATCGCACTCGGGGGCTGGATCTCGGTCCCGTTTATCCCGGTGCCGTTCACGCTGCAGACCCTGTTCGTCCTTCTCACCGGCGCCGTAATGAAACGGCATGCGGTAGTTCCGGTCTCGCTTTACCTTATTCTCGGAACACTCGGCCTGCCGATATTCCATAACGGTATGACCGGGCCGGGCGTCCTTCTTGGCCCCACCGGCGGATACCTGGTCGGGTTTGTCTTCGCTGCCCTCGTCGTGGGACTGGCATACGAGCGGAGATCAAAATATCTTCATGGTGCAGGGATCGTTCTCGGAACGGTAATCATCTACCTGTTCGGAGTGGCGTGGCTTATCATCTCCCTCCGCATGGGACTGGTCCCGGCCATAGTTGCCGGTGTCGCCCCTTTCGTGATCGGTGACGTGATCAAGGCCGGTGCTGCATACCTGATTGCAGAACGGCTGCCATGATCGCGATCCGCTCGCTCCGCCACCGGCACATTGCGATCGATTCGCTGGACATCAGGCCTGGCATCACCTCAGTTATCGGCCCCAATGGCAGCGGGAAGACCACGTTACTCAGGCTCTGTTCCGGCATCGATCTGCCAGAAGCCGGAACCATCCTGATCGGCGATCAATCCCCCAGGAATAGGGAAGTCGGGTGGGTGAATGAGTTCCCGGACCGGAACATCCTCTTCGGGACCGTGATGGATGAGATCGCATCCCCACTCCGGTTCCGCAGGGTGCCATGCAGTGAGACAGAAAAACGTGTTGACGGCTGTCTTGCGTGGTGCGGCATCTCCCATCTCCGCGATCGATCCATACGGGAATTATCCGGAGGCGAGAAGATCCTTGTTGCGTTTGCTGCCGCAATCGTTCACCAGCCGGATGTGCTTATCCTTGACGAGTGCGACTCCCATCTGGATGAATCCCGTACAGAAACACTTGGCGACCTGATCCGCCAGAGCGCGATCCCGTACGTGATCCAGTGTACCCAGCAGATGGAAGTCGCGGCACAGGGCGATCATGTCCTGTACCTGGATGATGGAAAACCAGTCTTTTCCGGATCCCCGGAAGAAGTTTTTTCCGGGCTTTCCGGCACACCGTTTTATCCCCTCTCATGGCGGTGCAGGGCATGAAGCTCTCCATGAACGGGGTTGTGGCGGGACGGGGAGAGGGAGACTGGTCGCTGGCCGGGCACGGGATCTTCGCAGAAGGAATACATCTTATCAGCGGGGATGTCGGGTCCGGGAAGACAACGCTTGCCCTGACGCTCGCGGGCCTGATCCTGCCAGCCTCCGGCTCCGTTGAGCGGGATGGGATCAGTTCATCCATGCTCTCGTTCCAGTTTCCCGAGTACCATGTCACCGGTCTCACGGTGCGGGACGAATGCACATCATGGGGAATGGATCCGGAGCAGGTGCTGGCAGCCACACGGCTTGACGGGAAAGGCGATCTCTCTCCGATGCGGCTCAGCAGGGGAGAGCTCAAGCGCCTGCACCTTGCCTGTCTTCTCGGGCAGGAATATAACCTCCTGATTCTCGATGAACCCTTCAGTTCTCTTGACTGCCGGGAAAAAGAGCGGGTGTGCAAGGAGCTCTCGGGAAGAAAAACGGGGATAACGATCCTCTTCACTCACGAGCAGCAGATCTTCCCCCGGGTGGATCATATCTGGGAGATTTCGCAGGGCAGGCTCGCATACCGGGGCCGGTTGCCGGACGCGCTCCCGTCATGGCAGCACGCACCGAAGATTGTCAGGGACCTTCTTGCAGCCGGGAAAATCCCGGAAAATATTTCTCCCGATGATCTGGTGGAGGCCGCATGCAGGACGTGAGACTACGGACAGGGGTCGCGATGCTGCTCTCGGCAGCCGCATTTCTCAGCCTTGCGGGTGCGGTAGCGGCAGCCATCTGGTGCCTGATCTTTGCCCGCAAGGTGTCGCTGCGGAAACATGTCCGGCTGTTCCTGTCCCTTGGCGTGCTGGTAGGCTTTTTTGCCATCGTGCTTGCGATAAGCGGGGGGGACGGGGTGTCGTATTTCATCCGCATGATGGTGATCGTCCTCATCGGGGCCTGGGTATATTCCGAACAGAAGAAAGGCGAGTTCCTGCGGCTCGGGGTCTGGCTGCTTGGAGAAAAAGCCGGGTTTGACATGGGCCTGGTTGCTGATATGGGAATGCAGGCAATGGACCTGCTCATCGCCGATTTTGAGAAGATACGGATTGCAGAGAGACTGAAGCGGCGACCCCTGAATGCAGCACGCATCGTACCTGCGGGAATTGTACTGGTGAACAATGCTCTCCGCCGGGCTGACGATACCGCAGAACTCCTTGCCGTCCGTGGGTATAGCGACGGCGGATCGCTCTGTCCCGCTTTTGAAACGACACGACGGGACATTGTCGCCAGCCTGCTTGCATGCTGCATTGCAGTCCTCGCCATCATTCCCGTAAGTGAATTTTTTATACTATACCGATGAATTTTTGAGAGGCTGTACAGAATTTTGCTGCCCGTCAGAGGTCTCCTCTATGCATACCGCCTCATCCAAAAAAGTCCTGATTACTGATACCACACTCCGGGATGCCCACCAGTCGCTCATCGCGACCCGGCTCCGGACTGAGGATATGATCCCTCTTGCGAGGGAGATCGATCATTGTGGATTTTTTTCCGTCGAAGCCTGGGGAGGGGCGACCTTTGACACCTGCATCCGGTTCCTGAACGATGATCCGTGGGACCGGCTCCGTGCGCTTAAGGCAGAACTGAACCATACCCCCATCCAGATGCTCCTCCGCGGGCAGAACCTCGTGGGGTACCGGCACTATTCCGACGATGTCGTAGACAAATTCGTCGATGCCTCCTACAAGAACGGTGTTGAAATATTCCGGGTCTTCGATGCGCTCAACGATATCCGGAACATGACCCGGTCGATGAAGCGGGTTAAGGACGTGGGCGGCCATCTCCAGGCCACAATATCCTATACCACGAGCCCGGTCCACAGCACTGAGACCTTCATTGAGATGGCAAAGGAGCTCTACACCCTTGACTGCGATTCGATCTGCATCAAGGACATGGCAGGGCTGATCATGCCGGGCGCGGCAAAGGCCCTGATTACCGGCATAAAGAAATCCGTGGATGTGAAGGTCTGCCTCCACAGCCACTCCACGAGCGGGATCGCCCCGATGAGTTATGAAGCGGCGATAGAAGCTGGCGTCGATATCCTCGATACCGCGATGTCGCCCTTCTCCATGGGCACCTCCCAGCCGCCGACCGAGAGTGTCGTGGCGTCGCTGAAGGGCACCCCCCGCGATACCGGCATCGACTTAATCAAACTCCGTGTGGTCCGCAACCTCTGCCTCCAGGTCAGGGAGAAATACGGCGGCCTGCTCAACCCGATCTCGGAACGGGTGGACAGCGACGTGCTCATCTACCAGCTCCCCGGTGGCATGATCTCCAACATCGTGTCGCAGCTCCAGGAGCAGGACGCACTCGACCGGTGGGACGAGGTGCTTGAAGAGATCCCCCGGGTGCGCCGGGATCTCGGGTACCCGCCTCTCGTCACCCCCACGAGCCAGATCGTGGGCACCCAGGCCGTGCTGAACGTGCTGGTCAACGGCAAGCGGTACCAGAATGTGACCAAGGAAGTCAAGGATTATGTCCGGGGCCTGTACGGGAAATCCCCGGCACCGGTCTCCGATGAGATCCGCACGCTCATCATCGGTGATGAGGAAGTGATCACGGTCCGTCCGGCAGACCTGCTGGAACCTGCCTATGCAAAGATGAAGGACGAGGCGGAGAAGGCAGGCCTCGTGAAGAAAGAGGAAGACATCCTCACCTATATCCTCTACCCGGCGATCGCCCCGGCATTCCTGAAAGGCGGGAAGTCCGCAGAAGAGCTCCCGAAGAAGCAGCCGGTACCGAAAGCCGGGACAGGCATGCCGGGCATCATGGAAGTCGAGGTGGACGGGGAAGTCTTCTCGGTCAAGATCATCTCCGTCGGCGGGAGCCAGGTCGGGGTCACCGGCGTTACGCCGCAGGCAAAGATCCCCCGGGGCGAATATGCCGGCGGGATCAAGAGCAACATGCAGGGCATGGTGCTCCAGGTGCTCGTCAGCCGCGGCAGCCACGTGAAGAAGGGGGATCCGCTCATCGTGCTCGAGGCCATGAAGATGGAGAACCCGATTCACAGCCCGGTCGATGGCAGGGTCACCGAGATCTTTGTCGATACCGGCGATGTCGTCCAGAACGGCGATGTCCTGCTGGTGGTCCAATGAAATATTTCGAGAAACTCCTGATAGCAAACCGCGGAGAAATTGCGATCCGTGTCATGCGGGCCTGCCGCGAGCTCGACATCGAGACCGTGGCGATCTATTCCGATGCCGACAAAAACGCCCTCCACGTGAAATACGCGGACGAGGCCTTCCATGTCGGCGAGGCCCACCCCTCGAAGAGCTATCTCAACATGGAGCGGATCCTCGACATCGCGAAGAAGAGCGGGGCCGAGGCGATCCACCCCGGCTATGGCTTCCTTGCAGAGAACTACCGGTTTGCCAAGCTCTGCCTTGACGAGGGCGTAACCTTTGTCGGGCCCCGGTGGAAGACAATCAAGGCGATGGGTTCCAAGATCGGGAGCAAGCAGATGATGCGGGAGGCCGGCGTGCCGGTCCTCCCGGGGACGGAAGGCGGCATCAGCAGCATCGACGATGCCAGGAAGATCGCCGCAGAGATCGGGTACCCGGTCATCGTGAAGGCAAGCGCCGGTGGCGGCGGTATCGGCATGCAGATCGTCAATGACGAGAAGACGCTGGAAGAAGCAATCACCGGAAGCCAGCGGATCGCAAAGTCCGCGTTTGGCGATGCAACGGTCTTCATCGAGAAGTACCTCGTCAAGCCCCGGCATATCGAGTTCCAGGTGCTGGCGGACGAGCATGGGAACGCGGTCCACCTGTACGATCGCGAGTGCTCGATCCAGCGCCGGCACCAGAAGCTGATCGAGGAGGCCCCGTCACCGATCATGACGCCGGAACTGCGCGAGCGGATGTCGAAGGCAGCACTCAGGGTTGCCGAGGCATCCGATTACTCCAATGCCGGCTCCGTGGAGTTCCTCTACAACCAGGACAACTTCTACTTCATGGAGATGAACACCCGGCTGCAGGTTGAGCACACCATCACGGAGATCATCACCGGCGTTGACCTCGTCAAGCAGCAGATCGCGATTGCGGCGGGAGAGTCGCTCACCTTCGAACAGAAGGACCTCTCCATCCGGGGCCACGCGATCGAATGCCGGATCAATGCCGAGGATCCGCTCAACAACTTCGCGGCCGACCCCGGGAAGATCGTGCGGTACCGCTCGCCCGGCGGCCCCGGCATCCGGATGGACAGCGGCATCCACATGGGATACACCATTCCCCCGAACTATGACTCGATGATCGCGAAGCTCTGTGCCTGGGACAGCACACGGCCGGAGGCAATCAAGCGGATGCGCAGGGCGATATCGGAGTATATTATCCTCGGGATCAAGACCACCCTCCCACTCCACTATGCGATCATGAACAACCAGGCGTTCGTCGAGGGCAACACCCACACGCACTTCCTGCAGGAGGAGCACATCTTCAGCACGCTCGAACGATACAAGCGGGACGAGGAGGCTCGTATGCAGACGCTGGCCGGTTCCTTTGATCAGGGCAAGAAAGTGGCTGCGATCACGGCAGCCGTCAACATGTATATGCAGCAGAAGAAGGAATGAGGCGGTTCTCCCGACGACTCATGAATACCTTTAATAATTTTTACGGCCTTTTTATTATGCACTTTTGTGCTGCGGTGGCCTAGTTGGTTAGGGCGCCAGACTCATAGGGTGTTGAACACAATTTCGCGTTCACGCTTTGGGACATCTGGAGATCGGGGGATCGTAACCCTCTCGCAGCATTTTTCCGGTTTTACGCCTGATTTTTTAAAATATTTCGTGGAGATTTGACGCTCTTGGGGGAGCCTGCTGTTCCCGGAGGGAAGAGCGGGCTGCAGAAGAACCGCAGGTTCTTCGATATTCGCATCTTCCCAATCGAAGAATTTTGACGAATTATTCTCCAATTATTCCTCACTGAGCGACGATTAATTCCCCGCCGCGTGGGCATCTCCCGCATTGCGATGATGCGGGAATTACCTGTTCGGGAATTGTTACATTCGGCGTTTTAGCCAGAGCGGCGAAACAGTTGCTCAAAGCTGAATGTTTAAAGACACCGTATTGCCCCGCTGTGCCCCTGATAGGACCTGAGGCGGGGAGCCCTCACAACAGATAGTAATTTTTTTTACAATTATATAGCAGGGTGAACGAACCCGTTACACCCCATACCGGTTGATCAACCGGATGAGATCCGCAAACCCGCTCATCTCCATCTCGAGCACCTGGTCCCGGGTCATGCCCATGCTGGTCTCGGCATCGGCGGTGAGCATCTCCGGGCCCCGGATCACCACGCGGTCGATCCCGTCGCGTGACAGGATTTCCTCTGCCTCAGCATCGTGCACGAAGGCACGACCGGGGATGATCACGACCGGTTCGAGCGCTGCAAGATCGATCCGCCGGAGATCGTCAGCGGTGATCAGGCAGGCGATCTCCTTCTTTACCGGGACGACCGGCACCTTTGACCCGCACGTCGTGAGAATTGTATTGATGAACGGCGTAGCAATGCTCCCGCTGATCACGCTCGCCCTCTTCGTGACCCTCGGGAGTTTTGCGAGCAGGGCCGGCTCGTAGCGGATCGCGAACGGCGAGCCGGTCTCCGGGTCCCAGAGCGGGGTACCGGAGATCTTCATGGTGAACCGTTTGCTGAGATCGGTGATCAAGTCCCGGAAGGACTCGACGCTCTGGACCTTCTGCTTACTCATGACCGGTCCGTTCCCGAGGATGAGGCCCTGGTCGGCATTATTGGCAAACCGCATCAGGATCAGACCCTTTGCCCCCCGGTCCTGGAGCCACCGGCAGGTCTCCTCCAGCACCTTCCCGTCATTCACGCCCGGGAGGACGACCGCGGCTGCATAGACATCGACCGCACCGCAGAGCCGTTCGAGGATCGCGAGCGAGGCCTCGGGAGTCGGGTCGTGCATGTACTTCTTCCGGAGTTTTGGATCGGTGGCAAAGACCGTGAAGGAGATCTCCGTGAGCCCGTTATTAATGAGGAGATCGGCGATGGCAGGATCATCCCAGCCCTTCCCGCTCGTGTACCCGATATGGAGCGGGGCTTCCGTGCTCCCGAGCAGCTCGACAAGATCCTTAAAATGCGGGTAACAGCTGGGATCGCCCCCGCCGCTGATCGTGATCCGCTCGATCTCCCCTTGCCTGGTCTGGAGGCTTGCGAGCGTCTCGTCCGCTATGGAACGGAGGTCCTTGAACCCGGCGTACTCCTCCTTTACGCCCCGGGTGCAGTAGTCGCACCCTTTCTTGAACGGCAGGCAGTACCGGCACCCGAGGGGCTGCACACCCCGGACTTTTTTGAAATAACAGTATTCGCAGAAACCGCGGCAGCCGACACCCGGGCTGCCCCCGATATCCACGGTCAGTTGGGCCATCTGTATTACTACGTCTGTGCCGGGGGGTATAAGATATTTGTATCCGTTTTTGTCATCCGGATTCTGCGGGGGAATTTCTCGTTCCTGCGGAGTACTGGCGGGAATCTGCCGTGACGGGCACCATCTTTTTTACCATCAAATGATAAAATAGTATGGCGCCTCAGTGGCTTAGTTGGCAGAGCGGCTGACTTGTAATCAGCAGGTCCCGTGTTCAAATCACGGCTGAGGCTTGGGAGAATCTCTTTAATTTTGCCTTATCTTGTCAAACTGATCATAATTTTGCCGTATTTCGATATTTTTCTTGAAAGTTCGCATTTGACTCTGTAGAATTCATCAATAATCTCACATCATTAACTTTGATTAAAAAAATACTATGACTTTCATTTCAGTAAAGTTATAATCTAGTAAAATTATTTTATTCAGAGAGAGTTGATAGTCTTTGGATATCACACCGCATGAGCTTGGTATCATGATAGTAGGAATTTTCATAGCGTTATTGATTATCGTTCTTGTTGGTCTGATCGTCGCCTTTATTGTGAGCAAAAAGTTCCGGGACTATTTGTCGGATGACCGACCGAAACCAGGTCAGACTTTCCCCATTTATACAAAACAGGATCCACAGGATGTATTTTACCAGGAACTGTATGACATATGGGTTGGAAGAATTGCCGATATCGTATCAAATATCCGGGGCGGAAAGAACGCTATCGGTCGGGGGCATTACCTGTCTGTCCTTCTCTGGATTCTGATTATTGTTATTGCCTGCCTGTACCAGATGTTGTATATCAGCTATTTCTGGCAGTTGACTTTGGTTATTTTTTTCTTCACATGTTTTTATTCGTCACTATACTCCGGCTGGGCACCTCCCCGATATAAATTTTGAAATATCATCGTCTTAATGGTTTGAACAGTAAAAGTCAGTCACGGCTGAGGCTTTTTTGAAATTTTTTTGAGAAAACTTCTCCAGCGAAATTTTGTAAAACTTTTTGAAAAAAATTGATCGGAATTTATTTGCAAAAATCTGCCGGGTTTTTATCCGATTCATTTGCAATGTTCCCCACGCGCAAAACGACTCGTCAGGTTTTGCGCTACGCACTTACCTGTCCTCATTATTAAAACCGAACTGCTCAGCGAGGGGTCGGCCGCGAGACCCCCCCGCGCGACTCCCTGCGCAGCGGGGAGGGGGGAGCATCGCAATGGACATACGCCAATCAGATTTTTCATCAGAACTCGCCAGGAAAAAATGAGTCGCCCCTGACGACTGCTCGACCCGGCCCCCTACGTTACTGCTGCCCCTGCTGCCCGGTATCCTTCTGCACTTTCTTCTCGGTTTCTATCGTCTTTGCAAGCGCAATCATGCCCGTAGTATCACCAAGCGTCATCGTATTGAGAGCGGTTGACGGGACGATCACGATTGTCGACTGCCCGCCCTTCAGCCCTTCGTACAACATGTTCATCGCCCGCAGGTGCAGCGCGGTGGGATTGTTCTCGTAGCTCTTTGCGGCCTGCTCGAACTTCTCGGCGATCTGCCGTTCGGAATCCCCGAGGATCACACGGGCCTGTCGCTCGCGCTCTGCCTGCGCCTGCATGGACATCGCGTCCTGGAGTGCGCCGGGGATGATCACGTCGCGGATCTCAACGGACAGGATCCTGATACCCCACCCGCTGACACGGCTCCCGATCAGCCGCTGGAGTTCGGCGTCAATGGCTTCCCTGCCGGTGAGCATGTCGGCAAGGATGGTCTTGCCTATCACGTCCCGGAGCGCAGTCTGCGATGCCAGGGATATTGAACCCTGGTAATCCCTGACTTCGAGCGCGGCCTTCTCTACATCGATTACCTGCCAGAATAAGACGGCGTCCACGTTGACCGGGACCGTATCTTTTGTCAGGGTCTGCTCGGCCGTGAACGAGGTGGTGATCACCCGGAGATCAATCATGTACGCGACCCGGCTCAGGAACGGGACAATAAAGAACAACCCGGGGCCCCTGATGCCAATAAATTTTCCAAGGAAGAGGACCACCGCCCGCTCCCACTGGTTCGCAATCTTTATCGCCATGGCGAGGAGCGCGACGATTACAATCAGAATTAATGCAACAATCATGAGGGTATTGGTATCCATGGTTAATTCCTCCCGGAGCCGTTCATCCTTTCCCGGTCATCCGATGGGCTGGAACGGATATTATCTGATTGAGTATATAGATGTGGCGATGGTACCTGCGGGCCGGGTTCGTATTCGCTCGTTTCGCACGGGCTCCTTGTGAAGCGGGGTGGGGGGCATCGCAATAGAGAACAGCCTGCACACCAATTCTCAAAATATACCCTCACCTCCCAATAATGTCTGCCTGCCTGGTACTGCTCACATGCATGTATTCATGCGATAGGGTGGTGTTGCAAAATCATTAATTAAACACAAATCAAGAAGAGTGGGAACATTTACCGAAGCCGGGGTTTGATGGATGCCCGTCAGCCACGGATGAGGCCGTAACAATTTTTCATACTACAAAAACGAAGGCTGGATCTGCTTTTCCCCTACGAATTCATCGGAATCCGGGGTCAAGGAATTTATGTAAAAACCTGAAGATATATACAAGGGTAGACAACTCTAAGCCACTGAACTGCAAACCAGTAAGAACTACATTACTACAATTTACGGGGAAATATGAAAGAACGGGATTCAGTAAAATTAATCTGGTTTTTTTTACGCGATTACAAATTTATTTTCCTGGGGTTATTATTACTCGGCATCGTGATGTCATTGGTCAGTATGCTTAATCTTGCATTGCTGTACCCGATTCTCTCTCTCAGCACGAACCAGACCTATCAGCCACACAATATTATTTTTACCCTGATCGGTCTTTTCGAACAGGGTTTTTCAGGAATTTTCAATATCCAGGATCCCCTGATTACCGCCTGCCTGCTGTTCATTTGTACGGCAATCGTGTCATTTATCCTGACTGTTGTTTTTATGATAGTGTCAATTAAAATTACAACAGACATCACGGTTCAGAATAAAGAAAAACTTTTTCAGAAATATACCCGCTCGGATTACCAGTTATTTATTGACAGCAAACAAGGGGATATCATTTACCGGATATCGAGAGCACCTCAGTTCATTTCCGATGTTTTTATCAATTTAACCAAACTCCTGGTTGATGGTCTGCTTTCAGTATCGACATTGTTTCTCCTGATTTCTATCTCATTATATGGAACAGTCGTTCTGATCATAGCGGGCCTGGGATATTACCTGTTTACCCGGTATCTCAGTCTGAAAGTATCGTATATGTCAGGCACGGGAAGATACCAGGCAAATGAACAGGAGAACGTTATACTGAACGAATATATCAATGGGGTAAAACAGATCAAGGCATCCGGATCATCAAACTTCTGGATAAAACAATTCGAGAGCTCTGTCAGGGAATACTGGAATTACTGGAAAGAAGATACATTCTGGCTCCAGATCCCGTCGTTGATACTATATCTCTTTATCTTTGTCGTTATCGGGCTTGTGATAATTGTAATCAAGCTGTATTACCCGGAGAATTTTATTGCATATCTCCCGGTTCTCGGAACATTCTCGCTTGCAGTCCTGACGCTGTTGCCAAAACTTGCGAATTTCGGGAATTACCAGATGGGAATCATGAGTGCCCTCCCCAATTTATCCATTGTCCGGGACATCCAGATGGATACATCGTATTCACGGATAGCCAACGGAGAGATCCCGTTAACCGCAAAAAAACCCGGGATATCGTTCAACACCGTTGAATTCGGGTACAAGAAGCAAGAGCCGATTCTCAGGGGAATCTCACTTACGATCGCATCAGGTAAAACAACGGCAATTGTGGGCCAGTCCGGTTCCGGCAAATCCACCATGATCGATCTCGTATTACGCATGTATGATGTCGATTCAGGTACTATTGAGATAGATAATAAAAATATTACCAGTTATGACCTGACATCCCTTAGGAAAAAAATCGGGTTTGTGAGCCAGGATACGTTCATATTCAACGCGTCTGTCAGAGAGAACATCACATTCGGGGATTCGTATTCCCCCGGGGAGGTCATGGAAGCCGTGGAACTGGCTAATGCCCACGAGTTCATCGACAGAATGCCCCTCCGGTATGACACCATTGTAGGAGATCGTGGCCTGAAGTTATCCGGGGGAGAACGCCAGAGAATTGCTATCGCACGGGCAATCATCCGCAAACCGGAGATCCTGATCCTCGATGAAGCGACAAGTTCCCTTGATACGGTATCAGAGAAAGCAGTCCAGGATGCGATCTCGAATGTTGCCAAGAAGTGCACGACCATCATCGTCGCCCACCGGTTGTCCACGATAATAAATGCTGATCAAATCTATCTGTTGAAGGACGGAAAAATTTCTGAAGCAGGTACTCATGAAGAGTTACTCCGGAACAAAGGGGATTACTGGAGAATGTACAATGTGGTTACCGAGAATACCTGATACATACCAGGACATGCGGATATCATGGGCATACCCATAATTCTCCGGTGTTTTCCGGATCTTAAGCAGCCCGTCCCAGGTCTTCCGGATGAAGGATGTGTATCCGTCGATCCCGGTACGGAAACGGCAAAATGGAAATATATACGATGAACACGAAACAGGACGCAATATGACTGGCGGCAGGAATATTTTAGCGCTCATTCCCGCACGCGGGGGAAGTAAAGGGATACCGAGAAAAAATATCAGACTGCTCTGCGGGAAACCGTTGATCAGTTATTCTATTGTCGAGGCCCTGAAATCCAGGTATATCAACAAGGTTGTCGTTTCAACGGAAGATGAGGAAATTGCCCGGGTTTCAAAAAAATACGGGTCAGAAATAATTCATCGGCCGGAAGAACTTGCCACGGATACTGCAGATTCCGATGATGTCATTACCCATGCGATAAAGGTACTCGGGGAGGGGCACTATACACCGGATGTCATGGTCCTCCTCCAGCCCACGTCCCCGTTACGGAATGCAAAGGAGATCGATACCGCAATTGATATTTTTTTACACCAAGACTGCGATTCCGTTGTCAGCGTTTCTGAAACCCCGCATTCTCCCTACTGGAGTTTTACCCTTGAAAAGAGCTTCTTAAAACCCCTGTTCGATGAGAAATACTTCCATACACGGAGGCAGGATCTTCCTCCGACATATATCCCGAATGGGGCAATATATGTTTCAACGCCGGAAAAATTTGTAGAAAACAAGGGATTCTATGGTAAAAAGATTATTCCGCTCATCATGTCATCCCTGACAAGTATCGATATTGACACGGAATTTGATTTCCTGATGGCAGAAACGATACTGAACCACCGGAATTAAAATAACCCTCGATCAAATGCCACCAGTTTACCGGCGTGACAGCATCTGTTTCTCACCTGCTCGTTACGGGGAGATGGACCATAGTCCAGGCGTCCCGGCCCGGGGATCACTTGGACCGGTAATTTCACAGAGGTGAACAATACACCAATGAGCGCAAAACCGGGAGGCGACCTTCTTAAGAACAGTGAACAGGGATATCAGGAAGGTATAAAATATTTCTGATTTACAAAGATAATAGAAGATTACGTGCATCCGAGGCTTAATGACATCGTATAAAATTAATAATCTGAATATTGGTAACGATGAAAAATGTTTTATCATTGCAGAGATCGGAGTGAATCACAACGGTTCTCTGGAGTTAGCCAAGAAGATGGTTGCAGCCGCAAAGGAATGCGGGGCAGATGCCGTAAAATTCCAGACGTTTACCTCTGAAGAAGTCTGCACGAAAGATGCAGAGATGGAGAGTTACCAGATTGAGAACTCCGGGAGCGAGACAACCCAGGCGGAAATGCTTAAAAAACTGGAATTGAGCCATGAAGACTTCTTAAAACTGAAAGACTACTGCGATAAAAAAGATATCCTGTTCCTCTCGACTCCACATTCTGACGATGCAATATCGTTTCTGGAAGCCATTGTGCCAGTATTCAAACTTGAATCTGGCGATATTACAAATCATCCACGGTTAAAACGCGTGGCAATTTCCAATAAACTTGTGATATTATCGACCGGTATGTGCACCCTTAAGGAAGTAGGGGATGCAGTCCGCGTAATTGAGGATGAGGGGAATCACAAGATTGTATTATTACAGTGTACGAGTCTGTATCCGTGCCTGCCAGGCGAGGTAAATCTTAATGCAATGTTGACAATACAGGAAAAATTCGGTTATCCGGCAGGATATTCCGATCATACTATGGGGATTCATGCGTCCATTGCAGCAGTCGCGCTCGGGGCGACGGTCATTGAGAAGCATTTCACCCTTGATCGGACAATGACCGGACCCGATCATAAGGCTTCAATCGAACCAGCTGAATTGAGGGAAATGATTAACCATATACGGATTATTGAGAGAGTGGCACCGGGCGATCCGCGTCTTTCGCTGATAAAACAAACAATTCCGGATATTGATGTATACCGGGGAAATTATGAGAAAACACCGACATCGAGAGAGAAGGATGTCATCAGATCATCCAGGAAAAGTATTGTTTCGGCAGTAAACATCCACCGGAACGATGTCATCTCAGAAGGGATGTTGTGCATCAAGCGCCCCGGCTTCGGAATTGAACCAACGTTGACAAATATCTCCGGCGTGATCGGAAAAGTCGCACGGGTTGAAATTCCCCGGGATACCATTATCCACTGGAATATGGTAGGGGGTGCCGGAAAATGAGTGAGAGAAAGATCTGCTACATAACTGGTACAAGAGCGGATTACGGACTGATGCGATCCACCCTGCTGAAAATCAAAGAAGAATTCAGTTTAACATTGATTATCACGGGGATGCACCTCTGTCCGGAGTACGGGTACTCGCTCACTGATATCAGGAAGGACGGTTTTGAACACTATTATACGGTAGATATGCTGCTGGCAAACGATTCTGCTGCAGCAATGGCAAAATCACTCGGCCTTGCGATAATCGGAATTACCCAGACCCTGGAAAGCGTGAAACCGGACATTTTACTCGTGACCGGGGATCGGGGAGAGGCTCTGGCCGGTACACTTGCCGCAGCACACCTGAATATCCCTGTTGCGCATATTCATGGCGGTGACCAGGGAGATGACGGTGCGCATATCGACGACCCGATCAGACATTCCATTACCAAATTCGCACATATCCATCTGGCAGCAACACAAAAGAGTGCTGATAGGTTATTGAAGATGGGTGAGGAGCCATGGAGGATCCACCTTGTCGGGTCACCGGCGGTGGATGATCTGTTGTCAGATGATTTTTATTCCAGGGATTTTCTTGAAAAAAAATATGGACTGGATTTGAGCAGGCCGTTTATTCTTGCAATTCAGCACCCCTCGCTTACCCAGATAGATCAGGCTGAAAAACAGATTACAGAGACCTTAGAAGCATTGAGAGAGATCAATCTCCAGACAATTCTGATCTATCCGAACTCGGATGCCGGGGGAAGAAAAATGATAAAGATTATTGAAAAGTATGAAAAATACGATTTCCTGAAAACTTTTAAGAATCTTCCGAGGAAAGATTATCTCAGCCTGATGAAACTTGCCAGCGTGATGGTGGGGAATTCCAGCAGCGGGACTATCGACGCTCCGATTTTCAGACTTCCTGTCGTGAACGTAGGTACGAGGGAATCCGTCAGGGAGAACGCCGGGAATAAGATATTTGTCACCAATGACAGGAAAGAGATAACCGGGGCTATCAAAAAGGCGTTGTCGGACAAGAAATTCCTGGCACACGTTGAAAAATGCAGGAGTCCGTACGGCAATGGCAAGGCAGGAGAAAAAATTGTCAAAGTCTTGAAAAAAGTCAAACTGGACAACAAATTATTAGAAAAACATCTAACGTATTAACATAACAGATTGCTTCCGGCAGATCCGATACCAGCTGAAGACCGGCCCCGACCCAGGTGCAGCATTACAATGACTGACTGTTTACTAGCATATCCCATACCAACGGAAGACAGCCCGACCAAAGGTGTAGCGTTAAGTATTTTTTATCTTGGTGCGGAGCTCGAAAAAAATGGTCTGGACGTCGAATATTTTGATGAAAGATTCGATAAATTCAAGGATTTTGTGTTATTGCTGGAAGCGGGTGTTTTTGCCATAGGCGTCTCCTCAATGACCGGGTTTCAGCTGATCGGCAGCAAAAAGATGCTCGAATATGCAAAGAAAATAAACCCAAATATTCATACGATTTTCGGGGGAGTCCACCCGTCTCTGTTACCGGAACAATGCATCAAAGAGCCGTTTGTAGATTTCGTTGTTGTCGGCGAGGGTGAGAAGACAATGCTCGAACTGATACAAACCCTGAAAAACAAGGGGGACCTGAGTAAGGTCGACGGAATCGTCTGGAAAAAAGACGGGGAAATAATAACCAATAAACCACGGGAATTTATGGATCCGTCAGAATGGCCGTTTCCCATGACCGGAAAAAGTAAGAAATATTTCCGGATTGCTGCCGAACGCGGGGAACTGATGTTCCAGGCAAGCAGAGGTTGCCCGTTCAACTGCAATTTCTGTTATAACCAGATCTTCAATAAGAGAACCTGGAGGCCGATGCCGGTAGATAAATTCGAGACTGAATTAAAAATATTTGTCGACGAATTCCACATAGAGAATATCTATATCAATGACGACAATATTGGTTCGAGAAAGGACAGGATCCAGAAAATATCTGACATTCTCAGGAATTTTGGGCTGAAGTGGACTACGAGTATACGATGCCCCAGTATCGACGAGAAAACCGCCAGGATGCTGGAAAAGAGCGGATGCAGGGAATTACTCCTGGGTGTTGAGTCCGGCTCAGATCGGGTCCTTAAAGAAGTGGTCAATAAAATGCACCCTCATGGTGTGGAGGATACCCGCGAATGTGCCCGGGTACTGAGCGGGACGACAATTCAGAGCAGGTATAATTTCATCGCCGGCCTGCCAAGCGAGACGATACACGAAATGCACCAGAGTATGGATCTGGCCGACTGGATCTGGAAAACCGATAAGAATGCCAAGATCACATTCGATGCATATTCCCCGTATCCCGGCAGTGAGCTGTACAATGAAGCCGTAAAGGCGGGATTCAAAGAGCCGCACGATCTGGATGGATGGAGCAAAATGACCCTCAGCAACGAGGTGAATCCCGTTGCCGGAAATCTGTATTATATATCCGGATTGCGGTTCCGTGGTAAAAAAGGCGATTCCACCGACAGGAATTTTCCCGGTCTGAAACGTCTGATCATCCTGCCGTTCGAGATTTCTGCTCACCTGCGCTGGAGACTGAGATTTTTTGGCTATTACGGATGGGAAAAAGCGATAGTGAAGAAGCTTTTTGCCTGGGCAAGCAGGACCGGCTCGGGCAGGAAATAGTTCAGTAAAAATGATCGCCAGTATTCATCAACCCGCATATTTACCATGGCTTGGATATTTCGACAAAATTTCCAAGAGCGACGTACATATTTTTTTTGACGACGCCCAATACAGCAAAAATAATCTCTTCAACAGGAACAGGATCAAGACACAGATCGGCGAACTCTGGCTTACAGTACCCGTCCGATACAAAAGTGGAAGATCCATACATGAGACAGAGATAGACAACAGCGGTAACTGGAGAGAGAAGCACTGGAAAACAATAACCTGCAATTATTCAAAGACGTTGTTCTTCAAAGAATATGCCGGGATTTTCGAAGAGATCTATTCGAGGGACTGGAAAATTTTATCAGACCTGACTATCGCCATGAATGAAACGATCTGCGAGATCATGGGGATCAAAACAAAATTCTACAGATCATCTGAGCTGAAAGCAGAAGGAATGAGTAATGAAAAATTAATTAATTTATGCAAAACTGTCGGAGCCGATGTTTATTTATCCGGCCAGGGAGCCAAGGTATATATGAAGGAAGATTTGTTCAGGGAGCATGGGATAACGGTGGAATATCAGGAATTTTCTTATCCCAGATACCCTCAGGCATGGGGGGATTTCATACCAAATCTTTCTGTAATAGACTATTTATTCAATTGCGGGGTGGAGGAAAAGTATGTCTAAAATAGTAATTGTATCCCCACATCCAGACGATGAAGTACTGGGGTGTGGCGGAACTATCGGACGTTTCGCAAGCAAAGGTGATGAGGTCGTCCTTTGTATAGTGACAAAAGCCTATACTCCGGATTGGTCACCGGAATATATACGAAAAAAAGCAGAAGAGATCCAACAATCAAATAAAAAGCTCGGGATCGCCAAAACCATCTTCCTTGACTATCCAACCGTAAAACTCGATACAATCCCCCAAAAGGAATTAAACGATGCATTATCGAAGGTGATCTCCGAACACAAACCGGATCTTGTTTTTATCCCTCACTATGGGGATCTCAACAGGGACCATCGCATAGTTCATGAAGCATCTCTTGTGGCAACACGACCGTTCTCCTCCAATATCAAAAAAATACTGGCCTATGAGACCCTTTCAGAAACAGAATGGGGACATTCGATTGCACAATTCCGGCCCAGTGTCTATATCGACATCACCGATTTTATCGGACTTAAAATAGAAGCGATGCGATTATTTGAGACTGAATTAAAAGATGCACCTCACCCGCGATCGGCAGAACTGATCTCTGCCCTTGCAATGAAGCGTGGATCGGAGATCGGTGTAAAATATGCAGAAGCCTTTATGCTAATAAGAGAAATTATTCAGTAATGCCGTCACGATTTTCCCACTGGGAACATCCCAGAATTGACGAAGGAATCCTGACAAAATATCACTGGGTCGTCCAGAACAAAAAACACTTTTCCCTGGGATCACAAACCGATATCGGTGCCTTTACCTATATAAATGCGAAAAACGGGGTAGTAATTGAGGATTTCGTACAAATCGGATCGCATTGTTCCATCTACTCGGTATCAACTATTGATGGGAAGGAAGGGGAAGTAATCTTAGGCAGGAATTGTCGTATCGGAAGCCACTCGGTCATCATGCCAGGTGTCTGTATCGGTAAAAATACCATCGTAGGTGCATTCAGTTTTGTTACCAGAAGTCTCCCGGACAATGTCGTTGCATTCGGAGTTCCGGCAACGGTAGTCCGGACTCTCACCGATGAAGAAATTGAAAAAACCGGGCGTGATATCCAGTGACGTGGAAGATACCATTATTCAGGATATATACCGATGACACCGATGACCAGGCTGTTTCAGAAGTGATCAAATCC
Source organism: Methanoregula sp. (assembly GCF_049518935.1). Taxonomy (GTDB): domain Archaea; phylum Halobacteriota; class Methanomicrobia; order Methanomicrobiales; family Methanospirillaceae; genus Methanoregula. The sequence continues at coordinate 208,845 of NZ_JBEKRH010000001.1, forward strand.
GGCATGAACTGGGCAACAGGGAAAAAAGTGACGGAATTCGAAGAGCTCACAGCAAAGTACATACATTCGGATTATGCGGTGACATTCAACTCCGGAACCTCTGCATTACATGCAGTACTCCTGGCATACGGCATAGGAGCCGGCGATGAAGTGATTGTCCCCTCATTCACGTTTATTGCAACCGCAAATGCCCCGCTCTTTGTTGGCGCAAAACCCGTTTTTGCTGATATCGAAGACAAGACCCTGGGACTGGACCCGCAGGATGTTATCAGGAAAATTACCCCGAAAACAAAGGCAATTATCCCGATCCATTATGGCGGGACACCCTGCCAGATCAGGGAACTGAGAGAGATTGCGGATGATCATAACCTTATCCTGATCGAAGATGCAGCAGAGGCATTTGGTGCAAAGATCGGCAATGACATGATGGGATCGTTCGGAGACTCCGCACTGCTGAGTTTCTGCCAGAACAAGATAATTACCACCGGTGAGGGAGGGGCGATCGTCACAAAATCCAAAAAGATCCAGGAGAAATTAAAACTGATCAGGTCCCACGGCCGTGTCGAAACCTGCGATTATTTCTCTTCGACAGAAAATTTTGAATACGTGTCCCTTGGATACAACATGAGGATGTCAAATATCACCGCAGCTCTCGGTGTTGCCCAGATCAAAAAGGTAGATAAGATCATCAGCCTGCGGCGGGAAAAGGCAGAATATTACAAAAAGAAGCTGGTAAAGAAGGTTGCAGGAGTCAGATTTTGTAACCCGCCAAAGGATTATCTCGAAGTATACCAGTTATTCTCATTGTGCGTGCCAAAGAGAAATGAACTGATGGCATATCTGGCAAAGAACGGCATCATGACAAAGATTTACTTCTCGCCGGTTCATTGTACCAACTTTTACAAAAGCCAGCTGAAATACACCGGTAAATTGCCGGTGACCGAGCAGGTCTCGGACACTATTCTGAGCCTGCCATTCCATCCCGGGATCACTACAGATGAAATTGACCTGGTTGTGGATTCAATCCAACACTTCTATGAGATGAACTAGATGGATAACTTGTCATTCTACAGGAATAAACGGATTCTGGTAACCGGCGGGGCCGGTTCAATCGGACACGAACTTGTCAGAAAACTTCTGGAGTATGATCCAGGTACCATAAGGGTTTTCGACAACAATGAGACGGGTTTGTTTGAGCTGGAGAACGAGCTGGATTCTAATAAAATCCGCCCGCTTATCGGGGATATCCGCGATAAGGACCGCCTCCTGATGGCATTTGAAGGAATCGATATCGTGTTTCATGCCTCGGCGCTGAAACACGTTCCGTTATGCGAATCCAACCCGTTCGATGCAGTAAAAACCAATGTCATCGGGACGCAGAATGTCCTGGATGCAGCGCTTTCAAAAGAAGTTGAAAAAGTGATAAATGTCAGTACCGACAAGGCCGTGAGTCCGACCAATGTGATGGGTGCAACCAAGCTGCTAGCGGAAAGACTTACGATCTCTGCCAATTATTATCGTGGGACCAAACGGACCGTTTTCTCAAGTGTCAGATTCGGGAATGTCCTGAACTCACGTGGATCGGTCATACCACTCTTCTCAAAACAGATCCAGAAGGGGGGCCCGGTCACGATTACTGACAAAAAAATGACCCGCTTTTTTATGGATATCCCCTCAGCAGTAGAACTGATTATCAATGCGGGCCGGATCAGCCGGGGACGGGAAATTTTTATTTTGAAGATGTCGGCAATGAATATCATCGATCTTGCGTATGCAATGATCGATGAATATGCACCACGTTCAGGGTTCGATCCCGGGGATATCGGCATAACCGTCATAGGAAAACGGGGCGGTGAAAAATTATTCGAGGAATTAATGACAAAAGAAGAAGCGGAACATGCATATGAAAACGATGAGATGTTCATAATATTGCCGCAGAAAATCACCCATGATGACCCGTTTGAGACAAAAAGACCGCCTTCTTTCAAAAAAGCCAATGTTGAGGAGTTCTCATCGAGAAAAGCATATTTGTTGAACAGGGATGAGATCCGGGCATTGATACGAAAGATACAATAAAAAAATTGATGGCCTGCGTTTAAGGCTGCCGGGACAGCTGTTGCCTGAATCGTGTGATCGCTTTCCCGTCAAGGTGTTCATGGATCTCCCCTTTTATGTGAGTATTCAGGAACAGTTCAAACTCCTCAGCGGTAGTTCCGTAAAGCCAGTATTCAACAAAGTCTTTCAGCTCGTCATAATTGTGAGCCACAAACCGGGGAATGCGATCATAATAACAACCCGGGAACCTGTCAGACGCATCGTAATACATTGCCCTTATACCTGCCCCGAGCGCTTCGATGCTGGGAGATGTGAAGGGGGCTGAAATAATCAGGTCTGACGCCGCAATGCACTCGGTAGGATCGGTATTTTCCACATCCGGGAAATAACAGCGGGGGTGATCTCTCAGTTTTTGGTAATACGGGATTATCTGCGGTACATATTCGGACAACCATTCCACAGACTTTTTGTCCTTGAAGATGATCCCGACATCCGGGAAATCGTCAAGCAGTCGTAAAAGGCCCTCGACAAACTGTGCCATATCCCGGTAAGTCAAAGGACATATTTCAGTAAACGAAGTGTCAAAAACACCGATTATTTTTTTCGGGGAACATTTTTCGTTAATTTTGGTACGGGGGATGTTTGATGCCGGCGGTTCCAGGGCATTCCGGATCAGCTCTGATGTCATGCATCCGGAAAGATCAAAATTTTTTATATAATTCGGGTGTTTCTTATAATAATTCTCCATCTTTCTGCCCCAGACAACGAGGTGATGGGTGGCATAAAAGGCAAACTGGATATCAATAACCTCCTCCTCCCCGGGCGGAGTGATGAGGTCGTTCGTGCTGCTCGAATGTATGTAACACCAGGTCTGGGTATCATTCTGATCGCAATGGATATATCGTACGGTGTCTGCCGTGAGATAGTCGTTAAAGACCACATAATGCCGGATATGATATTCTTCGAGAAGCTTGGACCAGATCAGGGACTTGTACATTATCTCCAGGGTCAGGGGAAGCATAAACGGTTGTTTTTTGAACGACCCGAAAAGCAGATGCAGCCATACGGGAACCTGTTTTTTCAGGAATACCCGGTAAATGAATGATATATCTGCACCTTTCAGAACTTCGCGCAGGCGAACCGAATGATACCCCCGGCTGTCAATGGCGTCCTGGTATTCCTGTGAGATCGGCTCTTCAATACAGAACAGTACGTTCTCTGCAGTTAGTTCGCGGTTGTCAATGAGAAAGTCAAATGACTTGTACGTATTCTTAAATGACCAGTCGCAACAACCCACCCGGATACCACACTGATAGGATTGTGGTGTTTTCTTACGGAATGAGGGTACCCCGATCTGATACAGGATCCAGAGAGGATAGAGAGCGAACTGGGAAACCGATTTTACTTTTTTATAGCCCGCTTTCCAGAAAGGGACAGGGATCTTGGGAATATTGAAAAATCTGTTCCGGTAATTTCTAAATAGAATATAGCATATCGCCCTTTTATACGATCCCCGTATCACCGGTGATCCGACAAGGGATTCGATCTTTCCAATGAAAGTGTCGTTGCAAAATTCGTTTTCATAGATCGATTCGATATTGGAAAGGACTTTGTTCTGTTGCGCATACTGATCGATGTAATTATAATCAAAAGTTGAGAATTCCTTAACTTCTCCGCTCTCCTGTAAATCTTCATCAGGGGCTTTGTTGCATGAGGATCTCATTCTATCAGGATCTGACTAACTGTTTTCAATTACTTCGCGTTTCCATCTATTAAAATATAGTCTGTCGGTTCCGGGGACGGTAATTTTTATACGGATGAGTGGGGGCCCGATACTTCCTCCGATCCGTTTCCCGGAGCATGCGTCCTCATTCGCTAAAAGATGACATATACTATCGTTGGTCTTCACAGGTTTAAAACAAAATGGTGAGACGTTGCAGGGGTTCGCTACAACGGGGAGGCAGGAGCGGTGCTCTGAAGCGTTAAACTTCGTTAATAACGTTAGGAAGAAATGATCGTCCGGTATCCCGGTGGGCCAGTTCACAGAGATCCCAGTCCCGGGCGGAAAGACCTGGTTTTTTCAGTTCCAAAAAGATCGTAGTTTGAGATACTCCGGGGTCACGGGCATTTTTCGTATTTTATCGGCAAGTTCCACACAACACCCTTTTCCGTCAGCATATTCTTACTGAAACAACACATAGACATGCATACTTCGCTATAGGGAGAAACTGCCATTTTCGAAACCGGCCGGTAATATCCAAAATACTGCTGTGAAACCGGTTCCGGCACAAGACGGGAAATTTCATGGAGGAAATCCCGCACGTTCAGTACAATGTAGGGAACGATGGCTTTTCCATCCCAGTTGTTGAAAAACGCGATCTTTTCATAGGATTTTTTAATATCTTCAACAGATCCGCCTGTCTCAACGAGCCTCACATCGAATACGAAGTGGTTTTTCGTAACTCTCCAGCAGTCTCTCAGGATATCCCTCCAGTCCGGTGACAGGTGGATTGCCCCGGAACAATACACAACATCGAAGGATTCTGCCCTGAATGGTAGTGCACCACCGTCACTTGCTGCAAACGCTGTCCCGGGAAAACATCTTTTTGCCTCCTGAACCATCTCTAATGAAAAATCCACCCCGGTATACCGGACGGATGGCTCAATGGATCTGAAAATGTTATAAAAACCGCCTGCCGCACATCCAACGTCGAGAATCGAGATATTCGGCTGAATCACCTGTTTAAGAAAGAACTCTTCGGATGCGTACACTTCGTCAACGGACTGCCGGTTCTTCGCGTAAAAATGTACCGCATTCGGGACGGACCAGGGGTTGTTCTTGTTTTCATCGGGCGACATGGTACCTGCTCCGGAAAGATTTCTCAGGGACGGGAAGAATATCCGGTGCTTTCAGCATCAGATCTGAGAATTATGTTCAATGTAATCTCGAATAGATTCAATCACCGGTTTCATCTGGGGGATCGGACCAATTGTCACCCGGATGCATTCCTTCAGCGCCGGGTGGTCATAGCCGGGTTTTATAAGAATTCCCCGGGCCTTAAGGTGATCAGTTAACGGTATAACGAGTTTTTGCCCGACCCGGATATTGAGAAAATTCGTATGGCTCGGATAACAGGAAAAACCCATTTTTTCCATTTCCTTAAAGAGGAACTCTCTTCCTTCAGTAATATCACTCACATTCCTGGAGATGATCTCAGGATGATCCAGCAGCTGACACCCGAAGAGGACGGCAAGACCATTTGTCTCATAGATCGGCCGGAATTTGGCCAGCGAGCGGATTGTATCCGGATTCGCAGCAGCAAAACCCAGGCGCAACGAGGCAAGGCCGTAGGCTTTTGAAAACGTCCTCGTGACAATAAGATTCCTGCAGCCGGGAATATAATCGATTACTGAATGGGGATAATACGGATAGTACGCTTCGTCGATCAGGAGCAGAATGTCCTTTTCTTCAGCATACTTTATGAGAGCCACAAGTTCCTGCTGATCCAGAACACACCCCGTGGGACTGTTCGGGTTTGCAAGCGCGATAAGCTTTGTTTTATCGGTAATCTTTTCATATACGTCATCAAGCGAAAACGTCAGATCCGCCCCATAGGGTACTTTTTGCAATACACCCTGGAAAAGTTGGGCATAAATTTCGTACATCGCATAGGTGGGATCGGGAATGATGATCTCATCACCGGGATTAACGAACACTTCAAATACGTTTTTTATCGCTGCATCAGAACCCGCAGTCAGAAGGAGGCAATCTTCATCCAGACCGAGCACCCGGCCTAATTTTTCATAGAGGGGATAGACCTGGGGATAGGAGGAGATTAATTCCGGTGTAATCCCTGATTTGATAATCTCAAGTACCGGGGCAGGTATAGTGCCGGTATTTTCATTCTTGTCGAGACGCAGGTACCGGGTCCTGTCAAACTTTTCAGCTGATGATCGGTATATATCCTCAAGATGTGATTTCGGCCTGACCATGCAGTTACTCCTTAAACCCGTGTTTTTCGAGCCAGAATCTGACCTGCGGGATCTGCCATTCATAATCGACGTCGCATCCACCCCACTGTTTAAGAGGATAAATATTCTGCCCCATCCATTTTTGGGGAAGGAGCCCCTCCTCAAGATGCTCAAGACAGTGTGGCCTGACGATGGATACACTCATATCTGCAAACCAGACATCGCCTTGCGAGTCACGATCGCAATTGAGTGATTTCGGGTCGCCGAACGTTTCGAAAGGAACGAAGGGGTGCAATAAGCCGTCAGCCCCTTCTTTCCGGGCACGGAGGGGACTCCACATGTTGTATTTTGAGACCGTTACAGCAGAATCATAGCCGGGATTTTTTCTCAGCACGGCAATTCCTTCATCTATGGTTTCAGGCAGAATTGTTGCTGCATTACAGAAGAGAAGTACAACCAGTTCGATATCTTTACCGGTCTTTTCCTTTATATAGCGGTAGCCATGAACGTATGCATCTTCTCCCAACGCTTCCTTGGAACAAAGCTCTGGGGGTCGATCAATAATTTCAGCCCCGTATTCCTTCCCAATCGATTTGATCTTCTGGGAATCCGTAGAAACATATACCGTATCGACAGATTTTGCCTTTTTTGCAGCCATCAACGGATATGCCATCAGGGGTTTCCCAAGAACCGGATACACATTTTTTCCCGGAAACCCGACACTTCCTTCCCTTCCAATCAATAATGCAGGAATCATTGCGTGAAACACCTGAACGTATAATAAATGGTTATTCGTGAAGATATTCTTTCTTTGCCCATGCAAACATCTGCTTTAATCCGGCATCGAGGCTGACCGCAGGTTCCCATGCAAGGTCTTCCCTGAGTCTTGAGATATCGGCATATAACCCAAACTGATCTGCGGGTGTATGACCTTCATATTTTACCGGGTATGCAGCGGGTTCTGACCCGAAAGCACGTATCTCCTTTTCGACGAGTTCACGAACCAGGGTTTTTTTACCGGTGGCCAGGTTATAGATTTTGCCAAACGTACGGGGGCTGTCAAGGGAAGAGCACCATGCGTTAACGACATCATCGACAAAGATGAAGTCCCTGAACCGGTCCCCGCTTCCTTTCACCCAGATTGGCTCTCCTTTCAGGAGATATGCGAGGAAGATACTGACCATTCCCTGTTTCATATTGGTGATATTCTGCCCGGGACCGTACACGGAAAACATCCGGAAACAGGTTGTATCCAGTCCTTCATTTGAAAAATGCTGAACGTACTGTTCACTGGAAAGCTTGGATATCCCGTAAAAGGACAGCGGCTGGCACGGATCATTCTCGGCAACCGGTGAATGTGCGGTGTCACCATATACTGCCATGGAGCTTGCGTACATGAACCGGGGGATACCGGAATCTTTGCACCATTTCAGCAGTTGCAGGGTACTCAGGGTATTGACCTTCAGGTCATGCTCCGGTTGTTCATTGGATACTTCACCGGAAGACTGTGCCGCAAGATGGAGGACCGCATCGTACTCTTTCGAGGGAATTTTTTTAAGTACGTTCTTATTACAAAGGTCTGCTTTGATGAAGGTTGCCTCGGGAAGTACATTCTTTTTGCTGCCGGTAGCGAGATTGTCGATAATCGTTACCGAATGCCCGTCGGAAAGCAGCCTCTTTGCCAGGTGGGAACCGATAAATCCCGCACCCCCGGTGATAAGTATCTCTTTTTTCATCAGAATTCCTGTGGCCCGTTCATGCGATTTTTACATCTTTTTCAAGACCTTTTCCCGTAACAGGGAAGGGGACTTTTGCATTTTCAGCATCATCGGAAAGATGGATCCCTATCACCATCTCAAGAGACTTCCTGCCATCGTCCCCGGTAGAGCTGATCGACTGGCCCGAGAGGAGTTCTGCCATTGCTCTCGAAGTGAGACGGACTATATCAAGTTTCTCCTCACTCCTGAAGGAGACGGGATCCATATCTGTGCCGTACCGGGTGAGGGGAATCTTTTTATTATCGGCGTTCCTCGCCCTGATCTCCCAGTGGTCGTTCAGTTCATCAATAATTATCCTGCCATAGGCACCGACAATCTGGAAAGAATACTGGACTCCGGTATCTTCCGAAGTGTCGATAAAAAACCGGACGCCGTTTTTAAACCGGATAACTGCATATCCGCCGGGATCAACAAATGATTTTCCCCGGGGATTGGGTGTTCCCGTCATATCAAGAAATCCTACCGCCCAATCGGGTTCACTATCGGTCAGGAAGCGTGCGGTATCGAAAAAATGTATCGCAAAATTCCCAATCCCTGTTGATCCGCAACTGAAGTACATATGCCGGATATCCCCGATAATCCCATTTTTTATGATCGCTTTTATCTTTGAATAGTCGGGGCTCCATCGCCGGATATGGTTTACTGCAAGACGGGTGTTGTTTTTCCTGCACACATCGATAACCCGTTGTGCATCGGGAAGATTTGTTGCCATCGGTTTTTCACAGAGGATATTGCGTATCCCGGCCTCGGATCCACAGATAGTGATTTCCGCGTGCGTGGGGCCGTTTGTCACCACACTTAAAATATCCACGTTGTCCTTCTCATTTTCTATAAGATCCTGGTAGGTATGGTAGATACGATCGGGATCGAATGACGGCAGCAAAGTCCTTACTTTTTGCGGTTCCCAGTCAGAAATTGCAACAACATCGACACCGATAGATGCGTAGGCGGAATGATGCCGCTGACCCATTCCCCCAAAACCAATAATCGCTGCTTTTTTTCTCTCGGCCATAATCGTGACGTCCTGGTTTCTTTCCGTTAATGATCCGTTTTTGTGATAACCGCAAAAAGGGTATCGCACAGGAAATGATCTTCGAGATTCTTGGCATATTCATGGAGTAATTCCCGGGAAAAGACGGAATTATACCGGCCAGCTCCCCCGGGTTTCCCGTTCATCATCCAGTGCATGTGGTTCGACAGGTCATACCTCTGGCGTGGGAAAACCGAGATCGTGTTCATCCCGGCCTTTTCCAGCATAGCGGTAAGGGTCTCCTTCGTGTAATAATACTGATGGGCCGGCGTGAAGTAAAAATCCTTGAATGCAGGAATATCGTACAGGCTCATGAGGGCATCGTTGACATTGGGGACAACAATGAAAAGCTTTCCACCCGGCTTCATGACCCGGTCTACGGAGTGGAGGTACTCGACAGGATCCCCGATATGCTCGAGGAGGAAGAACATGAAAATCCTGTCAAACTGGGAGTCTCCGCATCCCTCAAGGGATTCATAGGTGTTGATCCCGATATTCCTGCAATACTCATTGAGAAGCTTGTGTGTTTCTATTCCGGACACGCGTGCTACCGTATCGCGGATAGTTGCAAGGAAATAGCCGGATGCACATCCAAGTTCAAGACAATCGTGCGAGGAGGCAAGATACGGTTTAACCCAGTCGAAGTATAGTTGTGCATCAGGCAGACGTGACTGGAATAATTTGTCGGGGGTCGTTCCCTTTTCGGTGCTGTAGATGTCACCGTATTCCTTCTCATAAAAGATCCGTTCCTCTTCCGGGGTCATACGGGGGGACAGGAAGACGAGCCCGCATTTTTTACATTTATATGCTTTTTTTGGAACGTCATACCGAAGTTTCTCGGTCACAAGGTCAAATGTGTCATTCTGGCAAAGGTAACAAGTGGTCATAATCAGTTCCGGATTTATCGGGAATACTATTCAGGTATCAGTTCTTATCCTGGTCCAGTTCATTCTGGATTTCCCGGAGACAATCAAGAAGTCCTTCGGTGATATCAACATACGTGGACAGATTTACCCGTTCGGGAATGTCCGCCTGGAATGAATACGGGGTCATAACATAGTGCTTGTGTTTTTCGGCAGGAGTGTAATGGATTGTGATCTCTTTTCCCAGGATCTCCTTGATAATGGAAAACAGCTCTTCGACTTTGATTCTCTGGTGCCCTGTGATCAGCACAGCTTTTTCTGCAAATTGCGGGGCCAGTGCTATCCGGACGGTTTCCCGGGCTGCATCGTAGATGTGGATATACTCCCGGACGGCATCCTTGGAACTGATGTAGGTATATTCACTGGTGGTGAGAAGGGCCTTCAGCACATTATAAATGGGATTCCATTCATTGGCATCACGTCCATACAGGCTTCCATACCGCACTATTGTATATTCCAGGCCAAATTCCTCGTAGAATGTCTTGCACAAGGACTCCCCGGCCTGCTTGGAAACGCGATAAAAAGATCCCCATTTCCCGGCAGTATATACTGAACTTGCATAGAGAAATCGCTTTACGCCAAGATTCCTGGCAGCTTCGAGGCAATTAACCGTTCCGATAACATTGACCTGCATCGTTTTGACAGGCATTGAACGTGCTTTGTCCAGGTTGGCGATAGCTGCTGCGTGGATGACAATATCGCAGGATTCCATTGCTTTGTATACTGCATCATAGTCGAGCACATCGCCTTTTATAAATGTGAAATAGTCTGAGTCTGTGATCGGGGATTTAAGATTTTTTGGTGCCGTTTTATCAAAAATGATCGTCTCTACGTTATTTTTTACCAATTCCCTGACAATATGACTTCCGAGAAAACCTGATCCACCGGTTACCAGCACTTTCATTGCATAACACCCTCTATTGCAGTCAGTAAATTATCCATAGCATCGGTCTCCATCTGATCCCGTGACTCCGTGGTATTTGAAGAAACATGAGGTGTGACAATAACCTGCGGATATTTTAACAACGGCCCCGTATAAGGTTCGACAGAAAAAACATCGAGTCCCGCTCCGGAGATCACTCCGGAATCCAGACCATGCATGAGAGCTTGCTCATCTAATACTGAACCCCGCGAGGTATTAATAATAATCATTCCCCGACGGGAGCATGTCATAAGTTCTGCAGTGATAATGGGGGATCCATCCGGCTGGGGTGGCGAGTGAAGGGACAGGATATCAGATCGACTCATTAAGTCTTCAAGACGTTCCAGTCTCTCCCACGATTCAGGGATGCTGTTCTGAACAAACGGGTCATAATAGAGTATCCGGCAGCCGAAACCCGTGAGGATTGATGCCACTTTCTTTCCAATACGCCCCATTCCGACGATACCTGCGGTTTTTCCGCAGAGCAGGGATCCCGCGGTCAGCGTGAAATTGCCGTTTCTCACGTTCACATTGTACATCGGGATATGTTTCATGAGGGAGAGTAACAACGCGATCGTATGCTCAGCAACTGCCTGAACCGGCGCTTCCGGCGTAGAGAGAATAATCACGTGATTTTTTTTTGCCGCTTCAAGATCGATATTATCGACACCAACACCAACCCGGGAAATTATCCTGAGACATGGGCAGGCTGCAAAAACGTTCTCACCAAGGTGTTCGGTCCCGGCAATAACCGCATCAGCACCATCAAGTGCCCGGATGAGTTCATTTTCGGATAAACGACGACCCGTTGCATTAAAAAAGGAGACTTCACATCGTTTCATGAAGCCCTCCCTGCTCAGATTATCTTTATTGAAAGATCGTATCGTAACCGCAACATTGATTTTTTTCATAAAATTCACGAATTACCCGGATTTCAAGTGATATTGTGTTTTAACCGTAATAAATTTGTATCACGAGAGTCAAACGGAAGTACAATAATTACAGCATTTTCCCCGCATTCTGGATTATTATCATGTCGGATACAAAAACGCGGTATATTGCAATTTTACCTGCAGACCCCACAAGCATAAAGGTATTTTTTGAGAATGAAGATAAAAGAATTGAAAATTCAAAAAATAACGTTTATTGGATATTTCTGGGAAAAGACGTCCCATTGAGCCTGTTCCTGAATGATCTGATCGGGATGAAGGCCCAACGACTGGATATTGCAGACTCATTGCAGACGATTGCCAACAATGCCCGGCAGGATTATATCGATTATGTTGGAAGAATGGGAGCTTCCGAGAGAACCAGGTTTTGGTGGCTGACATCAATTTCTGAAAAAAACCCGTTCATTTCAAATGTATTTCTCTATAGCTGTTACCTGGAGGTAGTTGCGGATATTTATAAAAAAAAGACATTCCAGAACCTGGTTATCATCTGTGAATCTCCGGCACTGATGACAGCAATTGATACTTTTTTGAAGGAGACAGAAGATATCCACGTCGATTATAATCCGTCCCGGCCGGTCATGAAAGATCTCCTGAACGGGATCCTCCGGCTGAGAAGTACTGCAATTTTTCTTGTCCGATGGACCGGGCGATGTGTTTTGGCATATCTTTTTTCGGTGTCAAGGATTTTTCAGAAAAAGAGCTTTGCTCATGAGGGAGAAATAATTTTAATACACTCCTGGACAGACCACCGATCGTTCCAGACTCCTGGCATGTATGAGGATGTGTTTCTTGGACGCCTGGGAAGCGATCTTAAAAAAATTCATCCTGGTGTCTGGTATCTCATCGATGTCCTGCCAACCTGTTTTTTTCCGGTTGCGTTATCCAGACTCATGGGGATGAGGGAAGATTTCCTTGTAATGGAGGAGTTCATAAATCCACTTGACATCCTGTTATCAGTATATTCGGTCTCGGCTCACTTTCCAAAACCGACGGAAATTCCCCGGTTCAGGGATATGGATATCGCCCCGATTGTATATGAGGAACTTGAAGCAGATCGGAGAAACCTCCGTGCATTCCAGACATATCTCAACTATCTGGTGGGTCAGAAGATCTCAAAAAACTGTTCAGTCCGGTCATTTATTTATTCCTTTGAAAACTTAATGTGGGAAAAGTTGTTCTGCCTGTCGTTCAGGGAGTTCTCACCAGACACCGCAATAATCGGGTATGCGCATTCAACGATCAGCAAAATGGAAACATTCTACTCGGTCTCATCATATGAACGGGATTTTCTCCCACTGCCGGATATGGTTGTAGTGAACGGTGTGAGAGCACAGGACGTATTAATCAATTCGGGATTCGATCACAACCGGGTTATCATTGGCGGAGCATACCGCTACCATTCCTTGGATGTGACTTCCCCGGTGAGCCCCAAAAAGAGGGGCATAAAAAATATATTAATCATTCCTACTGATGACATCAATTCAACTCTTGAACTTGTCACAAAAACAATACACGCCTTTGGCAATAAAGAAGAGATTTCGTGCATAGTCAAGCTCCACCCAACGTTTCCTAAAAGAAAGATCTCCGCGTTCCTGTCGCAAATCCCAGGTAACTTCATCGTCAGTGATAAACCGGTTGATTACCTGCTATCCTGTGTTGACCTTGTTGTGTATACCGGATCTACCGTTGCCGTTGAAGCACTGGCCCGGGGAATCCCGATACTGCATGTCCGTTCAGATCTGACAATTGACAGGGATATTTTTAACGAGAGCGATCACATTGTTTCTGTTTCACGACCGGAAGAGATGTATCAGGCATTTTTAACGATTTCCAGGGAAGGATTCGAATCCCAGAAAACAGGGAAAGCGTTTGTGCAGGAATTTTTTGCACCGATTGATGGTAGTGCGATTAGTGTGTTCCTTGGTAAAAACCATTGAATAATTTAAAAATAAATAGATGCAAGAGCTGAAAATGCGGGGTTAATCCGTGGGTACTATGGAAATGCAGACTTTCAGGCACAGACTGGGGATAATCGTACCCACGAGAAACCGACTTGAATTACTGGCAAAACTGCTTACGAGCATTGAAGCACAAACGGTTCAGCCTGATCAGGTTCTCATTGTGGACGGGAGTGATCAGCCTTTTGAAAATGATCTGAGGATAAGGACCCGCATACCCTTCACCTATAAGCATGTCAGCCAGCCCTCTCTTACAAAACAGAGAAATATCGGGATCCGCAGTCTGGAAGACGGGATCTCCCTTGTCTGTTTTCTGGACGACGATATTGAGATGGAACCCGATACCGTGGAAAAACTGTTAACATTCTGGCAATCATGTCCGGAAAACACGGGGGGCACTCAGTTCAATATCGTGAATAACCCCACGAGAAATCCACTTTCAAAAGTTATTACGCGGATATTTTGCATAGACAGTTCCATTCCCGGAAAAGTACTGAAGTCCGGGTTCGTGTCTGCCGAAGTACCCCTTACAAAAGATATCAAAAGCGACTGGTTGTGTGGAGGGGCCACGGTCTGGCGACGTGAGATCCTTGGCAAGTACCAGTTTGATGAATGGTATGCCGGGTGGGCATACCAGGAAGATGTAGATTTCAGTTATGCCGTTTCCAAAAAATTTGATCTCTATACCCTCTGTGAAGCAAAAGTCTGGCATAATCCCCCACCCTACAATAAGATGAAGAATACAGCCCTTGGAAAAATGTCGGTCATCAACCGATATCATTTCGTGGAAAAAAACCCGGAATTATCGATATTCCTGTTTTACTGGTCAACCTTTGGCCTCATTATTCTCAACATCCTCAAGAGTATAAAAGAACGGGATCTCGGGGGGTTGAGAGAGGCAAAAGGAAATCTTTCCGGACTGTATTCGATCATAAGATGCGATCTCGTCCAGACAGATGAGAATTTCAGAAAATGATTCTGTTCCATCAGGATTCAGATCGGCTTGAGAATACCGGTGCTCGTTGTGTAAGGGATTTAAGAAGGGGGACACATGGTGAACGTATTCCATAACCAACTCATTTCCGTAAGAAAAACGGTATGACGAATTCGTGGTGATTGGCCCCATCAAAATTATGAGAACTCATCTTCACCGCCACGATTTTTGAGGTCAAACGCATCATCACCGGAATACGGTCCGCCATAAGCAGTATTCCCGGTAGTGGCAGCAGGGTTTTTGACAAATAAGTAAAACGTTCAAGATCTCATAAAAAAATCGTGCGATATGCCTTCATGAAATGGGCAGAGATCTCACAATGCAGGTTGAGAAAAATAAATATGATAGGAAAAATCTTAATGAATAGTACATTTTGGTGCTGACGATGCTAAACATTATTCAAAATATGCACAATATATACTGGAGATCGTATTTACTGCTTCAGGGAGTAAAATTTAAAAAGAATTTAAGTTTGATGCCGTTATCACATATTTACCAGGGAAATGGCAGGATACAAATCGGAGAAAATTTTTCAACCAACCGGAATGTGGTAATAAATTCCGACGGAGGGGGAGAGATTATCATTGGTGACAATGTCTCTATCGGATGTAATACAGTACTTCGTTCTGCAAACCATGATTATCGAAAAGGGAGCGGTCACATCCCTGGACGAATAGTAATCGATGATGGGGTATGGATAGGTGCCAATGTTGTAGTACTTCCCGATGTACATATTGGAGCCCGAAGTGCAATAGGTGCCGGATCCATTGTAACAAAAGATATTCCTTCACAGGTAGTTGCCGTCGGCAACCCCTGTAAACCAATAAAACAGATACAATAAAAAAATGAGTCTAGCAAAATACCATTATTTATGGGGGGCCCAACGCATCCCGTTCCCGGAATATCCGGAAATGAGCTGCCAACACAGGATTAAGGAATATCGAGACAATTATCATCCGGTTTTACAATAAACAGTAATGACATGACAAAAATTCTCATCACCGGGTCTCGCGGTTTTTTAGGATCAAACCTAATCCACACACTCTCCGGTAACAGGAATTATGAAATCTTTTCAACCTCCCGCACGGGAGATCCCGCAGGGCAAAAAAACGAGCGATTCTTCCAGGGGGATTTACTCGACAAATCCTTTGTTGACAATCTCATCTCAACAATTGAACCGGATGTCGTCATCAATACGGTTAGTCTTGTGAATGTGGATTTGTGTGAAGAGAAACCGGACCTGGCTGAAAAAATGATCGTGGATACAGCCCGCACGATTGCAGGGTCTTTATCGGAACGGGAATGTCACCTGATCCATATCTCCTCCGATCAACTGTTTGACGGGCAAAAGATGATGTATTCGGAAGAGGACCTGCCGGCCCCCTTAAACGTGTATGGAACTATGAAACTGAAGGCAGAGGATACGGTTCGTCATCTGGCTCCGGATGCTGCAATTATCAGAACCAATTTTTTCGGGTGGAGTCCCCGGTACCATCCCCCCACATTTGCTGAGTGGATCTTCAACAGCCTGCGTGAGAAAACACCAATAACCCTATTCACCGATCTGTATTTCTGCCCGATCGAAGTCAGTTACCTTACTGAGGCACTGGAATTTGTCATGCGCTCAGATTTTGGGGGAGTTTTAAACATTGTAGGATCGGAACGTTGTTCGAAATACGAATTCGGTATGGCACTAGCACGAAAATTTGGTTTTGATACTTCAACGATCACGCCATCAACGACGAAACCGGATTCATTCAAAGCCAGAAGACAGGGTGACCTTTCCCTTTCCATAAGCAAATACGAACACATGTTCTCCCGAAAAACCCCGGGCCTTGAAGAGAATCTGTCACGGTTTTATCAGAACAGGGATATTAAATCACATCTTGGATAGCAGTTCAACGGATGTCATCTCCCGGGAATCAATTATCCGTGACGAATGCAACTACGGGCACTCCATCGGTATCTTCAAAGATCCAGGGATGGATCCGGAGATGATGCCGTTTATGCAACAAGAGGGGATCGGACAAATCGGCATCCTCAAGAAGGAGGATCGGGGAATTTCCACAAAGGAATGCGCGATGGGATTGTCGCCCTTCCTCGCGGTGACCGGGTACTGAAATGGACAGCATATCAAAACAGACCAGTTTCAGGTTGGGGAAAACCATTCTCAACATATCGGGAAGATCGGGATGAATCCAGGGATGATGATTGGAATACCGGTCATTGTCACAAAGCCGATACTGAAAAAATCCTGTTTTAATCAACAGGGCTTCGGCATCCGAAATCCCGGAAGAAATCGTTGAAAAATCGCTGGTGCTGATGCATTCACCGTCATTTTTTGGAATATCGAGGCAGTACGCCGGGAAAAAGACCATCTCATCATCCATCAGGTCAGATACGGAATATCCGTTCTGGCAGAAATGGCGGGGTACATCGATATGTGTTGTGGAATGACTGTTGAAGGTGAATACACTGGTGTTAGAGGAATCGCCATGAGACATCGATTTGTCGGGAGTTATTTTCAGCGGGGCAGTACCTGGATACAGGGGGGTGTCTCGTCTGAGGGGATACGAGATCCGTATCATCTGACAACTCCCTCAATGCAGTCCGCCAGCCCGGATAGATCTCCAATAACCCGTTCGATACCCGGCTTACCAGAAAACCGATCAGTATCTCCAGGTCTGACTCTCCCGATAAAATGAACCCCGGTCTTTTGTGCTGCTTCGAGATCGTTGGGAGAGTCCCCGACAAAAAGTGCAGAATCCGAAGTGATTCCCCGTTCAGATAAAATATGCCTGATACAATCCTCTTTTTTCCGGGGTGCTCCATAAACGCCTTGGAGATAGTGTGCTATCCCCCGGGTCCTGATGATGGAGATCAGCTCTTCTTCCGGGGTAGCAGAAACAACGAAAAGGTGAAACCGCTGATGATTTTTTTCCAAAAAAGGCATTGCTCCGTTCACATAAGGAGATGTGAGTACCCCGTTGTACACCAGTTTTGCAAACTCTTCAGAAAGAAAATTAAACTGTTCCTCTGACAGGTCTTTTTTCAGCAGGTCATGGTAAATGAATCTGAATTTATCAAACCGGGAAACCCCCCCATGGGAAAGGTGGTACTCTATAATCTCATCGACGTGATCAGGGACAAATGAGAAAAGGGACCGGAAAGCGTCTGTTTTCACTGAAACTGATTCCAGAATGACACCATCAAAATCAAGAATCACCGTGTCAATCATATGTGCCGGTTTATCTCCTCGTAAGGTTCATGAATTCCCGGGTCTTCCCAATCCCCTCTTCAAGTGACGTCCCCGGTTCCCACCCGAGCAGTTTCTTTGCTTTTGACCGGTCGCAGACAAGCCGGGGAATCTCACTCTGGGGATGGATATGCTGGATGTGTTTTATACGGCTCCTGTCTTTGCAGATCATGGCCGCAAGATCGTTAATCGTGATATCTTTGCCAAGGCCTGCATTTAGTATCTGCCCGGTACACCGGTCACTCATCGCGGCCCTGACCACAAATTCTGCACAGTCTTCCACATACATCAGATCGCGGGTCTGGTTACCGTCACCGTAGATATTCAGAGTTTCTCCGTTCAGCTCTTTGTTCACAAAGATCGGAACAACGCCCCCTTCCCCGGTGGTCTTCTGATAAGGGCCATACGTATTGAACGGGCGGAGAATTACAGCAGGTAATCCATACGCATGGTAGTACGATTGTACCATATTTTCACCGGCAAGTTTTGCACCGGCATACGGGGAGGCGGCTTTTGTCGGGTGGGTTTCTGATATAGCTTCGCCGGATGATGCAGTATCGTAAACCATGCAGGTACTGATAAATGCAAACCGTGCATCTGCCTTTTTTGCTTCTTCAAGAATATTGAATGTCCCGATCACATCGTTCTCAAAGACTTTCCTCGGGTTATCGATACTTTCCTGGACATTGATATTCGCTGCAAGATGGATGATCTCTTCGATATCGGTCCTGAAGATATCAGACAGGGTTTGTTTATCCTTGATATCCCCGATTTTGACAGTGAGATCTGATCTTTTTGAAAACTCGGACAGGTTTTCCCTGCTTCCGTTGGAGAGATCGTCAAGCACCACGACAGAATTGCCTTCATTGAGGAGATGCCCGACTACCCAGCGCCCGATAAAGCCTGCTCCACCGGTGACCAGTACGGTCATACATGGGCCTCGTTGAGAAGCTGTTGAATCTCTGCTGGTTTGAGTGGCTTCATCTCGGAGGATTTCCTGATGGATTTTACCGGGGCATATCCTGAATAACAGGTAAACTCCTGAGTCTTTGTCTGGGGGAGGATGATATACATGTCACTCCCTTCCAGAGCACGGGACATCTCCTCTTCCGTCATGATCTCCTCATACATCTTCTCACCGGGTTTTTTGCCGATGATTACCTTCTTTGCTTTTCCATATTTCCTGATCATCACATCAGCCAGATCCCCGATCCTGACCACCGGCATCTTGAAGATAAAAATTTCCCCCCCCTCGGAAACGAAGCCTGATTTAAGGACAAGATCGATTGCAGTATCCTGGGTGATCATAAACCGTGTCATGACAGGATCGGTAATGGTAATGGCACCATCTTCGAGAATCTGTTTTCTGAACAACGGGATAACCGAGCCACTTGTACCGACAACGTTACCAAACCGGCAGCAGGAAAAGACCGTAGTCCTGGCACCATAGTCATTTGCCGCGATTATGAGTTTTTCTGCAAGCAGTTTTGTCGTCCCCATCGTGTTAGAGGGATTTGCCGCCTTATCAGAACTGGTAAAGATTACCTTTTTCACACTCTGGTTGATTGCTGCCTGGATGACATTTGTCGTTCCATTGATATTGGTTTCAACTGCATCGAGAGGGTTGTATTCACATTCAAGAACATGCTTGTAGGATGCCGCATGGATGACGATATCTACATTCTTGAAAGCATACTGGAGCCGATCAAGGTTCTTGATATCACCCAGAAGAAACCGGATCGTATCACCAAAATTTTTTCCATACTTCTGGCGAAGATTGAACAGACCGTTTTCATTGATGTCAAAAAGTGCTATTGTTTTTGGATGGTATTCCAGCAGTTTTTCACAGAGGGCCTGACCTATGCTGCCGGCTCCGCCGGTTATTAAGAGGTTCTTGTCCTGATAAAAGCTCTTCATCGTAAACCCGCGAAGTAATTTTCTATATATTTCTTGGAAGTCGATAAAATCTTTTCCTCCATTAATCTCCGGGAGGGCAGGCACATCCTGACAACAGGTTACGGATGAATGAGTGCGATATGAATCGCTATGAGTTTCTTTGTCAGGATTTCATGATCGTACCGCTCGCATACGGTAATCCTTGCCTCATTTCCCATACGACGGCGATCATCGGGATTATTATTCATCCATTCCACAGCACTTTTCAGGGAGATTACATCCCGGGATGGCACAAGGAGCCCGTTTTTCCCCTGCTCGATAATCTCCGGGCATCCTCCCACGTCAGAGGTTATTGCAGGGATACCACAGGCAAATGCTTCCATGACAACAGCGGGTACCGCCTCAGTATACGTAGGGAGAAGGAGGCAGTCCGCTGCATTCAGCCATTGGCGGATTTCCCCGGGATTTTTCGGCCCTGTAAATATGCAATTTTGGGGATGATCCGGTACCTGTCCCGGCCCCACGAAGATAAAAAGGAAGTCCGGGCAGATTCTCGCAACCTGGATAATTTCAAAGATCCCTTTCCACCGGTGAAGTCTTCCTACAAAAAGGAATATTGTCTTTTCCATTGACAATCCAAGGATCCGGCGTGCCTCCTCTTTGGATCCGGGAGTGAAGAACCGTGTGTCAACGCCGGTATGAACAGCTGCAGAACGTTCTGGATCAAGACCGAAACGCAGGAGAGGCGTTTTCATTTCCTCGCTTGCAGTAATCACGTATGCGGCCTGGCGGATCATCGAGCGGGTGATATGCCCGTAAAGCCGGTTTTTAAACGGGAAAATGCGGGCATCATCACCATGAAATTTTAGTATGAGAGGGACATCCTTGCGCCCAAACACTGCCGGAATGATACTGCTGTGGGGGATATATTCCGCCTGCATCAGGTCAAGATCCTTATTTCGTGCGAGACGAAGCGACTCATAATAAAAGGGGATGTAACCGACAGGAGAGTTATGTGAATTCACCGCCTTTTTTACCATAACACCACAGGATTCGAGATCCCTGACCATCTGCTGTATGAAGATTCCGCGATAGTCCCCCTCATACGCAGGATACATATTGGCAAACAGGCCGAGAGTATACGATTCCATGGCTACCTAAATAATTCCCATCTCGCTCAGTCGTGCCGGCAAATATTTTTTCGTGACAAAGTCCAGCCCCCGTGCAGCAAATGCCTGCTGTTCTGACTTCAGGTTCATCTCGATCTGCAGGTTTATCTGTTTTCTCCAGTAGTCCGTGGCAAATCGTGGATCGGTGAGCTCGGCCTTGAGCGCCTCGACATCCTTGTCAGTCAGTTTGTCCGAAGGCAGGTTGTAGTCCCGGATATCGCTTGGCTGCAGTCCGAGGAACTGGGACTTCGGGGTTGCGAGCAACTCGGACATGTGGGCGCTCTTGATTGCACCGTATGCGACCGATGCAAAGATGCGGTACGACCACGGGTCGCCATCGGTAAAGACCATCACCGGGAGATCCCAGTTCGAACTGATCTTGTTGAGCATCCGCCGCGTCGAACGCGCCGGCTGGCCCTTGAGGTGGACGAGGATCGCATTGTGCTCCTCGTCAAACCCGTTCTCGATCAGACGGTCGTACATACCACCTGTTTCTATGGCGATGACGAACTTTGCATCGTGATCCACGAACTCGATATTTTCCACGTTGTTGGGGATGGTGTACCCGGCCTGACCGACATCATCCTGGCAATGGATCGTCTTCATCCCCCGCCGGGTCTCCTCCCGGATCCGCATCGGACCGTAGATGGAAGCACCGTTCTCTTCGGGATGGAGGTGGAATCCTTCGCGGGGGACATCCGAGAGGATCTCAAGGTCCTCGATTAAGAAGTTGCTTTCATCCTGTGCGCCGAACTTCGCGCGTTTCCATCCCTCGGAGATGTAATACATTTCTCTTAATGTCGAGGACCGGTTCTCTTTGAGCTGCTGCTTGATGAACCCGATCACGTAGGCCATCTTCAGCAGGTGCGTTGCGCTCTTTGCCGAGGCGGCGGTGCGCATGCTCTCCTTGTCCCCGTACTTCCAGACCTCGCTCGCATCATCGAACTCGATATTGTACTTCGTACGGGTCGGGAGGGAAATGGACGGGATCTCCCCCGACTTCATCTGGTCGTACCATGCAGTCGCGATCCGGAGCAGGGCTGCCAGCGATTTCTTCTCCAGTTCTTCCTTAGACATCGAGATCCACCACCATTTTCTTCGCGTCATCTATACCGCGGATCTCGAGGATTCCCCCGCCTTTCCCTGAATAGGAGATGCGCGAGACTTCCTTGGGAGGCACGACAATCTTCCATACTTTCGTGAACTGCCCGTCCATCTCACTCACAAAATCCGCTTTCGGACTTGCGTCGGCCGCATTGTCGCCCGAGATATCGTAAACCGAGATCTCGCCATCAGAGCCACTGTAGTTGGAGAGCTCGATCGTGACCTTCCCGTCGCGGGTCCATCTCTTGACGATCAGTTTCCGCATGAGCTTGCCTTCGATCGGGGAAGTGTCGACAAGCGGTTTTTCCACGATCTCGCTCACCTTCTCCGCGATCTCGGGGATGATCGCACAAACGGCGCGGGCCCGGTCCTCGGCCAGCTTGCCCTTGTCCCGGCGGGAGACGAAGAGCTTGAGATCGCGGCCGAGATCCTGAAGCGCGAGCACAATCTCCTTCTCAATCTCCGGTATGCTTGCGATCGCGTCCTTGCTTTCACTCGTAAACGGAACGTTGGTGGATGCGACGTGGACCAGAATCAGGATGGAACCGGTAGGCAATCCCTGTTGCGAGATGTTATAGGATTTCCAGTTCACCCGCGAGATGCATTCCGTGATCGCACAGGCACCCTGCTGGTACATGAGAGGGACGCGGTTGGCAAACCGGAGGATGATCGCATTTCCTTCGGCAGGAAGCTTGCCGCCATACCCGATCGCTGCTTCTACCATGAATGAGTGGCCCGAGAAGACCGCGCTCGGTCGGGTGCGGGCGGCAACAAAATCCATCTGGAACTCCTTATCGAGCCCGCGCCGGATCAGTTCCTCACCAATCGGGGAGAGGCACTGGGATGACGGGGGTGCGGGAACGACAACTGCCTGCATGGCTGCAAGCAGCGCCTTGAGCTGCTCGGGGTTCAGCCCGTTTACCGTGATTGTAGATTTCAGGCCGGCCCTGTCGCACATATCCTGGGCAGACTTCTTTCCGACCCGGCTGAACCCGTTCACGAGAAAATCGAGAAGGTTTTCCTCACTGGCTGCCGCCATCCGTTTGAGCTGCCCGAACTCGATCCCGTGCGGGTGCGGCTGGATGGCAACCGGGCAGGCAATCACTTCCTGGCTGACGCGCTCGAACGTAAATGCTTCATCGTCCAGTTCCACGCGGAAGCGGGCATGCGGATTGACGATGGAAGTGTACCGGAGGTATTCGAGCAGCTTCTTCTTTGCCGCCATTGTGCTCCTGAACTCAATCTGTACACGGGTACCGTGGATCCGGTCCCATTCGAACGGCCCCTCGGAGATGATATCCGGCTCATTAGTCTCGATCTTTATCTGGATCTCGAACCGGTGCGCAGATTCCTTATGCCCGGTACGGGAGATGATGACCGTGGGAAGACCGCTCGTGAGCTGGGCATAGAGAACAGCGGCCGAGATGCCGATACCCTGCTGGCCGCGGGTCTGCCGGATCTGGTGGAACCGCGAGCCGTAGAGAAGCTTGCCAAAAACAAACGGCACCTGCGCCGGCACGATGCCGGGACCATTGTCCTCGACAATGATCCGGAAGATATCGTTGCCGGTCTTTTTGATGCTGATGAATATATCAGGAAGTACCTGCGCTTCCTCGCAGGCATCCAGCGCATTGTCCACCGCTTCCTTGATCGTGGTGATGACGCCGCGCGTCGGGGAGTCGAACCCGAGCAGGTGCTTGTTCTTCTCGAAGAATTCCGCTACACTGATACTGCGCTGCTGTTTTGCCAGTTCGTCAGCAAGAACCACGGGCCCCCCCCACCTCAGCTATGGCTTCCCCGAGGCCGACCGTTTTCTGCTCGCCGGTCTTCAGGTTCTTTAAGGTGACTTCGCCCGATTCCGCTTCCCGCTGGCCGATGACAACGGCAAAGTCCGCGGTTTTCGCGGCATGCGCAAGCTGGGCACCGAGTCCCCGCTCCATCAGATCCATCTCGGTGCGGATACCGGCATCGCGGAGAGCGCGACCCACTTCAAGAGCCCGTTTCCGGCCCTCACTTGTGCAGACCAGACCAACCACCGTATCCTTCCTGGCCCGGGTCTCGCCAAGGGAGACCATAACGCGATCAAAGCCGATTGCAAACCCGCAGGATGCTACATCATCACCACCGAAGAGATGGGCGAGACGGTACGCCCCGCCGCCAAGGATCTGGTTCTCTGCCCCGAGGTTCTCCGCGAATCCTTCGAACACGATCCCGGTATAGTAGTCAAGCCCGCGGGCGATCCCAAAATTCAGGGAATATTTTACACCTGCCGCATCAAGAGAGTCAATTGTCTGCTCCACCCGTTCCTTCTCAGGGATCGTACCGGCGATCTCGAAAGCTTCCGCAAGATCCCGGGTCGCCACAAGTGCAGTGAGGGAGGCAGCAAGATCCACCTTGTTCAGCGATTCGAGGGTCGCATTGAGCCCGTCAAAGTCCTTTTTGTCGAGGTGCACCCGCACCCTTCGCTGCATTGCAGGTTCGAGATCCTTTACCAGGTTCTTCATGAAGGAGAGGTGCCCGACTTTCAGATCATACGTGACGCCGGTTGCGTTCAGCATATCGGAAGCCAGCATGATCGTTTCCGCATCAGCAGCTGCGGTATCCGCACCTATGAGTTCGACCCCGAACTGCCAGAACTGGCGGTACCGGCCTTTCTGGGGCCGCTCGTACCGGAAACAGTCCGCATAGTAGCACCACCGGAGGGGTTTGGGAGCTACTTTCGCTTCGTTGATGTACATCCGGATGACTGCGGCAGTGATCTCGGGACGAAGGGCCATCTTCCGGCCGCCCTTGTCCTCGAAGACATACATCTCCTCTATGATCCCTTCTCCGGACCGCATCGTGAAGAGTTCCAGATCCTCGAACTCCGGTGTGCAGACCTCGCGGTATCCCCAGCAACGCGCCACTTCCCGCAGGCGCCATTCGACAGCCCGGCGGGCTTCCATCTCATCCGGTAAAAAGTCCCTTGTCCCTCGCGGTTTCTGGAGCATGATATAAAATCCCTATCCTCATTTTGTTCGCAAACTATTATCTCTTGTTCGCCCGTTTTCTCTGCACGCTGCCAAGGAAGCGCTCGGGTGTTCCCTCGCCACTCCAGATCTTCTCTTTTTTGCGGTTGACCTGCAGGTAGAGAGCGCCAAGGATCAGTCCGAGCCCGAGAATCTCGTAATCCGGCATGAACCACGTGACCTGGAAGCCAAGGGATGCGAGCGCGCCATATGCCACACCCCAGTACGCGGCCTTCCGGTAGCCGGGCAGGCCGGTCCGTAAAAAGATCCTGGCATCCCGCAGCCAGAGGAAGATGACCGAGACGGTCCCGAAGATCGCAACATAGACCAGGTACGACATGGCAATGAACTAACTTATTATGCGCCGTTCCATATCTGTATTATTGAACCATGCCAACAAACCCGACGTTACAGGATCTTCTTGCCCGGTACCGGGACGGGAAGATCTCCCTCGAGGCTGCAGCTGAGGCGATTGAGGGGCTCCGGCTCGAGAGGATCGGTGACTTTGCCTGCCTTGATCTCGGCAGGAACGTGCGGTGCGGCATGCCTGAAGTCATTCTTGCCGAAGGAAAGGATCCTCACCACCTGGCAGAGATTACGATCCGTCTTGCGGAAACTGCCGGCCGATGTGTAGTTACGCGCGTTGACCCGGCGCAGGCATCGCTGATCTGCGAACGTGCGGGTCATGCAGGTATTCCTGCAGAATACCGGGAAGCCGGGCGCGTGCTGGTGGTCGGGAAGGCCTCCGCACCGAAACCCACCGGGGGGATCGTGGCAATAATTACTGCGGGCACTTCCGATATCCGGGTAGCGGAAGAGGCACGTGTGATTGCAGAGGAGATGGGTTGTGTTGTCAGGACCGCATACGATGTAGGTGCAGCAGGCATTCACCGGTTGTTCCCGGCACTCAAGCCTTTGCTTGGAGCACATGCATTTATTGTCTGTGCCGGGCGCGAGGGGACGCTCCCTGCGGTGGTCGCGGGGCTTATCGATAAGCCGGTTATCGGAGTACCGGTCAGCGTCGGGTATGGCTACATGGGTTTGGGGCAGGCCGCGCTTGCCAGTATGCTCCAGTCCTGTTCGGTCGTGGCCGTAGTAAATATTGACGCCGGGTTTACTGCCGGGGCATTTGCAGCACGGATAGCAAACAACGGGGTATCACCATGAAGCGCGGGTTTTATATCGGCAGATTCCAGCCGTACCACAACGGACACCAGTCTGTGCTTGAACACATCGCGAAGCATGTGGATGAGATCATCATCGGCGTCGGGAGCGCGCAGCTCTCCCATAACGTAGCCAATCCGTTCACCTCCGGCGAACGCGTACTGATGATCACCCGTGCACTCTCATCACTCGACTGCCCATTCTATGTGATCCCGATTGAGGATATCCAGCGCAATGCGCTCTGGGTGGCCCATGTCCGGTCTATGACCCCGCCATTTGATACCTGCTATTCGTCAAACCCTCTTGTAGTCCAGCTTTTCAAAGAGTCTGGTGTTGACGTGCAGTCTCCGGCAATGTACGAGAGAGAACTCCTCAGCGGTACCGAGATCCGGAGGCGCATGCTTGCAGGAGAGCCATGGAAAGAACTGGTCCCGCGCGCTGTTGTCCAGGTTCTCGATGAAATTGAGGGGACTGCGCGGCTGTGCCAGATTGCCCGGGACGATTGATCGCCGTTTGCAGATGACGGTTGAGAGGCACGCAGTGAAAATAGCGGTGACAACCCATGCATGAGTTCATACGAAAGATCTTTGGCGGGAACCGATCAGCGATAAAGACCATTGCATTTGATTCAATCCCCGTCTGGATAGCTGAGCGTGAGACAAAAAACCGGACCATTCTTCTTTCAGATACGGGTGAGCCGATCCGCACTATCAGGAATGCCGCTGCCCAGCTCCAGCTTATTGTCAACAGTGTAGAAAACGCTGAACACGACTCCGAACTCCACCCAAAACTCAAAAGTATAGCGAAGAACTCCCTCCCACTCTTTGTAAAAGCCATGAACGCTTCCCTGGCAAAGGAACTCCCCGAAGATCCCGAGGAGTTCTACACGGCGGCTGTCGAATGCGTGAAAGGCTGCCTCAACAGTGCGCGGGGACAGGGCAGGTATCTCCAGGTTGTCTTTCCGGAAGAGATGAAAAGCATCAAGATGGGCATCGATGCGATGGGCCGGGAGATCAATATTGTCACGGGATTTCTCGTAAAGTACAAGAGAGAGATGCAGGATATTGCAGTAGTACGCTCGGTATTTGCGACGGTTAAGGACCTGAAATCAGATTTCCACAAATCAGCTGATAAAGACCGGCGCATAGCTCTGAGAATTACAGAAATTACCAGCCGTATCGAGACAATAGGGAACGAAGAACTGGCACTTGCGGACGATGAGCGGCAGGCCGGCGTGGCGGCAAAGAAAAATGAGCTTGCCGGCATTACAAAGGCACGTGATGAAGTTGCACGATCATATTCCGCACTTTCCATGACCGCATCGCATGTCTTCCGGAAAGCGGAAAAGATTGCAACCCGTCAGCACCACACACAGGAGATTGCTCTGATAAATAGCGCAATGGATCTTCTCTCAAGCCATGAGGTCCCGGACGCTGATCAACTTTATGAGATCCTTTTTGAGGCTTGTCCAATCGCAGAGAAGATGATAGCAGCCGGGGATATTGCCCTGAAAAACAAGGAGGAGCGGACAATTTTTTCCGATATACCACAGTTCTGCACTACAATACGCAGAACCTGCCGGGAACTGGTCACCCGGGAAGAGGAGTACCGGAAAACAGAGGAGGCACTGGTCACCGATCCGCTGCTCATGAAGATCGGTTCGCTTGGGCGTGAAAAAGCGCAACTGAAATCCATGCTGGAAAAAGAGCAGCATGCACAGCGCGATCTTGCAGAGTGGCGCGTAAAAACCCAGGAGAGAATTCCGGCGTTAACAGAAGATCTGCGTAAAAAAATAGAGAGAGTGGAAGAGAACGTGCAAATTCAGATTAATGACCAGATGCCGTCATGAGGGTGACAGGCCGGCAGGGTGTTCCGGTGATCAGGTTTCATTCTCATATTCTTCCAGATCCGAGACCATCTCATCGACATGCTCTATGAGCCAGTTGAGCTTTTCCTGATTCAGGTCTTCAGTCAACATTATTTTCATGGGATCCAATACTCCAATTCCAGCGGGTGTGCCGGAATGATCCTGGGAGATTTGTTTTGATTCACCGGGATTTTATCTCGATGAAATCTTCCAGTTCTCTCTGGCTTGCCGGAGGATAATCCGACCAGCCATAGCAGTCCTGAAGCATTTTGGCTATAACGTTTGAGAACGTCATATTCCCACGTTTGAGTGTGAGAAGCGCCTCATACACGTCAGGGTCAATCCGGATCGACCGCCCCTCTCCTGCACGAGGCATAATTACCACTTTGTGGTCACAATATATAAATATTTCTGATAAAATGGAAAAATACGCGTCTGACTTTAAATAAAGTCGACCCGGGGAACCTGAAATGGCGAGATCTGCTTAAATGTCCGGTAAGAAAAAATCCCAAAAAAATGATAGTCCACAGATTTTCTCAGGAGTCCGGGAGTATACGGATGAACGAGAACGTAGAGAAATCCGTGTAGGCAAATTCCGGTACATCCCCGTGGCACCCCCCGACTCGCAGCAGTGTCGGGCAGTCAAGGGGAATCCGGGCCACTTCAAGAGGTATGACCGTGTCATTCTGTTTCAGTTCAAGCGGTGTGAAATCAAGCCGCTGTTCCACAATACCATCCATCGTTTTCCTGCAGCAGATATGCTGGTGCTGGTGACCGCAGCACATATGGGTCAGGCCACGCTGCTCGAGCGCATCGAATGCCATCGAAGCGGTGTAATGGTATCCGGTAAAAAAATCCCCGCTCTGGTGGGAAAGCCGTTGCCAGCACTTCAGCCGGAGGGTCTGGGTTCCGAGATCCAGGGGGCCGCCATGCACGAAAAGCATTCCCTTATCGGCCCATTCCATGGGCATCGCATCGAATACCGACAGAAGCGGGGAATCGCGGAGCTGTTCATGCCGGTAAGTACTTGCCGCATCGCTCCCGCTGACAAGGATACCGTGAAGAAAGGCGTGATCGTGGTTGCCAAGTACAGATACAAGGCGGAATTCCCGTGAAAGGGTATGGATCTT
Source organism: Methanoregula sp. (assembly GCF_049518935.1). GTDB lineage: Archaea > Halobacteriota > Methanomicrobia > Methanomicrobiales > Methanospirillaceae > Methanoregula. The sequence continues at coordinate 238,024 of NZ_JBEKRH010000001.1, forward strand.
CTCAAGGGTTTCCTGGGGACGGCTCCCGCGGTGGAGGAGATCTCCGAGATTTACAAGTATGTCAACAGATCCGAAGTCCTTCTTAAATGAGGGTGAACGGATGCAGGTCGCAAGTGATCCGATAGCAACTGCATCGGCGTGTACATCAGAAAAAATTACTGCACCCATACCGGTGGGAAATATTAGTGCTTCATTCTCATATAAACCATTGATACCGGGAGTTCAACATATCAGGAAAACCGGATTAAGATACGTTCATGAGATAAGGATCATAAAACTACTATCAGACCAAACGCAGGATACCACCACGATGACGATAATACCATCCGGGATTTCCTGACAACTGGATATGATAAACACACTCATGTGAGGATCGTACATTATGGAACAGTTTCTTGACACCTATATCGAGCGCATGAGAGCATCCTATCCCGGGTTCCCACCAACCACTGCCCATGAGATCGCTTCTGCGTTCCTTGCCTTCAAATTCGGGATCTATGCAAATGCAGTCCGGGAATGCACTCATGCGATCTCTCTCATTCCGGACAGCGCTTCCAATGCAGCACTTAAAAAAGCACTTTCCATTGTCAGGGCAAATGCACAGGATCGCAACAATTCGCAGGTTACAGCCGATCTCACGGTTGCATTCTCCCCGGAAGAACGCAGGTTTACGGCAATCAATCTGCCAGAGGAGAAGATCGAGGATCCTGGCACCTATGAACTCGACAATGCCATCATCCTCGTTTATGTCGTGGCGCTGATCACCTCAGAAGACGATGAGGATGCACTGGAGGAGCACCGGAGGCTGATCGTCCGGCTCCTGACGGATTATAAGAAAGCGATGGGAATCGATTGAGTGTAACCTTCGCGCTGAATTTTTTGAAAACAATTTAAAAAATTCCGGATATCTGTCAGCACGACACCCCATGCTAAATGGCCTGACCAGCACAGCCACTGATCCCAAAAAACCCATAATATTGGTATCCTCGTGTAAAAATCTGCCAAAATCGCCCTATTTTGCGAAAAAGTCCAAAAATGAAGCCCATATAATATCCTCCAGAGCCCCGCAATGCGTTTTAGCGGGCCGCCGCGGGGGTGCCCCGTCGGGGGCAGGGGGTCTGGAGCCCCCCTCATGTGGCAGGCAAACCCGCAAGATCCATGAGGGGCAGGGGGGTCACACAAAATACACTGCCCGACCCCCCCAACACACGTTGTTCATTCCGACCCTCTTCTGCAGGAAAAGTTCACGTCGTAAATTCACAACAATTCCGCACCAAAATCAGGCCGGAATATGGATGGGGCTGGGGGGTCGGACCACTTTTTTTCAAAACGTAACGACCCTGAAACCCGGGCGACCCGGGCCCGGACCGCGATCCCGGAGCAGGAATTACCGTCAACAATTCCATGGAAATGCGGGCATTGTCCATAAGCAGATTCGGCCTGATGGAAGATCGATTTTATGGTGCCCGACCCCCCATCACCCTCGTACAACATGGTAAAAACGGACAGGAACAATCAAACTCCCTGCTGAAATTAAAAAAATCCTGGTTGATCAAATTTTCGAGGGATCCCCGCCACAGGGCCTCTCCGTGGAATGAGTGGGTCGCAGAACCGCGAATTCAAGAAGTTCGTACGAACTTCGAGGCATGGCGGGGCAGGGAGGTTTTTTAGATTGGTGTTTAGTTACTGATCCGCCGCGGGGGCGGCAGTGTTAATCGTAACAGGTGCAACAACGTACACGAAATCAGGAAATAATCATAAAAAAATGTCGGACAGCCCACTTACAGGCTGTCCATACTAATCCCGCTGAAGTCCTGGGCAACTTCCCGGATATCCTTGACACCAAACGCGGTCTGGACCTGCGTGAGTTCCAGCTGATTTGCCGCATCGCACATGTAATCGAGGATATCAACCGAGAGTTCCTTCTGGATCTTGCTCTTGCGCAGCTGGTCCACCAGCGCCGACATCTTCTCAGGAGGCTCCATGCGGAGTTTTGCAAGGCTCATGACACACATGTAGATCCTTGTTAAGTTCCGGTCAGTACCGGTGATGCAGTCAAAGAAGTTCCTGATCACCTGTGCCTGGTAAATTTCTCCACTCATTCTCATCCACCTCCTGGTTCTTTCTTCGGTAATTTCACTTTACCTTTTGCCCGCTTATAAACCTTGCGGGGAAAATGTCTTTTTTGTCGCAAAAAAACGGAAATTTGCCGGTATTTTTACAAAGTGCGGCTGCATTGTCTGACAATTGCATGACAAACGTCATACAGCCGCCGCAGGGCCCCGCACTTACTTGGCGGCACTCACGATCTTGATCACGTCGCCATTCTTCAGTATATGGGTCTCCTTAATCCGCATCTTGGTGCGGGCGTCGATGGCGTACAGGAAACCCTTGCCGATCTCCGTATGGACCTGGTACGCGAGATCGTGCGGCGTGGATCCTTTCTTCATCAGGAAGGCGTCGGGCAGCACATCGCCCTGCTTGTTGCAGTAATGGTTCTCATCCTCGACCGGGTAGACCACGATCATATCGAGCAGCTCGAAGACTGCCTTGTTGATTACCTGCTGTACACCGGTGCCTTTGCACTGCTTCATCACGTCAGCAATCTTTGCAAGGCCGGCCTTCTGGGCCGGTGAGAGCGTGCTCTCATTTGCAATTTTGAACATCTCGTCGCCCGGCAGGTACTGGATCACGTGGGCAGCCGCGGCATTGCGCAGGGCCAGTTCCGATGCCGCGCTTGCAAAGAAGACCTGCTCCCCTGCGAGTTTCGTGCGGAGTGCTTCCGGTGTCTCATCGAACTTGTTCCCGACAACGAGCATCGGTTTTGAGATCTTCACGATCTCCGCGCAGAGCGGGACGAGATCATCCATGGTCGCATGGACGAGATCGAGCTTGAGTTTCAGTTCGATGTCCCGCACATCTTCTGTCGTGATACCAAGGCCGGTGAAGGACTCGGCAATGCCCTGCTGGATCGCCGCGCCTTTTCCCTGGGACTGTCGGCTGATCCGGGTCCAGTGTTTGTCCAGGATGCCGTAGACCCACATGGTCATCTCAAAACCGAGGAACTTCACATCCTCCGCGGGATCATGGTTACCGACACCGACCGGGTTCCCTTCGCTGTCCGTGCCCCCGCTCGCATCGATGATATGCAGGATGGCATCGGCCTGCCGGAGGTTGTCGAGGAACTGGTTGCCCAGTCCTTTTCCTTTGTGCGCATCGGGCACGAGGCCCGCCACATCGATCAGGTTCACGGCAACAAACCGGCTGCCGTCAACACAATGGCTGCATTTGACATTCAGTTCCGTGCAGGCGCACTTCGTTCGTACATATGCCACGCCAAAGTTCGGGTTGATGGTCGTGAACGGGTAGTTGGCAATCTCGGCATTCGCCATAGTGGCAGCCTTGAAAAACGTGGATTTTCCGCAGTTTGGTTTTCCTGCAAGGGCAAGCGTGAGCATGATCTGTTCCTCATCGGGTCTGGATTGAGAATGGGTAAAATGATGTCCGGAGGTACCGGCATGAATCTGACAAAGTTTTTCCACTACGGCTTATTAAAAGGTACTTATGACATTTGTTGAGAGAAAATGCTACTTTTTTGATGCGCCCGGGGCAGGGAACACTGCCGATGCGGCGCGCTTTTCCCGTGAGCGGGCAGCGGAGATCGGGGTAAAAACGGTAGTAGTCGCGAGTTCTTCCGGCAAGACCGCGCAGGTTTTTTCTGAAGCCCTCAAAGGCTCTGGAATCCAGCTGGTCGTTGTCACGCATGTTATGGGGTTCACAAAACCCGGAGAATGGGAATTTTCAAAAGAGATTGCTGCGGAACTGCGGAAGCAGGGGGTCACCATCGTCACCGGCACCCACGCGCTGTCTGGGCTCGAAAGGGCGATCTCCCGGTCTCCACGAATCGGTGGCGGCTCACGGACCGAGGCAATTGCCGAAGCACTCAGGAGAATTGTTGCGGTCGGGCTGAAAGTTGCCGTCGAATGCGTCCTGATTGCGGCCGACCAGGGTGCAATCGGGGTGGATGACGAGGTGATTGCAGTCGGGGGTACGGCAACCGGCGCGGATACGGTCTGCGTGATCAGGCCTGCCCACACCGCCAGCTTCTTCGATCTCCAGGTGCGGGAGATCGTTGCCATGCCAAGGGTCCGGTAACAATGGCGATCCCTGAGCTCAAAAATGCCCTCGGGCTCCTTTCCCGGATGCCGTTCCTCTGGATCCCGGGGATAATCTGCGGATTATTTGCCGCAGCGCTTTGGCTGATACTTAATATAAGCGGGGATTTTTTTACCAGCAGGCTGCTGATCGTTGCCACCCTTGCCGCGCTCCTTTTTATTACCGGCATTTTCTGGAGTGTCAGGAACGGGAGCGGGGATATCCGGACTCTGCTCGAAGGTGGCGCCAGGTATTATTTCAGGGTTCTTCTCCCCCTGCTGGTCATCCTCTTTACCGTGATGCTCATCTTTGTTCTGATCATCATTACCCTGACGCTGGCCGGGACCACCCCGGATCCCGTGCTCATGGCATCGGTTTCCATAGGGATCATGATCCCAAGCATCATCCTCTCGTTCTTTTGCGACACGGCAGCAGTATTTGAAGATCGCGGTGTATTCGATGCTATCCGGCGCAGTATCGACCTGGTAGGAAACCACCTGCAGGAGGTCATCGCCTTCCTGGCGATCTCTGCCGTAATTATGATGGGAATCCTGTTCAGCCTCATGGTTCTCTGGGAAGCGGCACTCTACGACAAGCTCGAACCCCTCACCCATTACACCGAAGCGCAGATCCAGGCATTCACCCCGGATCAAATAATCGCCATGATCGGCCCTGACGGCATGTGGATCACCGCAGGTATGCTCTTTATTGCCTGCCTTATCCTCGTGCCTGTGCTTTTCACGTACAAAGCGTGCTTTTTCAAGACCCTGGCGCAGACGGGTGTTCCCGTCCAGCAAGTGACGGGTGAATTCGACAGCAAGGGGCGCTGGTATAAATACTGAATGAGAACCGGGCAAAACCAGCTGAAAGATTGCTGTAAAATACGGTAGGGAAAACAGACAGGGCAGGCGGGGTACCAAAACCCCGGACGCAACCATGTTTATTTTTATTTTTGGTTTTTTCTACAATTTCATGAGGATGAACAAGGCCATTGAGAACAGCCCTCCGCCAATGGTAGCCAGCAGGTTTGTTCCCGCATTACCGAGGAACCCGCGGTTCTCGAGCGTGGCCCCGACAAGGCTGTCAATATTGGTACCGACAAACCCGGCGAGCGTGCAGACAAGAACCATCGGAAGAGTGATCACACCCAGGAAAAACGCTGCAAGTGAGACGATCAGGCCGCCTATCATGGCAACCGATTCACCGACAAGCGTCACCCCGCCATTCGTACCGATGGGAACTTTTTTGAGAGTTGTGATCATGTAGGGGATCCCTCCGGTCACACCGATCTCGCTTGCCAGTGTATCCGCCGCAGCCGTTGCCACACTGCCGACATACATCACAATGAAGATCGGTTGCTGGAACACGCCGAAGAGAACGGCTGCAGCCGTAGCCACGATCCCGTTTGCAAAGACATTCCGGTACCCCCGCGCCCCGCTCTGCCCCTGTTCCACCCCAATCCGCTTCTTGTACTCGAACTTGTATTTGGTGGCTGCCGATCCCACGATGAAAAAGACCAGCATAATCAGGAACCAGCGGGGGCCGGCAAATACCAGCAGAACGATCCCGACAAGTGCGGAAGAGAACAGCCCCGAGAGATCCGCTGTTTTTGAGCGGAAAGCAAAATAGGCAAACGTGAACCCGACAATGACTGCCGCCACCACCATCTGGAGATCGGCCTGGTAATTGAGTTCCTGGATCAGCCACATGGTCATCGCGATACCAACACCTTCGATAACCAGGGAATCCTCATATTTCAGGAGGATCACCTTGAGGAGGACCGCAGCGATAATGCCAAAGATAACGGTCAGGATCGCAGTCTCGTGGAGGTATGCCATGACCAGTACGCCGGCCCATGCGGTGGAGATCACATAATACAGGTACGTGTTCAGGTCATCCGCACCGGTCTGGAATACGAGTTCCCCCAGCACAAGCATTGCAAGTGTTGTGGAAAAGACAAAAAACGGAAGGAGACCGATACCGTAGAGCGCGGCAAGAACGCACATGGTATAGGTCAGGTACCTGGTATCGAAAAAGCGCCAGAGGAGCAGGGCGAAGAATATGACAACGAGCCCCATCAGCCAGGTGGGTTTCATATAGGGGCCGATGAGGATCGCCCCACCGACGAATGCCGATGCAAAACCAAGACCCCGTTGTCGCTGCATTGGACAGTCATTTGTTTTCAAGCAAAAAGAGTTTTATTATGCACCATGGGACCGGAACTACCCGGTTACGGTGAAACGGGAGGATTATCCCGGGCTGGATACGATCACTATATTTTATTTCACAACCAACCTTCTGCACAAATGGTGTCATCTGATCAACTGCCGAAAAACTATGATTTCGCCGAAGTGGAAGAGCGCTGGCGGAAAACCTGGCGCGATGAGGATCATTATTTTGACCGGAACTCGAAGAAGCCGCAGTTCGTCATCGATACCCCGCCTCCTTACCCGACAGGGAATTTCCATATCGGCAATGCACTGAACTGGTGTTACATCGACTTCTTTGCCCGCTACAAGCGCATGAAGGGTTTTAACGTGATGTTTCCGCAGGGCTGGGACTGCCACGGCCTTCCCACGGAAGTGAAGGTAGAGGAACTCAACCACATCACGAAGAACGATGTGTCCCGCGAGGAGTTCCGGCGGATGTGCCGCGAACTGACCGAGAAGAACATCGCGGCAATGCGCATCACTCTGCGGAAGATGGCCTTCTCCACGGACTGGAGCAATGAATACATCACGATGACGCCGAAGTACTTCGGCAAGACGCAACTCTCATTCCTGCGCATGCTGGCCTCCGGTTACATCTACCAGAGCGAGCACCCGGTAAACTACTGCACCCGGTGCGAGACCGCGATCGCGTTTGCGGAAGTTTCCTACGATGACCGGGAAACCCAGCTCAACTACTTCAATTTTGATGGTGTAGAGATCGCAACCACACGTCCCGAGCTGCTGGCGGCCTGTGTGGCAGTCGCGGTCCACCCGACTGATGAGCGTTACCACAAGCTCAGGGGAAAATCCATGAAGGTTCCGCTCTTCGGCCACGATGTTCCGGTCGTACAGGATGAGGCCGTGGATCCGGCATTCGGGTCCGGCGCGGTCATGGTCTGTACCTTTGGGGACAAGCAGGATGTCCACTGGTGGAAACAGCACAACCTCGCGCTGAGGAAGGCGATCGACCGGCAGGGAAAGATGACCGCTATCGCCGGGAAGTACCGGGGCATGAACACCACAGACTGCCGCGCAGCGATTCTTGCAGATATGAAAGAGCAGGGAATCCTGAAGAGGCAGGAGAAACTCGCACAGCGCGTGGGCACCTGCTGGCGCTGCAAGACACCGATCGAGATCCTCTCAGAGCGCCAGTGGTTCGTGAAGATCAAACCGGACGAGATCCAGAAAGCGGCACACCAGATCACCTGGTATCCCGAGCACATGCTGCGCAGGATGGAGAACTGGGTGGACCAGATGGAGTGGGACTGGTGCATCTCCCGGCAGCGTATCTTCGCCACCCCGATCCCGGTCTGGTTCTGTAAAAAGTGCGGCGAGATGGCGGTGCCGGATGAGTTGGATCTCCCGGTCGATCCCACGCTCGTAAAACCGGATCACCCCTGCAAAAAATGCGGTGGCACATCATTCGATGGCGAAGTAGATGTGCTCGATACATGGATGGACTCCTCCATCTCGGTCCTGAACGTGACCGGATGGGATGGCAGCGGGAAGCCGCCATTCTTCCCTGCCCAGATACGCCCTCAGGGCCACGACATCATCCGCACCTGGGCCTTCTACACGATCCTCAGGTCGGTCGCACTCACCGGAGGAAAACCGTGGGAGGAGATCCTTGTCAACGGTATGGTACTGGGCGAGGACGGCTTCAAGATGAGCAAGAGCCGGGGTAACATTATCGTCCCGGAGGAGATCATGGTCAAGTATGGTGCCGACGCACTCCGGCAGTGGGGCGCAATGGGCGCTGCGACCGGTTCCGATATTATGTTCAACTGGAACGACGTGGTCTCTGCGTCCCGGTTCCAGACAAAGATGTGGAACATCACCAAGTTCGCCCTGATCCAACTCGAAAAAGGAGGGTTTGACAAGGACACGCCGGTCACGGCGCTTGCCGACCGGTGGCTTCTCGTCCGGCTCTCGGACACAATCCAACAGGTAAGCGCGGCGATGGAGGCCTATGAGTTCGATGATGCACTCAAGGCGATCCGCGAATTTGCGTGGGACGTACTTGCCGACAACTACATCGAGCTTGTCAAGGGCCGCCTCTACCAGCAGGATGCCTCCCGCGCGAGCGCATGCCTCGTGCTCCATACCGCATTCGATGCGCTGTGCCGTATGCTCGCCCCGTTCACACCGTATTTTGCAGAGGAATGCTACTCGTATCTCAACCCGGGACACAGCGTCCATAAGCAGCCGTGGGTCTCGTTCACGTACGAGGACGAGGCGGCACGGAAAGAGGGAAACCTTCTCGTGCAGGTTGTAGCGGAAGTGCGGAAGTACAAGCACGATGCCGGCCTTGCCCTTAACGCCCCGCTCGGGAAGGTCACGATCTACGCCCCGCACACGGTCAACGATGAGGGAGACACCGGCCGCACGCTCAACGCCGATGTCCACTGGCGCACGGATGTGGCGAAACTCGACCGGGTCATCACCGACATCGACTTCAACCGCAGCATCGTAGGCCCCACGTTCCGGAAGCAGGCGCAGGCCTTCATGACCGCAGTCCGCGCGCTCTCGCCGGATCAGCTGGCTAATCCGCCGAAGACTATTGTTCTTGAAGGTACGGAAGTCGCCATCCCGGAGAATGTCTTCACGCCAAAGTACTCCTACATGGAGGAGGGGGCGAAGGTGGATGTGATCACGGTCGGGGATGTTATTGTGACGATTGCGAAGAAGGAATAGAAAATCATTCAATCATTTTTCATTAATTTCGACTGTATATTTTAATGATTATTGCGATGCCTGCCGCCGCCCCCGACGGGGCGCCCCCGCGGCGGCTCAATTACCAGCAATCAACAAAACCGGTAATCTGCCCAGCGAGGCCCCGACGAGGCGGCCGAGAGACCCCCCTCAGGGGGTGGGCTCACTCGCAACTCCACTGCGGACAATAAAACAAGAAAAGATCTAAATGCAATTCTCCGGAGAGAGAAAACGCTTCACTTCTTCCTTTTTTTCTTTTTCCCGGCTTCCCACATCTGCCGGATCGCCTCAGCCACAAACCGCGCAATCTCTTCCCGGTCTTTCAGAGCATCAACGATCACAAACCGCCCCGGCTCAGCCCGGGCATACGCAAGATAATTGTTCTGGACCTTCTCAAGCACCTCGCGTTTCTCGAAATGCTCCCGCTCGCTAGCAGGCTTGAGCCTTGTCAGCGCATCGTCGATCGGCAGCACACAGAGGAATGTCCGGTCCGGGACAATTGTCCAGCCGTTGTGCATGGCCCGCAGCCATTTCTCCGGTTCGGAGATAATCCCCTGGAGGGTCACGGACTGGTATGCGTACCGGCTGTCGCTGTACCGGTCGGAGATGACGATCTTTCCTTCCGCAAGCGCAGGCCGGACAACCTTGGCGAGATGCGCAGCATGGTCCGCGACGAATAGTGTCGCTTCCGTCACTGGATCAATCTGCTCTGCGATTGCCCGGCGGACAGAATCTCCTACCCACGTTGCTCCCGGTTCCCGGGTAAATACCGGGTCGAGATCGGCAAGCAGTTCTTTGAGCGCTGTATGAAGTGAGCTCTTGCCGCTCCCGTCAATACCTTCCAGCGTGATTAACACATTCGTCCCCTCCGTATCCATGCCAGCGGGATCTTCCCGTGGTGCAGGGCAGTCGCGATAATTGCCCCGTCAAACCCGGCATCGCCGAGCATATGCAGGTCTGCAACCGATGCAACGCCCCCGCCCCAGAATAATTTCCGGTGATATGCTGCCCGCAGTGTCTCCAGTATTTCCCGGTTCAGCCCGGTTTCCGTGCCCACAGCACCAATGTTGAGGATGATGCAGCCGTCGAATTTCCAGCCGTTTGCTTTCCGGAGAACTTCCACCGGATCACTCCCCGACGGGATGACTTTTCCGGCCCTGATATCGATACTCAAAAGACCACCCCCATACCGCGCGAGGTCATCCCCGCCCGTCTCTGTACCGACAATATTCCTGATATGGTACCCGCTCAGCAGATCCTGCGGGGACCGGCATCCCCGGTCCACATAACATGCCGAGACATTCCTGGCACATTCCCGGACAACGCGATCGTGCGAACCGGTGCCTTCGATCCGGTCGAGATCTGCGATGTAGATATTTCTGGGTGCAATGGCTTTTACAAAACCGACCGGTTCAGCCGTCGGGGAATACCCCCAATCGAGCGGTTTGTAGCTTGCACGGTGCCCGGATTTACCGTGTACAACCAGATTATGCCGCAAATCCATTGCAAGAACCAGTTCCATAGGCGAACGCAATCACTATTAGGATAAAAGATCATTAAACTTTATGCAATTGTTGGTCAGCCCAAGCTCTATCTCTGAGGCAAAACACTCCTCTGCTGCTGACATAATCGATGTTAAGAAACCCTCCGAGGGCTCGCTGGGCGCCAATTTCCCGTGGGTCATACGGGAGATCAAATCGTTTTCCCATAAACCGGTAAGCGCTGCGATTGGTGATTTTGACTTCCGGCCGGGTTGTGCATCTCTCGCTGCCTACGGTGCTGCCTGTGCCGGGGCTGATTATGTGAAGATCGGGCTCGCATTCGAAGGCCGCGAACAGGCACGGGAAGTGATCAGTGCCGTAGTCAGGGCAGTCAAAGAGGAGTTCCCGAAGAAATACGTTGTTATCGCTGCATATTCCGATTACGAGCGTATGCACTCGATATCTCCTTTCGACATGGCTCCGGTTGCCGCTGACTGCGGGGCGGACTTTGCCATGGTTGACACCGGCATCAAGGACCGCCAGAGCACCTTTGCGTTCATGGATGAGAAAACACTCCGCTCGTTTACGGAAACGAACAGGGATCTGGGTCTTGGGACCGCTCTTGCCGGCTCGCTGAAATTCGAGGACATTGATGCGCTCAAGAGGATTAACCCGGAGATCATCGGTGTGCGGGGCATGGTCTGTGGCGGCGACCGGAACGCGACGGTGCGGGAAGATTTGATCAAGACAGCGCTTGCGATGATCAGGTGATTGAAATGTTTGTCGAAAAACTGGATGTACCACTCTCATTAACCTTTGACGATGTCCTGCTGGAACCGCTGGCATCCTGGATCGAACCTTCGGAGGCTGATACCCGTTCCCTCTTTTCCAGGAATATCCGGGTCAATATCCCCATCGTTTCGGCCGCAATGGACACCGTGACCGAAGCTAATATGGCGATTGCCCTCGCCCGCGAGGGAGGCATCGGGGTTATTCACCGGAATATGACACCCGAGCGGGAACTGCAGGAAGTCATTGCCGTCAAACAGGCCGAAGAGCTTATCGAGCGCGATGTGCTCTATGTCGAAGATACCGCAACGGTCTCGGATGCGGAGCGACTGATGCAGCAGTACAGTATTGGCGGGTTGCCGGTTGTGGACAAGGGAAAGATCATCGGGATTGTCAGCAGACGTGATGTACGGGCGATCGTACAGAAGCGCGGCGACGAGAAGATCACCACGATCATGACGAAAAAACCGATCGTGGCTAACGAGGATATCACCGCGGAAAAAGCGCTTGAGATCATGTATACCAATAAAGTCGAACGTCTTCCCGTGGTGAACAGGAAAGGAAAACTGCTCGGCATCATCACGATGCAGGATATCCTGGAAAAACGTCAGTACCCGCTCGCGTCCCGGGATTCAAAGGGGAACCTCCGCGTGGCAGCGGCAGTCGGCCCGTTCGATTTTGCCCGTGCAGAACTTCTGGACCAGAATGGTGTCGACGCGATTGTCGTGGACTGCGCCCACGGTCATAACATGAAGGTCGTGGCGGCGGTGAAGGAGATCAAGGGAAGTGTCAAAGCCGATGTGATAGCGGGGAACATTGCAACCCGGGAAGCGGCCGAAGCACTCCTCGATGCCGGTGTCGATGGCATCAAGGTAGGGATTGGCCCGGGCTCGATCTGCACGACACGCATTGTTGCAGGAACGGGGGTCCCTCAGATCACGGCAGTTTCGCAGGTAGCGGATGTGGCACGGGGCGCAGATATCCCTATCATCTCGGATGGTGGCGTCAGGTTCAGCGGCGATGTGGCAAAAGCCATTGCCGCCGGGGCTGACACGGTCATGATGGGCAGCATGTTTGCCGGCACGGATGAATCCCCGGGCAAGGTAATCACGATGAAGGGCCGGCGGTACAAGCAGTACCGCGGCATGGGATCTCTGGGTGTCATGAGCACGGGGCAGTCCAGCGACCGGTACTTCCAGAAGAAGGATATTGGCAGCACCAAGTTTGTACCTGAGGGCGTGGAAGGTGTCACCCCGTATGTCGGCCACGTCGGGGAAGTGATCTACCAGCTCGTGGGCGGGCTCAAGTCAGCGATGGGATATACCGGTTCAAAGACTATTCCTGAAATGCATATCAAGGCCCGGTTCGTCCGGATCACCAATGCCGGCATGACCGAGAGCCACCCGCACAATATCATGATCACGGACGAAGCGCCGAACTACCGGCTCTTCGAATAATCCGGTTCTTTTTTAGCACAATCCTTATCCTTTCCGGGGCTTCAGTGCTTTTGTGGATATTTTCATCCTGCGGCATGGGAAGGCAGAGGACGCCGGGCATAACCTGACGGATGCCCACCGGAAACTCACAAAGAAAGGGCGTGAGGAGATCGCAGCCGTTGCGGAATGGATGGCCGCGCAGGGAATACAGTTCGATCTCATCGCTGCAAGCCCGCTTGACCGGGCGCAGGAGACCGCAGCGATTGTTGCGGATATACTTGGTACACCGGAAAAACCGGAGACATGGAAGGTGCTGGTACCCGGAGGGGACCCGGATACGGTGTGCCGGGAAATCGGTAAGCACCCGGAAGATTTTGCAATCCTGCTTGTCGGCCACGAGCCGCTCCTCTCATCGCTCATCGGCCGGATCATCTCGGGCGATGCCGGAGCCGGCATCGTCATGATGAAAGGGGCGCTGGCAAAGATCCGCGATTTCTCCTGCACGGAACACCCCTCCGGGGAACTCCACTGGCTTCTCATGGCAAAACAGATGGCCGGAATCCGTCACTGATTATTCCTCCCGTTGGGGGGATTTTTCACGAGCATTATCTGTCATCGCAAACAACAAGTACTCAAGCGAGAGTCTGCCATGTCCTGGAAACCGGCCCACACGACAGAACTTTTCAGCTGCACGCTCATTTTTCTTGGCGGGATGACGGGGTCAATTCTCAGATTTATTGCCGGGGAGATGTTCTCGTCCCTGCCCGGCACGCTCTTTGTCAATACGCTCGGGTCGTTCTGCATGGGCATCTTCATGTACGAATCGATCTATATCGGCCGTTTCAGCCGTCAGGCGCGTATGCTGGCAGGTGTCGGGTTCCTCGGGGGATTCACCACGTTCTCCACGCTTGCCGTCATCTCGGTCCAGCAGCCACCTGCGGTATCAGCGGCATACTTTTTCCTGACCCTTGCGTGCGGCCTTGGAGGAATTTTTGCCGGCCGCTCATTTATCATCCTGGTAAGGAGGCCCTGAATGGAGCCCGTGATCCTGATTGGGGTTGGCGGGGGAGCCGGTTCGGTTGCCCGGTACCTGTGCTCGAAGCTTCAGCCATACCGGGGACTTCCCGCAGGTACGCTCCTTGTCAATGTGCTCGGGAGCTTTCTGCTGGGACTCATCGTCTTTTCCCGGGCGCCGTCGGATATTTTTTACTTTGCCGGCGTAGGCGCCATGGGAGGATTCACCACGTTTTCAACGTTCAGTTACGAGACCTTCCGCATGCTGGAGGATCGGGATTATTATACGATGCTTCTCAATATCCTCACAAACGGGGGCGGCAGCATTCTCGGTGTGGTGATCGCGCTGGGAATCTGCATGGTCCCTGGTATTCACGGGTGAAACAGAATGGACGAAGGTGTGCTGTTGCGGATTTATATGGCTGAATCGGCGCTGATCAACAAAGAGCCGGGCTACAAGTACCTGGTCGGGTTCTTTCTTCGTAAGGGATTCCCCGGGTGCACGGTAGTAAGCGGGATGGCAGGATTCGGACATGAGCATCTCCTCAAAACCGTTGATGTCTTCCAGCTCTCGCTTGACCTGCCTGTAGTTATTGATGTTGTGGGAACACGCGAGCGTATTATGGCAGTGCTCCCGGAAGTCGAGGCCATGATCGTCCATGGGCTCGTCACCCTTCAGGACGTTCAGATGACCCGTAAGGTACCGGAAGAACGGTAACCGCACCGGAATTTTTCCCGACACCCGGTAAAATTCCGGAAAATTTTCGCGTGATGTGAATAAACAGCTTTCTGAAGTTCGCAACAATTTTTTTGGGCCCTGGTGAGATCCCGGATCTCATATCATTACCAGAGACCTGTGGTGAACTGGTTTTCGACAAATACATTACGCGGGGGTATTGCGATATGGGGAGAGAGGCACTCATTCGAAGATCCCTGTGGATTTTTCTCATCCCGTCTTTTCGAAATTAACTATATCGAAGCCCGGTGAGTGCCCGGATTGACTTGTTTTTTTAGAAGATTACAAGCAGGATTGGGACCTGAACGGGGCTATACACACGAGGTGTGTGTTTTAAAGATTACACGGTTGCCGGAACGGCAGCGGCAGGAGTCACGGTTGCCTTTGCAGGGTGCGCGGTCCGGTAGCCCTTCACGATATCGCGGAACTGGTTGCACAGCGTTGCGAGCTGCTGGTTTGCGGCCTTGACTGCATTCCCATCCTGGCTGTCGAATCCGGCCTTCAGGGCCGTACCTTCCTGCTGGATCTGGTTTTCGATCGCTTGTGCCTGCGAGACATCGACACCTTTTGCTGTCAGTTTCGCAAGCACGTTGTTCCGGTTCTGGTCGTTCTGTGCGAACTCGTCCATACGGGCGGTCTCGCGGTCCGTCCACCACGTGTTCCTGAGGTTCTGGATCGTACCGGACTGCGCCATGACCGAGGCATTGATGCTCTCCCGGAGGGCCTTTGCGGTGCCGTTGTACTCCTTGAGCGAGCCTTTCGCCGTGGTCATGAACTCCTTCCGGTCCGAACTCATCTGCGTTTCTGCAGCTTTGATTTGATCAGCGGCGGTCATCGACCCGGCAGAGGACTCTGTTCCGGTGAACTGCGATTCAATGGATGAGAGCTGACTTGTCCCGGCACCATTGCTGACGGTACCGATATAGCTGATCGCCCCGTCCATCTGTGCCTGCCCGATTGCCCCGGTATACGCCACGTTGGCTTTCATCGCAGTGATATGTTCAGGGTTGTTGTTCCATGCAGTCCCATTCCCGAGAGCGCTTGCGACCGGCATGATCGCTGCAATGAGGCAGATCATGCAGAAGCCGCAGAGCATTGTCATTCTGGTGTTTGTCATCTCTTTCACCTGTCTTCCTGGGGGTAATTCCCACCCTGATCACCAGTTGTCCGGAGGAGTTTATGTATTCGTAAAATAGAGGCAGTGTTCTGTGTAAAAATACGTGGCGAAACGTTGAACCTGCGGGTTAAACCATATTTCCTGAACTATCTGTTTTACCCACCGGAAGAAGGTGTGAAAAAGTAACGTTATATTCCTGATGCAAAGTCGTTGCAGCACAATCGCAACCATTATTCAAGCCCGGACGCAACATAACGACGCATGGAAAATACCGGCCAGTACAGGAAAGCAACATTTGCTGCCGGCAGTTTCTGGGATGCGGAGGCGGTATTCCGAAGACCCGGCGGGATTGCAGAAACCGTGGTCGGTTACATAAGCGGAACGCTCCCTGATCCGACCTACGGGCAAGTCAGTAAAGGCACAACCGGCCATGTTGAAGCGGTGGGGGTCATGTACGATCCCGCAATCATTTCATACGAGCAGCTGCTCGACATTTTCTGGACAATACACGACCCTGCCCGGGCGGATGGGCAGGGAGACTATACCGGACCGCAGTACCGCTCCGTGATCTTTTACTATGATGAAACCCAGAAGATGGCGGCATTCGTATCCCGCGACCGGCTCGCGGCATCAGAAAAGTACAGGGACCGTTACCTTGTCACGGAGATCCTGCCCGCGTCCACGTTCTGGCCGGCTGAAGAGTGCCACCAGCACTTCTATGAAAAGTGCGCTCTGGGCTACTGCACGAGCCGGCAGATCTATGAGTGAATCACGTCGGGGTTCCGGGCCGGCACATCCACCTGCGTGTCATGATTCTTCCGGCCCGGAAAGCACCAGAATCTAAAAAGGGCCGCTGGATGTGCGGCTCCTGAATATCCTTCCCGTTCAGCAGGTTCTTTCATTGAACCTGCAGGTGTGGGGAAAACACCCGGACGATTTGAGGAATATAAGTGCAGGGGCCTGAAAACTTACTGATCAGAGTGTTCATTCCGCTGATGGCGGGATGGATAACACTCGTATCATATCCGTAAGTACCCGCATTCCGGAAAAGGAGGCCTTTTTTGCGGCCCACTTTCCCCGCAAAGATCCTCCCGAAAACCGGATGTTGCACGTTCGGATATGCAGGAACAAACAGACCGCTATGCAATGACTCCCGACAAAGAGGGCATTGCGTCCAGCGGCCAGGAGACCATGCCATGACAACGACCAACAACCACATACCCGGAACAGATGCCGGTCATGCCCCGCATCACGCCCGCGACGGATCGCACAACAGCACGCGTTCCCGCCCGTGCCTGATGCCGGCAGGGGGATGGCTAAGGGAGGTTGCCACGAGCGAGAACTGGCGCACGACAACGATCGTTCAGCGCCACCGCGACCGGGCAGCCGCCCCATCCTCTCATTAAAACTGTTCCATCCACAAGGGAGCCCGCTCCCCATCACCGCACATGCCGGGTGAAGATCCCGGCATGCTATTCTGTTCAGGAAAAACCCATTTGTTCTTCTCACAGATCCTGGCTGGGAATTAAAAAAAAAGTTAGAACTGTTTATCCACAAATATATAGTTAGTTTCATAAAGGATACTCTATCTTTAATGTCCTTTGTCGAGTAAAACTTATCCGGAGAAGACAGCAATGGTAGCACTGACAACGGAGATCAGTGAGTCGCTGACCGGTACAAGGACCGTATTCCTGGCGACATCATCGAAGAACAGCGTGCCAAACGTCGTCCCGATCGGGGCATTCAAGCTCCTTGACGATGAAACCCTGCTTATATCGGACCAGTACTTCCACAAGACCCTGAAGAATATGGCAGAGAACCCGGTGGTGGCCCTCTCCTGGTGGGGAGAGAAGGGCGGCTTCCAGATCAAGGGGCCGGTGACCCTTCACACGAACGACGAGATCTTCCGGCAGGATGTGGCGTGGATGAAGGAAGTCAGGCCCCACCTCGCACCGAAGTCCGCGGTAATCATGAAGATCTCCGAGGCCTATTCCGTGAAGCCCGGCGCCGATGCCGGTAAGAAGATACTTTGAATTAATTTCAATTGGTTTAGAGATTCAAGTCTGGGGATTCAGACCTTAACAACCAAATTTTCTTTTTCGATTATTCCACAGTCAAAAGTGTGTTATTAAAAAAAAGAAGGTTACCGGATCTTTGTTCCCGGCTCCACCATCTTCAGGGGGGTGAGCAGCGAGGCCGCATCCCCGGCCGCAAGGATCATGCCGTTACTCTCCACGCCAAAGATCTTTGCCGGCGCAAGGTTCGTGAGTACGACAACATTCTGGCCCACGAGTTCATCCGGTTTGTAGAACTGGGAAATGCCGCTGACAATCTGGCGGGTCTCGCCGCCGATATCTACCTGTAACTTCAGGAGCTTGCCCGACTTCGGGATTGCTTCGGCAGCAAGCACAATTCCTGTCTTCATCTCAACTTTTGCAAATTCCTCGATTGTTATTAAGGGAGTCTTTTCCATTTTTTTGTTCGCCTCGGCAACGCGTTTATTGAGCAGGGCCTCGAGCTCTGCAATCTGGGTGTCTTCCATTTTAGTAAAGAGCGGGGTGGGAGCCTTGATGCACGCCTCGGGGACCGGGTGCGTGGCATCGCTGATCGGGTGCTTTGCCACGCTGTCATAGTACCCGAGCTGTTTCCAGCACCGTTCGGCGGTATCGGGCATCACCGGCTCGATGAGCAGTGCAAGGGCCTTGACGATCTGGACGCTGTTTTTGATGACCTGCGCCGCTGCCGCACGATCTGTCTTGATCAGTTTCCACGGCGCATTGGTCTGGATGTAGGAGTTGCCGAACGCCGCAAGTGCCATGATCGCGTCGACTGCGCCCTTGAACTCGTAGTCCCGCATCAGCTGGTCCACGGTCGCGAGGCTCTTCTCGATCTCGGCAGTGATCGCGGGATCAACCGGGCCGGGCGGGATACCTTCGAACTCCTTCTGGGCAAAGAAGAGCGTGCGGTACACGAAGTTGCCGAAGATGTTGACCACCTCGTTGTTGATCCGCTCGCCAAAGACCTTCCACGAGAAGTTCAGTTCCTTGGTGTGGCTTGTGTAGGCAAGCAGGTAATATCGCAGGTAATCGGCGGGCAGGCCTTTGTCGAGATAATCGTCATTGGTCCAGACCACATAGCCCCGCGACTTGGAGAATTTGTGATCGTCGACCTTCACCATCCCGCTCGCAACGATCGCATGCGGGACACCATAGCCCGCCCCTTTGAGAAGTGCCGGCCAGAAGATGGAGTGATGATAGATGATGTCGCCCCCGATAAAATGGGTGACCCGGTTCTCGCCGCACCAGTAGCGCTTCCAGTCTTTACCGTTCGCCTTCGCCCATTCCTCGGTGAACGCGATGTACCCGATCGGGGCATCGACCCAGACATAGACCACGAGATCGTCACGGCCCGGGAATTTCACGCCCCATTCAAGCGTGCGGGTGATACACCAGTCATGGAGCTCGTCCTTGATCCACCCGATTGCATAATTCTTCGCATTGCTCGTGCCCCGCACTTTGTCGAGGAATGGCAGGAGGAAGTCCTTGAACTCGGAGAGCCTGAAGAAGTAATGTTCCTGGTCCCGGAACTCCGCCTTCGTACCGCAGACTTTGCAGACCGGGTCCTTGATCTCACCGGGTTCGAGGTGCTTGCCGCACCCCTGGTCGCACTCGTCTCCCCGGGCCGGCTTGCCGCAGTGGGGACAGACTCCTTCGACATACCGGTCCGGCAGGAACCGTTTGCACTTCGTGCAGTAGGCCTGGTGCACGATCTGCTTGTAGATGTAGCCGTTCTTCTCCAGTTCGGCAACAATTGCCCGGGTCCGGTGATGGGTAGCCGGGTCGTCAGTCATACCGAACCGGTCGAACAGGACACCCATCCGTTTGAAGGTCTCGTCAAAATGTTTGTGATAACGTTCCGACAGGGTACGGGGGGAGATGCCCGACTCTTCGGCAGAGACCACGATCGGTGTACCGTGATTGTCCGAACCGCAGACGAAGACCACCTCTTCGCCCGCCCGCCGCATGTAGCGGACGTACGCATCAGCAGGGACGTACGTTCGCAAATGACCCAGATGGCAGGGGCCGTTCGTATACGGCAGCCCGCAGGTAACCAGCAGCGGTGGTGTATTCATCAGTACTTTTTAGATGCTTATGAGTAATAAGATCTCTATTATGGTTAAACGGCTGAAACTGGCAACACGGGGATTCGGGGCTGAGCCGGGAAGGCCGGATGTGGAGAAGCTGGCACCGTGGATCGCTACGCACCGGGGGCACATGGCGGATATCACCACTTACCTCATGGAAGAGTCGCTTGCCCCGCAGGTTTCAGCGGTGATCCAGATCCCCTGTGCCGGGGGAAAATTTTATGCCGGGCGCGTCCGTGACTGCCTCCGCGGGCTTCGCGGGAACCGGATCATGGAAGAACTCAGTCTCGATACGGCACCGGTAATCGAGGATGCCGCGGGCATTGTCGTGCAGAAGAAAGGGGCATGGTGTGCCCTCCCCGCACCCCAGGCTCTTGGCCTTACTGATAACTATTACCAGGATGCGGACGAACACGCCGACGCCATCAACTCGGTGTACTGCGAGCTCATGCGTTCCATGCGGGATACCGGCGTAGCCGGGCACGTCCTTATCGTGGAATCGATGCATGAACTGGAAGTGCAGGCACTCGCCCGGAAAAATGTGTTCTTCTTCCAGCCATCTCCCACCCGGAAGGATCTCGCAATCCTCCTCGAGCGCCAGCGACAGGTTGCGGTCACCCGTGAGATGCTCCCCACACTCTTCGAACTGAGGGGCGAATATGATTTTTCAAGGATATTTCTCATGGACCCGGACCGTGGATCGGTACATCTCGCCCTCTCTCATCTTGATCCGGATCAGATCAGTGCCGGGGGATATTGTACGCAGGACTGCGGGGAGTACTGGAAATGGCTTGTCGCGTCAGCAGTATACGAGCGTTGAACTTTTTTTTTTAAATTACACTATGTTTAGTGTGTATTTTTTATGGGCGCGAATTTAAAATTTTCAACTGTCTGTGTCATCGAATTTATCAATGGGATTTGATAAGTCGACGATTGATTATTAATAAAGAAAGAAAACGGTTCCCAACGGTGAACTAATCCAACCAGAAAAAAGGATTTGACTAATATGTCGGGTCATTCGCCACGACTTCGGATTCTTGGGGCAAAATAGTAAATTCCGGTGTTATGTCCATCAGTTCAGTCATGGACTTCGCCGATTCCGGCACTGTCAAAGATATGGCATTGCCCGGGACCTCCGCGTTCGTATAGACGGCGGTGATACTGAAATAATAGGTTTGGCCGGGTTTCAGGTACCCTCCGAAGTCGCCACCATTGTAAGAAGTCCTGGTATCGATGACCGAGTAATTCTGGTACAGGTCAGTAATCCAGTACATATACCCGTCATCCGGGTATTTCGGATTCGGATTATTCTTTGAAATAACAACCTTGTAGCCCTGCAGACGGGAATCCGGAATAACGTCCCAGTCAAGACGAATCGTGGAATTCCCTGCAATGCCGGTGACATGCGGGCTTTCGCAGGGGGGCTCATGAGTTGTGGTTGCTGTCGGTTTTATTGTGCGCGTTTCAGTCGGTCTTGGGGTGCAGGTCTCCGTTGGTTTTATTGTAAGTGTAGGTGTAGGAGTTGGCTCTGGACCCGTAATGGTGATGTATTGATTTCGGGTTTTCGTATCGCTGCCGCCGGCATTCGAAGCGGTCATGGATACCGTGTATTTTCCCGCCACCGGGTACGTGTGAACCGGGTTCTGTTGAGTGGAATTCATACCGTCGCCGAAATCCCAGGACCAATTCGTAATGTTCCCACTGGATGTATCGTTGAATGCCACTGCAAGTGGGACAATAATGTTCTCGGAGGTATAATTAGTCGTGAAACCCGCCACCGGTGCCGGATACGGGTAAACATAAATATAATTCGACTGTGAGACCGTATCGCTTCCCAATGTATTCCACGCGGTCAGGTTGACAGTGTAATTCCCGCCGGACTGGTATGTATGAAGAGGATTCTGTTCCGTGGAGTTCGTCCCGTCACCGAAGTCCCAGAACCACTGGTTTGGTGTTTTATCGGTAAGATCGGTGAACTGGACGTCAAGCGGGTAGGATCCCACCGTGGGCGTTGCATTGAAATTCGCGTTCAATGGTTTGTTGAAGTTAACCACGATGTAATCGGTCTTGGTCTCCGTGTCGCTACCCAAGTCATTCCATGCGGTAAGGTTGACGGTGAAATTCCCCGCAGTCATGTACATGTGCGAAGGATTTTGTTCAGTCGAGTTGGTACCGTCGCCGAAGTCCCAGTACCATTTTGTCGGAGTTGTATCTGAGGTATCGGTGAATTGAACCGCCTGGTATGTGGAGATATTTGTCTGAGATGCGGTGAAGTTGGCGAAGTGCCGGGCATAGACATAATATTGGATTGGATCACCAGTGTCCGTCGTTCCCTTGAAAAGCCATGCCGGTTCAAGATAATCCTCGGATTGGTTCATCCCTTTTTCAAAATATCCCAATCGGATTTTCGTAATATTTACATCAGATAAATCTTTTTTAGGGTTTAGTACTTCCCCGTTTGTTAATTTGTCTATTGCAACAGAAACCGGTTCAACAGATAGATTTCCATCTGGAGTAACGGTTCTCCAGACTTTATTCAGGTAAAGCAGTTCCCCATTATCGCCAAGTTCCATGTTGATATACGCACCGTCTCCAACAACGGGGACATCATTGATTTTCCGGCCGTATTGGACATTTGTGCTTACAGGATAACGAGCAATCTCCTGATTCGTTGTCCCATTCATTTCAATGAGATACTCAGTGGAGGATAGTGTCAAGACTGCATCTGATGGAAGGCCTCCATAATTATTCAATATGTTTTGAGCAACCTGTGGAGCATCAGCTTCTGAAGTAACATTGAGTCGCACTTTTTCCAGGTCCGGTGTTGAATAATACGCTATATCGTTGGGACCGGGGACTACCTGATATGCCGTAACCGTTGAAGGTGAATCAGGAACGGTTGCCGAGATATTTACGGTACCGATCGGATAATCATAGGTCCCCTGAACAGGAAGGCCATACACGGGCGTTGTGATGCCGGTAATTCCGAGGCTGAAAATAACTACCACTACAAGTAATGTTATTAATTTCATTTTCTCGCCACTTAATTTTAGATATTACTGGTACCTTGGGTACCAGGAGTCGTATTCAAAGGAGAATTCAGAGCCGGTGTTTCGACGGGACTATTCTGAACGAAAATGTTCTTCATCACCGTATCGCTTCCCAGATCATTCCAGGCTGTGAGTGTAACGTTATACACCCCCGCCGATTCATAGGAATGCACCGGGTTTTGCACGGATGTGTTCGTCCCGTCACCGAAATCCCAGAGCCATCGCGTAGGTGAGGCCTCAGAAGTGTCAGTGAACTGGACACTCAGCGGATTTGTGCTAGATATCGGTGCCTCAGTAAAATTCGCAAATTGCCATGCATATACCGAGTAATACCAGATATTACCATCAGATAGCGTCCCAGCAAATACCCAGACAGGATCTAGGTATTCCTGTGATATATTCCGCCCTTGTTCATAATACGTCGGAACAATTTTTGTGACAGTAAGATCGCACGGACATCCCCCGAGACCGCATCCGCATTGTGGGGGATTGCCAAGTATCTCGCCGTGTTGCAGTCTCTCTATCGCCTGGGGTGCCGAGATGACATGGACGGTTCCAGAGGGGATTACGGTTCTCCAGATCTTATCAAGATAGAGCAGCTCCCCGTTAGTTCCCAGTTCGATACTAATATACCCGCCATCTCCTGAAATTGGAATTCCATTGATGATGCGACCGTACTGGACATCAGTGTAAGTAGGAAATTTTGCTATGGTTTGACCCGTCGATCCACTTTTCTCTTCTAAATACTGTGTTTTGTCTAAAGTCATTTTGGCATCATGGGGTAATCCACCATATTGTTTCAGGATTTTCTGAATTACCGTAGGTGCATCTGTTTCTGAAGTAACATTCGATCGAGTCTGCTCAACGTGAATTACTGAAAAAAAAGCCATGTCGTATGGCTCGGGAGTTATCTTATAGAGTGTCAGATTGTCTGGGGTTTCCGGCAAAGCAGCAGGGACAATTATGGCTCCATATGGAGTGGAATAAGAAATATGGGGAGTGATTATCGATTGGAAAGGACCTATAATACCAAGAAAAAATATACCGGCAATTATCAGGGCTCCAATCAGGAATAAAATCTTTTGTCTATTAATCACAATTCAATTCCACTCCTGCAATCCCAGTGTTTAATATAATAAGTATTATTATTTGAATCACTATCCGGTGCCAGATAGCCTACACCGGGGAATTGGTCTAGATTATATTGATCCGATGTTTTTGTAATCACTGTAGCAATTGTATTAGGATCATGATATGTATCGATACTCGCTTGTTTATAAGCTGAAACAATCGTCCAGCTCTTATTTAATGCATATTTCATAAATGTATCCGGAAATGTCGTTTTAACCTCAGAATTTGTGTAGAAACCTAGAATTCCATGCGTTGTTCCTAGAGCATTGTGCCAACTATCATCTTGAAATATTTTACAGCTATCGAGCATCACCCATTTAAGGCTTCCACCCCATTTCCCCTCGACATCGCTGGCACTGACTTGATTATTGTTAGTGAGATAATCAATAATTGAAAATCCTTTCAACAGGAGAATTGATTTAATCCCAAGTCCCGCATCCGATGGGATAGCAGAACCATGTCCTGAATGATAATGGAATGCCGATTCAGTTATTGTATGTCCCGAATACGAAGGATTTGTGTTAAAATCCTCTGCAACAACATCCCCGTCTTTATCGTAAAAATTCTGTTTGTATCCGGCAATATTCAGATCATTCGCAAAATTATTGCATTCCTGAATAGAACCATTGATAGAACAATTTGTTTTCCCCGGCCCCCCACAGACATTATCATAGTTTTCTATACAGGTAATTGAATATGATTTATCGTATGACGCAATAAGTGGCGTCAGGTTCAGAATAACCCGCTGCCCATCCTGGGAAAATGTGACATTCAGCGGAGTGCTATCACGATAACCCGTTGCGGTTGCATCCACTGAAAACACGCTTCCGTTCACAAATTTGTCCTGGTTCGAAGCCCCGAGATCGGAAAAGACCGCCCGGCCATTTACGGTTGTAATATTCCGGTCTTCATTGTCGGAGAAATCATGGAGGAAAACATTTGCACTCGGAACCGGGGCCGAAGTATCCGAATCGAGCACATCCACCACAAGTCGGGGCTTCAGCTTGGCCAGCCACGTATCTTCGAATCCTTTGTTGAGACCGATATTCCCGGTCATGTTGGAATCAGTACGTGCAGCCAGGATAAAACCCTCATCGGAAGTCGGTTGTATCGCGGTTGACTGTTCGTATGCACTGCCACCGAGCACAGTCTGCCAGAGAAGATTACCGGTCGGATCAAGTTTTACAACCCAGATATCCCCGCCCCCGTGATTCGGACCAACATCCCCACTGGAATCGGAAGTTGTCCTTGCTGTCAGAATATATTCCCCGTCCGGAGTCTGCTGGATTGCAGTCCCATCATCATAGCCGGTACCTCCCAGCAGGTTCTGCCACTGGATATCACCGGCTTGGTCAAGTTTGACAACCCAGACATCCGCAGAACCATGTGTGGTT
Source organism: Methanoregula sp. (assembly GCF_049518935.1). Classification (GTDB taxonomy): domain Archaea; phylum Halobacteriota; class Methanomicrobia; order Methanomicrobiales; family Methanospirillaceae; genus Methanoregula. Next base: position 263,393 of record NZ_JBEKRH010000001.1, read on the forward strand.
TCAGTTACATCGTCGGAATTTGATGAGAGTGATTGGCCGATGAGAATATATCCGCCATCCTGGGTAGGCTGGAGCGCGTTACCATATGCAGTCGCCTCACCGCCTTCTCCCCCGAGGTATTTTGTCCATTGGAGATTCCCGGACTCATCAAGTTTCATCAGAAAAATATCATAAGAGCCGTGGTTTGCATTAATGGCATCGGGAAGATCAGTTGATTCTGTGTACCCTGTGAGGATATACCCCCCGTCTGAAGCGGGAACTATGCTGCTTCCGGAATCAAAATCCGAACCACCAATAACATCCTGCCATGCAATACTGCCATCCAGATTCAGCTTTGCAACGAAGATATCCGTGTTACCACACGGCCCTATCATGCTGGCATTCTGTATTGATACTGATTTTGTATAGCCGGTAACAATATATCCATCCTTTTCCGCAGTTTCGCGTATACTATACAGTTCATCCTCTCCGCTTCCACCGAGCAGAGTCTGCCATTGTTTATTGCCATACTGGTCAAGTTTCACTACCCAGCCATCATAACCCCCGTGATTTTTACCGGCAAAATCACCATCATTGGAATTGGAATATCCTGCAAAAACATATCCTCCGTCTGAGGTCGGCCGGATACTCATGGCTTGGTCATATCCATAACCCCCGATTAGTTTATCCCACAGGATTTTCCCGGTCGGATCAATTTTTACAATCCATGCTTCGGCTTGGTTTACATACCCAGGAACAACATTCCCATTATCATCCAGCATATCCCACGAACCGCTGCCACCGGCCGCGATATAATTTCCGCCATTTGTCGGCTGGATATCAAAGAGAACATCCCCCATACTGCCACCCAGCATTCTCGACCATTCAATACCAGTCATATCAACAGGCACGGAGGAAGTATCGCTCTGGGCTAATGACCGGGCCAACCATCGCGGATCTACTCGTTTTTACCTCTGCTGTACTGTTTGCCGGTTCAGGAGATACAGAAATATCACTTCGGAGCGGGATCAGCTGAGCCGTACCAGAGGTTTCGGATATTGACTGGTTCTGGCTGTTATCAGCACTCACCGTCGGTAAAAATCCCGTGAAAACCAGCATCACCATACAGATTATTATTAAAATTCCGGATATCTTCATGCAGCTGCCACCTTAGTTTGTCAAAATATTTCACTCGTGGCACGACCGGAAACTTCAAGTTAAAAGAAGTTGATTATGTCATGCCTTCGGGCAGGATCGGGCTCATCGGGTCGTCAAAATCAGGTAAGCCGGTCCTTCAATCAAGTAAGTTTCTTTTGGTATTATTTATGAATTGTTTAATGATTTTAGCAATTATTTATCACCAAAAACATTTTTTTCCATATATCTAAACGTATTATGGGTTATCTCCGAAATTTACTATCGATAACTTAGTAATATTTTAAGGAAATACGGATTATTATCATAGAAAGATGTATTAATCATTAATTGTCGAAAAGACTGACTATACCCAAATTTTTAACAATAATAAGGCGTGCAGTTGTGTATTTCCGAATTATAATAGCCCGAAGTATCCCGATGATGGCTATTTGTTCCGGATCACGGACCGGGAAATAAATTCCTTACTCCTTGATACCATAATGCAATATAACGAGAGGGAGATTTTGGCGGATATCTCAAGCCAAGGGAAAAATATTATTTCAGTATCACAACAGCCTACAGTGATTCAATGATACCGGGTACTGTTGTCCCGCGGATCGATTTTCGTTTATCTTCGAAGCTGCCCCATGCCGGACTGCAGCACGAGATTAAAAAAGAGACTGGTCCTGGTATCACGACAACGTATGGGAGACCGAGGGGATAGTGATCTGGTCATACCAGGCGGCCACGTACCCGTCCGGGAATGTGACGGTTGTCACTGCCGGGGAGAAATCCGGGGATACCAGCGGGGCGAACCAGTAGGAGTTGAGCACGTCCTGGGCACGTTCAAATGATAACGACGGAGTTGTTATCGTGGATTTTCCACCGGTAGTTGTGACGGATGCAAACGAGGGGATCACAACATGAGCCGATGAGCTGGTGGCCTGTGTGACCGTTACCGGCTGACGGGATTCTGAATCGAATGCCGATTTGAGTTCCTCAACGGGATCGGCGATCCGGAAGAATACCGCACTCTGCTCCACAAACGAGAGATCATAGTTCATATCTACCTGTGCATCACCGTTGCCGGAAACCGTGATACTGAGGGATTTCATGGTGAAGGCAGATGCAGGCATCACTGCACACGCCATGACGATGAGACCGGTTATAACAAGGAATATTTTTTTCATGGAGATCGATGTTGGATGAAGGGGATAAAAAATCGTTGGATGGGCTGAGTTATAATAATCCGTTGCAGGCATCCTCCATGAAACAATGTGGCATGCAGGTACTTCTGAAAAACCTGTTTCCCCACAGGGATCACGGGCAGGGAAAAACGTCTGAAAAGAATCCGTATTAATGCTCTTCAGCAAGTTTGACGAATTCATCGAAATGCCGGCTCTTCTTGAAAAGCCACCACGTGAACCGCTCCACTACGGAAAAACTGAATGAACCCCCTGCAGCATTCGGGTGGCCCCCGCCGCCGAATTCCCGGGCAATGAGATGGCTGATCGGGGGGACCGAACGCAGGGAGAATTTCCCGTCCTTACCAATGATGACCTCGATATCGGTCTTCTTCTCATTGCGGATGAAATGCGCCGTCTCGCTCGGGTAGCCGTAGAGCGGGGCAAAGGCGATACGGTATTTCTTCCCGGAGAGGGTCGCATGCTTCAGGCTCCGGCGCATCATCGCATCCATCTCGGATTTAATCTCCGCATTCTCCTTTTCGATCAGCTCATCGCTGAATATGCCCCGCACCAGGCAGTCCCTGACATGGTCCCGGTTCTTCTTGCGCTGGAGCACCTGCCCGAGAACGGCGGAGCGGGGGTCCGCATGTTTCCAGAGATCGTAATCGCAGACAACACGCGCAACTTCCACGGCAACGGGATTATCCGGCAGGAGATCGCGGGCTACGATGCCGGTACCGCAGGATGCGGTGTCAACCCGGAGAAGCGAGACTTCGCTCTCAATCTTCCGGAGCTCTTCGTCCCGCCAGCGGTGGTGATCCCGCCACTCCACAACCCAGCCGTTTGCCCGGGCCTTGCGTGCCACGGCTTCCAGATCGTGGTGGTAACCAAGGTCCGAGATCGAGAGCAGATCACCCTTGCCCTCGCACGCTGCAACGAGGGCGAAAAGCATGGAGAATTTTCCCACGGAACTCCAGATAGTAAAGACCCCGTCGGTACCGTATTTCATGCGGTGGATCGCATCTGCTCCCACGGCATCCAGGTCATTATGGGTCAGGTGGACAACATGCGCTGTGCGGCTCTTCACTGCACTGGCAAGTCCTGAATCCTCACTGCTGGTAGCCGGGAGCGACATTGGTTAATACTGTCATTCCCGGCGTATAAAAAAGAGTGCTCTGGAGAAATCCTTATTTTCCCATCACCCGGTTATTCTCTGCGGCAGGTACGAGGATGACCCCCTCACTCCCCCAGAGGGGGAGGCAACCCAAGGGGAGCATCCCCTTGACCCCCTTATTTTTCAGGAGGAGATTTTCATCAACCTTCTGAGGGTTATCGTAATATGGGGGATGCCCGAGCGGCGGGGGCGGAAGCACAATGTGCTGGAGCCCCCAAGAGCGATCACGTATTTCTTTAGATGATTTTCACCAGAACCAAAAAGAGCGGTCGTGCCCCCGGGTGCCGGGCCATGGAACAGATCATTTATTAGTCAAAAGTGACAACATTTGTACTCCTGCCCTAGTAGCTCAGCTTGGGAGAGCGCTAGACTGAAGATCTAGTTGTCGCCTGTTCAAATCAGGCCTGGGGCACTCTCGTTTTCTTTTACCCGCTCCGTACACTGGTACAGTACCAGGACAGAACCAACAGGTCAGAAAATGTATCATAGCATTCCGGAGTGTATCCCTGATTTGACGGATCATTTTTTTCCCGCACGGGATAACATGTCCATGAGGAACCGGAACGTTTACCCGGGCCGGCCACCGGGAGGAAATTCATAATGGACTTGATGCTTGCACTCGTCAGTATCGTTACCCTTTCAATAGTGCTCCTCTATATCTGCCAGCTCTTCAAAATTCCCAGCATTGTAAGTTTTCTTGTCATAGGAATGCTGGCAGGACCCTACGGTTTTGCCATCATCACCAACCAGACGTCGATCGATACATTCGGTGAAGTAGGAATTATTCTCCTGCTCTTCACGATCGGGCTCGAGTTCTCGTTTGAGAAACTGCTCAGGTCATGGCGGATCGTGATTGTCGGGGGCCTGCTCCAGCTCTGTACTACGATCGTCGCCATCACGTTCGTTGCCTATGCACTCCAGGTCCCGTTCCGTGGCGCGGTCTTCTTCGGGTTTGTCATCTCCCTCTCCAGCACAGCGATTGTGATGAAGATCCTGCAGGAACGCAGGGAAGTCGACACCATACAGGGACGGACGCTGCTCGGTATCCTGCTCTTCCAGGACCTGGCAATCATTCCCATGATCCTCATCACCCCGCTCTTCATGGGCAGCAGCGGCCCGGACCTGAACGATCTTCCCCTCCAGATCGGGAAAGTGGCCGCAATCCTGCTGGTCATTATCATCCTTGCCCGCTGGGTCATCCCGGCACTCCTTTACCGGGTGACCCGCCAGAAGAGCCGCGAGCTCTTCTTTGTAACAATAGCGGGCATCTGCATCATCGTTGCATGGCTCACCAGCCAGGCGGGACTCTCACTCACCCTCGGCGCCTTTGTCGCCGGCCTGATCATCGGGGAGTCCGATTACAATATTGACGCGCTCAGCCACATCATCCCGTTCCGGGACCTGTTTGCGAGTGTCTTCTTCCTCTCGATTGGCATGCTGCTCAATACGAAGAGCATCCTTTCGGACTCCTCGTTCATCATACTTATCCTGATGATCGTCATCCTCATCCTCGGCACCAAGATCCTGACCGGTATATTTGCTGCCTCTGTACTGGGCATGCCGGCACGGATCTGCATTTTCACCGGGTTTGCCCTCTGCCAGGTGGGGGAGTTCTCGTTCGTGCTTGCAAAGAACGGCCTGGACTCCGGTTTCATCCCGGACCAGGTGTACCAGATCTTCCTTGCGTCGGCGATCATTACGATGGCGCTGACACCGTTTGCCATGAATGCCGCACCGCGGGCAGTTGAAGCATTCTACCGGGTGATGCCGCGCCGGGCTCCAAAAGATACCCCGGGAAACACTACCGGTACAGAACCGGGGCAGGCGCTTGTCGATCATATTATCATCGCCGGCTACGGGATCACCGGCAGGAGCGTGGCAAGAGCGGCCGAGATTACCGGCATTCCCTACAAGGTGATCGAACTGAACCCGGATATTATCCGCCGGGAAAAGACGGCCCGGATGCCATACTTCATATTCGGGGATGCGGTCCAGGAAGAGGTCCTTGAGTATGCCGGGATCCGGAATGCCCGGGCCCTTGTCGTTGTGGTCTCCGAGCAGGAAGCGATTCCCCGTATTGTCCGCAAGGCCCGACGGCTCGCACCGGATATCTATATCATCGCGCGGACACAGCATATCCGCCATGCCCAGTACCTGCTGGACCTCGGAGCAGATGAAGTCGTTTCCGAGGAATTCGAGGCGGCAAGAGAGATCTTCACCCGTGCCCTCAAAAAATATCACCTGCCGGAGACCGAGATTGCGAAAATCGTGGGCAAACTCCAGAACTGGGGGTATGCAAAGTTCGTAAAAAATGGCGATACCGGCCGGACCATACCGGGTATGGATACCGTCCTCCTCTCCCTGCGCATCCATATGCTCACTGTTGAGCCGGGGTCCGCGGCGGAAGGAAAGGCCATCGCCGACCTGTGCCTGAAAGAGAACTTTGGTATTGCAGATTACGGCCTCCGCCGGGAAAACACGACGATTTTCAAGCCAGAGGGGAACATTTGCCTGCGCGCAGGGGACGCCCTCATCATCTTCACAACGGACCAGACTGCGAGGGAACTCTCACCCGTCTTTTCAGGGAACGTGGAAGTCTAGGCACGGTATAGGAAAAAAACGTCCAAACGTATTCTGATCTTCTGCTATAAACGAAGAAGAAGGGGAACGTTATTACCGGTTCCCCATGGAAAAGAACCACTATTGTTTTTGAGGATCCTGCATCACATCAGTTGTGTGAGGAGGGATGTCCAAACACACAATATCATCCGTTCAAATGATCTATCCATGATACGATCAGATGCCTTCTCTGACTCTCAACCCGGTCCCGCCTCCCGTATGCACATGTAATTTTTCCGTCACAGCAACGATGGAGCCGGGTGCCCTTTTTTCTTATGGCCGGATTAAAATAGGGGAAACGCGATATGTTGACCGGTGAATTCTCGTGTCAAACGAACAGATGCTCAAAGAGACTGCATCCGAGCTGAAAGCGTTTCTTTCCACAAAGAATGTGATGGGTGACCCGATAGATTTCGGGGACAAACTGGTTGTCCCTGTTGCACGGTACGGGTTCGGATTCGGGGCCGGCGGCAACCACACCAAAGAGGGCGGTGGCCAGGGAGCCGGCGCCGGTGGCGGGATTGAACCCGTGGCACTCATCATCCTCCACAAGGATGTCAGGGGACCGGAAGGTGTCCAGGTGATGTCCCTCAAGAAGGACAGCCAGATCGCGCAGGTGATATCGGCACTCAGCGAATCGATGGCGCCGCAGATCATCGATGCGATCAAGACCATGACCCAGAACAAGTCCGCGGAAGCGTCTGATAAAAAGGAAGATCTCTAATCTTTTTCCTCTCTTTTATGGACGAACTCCTCATCCCGGTCTTTGTTCTCATCTCTATTATCGGCTCTCTCCTTGCCCTGGCACTCCTCCTCTACGCATTTCCCGTGAGGGCTTCAGTAAGGCTGGTCCTTAAGGATGGCCCCCCGGAACAGACGCTGGTGATTTCGTGGAGCATTTTTGCCATCCGGACATCCCATACCTGTGCCGGGGTGGCAACGGAAGTACTCGTAGCGAATCATACGGTGCTTTCCCATGCCGGACCTGTAAAGAGCGATGAGAAAGGGCATACCCTGGATCAACCTGCCGTACCGGTGGGGACCCTGGATGCTGCGGAGATCGTTCATAGTGTGCAGGCACTCGTTGGACCGGTCGGATCGTTTGGTTCTGCTTTCTGGCGTGAGTGCCGGTTTGAGGAAGCCCGCGGCCGGGTGACCCTGGGTCTTGGTGACCCGGTGCTGACCGGTGAATGCTGCGGGCTGTACTGGGCATCCCGGTTTATTCTCGAAGCATCCCGGATATACCTCGAACTGGAACCGGTCTTCGACCGCCAGATCCTTGAACTTGACATTACGGCGAGGATGAAAGTCCGCCACCCCCTTCTCATCCTGATCGCCGGTCTGCAGCTGGCCCGGCATCCCGCGATACACGATGCCATGAAAGCTTTGAAGCGGCAACCCGGGGGGGTGCCTGCCCTATGACCGCGGAGGTCCGGATGCAGGAGCCACGGGTGATGGGGAATCGCATTATTATCCCGGTTGTCAGTGACGTGTCACTTTGCCATGAACAGGGAATGATGTGTTCTGTCCGGCCGCTGGCGCTTCTCATTGGCGAGGACGGGAAGTGGGGGATCGTGCTGCTGGAAGGGGATTCGGTAGTCGCACTGCTGGAAAAGATCATCCTGCCGGTCTGAACGACCCCGGGTTTTTGTCCGTAAGCCCGATCGTTGTTTCCTGCCGGTATCTGCACCCTGTCACGTTGCGGGACTGATCTGCCATACGGAGAGACGGTACTGGTTATTATTGATAGTATAGGTTGCAGTAACGCGGAATGTGCCTTCGGTCTTCGTCCCGTTCACGGTCAGCACTTCATGACACCGGTAGCTGATGGTCGCAGTATTGTTTGCAAATTTATGGATGAGCGGCTCTTCCATGGTAAACTCGTACAGGGTTAGTATTGGGAAGAGCGTGTCGAGCAGCTCCTCTTTGCCAAATCTGCCAAGACTGTTGATCTCCACGAAGTCCGGCGCGAGCAGGGCCTCAAGCGCCTTCCGGTCTTTCCGGAGCCAGGCATCTGTCCGGGCATGTTCCCGCGCGATGAGGATCTTCCGGAGGTGTTCGGGATCCCGTGATGCTGCATTATCGTCAGCCATTTTCCAATCCATTCACGATTCCTGTTTGTCCTGAGGGGGAAATACCTTCCTCCCAGGCACAGCAATTCCCCCGTAGACGATAGCGGCGATAAGGATCTCCCCGGCATATACATACACAATCTGCAGCATCCGCCCGGGTTCAGTTTCCGGCGGGCGCTGTGCGTCACCACCCATTAACCCGACGCAGGTAAGAAGAAAAAACGTGGTGAGCACGGTGAACGAGATCACAAGGTACGGAGAAAACGCCCGTGTGTACCGGCGAATGAAGGGGAAGGGGGCCAGTATCACCAGGGCATTCAGCAGAAAACCGGTCGTCATCATCAGGGCCCATGTCCGCTCGTATTCTTCCGGTGATCGGGGTTCGCTGCTGAAAAAAGCCAGAGTGACAACCAGCAGCACGAGTGCCCCGATAGCCGGTAACAGAAGCCGGACCCTGCGATAGGGGACTTTTTCGAGTACGAAAAAGATGACAAGAGAGAGGAGTGTTGTTGGGATCCCGAACATGGCCATGAGATAGAGCGCATAGACAAGTATCCCGGGAAACTGGGCGGGCTCTAATATAGGTATCATTTCAGAATACTGTATGATAATTTATAATATATTATTCGAAATTGCTTTTGAATCACCCATGATACAGGTATAAAGGTGCGGTGCGATTTCCGTAATATTGCCAGATTTTTGATCCTGGCGCTGCGCACGAGGCATAGCCGGTTTTGGGGAGTATGCAAAAGGGAGCCGTTGACGTATATCTCACGAATTCCCCGATAAAAAAAATGTCTCTGTTCCCTGGTTCGGGCTTATTTTTTGAGGAATTTTTCGATACCGGTTTTGAGCTCCACGATCGAGACCGGTTTCTGCAGGACCCCGAGATAAGGATCCCGCAACAGGGCGATCTTCTCCTCAACCGCAGGTGATGCAGTAAATAGTATCACCGGCAATTCACGGATATTATATTCCGACCGGAGTTTTTCCAGGAATTCCCATCCATTTATAGGAGTCATCATAATATCGAGGAGGACAAGAGAGGGGGGGTCGTGCTGCACACGCTCAAGTGCGTCCATGACATCCGGGATCAGGATTGGCTCATACCCGATACGGCGGAGAAGGATCTCCATCATCTCGAGGATCGGCTGATCATCTTCAACAAGCATGATCTTATAGGTCATGAGGCAGCTCCTTTGGCAGGTGAATGGTAAACGTGCTCCCAACGTTCACCGTACTCTCCACCGTGATATCTCCCCCGTGCATCTGGACCACCTTTTTGGCAATGGACAGGGAAATCCCGAGACGGTCATATTTGCGGGAGAGGACAGCCGCATCCGCAAGCTGGAACGGCTCGAATATTGAGCTCATCTGGATCTGGGGAATGCCGATACCATTGTCCTGCACAGATATCCGGTGTTCTTTGTCATTGACTCCGGAACGGTAAAATATTCCGATTTTTCTCGGCGGCTTGGAATAGTTGACTGCATTGGAAATGATGGAATCCATAACACCGAAAATCCGTCCGGCATCGGCGGTCAGTTCCACAGACTCATCGAGGTCAACAGTTAATTCCGCTTTTGTCGTATATCCGCCTGCATCGATCACTTTTTTCACAAGGGTCGCAAGGGAAAAAGTCGAACAGCTCAGCTGCAGTTTCCCGCTCTCCAGCACCGAGAGATCGAGCATCTGGTTGATGATCTGGCGTTCCCGGTCCACGCTGACAAGGCACCGTTCAAGGATTTTTTTGGTATCATCAATGATGCCAAACCCGGCCGGATCGGAGATGAGCAGGTTGAGATATCCCAGGATAGGCTGGAGAGGCGTACGCAACTCGTGGGCTACGGTTATGATAATTCCCCTGCGACGTTCATTGTCCTGGTGAATCTTATCCTCAAGGCGCTGCTTTTCCGAGATATCAACGATATTGATGAGCGTGGCCTGGGAATCCATATGCCGGATGGGCGTAGTGTAGAGTGCGCCGATACGCATCCCGCCGTTTTTTGCCACGAACCGGAACTCCTCATCGTCTGATACTGGCATCTTCTGGTTCCATCTGGTTGAGAAGGAAATGAAGAGTTCCCGGTCGAGAGGATCTATAAACAGGTCAAGCGACCTGCCCGTGATTTCCGAAAGTTCGTACCCGGAAAAAGTAATAAATGAGGGATTTGCATACCGGATGAAGCCGTTCTGGATGATGAGAATGCCCGTCGGGGAATGTTCCGTCAGTTGCCGGTATTTCATCATGTTATCATTGTTCAGTTTTTCCGCGAGTTTCCGGGCATTGATATTCATAACAGAACAACTGACGGTCTTTTCATCGATGCTGCTCCAGGACAGGTTGACCCAGCAGGCATCACCTTCTTTTGATGCAAACCGTGTTTCAAAATCCGATGCGGCATCATCTTTTGCGATCCGTTCAGAAAACCGTTCTTTCTCCCGGGATGTCAGCAGGAGGTCAAGGAATGATTTTTTTGCAATTTCATCCGGGGTATAGTTGAGCATGGCGGCAAATTTGTCATTGATCTGGCGAATAGAGAAGCTGGAGCTGTCGAACAGGACAATCCCCAGCTGGGAGTACTCAAAGACTGTCCTGTATCGGGCTTCACCGGCCTGGATCAGATCGATGAAATATGCGATAATAACTGCGATCAGGACAAAGAGGATCGCCTCCATGGTGACACCCACCATGGCAACAGAATCCGGATAACTGTAATAATAGCCGATCGCCTGGAATGATATGCCGCAGATCCCGGCAACGAAGAGCCCCCGCTTCGGGTAGCAATAGGCGGCGTAGACGATGGGTATGAAAAAGAGCTGGTAGTTGATCATGCTGAATGATCGGGAGAACGAGATGGCCGTGATCAGCATGCACGAGATAGCAAGTGAGGTAATGACACAGATCCGCACCAGGTCCGTCTCGGTGATAGAGTAGCGAAAGATCCGGATTATTTTCTCGGCCATAACAGTGTTTGACGCATTTGGCGTTCTTTTTATTTGAAGATACACTATGAACCAGAGGAGATGAGGGATACCGGTTCAGGAATGAGATAACAGATTCAGGTCTCCATGAGCGGAGCCCGGTTGACTTCAGAGGATTTCTGAAAGATACCAGTGGTTTGATATAACAGGCACAGCAAAAATCGATCTGACATGCGGCCCCATATTATTGTCAATGTTGCGATGAGCGCTGACGGTAAGCTTTCGACCCGGGAACGCAGGCAGGTGAAGATATCCGGAATCCAGGATTTCAACCGTGTCGACCGGCTCAAGGCCGGGAGCGATGCGGTCATGGTGGGAATCGGTACGGTTCTTGCCGATGATCCGTCTTTGACGGTCAAGGCGGAGGAATGCCGGAATAACCGGATAAAACGGGGGGCGGACGAGCATCCGATCCGCATTGTTGTGGACAGCAGGGCTCGGATATCCCCGGATGCAGCGATCTTCCGCAAGGGCACCGGGAAGCGTGTGATCGCGGTCTCCCGGAAAGCAGATCCAAAAAAGCTCGAACATCTTAAAAAACTGGCCACCGTGATCATCGCGGGAGATGAGGAAGTGGACTTGCCGCAGCTCATGGAGGAACTGGGAACAATGGGCATCCAGCGCATCATGGTCGAAGGCGGCGGAACCCTGATTGCGGGGTTGATCGCTGCCGATCTCGTCGATGAGATTTACTCCTATATCGGTAATATCATCATTGGCGGTAAAGATGCCCCCACCCTTACTGACGGGGAGGGGTTCCTCCACGAGTCCCAGTTCTGCAGGCTCACCCTGCTGGAAGCCCGGAAGATCGAGACCGGGATGCTCCTGCACTGGAGCGTGGATCACCCGCAGTGACGGATCAGGATAGTCTGTCTTTTTTGCCGGTTCAAACGTACGGCGATGAGTCGTGATCCGCCACCATCTGCACGTGAATGCCAATACTCTTCTCCCCGGAATGAGAATCCGGATATACGTATCTTCCCGTTATCGTACTTGCTGCGGTCTTCCTCCTTATCGCGGTCCGGCAGATCGGCAGGTTCCACCTGAAAATATGGCAGATCATGCTTGGAGGAGCACTGGCGGTACTCCTGACCGGGCAGATCTCACCCACCCAGGCATTCCACGCAGTCGATGCGGACGTGATGATCTTCCTCTTTGGCATGTTCATTGTCGGGGAGGCGCTGGTGAAGAGCGGCTACTTAGCGGAAATCTCCCGTAGTTTTTTTTCCCGGGCAAAAAACCCCGGCCAGGTGGTATTGTTCGTTCTCTTTGGCATGGGGATCGGTTCGGCAGTGCTGATGAACGATACGCTTGCCGTGATCGGGACACCGCTGGTGCTTGCGCTTGCTGCTGACCGGAAGATCTCCCCAAAACTTCTCCTGCTCGCACTCGCAATTGCGATCACCACCGGTAGCGTGATGAGCCCGATCGGGAACCCGCAGAACCTGCTCGTTGCGATCAACAGCCACATGGCCTCGCCGTTCGTCACGTTCGCGCTTTATCTCGCGGTGCCGACCATCCTCAGCCTCATCGCTGCGTACGCGATCCTGCGGTTGTTTTACCGTACGGAATTCCCGGCACAGGAGTACGCGATCATGCCCGCAACTCCCGGTGACGAACGGCTCACACGTCTTGTAAAGATCTCCCTTGCGATCATCCTGCTGCTCGCGGCCGTCAATATCATTGCATCGCTCGTCTCCGGCTCAATGCTCGTGACCCTGCCGCTGATCGCGATCGGTGCTGCTCTCCCCATCCTCCTCTTCTCGGAGAAACGGTTTGCTATCCTCCGGGCCATCGACTGGTGCACGCTCGTCTTCTTTGCCGCGATGTTTGTCCTGATGGAGAGCGTCTGGCAGACCGGTTACTTCCAGTCGCTCGTCAGCGGCGCGATGCTCTCGTCCGTCCCGCTGCTCCTTGGCACGAGCGTGATCGTCAGCCAGTTCATCTCCAATGTCCCGTTCGTTGCGCTCTTCCAGCCGCTCGTGATGCAGGCCGGAAGCGGCACGGCACAGCTGATGGCACTTGCGGCCGGCAGCACGCTTGCCGGCAACCTCACGATTCTTGGTGCGGCGAGCAACGTGATCATCATCCAGAACGCGGAGAAGCAGGGTGAGACGCTGACCTTCTTTGAATTCATGAAGGTCGGGGTCCCGCTGACCGTGATCCAGATTCTGATCTTTGCCGGGTGGCTGGTGGTGGTGGGGTGAGGGGGGTCACGAAATATTTTGCGGAGCCAGGGCCGGAGATCGATTGCCGCTTGATACACGCCGCAAGTCCATCTGCTTCAACAAAGATTTTAGGATCAGATAACCCAATGAGATTTGAGAGAGATTATGTCCACATTCACCGCCGTACTTCACAAAGAAGATGATATGTACGTGGCAGAATGCCCCGAGGCAGGTACGGTCAGCCAGGGAATAACCGTGGAAGAGGCGGTCAGTAACCTGAAAGAAGCAACCGAACTCTATCTGGAAGAGTTTCCTTTAACGAAAAAGAAGCGGGCAATCCTCACAACTTTTGAGGTGTCATCGGTTGCCTCATCATAAGCCGGTTTCCGGCGAATTGACAATCAGAATTTTATGCAATATATTCGGTTTTTCTGTTTCCGGAAGAGCGGGCAGTTACGTGAGGCTATCAAAGATGACACCTGCCGGGAAGACCGGTACCGTAGTTCCCCTTCATGACGAGCTGAAACCGGGGACACTCCGGGGCGTGCTCCGGCTGGCAAAAGTCGGTGTCGATGAATTTTACCGGAATGTTTGAGAAACAGGGCATGCACAACTACGTGATAATAATTGAAAAAGCGGGAAAGAATTTTTCAGCATATTCTCCGGATTTCCCAGGCTGTATCGCAACCGGAAAGACCCGCGAGGAGACAGAAGAGCGGATGCATGAAGCAATCGGGATGCATGTCCGGGAACAAATTGAAAGCAAACGTTCAATTCTTGTTGTCCGGGCACATGAGGCAAAGAAGAATGTCCGGGAAAATTATTGCCGACAGGGAACAGCTCAGGATCTACTTATCGACTTGAATGAATAATAATAAATTTACATCAGTCGTTTTTTCAGTTCTGTGAGGCTCACGGTGCCTTCATTCCGTAGATCAGAAATCAGGGCACGATCGTGGAGATCTTCCCGGATAGATTTGATTTGCCTGGAGGTTGGTTTCTTTTTCAACCGGATAGGTTCGATAGTGAGTGGGGTACTAACCGTCGCAGGAATCGGTTCTCCATTGTTTCGCGAAAACAGATCCACCGGATCAGGGACGGTTTCTTCAGCAATAATTCCGGTTTCTTTGCCCATTTATCCTCGCGTGATATGCGATCTTTGTGGGGAATTATTATATCGTTTGTGTACGGGAAGAGGAGTTTCCCAATACCCCGCGTTTTTCTTAAAACAAGGGAAATACCCACTCTGGATTTCTGGAAAGTAGTGGCCGGGCCGGTGACTCCAGAGGAGGGACGTACCAGACCCGGGTGGTATTGATCGATATCGGTTCGCACGAAGAAGTGTATTAGATCTCTTTTTTCAAACGATGATGAGAGCCTGGCCGGCGATCGCAGGAATTCAACAAATTCAGATAATTCAATTCGTGTTTTGCAGGCCGGCGCTTTTCCGTTTTTTCCGGAACCTGACAGGTAGATGACTGCGTTAGAAAGAATAAATACCACGAATATAAATCGCTCATTGTGGACAGCCGGTGGTTGTCCCGAAAAGTAAAGGACGGGTCCACCAAGCGACTAACTTCGTTGGACCCGGTCCCGCCCGTAGGCATGAGATCATTATCTTCCATTCCTATGAAGGTTTTCCCGTGCCTTGCGAGCGTAGCGTATGAAAATAGGAGGAATGAAAAAATGCAACTACGCACATGGAGCGTCGTCCTGCTGGCATTGCTGCTGGCAGCGATGGCGATGGTACCGATGGTGAGCGCGACAAATGCCGACAAATCCATTAATAATGAAAATAATCAGACATCCGCTGGGAGTGAAGTAAATTCGAACCTGCAGATATCGACGAACTTAACGAGTAAAGATGCAGTACTGCGATACTCCGTTGTTGTAACGTCATCAACAGATACTTTATCGGTCACACTTACTCCCAGTATCTGGAGACATGGGTCAGGCAGTGGTGCTCTTGTCTACATCGGAAAACCGACTACATGTACGGATACAATGGAATGCAAAGCTGAAGGAACATTCATTCCTCTTTGGAATGTCAAAAATGTTACAGCGTCCTACTTCGTAAATGCCACCGTGGTAAGTTCATTGCAGTCCGGGAATTATTTTGCCAAAACAGCCACCGGGCAGATTGCTCTTGGATCGCAACCGAGTAATGACGTCGTACCGGTAAAAGAGATTGTGATAACGAATTCCCTCAATCTGGTTCACCAGAGCACAACGAATGCTGTAGCAGGTACTGACAGTTCTATTCCTTGGGGGGGTAAGGTTGAACAGGATATGAACGGTGATATCCCAGTAACTGTAGTGTATGGCGCTGATGGACAACCCCGGTATTGGGCTGATGATCGAAAGGCCGCAAATCTTCCCGTTCCCGCCGGGGGAGTTGTCCCAGCGACACATATCTTTAATGTACCCTCAAACACCGATGTCATCAATGGTGGGAATAATTTTACTGCATATCAGAATAATCAAAAAATATTAACGGTACAAAGTAATTCTCAAACATATAGCAATCCTGCTAATGCGAATTCCCTTGGAATAAATGCAAAAGTTATTCCTGCAGGAAACCTTCCTGGAGAGTTTAATGGATGGATTGAATCCGCGAAAAAGGAAGATTATAACACTCAAATGGATTCCTTTACCGCATACTGGAAAGTCCCGGCAGCTCCAGCAACAAAAGGAACCTCAGCCAAATATCGCACCCAGTTTTTATTTAATGCATTCCAGGGACAGAGGAAAAATGCTAATTATAATGCCATTCTTCAGCCAGTTCTTGAATGGAGTCAGGGAGGATACCTCAATACATGGACAATTGCCTCGTGGGCTGGCCCCTATAATACGAATGGCAATTACCTCACAGGAAGCCGGTCTGTGGTACAGGAGGGTGATATCATAAAAGGTATCATCTCATGGAATTCCGCATCCAGCTCGTGGACGATAATCACGAGTGATGCGACGCATGGCGCTTCATCATCACTGAGTACTGATCTCGTCCCTAAAGATTCCGGGTTAAGTGTCTATGGTGGGGCATATGAAGCATACAATATTTCCAGTAAAGATACCATGATCCACAATAGTGAATTTTACGGTATGACATATACGTTAAACGGTAATCCGGTTTCGATCAATTTGCAAAAATGGATTGCTACCGGTATGCCTGCTGCAATTAGCTCACACGTAAATGTCGTTATTGTGACTAATCCCTCAGACGTCCAGTTGATAACCCAGAATTAATGGGGGGAAAATGAGGACAATGGTAGAAAAATACACGGTGGGAATCTGCCTGGTACTGGCAATCTTCTTTTTTTTCGGAATGGGTAGTGCAGGAGTCGCTTCTCCGCTTGCATCTTCACCTGTGACCTCCACTCCGGTGAGTAATACAACCCCTGCCGTTTCAACCAGCGATGTGTATACCGCTCCGATCGGAGCGTTCACTACTTCTGACGTATACGCGGAGCCGAACACAACCTACGATATTGATTACCTCTTTTACAGCCGGGGATATGGCCCGGGAACGGTAACCTGCAATGTTTCAGCCTATGATTTTTTCGGCTACGTTCCCGATGACGAACTAACGGCCAGCATGGTTCCGTCAGTATTCACGGTCGAACCGGGCCATGTCTACCATTCCCGGCTGCACGTAGTTACCGGCCAGGCATTTGCATCGCCGAAAAAACTCAATTCTCCCATATACAGAATTTCGACATATCAGATTAATATCGACCTGAATATTACCCTGCAGAACGACACGTTCAATTATGGCGATGATTCCGTGAGTATCAGAGGCGGTGCGTTCATACCCGGGTTGCCTGCCGTTGAAAGCGATCGTCTGACAATCCCGGAAAATGATACGGCATTCGATCTCCAGACCGGCGAGAGTTATAGTATTCCGTTAGAGTTCTCCCGGGGCCAGGGAATAGGCAATGTATCGTATAACATCTCGGATACCTCCCTCAATGTGACCGTAACCCCTGCGGAATTTGTTTCCAGGAGTGCCCAGAGTTATCCTGCACAACTCAGCGTTCATGCAGATCGCAGTCTCACACCGGGCAATTATTCATTTACCCTTGATGCCGCCGGGGCAAGCGGCATAGAATCCCCCTATTCACGAGTGTTTTTCGTAAATGTTACAGCGCCTGCAGAGGTCCCGACGCAGTCATCACTCCCGATAGCGTTTGTAGTTTTCGCTGTCATCGTGTCGGGTATTTTATTAAGGGATAGGCCAATATATTAAAAAATATTAATTTTTATATTGGGGTGAATTAATCTAATGATCAAACTCCATCAAAAGAAAATAATCCTGGTTTTCCTGGTATTCCTCAGTATTATGATAATCCCATTCTCCCATGCTGCAATTCAGGATGCAGAACGGGCATTTCCTGAAAATGATACCAATGGTTTCGTTCCTGTGGATGTTATCTCGATTGATCCTGCAATCAAGAGTGCTACATCGTCATTTGATATTCTGATTTTGACCGACGAAGGAAAACAGAACCTGCTGGGATCTCTGGATGCTTTACGATATGATACAGATGGTACGAACATCACGGTGGATGAAAAAAAACGTCTGAAATCCGCGTTGGCGGATATCTGGGAGAAATACCCTGTTGAGCGTATCACGTTACCGGGATCTTCCGGCTATCCCTATTACGGGGGATCTGAAATTAAAATTCAATTCATGAATGGCAGCCCCGGCACGAAACTGAATGAGACAGAAAACCAGGTGCTGGAACGGATCCAATCGTTGAACAATTATGATTATCAGCGATCCCACAATCTGACTATACCGGATGTGAAGAGTAATTCCGATGTGCTGACCCGGACACGACCTGCTCCGGTTCCGGTTTCCGTTATTCTGGTTTCACTTCTCTTCGGAATTCTCTGGGTACGGAAAATCCTGTAAACCGAAATAAGGTCATTGACAACCGATGCATCGCCAATATGTTTACCGGGAAAACCCCGACAGGACATCCAAACAATGATCTATACCAGTTTGATAAACAGAGAGACACCAATAATCCAGCTCATCCTGATAACTGCAGGCAACAATGTGTGAAAAAAATGAAAGACATCAACATGAAAACGATCTTTTTTGGAATTATTGGTATTTTTGTTTTTTTTGGCATTGTCTGGATTGGCGCTATAGCCTATATCAACAACAGCCCGGGCCTCTATAAGTATTCTGTAGACATCGAAGGCCTGAATAATTATCAGCCGGGTCTGATCACCGATGTGATCGTTCCGCTTCCGGTACGGGACAATCAACAGGTATTCGCGGACGATGATCTTCAGTACCAGACATTTGGCAGCTGGAAGACCGTTCTCGTTATGACAAGGTTCGGGAAGATGCTGGCGTTCGAAAGCGTTGGGCGGAACCTGACGGACATTCACGCAGTATTTGACCAGAAATATCCGTACGGAACGAAGATAGAAAATATCACCCGCGAATCACTCTCACCGGTACTTCCTTACGTTGCATCGCCCTATTCGCAACCGGATAAGGGAGATAACCCCTCCCGGGATTATTCAACTATCGTGTACATCCCGGATACGATCCGACCCCTCCATCCGGGAACGGATGCGCTTACGTTCAATCTGGAACTGTATGCCTTCGAAGGTATGCAACATTCCATGGATGGTGCCAGCTATCAGGTCACGGTCAGCGAAAGAATTCCGGCAGGTGTGGTTAACATGACACCGGTGGTTGCCCGGGTTCATTAACGAACAGATACCCCGGTAAATATCCCCGGAAAAGTATTTTTTAATCCGGGAATGAAGGAGTGTGTCATTCGATGGAAAAATTAAAAATGAACGCTTATTATCCGGTGGTCCTGGTCTGCCTGGTTATCCTGGTAATTGCCGGAAGTTATTTTGTATACCATGCGTATCTTCCGCCAGAAGATCTTCGCCAGAATCAATCGCAAGACCTTCAGCTCACCCTTCAGCCAACACCTGTTATCCCGGCACCGGCTCAACCAGAATGTTCCGGTTATGTTGTCGACGAAGTCCAGCCGGATTACTTCATGCCAAACGCCACGATGGTCCATCTTACTCCTGACGAGCTCGCGGATTTCCCGGAAATTGAAAAAGTATTACAGAGCACCGCAACGCTTCCTGCCGGTGATCGATACGGGCCGAAAATAATTGACTGGTACAATGGCCACCGGTATGTTGGAGGCTTCACCGACCAGAACCAGTATTACGAATTCCGGAACTTATCCTGTAAACACAGTCCCGGCCCGAAGTGCGATCCTTTGAATACATCCCAGGAATTCAAATATACCGGACGGTACTACGAAGTGCTATGCTACCCGGGTTTTGCGGGAGCACATCAAAACCTCCCGCCCATGAAGTGAGGGGTGTGGAACTATTCGCCTCCCTGAAAACTGCATACCTCCCCACCCCCTAATCCGGGCTCGTTACGGCCCCGGATTACCCTTCCGGGAGGGACATTTCCGGAATTATGTGCAAAAAGCACCCCATGTTGTACAAGTTTTTCCGGAAAACGTGTATAACCCATGATTTAAGCCAAACCGGGCATTTTCCATCGAGTTATAAAAACCTTCACAGACGCATTTTGGAGGCCGATCTCCATTTCAGCTGGACTTGGGCACATGAAAATGAAAAGAACCCCTGTTTTGGACCTTCCGGGTACGGCCGCAGGATTGCAGATTTACGTCGGATAACTATCAACAGTTCGTCGTTTGCCGACGTGAAAAGATCATCCGGACCCCGTGTTTATGAAAAACTTCCAGGAGTTTCGCACCAAACAGGGGGTTGGCGGATCCCAATCCGGGCGCGTATAGGGCTCCGTTTGGATATTTCCGGGAATCGGGGCGCGTATAGGGGCTGGATTGGGGGTGGTGTGGATCGGGAAAAAGGGGGTTCTGGAGGGGGTTTCGGCGTGAGTGATGGGGATTCCGGTGCCGGGTTTTGTTGTGGCCGGGCCGGGAAATTTTTTGTGAAATTTTTCTGAAAAGTTTTTTGAAAATTATTTTTGGCGCGGAAAAAAGTTTGGAAAAAAGTTTTAGGTTTTTTTTCATTGCCGGAAAATTTTTTGGAAAAAAATTTCTGTGAGGGACTCGCTGAATTTTTTTGATGAGGGGGCGGACCCTCTTTGATCGGAAAGAGCAGGCCGGGTGTCTGGTGGCGGGCGGACCGCCTAGGCTTGTACTTGTGAACGCAACCGGGGTCCAAAGAAATCGCAGAGTGTTTAGGACCAGCCGGTAATCGTAAGAGGGCTCACAAAGCCGACTTCTCACAGTACTTCCGTAAAACCGGATCTGCAGTTGTACTAAGTCGGTATTGTACCTGTCTCCCGATCTTCCGTGCTATGATAATTCCTTCACGGTTGAGCGCTGCCATATGCCATGAGACAGAAGGAACAGATATTCCAATCCATTCGGCAATTTCTTTCTGTGAAATATCGGGTTTCTCAAATACAAGTTCAAGGATCTTCCTGGTTGTTTCCTCACGCAAACGCCGGAATAATATTCTTTCGAGATCGGTATAGTACCCGTTATTTTCAAAATATCGTTCGGATCCACAGGTATTCAGCGTAGAAATTTTTTTATTAAGTTTCAATATCACGAGATGATATTTCAGGGTACCCCGGTTGACGCCGGTTAAGCGGGAAAGAACATTGAAATAAATGCCCGGGTTCGCTTTCACGGCATCAAAGACCCTCCGCCGGTTTTCGTTGTGCAAGATCGCATCGCGTTCGATCTTCCGGTAGCCCAGAATGGTGAAAGCCTTTAAAAAAAGGAGAAGTTCCACCGGGAAAAGAAGAGCCGGAGAGATCATCAATATGAGAAAAATGATCATTTCATAGAGAGAAAGATTCCAGAATGAAACCGGAACGGGATCCACGGGAACTGCAGTTACCTGAACCGGGTCCGCGACCGGTGTGACAATATATTTTCCGGCTGCGACACAGGGCGAATTCAGAACAAGTAAAATAAGGGTGCCGGCTATGAGGATAAACCGGATCTTCCGCGTTTCCATCACCATTATTTTATATGCAAATAGAGATTAAGATTGTGTTATACTCTTCAATCAATACGTAACGAAACTGTATGTCTGAGACCCGGTTACGTGGTACCCTTCAATGTAAAACGTCCAGGTCCCCGGTGCCAGTCCGGTGGGACTTGAAATACTCAGTGCAATTCTCCCGTTAATTGTCCCGTCCGAGGAATCATAAAACGGGCCGAGCACTCCATCCGGTGCGACAATGGTGAGGGAAAGCGAGTTCGCCGGATTTCCCCAGTTGAGATCAGTGATCATTGAAGATGTACCCGGGGAAACAACCCGGGAATATGCAACGACCTGCCCCTGAGTGATTGTTGAGGTGACAAGGGGTTTTAGTGAGGGTATATGAAGATTCCCTGCAGGGGTCACGGAATAATCTCTTGTTTTTTCGACATTCAGTGCAGAAACGCCTGATACGAGCAGTGCCATGCAGATCAGGATAGTGAGGCTGATTCCGGATACGTTCATGGTATCAGGGGCAGCTTTTGGGACCCGGCTCTTAACCTTTCTATGGCGTTTGTCTAAGTGTCGTCCAACACTTAGAGAGATGCCATAGAAATGCTATAAGTCACGTGGCAAAACATCACAGCGTGGACAGCCGGTGGTTGTCCCGAAAAGAAAAGGACGGGCCTGTGTGGTTTGCAACTCAACGGATCCGCCCCTGCCCGAAGGCATGAGTCCATCTGCTTCTCCGGTAATGAAGTTTCTGGTCATGCCCCTGAGAATTTTAAAGAATGAATGGGAGGAAAAAATGAATTTATCGATCATGCCAAAGGTTCGGAGCCTGATGCTGGTCACGCTGCTGCTCATTGCTGTTGCCGTTGCACCTGTTGCTGCCGATCAATCCACATCCGCGTGTTCAGGAAATAACCTGTCACAGACGGGTGCAAAACCGGTGTCAACTATCATCTCCGGCCCTATGGCAGATACATTTACCAGCCAGGCATTACAGAACAAAAACCTGCTGGATTTCCAGGCGAAGATGGAAAAGGAAGGGTTCGTGAAGAAGGATGCGACCGTCTATTCCGTTGTTGTTTCAAAAACACAGGCTAATGCAACAAGCAGTACCGGTATCGGGGGGGTCTCCGCAAATCCCCTTCAGCAGAGCACTTCAGACGAATATTACGTTGTTGGCATACGATATGAATCAGCAACGGGGCAGAATGAATACCTTCATTATATCGTAAACAAGAAAACCGGTGAAACTCTTGTTGTGCAGGGTTCATTTGACTGCGTTACCTGCCTGTTTGAACTTGGCGGTGCAGGTGCCACATGTTTTGCCATATGTACGACCCTCGGAGGATTCACCGGCGGAGTTGCGTGTGGCGCATGCATCGGGCTAGCACCCCTGTATGTTGCATGCCCGTGCTGGTCCTGCGGTTGCCAGCTGGGGCAGCAATTTATGTGTGTGGCCCACAACCTGAAATGTTAACGAGGTAGAGGCCATGACAAATTCCATTATTTTTAACGAACCTGCCTTAAAAAAAGGCTTTTTTGCAGGATCGGTTATTATCTTTCTTTTAGGAATTGTAGTGTATTCCGGATTTCATGACTTCTCAGGTATCACGTTATTCTCTTTTGGGATACCGGTATTGATTTCCGGTCTCGTTCTTCTGACAAAAGACCTGCAAAAATATCCTGCATGGTTATCGAAATTATTGGAAATCGTTCTGATCTTATCACTCGCATCTGTGGGTTTTATCTATTATTATCTGCAGCCGAAAGTCCCGATTGCCCAACCAATCCTGTGGATCTCATTTATTATGGTAATTGTCGCAATTTTCCATGCGTATCAGGTATTTATCAGAAACGGTAAGGGAAGCAGATGGGAAAAGAATGGTGGAAAAATGCTGGTGGCAGGTTGTCTGGTTGTAGTCATTTACATGGGAATTATCGCTTCGATAAATGCCCAGACACTGAATGATAATAGTCCCGGTTTGGGAGGATATAATCTAAGTTACCGGTTTGGTCTAGGCGATCAATTCCTGTACAGGATCCAATCTGTAAACAGCGCACAGGGATCGGAAATTCCTGCCTGGATAAAGGAGGATGTTACCGGCAGTTCAGGTAAAACGATCACGATGAACATTTTATCAAATGCCACTTCTTCCGGCGTTACAACAGAAAAAACGGAAACGCTTACGATGACGAACAAAGGATTGGTTACCGAATCATATTCAGATACTCCGTTATTCCCGGAAATGCAAAGGGATTTGCCAAACACCATAACATATCCGGAAAAAATTGAAGAAAATAGTTCATGGATGTACACCCTTGAAAAAAGTGGAAATTATACATCAAAGGGAAATAATGTGAATTATTCTGCGGAGGGTGTGAGTACAAACTCATACCTAGGCAGAAAAAACGTTCCGGTGTCCGCCGGAAATTTTGATTGTATCGGGATCCAGAATATGATCAATCTCTCGATCACTGAAGCAATCGGTACACCAAATGGTACTGTGGTGACCGTAACAACAATAAATGCCACGGGAGAAAACTGGATTGATACAGAAAAGGGATTTCTGGTGAAATCATCCTATAACATCGATAAAGATTACAATATCGATCTCGCCGAAGTCTATCACGTTCTGGGTTTTAAGGGATTAAAAAGAGAGATCCCATCAAAGATTGTCCAGAATATAGAATTGATCGAAAAACACTGAAATCGTTCATGAAAGATAACACATGCATTTTTTTTAGATCCCTGTTTGATGATCAGCCGGATTTTTCTTGGGTTTCTCGGCCTTGGGGAATGATCTGTGCAATCTCCCACATATGAGGAAAATCAGACCCGTCCCTTTTTTCATTGGCGGAAATTTTCTGGAAATAATTTCCTTGGGTGGGTGGCCCGCTGAATTTTTTTTGGTGGAGCCGGACCCTCTTTGTTCGGAAGAGAAGGCCGGGTCGCGAGAGCGGTGGAGTCGGCGGGATCGATGAGGGGTGGCCGGGCCGGTGATCGCATGCCAGGCCCGGGGGCTGGTGTCTGTCGGTTTGTCAGCCCAACACTTAGAGAGACGCCATAGAAATGCTATAAGCCACGTGGCAAAACGTCACACGTGGACAGCCGGGGGTTGTCCCGAAAAGAAAGGACGAGTCCACCTACCGTAGAAGTCAGATGGCCTGCATCCTGCCCGAGGGCATGAGATCATTATCTTCAGTTCCTTTTGAAGGTTTTCCCATGCCTTCGAGCGAAGCGTTTGAATGGGAGGAAACGAAAATGCAACTACGAAAATGGAGCGTTGTCCTGCTGACACTGCTGCTGGCAGCGATGGCGATGGTACCGATGGTGAGTGCAAAAACAATTGATGTGAATACCATTCACACGCCCTCACTCCATGTTGATACTACCCAAAAAAATACCAACATCACAGGCGCATTCAGCACACTGGCCGGAAACGATGTATATACAGTTCCTGAAGGTTCGATTATTCATCATTCCGCGAATGGGATAACCTATGTCTTCGACTCTACGGGAAAACAGATACTCGTAGCTTCCGATGCGGCTTCGACAAAAATCGCTACACCCGAAGGACTCGAGCCTGCATCAGTAGTCCACGCGGTTCCCCAGGGAGCACTTCTTCTCACTCCGCCGGGAAAGAAAAATACGACATATGTCGTGAATGAGAACGGGGACCTTGTTATGACGGTTATAGACGACGCATCTTCCGGCAGGGTTTCTCCAATGGCGACACCCCTGCTCAGCAGCAACTGGCTGGCATGGGCGGATGCAACTGTCAGCCAGATCAGTTATCTGCAATCGACGTGGTATACGCCCACAGCCCCATCTTCCAAAGGCTATGCTCTGGCGATATTCAATGGGCTTGAAACCGCGAACACGATCCTGCAACCCGTGCTGCAGTGGAATTATAATCTGAATAATTCAGACTGGACAATCGCGTCATGGCGGTATACGAGTTCAACCAGTTACTACTACAGCCCGATGCTGAGTGTCACTCAGGGTGACAATATACAGGGAACCCTGCAGTATACCACGGTTAATGGTCAGACCGGGTGGCAGGTTACGACAAGCGATCTCACGAAAGGGACGTCTACCTACTACTTCTCCAACTACATCTCAACGAATACGAATCTGGAAATCGTGAACACGCTCGAACAGGCTCAGGGATCCAATTCCAATCCGTATAACCTGTGCGG
This sequence comes from Methanoregula sp., assembly GCF_049518935.1. Taxonomy (GTDB): domain Archaea; phylum Halobacteriota; class Methanomicrobia; order Methanomicrobiales; family Methanospirillaceae; genus Methanoregula. Next base: position 288,909 of record NZ_JBEKRH010000001.1, read on the forward strand.
ATATATCGTATTCCACAATGTCAACATTCCTGCAGTAACTCTCTCTTCGGGCACTATTTCGTACCCCTCGGACTGGGCCGGGTTATTCAGTGTGTATTTCAGCCCGAACCCGACAATGGTGACCATTTACACACCGTAAAGCGGTTCGAATCCAACACATAAGGAGGAACAATTATTTATTCCTCCTTTATCTGATATAGACATACGAGCACATACCCCTGAAGACGAAGGGTGGATTTGTAAAAACAAGAGCGGATCCTCCTCCATCGAATACGTGATTGAAATGAGTCTCCGACAAGTATTTTTCCGGAAATGTACCCTGCTCATGGCTGCAGTACTGATTATCTCCGGGGCATCTGCGATAAGCCCGGAAGTTTCACCAGCCGCAACCCCATTTATTGCAATTGATCCCTGCGGAACCCATACAACCAGTGAGGTATTCTTTATTAACGGGACAACGAACCTGGCTGCTTCGAACGATTCTCTTCTTCTCCAGATTGGTTCTGCGGAGTTCAATCCCGGTGGATTCGGATCATCGTTTTACATAGCGAATGTTTCCATACAACGAGGAGATACCGGGGAGAATATCTGGTCTGCCGAAATTCAGCCTTCCCGCTGGCAGGTGTATACCGAGCCGCCCAATTATTATCCGACACCCACGTCTGAGCCCGCCGAACCGGGCAGATATCTGGTCGCGGTCACTTCCAGGAACCATTACGGACCGGATATTATTGCAACGCAACAGCTTGTCCTCGTGTCATCGGGAACCGGGAAGCCTGAATCTGCTCAACCGGTCCCCTCCGGGAATGATACCGGTATACCGGTGGTTGCCGGTATGACATCGCAACCGACCACGGCCACGTCAGCTGTTCCGGTATATCTTCCGGTCTCTGCTCTGGGCATCTTGTGCATTATTGGAAGATTCTACCGGAGACAACAACAATGACCCAGTCAGCAGGAGAGCAAAAAGTACTGGGGGTGGTGAGCGGGTTAACGCACATCCTTGCGTGGACACTTCTTACATTGCATATCGAATGTCGGGCAGAATGCCAGGCTTGGCCAGATTGTGATATTTTTATCCATTTTATTGGGTATGAATATAAATTACAGTCTCGAATTATTTTCAAAAAAATTTCCCTGATCATGGTATCCGCACTTCTTTCCCGTAATTTTTATTGTGCATTCTCTTGTCAGAGCAATGAAAAACATAAGGTGATTTTACTATGAACCGCAATGAACAAATTGTATTATTTGCTATCGGATGTTTCGCAAGTATTGTAGGATTTTTTCTTGGCCAGTACCTCCTGACACTGATCGCAATTGCGTTTATTCTCGTTGCCTTTCTTTATTCTGATTTCAAGAAATGGCATGAATCATCAAAAACGGATCTCAAGAAACTTGAGGAGCGGGTGCAGGCCCTGGAGAAAAAATAACTATTGAAATTCACTGGGAGACTTCCAGATCTATGATCTATCTTCAGAGACAGGACACGTGATTCAATAATGACCCAATCTCAGACAGATCAAAAAATATTGGGAATTGTCAGCGGGTTAATACTCATTACGGCTTGGACGATTCTCACACTATACCTTGAATCAACTACGATATCCTATCACCAGAATGCTTTCCTGAACCCGTTACTTGCCTGGATAAATCTTGGCCCTGTCCCGGTGTTTATTGGATCCGGATTTTATTATTTCGAGCGATCAAGCTGGTCAGATGCAAAAAAGGAACAGCAGTTTTCTGCATTGAAAGGAATTATTGCTGGTTTTTTTCTCTGGATCGTGGTGATCCTAATTCAGCCATCGCAAATTAACAGCAGTTACAATACCTATCCAACCATCGGAGGGTATCTTTTAATGTTGGTACTTGCCCTGGCATTCCAGGAAAAGCTCAGGCTAAACGAATCGTAATCGCTGAAGAACCGGAGAATAGGTACTGATGTATTCCGGTCATAAATGAGGTGAACGTATGGATATGAAAACAAAACGATTCCTGGTTTTATTCATCATGATCATGAGTATCCTTGGGATATTTTCCCAGGTGGGCTCGTATGCCGCGGATATCATGAGCTCCCAGACCGTAGTGAAGAGTGCCATGTTATGCGAGATCCTAATTATTTTCGGATTTTTGGTGGGAGCAGGAGTTCTCATGATCTCCCGGGAAATTGATCGCAGATATCCCTTTCATGGACCGGAACCTGATTCGGAAAAGGGGTCTCGACCGGCTTTGGCTGTTTTGGAGTCCCATAATTATTTTTTGGAGCGTTGACATGGTTTCCCGGGAAAAAATTACACCGCATATCCCGCTTTCCCGCGAGTATCTGGAAAAAACCGGGGCACAGCCGGTAAAAGCCGATATTCTTTCGTTTATTGCTACGGTTCTCGCCGGATCGTTTTTGTTTCTCGTATTCTATGGTATCCGGAAGGTTTTTTTTGAAAGGGCCGGGGTCCCGGATCTGACGGGGATAACCGTGTTTACCGCTACGACGATTTTTCTGTTCTTAGTAGACGGATTATTCTTCCTTCTCGTCATCAGTCTCATCGAGCACTTTTTTGTTTTATTTACCGGGGGAAAACCGGATTTTGAAAAAACCCTGAAATCAGTGATCACTGCATCGGCGTTACCGGTATTATTCATCTGGCTCCCGATCGCGTTTCACGTTCCCTATTCATTACTGGTTCTTGCAGCGGCGTTCATGGTCTTTACCTATTACGGGATCAGGAAATTTCATCAGAAAACAAAAGACCAGGCCGCGTTTGTTGCGATTTTCACTACGGGAACGATCGTAGTTCTGCTCTCTATTGCTCATGTGAAATTGTTTGGATAGTGTAAACTTCCCGGGCCAGGAGTCTGCCACTACTTCGCGGGGGTGGCGGAAGGACCTCAGTTTTGCACTTGCGAAGGGCAGCACACAACCGGGCGATCACGAGGCGTCTGGCATGAGCCGGTGATCGTGAGGGTTCACCACCCTCCCGTCGGAGATGCTTCATGTTTGGGAGTACCTCCCGGATCTCTCCAAAATAGGCTCTGTTTGATCATTTTGGATCAGCAAATCGGCCGATATTGCCAAAAAATCTGTCGCTTTTTTTATTCGTCCACACTAAGGACAGTTTCACACCACTCACGCCGTTCCTTCATAACAAACCCGGGAAGATTCCGGTTCACCGATATTTGTCCGGAAACTCCGGGTTCAGATGAGGTTTCACCATGGCGAAGATCAATGTGTTAGACCGTGAAGTTGGTATTGTTGTTGAGAACGATGAGGATTACATCTGCATTACCGATATCGCACGGTACAAGAATGCCGAGAACACTGACGATCTTATCCGGAGCTGGCTCCGGAACCGCAACACCGCCTGAGTTCCTCAGCATCTGGGAGCAGCTCAACAACCCGGATTTTAATCCCGTCCAATTCGACGGGTTTAGAAAACAGGCCGGCCTCAACAGTTTCACCCTGACACCGAAACAGTGGATCGAGATGACACACGCCCGGGGCATCGTTGCGAAACCCGGACGATACGGCGGTACCTATGCGCACAAGGATATCGCGTTTGAATTCGCTTCATGAATCTCAGTGGAATTCAAACTCTACCTCATCAAGGAATTCCAGCGACTCAAGGATGAGGAACGAAAACAACTTGGATGGGATATCCGGCGTAACCTCGCGAAGATCAATTACCGGATTCATACGGACGCGATCAAAGAGAACCTGATCCCGAAAGAGCTCAACCCGGCCCAGATCAACCGGGTGTACGCATCCGAAGCCGATCTTCTCAACATGACTCTCTTCGGGTTCACCGCAAAAGAATGGCGCGACAGCAACCCGGATAAAAAAGGGAATATCCGGGATTACGCCGATATTTCGCAGCTTGTCTGCCTCTCGAAACATCGAAGAGCTGATGCTCTTCGCGTATCTCACCTCATATGAGGTTCGATATCTAGAGAATCTCAACGCACATTTCATTGGCGAAGATATTCCCCAGCCCGAGCGGCTTATAAAATTGAATGCAATCGCGATCCACCAGATGACGCTGCTTACGCAGGACACGACGGCCCGGCTGATCAGCGGGGGAACGTAAATCCGGTGTTCTGTTCCGGAACTGGGAGGCCGGGGAGCGTTATGGTTTTGGGAATTTTCTGTGAAGTGGGGTTGCGAGAGGGTGCGTGGCATAAATGGTGTTGAACCGGAATCAAAATTTTGTTAGAGACACGGGCCGGGTTGCGTGAGAGCGTTTTAGTTTCGGGAATCTGGAATTAATAAAAAGAAAAACTGAAATTTATTCAAGGGTCGTAACAATTTTGATTGGGTTCAATCACCCATCTACCTATTAGTTAGACTCGACAAATTTTTTCGAACCATATTAGTTGAACTATGTTGATCACCCAAGTGTTTCCTAAAAATTTTCAATGCACGTCTGAAACATTTTTTTGCCTCGGGTAGGTCGCCTAACTCCTTCAAAACCTCTCCAATGTGATTAACCGATATTGCAACTTGGGTATGATCGAGTCCGTAAGTTTTTTCATCAATTTTCTGAGCCCTCTCGAAACATATTTTCGCTCTAGAAAAATCGCCCAAACTTGCTTGAATTGATCCGAGATTATTAACTCTTATCGCTATTTTTGGATGCTCGGGTCCGTATGCTATTTCATCGATTGCCAGTGCCCGTTCAAAACATTTTTTAGCATCTTGTAGATTTCCCATATCCTGGAGGATTAGTCCGAGATTGTTAACATCAATTGCAACTTCAGGATGCTCGGGCCCATAACTTTTTTCGTCAATACACAATGCCCGCCGGGTGTATTTCTCAGCTTCGGAAAAATCGCCAAGAGCCCTTAGGGTAAATCCGAGATTGTTTGCTCTTGTTGCAGTCAAAGGATGCTCAGTTCCGTATATCCTCTCACTGCTTGCCAGCACACGCTCGAATAATTTCTTAGCTTCCTGAAGTTTCCCTAAATCCAACAAGACGGTTCCAAGGTTGTTCATCACAGCGGCAACTGATGGGTGTTCGTTCCCAAATTCCCTCTCATCGATTACTAACGCCTTCTCGAAATATTCCTTAGCTTCACGAAGATTGCCCAAATTCCTCGAGACTAATCCGAGATTGTTTAAAACGGTAGCGACTTCTGATTGCTCAGGCCCATAGACAATTTTGTTAATTGCAAGGGCACGCTCATAACAAATCTTAGCTACGGAAAAGTTACCTAGGGCCCTCATAACCCCTCCAAGATTGTTGATATCCCTTGCTACTGATGCATGCTCGGATCCACATTTTTTCTCGTCAATTACCAACGCCCTTTCAAAATTTCGTTTTGCGTCAAGCAGTTCTGCACGTTGTTGAAAGTATAACCCAATTTTGTTCAAAATTTCTGATGTGGTGGAAGCTTCTGCATCCAAATTTTCCGCATGTTCGGCAACTGACAGAGCGTGAGGGAGTAATGGAAGACATTCCTGCCAAGATTGGAGATGATCCGGATGAAAATTAAACGCATCATTATTTACTAAAACTGCAACTTTGCTCCAATTCCTTCTCTCGGTTACGTTCAACCAGTCCCTCGTGACAAGTTGGACCAAACGATGGATGGAAATAGTTTGGCAAGATGATTCGATTAGTGAGTATCTTTCGAGAAGTGCCAGAGCATCACCTATTTCGATATCATCATTGACTACCGAAGCAAGAAGTTTCGGAAGAAATCTCTCCCTGTTTTTTAACAATGCTGGCGGAATGTTATCTGGTGCGAAAAATGCAAATAGGTTCAACAAATTGGCGGCAACTGAATTATCCTTCCTGATTTTATCCATGGAGATCCTCCACGTTGTATCGACCGTATCAGGGTACTGCAATGGAGGTTTTTCGCGTTTTAGGAGTTCAGAATGATGCTTTTTAAATAAATCTTGATAAGTGGCAGTTGTTATGCCTGGAGTTTCAGAAATAAACGCCCCGGCCTGTTCTAATGCCAAAGGTAAATCACCCAACATTTCCGCAAGAACACCGGCTGCAATGTGATCTGTCTCCTTCGTACGGTTCAAAAGGAACGTGATAGATTCCGATCGTTCAAAAACCTTAACTTTTACTGGTTGCGCAAGTTCCCCCCAATGGGGATTACGAGATGTAATAATAACATGACCAATAGAACATGAAGGTAGGTATTGGCGTTCGGGATTTTGTGGGTCATGCAAATCTCTTGGTTGCAGCGCATTATCGAAGATCAGAAGCCATCCCCGATTTTGCTCAAGCCAACTTCGAACAGTTCGAATTTTCTTTTGCAGATCAGAAGTACCGACCGGCGTAAGACCTAGACTATCTGCGAGCTGGGCATATTCCGCAGCAAGAATAGCAGGATCCTCGGCACGCAGCCACCACACGACGGTATAATCTGATGAAAAACGGTATGCATATTCTGTCGCCAATTGGGTCTTTCCGATCCCTCCTAACCCACTGATCGCTTGAGTTACCGCTGCATATTTTCCGGAGGTCAAACTCTCGTGCAGTTTTTCCAATTGCTCATCGCGGCCGATAAAATTTGGATTTCTACGATACGGAATGTTCCACAGAGTGGGTAGTGATCCCGGAAATTGTGGGGGGGTGGAAATGGTTGGCTGTCCCGGAAAAATGGGTGCTGATTTTGGCTTGAGTCGCTCCTGCGTAATTTTTCGAAGCAGGATTTCTTTTGCAGTCGATGTATCGGAATCAACGAGATCAATATAACTGATAGCTTTCAGTAAGCCATCCGGCGTACATTTCCGGATCCGAACAGGTATAAGTCGGCCATCTGCCCCAGTTGGATCCCGAATTAAAGTTGCAGCCCATTCCGGTTGCGTGAAAAGCGATTGAAAAAAATCTGGGGAATATACAGCAATCGTTCGCTGAGTTCCTTTTATCGCTTTATCCATCTCAAGAATAAAATTACTGCCCGATTTGAAGTCCCATATCTGAACCACAGTTGAATATCCCGCCTCCTCAAGTTGCCAGGCAATCCACTCGGCCCATTTTTCATCGGATTTAGTATAACTTATAAAAAAATCTTTTTGAGATTGCTCTTCAGATTTGTCGTTAATTGGAACCATTTTTCTTCTATTGTTATTTGTTGGGTTGATAGCAAAGAAATTATTCATTTGTTTTATCAAAATTCTAAATTTTTAGGGGCCCTGCGCTTTGGCGCATGCGGGCGTTCGGCAGTGGCCAAGGGGTTGCGAGTCTGAGCGCGATAAGGTTGGTGTTGAACCGGGAATTATTTTCATTCAGGAAATCTGCGATCGAGAATACTCGAAAATAAAAACGGAATCGTTGGAATTAATAACGAATAAACCGTACTTACTTCTGTTAGAAGCATGAGTTCGAAAAAGAATAGTCCCAGAATCCTTCATGATTCTTTTTTTTATAATGAAGATTGCATTACTGGGGCGTTGAACCATCTCGATGATAATTCGGTTGATTTGATTGTTACTGATCCGCCATATGGAATTAACGGAAATAATCATCATTTACACTATAATCGGAATGAAAAACTTGTGGTCGATGGATATATTGAGATCCCTGGATCCGAATACGAAAAATTTAGCTACGAGTGGATCCGAGAAGCAGCACGAGTTTTACGACCTGGCGGTTCAATTTATGTCGTTTCAGGTTACACAAATTTATCTTACGTTCTTCGAGCTTTACAGGATGAAGGATTAAAAGAAATCAATCATATAATATGGAAATTTAATTTTGGTGTGTACACAAGAAAAAAATACGTTTCTTCACATTATCATATTTTATTCTGTGAAAAACCTGGGGGAGTTCGGACTTTTAATGTCGAATCACGATTCGGATTAAAGGAAGCAAATGAGAATGGGAGATCCATCAATTATTTTGACCGGGAGGATGTCTGGACAATACCCCGTCAATACAAACCTGGAAAAATAAAAAACCAGAATGAACTTCCTGATGAACTGTTGAAAAAAATGCTTCAATATAGCAGTAATGAGGGAGATTTGGTTTGTGATTTCTTCATGGGCGGCTTCTCAACGGCTCGAGTTGCGATAGGATTGAACAGAAAATTTGTTGGGTTCGAATTATCTTCCTCTATATTCCAAGAAAAAATCAAGGAGATTGAAACGCTCGAGCCGGGATATTTATTTTCAAAATTACGGACACCAATTGTTAAGAAGTCAATAAATCAAGGAAAATCATGGGATCCGGAAGAATGTCAAAAACTTCTGAGTCGATACAATGAGCTCCTCAAAAGTGGGAAAACGAAAAAGGATGTTGTTGTAATCCTACAAGATGAATTTCAAAGAGGATATTGGTCAATTGAAAAAGCTCTGAAAAAAATTATTGATCTTCAGTAGGTTTTGCACTAATATATGCCACCTCGCGTTCAGCGAAAATTGTTGCGATTGTTGCAATCCGGCATCGTTCATTTCTCTCAAATATTTCGGATTGATCTGAATCATCGCCCTGGCTGCCGATACTCACCATCTCTTTCATCTTTCGATCCTGCTCCAACAATAAAGAATGAGCCGCAAGCCATACTTCATATTTCTTCGTGAAAGACGCCGCAAGAGCAGAATCGCGACGTTCATAGGTTTTTAATTTCTCAGCAAATTTTGGGAAAACCGTCGAATAATAAATAGTTAACATCCCTTCTTGTTCGATTGCAGCCGATGCAACTTCATTAATTTCCAAAGGCCACTGGAGCGTCTCCCACATTGTATTATCAGGATCTATCGGAACAACATCGAAGGGAGGGAGTGTCAACTGTTTACTTGGATCGGATGCAGGAGGTTGCTCAATAATAACAACAGAGCGTTCATCAGATAACGAAAGTAATCCCTGACGATGGAGTTCGACACGGATTTTTCCTTTGCTGCCGATCTGGGCTGTGGTCGGACTCTCATAAATAATCCTCATACGTCCGGCCTGTAGTGGTGTGGACCCACAGAAATTCACAATGCCGGGAGCCTGAATAATGTTGACCTTCGACTTCGTCGGGTCATCTGGATCATGATAATTACTATTCGCATCTGTTTCGATCCGGATGTACTTTCTTTGACCCGGGTAAAATGGAATTTCCTTATTGACATCCCATAATATTTTTATGTACGTCGGAGGCTCGCGAGGTTCAATTTGTTTGATGGCTCTCTTATGTCCGGGTCGTGAAATGGGCGGTTCTGTTTTTATCGTTCCACTAACTTTTGAACCCCCAATTGCAAAAGTCGGTTCCATGCCTTGAATTCTTAATATCGCAGCAACCTCTTTCCGCATTTGTTGGATTTCATTTTCATCTCTTTCGTGAATATTCTCGGAGCGGGCTTCGATATTTAGTAAATGCAGAGCGTCGTCTGATTTTATTGCTTTGATGAATTCTTGTTGAATTAATTCAGATAATTCTCCCCTTATCGCATCTTCCCTGTTTGAAACGAAGAGAGCTCGTTTTCCAGAAGGAGTGAGTGAATTGCAATCTATATGTCCGATGAACCGCTGAGTCAGATATGGCAGCTCTGCACTTTTACTAATCAGAATTTTCGAAAATTCAGCATGGCTCTGACCGTTCAATGTAAGGATGATGGGTTTTTGTGGATTGACAAATGCCTTGATGGGGCTCTGACTTCCCTTCTCCGGTTTTTTAAGGACCCAGTACTCCATCCCTACTCTCCCCCAATCACCCAGATTTACATAAAACATTTTCATTGAGTGGGCGATATCTGGACCTCTACTGGATTCATCCCCCTCGTCAACCGCACCATTAAGTGCATTTCGTGAACCTTTGATTACACGACGATAATTATGGATCTGATTATCCAACCAAATTGGCAATATCGGATCAAATAATATCGAATTCAACAGGCCATAGACACTGTTTGGACCGACGGGGCTAGAATAGTTTGTTAAATCATACCCGAAATGTTTCACTTGGGTTCCTGGTTTGAATTCAGTTATTTCTGTTTCCGTTTGTAGGACCGAACCATTCAATGTAAGGTACACATAATGCCCGGATTTGTAGGAATCGGGTGGTAAGTCTAGATATTTTACGACCGTAAAACCAACTCTAGGATCTGGACCCTCTCTGGATGCAATCACAGTATATTTTGATCGTGCAAAAGTGCTGGAGCCCCCTTGTCCGTACATACCAGCGACGTAATATTTTTTCAGCTTATTGCTTTCATTCAAACTCAAAATTGTATCTTGCATCTGTTCGGGAGAGATTCCGATACCAAAATCTCTTATCTCTACGATTCTCTTTTCACGTCCGGACCCGGGCTGAATTCTAATCATGATCTGTTGGGCTAAGGATCTTCTTTGGGCCGGGCTAAGCTCGCTCAATCCATTCGGTGGAACATTCAGCCATGAATTCGCCGCTTCTCGCGGGCTTCTGCAATCCGGAAGTCCATTATGTTTCAGATATTCCAATTCAAGGATAGCATCGATTCCGTTGGTAATTCTTTCAACTATAGATCTTCCAGGATCGGAAGATCCTTCAATAGTTCCAACGTTATTTTCTCTTTTCCCAACAGGGATCCATTGAACAGATTGACCTGCTGCTTTTTCGAATGTTTCTATCGCTTCTTCAATTTTTGAGACATCATTTTCGGTTTGAAAAATTTGGAACAGTTCCTTCACTTGCATTTCAATCACCTTCCCTACTCAAGGGAAAATTCTGTCAGTTGAGTGCTGAACAACGATTTTGTCCGCTTTAGTTCCTTTTCGATAGCGGTGAATATTTTCCCGACTTCGTTTTCTGTGTAACCGTAATGACTGGTGTTGGCGCAATTCCCAAGCAAACGAAGATCATCTAAGATTCTTGATGTTCGGGCCGATGCGATTCGTTTGAATCTTGCATCCTTTGTTTCACTTTCTACTTTTGGTTTTACCATTGGCTTCACATCACTAACATTAATTATGCATTAAGCTATCATAAATTTTTCTCTAATGAAACATATTTTCCATTAGTATGGGATACAAAAATGGTTTTCGAAAGAAATATCTGGGATAAAAACCCATATGTTATCGCTTACTTGCTTAACTTCAATCTGAAAACCTTTTGTGGACATGAGTGAATTTTTCCAACCATCCAATTTTGACATATTCAAAATGAAAGTGAAAACAGGATCAAAAGGTTAAGGTTCGCAATCGGAATTATTGATAATTATTGAGATCTCAAAAGGACTCTTCTATCCATTTCGAAAAAACATACGAAACCCAAGCAAATATCCTTCTAAAATGTCGAGAATTTTATTAATTTTTTAGTTCTAACGTCCCAATTTTATCCAATATTTCCTTAATTTTGTTTACTTCGCCAAAATCTATTTTCCAGGTTTCGAGACTCCCTTCGGAGTATTTATCAGCATCATATTCTTTGGGAGTGACAAACAAAATAGTTACATCTGGGTGAATATGATGGAAGAGGGACAGTCCGATAACTTGCATCTTTGATCCCAAAGCGGTTACAAAAACATGATATTCATTGGATAATTTTTCGAATTCTTCGTTGAGATAGGATAATGTTTCCTTATAGTAAAAAGTTGAAAGAATTTTACATTTCGAGGTCCTTGTAATTTTATTAATTTTCTTAGTAAATTCAATTCGATAATAATCCTTCTTCTTATGCGGTTTGCCTATAACCCAAACAATTCGATCTCCATATTTTTCAATTGGCGGGTCGGCAAAAATATTGGACAATGCGGTCGTATTTCTTTCTGGTTTGTAAGTTGCAAATAAAATCGCAGCATTTGGCAAATCATCTAAATTGCAACCCGAATGAAATCGACTTGGGACAATTTTTGCGACACCACGTGTCGGTCCGAAAGTTTGATAAAAATCATCACCCTTCTCATCAATTAACTTCAAAATCTCTTCGGTTTGTTTTTCTAGAGGATAGTATAAGGCTGCTTCAGTATAGACCAATAGTAATCTTACATTGAATTCAAAAATAATATGTAATAATTCAAGAGTTAATTTTGCGCTGCAAGAGCTGATATCAAATGTAATTGAAGGGATATGTTTTTCATTATTGCAGAGTCTTTTTAGTATTTGGCGGAATGAATCAAGGAAATCATCCGCTTCACACTGCATATTAGTTAGCAAATCACTGAAACTCGTCAAAGATTTTTCAGTTGCTTCTCGATTAATTTCATTATCTTTCCGATTTGTAAGGTATTCTAATAAAATACTCTCGGTACATTGATAATTAGCATTATCGGATAATTTTTGCGCGATATTTTTTGCTCTATCTTCAAAACCCAGGACACAGATGAATAAATCATCCTTTTTATTTTCAAAATCTTTAGGGACTTTGAGTTTTTTAATATCCGGCAAATCCGGGAGGATATCACCTAACTTAGTTTCGGATAAACTGAACATTTAATCCTCCGATTGATGGGGTGACCAACGATCTAATGTTTGTAAGTCTTTATCCTCTTCATTTTTTTCAGACTTCCAAACTTTTGTATATTCAGAATTGCATGCGTCCTCCGGAGAACTAATAAAAAATCGGAATGCCTCGGGTTTCCATTGTATTGCACCGCTATTAGCGAGACTGATTCCAAATACCGGACATAAAATGGGCCTTAATTGCCATCTAATTAATTTTGTATAGCCGTCTCTTGCCCTTGAAGGTTCAAGTTCGATGAAAATTGTGCGTTTAACTAGCTCCGTCATTTTTTCTGATTGTTCAGGGTTTAAACCTAATGACGGTTCTGACAAGTCCTCTTCTACATAGATTCGTGAAGTTTCTGGAATCAGACTTTTGTCTTTTGCGTTTCGATATTCGGATTCTCGGAGGATTTTCCGGGATAACTTTCCAAATTCGGTGGAAATTTTATACATTTCCTCGCCATATGGTTGGTAAGATTTTATGAATTGATGATACTCTCTGGAAACCTCCAAAATTGCTTTATTTTGAGTGAAGGAGCTAACGGTTTGATTGCTGGCTGGAGTAATTTTCCCGTATTCAAATATTTTTCTATAGACGTCAATTAATACTGAAATATCTCCAGAACACAAATTGGAAATTGTCTCGATACCGAAGTAAATATCATTAATTTTCTCTCTTCGTCTGGCCCTGGCACGTATTTCCTTTCCAAGCGACTTTTCTTGATAAATTGAATGTCCTATAATTGATTCAGGAGTCCCTTTGTACTTACTGAGCTCTAAACGGAGCTCCAAAATATCATTTGAAAAATTAATTTTTGTTTTTTCATCGGCATTGACAAAATATGTACCACAATCAATCTCTTCAAACTCACGATATTTATCGATAAATGTCCTGTCTTCACCAATTTCCCAACCGTACTTATCTGAAGATACCTTGAAAATATGATTGGATGGCCTGTCAAAAATTATCTGGTTTAGAGCGATTTGAACATATTTCGGAATAATTCGAGTCGATAGGTCATCAACAAAAAATACGATTTTTCTTTGACCGAAAAATTGATTTTTCGAAGATAAATAATTTGTAATATCAGATATGAATGAGACATCTGTTTTTTGAAGTAAAGAAGTCCCTCTTTTCATTGTTGAATGACAATTTTCCAAATCAGATTCGACTAATTCTAATAGATGTTTTATCGGAGAAGATCCTTGCAATAGAAGTTTCTTTGAATCTGTGATATGCAATTTTCCCGTAACAAAGTTATAAAACTGAATTTCATCACTATTATCAAATCTAAATATCCGAATTCTATCATCTCTTATCGAAACAACGTTGAGAGTTGAGACAATTTCTCTCAATAGTAATAAATTAAAATAGTGAAGAATTTCACCTTCATACCGTTTAGCTAAATTTTTAGTATTTATCCACGAGACACGATTTTTGAAATCTGTGCTGCAAGAAATGTAAAAACCAACGATTTGAGAAGATTCGACTTCAGTTATCCCCTTATATAGCATTCCTTTTAGACTCATCCTTCGAAAAATCGTGGATTTACCACATCCCCGCGGCCCAGTCAAAACAATCATATCTGGACTACTAACACGCTTTTTCCAAGGACAAGATTCTGCAAAAAGCTCAACTAACAATGAATCATTGGGGATGATTTCAGCTGATAAATAGTAAAATGGATCGTCCAATGTATTGTCTTCTTTCGGAAATGATGGATACATACTTTCTTTCCAAATTGCCGAAAATTGTTTAGTGATAGCCGATGGGTCGCGGAGTGCTCGCGTAATGTCTTCATCAATCATCGTCTCGAGAAGCTTGTTTGTTTTTTCGAGGAATACTTTTTCATTTTTAGATAATTTTTTGCGTCGAATTATCGCATTTTTTATCTCAATAATATGGGTGACAAACCACAAATGATCATCCTTGATTTTCTTCGAGGGTTGATCCTTTAAAGACCCTGTATCAATAATTTTCAAAGACGATTCAATTTGATTCAACTGCCCTTTTTTTGGGGGGATTATTTTGATGTTTGCTAAATGGAGATCGTCATGGAATAAACCTGCAACTTTTAAATCATTTAAGGCCTGGCACATATTTTCAATATATGCTTTTAAAAAACTTGTTTTGATATTAGAATTATTTTTTAAATGTTCTTCTAGTGTTTCTCCCGACACAAATTCTTCAACAAAACAAACAAAAATTTTCTTTCCAGTATCTAAAATATTTAATTCAACAGTTCCAACATCAAGAAATCGAGCGAAATATTGCGAATCCGATAATTTATTTGCTAATTCAGCCTCCTTCAAGTAGGACCGATCGTCGTAGTCTTCGCGAATTGTAAATTTTATTGCGACATCTAAGTTATATTCGTTTTTTCCTTTCCATACTACCCCTTTATATCCAGATCCTTCATATTTTTTCAGAAAAAATTTTCGATTACGGATTTCAATCTCACCGGGCATTTTATCTGACTTTAGAAACGCCTTAGTTTGATTATCCATTTTGACCATATGAAACAACTAATTATGACAGATTATTATTATTTAAGTAAAGGGTACTTGAAATTCTCAAATTATTGGGACAAGATCATTTGGTTTAAATTAAATTCGTTACGAACGCATCGAAGAGGAGTTGAATGCGGCTGTCTCTGTTATCTTTGCTATCTTTGTTATCTTCATTTCTAATTCTACAGTTTCAGGAACAAACAAACTCATAATCAGATAGAACTGGTATCCGGGAAATTGTCAATAATTGATCTCCAGTATTCCCCGCATCATCGGCACCCCCGGGGGGATGCCCACGCGGCGGGGGCGCAGCCCCCAAGAGCGTCAATCTAAAACTACAACACACACACGCTGCAATCCTGCCCGCCGCACGGAATATTATCAATCTTCCACTTCAGCGCCCACATCTTGATCCCCCGTATCACATCCACCAGCTCCAGCCCGCTCTTGGTCAAAGTATACTCGCTCTTCACCGGAAACGTGGAAGCATCCACCTTCCGGGTAACAATCCCCTCCGTCTCAAGTTCCCGCAACCGCTCCGACAAAATTTTCTGCGTAATATCCCCAAGCGAATCCTTCAGCTCCGAAAACCGCCGGGTATGCCCCGGCCCCTTGTACAATTCAAGAATAATCAGAAGAGTCCACTTCTTTGTCAAATATTTCACAGTCATGTTAACCGTGCACGCATCGTCCATGGTATGGTTTCTGAAACTCTTTTCTATTTAATCTTGGTATCCTAAAGATACTTTGTAGTAAAAGAATACGAAAGGAGTCTGACAATGTTCTGTTACCAGTGCGAAGAGACCGCGAAAGGAACCGGCTGCACCGTAAAAGGTGTCTGCGGGAAAGAAGCCGTGACCGCAGGACTCATGGATGTCCTAATCTACCTGAACAAGGGAACTGCCGAGCGCAACATCGCCGCGGCAAAGACCGGCAAAGAGAACAAGGAGGCCGGCATGTTCATCACCGAAGCCCTCTTTGCCACCCTGACCAACACGAACTTCGATGACGGGCGGCTCCATGCCCTCATCACGCAGGCCCTCGCGATCCGGGACGCACTCCCGAAGAGCAGCGCAACCGAGCCGGATGCCTGCACCTGGACACCCAGGAACGCTGCCGACATTGCCGCAAAAGCGCAGGAGATCGCAGAAGCAGCAAACAAAAACGATGACATCACCTCGCTTCGGGCCCTGCTCCTCTTCGGCCTGAAAGGCGTTGCAGCCTACTATCACCACGCGGCGGTGCTCGGGTACACCGATGAGAAGATCACGGACTTCATGCAGAAGGGGCTCGCCTCCACCCTCCACGCACTCCCGGCCGACCAGATGACGGCGCTCGTGCTCGAATGCGGCGGCATCGGCGTGACCACGCTTGCCCTGCTCGACACCGCGAACACGAAGAGTTACGGCAACCCGGAGATCACGTCCGTAAAGACCACGACGCTCCCGCGCCCGGGCATCCTGATCACCGGCCACGATCTCAAGGACCTCCAGCAGCTCCTCGAGCAGTCAAAGGACAGCGGTGTCGACATCTACACCCACGGCGAGATGCTCCCGGCCAATGCCTACCCGGCCTTCAAGAAATACCACAACCTCGTCGCCAACTACGGCTCCTCCTGGTGGCACCAGAAAGAGGAGTTCGAGAAGTTCAACGGGCCGGTGCTCGTCACCACCAACTGTATTGTCCCGCCCAAGGACAGTTACAAGGACCGGATCTACACCACCGGACCGGCCGGATTCCCGGGCGTGAAACACATCACGGCAGACAAGAGCGGGAAGAAGGACTTCTCATCCATAATTGCCCATGCAAAAACCACACAACCCCCGCAGGACCTGAACGCCCCCGGCCGTGACCTCATCACCGGCTGTGCCCACGGCGCAGTACTCGCGATTGCCGGTACCGTGATCGACGCCGTGAAGAACGGCGACATCAAACGCTTCGTGGTCATGGCAGGCTGCGACGGCCGGCACGCGGAGCGGGACTATTACACCGAGTTTGCAAAAGCCCTGCCGATGGACACCGTGATCCTGACGGCCGGCTGCGCAAAGTACCGGTACAACGGCCTCGACCTCGGCACCATCGGCGGGATCCCCCGGGTGATCGATGCCGGCCAGTGCAATGACTGCTACTCGCTCGTCGTGATCGCCCAGGCACTCGCAGGCGCGTTCAAGGTCGGCATCAACGAACTGCCGGTCTCCTACAACATCGCCTGGTACGAACAGAAAGCGGCACTCGTGCTCCTCGCCCTGCTGAACCTCGGGATCAGGGATATCACGCTCGGGCCAAAACTCCCGGCGTTCGTCTCGCCCGGTGTGCTGGATGTCCTTGTGAATAATTTCGGCATTAAAAAGAACAGTACCGTGGAAGCAGATCTCCCCCGGCTCGTTCCCGGCATCTGAACAAAAAAGAACGCCCTGACTCGGAAAATATTCCCTCGCTGCGCAGGGGAGGACACGTTTGAGGCAGAATTCCCGCCCGGATACCCGGCACCATCCGAAAAATCGCATGAAGGACTAAAAAGGCAGAGTCCTCGTGCGATGCACCTGTGAACAGATAGTGCAACCTCCGTACATTATCGCACCCTTTGGCAGGACCACGAGACAGATATTCTTTCCCCACCACACCTTATGCATCATGGGACGGCGAACAGACATCGCACATACAACCGGGGGAACAGGAGGGCCTGATCTCGAAGAGCAGTCCATTGCCACGATCGGGCGCTGTCTTGCCGGTAAGCACAGGGCTGCTGCCATGGGGGAACTCATTATCAACGATGCCGAGGTGAAGACCCACTGGCAGATGGCTGATTTTGTGGCCACCAGAAAACTCGGGATGAACGATCACGGGGAGACGCACGCGAAGGTTGCCACTGCATCGGCACTCACCATGCTCGACCTTCTTGAGGGTGCTGATGTGCAGCCTGATATCGTTGCCGGGGGATTTGGAGACAGGGATGATGCGGCCCTCGTGGTTCTTGTCGCCACGCTCTGCCATGATTTCGGCAACATGGTCCACCGAACCGATCATGCCGACCTGGGTATCGTACTTGCAGTCCCGGTGCTCGACCGGTTGCTCCCGGCAATCTACCCGGATATAGTGAAGAGGACACAGGTAAAATCGTTCATCCTCTCTGCGATGTATACCCATCATGGGGAACCAAAACCGCTGACGATCGAGGCGGCGCTTGTCTGTATCGGCGATTCAACGGACATGACTAAGGGGCGCGGACGGGCAGCCTTCGAACGGGGGAGCATCACCATCCATTCGGTCTCGGCCCTTGCGATCGAGCGTGTGGAAATCCGGAAGGGTAAGCATAAACCAATCGAACTCTGCATCTCAATGTCCAATTCCGCGGGGATTTACCAGGTGCAGGAGATCCTCGCCCCGAAGGTCAGGGCCGGGCCGCTTTCAGGTTACGTGGAGGTTATCGCGATCACGGATGCCTGTGAAGGCAATTATGAGCACCGGATTGTCGGGGGAATCCGGATGGAGGGAGCGAAATTCGTTCCTTTTACCGATGATGATGTGAAGAGACCTCGCACGAAAAAGACCAGTTAAGCGCCGGTACCGGAATTTTTTCTTCCAATTTCATTTTTAATTTTTTTTCATTTTCGTTTTCCTCTTTTTTCATCGGTCATCACAAACGGAATATAGTTGCCTATTGAGAGGTATGGCGAAAATAATGATATGTCCGGACGATAAGGAAAGAATAATGATGGGGAGGGAGGGGGATTTGAAATCAAGGTACGGCTGGATCGAGATCGACCATGTGCGTTATGACCATGACATAATCATCCATACCGATCGGAGCGTCTCGAAACGGTCCAAGAAAAAATCAAAAAAACTCAAAAACAGCTATGGCCACACACCGCTTGCCGATCACGAACTGTCATTTCTTAACGATGAGCAACCTCCTGTCATCTACATCGGAACCGGGCAGTACGGGGATCTGCCTGTTACAATCGAATCCCACGGTATTCTCCGGCATTTCGAGACGTTTATCCGGCCGACACCGGAGATACTCACCCTTATTGAGGAGGAATCACGATCATTCGCCGCAGTCATTCATGTCTCCTGTTAGAAATCAGGAAGACTGATCGTTCGGGATTTTATCATGGGACTTGAATCTTTTCTCTTTGATAAGCTGATAGGATTGGTTTGTTTTATTGGCGCAGCTCTTTTTTTCTATGCGGGAGTTTCAGCCTTTAACTTCAATTTCATAATAACTTCAGCGTTTCTCATTCTTGGAGCGATTTGTATCGTTACAAGCATTTTTTTTATCCGAAAAGAATAATTTTCAAAATCTTTGGCCCGCGGGGTTTCCTCTATCTTACCCAATGACGAGCATCATCCCACCGATCACGATCAGTACCCCGGCAAATACAATCTGTAAATTCCGGCCGGAACAACAATGGGCACAATGCACACCAAAGCGTGCCAAAGGTATGGTGGTGACAGCGAGGAGCACGAAGGTTACGAGATTCACATAGCCAAAAGAATATGGCGGAAGACCCGGAATATTGAGCCCGTTGATAACGTATGCAGCTACGGCACCTGTCGATGAAAAGATGAGGCACGCCGAAGATGTACCGACCGCAGAATGAATGGGGTAGCCGAGGAAAATCACGAGAACCGGCACGAGGAGAACTCCTCCACCTATCCCGGCAAGACCGGATACGATTCCGATGAAAAATCCGATGATGATGAAAACCCCGGTCGATCCGCGGGGTTCGGAGACCGTGCAGCTCTGTAAGTGCCAGATCATACGAACGGCTATTAAAATAATCAGGAGCGCGAAGAAACTCCGGAGAACGATGCCGGGAAGGTGAGCGGCAGCTGTCCCTCCGGCAAAGCCACCGAAGACGGCAGCACAGCCCATCGGGATAGCAGCCTGCCAGTTCACCGCCCCGCGGCTGTGGTGTGCAAAAGCTCCGCTGATCATTGTCGGGATTATGACAGCAAGTGAGGTCCCGAAAGCGAGCCGGGTGGCAAGAGTGCTATCCATTCCGCCAAGGGTATACAACCAGTACTGGACCGGTGTCATCAGGAACCCGCCGCCGACACCAAAAAGCCCGGAAGCGGTGCCGGTGAGGATCCCGGTGAGTAAAAGACTGGCATACTGCAGGATCAGGTCCATGAAACACTCCGAAAAGATTGTTGAAATGTTATTACGTTCCAGGTATCAATATTCTCACGAGAAAAACCTATAGTGGAAGCAGCACTTATCATCATTGATATACAGAACGATTCGTCCCGCTCATCATTTTCCTCGTTAACAGGTATCGGTTTTTCCTTGAGCGCATCTCGCAGATAAAAGCCATGTGGCAGGCTCTGATAAATTACCTCTCGGAAACCGGTTTCCCTTCACTATAATTCCCTGTCAATCGGTTCCGTAGAATACCTCAGCAATAATCAGAACAGAAATGAGAAGGGATTTTCGGATTTCCAGACGTTATTATCAGGTACTCTGCCTGATAGTACGTTTACGCGTATCAGACCCCGCATTCAATGTCTTTTCCGGAAGTTTTTTACCACATTTTTAAAAAAAATACCGGATCCTGTTACCCCTGCATCCTCATCATTACCGATACGGCACAGCCGCAGGAGGGGCAGACCGCAAAGATCCCGTCTTCGTACTGGTCTGAACGCTGTTCCAGGATATCCCGGTCGGGCGAGGCCCGGGTATCGTGCATCTCGTAGCGGTGCTCGCATCGAGGGCACGTAAACCGGATTATTACAATGGATGTTGTTGTCACAAGTGTCCTCCTTTTCATAAACATGCCCGGGTCTGCCCTTCCCCGAGGATCATCTGCAGTGCGTCCCTGTGGATAAGGACCTCCCGTGGGCAGGTGAGGTCAGGTACCGGCACAGACCGACCCTCTTCTTCAGGAGGCAGCCTGGCCCGGGCCCTGCGCCGGATCTCCTTTCTGGTCATCCGCATCCGGTCGATCTCGAACTTGTCCAGGTCATGGGCGGTGGCGGCGATATTGAACGCGGCATTTACATCGGCATGGATGACAGCCCCGCAGTGCGGGCATTCGAACCGTTTCCGGACCCGGCGTCCGAAACTCCCGCATCTGCTGCAGCGTTTTGAAGTATTGGCCGGATTCACGTACAGGACCGGGATCCCCCGGGAGAGCGCCCGCTTCTCGACAAGATGCAGGAGGGAGATGAACGAGCTGTTCTCAAAGGAGAACTCGTACGGGTTCTCCACCTCCTTGTGGTGCAGGTAGCGGTACGTGAAGAGTTTTTCGAACTTAATCCCTGCGCAGGACGACTCTGCAAACGAGACGATCTGGCGCGAGATCTTGTTGAGCGAGGCCTTGAACTCCTTTCGTTCCCGGGTCTTCATCTTCTTAAGCTTCCAGAGTTTTCCTTCCCTGTAGAGTTTCGTGCAGTTATTTGTGGAAGAAGTCTGTGCATACTGGAGTCTCTTGCCAAGTTTCAAGATTTTACCGGTCACCAGATCGGCAGCAACTACAGCGTGGCCGGTGGTGTTGAGATCAATGCCAATCCAGCGGGCCGGCCGGGATGAATCGTTATGGAGATGGATGCTGTTCACCTTGTATCCGTGGGTATTCGACAGCGGTGCATGAGGACTCCCCGGTCCCGAGGGCCCGGATCTCCCGGATCACCCGGCAGGCCCGGGATATTGCTTCCCGTGGCTCGCCGAGGATACGGTGACGGACATAGAGGGGATAGAACCGGAGGAAATCCAGAAACGGGACGGTTGTTCCGGAAGGGGTACACCTCCCGCTACGCACTGCCTCGAGTACGCTGTCAAGAGTCCCATCCGCTTCTACCCGGGTCCAGGTATGGCCCATCATGGGCAGAGCATGCGCATCGCTGCCACCGAGCTCCGGCATATTTTTCGTATTCCTGACCAGGGTGTTCGCCAGGGGCTCGCTACCGTTCAGGGACTCGACGGCATCGAAACCAAGGTCGGCATAATTGGCATAGCCGAGCCTCGCATGGGGGTGAGGTGCGACCGAGACGCCACCTTCATGCCGGATGAAGGAGAGGACCGTATCGATAGAGTGGGATTCAAACGGGCGGGAAACGCCAAGCGCGATCCAGTGTTTCCGGACCGCGATGTTGCCGCCTTCCATGCCCGGGATGACCAGCAGGCCAAATTCGCGGGAAAGCCTTTGGGCCTCGTGATGAGGAAAGAGCCGGTTGTGATCAGTGATGGCAATGGCATTGAGCCCGAGTTTTTTTGCATGTTTTACTACCAGACGCGGGCTGGGAACAGCATCGATGGACCGGTTGGTATGCACATGGAAATCTATCTTCATACGGTCCTCCTCACCTGAGTACCGGCTGACACACGCTCATCCTGTCCGGGCGGGGAGATGCAACCAATCCGCGTTGGTAATAAACAGTGGAGAGGGACCATGACCGCGATGAGACTGCCGGTCCGAACCAGGTGAAGCGGCACCATCAAAGAAGTACGTGCAGGAATGACCGGGTCAATCCGGGACTGGCCGGCCGGCAGTTTTGTCACGGTGTGCGATCCCGTGCTCCGCCGGAATTTCCCGGAGGGAACCACACAGGTCCTGACCGAATGCGACACAATAAAGTCTGCCTAAAATCTATATAAAATTTACTATTACTATATTTTTTATGCTGTGAATCCGGACGGGGGTTGATTTTGCTCTTTAAGCATTATTGCTGGGATTCGAAAATTGTACATGAAAACATTTTAGCGTCACTGGAGAGTTCCTGTACAAGTTTTATCTGCCATAAAACAATCTTAAAATTCTATAAAAATTTGATTAACTCTATATTAATTCGCCAAATCTATATAGTTGCAAGCCAAACATGCAGGTAAGGCAGCAGTCCGCACTGCGGGAACGTGCCGGGCAGGTGAGGAGAATTCTTACATCCTACGGAGTTCATCACGAACAGATCCAGCATCTGAACGAATCCTTGAAAGTAATGTATTCTCAACGAGGGTACAGGAAACCGCAGAGTACACAGGGATGCATTTCCGTGTACCGGGAGCAGAGCGCAATTTCACCGGGAGCTCAGGGGACCCGGACCTCCCGGGCTCATGAGAACGGGACGGATCTACCGGCATGGGAAGGCCCGAAGATCCCTGCAATGCGGTGCCGCCAGTGTGGGGAACAGTTTCCGGTACTGGATTTCTACTATACGAAAAAAACCGGGTTATGTATTCCCTGCTGGGAAGCAAAGGTGAAATAAGATGGCAATGAAGATGAAGAAAAAACAAAAAACCGGTGCCGGGGCACTCATGGCACCGCACCCCCGCGAGAATATGAACTCAAAGGGAAACCGTGAACGTGCAGCAAAATCCCCGCAGAACAGCCTCTCCGGTATCAGCCGGTCATTCAGCGGTCTCCTGGATCGCACGCGTGCGTATTTCCTGCGGGCTGAACCGGCAGAAGGATAACACGTGAATCCTTTTTGAAAAAGTTTAAAAAGAAAATCCGGGATTACGGATGAAGTTCATCCTCCCCGTCCCCCGGATCTTCGGGCATTACATTTTCCAGAACTTCAACAATTGTGGGAAGAACGAGGTACCGGTGCCAGCGACGGTCCGGGCCCCGTATATGCAACTCACAGAAAATCCCTTCCGGAATCTTGAGATCCCGCATCTCCAAAATCTCGCGGGCACAATAGATCCCGATATCGGAAATTCCATAATGGGCGTACCGCAACCTCCGTACACCCGGACGAGCGTGATGCAGCCTCCTTCATACATTATAAAATCAAACGGAAGACGACGGTCTGCATGGACAAGCAGGATCGGGCTCCCGCCAAGAGCCGCCTTCCGTTTTGCCTCATCGATTGCAACAAGTGGCGGGTGTCCCCGGGTCATGTTGCATCACCCGGTAAGATATGCCGAAATATCCGCGGGTTCTGTCGGTAATGACGGACCCGGATATAACCATCCAAGAACCTCTTCCTTATCCCGGTAATACAGCTGGACCATCTTGGTGACTGCATGATACTCCCGGATATTGTGCTTCTGCATCCAGATGATGAAATCCGTCCGGTATTTCAGCTCATCGTTGAGGATATCCTTGCTCACGCCGTACGTGTCCTTGATCCGGTCAAAGAGAAAACTCCGGCCCTGCCACTGGAAAACATCGATCTCCGGCACCCATTTGAATACCGTGTTCGTGATTAGGTCACCGGTGTCCCGGTCAAGCTCGAGGATCTCCACGATATTTGCGATCCTCCTCATGCTCCGCTCGCCTTTCTTGATGTGCATCGGGAAGATAACCAGATCGAGGTTCGAAAGGAGGCTGCGCGGCACGTTCATCGGGTTGGATTCCACACGGGCCAGCAGTTCGTCCATGGATCCGGCATGGATGGTCCCAAGGGCAGCGTGACCGACAGCAATTGCCTGGAACAGGGTGAAGGCCTCCCCGCCCCGCACTTCACCGACAATGATGAACTCCGGCCTTTGCCGCAGTGCAGCGACGAGAAGATCGTATAACGAGATATCACCCGGAGATTTTCCCCCGCCACCGCCACTCATGCCGGAAACTCCACTGGCCCCTGAATCCGACGTACCGAACCCGGTACGGGTGATGGACTGGATCCAGTTGGGGTGCATCAGGTTCAGTTCGGCCGTGTCTTCGATGGAGACGATCTTGTATTCGGGCGGGATGAAACTGCACAGCACGTTGAGGAACGTGGTCTTACCGGTCGCTGTTCCCCCGGATACGAGGATAGAGCGTTTGTATTCCATCAGGATCCACATGAACGCCAGCTGCTGGGCATCGATAGACCCATAATCCATAAGCTCAATGCACGAGATAGGGTTTGCCCGGAATTTCCTGATGGTAAACGTGGAGCCTTTTTTTGTTACTTCGCCCCCGAGCGTAATGTTGCCACGGCTCCCGTCCGGCAGGGTCAGGTCGCGGATCGGCTGGAGGAGCGAGACATGCCGACCGCTGATCTGCGCAAGACGCAGGACAAAATTGTTGAGCTCGACCTCGCCGAACTTCACATCGGTCCGGACAGAACCGTAGGTACGGTGCTGGACATAGAGGTACATGTCTGACCCGTTGCAGCTGATATCCTCGATGTATTTGTCTTTCATGAGGGTGTCGATACGGCTGTACCCCAGGTACTGCTTGCGCAGGTGGAAATACATCCGTTCTTTCTGTGGATCGGTCAGGTTGAGCCCGAAAATATGGACAAGGGAATAGAAGCGTTCGTGCAGGTACTTCTCCCGTGATTCCGCATCGACCAGTTCGGCATTCGTGCTGACAAGCTTTTCAAAAGCATTCTCAATGATAGTAAGCGCGGACCGCTCGTTCTCGCTGAGCTGAGGTTCGATAACGCCGTAGATCATCATTCCTTCGAGACGGGAATACTCGATGTGGACAAACTGGAACGGAACTTCCACTACGTATGTCAGGTTGACATCCCTGAGCGATCCTTCCAGCGAAGGGATAGCAAGGTCCCCGGGATCGAATGCAAGGGTAGTGATATCCTGCTCGGGGGGCTTTGAGAGGAGCATCCGGAACTTGTCAAGGAAGGAGGGAGCGGGGGTGGCAGTGTCTCCGTGAGAATGGGATTTGTCTTCCGGTTCGGGGGATTCACTCAGCGCATCTTCAATTATCATATGCAGAGGGTCCCCGTCATCTGCATGAGGGATGGTGGGAATAGGATCTCCCCCGGGGACAGCTGCGGTGTTTTCCTGATTCTTGTTTTTCCGGACCCCTGAGGAGGGGGTTGGCTCTGCTACGGCAGTCTCTTCCTCCGGCTCCATAAAGAACGATGAAATGCTGCTCATGAACGACATAGGATCATACACCTGAACCACACGATAAAAACAGGTAGGGGAGAGATTTCATGCAGATTCACCTGACTGTGATGAGGGCACTCTGGTTGATCCATGCCGTGCCGGCAGTGCCGGAAACCCGGTAATGTACATCATACGTTCCGGAGGACACGTACTGGTGGGTTGTATTCCGTACCTTGCTTGTGATCCCATCCCCAAAATCCCAGTACCAGGATGACGGCAACGGGTAACCGCCGCCGGTATCAGTGAATGTGACCGTATCCATTGGCGATATCGACAAGGGATATGCGGAAAAACCGGGCGCATATACAGACACATAATTTGTGGAATTCATCGTATTCGATCCCGCCGCATTTGATGCAACGAACCCGATGGAATACTGTCCCCCGGAATAATACGTGTGGGCAGGGTTCTGGAGCGCCGAGGTATTCCCGTCCCCGAAATCCCAGTACCAACCAGTAGGCAGGTTCAGTGAGGTATCGGTAAACTGGACTGTCAGGGGTGCAAATCCCATGGCAATATTCGAACTGAATTGCGCAACGGGAATCACAACACCGGTGTTGGAATTTGTAGAGTTCGAATCGTTCCCGGCAAGACCCGTACCATTGATCGTTGTCCTTGCTGCTGCCTCAATCGCCGGCAGATCTCCCAATGAAGGCCGTGGTGTCACATTCCCCGGTGTTGCCGTGACAACGGGTTGTGCAACGTACTGATCCGGAAGGGCAGGCGTATCTGTCATCGTGGGAACCGACGGGTTATTCGTGCTGCTGTTACTTTTTCCCCCACCAAGGAACGTGCAGCCGCTGGTCATGACGATCAAGACGACCAAAAGGCAGACTGGCCAGCCCCATTTATACATATATTATTTTCTCTCACAATAGTTTTAAACTATTCTCTCTATTCACGAAATCACAATACTTTCCAGTGGCTGCTGAAAAAATTTTTATGAGCATTTCTGCTCACATTTGGGTATTAACTAAGGAAATATTAAAGAAAAAACCAACCCTATAGA
Organism: Methanoregula sp.; assembly: GCF_049518935.1. Taxonomy (GTDB): domain Archaea; phylum Halobacteriota; class Methanomicrobia; order Methanomicrobiales; family Methanospirillaceae; genus Methanoregula. The sequence continues at coordinate 315,574 of NZ_JBEKRH010000001.1, forward strand.
TAAGTAATGTTCTCAAGAGGCCCGGTAATCACCCTGTGTGCAATAATTATCCTGATAGTGTTGTGCGGGTTTTCCGGCTGCACATCGATCCGTACCGCTGATACCCACAACACGACCGTTGCCATCCAGGAATACAATTCATGGGTTACCGAACAGAAGCAATTCGATCGTCAGGTGAGATCCGATCTCCAGCGGATCTCTGCAGATACAATGACCTATAATACGGAAATTACGCGCGATTCCCCGGATCTTGCGCTCACACGACAGAACGTGGCGGAAGAGCGGCAGCTTCTCGATGCGTGGGAGAATGAAATCGCCAGGCTGAATTTCGCAACGGATGATTTTGAAAAAAATACGTCGGCATTGACCTATGCGAACAACCCGAAAGCGCAACAGCAGATTGCCCTCATGGTCCAGTACATGAGGATCTATACCGTCTCGATGGGAAATGCCCAGCAGCACCTGATCGATTATACAAATAATGCAGGCGCGTACGTGACCCCAGATGATCCCGATTACTGGAATGATGCCTACCTGCAATCCGCCATGAATTCGCGGCAGCTTGCCGCATCATCGCTCTCTGACGGGGATACAGCCCTGGAAAATATGACTGCACAGGCACAGCTGCTGCAACAAACCCAGTAATTCCCATATTCTGCTGTTTCCTGCACCAGCATCACAACATACCTTCTGCCAGGAAACCGGGTATTTCACCGGATTATAAAACCCGGTGCTGATCGTAATGACGGGGATCCGATTCCCCGGCCCGGCCGGGCCTGCAGATCACGAGGGGCTGTACCTGTTCCCGCTCGGAACACTCATTTTTCAGGATCAGTAATACTCCGGATCGCACACACGCCGTTTTGATAAGCCCGGGCCGGTTGTATCATTTCCTGAGATCTGCCGTACCTGGTACCTGTTCAGACGGGGATTTTTTTACCGGGTCCGTGAATTTATTGCACTACCCAGTCGTGTACCGTCTGGTTATCCGCACCATCGATCAAGGTAGCATTGTCGGAAACCGTCAGACGGAGGCTGCCACCGGTGTTCATGCCGATGTTGGAGAATCGTATCCATGCATTGTCCCAGTCACCGAGGACACGGTACCCGTTCTCGGTTACTGTTGTCCAGGATGATGCCGGTTCGAGATAGTATGAAAGTGCTGTACGGAAATCAGTCATATATGGCACGTAAATGCTGTCAATCTTCCCGGCAGCAACAAGGTCCCCGTCAATATAGATTGCTGCATCGGGCAGGGTGAACTTGAGCAGCTGGCCATTGTCGATATAGATATCGCCTTTCTGGTTACTCAGCGCCTCAATCCTCACGAGAGCTCCTTTCGGGAGATCGCGATATCCTCCGTTGATGCTGATGGTTGCCGGGCTGTTCCCGACAATAAACTGGATGCAGGAGTCTTTCTCAATGTACCCCTGCTTGCCGGTCTGGACCTGGAGCATCGTATCCGGGAACCTGTAGGGATCCGTGACGATAATGTACTGCGGGCGCATCAGGTCGCTGCTGCCATAAATATTGTTGACCGATAGCCAGACATTGTAGGTTCCCGGCTCGGTGAACGTTATCTCCGGGTTCTGTTGCGACGAGGAGGACGGGGTTGCATTCCCCACCTCCCAGAAATTCCAGTTCCACATCCATGGCGATCCCGTGGAGTTGTCAGTAAATCTCACAACCAGCGGGATGACGCCCTTTATGGGAAAGGCGGAAAAGTTTGCTACGAGGCGGGGTGGTGTTGCGACGATGAAACTCTTTTCTGCAATGGTATCGGAGAGAGCTCCGCGGCTGGCAGTCAGGGTGACGGTATAGGCTCCCGGCGTTATGTACCGGTGTGCAGGATTCTCTTCGGTGGACCGGCTCCCGTCACCGAAGTCCCAGGCCCATGCGGTGGGATCTCCCGCCGACTGGTCCCCGAAGGTGATATTCAGGGGTGCATCACCTGCACGCGGGGAAACCGTGGAAAAGTCTGCTATGACTGCGGGCGTAATTTCCAACTGTGCAGCGCTCCCTTCAAAAAATGCAGGATTCGTGACAAGAGTCAGATCAGCATTGTGGTCATCGGATTCATGCACGATCATAATGCGTGAGTTCTCCACTCCCGCCAGTATCTTCTGGCCGTTGATCGCCACTTGGCGCACATCGCCTTTTGTCGGAACTACAGTATAAGTAAAATTCGTACTGAAGTAACGGAAGTCCGGGAGACTGCAATCACCTGAAGATCCCTGCGCCAATTGAGAACCGTTGACATAAAGAGTTGCATCGGGCACGGAGAACTTCAGCAGATTGCCCTGCCGGATGCTCACCATACCATCCCCATCGGTATTTGTCCTGAGCTTGACAACAGAACCGTTCGGCAGCGCTATACGATTGCCATTGATGGAACAGTACGAATCACTGTTTGTGGAAACGAAGGTCAGAAACGAGCCTTTTTCCAGTGTTCCCTGCCGTAGCGTATCGACAAGTACCTGCCGGGGTTCCGGGTTGGCGATACCCAGCACATCATTAACGGCGACCGATCGCACTGAGCCGTCCGGGCGGGTAATACGCATGGTGACATTATACAGACCTGATTTCTGGTATTCGTGTACCTGATCCTGCAGGGAGCCTGTGGTCCCATCGCCGAAATCCCAGTCCCAGGTGGCAGGTGAACCCCGGCTCAAATCGATGAACCTGATGGATAAGGGTGTATACTCCGATGCCGACGCATGCAGGAAATCGGCGATCAGGGGGCGATTCATAGGAGCGGTGACGGAATTCACTGCACCTGCGAGAGGGTTAAGCACCGCCGGGCTTGCTTTGGGCTCGAAGAAACGTGCAAGCGCCCCCGGGCCGGGCAGGATATGGAAGAATATACCGGCGGCGATGAGGATCAGGATTGCAATACCGAGAACAGCAAGTACTGACCGTTTTTTAAGCCTGGGGAACCGTGCCACGAAAAATCTCCTTACCTGCAACCGGAACCTTGAATGGACAGATCTTACGCCCGCGAAAACGGCGGGAATCATGCGAAATGAATAGCTTCAATGGATGATATTCAGCGAGCGACTTGTTCTTTAGTACCTATTAGAACGTTCTAAAAATATATCTTTTGAATAGAGAATATAGAGGAATCATACATTCACCGGCTGGGAGAGATTCCAATGAAACGGTTATCCCGGGACATCCGTCCCCAGCCGCCAACGGGTGGCGCTGAAATTGTTGAACGTTACCTGGACATAGGTTGATTTCAGATCCTCCGTGGTATTCAGCGCCGAATTGGGTACGGTGTAGATTAAATAACCGTCAATCGCATTGCTTGAGCCGGGGTGCAGGAAGAAGCCTTCGCCGTTTGTATCTGTAGTGGAATTGGTTGTATCTGTTGTATCAGATGAAGTTGTTGCAGGAGTCGGGGTTACTGTCGTGCCGTTGTTTAGCCAAAAGTTATCCCCGAATATATTGTAATCGGTCAGGAAAGCATAGTCCCGCTTGTCCTGGCCAATCTCGCGTATCCACTGGTATGGGAGGGCGTTATAGTTATACTCATAATACGTTGTCTGGTATGAACTGAGGACTGACTGGTTGAAGAACAGCTCATGGGAGTAACTGTTGCCATTGTTGGTTACCACTATCTGGTCTGCGGACGGGACAATGGCACTCTTCGTTCCCACATCTTCAATCCGCAGGAATACTACGAGGTAGGAATAGCCCGGAGGAGGAACCTGCTGGACGAACCGGTTGTAATCAATGAACCACCAGAAATAGAACGGGAGCACTTTGTAATCGTACACGGTTGCCCGGCTGGTGTGCTCGGCATCCCCGTACCAGTAATATTCACCCACGTCAAGAGCATCTTTCACCGGGACCGTCTGTGTCGTTGCCGCTCCCGGCATCACTTGTGGAGGTACTGAAGACGGAGCCGGCATAGCTGGGGCGACAGTCTGGACTGAAACGGTGGATCCTGATCCGTCCCCCAATTCACCGCCAGCAGCCATGGCAGCGAGTTTTGCGGCACGGTCCCCGCCAGCCTGCACTGCCGGTTCATCTCCGGTCATAAAGAGACCGGCTGCGGCTGACGAGCAGATGATGCCGGCAATACAGAGGATGCAGAATCCTGCCCCGACAGCTGCGTACCCGGTGCGCCGGGTCTTTGCTTTGAACGCCCCGCTCCGTTTTGCGAGCAGGATCCCGAAGATCAACCCGGCGACGGTGACGATCAGGGCAAGAACGGAGGCGAACAGGCCTGCAAGGGCAGGGCTGGCCGGGCCGAGGATCTGGTGTAGCGGGGGGATGCCTGCGAGGAACGATATGAGGAGGAGGAGGACCGCCGGGATCGCGAAGGGGAGGAGGGGGCGGAGGAAGGGGAGGACGTGTAATCTGAGTGTTCGTTTCTTCCCGTCATTTTCAGGAGATGGGATCTGCGACGGATTCTCTTTTTTTCCGGAACGCCCGATCAGCAGGATAATCTTTTTTACCAGCGGGAGATTCCGTATCCTGTCAGCGAATGACGATCCGGGTTGATCGGTGGGTTCCGGCATGGCGGGGCCCGGCTCAGGGAGTGATTCTATCTGATTACCGGCTACCTGTTCAGGGCGTGGTTTACCGGCCGATAATTTTTCCCGTATCATCCCGATGAGGGAGTTTTTGGGCTTTCCGGCGTTCATGGTTCGCTGGAGCAGCATCTTACCGCCAATATTTATCGTAAATACAATTACGACGAGTACGAAGGCTGCGGCAAATCCCGCTGACGGTTTTACCAGGGTCTGGTTCTGGAATGCATGATACACGGCGTATGGCAGAGTTGCGACCTGGTCCTGAATCGGATAGATCTTCATGCCGGCACTGCTCCCGGAATGGATACCGAAATCCGGCATATACTGGGTATAACCGGCAGTCAGGATCACGACTGCGGATTCCTCGGCTGCCCGCCCGAAACCAAGCGTGAGTCCGGTCAGGATACCGGTAAAGGCCGTCGGGATCGTGATACCCCGGATGGTCTGCCACTTGTCAGCGCCAAGTGCGTAGCTTCCCTCTTCAAGTTCCCGGGAGACACGGTCGATGGCATCCTCGATGGCCCGCTCGATAACCGGCATGATCAGGATCGCGAGGGCGAGCGAGCCGGCGATCAGGGAATATCCTCCTGTAATTTTTTTCAGGTAAATGACAAATACGAGAAAACCAAAAACACCGACGACGATGGACGGGGTTCCTGACAGGACTTCCAGCAGGAACCGGAATGCCCGGGTGATAGCGTTATCCGGCGCGTACCGCTTCATATAGATCGCAGTCCCGAACCCGAATGGTGCAGCAAAAATGACCGCACAGAGGGAGATCAGGACAGTACCGGCGATCGCATTGGCGATACCCTGTCCCAGTCCTGGCGTGGCATTCTCAGGAGTAGTTATAAAGTACAAGGAGAGGGAGGGCAGGCCGTTGATGAATATCTGTCCGATAATCAGGAAGAGCACGCCGACAACTGCCAGTGTTGCCAGGAGACACAACCCTGTGATGATCTTCTCGGTTACCTGCCGGCGCATTGTCTTCATGACCGGGACCTCGTCTGGGCCCAGGAGCAGATGAGGCGTACTCCGGCAACGGCAAGAATTTCCATGAGTAAGATCACTACCGCGATCCCAAAGAGCGCAGCCCGGGGCTCAGGGTCGGCTATATTCCACAAAATATCGTTCAGGATCTTGGCGGTCATGGTATACCCCGTGTCGAAGACCGATGAGGGTATCTGGGGCGTATTTCCCATGAGCATCACGACGGCCATGGTCTCTCCCATCGCGCGCATCATGGCGAGAACCACTGCAGTGACAATTCCCGGGAATGCAGCAGGGATCACCACATATCGCAGGGTCTCCCAGCGGGTCGCCCCCAGGGCAACAGAGGCTTCCCGGTATTCATCCGGGACTCCCCGCATGGCATCCTGTGAAAGGGCAACAATAGTGGGGATAACCATTACCGCGAGAATGGTGGCGGTGAGGAGTAAATTCATATGGAGATTTGGGTGCACATTCCGGAAGACCGGGATGAACCCGATGAGATGATCGACAAGAGGATCGAGGTAATCCATAAAGAAATTGGAAAGGACCAGCAACCCGAACAACCCGTAGACTACGGAGGGAATGCCGACGAGAAGTTCCACGAGAGGGCGCAGGATCTTTTCCATCCATGCCGGGGCCCACTCTGCCAGGTACATGGCGGTGAGGAGGCCGGATGGTACGGCGATTGCAAGGGTAAGCGCAGTCAGGATGAGCGTATCGATCAGGTAAATCAGGACGCCGTACTGGTGGGCATCGTAATCCCAGACAGACGAAGTAACAAAGCCGATTCCCGAGGTTCTCAGTACTGGGGCGGCAGCATAGATGAGAAAGCCGATGATCAGGAGGACAAGGAGCGCGGTGATGCCGGCAATGCCAAAAAAGATCCATTCGGGCAGGTCAATGTGTTCTTTCATGGCATTCCGTTCTGGCTGGTGATGCGTTTGTATCGTCCGTTCAGGATCCGGGAAAATCGTACCGCACCGGACAGGATTATGCTACTACAGTAAAACATCGGGGTTTTAGTGAAATATATCTTTTGAGTAGAGAATATAGAGGGATATGGTGTTCCCATATGATTTTCGTTAGCAATACACGCAGTATTGCGTGCTGGGTCCATTCCGGCGTAGTCTGATCCTGGGAACTGTCGGGGAGTCTCACGCAAACGCTATGACCGGGGTAAATCCGACCGGCATGTTCGTACTTTTCAGCGTGGTTACAGTTGTTTTCCTGTAATTTACCGATAACGCAGGCGCCAGTTGCAGGCTTGATGCTTAATAGAGGGGATTCTGTGACAATTACGCTGCCGATCCCCTCCAGTGAAACCGTCCGGGATTTATGGTGTGGTTCCATGGGATTCTGGTGAGTCTTAATGAGGGTTACGATCAGGACTGTTTTCCCGGGTCAGGAAGATACGGAACGTGACAATGCCGACACTACCGGAAAAATCCTTTCAGGCAGGTCAATTGAGTTCAGTCAGGGCATTCCCATCGGTCTGGTGAGGAGGATAAGCAAAAAAATAGTGGGTTTAATTCATCCGGGTTATGCAACGTCTGCAACGCAGAAGTTGTTGGTTTCCTGGAAGATGTTCGTCTTGGTCTGGGTGTCGTATGGCTGGGCCTCGACGTAGTTGATGAATGCCTGAACGTTCGCGGATGGCGCGCCGTTGGTCACGTAGTAGAGCGGGCGGAACAGAGTAATCGGGTAGTTAGCAGTACCGGACTGGACGGGGGTCTGGCCATTCTCAACGGAGGTCTGGTAGATGTACTTTGCGCTGCTCCGGAGGTAGTTAAAGTTGGCGGTTACGTTGGTAGTTGTGTCGAAGAGTCCCGGAAGCGTGTAGGTAACACTTGCTGAATCCTGAACCGGGAGAATGATGATGGTTGATGCGCCGCTTGCTGCGTTTGCAACTGAGTCACCGTAGTCGGCGAATCCGAGTGCATAGGAGGTTGACCCAACGGTCGAGACGACTGCTGCGTTTCCGTTTACTGCGGTGGTGTTAAAGGCGGCACTGGATGTATAGGTCTTGGGAAGCCCAAGGTACTTCTGGTAGAATGAATCTGCTGTACCTGAACCGTCAGCACGGGTTACGACGGTAACTAATGCGTTAACGGATGCGGGTGCAAGGGTGCCTGCAGGCTTTGTGCCATCAAATAATGTGTTAAGATCGGCAACAGGGATTGATGCAGTTGCAGCGGGTTTTGCCTTGTTGGTGATAACAGAAATTGCGCCCTCACCGATCTGGTAGGTCTTGAGGTTCGTGAACTGGGTGGTCCATGCGGGCTTGATTGCTTCGGAGACTGCACCGATGTCAGCGACACCGTTGCCTGCTGCCTGGACACCTGCACCGCTGCCCATTGCCTGGGAGGTGATCTTGATGCCCGGGTTCGAGGCGGTGTACATCTTGGCTGCTGCCTGGGTGATCGGGTCGATGGTTGTTGAACCGGCGACGAGGATCTCCGTCTGGGAGGCAGAACTTGCACCATTTGCATTTGCCTGCTTCGATACATCGGACGAGAAGGTACCGAGGATGGTACCGACTGCGACCGCACCGATGACTGCGACGACGATAAGGACGAGGGTCGCAACGATCGGCGAAATTGCCATATCATTGGTCTTGTAGCTTGCCATGTGAAATTCACCTGTTATATTCTGGAGTTCTTGTGGATGCGTTGGAGAGATTGCTGCGATTAAAAAAATTTGTAGGTTTGCAACGGATTCTGGCGAAGTTCATTCATCCCCCACAGATGTCATCTTCACCAATCAGATAATAGACGGTCGGGTATATATTTTTGTCGATCTGAATATAGATTTAAAACAGATTTCTATAGTACGATATAGAGACGAGGGGTTTACATATACCTCCGAATTTCTCAATAATAACAACAGGTCCTGGAACCTGAAAAATGCATTATTGGGAGTGATCTGCATTCACACGCATGAATACGATCACCAGTGTCAGTGTGCATATCGCAATGAGAAAGCTTGCGGGCAAAAGGAAATCGCCGGGAACACCATAAAGGGAGACACTCCCGATCGTCAGAAGGATTAAACAGGCCGCGGGAACGACAGCAGATATTTTTTTGTTGCCCATAAAAACGAGATCCTGTGTCATGTGGATGTCCTGTTAGCCTGATGAGATAACTGATCAGATCCCGCGCCTGTATACTAGATTCTCGGTCGGTTGGGGATATATATTTTTTGAATTGAAGATATAGTCATATCTATCTTATATAGAGCAATGGTACCAGTTTTCCGGCCTTGAAAACATTCCCGGAATGCGAGACCCCGATATCTTGATAACTGAAAAGACGTACTGAGGATCAGAAATGGGGGGGACCGGATGGATCTTTTTGTTATCAGGCACGGAAAAGCAGGACAATCTTCAGACGACCCGGATGACAGCACACGACCGCTGACACCGAACGGGAGAGAAGAAATCCGGGAGATCGCACGGTGGATGCGAAGAGAGCGGTTCCGGTTCGATGTGATCGCGTCGAGTCCGCTGGCCCGCGCAAGTGAGACCGCAGGCATTATTGCCCGGGCACTGGACCGGAAGGACCGGCTTGTTCTCTGGGATGAACTTGCACCCGAAGAGGATCCGGACACCATCTGTTACCACGCCGCGCAATCCGGTGACGATGCGGTCATCCTTATCGTAGGCCACGAACCGGCGTTATCTGCGCTGGTCGGCAGGATCATCTCCGGGGGCGGGACGGGTTCCGTCATATTTGCAAAAGGGGGCCTTGCGAAGATCAGGAATTTCTCGTTCGACGGAAAGCCGTCGGGAGATCTCCAGTGGCTGCTCACCCCGAAACAAATCCTGGAGATGCGATAAGGGCATAAAAAAAAACGGGCCGGGCGAAGGGATCGCCACCCGATCTTCTGGTACCATCCCTGAGGAAACGCCCCGAGGATCCTGGTACCTGGATCCTTACCATTCCGGCATTTTATCATTCCGGGCGAAGTTCCCGGACAGCTCTCATTCTTTGTTATTTACCGCCCACCAGATTTCTGTAAAGCACGGGACGCGGAGATTTGAGAGGGGATCTCTCTCAGACGATTTCACAACAGTTATGGGATCCTGTGGAAATTCCATGGTATGCTCATGCAGGACACTCCCGGCCAGGTTCCGGAAAATACCGGGAATTACTGCCCCGTTTGCAACAGCGACCGGGACGTCATACCTGTTGTTTATGCAGGACCGACGCCGCAACTCCATGCAGCGCAACGGAAAGGAAAACTCATCTTATCCGATCCCCGCCGCGGCAAACAAACCTGGTACTGCAAAAACTGCGGCACCCGGTGGTGACCGGGAAACCACTCCCCGCACCCGGTGAGCTGCTGAACCCCCGTTTATTCCTGGGCCCGTAACCCGGCCGCTCCCCCTACTGCATTTTTCTGATATGCAATTTACTTCAGCGCCGGCACACCCTCCGCCCAGTTCTCGATCCGGGTGCGGATTGCGTCGTCCCGGTAGGATGAAAGCGTCACGCGGTCGCGGGCGAGGTTCAGGAAGAAGAGCTCGCCGCTGGCATCGTGGCACTTGAGCGATACTGCGTAGGAGTCCGCGGCCGGGTTCCTGCTGACCGTCCCTCAGTGGGCGGCGACATTTGCGATGTGGGAAGTAACTGCGGCAATGCCCGCGTTAAAACCGGCGATAGAGTTGTACACTTCAGATCCGGAGCCCACGCGTTTTCCACCGCTGTCCGTATACACGAATTTCGCGGTATACATCTCCCTCACTTTTTCTATGGGCGGGTGATTGGTACCGGGCGTGTAGTAGGAAATGCACCCGAACGGGTTATTCATTATGATGTCCTGCACGATCGCATGGAATGCGTCCACATCGGCAATGGGGATCGCAAGTATCCGGGCCGCGCTCTTCTGCTGGGAGTTCTGTTGGAAATCTGCCATGGTTTACACAATCTCCTGTTCTTTTTCTATTCTGTCCTGGTTCTCACGGTTCTGTATCTCACGGTTTCTGCGCACGTTCGTTTTCGCTCACGCGTTCAGGTCGTTCCCGTGCCCGGATCCCGGGAAGCATGATACCGTGCAAGGGTATCCGGGTACCGGGTTGCTGCACCTCCACCGGGACATGAACGTGGATTTTCCGTCACAAGAGCCTGCGGAGGTTTGGCTGACCCGGAACCGGAGTCAATCATTGCAAGTATAATTCTAAGAAGAAAAGATTTAATAAAATATATTCTAATTGATCGGAAGGGGGGGAGTCAGGGGGGTCGGCTTAAGGGACATGGTGACCCCATTGAGAGTCATGGGGGGTCATGCCAGAATCATTGGTGACCCCCTATGGAAACCGGCTATTTCCGCAGCAGTTTTACTCATGGCCATTTGGGAATTTACGACATAATTTGGAGGCCGGGATTCCAGCTTGGGGGGTTGGGGGGGTCGCCTTCTTTTCTGCCTGACCCATCATGGGGGTCACCCACAATGTGCATGTGACCCCCCAGGACCCACGGCCCTGAGGGGAATTTTCACTATCCACCCGGGCGAACATCCCAATGCGGAAAGAATCAGAATTATGACGTGAAAGATCAGAATTCGCGGACCGGGCGGAGAAGAACGGGGCAGGGAGGGGGTCATAGGGGTCGGACCATGGAGTCAAGTGATCCCCCTGAGGGGGTGGAAAGATCGTCCCGGTAAAAAGGTGAGACCCAGGCTGTCATCCAGCACCAGAAGAGAATGTCAGCCAGGAGGGGAAATGAACGGTAGTATTCTAAGGTGAGACATACCCGTAGTTCCGGACACTGGTTCCGGGAAAACAGGGTTCAGGAATCCGTCACAGACCTTTCGTGCAGCAGCGAGAACCCGAACAGGATCACCGCAATCACGACAGAAAGAATCGAAAGGGCGACCACACCGTTTGAGTACAAGGCATTCCGGAAGTACCAGGAGAGGCCCCCGAAGACATGCGTGAAACTCAGGGTGAGAATAAGCAGGACCCCGAATTTGTAGTAATCTGTGTTGTGGAGTACCTTGAGCACTGCATATGAAGCGGTGTAGTAGAAGAGGACAATGGCGATGAGATAGGGTGCCATCAGGTTATGGATCACCGCAAACCGGACGAACGGGCTCGCTTCCCAGGTGGTGATCATCGAGGTATCGCCTGCAAGATAAAATGTCAATGCATAATCGATGATTACCGCAAAGGCAGGCGCCAGAGCAATGAATTTATAATTGCCATACAATTTTCCGAGTATTTCCGATTTCATCTGCATAGCAATCCCTGATTATGATTTCTTTCGTTTATTGCAGATTGTTTTCTGCACTTTCTTCTATGATGGCTCAATATTATATATATTTTAGGGAAATCGTAATCTGATCGGGAAAGAAATGCCGGTATCCTCCGGTTTTTCCCGCATGAGCGCAGTGACACGATGCCCCGTTATGCCAGTAACCGACGCGCTTTTCGCCATATAGAGTGGCGAATGAATTATCATAGTTTGTTGACCAATACTGAGTAATGGCACTGGTAAACGGGCTGGAGATGGTCCCCGATCACAGCGTTCTGTGCATCGAAGATCACTCGGGAAATATTAAATCTATCTATGCGATCTATGTTGCCTCGGAATGGGCAAAGAACGGGTCCCCGGTACATTACCTCACGCTCCAGGTCAGGGAAGATGTCATGAAAAAAATGGCGCTGCTGAGGATACCGGAATCAGAAAATCTTACGATTGTTGAGATCACACCTGCCCATGCCAGGCAGGAAGTCCTCGCCGAGATCATGAATCCAGGTGCTCCACTCATTGTCATCGATCCGTTCTCGGTCTTTTTTGCCGAAGACTCGTTTACCGAACTGAGTGCCTTGTTGTTCAGCCTGGTATCGGCGAGCAGGAAAGGAACCACCTTCCTCCTCATGGTGGACAGCGGTGTTCTCCCTGAGCGACAGGAAAACCTTGTCAGGGCAATGGCAGACGGGATCATACAGTTCGTGGTAGTTCCCGAAGGCGACAAGCTCAAACATTATATTAATATCCCGAAGATGCGGGGGGAATTCCCGAGAACCAAGATGCTCTCGTTCACGCTCAATGAAGAGGGATTGCAGATTGATACGAGAGAGCGACATGGATAATCCGGTTAAAAATCATTCTTCTCTCCACCGCATTCTTAAAAAATGAACAATATTCATTTTGCGTTGTTGCAATTGATCCGATCTCTACGGTTTAGTAGTCCACACTTTCCATTCACCATCCTCAAAAACCTCGAGGAATTTAAGAAAGATAAGGACATTGCCGGACGATGCATTGGCTGAGCCCGGGGAATACAGGTCGACCGCTACGGTCAGTTCTGCGTTGTCTCCGCTCAGGGTCCTGTTCACAACCTGATAATTCCTGATGCTATTCCCCGGGGCAAGAAATGGATTTCCATTTTGCGCCGCGATGAAATCCTGCCGGTTGATCTGGATGCGGATTTCCTGTGGTGCGAGATCATATACCCGGCTGTAATCGTGATTATTCGCCGCAGAAACCCAGTTGTTTACGCCGGTTTCCGGATCAGGCATTTTCTGCATGCACCCGGCAAGGCACATGGCCAGAATCAACCCGCACACAATAATAATGGTAAGGCCTGTAATTTTTTTCATATCTGGAGTTCTCCGTTACTGGTTCATTCTCCTGTTGCAACAATGATCTGGCGTGCTGTAGCTCCATTCGATGAGGCAATGACAATGTAGGTTCCTTGTGCATCCCCTACAGTAACTTTCGTTTTGACAATACCCAGATTATCGGACGTATCTGACGTGGGACTAACCGATCCGGATGGTACGATACTGAACTGGACTACCGTGCTGTTCACCGGGTTCCCGCTCGTGTCTGTCACCATGAATGAGACGGGGTCCTTGAGGGGGACGGAAGGATACGCATTTATCGATCCGTTCACAACAGGCATGATCTTGATGTTCTGCCCGGTGGTTGCCGGTGGCGGAAGAATGAACAGCGCACACGCAATATAGCCGAAGATCATCAGGACAACCGCGTGCTTCAGCCCGAACCGGGCATCCCCCTCGCTGATCTTCCCGATGATCAGGCCGCCGAAGAACGAGTTGATCATGATCATGTGGAAAAATCCCCGGGAGAAGTCAAGATTGGCAATCTGGTTGGCCCCCCCGAAGATTGAAGTAGAACCAAGCTGCTTGACGAAAGGGAGCAGGCTCGTGGAGAGGGTGTAAATGATGAAGAGGATGATACCCTGAGCAAAATAGAATATCATGACATACTGGGAGAGATTTCCTTCCTTCTCCCGCTCAATACTGATAATACTGCGCATGTCTTCTGATGCCTTGAGGATCAGATCGGCGACCGAGCCGCCGGAATACGATGCCTGGATGACAAGCGTCGTATACCGGACAATCAGCTCGGAATGGAGGGATCGTGCCATCATCTTCATCGATTCCTCAAATGACTTCCCGTATACCATGGATGTCGATGCTATGCGGATATGGGGCGTCAGTATGCCGAGATCGGTCCGGGATAACTCTTTTACGGATTTGATCGGATCGAGCCCGCCCCGCATCAGTTCCGAGAGTTTAAACAAAAATTCAGTATACAGTTCCTCTTTCCTCCGCGTATTCCGCTTCTGGAGCGTGATGTCTATGGCATAAGGGGTTATGGCAATAATGACGGCAAAGACCATGATCTCATCAAGGCCCATCTTCTGAGTGGTTGCTGGTGTTTCCGGCGTTGTTGCATTATCCGCCGATGCTCCGCTGGAATCGTCCATCTGGGCCTGCAGTTCCTTTAGTTGTTGTAATCTGGCGCTGTCTCCCTGTTGTTGCTGCTTCTCGGTTCCCTGGAACGTATATCCCGCGAGTACTGCACCGATGAGAAGTAATAGAGCAAGAACAACCGGCAGCGCAACAGTAAAATATTCACGCGGCGGGTTGTAGAGGATCCGGATCCGCTCAACTACTTCCTTCACTTCCTCAATCTTCTGGTCTATCTTTTCACGCATTGGGAAAGAACTCCTTTACCTAGGGGGTTGTTGAATATTTCACAGCGAGCACCTGGAGGAAGATTATATTGATGATCGGGATCAGGACGTAGATAAGGACGTTGAACATGTCCTGGGGTGTGAAGGGGCCAAACTGAATGCCCAGTGCCCCGGAGATAACGATCCCGAGGACGGCAAGCGTGATTGTCATCACAACGCCCCCGAGATACCCTTCACCGAAGATCGCCAGTGACTCTACAAATTCCTTGTAGGTCTGCCTCCTGATCGCCATGAGTTCCTTGGACTTGGTCTCCAGGTACGACTTCAGCCCACCACCACCGTAGATGATGTTGGTCATATCCACGCAGATATCGCGAAACAGATCAGACGGCGTGTTGTGGACGAGTCCGTTCATGGCGCTTACCACATCTTCTCCGAGGATGTCAACGCGGAACAGTACTTTCCGAAATTCGTTGGAGATCTGGCCGTAATCTTCGCGGGACAACCGCCGGATAATATCGAGCGGTGTTGCACCGGAACTTGCGAGGATTGACATGAATGCGAGGGCATACGGGATCTGCTTGTCGATATCCCGCTTCTTGTTCTCGATCTCGTTCTGGAGATAGAACGGGAAACCTATACCTGCTGCTGCGGCCCCGATAAAGGCGATAAGGAGAATATAGATATATGGGGTCTTGGTGAAGAACGGGCTCTGGGGGAGCATGAGGATCAGGCATGCGATAACAAACATAATCGCCCCGCACAGGATGGACGTGACCAGCCATAATGAGGTGAACATTCCCGGCGTCATCTCAAGATCTGCCTGGTAGATCAACTTTGTAATATCCCGGTTCGGGTCCCGGTCGAAGGATTGCCCGAATATGTAGCAAAAGCGCTTGTACATTTCAAATAAATTATCAAAACTCGGTGTACTGGGCGCCATAGATAGGGAAATGTATATATATCAATCACTTGCAAACTATATTTTATCAGGAAGTATCAGCTTCTTGACCAGAATTTCAGGTTTGCCAACGGCAGATCCCCCACAGATGATTTTTTTCTGGTTCGCTGTTTTTTCAGATCCTTCTGCTCTATCCGGGCATCCGGCCATGCAGGTACCCATCGCGACATATGGTGGCAAGCTCATGCTCGTAAAGCCGTTTTGCCATGACCCATGCTTTGAGTGCGATGACATCATCGGGATGCATCCGGACCACTTCCCTGAGCCCAAACGAGCTCATACGTTTCCATTCTTTTCCATATCTTTCCGAATCAACAGATACTGAGTACATGCAGTTCTCCTTACTTCGCACTGAATCGTTCAAGCTCTGAATTCCTGACAGAAACATACGTGAACCCGCGATCATCCTGCATGAAATCATCCAGCGCTGACCGCGACATGTTCCGGGGTTTGATCTCATGGAGGAGATCGCTCATGGTTGACAACGCAGGAACAAGTGATTTGATGCGGTTGATCTGTTCGTGATCTCCTGACTCGTCATCGCAAAGCACATCAATTTTTTTTACCAGGACATGGATGAGCTGCCGGCATTCATCCGTAAGATTCTCATCGGGATCCCATTTTTTCATGAATCGTGCTGATACCCTGCGGGGGTTTGCCTGTTTTGCTGATAGTTCCATCATTCCTCTCCACAGCCGGACCCTGCATGGGATGCACCCTGCCAGATTATTCCGGCTACATATTTTATTCTTGTAGTATATACTTAAAATCGTTTCTATATAGTCACCTTCCACGGGATACAGGCCTTTCCGGAAAATGATACCCGCTGTCGTGAAATCATCGGCATTCAGGCTCCCGTAATGTACAGTCCGGGAAAATTTCCAGCAGCCAGGTATTGATATCCTCCCGGAGTTTCCGGAAATCCAGAAGGATCTCATTTTTATTCTTCCGGATCTCCGAAGGGCTGATGAATCCCTGGTGAATGTTATAGGTTCCATGAGGGAGAGTATTCGATGCAGCGAGCCGGGCCTGATCGCACAGGGTGATAACATGATCAAACTTTTTCCCGGCAAAAACGGTCAGGGATTTGGAGCGGGCATGTGACATATCAATACCGATCTCCTGCATCACCTTCACCGCATACGGGTTGATTCCCGCGGGGGCGACTCCTGCGGAAAAAACCGTATATCGCTCCCCGCACCTGGCTCGCAGGAGAGCTTCGGCTATCTGTGACCTGACTGAATTATAAGAACATATAAAAAGTACCGTTTCCATCGAAGGTCCAATGATGCATCTGGGGGTTTAGTGAATCTCAATGCGCTCGCCGGTCTGCATGTAATGCACATTCTCCGCAATCTTGCAGGCATGATCGGCACAGCGTTCAAGGTACCGGGCAACCATGATGTAGTGCGTGCAGCGCGAGATGTTCTTGGGATCTTCCATCATGTAGGTAATCCCCTCCCGGAAGATCGAATGCCTGAGTGCATCGATCGTATCGTCACGGGATGAAAAATCCTCAATAAACGAGAGATCGTCAGTCTCGTAGGCCCTGACCGCATCGTCAATCATTTCGATTACGAGATCGGCCATGTGGGGGATGCTCATCAGGTTGGCGATATGGGGCTTGTCTGAGATATCCTTGACGATGTTGGCAATCACCTTGCCATAACGTCCGATCCGCATAGATGCCGTTATGACCTTGAGAGTACAGGCGATGACACGCATATCCTTTGCCATTGGCTGGTTGAGTGCGATCAACTGGTAACAGTGCTCCTCAATCCTGACTTCCATTTTATGGAGTTCATCTTTTCTGGCAATGACCGTGGCTGCAAGTTCCTTATCCTGCCGTATCAATGCGTCGACAGAGTTCCTGAGCATCAGGCGCCCCAGCGCTGACATAGCCAAGGTATCTTTTTTCAGGGTTTTGAGTTCTATATGAAATTTTTCTGCCATGTTCCCTCCCTACCCAAACCGGCCGGTGATGTAATTCTCGGTGAGTTCTTCTTTTGGGTGTTCGAAGATCTCCACGGTCTTCCCGCATTCGATCAACCTGCCCAGGTACATGAAACCGGTAAAATCACTCACCCGGGCCGCCTGCTGCATGTTATGCGTAACGATGATGACCGTGTACTCTTCCTTGAGCATGTCGATCAGGTTCTCGATCTTTGCAGTTGCTATCGGGTCAAGTGCCGAACAGGGCTCGTCCATCAGGATCACTTCCGGGGAGACGGCAAGGGTCCGTGCAATGCAGAGTCGCTGCTGCTGGCCGCCGGAAAGGCCAAGAGCAGAATCGTGAAGACGGTCCTTTACTTCGTCCCAGATGGCGGCATGACGGAGACTCTGTTCAACAATCCTGTCGAGCTCCCCTTTATCCTTTACACCGTGGACTTTCGGACCGTACGCAATATTCTCGTAAATCGATTTCGGGAAAGGATTGGGTTTCTGGAAGACCATCCCGACCCGCTTCCGGAGTGAGACAACATCCGTATCCGGTGCATGGATATTTTCATCATCGAGCGTGATCTCACCCGTGATCTTCACATGATCGATAAGATCGTTCAACCGGTTGAAGCACCGCAGCAGGGTAGATTTCCCGCATCCCGAAGGACCTATCAGGGCAGTCACCTTATTCCTTGGGATCTTCATGGAGACTGACTGCAGCGCATGCTTCTCGTGATACCAGAGGTTGAGATTGGTTGTGGAAATGATACTGTGTTCAGACATATTATCCCCGTGCCTTGTTCTGGAAATGGGTTCTTACAAGAATCGCTACCAGATAAAATCCAACGACAAGCATCAGCAGAACGAGGGCCGTGCCGTACCTGTTGGTAGAGGAATTCGGGACATTGGTTGCAAGAATGAAGAGGTGATATGGCAGCGCCATTACCGGCTGGAAGACAGATGAAGGCAGGAAGCGCTGCGAGAAGACTGCTGCTGTAAACATGATAGGGGCTGTCTCCCCGGCCGCTCTTCCTATGGAGAGGATCGCTCCGGTTACGATACCCGGGACCGCAGGGGGAAGGACCACTTTGCTGATGGTCTGCCACTTTGTTGCGCCAAGTGCCAGACTTCCCTCGCGCAGGGATTGGGGTATATTTTTTAAGGATTCTTCCGTGGTCCGGATCACGGTGGGCAGGACCATCAGTGCCAAGGTGATCTGCCCGGCAATCATGGAAACCCCGACATTGAGATAGAGGACGATGAAGGCAAAACCAAAAAGGCCGAATACGATCGAAGGAGTTCCATTAAGGAGATCGGCACCGGTCCGGATAAGCCGGGTGATGATTCCCTCGCGTGTGTATTCTACCAGGTAAATCGCTGCTCCGACACCCAGCGGGAGAGCAATGGCAATTGCACCGGTTACGAGGTACAACGTACCAACGATCGCCGGATAAATTCCCCCGGCCCTTCCGAGATCCTTCGGGGGCTGGGTCAGGAAATCCCAGGAGAGAGCCGGGAGGCCATGAACGATGATGTCCTGGAGGATGATAACAAGAATTGCCAGGACGACGAGCGTTGCTCCCGCGATCAGGGCAAATGAGCACTTCTGGATCGTAGCCTGTGAAAGCCGATCCCTGCCGAAATACCATGCACCTCCTGCGAGGATGACCAGTGCCGCAAGCCACCAGGGAGCGGCGGCAAGCAGGAAGATGAGAAGAGCGGCGGCAAGCAGGATTTTCCCAGCTCCCCCGATCGAGTCCATTACAGCGGGACTGATAAAGGGTTTCCGGCCGGGACGGATCCTGCGCCCTTCGTGAAGATAGCGAAGGATAGCAACCGCAGAAAGGTTGATGACGAGCGTAATGAGCAGCAGCACGACTGCCACGGCAAACAATGCATGATAATGATCGCTGCCGATGGAGACTTCCCCGGTTTCGATACCCAGAGTCCCGGTCAGGGTCCTTACCGGGGAAAAGATGTTCCAGATCGGAACGGGGATAATCGCTGCATTGCCGGCCACCATCAGGACCGCCATTGTCTCTCCAATCGCCCTGCCGATACCGAGAATAATTGCTGCAGCGATGCCGGAGAGAGCTGCCGGAACAATCACCCGGCTGATCGTCTGCCACCGGGTAGCACCGATGGCAAGCGAGCCTTCACGGAATTCGCATGGGACTGAGCTGATTGCATCTTCGGAGACACTGACGATTGTGGGAAGGGCCATGATCCCGAGAAGGACGGACGCGGCAAGCCATGTGTTTCCCGAGGGGATATTAAAGGTGACCCGTATGAAATTCGTGAGAACGATAAGACCAAAGAACCCGTAGACTACGGAAGGAATCCCCGCCAGCAGTTCTATCGCCGGTTTGAGAATTGTTTTCACCCGGGGGGATGCGAGTTCGGAAATGTAGATTGCACAGCCAATGGACAGCGGGACAGCAAAGACCATGGCGCCGATGGTAACGAGAAGTGTCCCGACAATAATCGGTAAGATCCCGTACAGCGGCACCGCTGCAGTCGGTTCCCACGATAATCCAAGCAGAAAATCAGGCAGGCTGACCTGCTCAAGGATCGGGTAACCGTCCCGTAACAAGAATAGGAGGATGAATATGATGACAATAACGGCAAAGAAGGCTGTGAGGAAGAACAGGGTCTTGATCAACTGCTCCCTGAGTACGGAACTGCGGGAGATACCCGGTGAAATGGTCCCAAATCCGATGCTGGTTCCGGCAATTTTCACGATCTTCGCCTCAGGATAAATGGGGGAAAAATTGGTGGTCCTCTCAACAAACCATCTCAGGTCAAAGTGACATATCCCTGATCGGCAACAATCTTCTGGCCTTCAGGGCTGAGGATGTACTTGATGAAGTCGCCGGCAAGGCCGCTTGGCTGACCGTTGGTGATAACATAGAGGTTGCGGGAGATCGGATAGGTCCGGGTCTTCACATTGTCAATAGTGGGGGAAATCGTAGTGCCGGTAGTACCCATGATAGGAAGTGCCTTGATATCGGAGCTGACGAACCCGATGGATATATACCCGATGGCATCCGGAGTCTGCGCAACGTTCTGGAGCACTGCGCCATTGGAGTTCAGTTCCTGCATCGAGGCAACCGGGGTCGCATTTGTCGGCAGAATCGTCTGTTCGAAATACACCCGTGTTCCCGATGCGCTGTCACGCCCTACAACAACAATCTGGTCGTTCGTGCCCGGAACATCTGCTCCCGTAATCTGGGACCATTTGGTGATATTGCCCAAGTAGATCTGCCTGATCTGATCGAAGGTGACAGACTGGATCGTGTTGGCCGGGTTGACAATGATAGCAATTCCATCCTGGGCAACCGGTGTAATGACGAAGTCGGGGTACTTGGCCATTTCATCCTTGGTCACATCACGGGAGGTCATACCGATATCAACAGTCTTGGCACCAATCGCCTGGATACCAACACCGGATCCGCCACCGGATGTCTGGATGTCTGCGTCCGGGTGTTCTGCCATGTACTTATCAGCCGCTGCCTGGACGATCGGCAGGACCGTGGTCGATCCCGTGATCTTGATGGTCTGCTTCTGCCCTGTTGAGACAGGTGCACTCGTGGTTACCGGTACTGCATTCGCGGTCTGGATGACGGAAGTAACGGAGGTAGTGGCGCCAGCTGCTGCAATCGTGGGGGAGGCAACCGGCACCTGCGTGGCAGCCGTGTTCGTTGATCCGTTGCCCGTACACCCTGCAGCAATCGCGAGCATGAACACCGCGACAAGGCTGAGGGTGATAATCAGATAGGAACTCCTTTTTGCATTCATGGTGTTCGATCTAGCATTTCACACGAGCTAATAAACCTTTTTTCGCCATAAACTATACTAGTATATATACAAGAAATAGACAAATAGAGTGTAATAGCGAAATCATTTTCCTATTGTCTTGCGGTGAGAAAGAGATGGAGATACGGCGCGTGCAGATGACGGGGGGTGCATCCTTTGTGGTGACACTCCCAAAAGACTGGGCGGAGGCGCAGAAGATCAAAAAGAACGATCCGGTCGGGCTGACGGTCCAGCCGGACGGGACGTTGCTCGTTACGAAAAAGATCACGGAAGATCCCATTCAGCGCCTCAAAGAGATAGATAGTAGTATAGTAGCTGATCCCGCATTTTTATTCCGGATGCTTATAGGTACATATATAACCGGATTTACTACCATCAGGATAACCTCAAAACAGAGATTTCCCCCGTTCGTGCGATCGGTAGTGCGTGATTTTACCCAGATGACGATCGGTCAGGAGGTTGTTGAGGAAACTGAGACGGTCATTGTCATTAAGGATCTGCTCAACCCATCAGAGATGCCGTTTGACAACACCATCAAGCGGATGTTTGTCATCGTTAAAACCATGCACGAGGATGCAATAACGGCGCTTGAGACGCATAATAAAACGCTGGCGCAGGATGTCATTAATCGCGACATGGACGCTGACCGGCTTAACTGGCTGATCGCCCGGCAGACGAATATGATTATGCAGAATGCCTCCTTGTCCCGCAAGATGGGGATCTCAACCGGTATGGCCATGAATTATTATCAGCTGAGCCGGATCATCGAACGAATCGGTGATCACGCGGTCAGGATCGCTGAGAATTCTCTTCCCATCATTGACAGCGATCTCGATAAAAAAATCGTGAATGCTATCAAGAAATCCAGTGCCCTGTCCCTGGAAATATTCGACCGGAGCATCATATCTTTCTTTAATACTGACATGAAGGAGGCTCACAAAAATATTGAATCGATCGGTGCACTCGAAAATATCTGCGGCGATATCAACAACATGGTACTCAAACAGGATACCGTTGCTGCAGTATCCATCGGTTACATTGTCGAAAGTATTCGTCGGGCCGGGGAATATGCCGGCGATATCTCGGAAACCGTGATCAACCTTCTGGTGGAAAACGAACAGGGACCCCATAAG
Source organism: Methanoregula sp. (assembly GCF_049518935.1). GTDB lineage: Archaea > Halobacteriota > Methanomicrobia > Methanomicrobiales > Methanospirillaceae > Methanoregula. The sequence continues at coordinate 337,908 of NZ_JBEKRH010000001.1, forward strand.
GCAAAGGCCGGAAAATAATTTTTTCTCCCCTTCATTACACCTCTCGTATTAAGCCACCTTTTTCATAGTTTGTAAAATAAACGCTCTTCTGTAGAGACGTCCCTTGCATAAAATATGTAGAGATATGATTTTACTATATACTTGTTTAAAAAAGTATATATTAATTCGGTGAGAACACTGATTGAGTGGAGTCGGAATTGCAATAACCGGCAGGAGATCTAATCATATGGGATTCATGAACACTATCCTGAATAATGAGAACCAGGATCCTGAATTCTGGTACCAGCGGGGGCGCGAGCTCTGCACCAGCGGATATTATCTTGATGGACTTGAAGCGCTGGATAAAATGATTGCAATATCTGCATATCATGCCGACTCCTGGTTCCTGAAAGGTTACGCCATTTATCAGATGGGTAAGTACGAGGAATCCCTGCAGTTCTTTGATCAGGCATTGGCCCTCAATCCCCGGCTTCACGAGGCACTAACTTATAAGGGCCTGATCTATTCCGGTTTTGGCAGACATTCCGAAGCCCTCGTCCAGTACGATCGAGCTCTGGCACTTAATCCCAAATACGGAAACGCATGGTACGTCAAAGGCCTTACGCTCGCTATCCTGGAACGGTATGATGAAGCGATCGGTGCCTATGAACAGGTACTGGTTATTGAGCCAAAGCATTTCGATGCTCTGAGCGGCATCAGCATTGCAATGAAAAAGCGGGAGAAATCCAGGCAGACAAAACCGGTCCAGAAACCCGCGGACCTGATTTCTGCTCCTCCCCTCACTTCACCCAATCCTGGTATGATAGAAGAGACCTCAACCATGCCGTGGAGTGTGTGCGTACCCCGTGCCAAACCCGCTCCTTTGAACATTCTCCCTTCGGCACATCCCCCGGCAGCAGCCCGGAAAAAAATCTCTCGTGATCTCTTCGAGCCGGTTACCGATATAGACAGAGACCAACAGGTCTCATCAGGTAAACTGATCAGAGATGCTCAAAAAACTGAATCGATTCCCGTTCAACGATACGATGTACGACCGCAGGGAACACCAGTCACCACAACATCCGCCCCCAACACCACCCAAGTCCACCGCAATTCCTATGACGAACTGATCCACCAGACACTGGAAGTCCTCAACAGAACCCCGGGGAATAGTGGATCCCTGAACAGCCTTGGGGATCTCTATATCAAAGTAGGAAAGTATCAGCTAGCCACAGAAGCCTATGAACAGGTGCTGGAACGTGCACCGGAGAATGCCCGAGCATGGGCGGCCCTTGGTGATGCACGGCGGAAACTCGGCATATATGATGAGGCACAGTTCGCCTATGACCGGGCGCTGGAGATCAACAATGAGGATATAACAACCTGGATAAACCGGGCAAAAGCGCTTGCTATGCTTGGCCGGTACGAAGAGGCAATCGATTCATGCGATTGCGCAATCGAATGTGACTGTGATAATACTGATGCATGGCTCTACAAGGGATTCATTCTTAAAAAGATCCGCCGGCATTCGGATGCTTTGCATGCATATGACCAGGTTCTCGCCATCAATCCACATCATGACCATGCTATACGACAGAGGAAAACGCTCATTGATAGTCAATGATACCAGAATTAACCCTGCCACCTTCCCGAAGCATACTGGTAAGTACCCCAATTATTTTGGAAAGGGCATTATCTTTGGCGTATTTCCTGTAAGCTCCGAAAATAGAATAACACGATCGGGAGAGAGGCAGATCACAAAGCTGTCAATCATATGATACGCAAAATTCTTCGTATCACACCGAAATGAATTCTTCATTCATGAACCTGAAAAAAATCAACCTGAAAAAAACCATTTCCGCTCTTTCCACGGATCTCGGAATTGTTTTTTTCTCGATGATCATCCTGATGTCAGTTTTTGAGCTGACCAAACAACTCCTCAATCCATCCATATCCATTTGGGAGTCGCATGAGATTACGATCGTATTTACAAGCGTAATCTCGATTGTCATCGTATTCTTTCCACTCCGACGATCTTACCGCGAACAGCAGAAAGCAAGAGAGGCGCTTGCACACCAGCGGGACGCAGAGGAGAAATTTCGTAGATCCGAGATGCAGTACCGGTCGTTTGTCGAATCCGTTGAAGACTCCATTTACACCGTGGACAAGGATCTGCGTTATCTCCTGATTAATGCCCGACATCTGGTACGCAGGGGATTATCTCCTGAACAGTATGCCGGAAAATCCTACGCCGATTTCCATTCCCGGAAAGAAACTGAACTATTCATGGCTCGGGTTCAGCAGGTCATTTCCTCAAAAAGAATGATCCAAGACGAATACGAACGGGATGGAAGATTTTTTCTCCGTAAACTTAACCCCGTGATAGATACCATGGATAATACGGTTGTCGCCGTTACGGTCATCTCGACTGACATTACGGATCGAAAAAATGTCGAGAGAAAACTCGAGGAGAGTAACAGGAAACTGAATCTGGTGAATGATATCACCCGACATGACATTCTCAACCAGATGACGGTACTGAATTCATACATCTCGCTTGGGGAAGCGCAATCCTCTGACCCGGCAGTTACGAAATATTTTGTCCGGAGTGAACAGGTAATTGAGACAATACACAAGCAAATCCTCTTTGCCCGGGATTACCAGAAGATCGGTATCGCTTCTCCCCAATGGCAGAATGCAGAAGTCACCATCAGGCACGCGCAGAAACTATTACCCCCCATGGCTGTTGACACAACGGAGACTTGTGCCGGGATGGAAATTTTTGCTGATCCCCTTCTTGAAAAAGTGTTCTATAATCTACTGGAGAACTCGCTCAGGTATGCAGAACCTGACACACTGATCAAGATCACATGCCAGCCCGACCAGGATCACCTCATGTTTCTTTACGAGGATACCGGGCCGGGGATTTCCTACGAGGAGAAGATGAAACTATTTATTCGGGGCTATGGAAAAAATACCGGCCTCGGCCTTTTCCTGATCCGTGAGATTCTTGCCATAACGGGCATCTCGATCATGGAAAACGGGATTCCGGGAAAAGGATGCAGGTTCGAAATCCTCATTCCCAAAAGCGGGTATCGGCCCGGTTCTGGTATCCCGATTGAGTGAAACCCCATGTTCTAGTATTAATTCTCATTAGAAGAATAGGTGCTATCCCTCTTTTTTAGTGAGATACTTCACCTGTCCGGTCAGATGGAGCGGCAATAAGTATCCCGGGCCGGATCATCCATCCGACATCATTTTTTTCACAATATTAGTATGATTTGATATTGATATATATACAGTCTAAAGTGAAAGATATGATATAGGTTTGAAACTTATGGGATCGTGCAGGTCATTTGATGAAAGTACGGACCCGAACGAGACTGATCCTTGTCGCAACCTTGGTCATCTTTCTGATTATATTGAGCTTCATCACCCAATCGCTGATCCTCCAATCGTTCAACGTACTGGAACAAAAAGAAACTACCGCAAATGTTCAGAAGTTTGTCGCTCAGGTCAACAGTCAGGTGGAGAATGTAGCCGCTACCTGCAAGGACTGGTCTGATCGGGATGAGACGTCTGCATTCATTACCGGTACGCAGGGAGTGAATAATCCCACGGCCCCGTTCCAGCCGATCTCCATGAAGAACCTGGGCATCGATTACATTCTGGCCTATAATTCATCCGGTAGCCTCGTATTCTCTGAAGCGATCTCTCCGGATGGAACCGTCGACAGATCAGTTCCACAGGAATTGGATGGGATCATCCATGACAGCATCATTCCTGAAGGATCACCCGGAGGGGTCGCAGGGCGGCGGGGCATATCCTACCTCAACAATGATCCGATTATTCTTGCCGGTTACCCTATCCCTTCCGGCAACAGAATGGGATCTTCTGCGGGAACTCTTGTCATGGGCAGATTACTCACCCAGGACCGGATCGATAATCTGGACCAGATACTCCAGATGTCTGCAACACTTGTCCCGTATTCCCGGACTGCAAATGTCCAGCCATTGAACGCGGATGTCGAGAACCGGTTAAAAAAGGGTGCGATCATTGCTCAGGCAATGAATGATACGAGGATAGAAGGTACCGGGATGATTACCGGTATTGAAAACAAGCCTACATTCCTCCTTGTCCGGGTCGACTCGACGCGTCCGGTCTACCAGGAGGTGGAAAAATCCATCCTCATTGTCGCTACAGCAATAATGGTACTCAGCATCGTTTTCCTTGTCGTTGTCCAGCTCCTGCTCCAGCGATTTATCCTTGCTCCGCTGAGTACACTGGATACCGGTATGAAGGCCATCGGCAAATCCGGGGATCTTGAGCAGCGGATCCCGGAGAGGGGTGACGAGGAGATCGTCTCGCTCACCCGTTCCCTTAACCAGATGCTAAATGAGATCCAGCAGCAGCGCGATGAATTGCGGGATTTGCTGGACGAGATTCAGCAGCAACGTGATGATCTCAGTTCTGCGCGGCAGGAACTCGCCGATCGCAACAACCGGCTTGAAGAACTGAACCGGAAGGCCAATCTCTATCTCGATATTTATCTCGACGCGATTTCGTATGAGATTCTCAATTCCCTCATGGGTCTGCGGGGATACGCTGAATTATTCCGTGAGACCGCAGGCCCAAAGGAAAAATACTTTATTGAGAAGATCATCGGGGTTACCCAGAAGAGTAACGAGGTTATCCGGAACATCGAGACGATTAGCCATATCTATAAAACGCCACCGGAAATCCGGCCGGTCAATATAGGTGATATCCTGAAAAAAGAGATAGAATCACGGCCTGACGTTCATTTCCGGATGGATAACTGCTACAGGAATGTCCTTGCCAACGATATGCTGGGAGTAGTTTTTGACAATCTCTTCTCCAACAGCCTGAAATTCGGGGGGACCGGAGTAACGATAGGGATCAGTGCCCGGGATATCAGCGATCAGGATATTGAAATATCGGTGACTGATGATGGTCCGGGGATTCCCGATGTAATGAAACCCAGAATATTCGATCGGTTTGCACACGACAAAAAGACGCGGAGCAGCTATGGTCTCGGACTTCATATTGTCAAGATGCTCATTGAAAGTTATGGTGGAAATGTGAGAGCTGATGACCGCGTTGCCGGGGATCCTAAGCAGGGTGCTGCCATCCGGTTCACCCTTCGGAAGGCATAAGATAGTGATTCTCATAAGACATCACATACCCGCACTATTTCCGACCCGTTACCATAATCTCCTCCAGCCCGTACGAATTTTTTCTGGAAAGCATTTCTAGTATCATTCCAAAAGAATGGTATTCCATCTGAGGAATATGCGATCATCATGACAGGAACAAAAGGGCATTTTGAACAGGGCAGGTGGGTAACGGAACCTGAACCTGTACCTCATAGTCCTGAGATCAGGATCGATGCACGAATCAGTACCGCAACAACTGCGGTGATTGCAGCAATGGATGATGTTGCAAACGTTTCCCGGGATCTGGTGACAAGTGAGGAAGGTAAGCGATATATCGAAAAGACCCTGAAGGATACCACGGTACAGATCCAGAGATCATTTGAAGAGATCCTCACTATGACAAAATCCGAGATTGACAACAAGATCAAGTCGCTGAAATAGCAAGAGGCAAAAAGTACCGTGAAACTACTTGCTACTCCAGTTCTTTTTTTAGAGGGTTCTTCGCCCCATCCCGAGGCATATCAGCACAAAAACGAGATTTTTCCTATAAACAAATGATTATCCGGGAATTCTCATAGTAAGGAGACGATGCTGGCTTGGGAGATCAGGTAATAGGTTCTGAAATTTTCCTGCAACGTTCAGGGTACTCCGGGGACCAGAATTGTCTGGGAGATCAGTTTGCCGGACTGCGCATGCATTGTTACGGGTTGCGGGCAGATAGGTGACGTAGTATTACTTTGCATTACCGTAGCAGAGGCAACTCCGTTACTGTACGTCACATTTGCCATCTTGTCAATGGAAAAACAATTCTGCGGTGTGTTCGGGTTATTATCAATGATGAAGATGACCGGCACACCATGTACGGGATTGTTGTTGATATCGTAAAGCGTTGCGGATAACGTGCTATTATAGAGATTGGGATTATCTGGTATTTGCGGGTTTGCGGGAGAAGTTATTGCCAGCTGAAGACTTGCAGGCGGATTGAAATTTCCGGCCGGAAGGCTGATTGGCTCTGATGTCGCACTCATCCCCAGATCGTCCCTAACGGTCAGGGTAGCCCGGTAATACGGGGTGTTATTCAGTGAATTCAGCCGAACCGTTTTTCCTGTGAACGTCTGGTTCTGGATAGTCCAGTTCATAATATCACTCCAGTTGCCTGGGGGAACAGTTGATGACGCATCATAGACGGTCCAGTTCCACGATACAACCGTGTTGTCTGCCGTTGACTGGGAACCGTCAAGAACCAGTGCATCGCGCTGGACGTTACCGAGATCATCTGTTTCCATTTTGATCTGCGCCAGCGGGACAGGTGGTTTGAGGATCTTTTCAAAGAAATTACCGAGAGATGTAAGAACCTTGATATCCTGGGGTTGTGTCGCATCAAACTGCTGGGATTGACGATAGTAAATGAAAGGATCTACCGTGGAATTTGAGATGAAATCAATATACACTTTCTGGCTCTGGGTCCCCGGGATGTCAACGGGGCTTGTGAAATTCCATATCTGCGGGGGATTACCGGTAGTATCATAAAACGATTTGTCGGAGATATTGAGAGCATAAATATTATTGACTGCCAAGCCTGTAATCCTTACATCATCCGTATTGAGATTTACCAGTGTTATGGTGACATTGTTCCAGTACAGGGAATTATTCACACCCCCATGAGCGGCCCAGTCAACAGGATCGGAACGGAACATCACATTCATGATACTTACCTGTTCGTTCTTCACCGAATTCAGATGAGTCTGCCGGTTCATCTCATCTTTCTGTATCTGAGAAACCATGAGGGCAAGACCGGCAGCGGCAGTCACCGTAATAAGGATCAGAAGAAGCGTCCCGACGATCACCGAAACAGATTCCTCACCGGTTCTTCTTCTCATGGTACTTCACTACTCAATGTGCTCTGCCGGATTATATTACTTATTAATAGAATCTATATTAGAATATATTCAAACAATATCTCACTATAGTTAATGCCAAAGGATTCATGCCAAGGATACAGAAAACTCTGATAATTCTTACAAGAAAACAAGCCGATCACTGATCGAATGAATTCCTCATGGTGAAGATGTAGGATCCGAATGCTGATAGGATTCCACCCATCAGGATGAGAACAAGCAGGATGGCAATCGTCACAAAGGAATCCCCGTAACCCATGACATAATCCGAACCGTTCTTCAGGGCATGAGAGGCTAGGCTGATTAAATTTGAGATCCACATCGTTTCCAGGATGATGCTTACCATAACACCAGTGACAAAACCCGGGATAAGGGATTCTGCCGGTGTCTGTTTTTCTCCGCGACAGAGCCATGACGAAAAGATGCCCCCTGCTTCAAATATCAGAATGACCAGAAGCGGGTAGGTTATCCCCCATACGTACGATCCCGTCTGGCTCATCCCGCCGGCTGCAAACTGCTGAAGGAGAATAGTATTGACAAGAACCAGCAATACCATCGCCTCCCCACAGATCGCGCCACTGATAAGACCATATCGCAGTAATAAATTCATTTGTATCCGAACCGTTGTTTTATCAGGGATCATTTCATACCCGTGATCAACATCCTTCTACTGCAACGCAATAAGGGAGGTCTTGAGTATTACGTGTACCAATTACTCTATTACGCGGTCACAATTTATATATTTTTTTAAAAAATATAGAGGGAGATGGGCCTCATCCGTTGGTCAAAGAAATAACAGAGACCGAAACCAGAATTCCAGCAATAAGAAAGAGCGCATAAGCCAGCTGGGAGAAATCCGGCGCACTGATAAGAGTCACACATCCAATGATTGCCAGAAGGAAACCGACAAATATCTGGATAAGCGGACCATCAAGATTGATCATGTTGGACGAAGCGTATCCCATGCGTTTACCACCAACCACGGGTTACCGGCATTTTGTATGACATTGGAACGCTTCCAGAAGATATTTCCCCGATTCTTTACTGGCTCTGTAATCTCCTTATTGCAAGGACAGGTTGCGGTGTCAGAAATCATTCCGGAACGTCGCCGCCAACTCTCATTCATCTGCCAGAACCTTCTGTTCCTTCCCATACTCCCTGGCCTTTTCAGGGAGTGGAGCAAAACGATAATTTCCTTCCGGGATCCTGATTTCAAAGCAGACGCCTTTGCCATATTCTCCATTCTCGATAATGGTCATCCGGGTGATCGACAGGATCTCACGGGATAAAAAGAGACCGAGACCAGTGTTTTTACCAAATCCCTTCCTGAATATATGGTTTTTATCATCCTGTGAAATACCGATACCGTTATCCCGGTACGAGAGAATTATGTCCGGTCCTGCCCGATCGAACGTGAGACTGATCTCGGAGACGCATTCCCCATAGCGAAAGGAGTTATCAAAAAGGTTGTAAAACACTTTTTCCAGCATAGGATCCGCATAAACTGCTATGGATTCCGTGACGCACCGGAACGGTACGGTCTTCAGCATCTGGGAAAAAGCCCGTGAAGCAATTTCCTGGACATTCTGCCATTGAGGAGCCCTGATCCCAAGGTTATCATATTCTTTTGTGAAATCAATCTGGCTTTTTATTGTCTGGCATGCCCGGAGTTGTTTGTTGAGGATCTCAAGGATTTCCCCATCATCAGTTTTACTCCGCAGGATTTCATTGTACCCCATGAGAACGGAGAGCTTGTTAAGTACATCGTGACGAGTTATACCAAGAAGCAGGTTGAGTTTGACATTGGCCAGCCGTAAGGCATCTTCAACCTGTTTTATAGTCGAAATATCCCGGATTGAGAGGATCAGGATGCTCGGCGTACCATCGCCAAACGAGGTGAAGGAAACTTCAACAGGGAAGATCTTCCCGTCTTTTCTTTTATGAAAATGCATCTGGAGATCGGCTTTATTCCCTGTGAGTTGTTCTGAATTCCGCTGAGGATCAGTGGAGAGGCTGGAAAAGGACAGAGTGAGAAACTCTTCCCGGGTGTATCCGTACAAACGGCATGCCGCATCGTTGAGATCTAGGATCTTCATCGTATCCTTTGACACAATCAGATGGGGAGACATATCCGTATCAAAAATTCCCCGGTATTTCCTCTCAAGATCCTGGAGTATTCTGACATTATCTGCCAGCTCCTTGTATTGCTGTTTGAGTTCTTCTTCCGCAGTAGACAACTGTTCATAAGTGACCCGCAGTTCGAGCTCCGACTTGTTCTGCCCGGTAATATCCCGGAAGCTCCAGACTCTCCCCACGACAAGGGAATTCATGGTATGCGCTTGTGAGAAGCGCCGGAACACCCGACCATCTGAAAAACTGATGATATCATAACTCGTCGATCCCTTCTCGGCCCGTATCTCCTCGATCCTTTTCAGATATGCCGGGTAATCCACAACCTGATTCCGGGCAAATTCTATAAATGCACTTTCGTCAAGGATTTGAGAATTATCTGGCGGAACCTGCCACATCTGTAAAAATTTTTTGTTAAAGATTGTGATCTCCCCGCTCATATCGGCCACCATGATACCATCGGCAGTGGATTCGAGGGTTGCCCGGAGAACGGAATTTGATTGCTCAAGCGCATATTCGGTCTGCCTGCGCTCTGCGGCCTTTTTTATTTTGTGAGTGAGTTCCGCAAACTGTGCCTTGGGTGCACCCCCTTTCTGGATATAATAATCTGCACCGGCATTGAGGGCATTTATTACCACTTCCTCCCGCCCCCGCCCGGTAAAAATGATAAAAGGAGTCCTGTCCCCTCTCGAGCGAAGTGTTTCCAGAAACTCAATGCCATTCACCAAAGGCATCTCATAATCGGATATTATCACATCATAGTTTATATTGCCCCATCCCTCCAGTTTAGACTGTGCTGAAGTTGAAATATCAACCTGCATCGAACCATCCATCTCAAGGAAGGTTTTGCCGATTTCGAGAAGACACTCCTCATCGTCAACATACAGAACTGACAGCATGGCAATTTCCCGGAATTACGGTGTGTATGTATATCTTCTGGACCGTGATTATAGTTTCTAGCCATAGAGTATATATAAATATATATTTTTGGTCCGGATCAAATCCATCCGAGTTACGGAAAAGGCCCGGATATTTGTACATTGCTTAAAAAAAGTATTATTTTTTCCCTGATCGCCGATTTGAATGAAAATTGAATATAGATTCTCAATATCTCTATGTTAATAAGGTATTTATTTCCCGTGACTGATATTCAGGATAATTCTGCAAGTGTTTCCGCGGGCAACCAACGAGATCCAAAACCAATAATTCAACAATAAAATTCCACTATCATGAACCTGATTATTATAAAATATGGCCTTCTCATCGGAGCGATCCTTGCAAGTACTGCCGTTGTCACCGGGCCTCTGAACCCCCAGAAACTGTTCACGGATCCCGAAAATGCTCAGCTCACGGCAGACTCGGTTTACCAGTTTGGATCTGATGTTTTTTACAAGGAACTGGACAAACCCGGGAATGAATACATGAAAAGCAGTGTTTCCGGCTATTCCCAGTCTTTGATAGCGACCAACGATATGGACAATACGTTCCAGGAACAATGGAATCGCGGAGTTACGGCTTTCGAATCCGGATATTCTGATAGCACCACTGCATTCTATGAACTGCTCGATGCTCACGATTTGCCGACGGCACAACAAAAAGTAGCAGTCTGCAGGCAATTTTCCTTAGCAGATACTGAATTCGAACAGTCTCTTGAATATTTCGCTGCAGCAAAAGCCAGTGCAACCCCGGGATCTGCACAAGGGTTCACGATAGGAATGGTGATCCCCCGGATCGAAGCGATCAGGGAGGAATGCCAGAATGCGGAGATATCATGCAAGATGGCGGTTCTGGCAGATACCAGTCAGGATCCTGCCGGTTTTTCGGCGAATGTAAAGGATACACAGGGCCACATAAAGGAAATACAACGCATTTATCCGGAGCTGAAAGGATTGAGCAGTGATTTTTCATGACGGTTGTGACAGGCCCGGTCCTGCACTCTGTGGATCGGAAACGATGAAGAACAAGATAATTTGCAAAAATGATGAGGTATAAATGATGGACATTGACACAAATAAAATTCTTCTCGAGGAAGAAGAGACCAGTGCTGAACAATTTGAGGATCGGAATTTGCTGAACATTATATCGGTGGGAATTTTTCTCATCGCGGGTCCGCTGTTCATTTACTTTGGCTTTTATCTCCTCACATCCCCGTTTACCGTAAAATGGGGCTCATTATCAATTGCGATCGGTTTCCTTGTCGTTGCCTTTGGCTTCAGCCTCTGGCAGGATCGCCAGATCCAGACCCTGAGGAGACTGCAACGGGAAGAAAATGCAGAAATCCGAAGACTCCTTGAGGAACTCGTGGAGAAGATAAAATAATTTTTCAGGTGATTCATAAAAATGGATGTTACTGCTTTTGATCCGGATGCACAGGCTGTTTCGCCGGTTTTGGAAGAACACATATCCAACCGGATACATATTTTTTCATAACAGGATTTTATTTTCTCCCCGACCCCTTTCCCGTCCGCGAATTTTTCCATGCCTCAATATTTTTACAGTCATGATCAAACGGCAGCCGGTGCTTATCGCAATAATATTTGCCGCAGTATTCACAAAGGAACGGGAGATAGACGCGTTCGCCGCAGATCGCGCAGGTATTGTATAAAGGATAATTTTTTTCCGGGAAAAACCGCAGGAAAAACCGGGAAATTGATTCTCTCAGTCCCATGCATGAACACTTCGCTGTGCAGAGTAAAATACTGTGCAATCCGGTGCCATGAGACTAGGGATGAAGTCACTCATATGACTCCGGTTTTTATATTCTGTAATTTTCGACAGGTACTTCAACCAGTACTATAAAATCTCTGCACGATCAGATGGACACCCGACAGAAAATTATCATCGCTGTGCTCATGCTCGGCACCCTCATGGGATCGCTCGATTCAACGATCGTCATCCTGGCATTTCCCACGATCTCCCAGAGCCTCCATGCGGACATGCTCTCCACGCTCTGGATTATCCTCATCTACCTCCTCGTAGTAGCAGTCTGCACGACACAACTCGGGAGACTGGGGGATATCTATGGCCGAAGCCGCATGTTCAATACCGGGTTTGGTGTTTTCACGCTCGGCTCACTCTTCTGCGGATTCTCTACCGGGATCGGGTGGCTTATCCTGTCCCGGGCGGTCCAGGCATTCGGTGGAGCCCTGATGCAGGCAAACAGCGGTGCGATTGTCGCCGATACTGTCCCTGTCGAGGTACGGGGAACCGCCTTTGGGTATATCTCGCTCGGATGGACCAGCGGGGCAATGCTGGGTATCGTCCTTGGCGGGATCATCACCACATACGTGGGCTGGGAATACATCTTCTTCATCAATATCCCGATCGGGATCATAGCAACCATTCTCGGTTTCCGGTACGTCAGGGACAACGTCAGGACCGATGCTCACCTTGATGTGATCGGGATGCTCCTGCTGGGTGCGGCCCTCACGCTCGTCTCATATGCGGGAGTGGATTTTGCCGGCCAGGGTCTTGCCCAGACCAATATCATCACATTCATCCTTGGAATTATCGCCATTATCCTCTTTATTGTATACGAATCGAAGATTCCCCACCCCCTCATCGATTTCCATACCTTCGAAAACCGTGTGCTCCGCTACTCGGTCTCCGCCGCGTTTTTCTTAAGTCTTGGCTACCTTTCTGTTGTATTTCTCATCACTATGTATCTGCAGGGGATACGGGGGCTTTCACCCCTGTACGCTGCGCTGCTCCTCACACCGGGATATATTGTCGGGAGCCTGCTCTCGCCGATGATGGGGAAATTCTCCGACCGGTATGGCGCCCGGCTCCTTGCAACTTCCGGCGCGGGCGTGCTGATCCTCGCCACGTTCCTGTACCTGACACTCCAGCTCGACACCCCGCTCTGGGTGGTGCTCATCGCATCGGGGGTTTCAGGGATCGGTTCTGCCATGTTCTTTCCCTCGAACAACAGCGCAGTCATGGCCAATGCCCCGCACGGGTCCTACGGTAGTATCTCAGGTATCCTCAGGACCGTGCAGAACATCGGGATCCTCGGAAGTTTTGTTATCGCCATTACTGTGGCATCCGCCTCAATCCCCCGGGATGTTGCTTTTCAGGTCTTCATTGGTACGACCAGTCTTATCGGTGGCGTTTCCGAGGCATTCCTCCACGGGATCGATGCATCTCTCTGGGCATCGGTCGCAATCATGGGGATCGCCCTGATCCTTTCCTGGTTACGTGGCAGGAGTATCGGGCATGGAGACCGGAAATCCCGTCCGTAATAATGGAATCCAATCTCACGATTATCCCCATTCGTAACGATTTTAAGTCCATAGCAGAAGACACCACACAGGAAAATACCGATGCCGGAACCGGAGAAGAAAAAAAGCCGAGCTGAAGATTGCCGGGATGCATTGCGCTAGCTGTGCTGCCACTATCGAAGAGTCACTCTCGCACGGGATGGATGTATCAGAAACCCGGGTAAATTTCGGCACAGAATCCGCCCATGTCGAGTTCAATCCATCCAAAGTATCCCTTTCCACGCTCGAGAAGGCAGTGAAGGACGCGGGGTACAATGTGATCAACCATGAGGTAACGCTGAGTGTAGGAGGCATGATGTGTGCCACCTGCGCCGGGACGATCGAGGCCACACTCCGGGAACTTCCGGGAGTCGTTTCTGTTAACGTAAACCTCGGCACGGAGAAAGCTTATGTTACATATAATCCCTCGCTCTCCGACATCCCGGATATGAAGAACGCGATCGAAGATGCCGGGTACCAGTACCTTGGTATCGAGGGGGAGGTGAGCGATGAAGCGGAGAAGATCGCACGGGACAAGGACCTCCACGACAAGCTGATCCGGTTTACGCTTGGGTTTGCGGTCAGTATCCCCTTGATGGCAGCGATGTACATTCCGCTGCCGGTCTCCATGCAGGTGCTGGCCTACGTGATGCTCGTTATTGCAACGCCGGTCTTTGGCTGGGTGGCATACCCGATCTTCCATGCCGCCTGGATCGCACTCCGCCACCGCACACTCTCAATGGACGTCATGTACGCGATGGGTACGGGCGTTGCATTCATCGCGAGTGTACTCGGGACCTTCAATATCATCCTGACAAACGAATTCATGTTCTACGATACCGCCATCATGCTCGCGGCATTCCTCATGCTCGGGCGGTACCTTGAAACCCGGGTGAAGGGACGAACTTCAGACGCGATAAAAAAACTGGCCGGCCTCCAGGTAAAGACGGCAACCGTGATTCGGGACGGAAAGGAGATGGAAATTCCCGCTGAGGATGTTGTGGCCGGGGATCTTGTCCGGGTCCTGCCCGGTGCAAAGATCCCGGTGGACGGGATGGTCACGGAAGGCGGGAGTTATGTCAACGAGTCAATGATAACCGGTGAGCCGGTCCCGGTGCAAAAAACGAACGGCAGCCGGGTCGTGGGGGGGACATTGAACACGAACAGTGTTCTTATGATCCGGGCAACAAAAGTCGGGAAGGATACCGTCCTTGCCCAGATCATCCGGCTCGTGGACGAGGCACAGGGAACCAAGCCACTAGTCCAGAGGATAGCCGACATAGCGGTGGCATATTTTATTCCGGTTGTGCTCCTGATAGCGGCTATCTCGTTCATCACGTGGTTATTTATCCTCCATGCCACGGCTCTCTTCGCGCTGACGTGCATGATCTCTGTACTTGTTGTCGCCTTCCCTGTGCACTGGGCCTTGCCACCCCGACTGCAATCACCGTTGGCGTAGGCCGGGGGGCCGAACTCGGCATCCTGATACGTAACGGGGAGGTACTCGAAGCCTGCGAGAAAGTGACAACGGTCATCTTCGATAAGACCGGGACGCTCACAAAAGGAAAACCGGAAGTGACGGATCTCACCGCTATCGGGATTCCGGAAAATATCCTCCTTTCCTTGGCAGCCGGCATAGAAGCGAACTCACAGCATCCGCTCGCCAGGGCAGTCATGCGAAAAGCGCAGGAGCGGGGAATCGTCCCGACACAGGTAACACAATTCGATACGTCCGGCGGGATGGGGGTATCCGCAATGGTCCTTGGCGAACGTGTCCTGCTGGGCAACCGGGCCATTCTCATAGAGAACGGAGTGCAGATTCCGGCAGAATCCGATACGCGGATCACAACGCTTGAGGGAGAAGGAAAAACCGTAGTAATGATAGCCAGGAATGGAACGATCATCGGCCTGATCGCGATTGCCGATACCATCAAGGAGACCACACCGACTGCGATCGCCCGGCTGAAAGCGATGGGTATACGGGTCGCGATGATCACCGGAGACAACCAGCGGACAGCAGACGTGATAGCCCGCAGGATCGGGATCGATCATGTCAGTGCCGGGGTCTTGCCCGGTGACAAGGCGGAGGAAGTGAAGAAACACCAGCAGGCCGGAGAGGTAATTGCTTTTGTAGGGGATGGCATCAATGATGCCCCTGCGCTTACCCAGGCTGATGTGGGTATAGCGATCGGGAGCGGTACTGATGTGGCAATCGAGAGCGGGGATATTGTACTGATCCGGGATGATCTTGTCGATGCCGTAGCCGCTATCCAGTTGTCGCGAAAAGTGATGGGCCGGATCAGGGGCAACATCTTCTGGGCATTCGCGTACAATGCAGCACTTATACCGGTCGCGGCGGGGGTACTTTATCCCTCGTTTGGCATTACATTCAGGCCAGAACTGGCAGCCCTTGCAATGGCAGCAAGTTCTGTGACCGTGGCCACGCTGTCCCTGCTTCTCAAAGGATATATACCGGAAGCGAAAATACGAACTGCTGAGGTTTAAGATGGCAATCGATCCCATATGCAAGATGACCGTCGACGAGAAGACAGCAAAATTTACGAGCGAATACAAGGGCAGGAAATATTATTTCTGTGCTCCGGGCTGCAAGAAGACGTTTGACACGGACCCGCAGAAGTACATCTGAACAATCGGGCGGAGTTTTCCGCGCGATCCGCATTTCTCACCCAAATTCACCGTTTTTTCAGTCCTTTTCTGACAATCTTGATATAGAAATACACTGCAACCTTTTTCCAGCTCAAGATGAGTAATCCGCTAAAAAGGCGAACACATGTCATTTTACCTGATAAGTCCTGAAATCTATTCCTGGTTCATCCTCCCGCTCCTGATCTTCCTTGCCCGTATCGGCGATGTCAGCATGGAGACAATCCGGGTCATCTACATCTCAAGAGGCATCAAGTATCTCGCACCCATCATTGCGTTCTTTGAGATCATCATCTGGCTGCTGGCCATGGAAGTCGTTATGAGCGACCTTTCCAATATCGCGAATTTCTTTGCTTTCGCATTCGGTTTTGCCACAGGGACATATGTCGGCCTGGTCATTGAAGAGAGGCTCTCGATCGGCATGGTGATCATGCGGATCGTCACAACCGAGGAGTCCAATGAGGAGATTGCCCAATTCCTAGAGTCCGAGCACTTCGGTGTCACATCCCTGGATGCGAAAGGTTCCCGGGGAAGTGTCAAGATGATCCTCTCGCTCGTCAACCGGGCTGATGTCCCCCGTATCACCGGACATATACAGACCACAAACCCCACTGCTTTCTTCTCCATTGAAGATGTGCGGTACGTCAATCAGGGGGTATTCCGTCCGAAAAAACCCAACGCGATAACCGGACTCTTCCATTCGTTCATCCGCCCCCGAAAGAAAAAGTGATGGAGCTGACAGCTCCATTCAGTTCCCTTTCTTTTTTTCGCCACGTATTTCGCATACTTTAAAGTGCACCGGCGCCAAGTGAAAGTATAGGCGAATATCGTTAATACACATGCAGATTTTTGAGGAGCGCTCTCATGAAAACAGAGATGCCATTATCCAAACCCATCCGCCGGTTTATTCTTCATACTGAGGAAACCCTTGATACAGAAATTTCCCTTTTACGTCAGCCGGAAGCAGAACCGGGGGGAACACTCGTAGATACTTATACGTACAATATCGAACACAACATAATCATCTTCCCGGCGCAATATGTGGGTCTTCTCAAGGATTTTATCATCGCAAAGCACTGCACTCACCTGCTCATCAAGGGAGCAGCAGCCAAAAAAGGCCGGTACGAGGTCTGTTCGTACACTGAAGACTCAGTCTACCGGGGCATGCGCCAGATCTACCTGGACGCCCTCAAGGATGAGGCCAAGAAAGACAACAAGCTCCCGGTCCAGAAACTGATCCAGATGCTTTTAATCCTGTTTTCCCATTTCAATGACGATATCAACGAGGTTCCCTGGAATGCGATCGTAAACGCGAGTGTCTACCACCGGTTGCCCAAGATCCGGAAAACCCAGCTTTACCATATCATGAAAGAGAGCAAGAGCGATATGGACGAGATGATGGACCAGGAAAGCATCATTCCCCGCCGGTATTTTGTCCTGAACAAGGCGATGTTTTACGCCCGGGACATGTTTCTTGCAAAGATCCTCCCGGCCGACGAACTGATGCCGGTCCTCAATATTCCCCAGATGAAAAAATTCAATCATCTCGAAGTCAAGGAAATGCTGACTACCCGTTGGACACAGACCGCATGGTACCAGTCAAAGGTCTTCGGGGATAATATGCTCGAGATCATCGAGCGCCCCTTATACCAGGTAAACTGGAGTGCGGAGCCTACGCTGGACTATTATTATGATCTGTACAAAGTCGGGATCAACCTGACAAACAACCTTATAGGGTACATGACCATGAGGGACTGGTTTGTCTGGGACTCCCCCAAACACCTGCTGGAAGCGCATGAAAAGAAAGAGGCGTACGAGAAGACGGCACTGAAAAAAATTTTCGGGGATCTGATCTCGGATGCATGGGGGGACACATGATCAGGAAACATAATGGACAACCCGGAGGCGGACAATGCCGGTAAAAGACGTAGTCGAGTTGCTTAAACGGGGAAAAGCCCTGGCAAAGCGCACAAAATACAAGGAGGCGATCGCGCACTACGAAAAAGCAATGTCGCTCGATCCGAAGTACCCGGAGAGCTGGTACCTCCGGGCCGCTGCGTATGTCGAAACGAGCAGGCACAAAGAGGCCATTGCAGACTGCGATAAAGCACTGTCTATGGATCAGAACTACGCGGATGCCTGGTCGATCAAGAGCCTCGCCCTCTTCAATCTTGATCGGTACGAGGATGCTGTGCTTGCCAGCACCCGGGCTACCATGCTGAACGGAAATGATGCCGCGGCATGGTACATCAAAGGTGTCTGCCTCGACGAACTTGGCAGAAGTGATGAGGCGCAGGAAGCCTACGGAAAATCTCTCGAGCTCGAGATCATTCTTGATATGGAAGCGGACAGGAAGAAGATTATGCAACGGGGATAACCCCGCAATCTATTTCTTTCTGCAAAGTATTCTTTACATAAGAGTTCCCAATGCGATCTGTCCTCATCGTTGATGATGAAAAAATATTGCTGGATGCCACACGTTCATTTCTCGAACGGTTTGGCGGCATGAAGGTTCAGACCGCCATTTCTACGAAAGAAGCGCTCAGTATTCTCGCTTCGGAGACCTTCGATGCGCTGGTTGTCGATTATTACCTTCCCGAGATCACCGGTATTGAACTGCTTAAGATCATCCGGGCAAAGGGCGATACAACTCCCGTTATCATTTTTACCGGGGTTGGCAGGGAGAATGCAGCAATTGAAGCACTCAATAACGGAGCAGATTTTTTCTTAAAAAAAGGAGATAATCCATCCTCGGAATTCCGGGAACTCACCCATATGATCAATCGTGCGGTTGAACGACGCCATGTCGGAAGATCCCTTGGCATCTCCGAAAAAGTCCTTTCCGGTACGGTCAGTTTTTTCCCGGAGGCGGCGTTTGCAATCGATCGTGAGGGCAAAGTGCTGGCATGGAACCTGGGAATGGCAGACCTCACGGGGATCAGTGACGCGGATATCATAGGCAAAGGGGAAGGAGCGTATTCGGTTCCCTTCTTCGGGCGAAAGGCACCCATGCTCGTGGATCTGATCTTTGAGAAGGATGAAACGATCAGGAGCCACCGTTACACGATTATCAATAAAGAGCAGGCTACGATCTTTGCCTGGATAAAAATCACGAGAGCTGATGGAACACCGGGTGTACTATGGATGAAGGCCACTGCCCTGTATGATGCGAAGGGGGCATTCATTGCCGCACTCAGCATGGTCAGGGATATTACGAATGAACTCGGAGAGGAACTTCTCAGGCAGGCGGATTATGTTTCTGATGCTACCGGACCAGTCTCAGGCCATTCAGTAACACAGGGAAACATGTTCAACAAGTTTCTCGGCAAGGCCAAATCCGCACACAAGGAGGGTCTCAGGCTGTCATTCCGGGAAGGAAAATATCGCGAGGCCATCCCCCTTTTCACCCAGGCAATCGAGATCGATCCCCAATTCGCGTATGCCTGGCATGACCGGGGGGTTGCCCTGAGGGAGATCGGACAGGACGAGGAGGCGGCAAAAGATTTCGAGAAGGCCTCAGAACTCGCACCAACAGATGAGGAAATACTCTTCAGCAGGGCTGACCTTCTCAGGAAGAGGGGCATACTGCGGGAACAAAAATCACTGATCGATGCTGCGGTCAGGGCTTTCAACAAAGTGCTGGAAATGAACCCGAACAATGCCGAAGCCTGGAACGGTCTTGCGATATGCATGAAAGAACTGGAAAAAGACGAGACCGCACGACAGTATTTTGACCGTTCCAACGAACTTGGCAAAACGGGAAAAGCCAGATTCAAAAAGCGGAATCTCGATTCCCTGATCTGATCGGATCCGATGCATTAAACCATCCGGAATACAATCATCCCCCATAGAGGCAATGTCATGAAAAGTCCTGTCTATTTTGCAAACCTGCGGGCCTCTTCCGACAAGGATAGTATGGCATCCAAAGTACGACGGCTTTTTGACCGGGCCGGTTTTTCCGGAATTGTCAGCCCTCACGACAAGACCGCACTTAAACTGCACTTTGGCGAGACGGGCAATGACGGGTTCATCAGCCCGGTCTATGTCCGCCAGGTAGTAGAGAAAGTGAGAGAATGCCAGGGTATGCCGTTTCTCACGGATACGAATACCCTGTATCTCGGCAGCCGGTCCAACGCCGTGGAACATATCACGACCGCTATCCTCCACGGGTTTGATTTCGCCGTTGCCGGTGCCCCCGTGATTATAGCAGACGGGCTTACCGGGAAGAACATAAAAAAAGTGTCCATCAACAAGAAACACTTTAGTGAAGTGTCGATTGCCGGGGATATCGCAGCCGCTGACAGCATGATCGTACTCAGCCATTTCAAGGGACATATTGTCTCGGGATTCGGAGGGGCCATCAAGAACCTTGCCATGGGTTGTGCACCACCGGAAGGGAAACGGGCGCAGCACAATGCCCGTCCGTTCACGATCAGCGAAAACTGTACTGGTTGTGCTGCATGCATGAAAATCTGCCCGGAAACAGCGATCAGTATCCATGCAAAGAAATCGGTTATCGACAAGGATCTCTGCATCGGCTGTTTCGAGTGCATGCATGTCTGTCCTGAACATGCAATCGATATCGACTGGGAGACGGAGATCCCGGCCTTCATGGAGCGTATGGTGGAGTATGCGTACGGTGCTGTCGCGGGAAAACAGAATAAGGTAGGCTACATGAATTTCCTGATCCGCATCACACCGGATTGTGACTGCTTCCCGTTCAGTGATGCCCCGATCGTACCTGATATCGGGATTCTTGCTTCCATGGACCCGGTAGCGATTGATGCGGCAAGTTTCGATCTCGTCAACCAGCAGCAGGGATATTCTGACTCACTGCTGACAACACACCATCACCGGGGCGAAGACAAGTTTTCCGGTGTGCATGCCAACACGGACGGGTTCCGCCAGATACGTTACGCTGAAGAGATCGGGCTGGGACAAAGCCAGTATGAACTGATATCCCTGTAATTATTTTTTTCGTCAGAATCGATCCATTGCTTCCAGAACGGAACGAATGCCGGGAGGACAAATCCTGCGGTTCTGGTAACTGTATGCAAGTACTTATTAGGGAAGGGAATTTAAAAAGGTCTTATCGGCGGGCACTTCCACCACCGGCAGCACCTTCCTGCACTCCGAAGGTACTCCCATTAACGAAGGAGAGTTTTCATGAATCTCAGGCAGCCAAACGCAAATGAAGCAACTGGAACAGTGAACCGATCACGGAATGTTGCCCCGGTATCCGGCATCTGCACCCGTTGCATGGATGGCTGCAAAGGCAGTTGCGATATCTGGCTCTCATCGTTCCGAGGAAGGGAAGTATTGTATCCGGGCCCGTTTGGCGAGATTACGGCAGGTGCAGACAAAAATTATCCGGTGGATTACTCGCATCTCAACATTCAGGGATATGCAATAGGTGCAAAAGGATTTCCCGAAAACACCGAGGCTGGACCGGATTCGGCAGTCTTCACATCAGTAAATACGGAAACAGAGTACGGCTGGGATAAAAAGGTGAAGATGCGCCTCCCCATCTTCACCGGTGCGCTCGGATCAACGGATATCGCCCGGAACAATTGGGAACATTTTGCTGCCGGCGCTGCCATTTCCGGTATCACGATCGTCTGCGGGGAAAATGTCTGCGGCGTTGATCCGGATCTGAAACTCGACAGTACCGGGAAAGTTAGAGAATCGCCAGAGATGGATCGCCGCATCGGGGTCTACAAGAAGTACCACGAAGGTTTCGGGGAGATGCTGGTCCAGATGAATGTTGAGGATACCCGGCTCGGGACCGCGGAATATATTGCCAGCCGGCACAACTTTGAATCGATTGAGCTTAAATGGGGACAGGGGGCAAAAAGCATCGGGGGCGAAACCAAGGTCAAATCTCTCGAACGTGCCATCGAGCTCAGGACACGGGGATATATCGTTATGCCGGACCCGACGGTCCCGGAGGTCCAGGCTGCATTCAGGGCAGGTGCGATCCGGGAGTTCGAGCGCCACTCACGTCTTGGTTTCATCACCCGCGAAGGATTTTTTGAGGAGATCGACAGACTCCGGGATATCGGGTTCAAGCGGATTACCCTTAAGACGGGCGCGTATTCCATGGTCGAACTGGCAATGGCCCTGAGATTCAGTGCGGAAGCGAGAATCGATCTGCTGACGATCGACGGGGCCTCCGGAGGAACCGGGATGAGCCCGTGGCCGATGATGAACGAATGGGGTATTCCGACATTTTACCTTCAGTCACTTGCATGCGAATTTGCAGGAAAACTAGTGAAGAAAGGATACCGGGTTCCGGACCTGGCGATGGCGGGGGGATTCTCGGATGAGCCGGGCGTCTTCAAGGCGCTTGCAATGGGCAGCCCGTACTTCCGTGCAGTAGCCATGGGCCGTGGGCTCATGATCCCCGGTATGGTGGGAAAGAACATCGGGAAATGGATCAGGGATGGGGAGCTCCCGAAATCTGTCTCACGATTCGGTACCACAGTACCGGAGATCTTTGTCTGCTACGAGGAACTGAAGGAGAAATACGGGGAACATATCAACGATCTCCCCCTCGGTGCCATGGGAATTTACACCTACACTTCGAAATTCCGGACGGGACTCCAGCAGCTCATGGCAGGCAGTCGTAACTTCCGGATCTCAAGCATCACACGCAATGATCTGATGGCTCTGACAGAGGAAGCGGCCCGTGTTTCCGGCATCCAGTACGTCATGACAGCCCGATATGATGAGGCGATAAGCCAGCTGCTCGATTGAACAGGTAAAAATGCTGAAACTGGTTGTTCGCCGCTCCTTGTATTCCGGGAACCGGTAAATCTACTTTTTCTGCGAGGGTGCGATAGTAAAATTATCGAGGACCTGGAGCGCAGCCCGGGCCCCCAAGGTGGGCTGGATGGATTCAAGCCAGAGGAAGAAACCCACCTTGGGAGGAGTCGGCCGCTCGAACTTGAAATGGCCATCCTTGAGCTGGATCATCTTGTGGTACTCCTTCTTCTGTCTTGAGCGGAGGTAGATGATCAGTTCGTAGTTTGGCATATCTGTCGCAAGGATTGCCTTGGAGTAGTACCGGGAGAACTCCTCGTACTCGATCTTCTTTCCCCGCACCAGGAAACCATAGTTGTCGCAAACGGATTTGATGGCCGGGGGGAAGAGCCCGCCATAGAGGACTTTCTTCACCAGCTGGCCGGTCTGATCCGTGATTTCAGGGCGGACCGGGCCGGAGGCCCGGGCAATCTCCGTGAAGATCCTGTTCTTCACATCATCATGATATGACTTGTAGTCGAACGGGTGTTTAAGGGGAATACTCGTTGCCGGGATCAACTTGGAATGGTTCTCCGGCAGGTTATAGAGGATGCGGGGGCGGTAGTGCTTGACGAGCGATTTGATCTGCTCGCAGGAACTGGTGTGGATGATGGCATTGGTCCGGTCCTTTGCAAGCCGCTTCACTACGGAATAATTCGAGAGATCGAACGAGGAGACCAGCAGGAAGGGCGTGATCTTCTGGCCATAGAGATAGCCGAGCAGTTTCTTCTTGTAGGCAATCTCGACTTCGAACTCCTTGAGGTCCGAGGGGGACGTGACAACTTCGGCAAAGGCTACGTGATTGTCGGCATCAACAAGCATCAGATCAAATTCGGCAAGATCCTGTCCGTTCCCCCGAACCGTCATATCACCATATTTTGAATAAAAGAGACCGTTCTGCCCGATACGGACGTCCTCCCGCTTCTTTGGGGCATCCGCGCCTTTCATCGCGAGGTATTTTATCGTGCCCGATTTTTTGGAGATATCGAGGAACATCTCGTAGACGATCGCTTCAAACCAGCGGCCTTCCGCGGTTCGCATCGGTTCGATATCCGGCGAGAACAATTTCTTTCGCTCGATCTTGTTCATGTGCCGCGTGGCATTGAGTGCGATCATCGCGTTGGGTTTGAAATGCTGGAAATTGGTATTCAGCCACGGGATCATAATAGTAGTAAAGAAATTCTGCCGTTATAGTAGATAACAATCTGCTTTGCCAACCATTCCGGTCACAGCAGGCGCAGTGGAAAGACCCCTGGATCGGGGAACATCCAACAACAGCTGGCAGAAACAGCAGGCAGAATCGTGATGCATTCCTAAAAATGATCTCTTGGAGAGAGGGGCCGGTTAAACATCGGTCTCCCCGGTCCGGATCCTGATCGACTTCTCCACTGGGAGAACAAAGATCTTCCCGTCACCGATCTTCCCGGTGCGGGCAGATTCGGAGATCGTCATTATAACACCGTCAACTTCAGTATCCCGGACCACGATCTCGATCTGGGTCTTTGGCAGGAGATCGACCGTCATCAGGCCGCCACGGTATTCGAGGGTAATCCCTTTCTGCTCGCCCCGCCCTTTCACTTCCGTTATGGTCATGCCGTTGAAGCCTTTGTCCTCGAGTGCTTTCTTAACGAACTCGAACCGTTCCGGTTTGATGATTGCCTTAACCATTTTCATTGCTGTTTCACCCGTTCAGGTCCGCTCCCCATGCTGGGAGATGCCGGGACCTGCGTATTCTTCTTCCGTGACTCGCAGACCGAGGGCTTTGTCCACCAGGATTGCAAGGATGTATGTTAGGACAAACGCGTAGATAAGTGCTGCGAAGGCACCAGTCGCATTGGCAATAAACAGATATGCAGTACCCTCACGAAGTCCAAGAAGATACAGGCACGATACAGGGAAAAAAAGAGAGAATTAGTAGGTGGACAGGTAGCGGTCCAGTTCCCACTGGTGAACCGTGAGCCTGAACGCATCGGTTTCGGCTTCCGCGATGTTGGAGAGGGTTTCCACGATGTGGGCGCCCAGAGCATTGCAGATTACTTCGTCCTTTAAGAGTGCGACCTGGGCATCTGCAAGGCTGCCGGGGAGCATGTCGATCTTCATCTTCTTCCGGTCCTTTGCACTCAGATGATAGATGTTGGTGTTGGTCGGCTCGGGGGGCATGATCTTATTCTTGATGCCGTCGAGACCTGCTGCGAGGAGGCAGGCGAAGGTGAGGTACGGGTTGCACATCGGATCCGGGCTCCGGAATTCCGCACGTGTGCTGTTGCCGCGTGCAGCGGGGATACGGATCTGGGCGGACCGGTTGGTCGTGCTCCACGAGATGTAGCAGGGGGCTTCGTAACCGGGGACGAGCCTCTTGTACGAGTTGATGGTCGGGTTTGCGACCCTGGTGATTGCCTTTGCGTGCTTTAAGAGACCACCAATGTAGTAGATACAGGTATCGGAGAGGCCATCCTTTGCATTTGCATCGAAGAACGCATTCTTGCCGCCTTTGGCGAGGGAGCCGTGGGTGTGCATACCGCTGCCGTTGATGCCGCCGATCGGCTTTGCCATGAACGACGCGTGGAGCCCGTGCTTGAGCGCGATGGCCTTTGTTGCGAACTTGAAGGTCATGGCACGGTCAGCGGTGGTGAGTGCATCGGCATACTTGAAGTCGATCTCGTGCTGGCTTGCGGCGACTTCGTGGTGGGACATCTCGATCTCGAGTCCCATGCTCTTGAGTGCCAGGACGATCTCGCGGCGGACGTCTTCTGCCTTGTCGTTCGGGGCAAGGTCGAAGTAGCAACCCTGGTCAGCGAACTGGGTCGTCGGCTTTCCGTCAACGAGGTTGAAGAGGAAGAACTCGAGCTCGGGGCCGGTGTTGAAGGTGTATCCCATCTTTGCGGCTTCCGCCATCTGCCTCTTGAGGACATATCTCGGATCGCCTTCGAACGGCTTGTTACCGTACGTATATACGTCGCACATGAACCGGGCAACCTTGCCTTCCTGGGGTCTCCATGGCAGGACCTGATAGGATGACGGATCTGCCTTGAGGAGCATGTCGGACTCTTCAATCCGGGTGAAACCCTCGATCGAAGATCCGTCAAACCAGGTTCCCTCTGTCAGGGATTTCTCGGCATAGTCGGCCGGGATTGCCGCATTTTTCGGGATACCCGGAACATCGCAAAACTGAAGCCTGATGAATTTGACATCATCGGCTGCAATTTTCTTGAGCAACTTGGATACGTCTGCTGACATAATGGAAAAAAGGTTCCACCCAATTACATTTATATTTTCTGAACCAAGCTTAGAGAAGAATGCTCACATTCAATTTCCATTACGTTTTACTACTATAGATCGATCCGATTTGTGATATCATGTGCGGAATAATTGGAGTCATCGATAAACGCCGTCAGTACATGGATGGCAGCGGCATACGGAACGCGTTAGCGTTGATGAACGAGCGTGGAAACGGGGAAGGTGCCGGGTATGTGGCCTACGGGATTTACCCGGACTTTGCAGATTCGTACGCCCTCCATGTTTTTTTTGATAACCTTCACGAAAACAAACCTGCACTCGACCGGGAGCTCGAAAAATGGGGAACCATTGTCCACGATGAAGAAATCCCAACCTTTGCTTCAAAAATAAAAAGAGTGCACACCCCATGGCGGTACTTTTTCAAGCCGGACCCGAAGATGGCACCGGAGCAGAATACATCCGCTGATGATATCATCATGCACATCGTCATGAGCGTGAACACGACGCACAACGGCACGCTCATCTTCTCATCTGGCAAGAATCTCGGCGTATTCAAGGCATCCGGCTGGCCGGAAGAGGTCGCTGACTTCTACCGCATTCAGGATTACAAGGGCTACCTCTGGCTCGCCCACAACCGCTATCCCACCAACACTGCAGGCTGGTGGGGCGGTGCACACCCGTTCAACCTCCTTGGCTGGAGCGTTGTCCACAACGGGGAGATCACCTCTTACGGCACCAACCAGCGCTATATTGAGAGTTATGGGTACAAATGCACGATGTACACCGATACCGAAGTCGTCGCCTATCTCATTGATCTCCTGGTACGGAAACACGGTCTCTCGGAGAAGATGGCTGTACGGGCACTTGCTCCCCCATTCTGGAACGAGATCGACCGGATGCCACCAAAGGAGGAAGAACTCAACCGTGCTCTCCGTATGGCATATGGCCCGGCCCTTATGAATGGCCCGTTTGCGATCTGCGTTGCCAATGAAAATACACTGGTCGGCTTCACGGACCGTATCAAACTTCGCCCGATGGTGAGCGGCGAGCACGGCAACCGGCTCTACATCTCAAGCGAGGAAGCCGCTATCCGCAGGATTGAACCGAACATCAAAGATGTCCACATGCCAAAGGCCGGCGAGCCGGTAATCGGGAGGGTCGTGGCATGAGCATAGGCAGCATTCCCCTCCGGTTTAAAGTGGAGATCGATCCTGAACTGTGCATGCAATGCGGACGCTGCATTGAAAACTGTTCATATGGTGTTTACCGGATTGACGGCGATAAGATCCGTGTCAACTCGCGTAACTGTGTTGCCTGCCACCGTTGCACTGCGTTCTGTCCCAGAGACGCGATCAGCATCTACGAGAAGCCCACAGACTACCGGAGTCACCCGGTCTGGACACGGGAGATCCGGGAAGCGGTCTTCAACCAGGCAAAGACCGGTAAAATCATTCTCGGGGGCATGGGCAATGCCCTGCCGTACCCGATGATCTTCGACCGGCTCCTGCTCGACGCCTGCCAGGTGACGAACCCCAGCATCGATCCCCTCCGGGAGCCGATGGAACTCCGCACCTATATCGGAAAGAAGCCAGCCTCGCTTTCGATAAAGGAACACGCCGGAAAAGAAGTCGAACTCCTTACAAAACTTACTCCCAACCTCCAGATCGAGACCCCGATCATGATCGGGCACATGAGTTACGGCGCGATCAGCCTGCCGGCACAGCAGGCGCTGGCGAAAGCGGTCAGCCGTATCGGAACGTTCATGGGTACGGGTGAGGGGGGGCTTCACGAGTCGCTCTACCCATACCAGAAACACATGATCGTCCAAGTCGCTTCGGGACGGTTTGGCGTGGACATCAACTATCTCGAACGCGGGGCCGCAATCGAGATCAAGATCGGTCAAGGGGCAAAACCGGGTATCGGGGGCCATCTTCCCGGGGAGAAAGTCTGCGCTGATGTGTCCTGCACCCGGATGATCCCTGAAGGTAGCGACGCGATCAGCCCGGCACCCCACCACGATATTTACAGTATTGAGGATCTCAAACAGCTGGTCCACGGTCTGAAGGAGGCAACGGAATGGAAGAAGCCGGTCTTTGTGAAGATCGCTGCTGTCCACAATGTAGCGGCGATCGCTGCCGGGATTGCACGTTCCTCGGCCGATGCCGTGGTCATTGACGGCTTCCGTGGGGGAACCGGTGCAGCACCGGTTGTCTTCCGGGACCATGTCGGGATCCCGATCGAGGTGGCGGTCGCAAGTGTCGATGCAAAGTTGCGCAAGCAGGGAATCAGGAACGAAGTGTCCATCATCGCCAGCGGCGGTATCCGGCAGAGTGCAGATGTGGCGAAGGTCATCTGCCTCGGTGCCGATGCTGTCTATATCGGTACTTCAGCGCTCGTTGCGATGGGCTGTCGTGTCTGCGGAACCTGCAACCGGGGCGTATGTGCATGGGGTATTGCCACCCAGAAACCCGAACTGACGAAGCGTCTGGATCCTGAGACCAACGCGGTGCAGGTTGAGAACCTTATCCATGGCTGGACCCTGGAGCTCGCAGAGCTGATGGGTGCCGCCGGCATCAACAGCATTGAGAGCCTGCGCGGCAACCGCGACCGGCTCCGCGGCTACATGCTCGACGAGGGGATCCTGAATGTTCTCGATGTCAAGACTGCGGGGGCCTAAGGGATGAGCACGTTGACGATCGACGCAAAAAACCTGCATTACACGCCGCTGAACATACAGATCCGCAAGGCCATAGCCAACGGAGTGAAGGAGATAACCATCAACAACGTCCTTGGCCAGAGATTCATCGGGGACGGCCTGAGAGGTGACGACGTTACTATAACATTGAACGGGGTTCCCGGCGGCGACCTTGCGATGTTCATGAGCGGCCCGACAATCATTCTTCACGGCAACGCGGACCATGCACCCGGCAACACTATGGACAAGGGAAAAGTAATCATCCACGGCAGTGCCGGGGATGCGGTCGCTCACAGCATGCGGGGAGGAAGGGTCTATGTCCGGGACAATATCGGTTACCGGGGCGGCATTCACATGAAGCAGTACATGGAGAAACGTCCCATCCTAGTGATCGGCGGAGGTGCCCGGGCTTTCCTCGGCGAATATATGGCAGGCGGGCTTATCATCGTGCTGGGGCTCGGGGGAGTCCAGCCCATCTCGGAGCAGGGTGTGGGCAGCGGCATCCATGGGGGGGAGATCTTTGTCCGGGGCCCGGTGGACGATCTCTATCTTGGGGGTGGAACAAGACAGACGCCGGTCACCGATGAGCAGAAAGCAATGATCCGCCCCATTATCGAGGATTTCGCCAGGTCATTCGGTATTGATGCAGCACCCCTGCTTGCATCGGAATACACCCGCATCGCCGCCACAAGTGCCCGGCCGTTTGCGAGCAAATATACATGGGAGTGATTGCGATGGCAGCAAAGAGTTATCTCGATTTGAAAAGCGAGGTCTGGGATACCGGAAGATGCTCCGGGTGCGGTGCGTGCGTAGCGGTCTGTCCTGCAGACGCCTTGTTTTTTGACGAAGGGGAGATGATCACCAGTCCCCGCAGCAACGGATACTGTAAACAGGCAACGGACAGTGTCAGTTGCGGAGCCTGCTATGCAGTCTGCCCCAGGATCGGCGACCAGCCGTCCGAAACGCTTGGGAACTATCTCGAGATCGTCTCCGCCAAAGCGGTGTTTGATGTCCCCCGGAAGCAGAGCGGCGGGGCAGTGACCGCGATCCTGGCCAATGCACTGGATGAGGGTCTGATCGATGCGGTTGTGACAGTCACGGAAGACCATTGGACACTCAGGCCGTCATCGGTTGTTATCACGAAATCCGAGGTCCTCGTACAGCAGGCCGGGAGCCGGTACAGCTGGTGGGTGCCGCTCCTTGCCGCACTCAAGTACGCGATCGTAGAGAAGAAATTCAGGAAAATTGCCGTCGTGGGGGTACCCTGTGCAGTCCAGGCCGTGGACCATATACGGAAGAGCGACAACGACCTCCTCATACCGTATGCAAAGGCAATCCGGCTGGTGGTCGGGCTGTTCTGTACGGAGACATTTGATTACACGGCCCTGATACAGGGAAAACTTAAGGCGCATTACAAACTCGAACCCCACGAGATCCGGAAACTTGATGTGAAAGGCAAGCTTGAGATCCTCAAGCAGGACGGCACTATTACCATCGTCCCGCTTTCGGAACTGGAGACCTGCATCCGCAAAGGCTGCCACTTCTGCACGGATCTTACTGCGGTCCAGTCGGATCTCTCCGCTGGCGCGATCGGAAGTCCCGCAGGATCTACCACACTCATTGTACGGAACGAGACCGGCAAAGGAATGGTCGACAGTGCTGTA
Organism: Methanoregula sp.; assembly: GCF_049518935.1. Lineage (GTDB taxonomy): Archaea > Halobacteriota > Methanomicrobia > Methanomicrobiales > Methanospirillaceae > Methanoregula. Next base: position 368,409 of record NZ_JBEKRH010000001.1, read on the forward strand.
CAACACCACAAACTCACAACCGGTGCCGGTATCGATCTGGCAGCGATTGAGAAACTGGCCTCATCAAAGATCAAGAAAAATTCCGGAAGATAACTGGAGAAAACGTCCCCATTCTTTTTTGCATAATCGTTCTCACCAGTATTCGTTTAAAATTTATGGTTTTTACATAGCACAAAATTGTTCAGATACTGTTTTCCCGATACTTCACCAGAGAACGGCCATACATAGCCTCTTGATCCAGAGATGATGTGATCACTATACGAAGGTCTGTTGAGCAGGTTGGATCGGATTTCCTTCAAGGATCCGGAAAGGTCAGAATCATAAACTATTGTATCCGGCCATGAGATAGATGAAACAGTTCTTCCCCGGGATAGCACCATATCCTTAAACCTGACAATAATCAGATACGAAACCTGGGAAACCCGGGGAATTTTCACAAATCCTTTTCATTATCAAGATATTTTCCAAAAATTACTTCAAAATTCAATTATTTACAAATAGTATTCCTTAAATACATAAAAGAGATATTGTAACTACTAACGTTCCTCACGAGGTACGGCAGCGTGTGATTCCTCATGATATCAGTCCTTCACGTAGATGATGAACAGGTTGTCCTGGACACCTGCAAACGGGTCCTTGAACGTTCCGGCAGGTTTTCTGTCGACACGGCACTGACCGCAACCCAGGCACTCCGGAAATTTCATGCTGCATCCTATGATGCCATCATCGCCGACTACCGGATGGCTGAAATCGACGGGCTGGAACTGCTGAAAATTGTACGGAAAGAGCAACCGGATCAGCCGTTTCTCATTTTTACCGGAAAAGGGAGGGAGGAAGTTGCAGCCGAAGCCTATGAACATGGCGTAGACTTTTATGTCCAGAAAGGTGGCGATCCTCTTGTCCAGTTTGCCGAGCTTGCACACAAGATCGAGAAGGCTGTTGAAAAACGCAGGGTGATGAAACAACTGGAGGAGTCAAAAGAACAGCTCCAGAATTTTGTCCGTAATTTTGAAGGGATTGCGTTTCAGTCAGACCCTGGGGGCCATTACCATTTCCTTGAAGGCAAAGTGGAGGAGATCACCGGTTATTCCATCGATGAGATCAGGGCCGGCATAATTTTGCCCGACGGGCTCGTTCATCCGGATGACCGCCGCAAATTTGAGGAGGATATCCGTCAACTGACAACCGTACCGGGTTTCCGGGTCGATTCCCCCATCCGCATTATCCATAAGGATGGCCGGATCCGCTGGCTCCAGGGAATAATTCACAATGTCTCCTCAACTGAGGGGATTGTCCTTTACATTCAGGGCGCCCTCAATGACATAACGGATCTCAAGATCGCGCAGGAAAAAATTGTTGTAAATGAGGCCAAATGGCGTTCAATCATCACCAAAGCACCGGCAATAATCACTATACTGGATAAAAGCGGTTCCATCCTCTTCATCAACAAGACACATCCACCTCACACACCGGCTTCATTCATCGGCACAAGCGCCTATGATTACCTGACACCCGACCAGAAGCCAATATTGCAGTCCGCACTCGAACGCGTCTTCAGCATAGGTGAAGTGATGCGGTTTGAGTGCTCTCACCCGCTGGGTGATACCGTGGAAGAATGGTTCACCCACCAGATCAGCCCGGTTACCTGGGATGGGGGGTTGCCGACTGCACTGATCATCTCGGTTGTAATTACGGAGCGCAAATGGCTGGAGCAGAATCTGCGGGAAAGCGAAGAGCAGTATCGGGCGATTGTCAGTGCCTCCGGAGACGGCATATCCATCATCAGTCATGAAGGCCGGATCATCTTCGATACTCCCCGGGTGTATGAGATTTTCGATATTCCCCGCGAACGGAATATTATCGGAAGTCCGGTGATGGATTATATTGATCCCTCGTTTGCCCGGATCGCAGGTGAGAGGATAGAAAAGATCCTGTCGGGAGATATCGATTCAGAACCATACGAGTACCTGCTGAGAAAAGCAGATGGTACTCCATTCTGGGGAGAACTCATCTCAAGCCCCATTCGGGATGCAACCGGAGAGATCACGAGCATATTAGTCATTATCCGGGACGTTTCCTGTCGAAAACAATCTGAGAGTAACACGAGCCGAAAATAAAAAAACGCACTTCCGGTGAATGCATTCTGGAGCGGACCGACGGGCATACGTACAGCAGATTGGATATGGTACAGCCACGCACAAAGGGAAAAAAACTATCATTCGCTCCCGTTTGCAGGACTGCAAAAACAGGATTATTTTTCCTGCAGGATGCGCACATACGGGGAGCAGCGGGAGAAAAACCCGGCAATAAAAGGGGCGAATTCCGGCAGGTAACACTCGCTCCCCCTATGCACCTGCCAGCCTGCACCAAGCGACTGGCGCACATGTTTTCCGTGGCCTACCTGCAGGAGCGAAGGGGACGCCAGTAGTTCACCAGCCCTCCGGAACTCCCGGGGCACTTCCGTTTCGTACCTCCCATTGTTGATGAAGGGGCCGGGCAGGGAGGAACTGATATGCTTGGCCCGGAATTTTTCTGCGTTGACCCTGTTCCAGACTGGGGGGCCCGAATGGCTGCGGATCACCGGCAGTTCATTGACCAGCAGCTCAAAAAGAAACATGCAGGTATTCTTTCCCATCCGGTAATGGGCATGGTGCACAGGGAATCCGTTGCGCTCAAGGTGCTCGCAGATCGCATACGTGCTGCGCTTCAGCTGCGGAACTACGATCTCCTCAATATAAGGAGGCGTGTCAAAGATGATCGCGTACAGGAAGGTTCCCCGGGCTGCAAGCAGGCCGTCCAGTTTATCCGGTGAGATCGGGCGGGGGGAGGGAGGTGTAAAGAAGACCGGTGACGGGGCATCCAGGTATCCCCGGGCAAGTTCCACAAACTCGGCCATCCGGTCAAGGGAGACCGCGGCGGCCACGTTGCGCCGGGGATCGACCGGGTCGATCACAATAAGGGGCTCATCAAACTCCTTGGCAGCATGTCCTTCCGGATCGATGAAGGTCCGGGGCTTCCATTCCGATGCGGCCAGCAGGAGCGGGGTAAATCCCCCATAACGAAGGATCAAAAGCTCGCAAAGATACCCGGAGAACCCTTCCGTCATCCCGTCAGAGCCATAGATACCGCTGGACTTGGCGAACCGTTTGAGGAGGAGGACGTCATCAATCAGGCCGTTGATCTTGTCCGTGATGTATCGCGTATGGAACGGGGTACGGTCCACGGCGCTCTGTATCCGTTCAGCGCTGGCAATATCGTAGCAGGGAACGAGATCCACATCCACATCATCGATTACGGCATTGATGTACGGATGTTCCGCGTATTTTTCATGGAAGCGGTCCGTGAACGCTGCCGCAATACTTCGGGCAAGTGCAAGACCCTGCTCTTCGAGAGCCTCACGGGGGAGTGCCGGATCAAACAGGAGGAAGACATCGAGATCCCGGTCTCCGCTGATCCAGGTATGGCGGGCAATGGACCCGACAACCATCCCCTGTGCCTTGCCGCTTCCTGCAATTGCCGCGAGAAGACGCTCGGCAATCCCACAGACATGATCTTTTTCCGCCTGTGTCGGGCGGAGGGTTGCAAGCACCTCCTCTTCATGAGGCAGCCGGCTCACCACGTCACCTCCAGTAGATCCTCGTATACGGGGCCTTGTGGGGTAAGCGTGCTCTTCTTCAGGGTAATGCCCGCGATCATGCAGCTGCCGAACTCCCGGTCACCGATCCGTTTCAGTGCGGCAAAGAGAGAAGGGTCCGGCGATTTCACCCGTGCCAGTGTTGCATGGGGAAGGAAGCGGCGGGTTTCGGATTCGCATCCCAGTGGTGTCAGGACGCGGTCAATTAAGGCAACAAGTTCAGTGCCTCTGCCCCGGTCCTCCACCGTACACCAGATCGTCTGCGGACGGCGGGGGTTGTTGAGTGTCACCTTCCCGACGGTTACCGGAAACGGGGCGAATGAAATTCCCTTGAGGGCTTCTTTCACTTTTTCAAGGGTTGACAGATCTATCTCGCCAAGAAATTTTGCCGTAATGTGGATCTGGGCTGGATCCACAAACGCCAGCCGGGCATAGCATCCGCGGAGCTGCTGCTGTGCCTCACCGATGCTCTCCCGGATCTCCCGGGATAACCCAAGCGCAATAAACGCCCTGACCATTAAGGTACTATTATTCCATTCCTCTACAAATGGTGATCGCTCTATGGGTCCGTAGGATCGGTCAGTACATAACCAAGATTTTTTTATTCACATACTGCCTATTGGATAGTTGACAGAGTGAGGGTGTTTTTTCGTGCCGAAGAAATCTCAGTTGATCGTATATTCGCTTGAATATTGCCCGAATTGCGAAATTCTCAAGACATTCCTGAAGAAAGCGGGGCATCCGTTTGACGAGCGCGACCTGTCCAGTGCAGAGTCCCTGACCGAACTGCGGGTCAATGGTGTATTCGTGAACGAGGCCCCGGTCCTCCAGCGCAACGAGGATTTCTTTACCTCCGCGGATCTGTTTCCCTCCGGCAAACTCGATGCAGAACACCTGTCCAGACTCTTAAAAGGTGAATAATGCCCAAACGGGAGACTCGGCAGAAGACGATTTTTGGTGCCTATACACCAACGCTCCCTCCGGTTAGAACAACTGACGGGCATATTATCGAATGGGACCGCAACCGGATCGCCCACCAGATTGTTGAGGAAACAAAACTCGTTGAGACATTCTACGGGTACAAGGGAGCAAGCGAAGAGACCGCGCAGGAGATCGCACTTGAAGTTGAGAACCGGATCAAGAACATGGGACTCAAGTCGCTCTCAGGCCCGCTCATCCGTGAGATCGTTAACATCACCCTCCTTGAAAAAGGGATGATACAGTACCGGAATGTCTCGACCAGGGTCGGCACACCGGTCTTTGACGCGCATCAGATCGATGTCGGGAAGGGATTTGAGGCTCATGACAATGCGAACCTGCAGGAGAACGCAGAGACTTCCCATAAGAAGAAGGCAGACAAGATCTCAAAGGAGCAGTACCTGCTCCAGCTCCCTCCGACTCTTGCAGATCATCACCTCTCGGGCGAGATGCATATCCATGATCTCGAGTATTTCGGTACCCGCCCGTTCTGCCAGGACTGGGACCTGCGATACTTCTTCTATTACGGCCTGATGCCGGATGGCAATGGTACGAAAGCCTCGGTTGCCGGCCCGGCAAAACGGGCAGAAGTGGCGATCCTCCATGCGGTCAAGGCCCTCGGCTCCGCCCAGACCAATTTTGCCGGCGGGCAGGGGTACTACAACTTCCTCACCTTCCTTGCACCGTTTTGTGAGGGGATGAACTACGAAGAGATCAAGCAGCTGGTCCAGATGTTCGTGTACGAGATGACACAGATGATGGTGGCCCGTGGGGGCCAGCTGGTCTTCTCATCCATCCAGCTCTCACCGGGTGTCCCGGCCCTCTGGCACGATAAGCCCTGTGTCTATAAGGGAAAGATCTGGGACGGGCACATGGCCCCGCTCCGGACGTATGGTGAATTCGAGCGCGAAGTCCGGCTGCTCTTCAAGGCGCTCATGGACGTGATGCTCGAAGGCGATTACTGGGGAAAGCCGTTCAACTTCCCGAAGCCCGAGATCTCGATAGAACCCGAGTTTATGCACGAAAAAGAGGAATTCAACCGGAAAAACCCTGATCTCCCCACGTACCAGGACCTGTACCTGATGACGTTTGAGCTCGCCTCCAAATTCGGTACCCCGTATTACGACAACCAGCTTCCTGCCTATCGCGGGGCCGGAAAAGGAATCTCCTGCTACCAGTGCTGTGCCTACCAGTTCTCGACCGTTGCCGACAAGGATTCCGAGTTTGACAAAAAAATGGTCTTTGAAGACGGCCGGCATTTCTCGATGGGGTCATGGCAGGTAGTTTCAGTCAACTGCCCGCGTGCTGCCTATAACGCCGAAGGGGACGATACCCGGCTCTTTGCAGAACTCAAGAAACTTATGGATGTAGCAGTTGAGATATTCAGGATCAAGCGCAGGTGGATGGACCTGATACGGGCAAACAGCCGGATGCCATTTGCCATGCAGCGCCCAAAAGACCCGAACACCGGAGAACGCGGGGCGCTTGCCGTGGATCTGGAAGGGCTCGTATACACGATTGGGGTCGTTGGGGTCAACGAGATGGTGCAGCACCATACCGGCAAGCAGCTCCACGAATCAAGGGAAGCATTCAAGCTCGCAATCCGTGCAATGACCGAGATGGAACTCTATGGACGCGAGCTCTCAAAGAAGAACAACATGACCATCGCCCTTGCCCGCACACCCGCTGAGACTACGGGTCAGAGGTTTGCCGTTGCTGACCTGCTCGACCGCCGTTATCATGATTTTGCAAAGGAGGTGATTAAGGGGGACCTGAAGTACAGCCTCCCGCAGCTGGGCAGGAGCCGTGACCTGCCGATCTATTACACAAACGGTACCCACGTGGCCCCCGGGGCAGATGTCCCGCTGACAAAACGGATGGAGATCGAACATGTCTTCTTCCCGATAGTTGATGGCGGCAACATATTCCACATCTGGCTTGGCGAGGCACGCCCGGACCCGAGGGGACTCATGGACATGGCAATGAAACTCTGCCGGAATACCCAGATCGGGTACTTCGCATTCACTCGTGACATCACGGTCTCGCTCCGCCAGTTCCACGAGATGCGCAAAGACAAGGAACCGATCAGCGAATGGACCCCGTCAGACTTCCCGGTAAAAGCCTGATGTAAGATCATTCGTAAACCCTTTTTTTCCCCTTTTGTGAACGTCAACGATTCGGAGCCCTCGGGATCTCCAGTTCTGGAAACGGTATGTTTTTCACCTCACTCGATCACGATAGTCTATGAAGTATCTGGAAGTTTGCCTTGCTCTGGGCCTGATCATGCTTGTTGCAGTCGCCGGCTGTACCGGGCCATCTGCCCCCGCACCGGCAAAAACTCCGCCACAGACAACGGATGTAGTCGTCACTACCCTCCCACCAGCAACCATCGCAACCACCGCTGCACCGACACTCACACCTGAACCGTTCCCGGGTGCCCTACCGCTCAATGCAGTCGCCCTGTTTGGCAATGGCACCAAGTGGACAACCGATATCACCGTGTACAAAGTCTGGATCAACGACACGTACCAATGGTGGAGCCCGGATGACAACCGGTACTATACACAGGTCGCACCGACAGGGAAAAAGTACCTCATCGCCTTCGTCGATATGGTGAACCGGGGGACCGACCGTGCACCGCTGCCGCCACAGGCCAACCTGGGCATCATCTACGCCTCCGCAACCATATCCCCTGATCCCGGCCACATCCTGCCGAACCAGAAGGCGGATTCCCCTCCGAGTATCATACGGATTGGCGAGATCGAGTTCGTGAAAAAGATGTATGCGTCTGAATATGTCGAGGACTTCGGATATTCCCATGGTCAGAAACTCGGGTATATCACACCCGGGGAGAGCAATGCTGTTGACGGGTACATTGTCTATGAAGTACCTGCAACACTGACACCGCAGACTTCGTATCTGAGGATTGTGCTGCCGGGTCAGGATCCGGCGATCTGGATACTCGGGTAAAACAGGACTCTGCAGAGAACGCAGGAAGGACGCTGTCCTGATGGGACAGAGATCAGTTCCACTATTTTTTAGTAGTTTTCGTGTCTGAATATTCTGTATGCGGATGAGAAAACAAACCCACTGCAGGGGGAGTATTTCCAAGGATACCAGAAATAGCAGGAATGCAAGGATACCAGCGCAGGAGGACAGAGCTATTAAAATGCTTCCGATCATGATCCTTGGCGTGGCATTGGTGCTGCTCACAGCAACAGCGGGCTGTACCGGAACAAATTCCCCGGTCGTTAAAACAATTCTGCCATCAACAATAACCGTACCGGTCTCTGTTGTACCAACAACAACTGCCCAGCTGACGCTAACCTCAACACCGGACCCCTTTCCTCATGCACTCACGCTCAAACAGGTATTCCCATTCGGGAACGGCAGCGTTGCAAGCGAGGGAACCGTGTACCGGTACTGGATAAACGAAACATATCATTGGCTTGACAATCTTGACAACCATTATTATACTGCTCCCGAGCAACCAATGCCGGGATACAAGTATCTCTTCATCTTCGTGCGCATGGAAAACATCGGGACTACCCGCGTCTGGTATCCACCTGCAACAATTATCGCCGTACACTATAACGGGAATACGTACTGGCCTGATTCCTCTCATTACCTTCCGGACAAGGCAACCGATGAAAAAGATACGCCGGTCCTGATCCAGGAGGTCCAGTATTTCCAGAAACTGGACGGATCAGAATATGTCGAGGATTTCGGTTATTCGCATGGTACACATCCGGATTTCCTCTACCCGGGGGCGAGCAATGCACTGGATGGTTACATCATATACATAGTTCCCGATTCCCTCTCGGCAAACGATACGTACGTTGATATTCCCTTCAATGACCAGGACCGGGGCATCTGGAAACTTGCGTAAAACGAACCACCGTAAACAAATAAAAAAAATCAGAGATCCTTATTCTTTTTAAGGGAGATGTCCATTACCCCCCGGTGAATCCGGTAATAGCTGTGGATACGATCGACCGGATGATCCAGCATGATCGTGGTCGTTTTCCCATCCACGATAATCCGTACGCAGGTGATCTCGATATCCGCAATGGGTGCGTTTTTCGGGTCAGCCGGCAACTTCGCCGTTATAAAGAGATCCGTATCGGTTTCCACGACCTCATAGGGTATCTCATCGTCATCGTCCTGCATGCCAGCATGGAACATCTCCGGATCTCCGCTGTTTGCCTGACGGGTGATGATCGTATATCCCACAATGCGTGCATGCTGGCTTTCAGGCATATTCTTTACGATATCCTCTACGATCTTTGCGAGGTTGTTGAACACATCATCGTAGGGGCCGGTTGGGTTATTCTGCATGAATACCTCCGAGTGAATATAAGTCGTTATGGTGTTCTACGATTCCGCGCCTCTCAAATTCCCTCACAATATCCGACAGCCGGGTTTTCGGTATGCCGGTGACCTGCTCCAGATCGGCAATTGCGAGGGGGTGGTGGGAGAGTGCGATGATTACACTAATCTCTCGTTCGCTTCTGAATAAATCCTTATGGTTGTGGGCAAGATCGGTGATCTTCATCTCGATATCGTGGTTGATCTGCTCAAGGTTTTCAAGGATCTGGTCGTGGGCCCTGATCATGCGCCTCAGCATGGCGACGGTCCGCCTGAGTGATGCAGCCTGTTTCGTTTCTTCCGGTTCTGGCTCGCTGATAATCCGGAGGCCCTTTAGACTGACATCGATCAGGATGTCATTTGCCAGGTAGTAGTATTTCCGGCGCCGTTCATCCATCTCGCAGGAAAGGATCTCCTCCCGCTCCATCATCTGGAGGTGATCGATCACTGCCTTTGGCGAGAGCACGAGGGTCTCGGATATCTCGGTGACAAAACAGGGCTTCTGCCGGAGCAGGTCAATGATCCGCCGCCGGTTGCGATTACCGAGGATATCGAGCAACCGGGCTACCTCAGCAGCGTCATTCATGTTTACAAAACGTTAGTGTGGGGGATATTTAAATGGATTGTTTGGGGGTTCTGATAGGATGGCGGTTGATTGATAAGTTTTGATGCTTGTGATAAGTAGCGGTTGGTGATAAAAAATATATGACGTGGTAATACTGCAAGATAAGATAGGCAAGGTGGGTACGACAATGGCAAGGCTCTATCTATAAATAGAGTAAGTAATTCCTGAATTATTGTATGGTAGCACACAAAGAGATTCTTCATGCGGCAAGATTGATTGCTGAAGTTAAGGGTATAGATGAGATAACAATTGATGAAATATTTGGAGTTATGCAACAAGCAGGCTCCACTCATCCTATTACAGATGTAAGAACAGAAATGCGAAGATGTTGTAAAGGTAGCCCAAAACATCATTACACAACTTACGAATATTTTGAAGAGATCGGGAATGAAAATGGCAGATACAATTTGATTAAAAAATAATTATTTTGTCGCCGCCAACCCGATTCATCGCTTCCCCGCCCGAACTTGAGTGAGACTGTTACAGATCCACGTGGGGCTGTCTTCCGCTGACTCAACGAGGTCTCCCGCTTCCTTCAGCCGTCCGATATGGTGATGAATTGATGAATGGCTTTAAAGACAATTCCTTCGCAGGTTCGGCACTGGTTTTTTTTCCTGAAAATTTTATTTCCGGATTTCCCAAAAATTTTTTCCGGAAATATTTTCCGGAACATTTCGAAAAAAAATTTCCGGAATTTTTTAGAATCTTTCCGGAAAAAATTCGGAAAAAATCCGGTCCATGAAAAATATTTTTCAAAAACTTTTTTGTAAAAAAATTTTCCAAAATATTCCCGGCCCGGTTACAACAAACCCGGCACCGGAATCCCCGCACCTCACACCGTAAACCCCGTCCAGAAACCACCCCCCGGACCCTCATTTTTTCGGTTTCAGACCATCCCCAATCCGGGCCCTATACGTGCCCCGATTCCCCATTTTCCCGTAACGGAGCCCTATACGCGCCCGGATTAGGATCCGCCGACCCCCGGTTTGGTGCGAAAGTCCTGGAAGATTTTGCCAAACAGGGGGTCCGGATGATCGTTTCACGTCGGCAAACGACGAACAGTTGATAGTTATCCGACGTAAATCTGCAATCCTGCGGCCGTACCCGTAAGGTCCAAAACAGGGGTTCTTTTCATTTTCCCATACAAAAGCCTGATCAGAAGGAGATCGGCCATCCAAATTGCGTCTATTAGCGCACGTTTGGATCTTCGACGGAGAAATTTCAATCCGGGCCCGTATCGCCCGGGAAAATCTCCTCATTGCACCGTTTTCCGGGAATAAGGCACACTGGAACAGGTCCGGGAGAGTTTTCCGGAATGACTCTCCGTCGGAGAATGGAGATCAGCAGAATGTATCTTCCCGGTGGTATTCCGGCAGGATGATCCGGCAGGATGATCTCCGACGTGAAACCTGCATCACCGACGGAGATGGTTCTCCGGACCCTGTCTTTGTGAAAAACCCAGGAGGATCGCATCAAACAGGGGGTTGGCGGAGGTCAATCGGGGCCCATTTTGGGCTTTGTTTGGAAACGGGGGCCGTATAGTGCCCGGATTCGGGGGTGTCCGGAATGGGAAAAAAACTGGTCCGTGACGGGGGTGTTTCTGACGGTGGGGGCGGTGGTTTTCAGCGAGCGGAGTGTTGGAGATCATGGGATAAATGTACCCGGAATATTTTCCGGGCCGGGAAAAATTACGGATTTTTTTTGAAATGTTCCGGAAAAAATTTTGTAAAAATTTCAGGAAAAGTTTTCCCAAAAAAAGTTTTGGAAAAAATTCTCAAAAAATTTTTAGAACGATTTCAGGAAAAAAATTTATATAAAAAATCCGGAAAAAATTTCAGTGAAAATTTTTTAAAGAAAATCAACGCGACAGAACCTGAAACATGATCAACCGCCAGGTTATCAGCACCCGCAGGGAGAGACTTTTTATCTCCGACCAGAAGATCGATACATAGTACAAGGTACCGATGAGAACGAAGCTGTCAACCTGGAACGGGGGATCAGGATTCGAGTACGAGCGGGATGCGGACGGTACGATTGTCGTTTATTATGGTGAAAGATGCGAGTACTCAGTGTTTCTGGATGCCCCGCTTTATGACCAGCTGATCCGGACATTTGCAGGAAAGGCGATCCGGGTCAACCACTGTCTTGCAGAGGAGAATATTGAGGACTGGCTGACAAAAAACGGCACCAGGGCCGGGGGTTCCCAGTACGTTGCCCCGATATTACTTCACGAAAGATATGCCGGGGAAGGGCCCCGGAGAGGTACGATCAAGTTCAGATGATCTATATACCGGATTTTTTATAAGGACCGCCCGGTTTAGGGTCTCTTGTAGATGACAAGCAACTCCGGTAGGAAAAAGAGTCCGGGATCCGGTTCCCGGGCAGGGGCTTTCATATCAGGCCACGCGGGACTCACTGCCAGTTTGTTGCAATATAATAATTATACCCGTCACCGCTGACACCAATACCAACCATCTTAAAATTGCTGTTCAGGATATTGGAACGGAACGTGTTATCATTGTTTTCCAGAGTATCGAACATCTGTTGCTGGGAGTCATAACCGGAGATTGCCCAGGAAATTTTGGGGATAACAAAGAAGTTGGTGCTTGCTCCAGTCTTTGCAGTGGGTTGCAACATACTGGTCAGCTGGGAGAATTTCACGTCCTGGCTCTCTTTTGTAGCAAGATTATTCAGGCCATCATCCATGTGGACGGGGGGCAGGTTGTTTGCCTGTCGCTCAAGGTTGATCCGGTCGACAAACTGCTGGGGAATGCGGGGATTGTCATCGGCAAGGATACCGGAGGTATATACGAAATATGCAGCCAGTGCTGCCCCGACAACCATTATCACAAGGAAGATTTTAAGATATTTTTTCTTTCTGTTCATACCAAGCACCGGCATGGTCTGCCGGTGATATCGTCGGATAGCATAATTGTCTGACATATAAGATCCCTGTAGGTACCTGATCAGACAGGCTCTGGATATAAATTCAAAAAATCATCCGGGTAGCTTCATCGAACCCACCGGTTCTATGAACGAACGAAATTGGACGGATAACTCGCATTCGCTACAAAAATTCCGGGACCCGGGCGAAATGGAGATGTGAGAACGAAAAAAAGCCGGACGAGAAGCGGATTCCGGCACTTCTCCCGTGATCCGGGTGGGAATGTATACGCACCACCCGCGTACGTCATAATCTGAAGCAGAGGGGGACCGGGATCATGGGTCACTCAGCTGCAGCAGATTTTTATTTTTTGGAATGCGTGACAAACCGGGTATTTACTTCGTCCCAGTTGACCAGGTTCCAGAACCCTTCGATGAATTTTGCCCGGTCATTCCGGTAGTCAACATAGTACGCATGTTCCCAGACATCCAACGCCATCAGGATCCGGAATCCCGGGACAAGGTTGACGTTATGCTTCTCGATCTGCATGATTAACAGCCGGTTGGTCTTGAGACAGTGGGTCAGGACTGCCCATCCGGAACCTTCAACACCCGATGCAGCCTGCGTGAACTCCTTTTTAAATCGCTCGAACTTCCCGAACTCCGCATCGATCGCTCTCGCGAGTTCGCCTTTCGGTAAGCCTCCGCCACCCTTGCCTGCCGGGGCCAGGTTCTCCCAGAACAGGTTGTGCAGCCGGTAGCCGCCGATATGAAAGGACAATTCCTTTAAGGTGGCTTTCATGTCGAGATCGGCATTATCCTTTCGCGCCTTGTCGAGTTTTTCAAGGATCGCATTCGCGCCGGTCACATATGCCTGGTGGTGCTTTGCATGGTGCAGAGTCAGCTGTTCTTCAGAGATAAGCGGTGCAAGCGCCTTATACTCGTAGGGCAGTTTGGGCAGGGTATACAATCTTGGATTTTCCATACGTCCTCTCCTCCACGGAGTAATAATGGTGTATTAGCAGGCTGCCCTATTTCTTACATTGTATGGAGGCAGCAGAACCAAAAAGTGGCGATCTGTAGTCACGGGCTGCAATCAATGAACGCTCCGGAATTTACCAGCCGGTACCCTGATCTCAAAGAAGACACCGACGCCGGGTGTGCCGATCTCCCGAATCGTGATTCCGGTGAACCCAAGGAGCTCCCTGATCAGGAACATCCCGTGGATCTGCCCGGTATCATATCCAACATCAAAGATCTTCTCCTTGTCCGCTTCCGACACCCAATACCCGTCGTCTTCAAAACAGATCAACAGATCTGCATTGTCTTTCCGCACCGAAAGGTGAATGCCGGACGAACAATTGCCGCCATTCCGCGCCGAGTTCTCGGAGAGGGTGTAAAATACCCGGGGCATGAGTGGATCCGCATAAATCTCGACATTGCCCACATCCTCACCAATCGTCGCACGATGCTCAGGGAGCAGATTGGTTGCCGCCTCGAATGCTTCCCGGACCCGTTGCCACTTGGGGGAGATGATACCGCCCTCCTGGAGAACTCGCATATACGCAATCTGGTTCCGGATGGATTCTATAGACCCTATCGTCTTGTCAAAGAACTGCTGCATCTCTTCGTGCGAATTCATCAGCTGGGCGCGTTCGAGATGGCTTGCAATGACTGCGAGGTTGTCGAGGATGTCATGCCGCGTGATGCTGAAGAGCAGGTCCATTTTGAGGTTGATATTCTGGTGGCTGACATCTTCGGAGATCCCGAGCACGTACTGGGGTGATCCATTCGAATCGAAGATAGGAACGATGATCATATGGATGATTCGCCCATCGAGGTGCTTGTTTGAGATGATCTTGTTGCGCACCTCGCTCCGGTTTAAGAATAGCTCGATACTTTCCTTCTTGATGGCTGATACCATCTCCGGTGGGAAAAGATCCTGGTCAGTCTTTCCGATTACCTTGGATCCGGGGATCCGGAACAGCCGTTCGCTGGTCGCGTTCCAGTAGACGTACTGGCCGTTATCTGCCCGTTTGATGAAGATGGCAACCGGCAACTGATCGATCATCTCTTTCTGGAAGATCTCGTCATCCTTCATTTTCTGGAACGCGGCCTTAAGGGAATCGACCATGGTGTTGATACTCTGTTCAAGGACTGCAAATTCACTGTTCTGGGTCGTCCCGATCCGGTGATCCAGATCTCCCCCTGCAATGATACCTGCATCCTTCACAATTGCCTGTATCGGCCGGGTCATCCGGCGGGAGAGGAAATAGGCGATGATGCAGCCTATGCAGATTGCCAGAAGGGCGATGAGGAGATGGTAGATGATCAGGCGATTGAGCGCGTTCCGGATCAGGTCCATATTGTAGGTGATCATCACGATCCGGCTCGGATCTGAGCCATAGGTCTCATCTTTCAGGTCCACGAAGATGAAATGGGTTGTCCGGGAATGGTCCGGATCGGATATCTCGAGATCCTGCCGGGCATTTATAACCTGCTGAAGATATTCTTCGGTTTGATTATCAGGGAGGGTATTATTATCGATACGCCGGCCCATGGTATTGAAAACCGTATACTGTTCGGCATACGGATTTGCATTGACGATATTCTGGATATTCTTGTAGTTATCCAGTTTCTGGTTTATCAGATCAAATGACGGGCCGCCAAGCCCCAGTTCCAGCACGTACCGGTGATCCGGTGTCGGCATATACGCATATTTCCGGAACTGGCCGGCCCCGAGAAGTTCATGGACAACGCGATCGGGGAAGAACCCGGTGGAATTACGGATTTTTGTCAGGTAACTGTAAAAGTATGGAACCGTCTTGAAATCCTCCCCGAGTTCCGGAGGATAGGTCGTTTTAACAATAACACCCGATTCATCGATGACATAGATATCGTAACCCTCTCCAAGGTTCTTCTGTATCGTATCAAGATCCATCCGTGCGGGATCCCCGCCGGCCTTTGCATATTCCTGGTTTACCTCGTTCAAACCCTGCAACATACGGTCATTCATGCTGTTGTCGAGGATATTTGCGGCAGTATCGGAGAGGCGCATCGCTGCTTCCACATTCTGTTCGGTCTGGACCTGGAGGTTGTGGGATTCGAGGTCAAAGTTATCTTTGGTATAAAGATAATCGTTGATAGTCTGGAACCCGACGATCGATATAACCAGGATCACCATGAAAAGCAGGAGATAAAACGAGAATGACCTGTATCCGGACGGGGGAATATCCTTCGAACCCATGCGGACCTCAGTCCACCCAGTCCGGGCCGGATTCTGCAACACACGGTGATTTTACCGGTATACCAATCCGAAATTCTTCTCGTAAGGGAAGGCGAGTCATGATCGGGTTCCTAGTGGGGAAAGGGTACCTGGCTGGTTATTCAGCTCCGGCATCCGCAAGCAGCCGGAATATTATGTCATAGTTTTCGTTTTTCTCGTTCCTGTGCCGGTGCATGGCCCAGACAAGACTTGAGTCTCCGGAGGACTTGTAAGGTGTGACCTTCTTGGCATGCACATTTGCCCCGCGCTTCAACAGGAGTTCGACAGTTGCAATCTGCCCGTTCCAGACTGCGGCCATAAGAGGCGTTTCCCCGTCATTGAGGCGCACATCAATGTCCACTCCCTCGGAGAGAAGGAAATCCACGATCTCGGTGTGCCCATTGATTGCCGCAGCATAGAGGGGCGTGATGCCCCTGGGGGATTTTTGCTTCGGATCGGCACCGTGGCCGACAAGGTTCTTGACAACATTGAGGTTGCCCGTCCGCGATGCGTGAGTCAGGATAGAGATGCCCTTCTTGTCCCGGCTCCGGATATCCGCCCCATTTTCGATCAGGTAATTGACGCAGAGTTCTTTCTGCGGTTCAAACTGGGGCTTGAGCTGCGCGAGCATCTCCGGGGTCATGAAATCCGTCAGGGTAACCGTGGAGCTGACCAGCCGGAGGTGGATGAGGCTGTCGATCAGTTCCTCAATGGTTGCGATCACCGCATACATGAGCGCGGTCTTTCCCTCAGTATCGCGCAGGTCGATCGCGGTCTTCTGTTCCATCAGGACCTTGATGATCTGGTAATTGGCCATGCTTGCCGAGGCCATCAGCGAGGTTGTACCAAACATGTTGGACTCATTGGGATTGGCACCGGAAGCAAGGAGCAGGCTGACCGTACGGACAGGATTGTAATCCGGATGATAGCGGGAATATTTATAGACAATCTCGAGGAGTTTTTTGTAAAACTCGTGATCTATGTTGTCAAAGAAGATCGAAGGGTTGGTGGATGCTACAAGGAGGGGTGTCCAGCCCTCCTCGGTTTTCTGGGAGACATTGGCCTTATACTTGAGCAGGGTCCGGACATATTCAAAGTTGTTCTGGAGGCAGGCGAATGTAAGGGGACTGTACCCGTTGATAGTCGCCAGGTTGACGTCTGCCCCGGATTCCAGGAGAGCACCGCAAATACGCGGGTCGTCGCAGAGCATGGATCTGACAAGAGGTGTCTCGCCGTGCGAGCCCCGGTAATTGACATCGGTTCCTTTTGCGATGAGAGCACGTACGGTTTCCAGATTGCCAGATTCAATAGCTTCCATCAACTGCAGTTCCTGTGGGACGGGGGGCATCAGTAGGGACTCCGGAGATTGTACTCGTACAAGTATTTCTAATTCCATTCCGGATATTAAAAATTAGATCGTTTATATCCAATGCCATGCGTACCTTCCGGCCCATCAGATTCGGAAACCTGTGTGACATTCCTGAAAAAAGAGTTGAAAAAAAAGAGATTATTTCAGTGCTTCCGTTATTGTTTCCCTGACTTTCTCATCCTGCTCATCGGCAAGTGCCTTTGTCAGGGCTTCCCCGGCCTTCTTACCCCCGATAACTCCCAGTGCCCGTACTGCCATGGTGCGGACATACACGTTCTCATCCCTGAGGAGGATAATCATCGGCTCGATCGCGTCGGAGTCGCCCAATCCCCGCAGCCCTTTGGCTGCCATGTACCGCACGTGATCGCGGTTGTCCTTGAGACCCTGGATAAGGGGCTTGACAGCTTTCTCATCGGCTATTTTTCCAAGTGCTTCTGCCGCCCGGTACCGGGTCTCCCACTTGGGCTCTTTCATGGCTTCTGCGAGAGGTGCAACGGCGGCTTTCCCAATCGAGGAAAGGGCAAGGGTTGCCTGCGCCCGGACGGATTTGTCAAAGTCTGCCATAGCCTCTATCAGCGGCTGGATTGCCCGGGGACTCTGTGCCTTCCCGAGCAGGTACGCTGCATATTGCCGTACCTGGGGATCCGTGCTGTCATGAAGCGCCTTGACAAGCCCTTCGATCCCCAGCTTTTCCAGATCCTCTCCGCTTTCCGGTTTCTCCGGGATTATTGTCTCGGTCATAGTATCACCATGAGATATCTCCCGTATTCTTATATAAGGGAGATCCAGGGCAGTCCCGCGAAAATCCGGCATGAATGAATCGGAAATGCGCAGGTAAAAAAGGGGGCGGGATTTACTCGCCCGCCACGGGTATGGGTTAGTATGGGATATTGCAGTGCTGCATAGTTGTGGATGAGGATTCGTTATATATGGTACAGTCTCCATTCCCTCGCTCACGGGCTCGCGATAACCTCCTGAACATCTGGTTTATAACCTGGTCCTGCGGCATTCTGCCCACAAGAGAGGCACGTGTGCATGTACATGCTCCCGCAGGCAGAACCCGCATTCATCCCGGGTTGCCGGTAATAATGCGTTATTCCGATCATATGCAGACACATCGCATATCTGGCTCCCTGAACCAGTTCCCAATCAGAACGCTCCCAGACGGACAGACATCACATCCAGGGACTGGGCAACGGAAAGCACTCCCTGTGCTGTGGTCTGGGGCAGGTCTTCTCGCACAAGAATCCCGCGGTAGTCATCCCGGAGGAAACGAATGGTCTCGTTCAGCTGGGCCAGGGTAGACCTCGCCCCACGGACATCCCCGGCATTCACCTGTGCAATGGTGGCAGCAATCTGGGCATGACCGGTCTCGACCAGCACCCGGGTTTTCGTGCAGTTAATACCCAGAGAGGTGAGATTCGCATTCATCATGCCGGAACGGGTCAGGACCCCCTCGCCCTGATCCAGCAGGTTCCCTTCCATCTCGCGTTCAGGAACGATCTTTTTCGAAGCCCGGATTGCCTGTGCATATTCTACGGTCGCACCATGAATCGTCTTTCTTTCCTGATCGATATCGGCATCATTCCTCGCCCGGAATGGAATCTCGAGTGTGCTGCGCATTGTGGTGATCTCCGTAAGGTTCTCCTGTGCTGAGGTAGTTTCATACCCGTTCTCCTGTAATTGCGTGATTGTACTCTTGGCCTGACTCACCCACTGGTCGAAATCCGAAAGCCCAACTCGCATGCGGGTCTCCCAGTACAGGTCTTCGGCCTGTGCGACGGCAGGATTCCCGGAGGTCGCGTTCTGTACAACCCGCCAGAGTTTTTCAGGGTTTCCGCCGGCTTCCCTGAGCCGGGCGTCCGTTTCTCCGCGGAACGATTCCGTGATCCTGCGGAGATCGGCAAGGCCATCCCTGATATCAGCGGGTGTTGTCGCATGGCTGATACTTCCCTGGCAGTTCACAAAGTCCCCATGAATGGAGGAGAGGGTGCTGGTCGACCCGTTGATGGACGCGATATATCCGATGGTTGCCTGCATTCCGACATCCTCCCGGGCTGCAAGCCAGAGCAGGTGCGCCTGGCTGGACGGGACCTGGTCATCAAACAACGGGAACGTTCCGGTCACAACCGTTGATGGTGTTGCGGAAGTTTGGGTTATACCTGAAGCCTGGGCCGGTAATGTGGCTACTGCAAGCAGCAACCACCCCGCAGCAAACAACAGAAGAGATGATTTTGCTGACATGTTCGATCTACCCCACGTATTTCCGGACTCCATCCTCCATGATGGAACTCTGCATACACGGTCTGCAGGCAGTATATTAAATTCGTAAAATCGGCACGGTTGGATCATGGAACCTGCAGGTTATCCTGACGATGCCCGGCAAATCCCCCCATGACTGCCAAAAAAACCGCAGTTAACGACGTGTTTTTATATTTCCCGGACCATCGAGTGTATATGAACTACAAGGTTTTTGCCCTGCTTGTGGTGATCATTGCTATGATCGCTGCAGCAGGCTGCACGGGACTTTCCTCTGGCAGCGTCTCCACGCAAAGTTCCCCCCCAGATATCACGCATATCTCACCGGCAAACAGCCGCGTGCTGACTGAAGACAATGTGGTCCTGGCCGGAAGCAGCGGATCTGTCATGATGCCGGTCCCGACTGCCGGTGACATCACCGGTTCCGGGGCCATCGACACCAAAATCATCAAAACCGCCGAGATGACCCTCGAGGTCAAGGATGTACCCGGCACGGTTGATACCCTCAAGGCAGTAGCAACTGCTCAGGGGGGATATCTATCCTCAACAAACATCCAGAAGGATTACAACAACCAGCTCACCGGCACCGTCACTATCCGGATCCCGGCGGTAGGATTCGACAATGCCATTGCCGGTGCAAAGGCACTTGGGACCGTCAAGTCGATCTCGACAAGCGGGCAGGATGTAACTGAAGAATACGTGGATCTCCAGGCACAGAAGACTTCGTACACGAACCAGCTGGCTCAGTATAATGTAATTATGAAGCAGAGCACCAAAGTTGAAGATATCATCACGGTGCAGGAACAGATCGACCAAGTCCAGACACAATTAGACCAGCTGAACGGCAGGCTGAACTATATGAACAACCGGATCGATCTATCATCCATCACGGTCTATCTCCAGGAGCCGGAACCGGTCGGCGGGCAGGCGGGCCATGACTTTGTTGCTACCATCAATGAAGGAATTGCCGGGTTCCTGGGCATGATTGACGCAATCATCATCTTTTTCCTGACCATTCTCCCGCTTATCATCATCGGGGCCATCGGGTACGGTATCTACCGCTGGAGGAAAGGGAAAAACCCGGCGCAGCCGGCACCGGACAAAAAAGAGAGTCCCTAATTTTTCACTGCTATTTTTTCTGCTGTTCAAGAATTATGCGAATCTTCCTGAGCTCACCGGGCATCAGGATATTGAACGCCATGGAGCCGGTGGCAGGCTGGACTTCCTGCGGGGCACCCGGCCCGTCCCGGGTACCCGTGCCGTCACCGTGAGAGCTGCATCGGCGCACCAGGGACCGGATAAGCTCACGGAGTTCCTCGGCATGTTCGATAGCTTCGATCCGTATCTCCGGCACGGCCTGTCCGGAATATCCCGCAGTCTGGATGGAGATGCTGGAGATCCCGAGCCTGCGCATGACGGCCCCTGGCGGATATCCAGGTTCGTGATCCGATTATAAGGAACGATACCAGTTGTGCGGAACCAGACGCCCCGTCACCAGCGCATCTCGTCATCATGGAGCTCGTACGACATGCTCTGGTAGTAGAGCCGGGTCCATGTGGCAAAGAGAAGGAGAGCAAGGACGAAGATGCCGAGAGCTGCCGCTCCGGCAAGAGGGGCTCCGGTATCCGAAAGCAGGAGCGGGAACGCGGTACAGCACAGGATCAGGAGAGCAAACAGTACAAAATCGATGATGAACCAGGGCACGAATGCCGGGGATGGTCTTAAGGGGGTTCCGAGGGGAAAACGTTCCAAGTCGGTCATGATATATCCGGACAACTATCCGGAGACCGGGGAAAAAAATTGGGGTCGATCGTGCAGACCGTACCGGATCAGGTGGATTTGGTGGTGGTAGTGGCTGTAGGGGCGACGGTTTTTGCGGTAGTCACAGCAGTTGTCGCCTGGGCAGAAGCCGTGGTAGTACCGGTCTTTGCCGGAGTTGTGGTTGACGGGGCACTTGGGGCTGCGGTACCGGCATCTGCGGACACGATTACTTTCCCGGATGGATCGCTGGTATTACCGCTGGCAAGGAGTTTGCCGTTATCGTAGATATCAACGGTCAGAGGGTGCTTTGAACTGTCCTGTTTTGTAATACTGGCCTGGATCGTACCGCTGGCGTTGACGACCTCTTCTAACCGGATACCGGATGAGGTTACCTTCTGCGGATCAGATGGCATACCATAAGTGCCCGACCAGGCGCCGATATAACTGATATTAACCCAGACACCGGTTGCAGGAATATTCGGGGCCGTGGTTTCCTTCACGGTAATGGATGCGACACCGGTATTGGACAGAGCGGCGGCGGGTGCGCTGCTGCCAGATGAACCGGAAGTACCGGTTGTCCCGGACGCGTCTGCGCTGTTTCCATTCATCAGCATCGGGTACACGAATACGGCACCGATAACGAGCGCAATGATAACAACGAGGACAACGACTCCGGCGATAAGGGTCTTCTTACCGGGCATCAGGCTGGCGCGGGGTTTCCTGGAAGGGGGAGCGGAAGGTGCGGGTGCCGCCGCTTTCGTCTGGGGCGCAACACGCTTCCTAGGCGAAAAGATACCGGCAAGGAATCCTTTCTTTTCCGGTTTGCGGGCAGCCTGCCGGGATGCGGGGGACTGCACGGGAGCCTGATCGGGTTCATCATCCCATGCAAGAGACTGCTGAAGGGACACATCCGCAGGTATTGTCCGGACGGCCTCAGCCGGTGCCCGGCGGACGGGAGCCGGTTGCGACGCTGGTGCTGCGGCCTGCCGGGCAGCGGGTTGCCGGGGTATAGCGGCAGGAACGACAACCGGTGAGCCGCACTTGTTGCAGAATGCTGAGTCTGCAGAAACCTTGTTCCCGCAGCGGGTACAGAATACGACCTCTCCTGTGGCAGGTGCGGTGGAGGACTGAGCGGCTGGTACCGGGGATTCGGGAGGGGCGGTCTCGATGATCTTCTTTATCGGGTGGACACCTTCGAACGCAATCCTTGGCTGGGCCCTTTTCGGAGTCTCTGTAGAGGGAGCTGCAGGTGCCGACTGACGCTGCGCTGGATCAACTCCGGGGATCACTTTCCTGATCACCTGCTCAAATGAAGTCGATGTGCTCTCCCGGATCAGCCGGGCCCATTCATCCCGTTCCCTGGTCCGGTCCCCGCCTTCCTGTCGGGAAAAAGTGAGGATCATCTGGCGGATCTCACCGGTCTTTGCCATGATCGAGATGGTGAGGGTCAGGTCACTGATTGCATTTTCCCCGGTTTCCACGTCTTTGACCGTAGCAAGCGGGATCTCCTTGGGAGGCAGGATGTTCTTTGCCCTGTCGACAAGGATGATACGCCTGTTCGTAAGGATGCCTTCAAACGGGATCGACTTGACGTGAACCCCCTGTGTCCTCATGAGAACTTTTTCGTCACTTCGGATTTCTGGATCGCCCATGATACCACCGCACGTAATCTGTTCGGTAGTGGTTGTCTCTTGCATGTGAAAAAGATATTTATCCAGAGGGGCCCGCTACCTCAACGACTGCCCCGCTATACTATGTGGTTATTACGATCCAAAAATGGCGGGACTGATGATAAAAAAAGGATACGGTTTTTCCGGTCACTTAACGAAAATAACCGAATCCGGTAATGCCCCGTGCTGGGCAAGTACCGACTTGAACTGCTGCGAAGCGAGCATTTCCGTTTTTATCTCGGACGAGATGGTGATCCCGCATTCCCTGGCGGAAGGGGTATCGGGCACGCAGCTGCAGAGGTCTCCGGCCAGCCCCTTGTCGAAGACAAACTTGATGATATGGTTCTGCACGAATGTCAGTTCGGTCATCATCTGCTGGCCGGGAATTTTCGTTGCGGCAAACGTGAACCGGATCACATCCTCGAGCGGATGGGGGAATCCCTCGACCGAGAGCTTGATGAAACATTCAACTTCGAACCGTTCGTTTTCCACTTTCTTAATCGCCGAGT
Source organism: Methanoregula sp. (assembly GCF_049518935.1). Taxonomy (GTDB): domain Archaea; phylum Halobacteriota; class Methanomicrobia; order Methanomicrobiales; family Methanospirillaceae; genus Methanoregula. Next base: position 391,730 of record NZ_JBEKRH010000001.1, read on the forward strand.
GCTCGATGCTCATCATGAGGACCCGGTCGGCAGGGATCAGGTGGATATGGTGATCCTTGTCAAGCATGGCTACGCTGGTGATCGGCATGTTGTATCTTCCCTGCACAATGTTCTGCTGCCGGCATTATAGCGCTTGTGGATGAAAGCGGTTGTCCGGCGGCTCCATCCACCAACAATTTAAATTGCCTCTGCCATGGTGTATGATATGGAATACAGGTATCGTGTATTCTTCCTCCTGATCCTCGTCGTATTAGTATCGGCAGGATCTGCCGGGTGCCTGTCAAGCGTGTTCGGCCCTGCCCCGACATACAACCAGCCCGCCACGGCCACGCCATCTCAAACCCCCGCTGCCAACGCAACGATTGACGAGATGGCATTGCAGCCCGCAGATCTTCCTTCAGATTATATATTGCGGGACCGGTCTCTTGTCGCTTATGGCGGGATCAGCCAGCTGGACCGTGACCTTGGCTGGCGGCAGGGCTACGAGGTCTCATACTACCGTATGGACAAGAAGCACGATGACATGACCAATGTAATCCAGCAGATCAGCACCTATACCCCGGAGAATATCAACGAGGTCTACCGGATCAAGCGGGATGCGCTCGTACCGGCCGGATATAACACGAGCGGTTATCAGGTCCCCTTCCCGGTCATCGGGGACCAGAGTCTTGCATGGAAGGAAAGTACGGGCAATTCACCGGGGGATATTACCGCATACAGCGTGATTTTCGTGAAGAGCAACGTCTTTGAACAGATAAGCATGAAGGGCACGACAACGGATTACGAAGTGCTTAAAACCCTCGCACAGGCCGCAGCCGGCCGGATCCACTGAGCCGGCTGACCCTGTACCGGCTTCTTTTTTTACCTATGACTTCCGGATAGTACAGGTACGAGGGCGATCGAATGGTGTTCACCTGCCGTCAGTGCGGCACCTGCTGTATGTACCTGGGCGACTTTATTGTAATCGAGAAGCAGACGGGTCCTTTCACATTTTCCTGTGAATCAGTCTCCACCGGCGCGCAGTTCGCTGCTGTGATCGATGTGGACAAGCGGGAGATCTTTTCTGATCATTCCTTTTCCGACCGACACCCCCATGCCTGCCGGTTCCTCAGGCCTGACAGGGATCTTATCCGCTGCACCATCCACCGCGACAGCCCTGCGCAATGCAAGCACTATCGCTGTGTTGTGATGCGGATCGCTGACCCCGACGGAAAATCACTTGGGTACGTGACCGGCAACCTCTCGCTTCATACAGACAATCCCGCCCTGCGTACGGACTGGGAGGAGGCTGAACAGGCAATTCCCCCTAGGCATCCCGATGCAGAGCGCCTGTACCAGCAGATCCTGGAGGCGCACGGGTACCGGGTCGAGTAACCCTGTTTTCAGTGCTGCAGAAAAGTCCATTTTCTCATGCCCGTTTTTTATACATGATTACTTCATCTCAAACAGCATATACTACACTGGTGATCCGTTCCACGCGATCTAAAAATACTCGTGTTTTCACTATCACCAGGGCGCACTATGACGACAATGAAAGAAATTTCCTTTGAAACCCCCGTAGCATTTGTAGCAACTCCCACCCATCTTGATATTCTCGGGGCAGTTGCAAACAAACAGAGCTGCCACATAAGTCAGGTTGTTCAGATGCTGCATCCCACCCATAGCGAGAGCAGTGTCAGGTCCGGTGTCAGAGTCCTCCTCTCCAAGCGATATCTTGATGGAGGGAAGTCCAGCAGCGAAGTGATCCTCAGGCTCACATCGCGGGGCCGCTTACTCATCCAGCCAACCACCACCAGCTGATACTTTTTTCCTTCCACGGTTCACGAAAACCAGTGGGAGCTTTCCCGGAGTTTCATGCTTTACTCCCGGTTGTGCGGCCAGATACATGAAGAGAAAGCGTGATCCCGGATACCAGTAGGGGGGTAGCCCCCAGCTGCATGGGAACGAGGTCTGCAGCTGACCCCCCTCAGGTAATTCTTGTTCCCTCTTACTATCCACTGGGCATACAAGTACAGGTGCGTACTCCATGTTAAGGAACGAAAACAATTCTATGCGGATCCTTCAAGTAATTAATTTACAATAAGACCGCACACTCCCGGGAACTTTAAATCCATCAGCCATGTGAGAGTGTTAAGGACTCCAGACCATGACAGAAGCCTGCGATCCCGACCCTGCAATCATTCTGGCCAACGGTTATAAGGCCCGGTATATCATTCTCGCCATCGTCCTTGTCGGGATATTTATGTGCGTGCTGGACGTCCAGATCGTCGCGATCGCCCTTCCCACCATTATGCAGTTCCTGGGCGCCGGTATCGGCCAGGTCCAGTGGATTGCGACCGGTTACGTGATCACCGTTCTTGCCACGGTACTGCTCTTCGGGTCGCTCTCCCACTCCGTGGGCAATGGCAGGCTCTTCAAGGCAGGACTTCTGCTCTTCACGATCAGTTCCCTTGGCTGCGGACTCTCATCCTCAATTCCGGATCTGATCCTCTTCCGGGTCCTGCAAGCGCTGGGGGCATCGATGCTGATGAGTGTCTGTGTTGCGATCATCATGCAGGTCTTCCCTCCGGATGAGCGCGGCCGGGCGATGGGGTATTATACGGCCGTGATCGCGCTCGGGCTGATCGTTGGGCCGGCTGCCGGGGGGTTCATCGTCGACCTCATCGGCTGGCCGTTCATCTTCCTTGTTAACGTGCCGATCGGCATCCTGCTCCTGATTACCGCTACGAAGTATCTTGCGATCGATAGGAATCCGATGACCTTCCGGCACATCGACTACCCCGGGGCTCTTCTCCTCATCGGGCTGATGGCATCGCTTGCCGTGGCGCTGAACGCGCTCTCGAATCCCCCGGTCCGGCTGGAATCCTTCGGCATCTGGTCAGGCATATGTCTCGTCTGCCTCATTGCATTTGTCGCACGCGAGCAATCGGTCGAGAACCCCGTTGTCCCGATAGGGATCTTCCGTAACCGGGGGTTTGTCCTGCAGTCAGTCAGCCTGATCCTGTACCTGACGGCAACCTTTGTCCTGCTCACGGTCCAGCCATTCTATTTCGAGTACGTGATAGAACTCCGGCCTTCGCATATCGGACTTATTGCCCTGATCCTACCACTCTCGATGCTGGTCGCCTCCCCCCTCTTTGGCTGGCTTTACGACCGGTACCGGTCATCCCGGTATACCGTAACCGGCATCGCAATTATGGGGATCGCATTCCTCGGGTGCGGAGCTGCATTCACGCGAATGGACATCGGACTCATCCTCGTATTGTTTGTAATCGCCGGGATATCCCGTTCCGTGTACCAGGGCCCCAACAGTATCGGGATCATGGGGTCGCTGCCACCGGCGCTGCACGGCATCGGATCGAGCCTGATCACCGCACTGCAGTACCTGGGCATCATGTTCGGGATCTCCATCGCCGCCTTCCTTATGACTGCGCAGCTGGACTGGGCCGGCTATGCCGGGCTGACAGATGCCGGCCCTGGGCTGCTTGCTGCCATCTTCGGGAACTGCATGTATGTTGCCGGCCTCATCTGCCTGGCCGGGGCTGTGTGCGAGTATAAGGTGTGAGCGAGGATTTTTTAGTCACCACTGTTGGCCACTCACGGTGTAGTGCTTTTTTAAACAATCCGATGAGGGATAATCAGGGTTCCCGTAATTGTCAAAGTTGGTAAAAAGGTATGAAGTTTATAAAAAAAATATAAAATCGCAGTGACGCCCAGGTCGGAATTCGAATCCGAGTCGATTGCGTGACAGGCAATCATGATAGGCCACTACACTACCTGGGCACTTTGGTACAGTTAATCCCGCCTCCCAGATTCGAACCGGGGACATCGCGGTAGCCGCGCAGTTACCTATGACGGTAAACCAATCTACAGCCGCGCACTCTACCAGGCTGAGTTAAGGCGGGGCA
>NZ_JBEKRH010000002.1:0-252538 GCF_049518935.1 Methanoregula sp.
CGGAATCGGGATTTTCCACGGAGACGGCCGGCCCCCACGTGATCACCGGTACCAGCCTCAGGGACGGGATGAGCATCTGCAGGGACATAAGGATGAGTACCAGGGCAAACAGGATGACGAGGATCTTCGCATCGAAATAGAGCGTTATGAGAGAGCCGAGCATGGAGAAGATCATGGCGGGCAGGACCAGAAGCGCAGCGAGCGTAACGAGTACTTTCTTCTGCCGCCAGTACACAAGCGTAGCGGTACCTGAGGAGAAGACCATCACCGCAAGACTGGTTCCCACCGCCATCTTCGGGTCAAAGCTGAATATCAGCATGAGCGTCGGGACATAGAGAAATCCTCCCCCCATTCCAATAATAGCAGCAACGAGCCCGATGCCGCAGGCGATCAGGAATGCAAGTATCATCTCGAACACGGGAGGTCACGTCATCCATTGCAGTATCGGGTTTTCACAACCGTGAAAGACCGGCGGAGGCTGGATCCATCCTGCCGGACTTACCCTGCCATCTACCCGCTCCGGATCATGATGACCCGGGCCGGCCCGTCGTGCCGGTTCCGTCCTGGGGGTGCATGGCATTCTTTTCACAATTGTGAAGTGTATGGATAAAAGTAATGAAAATACTTGTGTTATCGGCAAACCGGAGAAAAAAGTGTTTGGGAGGAGCAGACATCCCCTCCCGGGCATCACAGCGGGTGCGTGCTGGTCTGCATGAGGCGATAGTATCTTTCCGGCTGCCATTATCGGTGTATAGATGAGAGATGGTATATCCGGATTGTGTGTGAGGACGTGGGTCAGGACTTGATCATCACGGACGCATACCATGGACAGCAGATCGTCTGCGGATTATGCAGCGTACAGTCACGGGCGGGCCTGTCCTTGTGAGCTCCGTTGGGCGACAATACCGCCCGGAACTCCGGATACCGCTGAACTGTTCCACGGGCCTACCCTGCCAAAGGCGGGGATGGGCACGGTCGGCCGTTCCGTCGTATCCGGGACCGACCGCGGGTTCTGCGGTGATCGCATGGTATGGGTTCATGACTGCTTTTCCTGTTCACAATTGTGAACACATGGTATGGGGGGGTCTGCACATATACCCTGATTTCGCGTCATGTTTTGCCGCAATTCTCCTGTATTCTTTATCTTGCCGGAATCCCAGTACCTCATGCAGATCACAGGATCACCGGGGCATGCAGGTTTTGCCGGGAACCAAGGTATAATATCGGGCCCCGACAATTAACAATTGTGAACTTCCGGAATCCCGCCGGTATGTGCAGGAAATTCCAGAGTCATGGAGGGAAAATCTATATGGCAAAGATCTATGAAAATATCACGGCAACCATCGGCAACACCCCGCTCGTGCGGCTGAACCGCCTCACCAGCGGTGCCGGCGCAACGGTGCTTGCCAAGCTTGAGTCATTCAACCCGTTGAGCAGCGTCAAGGACCGGATCGGGGTTGCAATGCTCGATGAAGCAGAAAAGCGCGGCTTGATCAAGAAGGATACGATCATTCTCGAACCAACGAGCGGCAACACCGGTGTTGCGCTCGCGTTCGTGAGTGCTGCCCGGGGATACAAGCTGACCCTGGTGATGCCGGAGACCATGAGCATCGAGCGGCGGAGACTTGCAAGAGCATTTGGAGCAGAGCTCGTGCTTACCCCGGGAGCAGAAGGGATGAAAGGGGCTGTTGCCAGAGCCGAGAAGATGGCGGCAGAGAACCCGAAGTTCTTCTACATTCCCCAGCAGTTCAACAACCTGGCCAACCCGGAAATACACCGGAAGACCACTGCCGAGGAGATCTGGCGCGATACCGACGGAAAAGTCGATATCCTCGTTGCCGGTGTGGGAACGGGAGGGACGATCACCGGTATATCCGACGTGATCAAGAAGAAGAAACCCTCGTTCCGCGCAATTGCGGTCGAACCCGATGGGTCACCGGTCCTCTCCGGGGGATCTCCCGGGCCGCACCGCATCCAGGGTATCGGCGCAGGTTTCGTCCCCGCGGTACTCCAGCGCGAGCTCGTGGACGAGATCATCCGCGTCAAAAATGAGGATGCGTTCGAGACCACGCGGAGACTCGCAAAAGAGGAAGGCATCCTTGTCGGGATCTCCAGCGGGGCTGCGACCTGGGCGGCACTTGCCGTGGCAGCACGCCCGGAGAACAAGGGCAAGACTATTGTCGTCATCCTGCCAGACACGGGCGAACGTTACTTAAGCATTCCCGACCTGTTTCCGGAATAAGTGAGACTGCAATGGTTTTCGACCGCCTCCGGGAAGACATACGGGCAATCTTCTCCAAGGACCCCGCCGCCCGCTCCACCCTTGAAGTCCTTGTCTGCTACCCGGGGCTCCACGCCCTCTGGTTCCATCGCAGGGCCCACTGGCTCTGGACCCATAACCTGAAGTTCTGGGCCCGGTTCGTCTCCCACCTGGGCAGGTTCCTCACCGGGGTCGAAATCCATCCCGGTGCCGTGATCGGCCGCCGGGTGGTCATCGACCATGGCATGGGTGTTGTTATCGGCGAGACTTCCGAGATTGGCGATGATGTCCTCATCTACATGGGGGTAGTACTGGGGGGCACGGCGCTCGAGAATGTGAAGCGCCACCCGACTATCGAGGATGGCGTGATTCTTGGCTCCGGCGCCATCGTCCTTGGCCCCATCCGGATCGGTAAGGGTGCAAAGGTCGGTGCCGGGTCAGTCGTTGTCCGGTCCGTCCCGCCCGGCGCAACCGTTGTCGGCGTCCCGGGCAGGATCGCCGGCCCGGAGCCGGGTTTCCCGGAAGAGACGATCGAAGAGGTCATGCCCGACCCGATGCTCCGGGTGATGAGCCGGCTGCTGGACCGGCAGAACCAGCTCGAGGAGCGGCTCCGCACTTTCGAGCAGGCGCAGCCTGGCCCGGAATCTCCTGCGGTCAGGCAGAATTTTTTCTGCGAGAACCAGATCCGCGATGCACTCAGGGAAGTGATCGATCCCGAAGTTGGTATCGATATCGTCGACCTCGGCCTCATCAAGGAGATACGGGTGACGGGAAACACCGCGGAGATCGACATGGTCCTTACCTGCAAGGCCTGCCCGCTCTCCGACCATCTCTCCGGGCAGGTGCAGCGCAGGGCACTGGGTGTCAGCGGCATTGAGCAGGTGAGGGTCAACGTGCTGGACGAACCGTTCAACTGGGACCGGTTCGTGAAACAGCGGGGAAACCACCGACAGCTCTGAACCATGCCGTACGGGAGCGTACGCAAAAACCGGGCCGGTGTTCCTTTTCAGCGGACCTTAAACCTGCGTATTGCGGTGAAATTTATACGTATGTTTATCGTTATCAGTTTGCCAGCCCTACTTCGTAGGACAGATGCAGGAGCAGAGGATTCCGGTGGCGTCCGCCTGCTCCACTGATCCGGCAATCCGGGATACATATCAGGTGAAACTACATGGAATTATCAGAACTCAGGCATGGCACCGAACTCCTCAAGCGGGGATTTGCCGCCATGCAGAAAGGCGGCGTCATCATGGATGTCGTGAACGCCGAACAGGCACGGATAGCAGAAGAAGCCGGTGCCGTTGCGGTAATGTCTCTTGAACGGGTGCCATCCGATATCCGGAAGGCCGGCGGCGTTGCCCGCATGGCGGACCCGGAGAAAGTAACCGAGATCATCGAAGCGGTCTCGATCCCGGTCATGGGCAAAGTGAGGATCGGACACTTTGTCGAGGCGCAGGTACTGGAGGTACTCGGTGTAGACATGATCGACGAGAGCGAAGTCCTGACACCTGCCGACGAGGAATTCCACATCGAGAAGACAAAATTCACCGTCCCGTTCGTCTGCGGTGCCCGGAACCTGGGCGAGGCGCTCCGCCGGATCAACGAGGGTGCGGCCATGATCCGTACGAAAGGCGAGGCCGGGACCGGCAACGTGGTCGAGGCAGTGCGCCACATGCGTGCCATCCAGGGCGGTATCCGTTCGATCCAGAAACTTGACCCCCAGGAGCTTGTCGCATATGCCCGCGAGATCGAAGCCCCGGTCGAGCTCCTCGCCGAGACCGCGAAACGGGGCAGGCTGCCGGTCGTGAACTTCTCGGCCGGCGGTATTGCCACCCCGTCAGATGCAGCGCTTATGATGCAGCTGGGTGCCGACGGCGTCTTTGTCGGCTCGGGGATCTTCAAGTCAGAGAACCCGGCGCGGCGGGCAAAGGCGATTGTCGAGTCCGTGAACCACTTCACGGATGCCACGGTGATCGCAAACGTCAGTAAGAGCCTTGGCGAAGCCATGCCCGGCCTTGACGTGCACCTGCTGGCAAAGGAAGAGATCCTCGCGACACGCGGGCGATAGAAGGTGGGGACCACTACCCGGAACATTTCCCGCGGCTGTGCGGGATACCCCGGGTGGTTTCAGGAAATCATTCCTTGCCGGATCGGGGTGCGAACCAGAATAGCGGTCTTCGGGAAGCGGATAGTTTCCCGGATACTTCCCCGGGTTATCCTTTTCTCAACACCGCAGCCCGGCTCAGCCGCACCTTCGGTCGTTTTTCAGTAACAAGACCGGCTTTTTCCGCATAACGGAGGGTATCTTCGAATGCTTCCGCTGACACGTGGAAGAACGGTTCAACGATAAGGTATTTTCCACCGGATTCCAGGAGCCCGCTGACTTCCCGGAACAATGCATCCCGGTCAGGGACTTCGTGTACCATATAGAAGGACAGGATGAACCCGGCCTTCTCCTCAATCCCGAGGGAATCCGGTTTACACTGGTGGAACCGGATACATTCGGATAAGCCAAGCCGGTCGCTTTTCTTTTTCACCAGATCGAGCATCTCCTGCTGCATATCGATAGCGATCACCTTTCCCTCCGGCTCCACCATGCGTGCCATGGCAAGCGTGAAAAAACCCGGGCCACACCCGATATCCATGACGGTCATACCGGGCCGGATACATGGTCCGACGATCTTTTCCGGGTTCTGGAACAGCTTCCGGACCGGGTTGTCAAAGAACGGTGCGGTCCACGGGGAATATCGGCAGAAATCGCCGTAGACTTTTTTTTCTGCAGGTTTCTGTGGATTTGTTTCCATATCTTTCACCTTTTTGTTAAGTTTCTTAACTATATCCCGTGAGAAAAAAATTTACGGCTGCTCTTGCGTGAACTCATCGGCCGTCTCTTCGATGGCTCCGAGGAATGTCGCGATGAACCGGAACTGCCCGGGAGTCATGTCACCGAGTTTCTCCTGCATGCGGGCATAGATCTTTGCATGATACTGCTCATGACCAAGATATGCGATCGTGCCATGCGGGGTTAACCGGAGCAGGATCTCCTTGTCATTGTCCGGGTTGCGGCATTTCTCCACAAGGTTCTTGCCTTCGAGCCGGCTGATCATCTGCGATATGGCACTCTTGGTGATCCCGAGAGATGCTGCGAGATCCGTGATGTTGATATCCGGGCGTTTCCCGATCACCATCATCGTGTGGATCTCCGAGCAGTGGAGCAGGTCGCCGGAGCCGAAGTCCCGGGGACATTTCTCCATCGCATCCATCTTGTTGAGGATGCGGATCCAGGTGGACGATAGCTGCAGAATGTCCGGGGTGTCTGCCATTAGTACTCCGCTATGCTGATTGCGTGCACACATATTGTTAAGCATGTTAATTATAAAGTGCTTTTCTCTAGATTTCTTTGCAGGCATCAAAGGCCAGAAAACGAGAGGGACTGGGGCACGTCACGCCGGGGCAGTTCCAAAAGCCGCATCAATCCACTGTATGATCTCGTCACGGACCCGCCGGAACCCGGCCCGGATCTCCTCATCCGTCCCGGTAAAAGCCGAAGGATCCGGAAACCCCTGGTGGATCTCTTCCTTTGCACCCGGGAAGAATGGACACGCCTTCTGTGCGGAATCGCAGACCGTGACAACAGTCTCAATTCCTTTCCCGTAGTGCTCGTCGATCAGTTTCGACCGGTGCCCGGAGATATCGATCCCTATCTCGTTCATTACCGCGATTGCCACCGGGTGGACCCGGCCGGGTTCAGTTCCGCCGCTGAATACCTCGTAGCGGTCACCGTACTTTGCGTTCATATACCCCTCCGCCATCTGCGAACGGGCGGAGTTATGGGTGCAGATAAACAGGATCTTCTTTTTCATGATAACACCAGTATTATTTCACCGAAGCGACACGCTGCACGTGCCATCATTCTTCCCGCCATACCATTTCTCCCTGAGCCAGAGCGAGACGTTAACGAGCCCGATGAGTACCGGCACTTCCACGAGCGGGCCGATCACCGTCGCAAAAGCTGCCGGTGACGCGATACCAAACACCGCGATGGCAACGGCAATCGCGAGCTCGAAGTTGTTGGACGCCGCCGTGAACGAGAGCGAGGCGGACTTCCCGTAATCGATGCCGAGCCGGTGTGCCATCCAGAAGCTGACGAAGAACATGATCACGAAGTAGCAGAGCAGCGGGATCGCTACCCGCACTACATCGAATGGCACGCTGATGATATACCCGCCCTTGAGCGAGAACATCACGATGATCGTGAAGAGCAGGGCAACCAGGGTGATCGGCGATATTTTCGGAATGAACACCTGCTCGTACCAAGCCTTCGATCTGACACGGAGCAGGGCATACCGGGTGACCATTCCGGCAATGAACGGGATGCCGAGGTAGATGAAGACGCTCTCCGCGATCTGCACGATCGTGATCGAGACCGCAGAACCGGCCCCGATACCGAGGAGGGGGGGCAGATACGTGATGAAGAACCAGGCATAGACCGCGTAGAAGAAGACCTGGAAGACCGAGTTCAGGCCCACGATGGCAGCGCAGTACTCACAATCGCCTCCCGCGAGATCGTTCCAGACGATCACCATCGCGATGCACCGGGCGATCCCGACGAGGATCAGGCCGTACATGAGCATCGGCTGGTCCCGGAGGAAGATAACCGCAAGGGCAAACATCAGGACCGGCCCGACGATCCAGTTCTGGACGAGCGAGAGACCAAGCACTTTTTTGTCCCGGAAGACGTTTTTCAGTTCCTCGTACTTCACTTTTGCAAGTGGCGGGTACATCATCAGGATCAGCCCGATTGCAATCGGGATCGAGGTGGTGCCGACCGAGAGGCCGGTGATCAGTACCGGTACCGCGGGCGAGAAGTAGCCGATCCCGATACCCACTGCCATGGCAAGGAAGATCCAGAGTGTCAGGTAGCGGTCAATGAAGGAGAGACGTTTTACTTCGCTATTCATGGCAATCTCCCGGGGCTGTATACAGATTCATCGGTCGCCTGCCCGGGCAGCTGCGATAACCACCTGCAGATCGCTTTCCGAGAAAGCAGGGCCGGGCGTTCTGGCGATCCCGGGGTCCGTGATCAGGAAGCAGTGGTCGATGGCGAGCCCCTTGTCGTCCATAATCTTCTTGGCGCAGGCAACCGGACATCCGTCTGCAACTATTCTCTCGTCCGCCGCTTTTCCCGTATCTACCAGTTTCTCAATACCGCCGCCAACACCCGCAAGACAGGAGCCACCGGCATAACCTTCACGGCTCAGCTGGCATGCTGCGGCATTGGCAAGCTGACCGGCATTCGATCCGATACCCGGGCAGGCGTAGATGATCCGGGTCTTCCCCTCAGCACCGCAGCTGCAGGATGGTTTCTGTACTTCCATGATGTGCCACAATTCAAATTTTGTTGAATTACCATGAACAGGGCAAGGTTATATATCTTGTTATTTCAGATTATTTTGAAGTGAAACGCGTAACCTTGTCCTGCTGCGGGACCAAGAACACGAAGGGTCCTGCTGAAAAAGAGATGGATATCCCCGAACAGGTCCAGAAGGAACTCGAAGAGCTCGGGGGATTCGAAGCGCTCGCCGGGCGTATTCCCTCCGTGTCGGAACTCGAGAAGAAGAGCGGTATCTACCACGCACTTGCCGACCCGCTCCGGCTCACGATTCTCTACCTGCTCCGCGACCAGCCGCTCTGCGTCTGCGTCATCAACCGGTTCATGCGCTTGGCCGGTTCCAAGCTCTCCTACCACTTAAATATCTTAAAAGAGAGCGGGCTGATCGAAGGCGAGTACCACGGGAACTGGATCATCTATTCGCTGACGGATAAGGGCCGGGAATATCTGAGATGAGCGTACAATCTCGTGCATCCTTACGGGGAACGAACCGGAAAATCCTGAACGATTACCAGACGAAGGGCACCAGGCGGAACCGGGTCTTCCGGCAGTACTCCCGGTAACCGGGGAGATGTACCGCAAGAAACTTCTCTTCCTCAATCAGCCTCACGATAACCCCTGCGATAATCAGGAGTGCGGGAATGATAGCCAGGAACGAGCCGAGCGCAAACGGCGTAGCAAGGATAAGAAGTGATGCCCCGGCATACATCGGGTGGCGGACGATTGCGTACGGGCCGGTCGAGACTACGGTCTGATCCCTGCCGACCTCGATGATAGCGGAGGTGAACCGGTTCTCCCGGAATGTCAGGAAGACGACAGAGAAGCCGATTCCGGCAATGATATCCGCGGCAATGACCGCGTATACCGGGACCTCCGACCACCCGGACCGGTGATCGATCCCCGGCAGGAGCATGAGCAGGATAAAAGCGACGGTCATGCATGTCTGGATGATCTTCTGGCTCCGCTCCCGTTCGGCACCCGGCCCTGCCGGGAGTCTGCTCTTGATAAGTTCCGGATCGGTTCTCAGGAAGTACCGGGTGATCAGGATAACGGATACCGAGAAGAGTGCCCAGTAGATCCACGCCTGCCAGAACCCAAGCGACCATGCGGGAAGAAAGAGCATGATCCACAGGGCGATGAGGAGGAACACGGCGCCGGCCCAGGCCTTTCGTGCGAGGAGGTTTTGTTCCATAGTTCTTCTTGTCCTTACTACGGATTGCCTGATGCGGAGATAAGATTGTAGGGCTTAAATTGAAAAATAATGGCAGGGGATTTCCCCTGCCGGGGATCACGGGAAGATACCCGCGATGATCCCGACAATCTTCTGAGCGGTATCCGGGTCGACCACCTGCGCCAGCACGAGGCCGGCGGTGGCGATAAAGAGCGCCCGGAAGACCATCTTTGTCTACTCACGGATGATCCCCCACCGCCGCCCCCCCTTCCATCACCACTCCCGCCAGCCTCCTCGCCTCGTCAGCTCTCTTCCCTGCCGCCGGATCATTCTTCTCAAACCACGGATCGATCCGGTCCCGTACACTATACCGCGGAGATCCGTCGTCTCTCATCGAGCACCAGACAGACAGCCGGTACAGGCACAGTTCCCGGGCTCCTGTCCCGAGGATCGAGGCGGAGAGGCGCCGGGTCGTTTGTTTGTCGATTCCCATGACGGTATCCTCGCAGACCTTCGAGATGAGCCGGATCTTCTCCTTCATCCATTCCGATGAAAGTGCTTTCTGGCTCATCGCGGCGATGTAGTCGAAGGCGAGCGATTCGTTCCCCCGGTGTCGTTCAACAAACCCGATCACCTGGATCTCGAGGAGCATGAACTCTTCGCCTTCCAGCATCCCCTGCCGGGCCTCCTCCTCAGTCTGTTCTTTGATATCCAGCGGATAATTCGTCTTCTCCAGGATCTCGAACATCTCCTCAGACTTGTATTCATCCTCCCCTTCATTTTTCGCCAGCAGGTGTTCGATCTGCTGCCGGCACCCGGACGCCCGGCCGGCTACCCCGGCGTCGATACGGGCAAATGCCGGATCGATCCGGTCATCAACCCGGGTCACGTGTGAACCGTCTGCCGCAGTCTGCGCCGTCACGACAAGCCGGTACAGCAACCGGTCGTTCCCGCCATCCTGCTCTACGAGCGCGAGCAGCCGGAGCCGGGCGGGGTCGTCCATGTTCATCACGGTTGCCCGGCAGAGCCCGGCCAGTCTCATATTAATATCTTTGACTCCTTCCGGAGCGCCATCGGCTCCGGCTGGCGCGGTAAGGTCCAGCTGGATCCCGGGATCGCCCTGGTACCGCGTGAACTTCACGTGAACCTCGACCCCGCCGAGCACGACCTCACCGCCTTCTGTATTTTCACGCTCTTCTTCACATTCACTCATTACGGATTCATCTCCTCATAGCTCTCCCGTACCGGATTTTTTTCTTCTTGACCAAAGAATTTCCTGTTCTTTCTCATTTCTGCCCCCGCTGGGGCGGCCGGGTCCGGTTTTCCGACAGGGCCGGATCTTCGACGGGCAGGATCCCGGGATCGCCTCCGGATAGGATGACCGGTCACCCGGGACTCCAGCCCGTATTTCCGGATATCTGCCGCTGTATCGTTGCTAAATGTGGTCATTTCCCTGCCCATAAAGGCATTCAAATCGCCAATACGTGGCTGAAATGGCCGTTTCCCGGAATCAGGGTGCGTCTTTTCGATGAAAAGTTGTCTGTCGGATCCCAGGAAGAGGCAATCGGAGGCTGAAATGGCTCCTGTTGACTGCATCTCAGAAAACCTCCCCATTCCTCCCCGGTACCGGGGGATCGGGTTCCTCCCGGGAATGTTCCCGGGATCCGGGCGTTCTGTCCGACGGATGTTCTCCGGGAACTGATCCCCTGTCGGCCGGCGATGCCGGAGTTTCTTCCGGAACCGGTCTCCCCGGATCCGGTGTATCCGCCGGAACCGCTGCACCCGTCCTTTGGTTCCCCGGTTTTTTACCGGCCTTCGGGTTCGCGCCTGAAACCGGTTCTTCCGGACCGGGATTTTTTCCCGGATCATCCGGGCCGGTTGCAGTTCCCCCTTTCCTCACCGGTTTTTTGCCGGCGGCCGGTTTCGGTTTTGTGCCCGGTCCGCCGGCATCCAGGATTTTTTTCAGTTCAGTGCTCCCTGAGGGATCTGCTCCTCCACCCGCCTTCATTGCGGCATTCCGTTTTGCCAGCCAGCGGAGGATCGGGTTACGTTTATCAGGAGTACCGGGGACCGCCGGCCCGGCAGCAACCGGTCCCTTCACCGCAGGAGCGTTCTCCCCACGGGGGGAAATCACAATCACCGCCGGGTTTACCTGGCCGGGCAGCGTGCCGTAGCAGTCGATCTCCACGAGCCCGGCATCTCCCACGCGGAAGTGCCGCAGGGTGCCGTACCGGGAGTACAGCCAGAGTTCGCAGGAGACCGGGCCGTTCCGGGAAACAAGACGGAGACCGGCGATTGCGTCTCTGAACTCTGCTTCTATCTCGGCGATACTGGCGTAGATCTTACGGGCCAGCCGGACCCGGACCATGACGAACCAGCCGTTGCCGGTGATGAGGAACTCTGCGAGGTTCAGGAGTGACGGGATAAAGACCATCACGTGCCCCCTCCTGAGCGCAACCGGGACTGCAAACGCGATCCCCTTTGGCATACTCGGTCCCCGCTTCATCCATCACACTCCGCACAGCTTCTTCGTGCCCTTTCTCCGATCCCTGTTGAGGGATCGGAACCGGGAGTCCACACTCCCGGCTCTTCTCGACCCACAGGGTCGATACAATACATTGTCATATTCCATTCCTCATTCTGCGTTTGTTTTTCGGGTTTCCTTCTTTTCCGTTGTGCTGCGGTGCCGGCGGAGCCTCCGCTCGTCCGAGCGATGCTGCATGATTGTATAGTCTGCACGAAACCTCGCGGCCGGATATGTTGGGTACAGATCAGTATCCAATAGTGACCAGACCGGAGATCATCCCGGGGTCACCGGCACAAGCCGGTGTCCGCCGGAAAAACAGGGCCGGCCAGAGGAGTGACAAAATACTCCCCAAAGCCGGCGATACTTTCCCACAATGCACGGATCCCTGTGCCGGGGTTGCCACAAATCCGGCCCGCGTCCTTCGGTCCCCGGGGTAAATGAAGTTGAAAACCCGCCAGGCACCGTCACATCCATTTCAGGATCTCCGCAGGCCATTTTGTTTGTATACCAGGTCTTCTGTGCAGCATGCGCTACACACACGAGAACCACTTGCATGAGCAGTAACCTCTTGATGCATTCCGATTCCGGCGGGCGTATGATCCGCCGGATCTTCGTCATCACGAGGTGTTTGAATTCGCGTGGCATTGTGGTTGGCTGATATTGAAAAAGGGGGCATATATAATTTCTAACGCATCTCTCTACCGATTATGAATGCTCATTCATGTAACATTCCCATAGCGAATCAAATCCATTGAAAAATCCAGCAGGAGGTCTCTCACCAACACGCCTTCCTTATTACTCATCATGCCAAACTTCCCGGAAGCGATGCTGAAAACCAGTTACTTTGCCCGGAGTGCACGCGAGCCGGGAGCGGTCTCAATCGCCCGGTTCCCGCCGAAATGGTTCCCGGGTTCCCGCTACCTGAAACTCGCACCGAAACCGGAGATGCTGAAGATCGGCGACTGGGAGGAATACCGGCGGGGTTACCGGGAGGAGGTTCTCATGGGCCTTGATCCGGATGAGGTGCTCCGGGATCTCAATATTGAAGGGGCAGATCACGACATTATCCTGCTCTGCTTCGAGAAAGACCGGACTCACTGCCACCGGGGACTGGTGGCAGAGTGGTTCCATGAGACTAAGGGGATTAGTGTGCCCGAGCTCTGGGCAGATTCCTGTGTCCAGTCGACATTCTGATCTTTTTAAAATCTGTCCGGCAGTACTGTGGTAGCCCCGGCAGCTCCTCTTCTCACCCCGGCAGCCCCGCCCGGGTCACCGAATCCGCGAGCAGGTGGGCTGCCCAGCCGAGGAAGAAGCAGGAGGCAGCAAAGACGACCGGTAACCGGGGTGATGCAGGTGCAAGCAGGACAATAACAGCAGAAATAAGGAACAGCACCCCGGCAACCTTCAGCGCCCGCCGGCTGTGGAAGATCCCCCGGTGCCGTGCGCTCGTCGCAGGCTCCACGATATCCGGGAACAGGGAACCGGCTGACACGGCCACAATACCGAAAACGAACAGTGCACCGGCAGCGGCGTGAAACAAACCCGCTGCGTAAAAGTACACCAGAAATAATCCCCCACCAATGACGAGATGTGCCTGCCGGTTCATGCCAGCCATGCAGTTGCATGGGCCGGTATTAATACCCGGGATCGGGGCGGGTGAAAGTGTTCTGTGGTACCATCCCAACCGCTAAATATGAACCTGTCCAGATCACTGCCCATGGCAAACATTGCGTATTTCGAGATCCCGGCTGACAACGTGGACCGGGCAAAGCATTTCTACCACGCCCTTCTCGGGTGGAAGATCGAACCCACGAAGACCCCGATCGATCCTGCGAAAGCGGCATCGATGCAGTACCACGACATCATCCTCGGGGAGCCGCAGCAGGGTGCGATGGGCGGCACCCTGAACATGGGCGGGCTCTACAAGCGGCAGATGACCGAACCCATCATCAACTATGTCATGGTCGATGACATAGACAAGGTGCTCGCGAAGGTAGTGAAGCTGGGGGGTAAAATCGCGGTACCAAAGATGGAGATCAAGTCCGTAGGGTACACGGCAATCATCCAGGACAGCGAAGGAAACGCGATCGGCATCTGGAAGCCGGCGATGCCATAGGTTCCGGTCCGCAGGGAGACCCGGGAGATACCCGGGATGGGGGGATCCGGTGTGCCCCGTTATGATCCCCTGCCGGCATACCCGGCTCCGGGCCGTGACCAGACCTCTTACTTCTTCTTCAGCCCGGCAAGGAACGCATCGACCTTCTTCTCATTGAGCAGCTGCTGTTTCTTGACCGTATCCGCCGCATCGATGACGGCATACGCCTCGTCGCAGTACTTCTCAAAGAAGGCCCAGCTCATCTGCTGTTTCCGGCCCCAGGTAACGCCGACCGGCCCGGTGGCGGTGTATCCCGGTACGTACACATAGTGCCCGTTCTCCTGTTTTGCCGGGCCCGTGGTCTGCGTCCATGGTTTCCCGGCATGGAACTCCGGCAGAGCCGAGTCCGGCAGGGCAAACCCCAGGCCGCAGCCTACGTCCGCATAGACCGTCCTTTTGACCTCGTCGTGGTTTTTCCGGTCGATCTCAGCAAAGAGCTTGATTTTGTACGTTTTCCCGGCCGCCTTCCAGCCCTTCGTGCGCCAGAGTTTGAGCGAGTCAAGGACAGAGAGCCCGTTCTCGGTCCCGCCGTTCTCCTTGTGCCACTCGTTCAGCACATCGGTATCGGTGATGGGCAGGATCTTCTTCTGCTCCGCATCTTCGAAACGGAGGGTCTGGTGGGCCCGGCCCGCAATCACGCAGTCACCGTGGTAGTCATTGCCGAACATCGGTGTCGGGATGCCATGGTGCTGGACATCGAAGTCGTATTCCGCGGGCAGTTTTGCTATTGCCTTAAGGACTGCCGACAGCTGCAGGTTGCGCGAGTCGCGCTTCGCCGGCGCCTTGCCGAATTTCACAATTCTGCTCAGGGGTGTTCCTGTTGATGGTGTCATAGCATAACCTCAATTAAAAAAATGATATTCAACTTTATATATAAAACTTGTTGTCAGAAGGACGGATGGGGGGCGGATACCTTTGCAGGGCATAACTACACGACGGCAACCTGCCACCTGCCCCCTCCGGGACCGGGCACAAAACCTGCTGTATTATTTCTCTCCGGGTACCAACCAGATCAGCATGACTCTCCCCGGTCCCGGTATCCCTGAACCACCGGCACAGTTCTTCTCCGCCCACCCGTCACGGGCCGACTCCTTCACCGAATCGGTGATCCGCGAGATGACCCGGCTCGCCCTGAAACATAATGCGATCAACCTTGCACAGGGCTTCCCGGACTTCCCCTGCCCGCCCGAGCTGAAGGCCGCTGCCTGCGAAGCAATCAATGCGGATATCAACCAGTACGCGATCACGTGGGGGGCAAAGGACCTCCGCGAAGCGCTCGCTGCACGGGTGCAGAAGTTCAACGGGATGAGCTTCGATCCTGAGGATGAGATCACCGTCACCTGCGGCTCAACCGAGGCAATGATGGCCTCGATGCTCGCCCTCATCAGCCCGGGCGACGAGGTGGTCGTACCGGAGCCCTTCTACGAAAACTACGGCCCGGACGCGCAGATCTCCGGGGCCACTCCCCACTTCGTCCCGCTGAAAGACGACTTCTCGCTCGACGAGGAGAAGTGGAAGGACGCATTCTCGGAGAAGACCCGGGCGGTGATCCTCAACTCGCCCAACAACCCGACCGGGAAAGTCTTCTCGAAGCAGGAACTCTCGTTCATCGCGGACCTCTGCATCGAGCACAACGCGGTTGCGATCACGGACGAGATCTACGAGCATATAGTCTACGACGGGCACCGTCACGTCTCGCTCGGGTCGCTACCGGGGATGGAGGACCGGACAATCACGATCGGGTCGTTCTCAAAAACCTACAGCGTCACGGGATGGCGGGTCGGTTACACCCTTGCGGATACTGCCCTCACCTCACGGATCCGGAAGATCCACGACTTCCTCACCGTCGGCGCCCCGGCCCCCCTCCAGCGGGCCTGCGTCGCTGCCCTGCAGCTGCCGGAATCATACTATAAGGAACTGGCCGGAGAGTACGACCGCAAGCGCCGTACCCTCTTTGCCGGGCTGAAGAAGGCAGGGTTCTGGTGCGAGCTCCCGCAGGGGGCGTATTACATCTTCACCGATATCAGCTCGTTTGGCATGACCGACACGGCCTTTGCCCGCCACCTCATTGAAACAGTCGGTGTCGCCGCTGTGCCCGGCAGCTCGTTCTACCATAAGGGCGGGGAGACGAAACTCCGGTTTACCTTCTCCAAGAAGGACGGGACGCTGACCGAAGCGTGTACGCGGCTTGAACGGCTCGGATAATTCCCGGTCAACGGTGCGTCCTGTATCTCCGGGGTACAGGACATTCTGCGGGACCCCAACGGACGGATGGAGAATGTTACAGAGTAATACTTTGTCAGCTTTTTTTCAAAACGTTTTAAAACGATCAGGTACGATAGTCTGATCAAAGGTTCTACCATGGACGACGACCTCTCCCGGATTGGCATCTCGCTGCCGAAAAACCTGCTCGACCGGTTCGACGAAATCCTGAACTACCGGGGGTATTCCTCCCGGTCGGAAGGCATCCGGGACGCGATCCGCACGTACATCACCTACTATAAGTGGATGTCCGACGTCAAAGGAGAGCGGGAAGGGGTCATCACGATGGTCTACGACCATGACCAGCGCAACCTCCTGACAAACATTACTGATATCGAGCACGAGTTCAACTCTATCATCAAGGCAAGTCTCCACTCCCACGTCACCCACGAACGGTGTCTCGAAGTGATCCTTGTCCACGGCGATGGCACCCAGCTCAAGTCGCTTGCCGAGCGGCTCATGTCCCAGAAGGGTGTCGAGTCCGTGAAGCTGACCACGATCCAGCTCGAAGAATAATCCCTCGTTTTTCCTTAAGATTTTTTAAAGAAGAGATTTCCCTAATCGGAGATTCCTGCATTATAATGGTGCTGCCCCGGGTGGACGGCCTCGATCAGCGACCGGTCGAAGATCTCGTCCTCACCAATAGGCCGGGAGATATACCCGAGCGCCTGCAGGGTCCGGACAAACTTCATCGTGGAACTGACATACTCCGGGGGCAGGGCTGCACAGTACTTCGGGGAGATCCGGTAGGCCTCCATCACAAAGTCCGCATCCACCATGCCGGTGGTCTTTGCCACGACACCTGCCGCGGTCGCCGGGTCGTGCCGGATCATCTCGCAGGCCGCCTCATGGGCGGTGAGGAACCGGGTGAGCAGGTCCCGTTTTTCCAGCATCTCACGCATCACGACAATCCCGTAGCTCGGGTTGAACGGCCAGAGATGGTCGGGGGGAACGGCGAGTTTCGCGCTCCCGTACCTGCGGGCGGTCACGGCAAGGGCCGGCGTCCCTGCGGCGGCAACGATCTCACCCGACTGGAGGGCGTCGGACAGGAAATCGGCCCAGGGATAGTTCCTTACGGTAACATCAGTAATCCCGTGCTCCCGGAGGAGTTCGTTCACGATCACATCGTGGATCGATCCCCGGGGAGGGGTACCGATCGCCTTACCGGAGAACTGGGAAAGGAATGCTTTCATGTCCCCCGATTCCCCGAGGGTCCGGGACCCGGGACCCGCGATCATCACCGTCCCTTCCACGTGGCCTCCCGCTATGCAGGCAAGGGAGAGCCCGCGGTCGATCCCGATGATCACCGGGGGGAGACCTATGTACCCGAGATCGAGGTCTCCCCGCTGCATAGCACTTATGATATCCGGTCCCGAGGGGAAGAGCCTCCAGGTTGCCGCAAGGCCCTGACGGTCCAGCAGGTCTGTTCCCCGGAGCAGGAACGCGGTATGGTACATCGTGGAGAGGTGGCCGATCCTGAGTTTCCCGGGTTCTTCTGACATGGTTCAGCCTATCTTTTTTACAACGGAACTGATCGCTTCATTGATAACAGCGAGATCGGGACGGAGCATACCAACCGGGACATCAACAATTTTCTCTATGATGGATGCGAGGACCGGGGCACAGATGATACCGGACGCCCCGTCCTTTTCCGCACGGGATGCCGCAATGATGCATTCTTCCAGAGAGTTGGCAGAATAACCTCTGATCGTGAATTTCCGCCCGCTGAATTCCATTTCCCGGGTATCGATCGTGTCAAGCAGGAACCTTGCTGCAATAACCGCGATGAACCGGGCGCGTTCCGGTTCGAGCATTGCTACGATCTTCTTCACGGTTGAAAGACGCGGGTCCCGTTCACCTACGGTTACCTTGTAGAGTGTCGAGACCGGAATACCCGTCAGATCGGCCAGATCCTTTACTGACAGGTTCTTCCGGTCCAGTTCCTCGTTCAGCGCCGTGGTGAAATCCGTCTCGAATATCCTCTTTGAGAGCATATTATCCTTTAGGTATCACTTTTGAGATAATAATTGTTACTAAAGTGATAATTTTTTTGCTGTTTTGGAAGATTTTATCAACCCCCCGGTCTATGATTCCGGTGATGCACAGCGAACTGGCGTACGAGATAACGGTACTTCCCGGCACCAACCGGGACGGGGAGACCGAAGGGTTCGACCGGATTGTCATCCGTCCCGGCGACACCATATCCATAGTGGGCCCCACCGGCTCCGGAAAATCGGCATTCATCAACGATATCGAGGTCCTGGCACTGGACGACACCGTGACGGGACGAAACATCCTTGTTAACGGCGCCGAAGCCCCGGAAGAGATGGTGCGCGATCCGGCAAAGAAGCCGATTGCGTCGATAACGCAGAATACCCGGGTCATTGCCGACCTGAGCGTTGTGAAGTTCCTTGCGCTGCATATCAGGGCGCGGAATAATGACGCGCGGGAGCTGATCAGCCGCACGATCGCGCTCGCCAACGAATTTACCGGCGAGAAGATCAAGGAATCAGTGCGCATGAGCGCCCTCTCTGGCGGCCAGACCCGCTCGCTCCTCATCGCGGATGCGATCCTGATCGGCCAGACACCAATCCTGCTCCTCGACGAGATCGAGAATGCCGGCATCAACAAGGAGCGGGTGATCACCTGCCTCCGCGAATACCAGAAAACCGTGATCTTCGTCACCCACGACCCGTACCTCGCCCTGATCACTGACCGCCGCATCGTCATGAAGAACGGTGCGGTATCAGCTGTGCTCGAACCAAAAGGCCGCGAAAGCGGGATCATTGCTACCGTGACCGGCATGGACACCTCCCTCTGGGATCTCCGGGAAAGGATCCGTGCCGGCGAGCTGATCTCTGACCGGCAACCCACTGCAAAGACCACCGCAAAGAAGGCAGGAGTACCTGCATGAAGCTCATTATCGTTGCCGGCCCGCCAAGCGCCGGGAAGACTGCCGTTATCCGCCAGATCATCAAGAAATTCAATAAGACCGACAAGCCCGCGTACCTCAAGATCGACGTGGTCAGGGCATTTGAAGACGAGGAACTCCACGAGGAGTTCGGCATCCCGACCCGGAAGGTCTACTCCGGCGACCTCTGTCCCGACCACATGGGCATCATGATCCTGCAGGACGCGATCACGTGGGCAGAAGGACTCGGGGCCGGCATGCTCATTATCGAGAGCGCAGGTCTCTGTCTGCGCTGTACGCCCTACACCACACAGTCCTACGGCATCGCCGTGCTGCCCGCGGTTTCGGGGTCGAACTCGCCCCTGAAGATGGCCCCCCTCATCGCCCTTGCCGATTCGGCGGTCGTCACCAAGACCGACCTTGTCTCGCAGGCCGAGAAAGAAGTGTTCCGGGAATGCATCCGGAGCGTGATCCCCTCTATTGATATCATCGAGACGAACGCTGTCCAGGGAACCGGCCTCCGTTACCTCCTCCAGGCAATTGCAAAACAACCGGAGATCGAAGATGTGAAGACCATCACGCTCCGGGGCACACCCCCGCTCGGGGTCTGCACCATCTGCGTCGGTAAGAAGGACATCGGGTGGCAGCACCACTTCGGTGTGATCCGGCCGCTGGAAGAGGCTGATAATATCTACCGGGGTGACTGACCATGGCATGGGTTCCCCCGGGCAAGGACTGCGGTGCCTGCGGTCTCCCGAGTTGTGATGATTTCGTCAAGGCAGTGAAAAAGAAGAAGAAGACCAATGAGGACTGCACGTTCTTTGCCATCGAACCGCCGGGACCCCGGGACAAGGCCGAGTATTCCGGTACCGACATTACCGGTGCAAAATACGACTTTATTATCCGGGCGTTCCCCGGCGAGCCCTCGGCCCGCAAGTTCGTGGTCCCCTTCCGGGCAGATCTCGTGGAGAAGTGGGACATTCAGAAAGGCCACCTCGTGCTCGGCCGGCCGGCAGGTCCCGGCTGCCCGCTCTACCATGCGCTCAGGGTCCTCTCGGCAAACCCGATCACCGGTGTGCTCGAATGCCACACGGTCGGGCCGCTCGAGGCCCGGAAAGAAAAAGGACCTGTCCACGACGTGCAGGCCTACCATGTCCACGCATTCGAAGGCATTGCCGAGACGGTGATCCGTCCGCCGACCCTCGGCCTCCGTCAGCGGTTCCTCCCGGGATACTGCATGATCGACCTCTCGCACACGGCGCTCGTGAACATGGTTTTAAAGAAAAAGGACGGAGTACACGTACGGGTCGAAGACATCCGTATCATGTGAGGCCATGATACCCAAGTACCGGTTGAGTTGCGTTGGCGGTGGCGAGGTTGTGGAGGACATCTCCCTCCTCTCCTGCCCGAATGGCCACGATAGCCTGCTCCGGACCGGGTACTGCAGCCGGAAACTGCACCTTGCCCCCCATGAGGGGATGTACCGGTACCTTGCATGGCTCCCGGTCACCACCCCGCTTCTCCCGTCCGGGGGGGCGGTTACTTTTACCAGCGATGAACTCTCCCGCGAGCTCGGGCTCACCCGGCTCTCGGTCTCCTTCTCCGGCTATTTCCCCGAGAGGGGGGCAACGCTCTCCACCGGCTCCTTCAAGGAACTGGAAGCATCGCCCACCATGCAGCGGCTGCAGGAGCTGGGCGGGAAGATCCCGGTGATCGCCTCGGCCGGCAATACCGGCAGGGCCTTTGCCGAACTCTCGGCCCGGTGCAAAAGGCCGGTCGTCATCGTGATCCCGGAAAAAGCCATTCCCCGGCTCTGGACTACGGAGCCGGCACATGATATCTTCCTTGTCGCCGTGAAGGGAGATTACCTGGATGCAATCGTTCTCAGCAACACCCTTGCCGGAGTGCCCGGGTGTGTCCCGGAAGGCGGGGCAAAGAACGTGGCCCGGCGGGACGGCATGGGCACGGTGATGCTCGATGCCGCTGTGACCACCGGCAGGATCCCCGACCACTACTTCCAGGCAGTGGGAAGCGGTACCGGGGCGATCGCTGCATGGGAAGCCGCGATGCGACTCATCCGCGACGGCTCGTACGGGGACCGGCTGCCACAACTCCACCTGGCCCAGAACGAGCCCTTCACACCGATGGTTTCCGCGTGGGCGGCACGGCGGCGCGAGATCATCCCCGCAGAGGACATGCCCGATGCGGTTGAGAGCATCGGGAAGGTCATGTCCGACGTGCTGACGAACCGGAACCCGCCGTACGGTATCCGCGGGGGACTCTTCGATGCGCTGCTGGAGACACAGGGGTGCATGTACAGTGTCCCGAACGCTGCGGGAGCAAAAGCGGAGAAGCTGATTCGGGAGACCGTGGGGATTGATCCCGATCCAGCGGCTGCGATCGCAACCGCGGCGCTCGTGGAAGCAGTGGAAAAAGATATCATCGGGGCCGGCGATCATATTCTCCTGAACCTGACGGGCGGGGGATACGAGCGGATCCGTGAGGACTTCACCCTCCACGCGGTCATCCCCGCAGCGGTCATCCGACCGGATGAGCCGCGGGATGCCCTTGTCACCCGGCTCAGGGAGTGGATCAGGCACCATGGACGAAAACCAGATCATTGATGAACTGAAGGCACAGGGAATCGACCTCGTCAGTGCCATACCCTGCGACCGGGCAAAAGGGCTTTTCTTCAGACTCCCGGAGGAGTTCCGGCATATCGGCCTGACCCGGGAGGAGGACGGAGTCGGTATCTCGGCGGGGGCGTACCTTGCCGGGGCACGACCGCTGATCGCGCTCCAGAGCTCGGGCCTCGGGAACATGCTCAACGCGATCCTGTCGCTCACCACCACATTCGGACTCCCGCTCCCGATCCTTGCCAGCTGGAGGGGCGGGACGAACGAGCTGATCCCGGCACAGATCCCGTTCAACCGGCCCCTCCCCCGCATCCTCGCCGCCGCAGGCATCCCCTGCACGATCGTCTCCGACCGGAATCGGACAAAGGAGATCGGCGATGCGGTTGCTATAGCGTATAAGAAACAGACCCCGCATGTGATCCTGGTCCGCCCCGGGTGCCTCGAGGAGACCGGGTGTTCGCCGGACTCCCCGGCCACCGGCACCACCGTATGCCACCCGGTTACGTTCACGTATACGCGGGAGTGGAAGACACCCATAATGACACGGTTCGATGCGATCAAAGCGATTGCAGCCCGGATCACGGACGAAGTCCTGGTCTCGAACATCGGTGTGCCCTCAAAAGAGCTCTATGCAGCAAAAGACCGGCGGGAGAACTTCTACATGCTCGGGAGCTACACGCAGGTCTCGGCGATTGGCCTTGGGATCGCTACGGTCCGGCCGGATAAGCGGGTGATCGTGATCGATGGCGACGGGAGCCTGCTCGGTTCCTCGATCCTGCCGGTGATCGGTGCAACCGCGCCAAAGAACCTCACGATCATCGGCCTCGACAACGGGGTCTTTGGCAGCACCGGCAACCAGCCGCGCCCAGGCTGCGATACGGCGGACCTTGCCCTCATGGCCCGGGCCTCGGGGTTCGAGAGGATCGCAACGGTCCATGATCCGGAAGAACTCATGAGAGCACTGCAGGACACTGCAGATAACGGCCCGTCTTTTATTCACGTGCGGATACTGCCCGGGAACAGCACGGTCCCGAATATCCCCCTGAGCCCGGAGCAGATCCGCGACCGGTTCGCCACTGCTCTCATGAATGGTTCTTAAGAAACAAGTCCCTGTAGGGTAGTCGCCGGGGGCTGGTTCTCTTCACGGCAAAACGGGTGCTGGAATGGATGCGCTCTCCTGCTGTATGAGAAACAAATAAAAAAACACTGTACGGAAAAACCGGTGTTACCGGTTATCTGATAACCCCGGGAGATGTGGACAAGTCCCCCGGGGCGCACACCCTTCGATTCTGCATGAGGCGATACTATATGGGTATAGAGTTTCTGGTGTACCAGACAGGGTGCGTGGGTATACCAAGTGTGTCCGGGGACGTGAAGTTAATGGCGACGTGGTTAGTAACGCATACCAGACGCTGATCCGAGTTGGTGCATGGTCGGATTCAGTCGCTCCTGTAGTGCGACGGTTGCGTGCATTCCGGGACAACAATACTGCCCGGAGCTCCTGACACCGCTGAACAGGTCAGTACGCTTCTCCCGGGAATAGCCGGGATAGGCACGGATCGATCCATCCGGGGACCCGGACCGGATCGTTTCGTCAGCAGTGATCGTCTGGTCTGTGTTCATGTATCTCACCATGTTCACGATTGTGAACTATTATGTATGTTGGAACCGGTCTTATAAATAGGCTGATAATTCGACCATTTTTGCCGCTTTCATACGGAATTGGAATTTTCACTATGATCATTCCGGGAGATTTGTGAAGAAGTCTGATGAACAGGCCGGTCACACTCTCCGGAATGATCGAAAGATTAAACGTATCAGAATCATCCACACACAAGTATGCGAACCGGGATTCCAGTTATCCTGATCCTTACAGTCACCCTGCTGGCAGCAGGCTGCATCCAGTTACCCGGTGTGCACATTCTCACGAACGGACCGGACCCGGTGATCGGACAATGGGTTGGCGGAGAACTGCCTGCCTCGGACCTGCACGTGATCCTTTTTGAAAACCGGACGTACCTGAGCCGTAGCTTTTACCTGGGCCAGGGCGACCGGGTTGCAAATGGCACCTGGTCACGGCCTGACAACGGACTGATCCTGCTCCAGGAGAACTCGGGGAATATTACCAGCTGGATGTATGATCCCAGCGATGATTCCATCTACCTGACCGGCCTGCCCCAGAGAAAATACTACAGGTTCAAAGGATGAGGGTCTCCTCCGGCTGCCTCAGGAATTTCTCATGACAATCTGTACCGCCATCCCTGTACCCCAGAATATTTTACCAAGAAACATATCGACGGTCACAGCACTTCCGTCCTTCCTGATGAGCCGGACTTTGTCAAGGTTCATCCTTGCACCGAGAGCAGCTTGCGCAATCCGCTGATGAAATAGTTCCTGAAACCCCGGATCGATCATACTGAGGATATCGCTGCCTGCCAGGTCTTCCCCGTGATCTCCTCCGAGCAACCGGTTGCCGGCAGGGTTCAGAAACACGATCCCTCCTTCCTGCCGGTATACAACAATCCCTTCAGGCAACCACTCAATGAGAGTGCGGTACCGTTCTTCGCTTGAGGCTAAATCCTCGACATTCGATACGTAATCTTTGATAAAAAAAGAGGCGATGACTAACACCAGCGCGAAGAAGACCCGGTCAAGCAGCGCATACTCTATCGATATATCACGCGGGGACAGGAAAAGACTCGCAGCCATAAGGAGAACAAACACACCGGTCAACACCAATGGTGCATATTTCCAGCTGAGGTACACCGTCAGGAACAGGGGTATGAGATAAAGGATCCAGATCATCACGCCGAGCGGGGTGCTGATATCGATGACAAATATGAGTAACGCTGCAATAGTGATATATGCGACAATACGGAGGAAATCATCCCCGCGGTTAACCGGCCATGTGAGCCTTCCCGTGTCCGCCATACATGATCCTGTCAGCATGTTGTATAAAAAACTGGTGAACACGTACAAAAATCGTGTTTACGGCCTGAATTCCGGCTATATGGTGATAGAATGTATGGCACAAAAAAAGATACCGGCACTGACAGGCAGAATACGATAAAAATGGATTCCGGACAATCCCATTCCCATTTAAGGGAAGTATCATACCCGGCAGACGACGACAGGAAAATTATGAGGACAGGAGTAGCATCCTCAAAAGATTCCTGCAGGGTTCTGATAAGGCAGCAGTTATGGATCAATATTTCATATCGTTAAGACTTCTATCCGGCTGCTGATAGGTAACAGTGTTAAGGCAATGTTCTGTACCCCAGTCACTCCAGAAACCAAATCCATATTCTCCGGGATCTTCCGCGCGTTTAACAGTTTTTATATATAGTATATTGGAAGTATTATTCCATCCCTGCTGCATTTTGCGTCATAATTCTTCCATTTGATATGTTCACGTGCACCACAGCAAGGGTCAATGCGCATATATACTTAAAATCAGCACGCTGGTACTGTGAATGCCCCCAAACTCCATGATCAGGGGCGAATCACCAGCAAGGCGGTCACGCTATGACCACAGGCAACCTTAAGTCGATGATCAGAAAGCAGATCAAACCGGCAATCGTCCTTTTTTTACTCCTCACGCTTGTCACGGGGATCGTATATCCCCTGTTTGTCACCGGAATCGCACAAGTGATCTTTCCAGTACAGGCCAACGGGAACCTGATCGAACATAACGGCAAGGTTGCAGGCTCGGCACTGATAGGCCAGCCGTTCGATTCCCCGGAGTACTTCTGGGGCCGCCTCTCGGCCACCTCCCCGGTGCCCTACAATGCCGGTGCGTCGTCCGGCTCGAATCTCGGGCCGAACAATCCTGCACTCATCGATGCCGTGAAAGCCCGGGTCGATGCCCTGCATGCAGCAGATCCCGGGAATATGCAAGCGATTCCCGTGGACCTGGTCACCGCATCCGCAAGCGGCCTCGATCCTGACATATCTGTCGCATCTGCCGAATACCAGGTACCCCGCATTGCCCGGGAACGGAACCTGAGCGAACAGGACGTCCACGCACTGGTCGGGCAGCAGATCGAACCCCGCCAGTTCGGACTCTTCGGTGAGCCACGGGTCAACGTCCTGTCCCTGAACCTTGCGCTCGATGACTTAAGTGCGGGTCGCATTACGGTCTCTCCCCAGCCGGTGTCGTGGTCCGCCCAGCTCCAGATGTACTTCCAGACTCCCGTATTCGGTATGCGGATGTCGGACTGGCTCCAGCTGATCCTCTTCATTATCGTCATTGCCTTCTGCGTTGTCCCCCTGGGCGGGTGGATGGCAAAGGTTTATACCGGTAAACCCAATTTCATGACTCCGGTTACTGACTTTGTCGAACAGAAATTCCTTGTTCTGGCAGGTGTGGACGGGAATGTAGAGATGGACTGGAAGGAGTTTGCCGTGGCCCTCATGGTCTTTACCGTACCCTGTATCCTTGTCGTATTCCTCCTCCAGCTCGTCCAGCAGTTCCTGCCACTCAATCCCGCCGGGCTCGGGCCGGTGCCATGGGACCTTTCCCTGAACACTGCAGTCAGTTTTGCCACAAACACCAACTGGCAGGCGTATGTGCCGGAAGTCACCGTCAGTTATTTCACCCAGATGGCCGGGCTCGCCGTCCAGAACTTCATGTCGGCTGCAAAAGGCATGGCCGTGCTGATCGCACTCATCCTTGCGTTCTCCCGGCGTTCGGGCACCACCATCGGCAACTTCTGGGTACTCCTCATCCGGAGTGTCATGATCCTGCTGCCCATCTGCCTTGCAATTGCACTCGTGCTGGTCTGGCAGGGAGTACCCCAGACGTTCAGCGGCCCGGTCACGGTCCCGCTCCTCGACCCGGTGAATGACAGCAACGGGAATCTTGTCACCACGCAAACGCTCCCGCTCGGGCCGGTGGCGTCCCAGATCGCGATCAAGCAGCTGGGCACAAACGGGGGAGGCTTCTACAATGCCAATTCCGCCCACCCGTTCGAGAACCCCACGCCATTCTCCAACTTCCTCGAGACACTCGCGATCCTCTTCATTCCCACGGCACTCTGTTACACGTTCGGAAAAATGATCGGCTCGGGGCGCAAAGGGATCGCCCTGCTGATGGCGATGACCATCATATTCCTGCCGCTTGCCGGTATAGCGATCTATTCGGAGCTGGGAGGCAACCCGGCATTTACTGCACTGGGCATCGATCAGGACCCCGGGCATGCACAGCCGGGAGGGAACATGGAGGGCAAGGAAGTCCGGTTCGGGATCGTCCCGTCGGCGTTTTTCTCAGTGGTTACGACAGTCACCTCTTGCGGGGCCGTCGATTCGATGCATGATTCCTACATGCCGCTTGGCGGGTTAGTCCAGATGTTCGATATACAGCTTGGGGAGGTGGTCTATGGCGGCGTGGGTTCAGGCCTTTACGGCATGCTCGTCTTTGCCATCATCGCCATGTTCATTGCCGGCCTTATGGTAGGCAGGACCCCGGAACTCTATGGCAAGAAGATCGAACAGAACGAGATGAAGCTCGCAACCATCATCATCCTGGTTCCGATCTTCCTGATCCTCACCTTCACGGCCATTGCGGTAATGACGGCCGCGGGCCAGGCCGGGGCGTTCAACCCGGGACCGCACGGGTTCTCCGAGATCCTGTACGCATTCTCGTCTACATCCCAGAACAATGGCAGCGCCTTTGCCGGGCTCAATGCCAACAGCCTCTTCTATAATCTCACGACGGCATTTGCCATGTTCGTCGGACGGTACCTCGTGATCATTCTGACCCTTGCCCTTGCCGGTTCGCTCGTCGCGAAGAAGATCGTCCCGGCCAGCGAAGGCACCCTGCGGGATCATCGCCCGCTCTTCATAGTCTGGCTGGTGTTTGTCATCCTTATTATCGGGGGCCTGAGTTTCCTGCCTGCCCTCTCGCTGGGGCCTGTTGCAGAATACATGAGTATGGTTGCAGGAGGGCTGATCCATGTCTGAACACGGGAAGACAAAAAATGCCTATGATACCCCGGGGCTCTACCGGAGGGCAGTGATCGATGCATTCATCAAACTGGATCCCCGCACCCTGATCCGGAACCCCGTGATGTTCACGGTGGAGGCCGGCAGTGTTATCACCACGCTGCTCTGGCTCCAGGCCCTCACCGGCGCGGGGGAAGCCCCTGCCGGGTTCATCGGTGCAGTCTCGGCCTGGCTCTGGTTCACCGTGCTGTTTGCAAACTTTGCCGAAGCCCTTGCCGAGGGCAGGGGAAAGGCACAGGCAGACGCCTTGCGCAAGATGCGGCAGGACACCTCGGCAAAAAAACTGCATCCCGGTCACGTAGTCACCAAAGGCAAGGAACCGTCATCCCTCGATTATGTCGAAGTCTCGTCCTCAACCCTCATCAAGTCCGATCTCTTCTATGTACGGGCAGGGGATACGATCCCTGTCGACGGGGAGATCATCGAGGGGATTGCCTCAGTCAATGAGAGTGCCATCACCGGGGAAAGTGCACCGGTCATCCGCGAATCCGGTGGAGACAGAAGTGCCGTGACCGGAGGAACAGCCATCCTTTCCGACTGGCTCGTTGTCCGGGTCAGCGCAAACCCGGGCGAAGGATTCCTCGATCACATGATCAGCCTTATTGAAGGGGCAAAACGACAGAAGACTCCCAACGAGATCGCCCTCAACATCCTCCTCATCGGCCTGACCGCCGTCTTCATGCTAGTGTCCGCCACCCTCTATGCCTTCTCGAAATACAGTGTCGCAACTGCCGGTGTGGGAACGACCGTGACGATCACGGTCCTTATTGCCCTTTTCGTTTGCCTCGCCCCAACAACAATTGGCGGACTGCTCAGTGCGATCGGCATCGCCGGCATGGACCGCCTGATCCAGCGCAACGTGATCACGACCTCCGGTCGGGCCATCGAAGCCGCCGGGGACGTGGATGTCCTCCTGCTCGATAAGACCGGGACGATTACGCTGGGCAACCGCCAGGCCGTGGAACTGATCCCGGTTGACGGCACCGACATGATGGACCTGGCCGAGACCGCACAGCTCGCCTCCCTGGCCGACGAGACACCGGAAGGCCGGAGCATTGTCGTGCTCGTCAAGGAAAAATACAATCTCCGCGGCCGGTCGGTCGTGTCTGCCGATGCCGGGATTGATACCCGGTTCATCCCGTTCACGAGCCAGACGCGGATGAGCGGGGTTGACCAGGGAGAACTCCGCATCCGCAAGGGTGCGGCAGATGCAGTGTTTGCCCACATCCGGAAGTGCGGCAAATCCGGGGTGTCTGATCAGCTCCTGCAGGTGGTGGACAGCATCGCCCGTGCCGGCGGCACTCCCCTTGTCGTCACGAAAAACGGGAACGCTCTCGGTGTCATTCACTTAAAAGACATAGTCAAAGGGGGTATCAAGGAGCGGTTTGCCCAGCTCCGGAAGATGGGGATCAAGACCGTCATGATCACCGGGGACAACCGTCTCACGGCAGCCACCATAGCGGCAGAAGCCGGGGTGGACGATTTCCTTGCAGAGGCCACGCCCGAGAGCAAGCTCAAGCTTATACGGGAGTACCAGACCGGCGGGCGGATGGTCGCGATGACCGGGGACGGGACCAACGATGCCCCCGCGCTCGCCCAGGCAGATGTCGCCGTGGCGATGAATACCGGTACCCAGCCGGCCCGGGAAGCGGCAAACATGATCGATCTCGATTCCAATCCCACGAAACTGATCGAGATCGTTGAGATCGGAAAGCAGCTCCTCATGACCCGGGGGGCTCTGACCACATTTTCCATTGCAAACGATATCGCGAAGTACTTCGCCATCATCCCAGTCGCGTTTGCCTCGACGTACCCTTCCCTTGCCAGTCTCAATGTGCTCGGGCTGCAAAATGGTATCCTGTCAGCGGTGATCTTCAATGCCATTATCATCGTCCTCCTCATCCCGCTTGCCCTGCATGGTGTGAAATACCGGGCCATGTCGGCAGAAGATGCGCTGCGCAACAACATCCTCATCTATGGTGTCGGAGGACTTATTGCCCCATTCATTGGAATAAAGATCATCGATATGCTGCTGGTGCTGATTGGAGTGCACTGATATGCTGCTGATGCTGCCCGGAGTGTGACACGCTGCCCATGGCCAACCCTCAGGAATGCCGTCCGGACCCGGACACCCTCCTCGTCCACATCACGGAAGGGGAGCGGCAGAAGCACCGGGGAAGGCTGAAGATCTTCCTTGGTTATATCGCCGGCGTAGGTAAGACCTACGAGATGCTCAGGGCAGCGCACCTGCGGAAGGACGAAGGGGTTGACGTCCATATCGGGTATATAGAGACTCATGGCAGGATCGAGACGGAAGCCCTGGTCGCGGGGCTTGCAAATATCCCGAGGAAGCAGGTGGAATACCGGGGCGTCGTGATCCCGGAAATGGACCTTGATGCGATCCAGAAAATCAGCCCCTCCCTTGTGCTGGTCGATGAACTCGCCCATACCAATGCCCCGGGATCGCGTCACCCCAAGCGCTACCAGGACGTCGAGGAACTGCTCTCCGAGGGGATCGATGTCTATACTACCCTCAACATTCAGCACGTGGAGAGCCTCAACGACGTGGTCGCCCAGATCTCCGGCATCATTGTCCGGGAGACCATACCCGACCGGGTGATCGACGAGGCCACCGAGATCGAGGTGGTGGATCTCGCGCCGCCGGAACTCCTCCAGCGGCTGAGGGAGGGCAAGGTGTACGTGCCGGACATGGCCCGGACAGCGATCGAGCAGTTCTTCAACGAAGGCAACCTCTATGCCCTCCGGGAGCTTGCACTCCGTCGGGCTGCTGAACGGGTCGATGACCAGATGCTTGCGTACATGCAGACACGGGCGATACCCGGCCCCTGGGCAGCGAGCGAGCACCTGCTGGTCTGTATCGGCCCAAGCCCCTTGTCCGAACGGCTGGTCCGCACTGCCCGCCGTCAGGCCGATCGGATGAACGCGACCTGGAGCGCCGTATATATCGAGACCCCTTCACACCACCGTCTTTCAAAAGAGGGAAAGGAGCAGCTGTGGCGAACCCTCCAGCTTGCTGAAAAACTGGGTGCCACAACAGCCACACTCTTCGGTCTCAACGTTGCATCCACCGTCATTGAGTACGCCCGCAGGCACAACGTGACACGTATCGTCATCGGTAAGACCCTGCGCCCACGGTGGCAGGAGTTCGTGTTCGGGTCGGTCGTCGACCAGCTTATCCACAACAGCGGTGCAATCGATGTCTATGTCATCAGCGGTGGAAAGGGCGAGCCGGACAAACCGGCCAAAATGGAACCGCTCCTGCCGGCAACGCCCCCGAAAGATTACATCGCCAGCCTTGCACTTGTCGTGGTCGTCACGATTCTCGGATGGCTGATCCACCGGTTCATCTCACCGACAAATGAGGCCATGCTTTTCCTGCTGGCCGTTGTAGTGGTGGCGTGGCGCCGGGGTCTCTGGCCTGCCATCTTCACCAGTATCATCGGCGTGCTCGCCTTTGACTTCTTCTTCGTGCCGCCCTATTTCAGCTTCAGGTTCACTGACACGGAATACCTGATCACGTTTGCCGGCATGGTCATCGTGGGATCGATGATCAGTCTCCTTGTGGCACGGGCAAAAGACTATGCGGACGCGGCCAGCCTCCGCGAGAAGGAGACGGGGACGCTGTATGCCCTCTCGCAGGACCTCGCGGTGGCAGTCACAAAGGATTCGATCATCGGGGCGGTCCGTAACCATATCCATGGAATTTTCGAGTGGGATTCGGTATTCCTGCTGCCAAAACAGAACGGTCTCGTGGTCCACTCTGCAAGCCCGGGCCTTGTCACCGATGATGACGACATCGCTGTCGCAACCTGGGCATTCCAGCACGGGGCTGTTGCCGGGTATGATACCGATACCCTGCACGGGTCGCGGCTCCGGTACATCCCCCTCCATGGTACCCAGGGCGTGGTAGGGATCATGGGGGTCAGGCCCACGGAACCGAACGGCGTGATTACGCCCGAACAGTCCCGGATCCTGACCGCGTTTGCAAACCAGGCTGCTCTCGCACTCGAGCGGGTAAACCTGACCATCACGAGGAAATAATGGGTTTGACTCCGTATCTGTCGTATTAAACTATACTGCATGCGTTTTTGCAACCGGTGAAGAGCAATCTGAAAAAAGGAGATAATTCCGGAGGGGGAGGGGAAACATCAGCGGGAAGGTTTCCCGGAGCCATGAGGATGCTCCCCCGGCACCCAGCGGTCGCCGTCCTTCCGGAATTCTTTCTTCCAGATCGGGACGCCTTTTTTGATCTCTTCAATGATGTAGCGTGAACCCGCGTACGCCTCGGGGCGGTGGCCGGCACTGGCGACAATGATCAGGATATTCTCGCCGACGGAGAGCCGGCCGATCCGGTGGACGATGTCCACGTGGAAGAGGTTATGCAGTTTTTTGGCGTCCTCCGCGATCTTCTCAAGCTCGCGAAGGGCGACCTCCTCGTATGCCTCGAGCTCCATCTCCCGGATATCGTCGTCCCTTACAACCCCGTCAAAAAGAACGACCGCACCGGTGCCCGGGCATTTCGCCTCGTGGACCAGCCGGTTGATGTCGACGTCTTCGTGCTGGATAGCGATCATGATAATTCAGCCGTAGTTATCCACCGGCAACCGGAGGGAATACTGCAATCTCGTCCCCGTCCGCCACCTTAACCGTTACCGTCTCTGCAAGCTCGAGGCGTTTGCCGTTTCGCATCACGATCACGAACTCGCGGAAGTTACCCTTCTCGTCAAAGATCGCGTCGTAGCCTTCCTTCTTTTTCTGTGCAATGTCCTTAACCAGGGTTGCAAGCACTGTACCGCTCTTCTTCTCAATCAGGATATCGGTACCGAGCAGTTCCCGGAACCGGGCAAAAAACCGTACTTTTACTGTCATTTCTTCTTCCTCGCTGGGGTCTTGGCAGGAGTTTTCGTAATGGTGTGGCTGCCGCAGACGGGGCACTTCGGGTCCCGCTCAACACAGATCTCTTCAGCATGGGATTCAAGACCGTCCCAGATAAGGAGCCGGTTGGTCAGCAACCTGCCATCGTGGATCAGGTACTTGATCACCTCCGTGGCCTGGATCATCCCGATGAGCCCGGGAGTGACACCGACAACCGGGAAGACCTCCTTTGGCGGGGCCTTCGGGAAGATACACTTCAGGCACGGGGTCACGCCGGGGATGATCGTGGTTGCCTGCCCATACAGCCCGCGGATGGCGCCGTGAAAGAGCGGGATATTTTTCTTTACCGCAGTCTCGTTGAGCAGGTACCGGGTCGGAAAATTGTCCATCGCATCAACGATACCGCTGGAAGTACCGACGAGCCTTGCCACATTTGTCTCATCGATGGTCGTATCCACGACATTCACCGTGATATCGGGATTGATCTCCCGCAGCTTCTCCCCTGCCGAAGCGGTCTTTTTCTTCCCGATATCACGGTCATAGTGGAGGATCTGCCGGTTGAGGTTTGTCAGTTCGACTACGTCCATGTCGACAACCGTGAGCGTGCCGACACCGGCCACCGCAAGATAAATGGAGATGGGCGAGCCAAGGCCGCCAGCCCCGGCTATGAAGATCTTCGCTTTCTTGAGCTTCTCCTGCCCCTCTTCCCCGAAGAGCAGGATCTGGCGCTTGTATCTGTCGAGTTCACGCTCGGATAACATGGTTCACCTGGGTCTCACCTGGAAACCCGTTATTTCATGATACGGGATCACCGGGCAGGCCGGAATTCATTTCATTTCACCATTGGCGGGAGAATTTATATGAAATCATGTATCGGCAAATTTTTCCTGATCCCGTGCGATCAGTGAGATCCTGTCATGAGGACCCGGGGATTCCCGGTACCGTGCAGGTTCCCCCTCAGTGCTGGCAGGTCAGGTCTTCCTCGTGGTCGTGGGAGTGCGGGTTCTTCTCTTCCCACTCGGGCATCCCGTGTTTCTTCCGGTAATCGTTGATCGCCTTGTGGATGCCCTCTTCGGCCAGCACCGAGCAGTGCATCTTGATTGGCGGGAGCCCTTCGAGCGCTTCTGCCACCGCCTTGTTGGAGAGGGCCCAGGCATCTTCAAGGGTCTTGCCCCGGACAAGCTCGGTCGCCATGCTGCTCGATGCAATCGCAGCACCGCACCCGAACGTCTTGAACTTTGCATCGGTGACGATGTTGTTCTCGATCTTCAGGAAGATCTTCATGATGTCGCCGCAGACCGGGTTGCCAACCTCACCAATACCGTCCGCATTCTCCATCTCCCCAACGTTACGCGGGTTCTTGAAATGGTCCATGACCTTGTCACTGTACATTGCAGCCTCCTTCCTTTCCGCTCTTCAGGTACAAGGGAGACATCTCCCTCAAGCGGGATACAACCTTCGGTAGTACCGCGAGCACGAAATCCACATCTGCGTCTGTATTCACGTTGCCGAGCGTGAGCCGCAGCGAACCATGCGAGATCTCGACCGGGAGCCCGGTCGCAAGCAGGACATGGGAGGGCTCAAGCGACCCTGATGTGCAGGCACTGCCGGTCGACGCACAGATCCCTTCGTCGTCAAGCCAGAGGAGGATCCCTTCCCCCTCGATGAATTTGAAGCTGATATTGATATTCCCAACAAGCCTCTTCTCCGGGTGCCCGTTGAGGTGGGCATCCGGAATCTTATCGAGAATCCCCTTCATAAGCCTGTCCCGCAGTGCCCGGATCCTGCGGTTGTGTCCTTCAATGTCAGCAGTCGCGAGCTCGATCGCTTTCCCGAGCCCGACGATCCCGGCAATATTCTCTGTGCCTGCCCGGCGCCTTCGTTCCTGACCACCGCCATGGATCAGGTTGTCAATCTTGGTGCCTTTCCGGATATAGAGGGCGCCGACACCTTTAGGGCCGTAGAACTTGTGGGCAGAAAGGGAGAGGATATCTATGTTCTGGGTTTTCACGTCAACCGGCACGTTCCCGATTACCTGCACAGCATCGGTATGGAATGGGATCTTGTGCTTCCGGGCAATGGCACCCAGTTCCGCGACAGGCTCGATGGTACCGATTTCGTTGTTGGCATACATGATGGTGATCAGGATCGTCTGGTCCGTGATCGCCTTCTCGAGCTCTGCGGGATCCACAAGACCGTACTGGTCGACCGGGAGGTAGGTGACGGTGAATCCTTCCTTCTCCAGGTACTCGCAGGTATGAAGCACCGCATGGTGCTCGATCTTCGAGGTGATGATATGGTTGCCTTTCTTCCGGTTTGCAGAGGCCACACCCTTGATGGCCCAGTTATCGGACTCGCTCCCTCCGGAGGTAAAATAGATCTCATCAGGCTCGGCTCCCAGTGCCTTAGCCACCTGCTCCCGTGCAGTGTCGATCGCTTTTTTGGTGGCCCGGGTGATGCTGTAGATCGATGAGGGGTTTCCGAAGAATTCGATATGATAGGGTATCATCGCGTCCAGTACCTCTTTGCGGACGTACGTGGTGGCGGAATGGTCCATGTAAACGATGCGTTTCTCTCCCATGCTCTTCACCGTATACCAGAATATGTGGCTCGTCGTTTGATTATTCTTTCCTTGAATATCAGGAAGTGATTGCCCTGTCCGCTACGATCCCGTAAGGACTGCCGGGGGACAGGCAAGTTATATCAGTTGTCAGGTCAAATTCACAATTGTGAATGCAATCTATTATGTCGAGATTGTTACAACATAAAGGTTGTGTTGTGATGGAAGCTCCGTGTCAGAAGATCGTTTGGGATGTCCTGCCCGCAATCCGGGCGGCAATCGCGGTGGAACTCGTTAAATGTGGCGTTTCCCAGGTGGAAGCAGCGCGAATGCTCGAGATCGCGCCCTCCGCGGTATCGCAGTACCTGTCAGGAAAACGCGGGTACAGGATCGAATTTGAGAATGATGTAAAACAGACCATCGAGCTGCTTGCACAGGATCTCAGGGACGGCAGGAAAGTGAACCTTGTCAAGCGCATCTGTGACATCTGCCACCAGCTGCGCGATGGCGAGGAGACCCAGTGCGGTGGCGGCTCCTCAGACGTACCCCCGAAAGAACGGTGCGGTTCATAAATCCACTATCTCCTTTCATCTGTTTTTTGTTATATAGGGTGACATCATGAGCGATTCAGAGAAAAAGCAGGTTCTTCTCCGTAACCTCCGAAACCATGGCTCGATGCTCGTTGCCTTTTCCGGGGGCGTCGACAGCACGCTCCTCGCTGCTCTGGCACGTGAGGCTCTGGGAGACAGGAGCCACTGTGTCCTTCTCGACAGCCCGGTGGTACCACGGGCTGCAGTTGCGCAGGCAGAGGAGATCGCACGCGATCTCGGGCTGGCACTGGACATTATCCCGGTCCCCCACATGGAACACGGGGAGTTCTGCAACAACCCGGACAACCGCTGCTATTACTGCAAGAAGATCTCGGCAGCCCACCTGCGGAAACGTGCCGCTGAACTCGGGATCGCCACTATTGCCGACGGCATCAATGTCTCGGACATGGACGAACACCGCCCGGGTCTCGCGGCCTCGACTGAGGAGGGAATCCTCCACCCGTTCATCGAGGCCGGGTGCACCAAGCAGGACATACGGGACATTGCGAAGGCATGCGGGCTTCCGGTCTGGCAGAAGCCTTCGGCTGCCTGCCTCTCGTCCCGCATCCCGTACGGTGACAGCATCACCACAGAAAAACTCCGGATGATCGAGAAGGCCGAGACATTCCTTGCTGCACAGGGATTTGGCCAGTTGCGGGTGCGCCTGCACGGCAACATTGCCCGGATAGAAGTACATAAAGAGGAAATGAAGAGAATACTGGATCTGCAGGCCGCAATAACCGGTACCCTCAAATCGCTCGGGTTCTCCTATATCACCCTCGATCTTGAAGGGTACCGTAGTGGCAGTATGGACGAAGTGCTGAACGACTGACCGTTGCTCATTTCACGGAAACGAGACATCCCATGTTCAAAAAAATCCCCTGCATACGGGTCGATGGCGAGACGTTCACCAGCGGCCAGCACGAAGTGATCGAAGAGGTGCCCCTTGCTCTTTTTGTCAACGGGCGGCACGCAATGACCGCGATGATGAGCCCCGTGCAGCTTGAGGAATTTGTCACCGGCTACCTCTTCACCGAACAGATCATCAAGGGCGTTGACGAGATCGAGTCGATAAAAATCGACAAGAACCGGATGAGCGTGATCACGAAGAACCTCTTCAAGGTGCTCGGGCCAAAGAAAACCATCCTCTCCGGCTGTGGGGGGAGCACATCCTACATTGATACGGAGAAGCTGCCGAAGATCACATCCGATTATGTCATCAGCCCGCAGGAGATCTGGAGTTCAGCAAAGGCGGTCCTCAACTCCGAGCTCCACATGACCACCGGGGGAATCCATATCGTCGCCCTCCTTGACCACGAGAAGATCCTTGCGGTGTCCGAGGACATCGGCAGGCATAATGCTCTCGACCGGGTGATCGGGACTGCTCTCCGCAAGGGAATTGATCTTTCGCATTCCTATGTGATCGTATCCGGGCGGATCTCGTCGGAGATGGTTCGCAAGTGCCTGATTGCAAACATTCCGGTTATTATCTCGCGGGGCGCAACCACCACCCTTGCCGTGGAGATCGCGGAGAAGACGGGGCTTGCTGTGATCGGTTTTGCCCGGGGCGGGAAGCTGAACATCTACACCCACCCGGAACGGATTGCAGGATCAGAATCTGTTTCCGGCTAATTCCCTGCCAAGCTCCCGTTTCAGCTGGCAGAGCTGGCAGAGTTCTCTGCTGCAGGGATCCCCGCATTCCCGGCAGCTGCGGAGGGGATCGGTGGCAATGACACCTGTGCAGGATTTTTCGATCTTCCCCTTGCTCTCCATGAGGCGAAGCATAGTTCCCGGGTGACGGTATTCGAGGGACGAGAGCATCGATCGCACTTCCCTGCGC
This sequence comes from Methanoregula sp., assembly GCF_049518935.1. GTDB lineage: Archaea > Halobacteriota > Methanomicrobia > Methanomicrobiales > Methanospirillaceae > Methanoregula. The sequence continues at coordinate 37,204 of NZ_JBEKRH010000002.1, forward strand.
AGGGCGTGCCGGGCGTACGGGCATTCCGGCAGGTCATTCCATGCATTTCGGAGCAGAAGATAGGCAGCAATCTCTTTTTCCGAAACCGCCATGAGAGGTTTTATCCGCGGGATGAACCGGCCCGAGGAGTCGGTGCTGCTGTCCCGCACGAGCCGCGGCAGGTCGCCCCGGAGCACGTTCATCAGCACCGACTGGGCCTCGTCGTCGAGGTTGTGCCCGGTAGCAAGTTTTGTTGCCCCGGCTTCCCGGGCTGCGCTGGCGAGCGCCTTCTTCCGCAGGATACCGCAGATGCTGCAGGCCTGGGATTCCCTTCCGGAGATGATCCCGTCCAGCGAATCCCCGAAGATATCAGGGAACGTCACGTGACGGTGTTCCACGCCAAGGGTGCGGGCAAAGCGATCTGCGGACTGGATCGTCTCTTCGCGGTACCCGCGTATCCCCTCATCGACTGTCACCGCCACAAGCCGGATATTCTCCCATGACGGAAGCAGCTTTGAGATAATCATCATAAGCGCAGTCGAGTCCTTGCCCCCGCTCAGGCCCACGGCTACGGTGTCGCCCGGGACAATCAGGTTCCGTGCGGCAATCGTATCCGCGACACGCTGCTCTATGCGGTCAAAAAAATGCACACGGCAGAGGTGGCAGTGTGCCAGCCGATCGAAGAATACTGCAGGTTCAGAACAGAGTGAACACCGGGGCTGGCCCTCCATAGCGCTGCCATTACCCATGATTCACCCCCCGTGTGCGATCCGGATCAGCCGAATCTCGTCGTCATCGCCGACAACGGTATCTTCCGGGATAAGCATCCCGTTCCTGGAGACGATCACCTCGTGGGGATTGATGCCTTCGGCAAGGAGAATCTGGTCGAGAGGCACCGGCCGGCCCGCGATCACCCGTTCCGTCCGATCCGGCAGGATGAGTTTCATAGTCCAAGAGAGTATGGGAGAGCAGGTTTCTTAAACATCCCGGTACGGAGATCCCGGGCATCCGCCGTCAGGAGGTAGACTCTGACAGCGACGGTTTGATAAAACGATGGGTAGAACAGGATACAGGAGTTTTTGTGCAGGACCAGGCAGCGATCACAGAGGAGATCTACAGGCTCAGGGAAGAGCGGAACGCGATCCTTCTCGTCCACAACTACCAGCCGGCAGAGATCCAGGACATCGCCGACCTGACGGGGGACTCCCTTGAGCTCTCCCGGGCAGCGGCCACGATGGACGCGGACGTGATCGTTTTCTGCGGTGTGGATTTCATGGCCGAGACGGCGGCGATCCTCTCGCCGGAGAAGACCGTCCTGCTGCCCGCGGAGGATGCCTGCTGCCCGATGGCGCAGATGATCACGGCAGAGGAACTGCGCCTCGTCAAATCCCGGCACCCGGATGCAGCAGTGGTCTGCTACGTGAATACCACGGCCGATGTCAAAGCCGAGAGTGACATCTGCTGCACATCGTCAAATGCCGTGAAGGTCGTCAACTCGCTGGAGGAGGAGGAGATCATCTTCGTGCCTGACCAGAACCTGGGCCGGTACGCCCAGCGGTTCACAAAAAAGAGGATTTTGCCCTGGGAGGGGTTCTGCATAGTGCACGACCGGATCACGCCGGCCGATGTGCAGAATGCACGGAAGGCCCACCCGGGCGCGGAGGTGCTGGTGCATCCCGAGTGCCGGCCGGAAGTGATCGATCTCGCGGACCACGTGGCGAGCACATCGGGGATCATAAAACATGTCTGCTCCTCGGGTGCACGGGAGTTTATCATCGGTACTGAGGTCGGGATCCTCCACCGCCTCACAAAAGACTGCCCGGGGAAACAGTGTTTTCCGCTCTCTTCTGTTGCGATCTGCAGGAACATGAAAAAGACAGATCTCGGGAAAGTCCGGGACGCGCTCGTGACGCTCAGGCCCCGGATCACGGTGCCGGACGATGTCGCTGCCCGGGCACGGAAGGCGATCGTGCGGATGCTTGAGATCTGAAAGGCCGGTTTTCCCACCAGGGAGTTTTGACCATGACTGACAGTGATCTCATAGAGATGTACGGAAAGATGGCTCTCGCACTCGACCGGATCGAACACTGTCGGGAATTCGCAGAGATCATACCGGAAGTGAGGTCGAACCTCGTCTTTGCCCGGGAAGATGCAAAGACCCGCGAGGATGTACTAGCAATAGATGGCAGGATCACGGTAGTCGGCGGCATGCCTCATGCTGCGGGAAAACCACGGTTCGGTGCGTCCAGCCACATGGCACGGCTGATCATCGAGTACCGGAAGTACGATCCATTGGTACGGGCAGGGATCGATTTTGCAAGCACACCGGACCTGGCGCGATGGCTCGAGCGGTACTGCACGAAGAACGGGTGGGCATTCAGTGTCATCGACCGGAGAAACGAACCGGAAGAGATCAAAGAGGCGGAAGGTGCGTCCATGCCGTGGAAGGTGAAGGAAGCCATGCGGGCAGCGGGGGGCAAACCGCCGAAGATCTTCTACGAGACCGGTGCAATAGGGAAAGAACCGGTCTCGGTTCTCGTCGGCCGGGACCCGCTTGAGATTGTCGGACAAATCTGCACTATTGCGAAGTTATACCATGACCGCAGGTAAAGCAAAAATCGGAAAGATCGATCGCGAACTGTTCTCGGAATTCCTCCTACACCGCCTCGGGAAAGCCGACCCGTCGGTTATTGTACCTCCCATGACGGGGATCGATGCGGGCGTGGTGGATATCGGCAACGGGAACGTACTGGTCATTGCCGAAGACCCGATCTTTGCCGTCCCGAAACAGCCGCTCGATATGTTCGGCTGGTATACCGTCCATATCGGCGCAAGCGATGTGGCAGTCATGGGTGTCAGACCGCAGTACATGACCTATTCGCTCCTCCTTCCCCCGGAGACAAGCGATACCGATTTCCGGACCATTGTCGATTCGATCCACAGGACGGCCGTTGAGCTGGGGATCGCCATTGTCGGGGGCCATACGGGATACTATCCCGGCTTTTCAGCCCCGACCATCGGGGGAATTACGGTCTTTGCCATTACAGGAAAGGACACATATGTCACACCTGCGGGAGCACGGCCGGGCAACGATGTGATACTGACCAAGGGACCGGCCATCGAGACAGCGGGCATCCTGTCGGTCCTGCGCGAAACAGACTTGCAGAAGAACTACCCGGAAGGGCTGATCCGGGATGCACAGGCACTTTGCTACCAGATGACCGTGGTGAAGGATGCACTCACAGCAATGGCTGCCGGGGGAGTTACCGCAATGCACGATGCAACCGAGGGCGGGGTGATCGGCGGCCTCTTCGAGGTTGCCGAGGCAAGCGGTGTCGGGATGGTTATCGACGAGTCCCGTTTTGTGTACCCGGAGGAAGTGCGGATGGTATGCGAGATGTTTGCTATCGATCCCGTAGCGGCAATCGCTGAGGGCTCGCTCCTGATTACCGCGGACCAGGCCAGTTCAGAAAAGATTATCGGAGCGCTTGCAGAGGCCGGTATCCGATCATCGGTGATCGGGACCGTAACTGCCGATCCATTGAGCCGGACCCTGAAGCGGCGGGACGGCACGACAATCCCTCTCGCGATACCCGCACAGGACCCGTTCTGGCCGGTCTTTTTTGATAGTGTCATCTAGCCGTCAGCACCTACTTTTTTTGTGCCATGATCTTATTGTACATCTCCTCGCCCACGCATTCCTTCGCGTGCTTACACCATTGGACGCATGACCCGATGTCATTGTAGACAACAAAACCGCAGTTACTGCATTTCACCGAGAGATCGTTTGAGAAGAGTTCGACTTCCCCGCCGCACTGGGGACATTTCTTGATCGAGAGCGTGGGAGTGCGCAGGTTCGCTGCACCCGGACAGTGATCGAGCATGGTGACTCCGGCAGGAATGTCTGCATTCCGGCAGATGAAGCCAGCGGTTGTATCACCTGCTCGTTGTCAACGGCCTTCGGCTTCTCTCTCACGCGTCTACTCGAAGAACGCTTCCGCGTTCTTCTCCAGCCTGTAACGGTCATGCGACCGTTACCGTCTTATCCAAACATGTATGAGCCCGGCTCGCCTAATATCAGGCTGAACATGGCAGACAGGGAACTTATTTCCACGATAAAATACGTAGCCGGGACAAAGCCGGTCTTTTCCTTATCGGAGATACTTCCCTATCTCCACGAAACGCTCACGATTGGGGAGCTCTTCAGTTCCATTTCAGCCGATCTGCCCCGGCTCGGGCTCGTGGCAAAAAAGACAGGGGCAGACTTCGTGATCTCCCGGATCCCCCCTGTACAATCCTATATCCTCAACGAGGAGGAAGAGAAGCGTCTCACGGCATTCCTTGACAGCAGGGCCCTGCCGATCGTACTCGAAGACCACATTGAGCACTATATCACAAAAAAAGTGGGAAAGGAATGGACGGATCCGCTCATCACCGAACGGCTCCGGAAGGCCATTGTCGACCAGAAAAATGACTACTGGAAGCCTGCACACAGGCGTTCTCTCCGGTACACGAAAGGCTACAGTGTGCTCGGCTACCTTGCGTACCATTTCCCGGTCTACTTCATGCAGACAGAGCACCTGCTTGCACAGCTTGCCCGTGACGGCCTCCTGAAAAAATCCATGACCATTCTTGACGTAGGTACCGGGCCAGGAGTTGTCCCGCTTGCCATTGCGGATTTCTGGTCCCGTCTCGATAATGCTCAGGCTGCCGTATATTCTCTCGAACGCTCGGAGGAACATATCGAGGCGTTCCTGTTCCTGCGGGACGCCTTTGTACCCCGCGGGGGAAACGTCTCGATCAAACCGCCGATCAAAGCCGATATCACCCGGCCCGAGACGGCTGCACTCCCGGAGAAGATTGACCTGATCATCTTCTCCAACGTGCTCAACGAACTGACGGATGCCTCGATGGATACCCGGGCGGCGATAGTGGAGAGGATCGCAGAACGGCTGTCCCCGGACGGGACGATCCTTATCGTGGAACCTGCCGATGAAGAAAACGCGATCCGTATGCGGACCCTCACCGCGGAGCTCCAGAAAAAGGGCCTCTCCGTTTATTCCCCGTGCTCGTTCATCTGGGGCACTCCCTGTACTGCCCCCCGCTGCTGGAGTTTTCTTTCCGCCATGTATATCCGGAAGACCCGGCTGATGGAACACCTTGCCCGGTGCGATGAGCCATACCGGTATGTAAACACCGATATCAAGTACAGTTATGCATTCCTGCGAAAAGACGGCCTGCGGAAATTGGCATACCGGATTGGCCCCGGGTCAAAATTCCTCCGTCTGTCAAAAATCCACCTGCATGTTGGCAAGCGGATCAATGTTGCCGGCGTAAAGATGAGCGGGGAACTCGGGGATGCAAAGAACCATCTCTTCAAGATCTGCGATGGGACGGCAAAGACCCCGGTCTATGCGGTACTCCCGTCGTACCATGCTACGCCGGAGAACGAGGCCCTCCGCACGGCACCCTACGGTGCGGTGCTTGAGATGAGGGGTGTACTGGTGCGGTATAACAAGGAGCATGATGCGTACAACCTGCTGGTGAGCAGGAATACTGAAATACGGATGCCGGAGACTGAGATGCCGGAAGAGGATCTTTGAAGAAACCCGGAATAATATAAAAGCAGGCGAACAGTAAAGTGTTATAACGTGTGGTACTATGGACAACCTGAACCTGGCAAGCGATGAGTCCGTCATTTACCAATCGCAGAAGATCATCAGCAGCGGTACCGGTTACGAGGTGATCCTCACTAACAGGAGACTCATCCTTGCGGAAAGCGGGTCCGGAACAATCCGCGAGGATCTGCCATATGCTGCGATAATACGTGCTGTTCCGTATTTCAATACCCTGCGCGAGCCGGTTATCACCCTGACCATCTCTGCACCTGACAATAACACGCGACAACTCGACCTTATTTTCGTCCACGTGGCCGGAGATCTGAACGTCCAGGATCGTGATAAATGTTTTACGGCACTCATAGCCCGTAATGTTGCCGTGGAGGGGGCGCTTCATCCTGCCCCACCCCCATTGATGCGTAGGGGGAGCGATGAGTCGGCTACCGGCAGCGATGGAGAAAATGTCCGTCCCGCAACCCCGGAATGGACAATATTCGAGACATCCCGGTATACCAGACAACAGGAACCGGAAGACGTGAAGGCGCCACGTTCACCTCTCGTGCTGATCATCGCCGCCCTCCTCATCGCCGGACTCTGCATCGGAAGCATCCTCATCATCGGGCATATCATTGGATCAGAAAGCGCCAATGCAACGGATCGTGTGCAGGGTGAGGGACCCGTGGGATCCATGGCCACGGAGAGTGTTCCCCCAACGCTGATCCAGACGCCGGAAACTACAGCCGTTCCCCCTACAGAAGTCCCCCTCACACCGGGTGCAGTTCCCGCCGACGGCATCTGGATCCGGGTATCCTACCCGGGGAATTTTTCCGGAAGCGTGGGAGCAGAAGGATGGATAAGTGATGTGAACGGCTCCGGGACACAGGTGTACCAGCTGCCGGTCCATGACACGACCATAGAAGGGACGATTGAAAAGCAGGACGGTTCGGGAAACATCCTCGATGTCGGGATATATAACGGGGGAACGCTCGTATCAGGAAGCGCCACTTCAAAGCCATGGGGATCGATCGATCTTGATACACCCATAGGTCCTGCAATCATGAGCGGGCCGGAGACTGCTACTGCAACTCCGACCATCGCTGTCCCCCCCACGCCGGATACATCAATCGTCATGCACGCAGTCCCCCCGACAGGGATCTGGGTCAGGGTCGCGTACCCGGGCAATTTCACCGGCACGATCTCCACCAACGGGCTGGGCCAGGACGTGAACAGTTCCGGCGACCAGTTCTACCAGTTATCCATGTCCAGCGGGAGTATTGACGGATATATCGAGAAGGGGGACGGGTCCGTGAAGAACATGGTGGTGCAGGTCTACAAAGACGGGACACTCGTCACCTACGGCAATACCTCCGCACCGCTGGGCACGGTGGAGATCCATACGACGGTGTAAGGGATATCATATATGGGAAAAATGTACCATCCCACCAGATGAATTTGAAATCAGACTTTTCAGCGCTATCCTCATGAGTCATTACTAATACCCGTTTTTCGTTCAAGTTCCGGTTGCGACAGGATGCTAATCCTCGCTCGTGAGAAAGAAACGCAAACATTCTTGATCCTTCAGAATAAGGGAAAAAACTAATAAATGGAAAAAAATGTTTTCCCGTTAAGGTTGTCAATAATCAGTGCGATTATTGGAAAAAGGAGATTTGTTCATTTCGCCCTCGGATTTAGTTTACTGTGAATATTGCAGTGGCAGAATGACCGGACTGTAAATCCGTGTTCGTCACCCAGACATAATAAGTAGTTTGGGATTGTCCATTAGGAATATTCAGAGTTCCACTGATCTGTGTGGAAGAAACGACCGTGGGAGAACTGAGCGTCATCACGTTCAGCGTACCGGCAGCATCTGTTGAGAATTTTACCGTTGCCCCAGTATGGAAATTCGTTCCGCCAATATTGGTAATCGAAACTGCTTTGTTATGTTTGCCATTAACTGGTAAAATTGATGTGACTGTTGGTGCAGCCCATTTAAAGGTAACCTGTATTGCGTGATTCGCCGTTACTGCGGGGAAAGTGTAGGTATTTCCGGAGGGAGTTACCGCGGTTCCATCTACAGTCACAGCATTGACAACATACCCGGTGTTCGGCGTGAATGTAAACGTTGGCGTTGCTCCGTAATTTACGGTTTGGACGGTACTGGGGCTTATCGCTCCATTGCCACCTGATACGGACGGCGTTATCGTATACGTGTACACGGCAAATGTTGCCAAGAGGTTGTGATTCGCAGTTACTGCCGGGAATGTATAGCTGTTTCCTGAAGGGGTAACTGAAACGCCGTCAACGGTAACCGAACTCAGATAATATCCGATGTTCGGCGTGAAGGTGAACGTTGGAGTAGCTCCGTAATTCACGGTTTGTACTGTCGAGGGGCTGATCGTTCCGCCGGTTCCAGCAGTCGGAGTTATCGTATACGTATTAATCGCAAATGTTGCCGAAATCGTGTGGATTGCTGTGACATTCGTGAATGTGTAACTCGTAATCAGGCCCTGCGATACACCATCAACAGTAACTGTACTAATAGAATAACCTGTATTCGGTGCGATCGCGAACGTCTGGCTCCCGCCATAATTCACGGTCTGTACTGTTGAGGGGCTGATCGTTCCGCCGGTTCCGGCAGTCGGAGTGATCGTGTACGTATTGATCGCAAACGTCGCCGAAATTGTGTGGATTGCTGTGACATTCGTAAACGTGTAACTTGTGATCGGGCCCTGCGATATACCATCAACAGTAACCGTACTGATGGAATAACCAGTGTTCGACGTGATCGTGAAACTCTGGTTGGTACCATACGATACAACTACCGAACCAGACGGGGATATGGTACCGCCACTGCCTGCCGAGGCCGCTATCGTAAAGGTGTTTATGGTAAATGTTGCAGATATCGTATGGGCAGCCGTCACATTTGTGAACGTATAGGGGGTTATCGTTCCCTGCGATACACCGTCAACAGTAACCGTGTTGATGGAATAACCTGTATTCGGCGTGATCGTGAAACTCTGGTTGGTACCATACGATACAACTACTGAACCAGACGGGGATATGGTACCGCCACTGCCTGCCGAAGCGGTTATCGTCGGGTTGGCGAAAATATACCCGGTACGGGTCGACGAATTGATTCCTCCGGCATTGGTTACAGTCAGGGATACGCTATAGATTCCGGCAGATGCGTACTTGTGCACCGGGTTCTGCACCGTTGAGTTCGTGTTATCTCCATCCCCGAAGATCCAGAGCCATGATTTGGGAGAATTGGTGGATGTGTCGGTAAAGTTTACGACAAGCGGTATGCTCCCGGAGATAGGCGTACCGTTGAAACTTACCACGGATAATGCCGGGCTGACATTCACGTAATTTGTCTTTGTAATCGATCCGCTCCCCCCGACATTCGTTGCCGTCAGGGATACATTGTAGGAACCGGCTGCCGCATAGCTGTGCACCGGGTTCTGCACTGTGGAATTCGTTGCATCCCCGTCTCCGAAGTTCCAGGACCATGAGGTCGGTGTATTGGTGGAGGCGTCCGTAAACGAGACGGGGAGCGGGGCATTGCCGGCAAGTGGCGCAGCTGATAATCCCGCCACCGGGGGATACACCACCGCCACGTGCCAGACATTTGTCACCTGCGTGGGGGTAGTGATCGTGGTATTTGTATACTGGAGACGTGCAACCGCATACCCCTGGTTCTGGTACATATTTACCACGATGTGATGGTAGCCGGGCGCAAGAGTCTCTGTGCCGGTGACCGTCGTCGCCGCATGGAGCCCCCCGTTGTTTATGAGCTCCGTGCCATCCACCCACATGTACGAACCGTCATCCGATGTGAGATAGAATGTATAGGAATCTGCTGCGGTAATCAGCAGATAGCCATCCCAGGTCACACTGAAGTTGGTTGTCCCGCCGGTCATCGGAATTGCCCAGTTTACTTCATCCGAGGGCTGACCGGGCTGAGATGCATTATCGGAATACCGGATCTCCGGATCGGTCCGCATGCCCGCCGGAGTCGTCCAGGTCTGCCCGTAATAATAGGTGGCCATAAAGCCGGGGATATAGGAGCCGACGGTTATGTAATTATTATACGTCGCCATGCTGCTACCGAATGAATTTGCCGCAGTGAGGGTGACATTGTAGGTGCCGATCGAAGAGTAGGTATGATTCGGGTTTTCGAGATATGAGGCTGGGGACCCGTCCCCGAAATTCCATATCCAGGTAGTTGCGTCAAGCGAGGTATCATTGAACTGAACATTCAGGGGGGCGTTGCCGGAAAGGGGCGTTGCGGTGAAACTGGCGGTCGGTACCGTGATGGGGGTATGGTAGTAAGGGATGTTGGCGGTCTGGGTGATATTGGGCGATGAATAATTCAGGTACACAACCGCTTGGCCGGGATCCTGGAAATACTTGACGAAAAATGAATGATAGCCCGGTGTCAGCTGGAGGGTATTACTCACCAGATGTGCACTTTGCTCATTACCGTTATTGATCACTAAATTTCCATCAATGTACAACCATGACCCATCATCAGAAGTAAGATAGAATGTGTAAGCATCGGTCTGATTTATCAGAATAAAACCGGTAAAGTTGACCGATATCTGCGTCTGCTGGCCGTTGGTATACACGCCCGGCCACGAGCTTACATCCGAAGTGTAGGTAGGCAGACTGGTCGGATCAGCAAAATGGATACGGGGTGCTATATTGGTTGACACCGGTACCGTCCAGGCCATGTCACTATAGTAGTTTGCTATGCAGCCGGGTGACATATTCGAGGCGAACGTGGCGGCGAGGGTCTGGTTTGTGGTGACATTGGCGAAGTTGTAGGTAGACAACGGAACCGGAATCACTGGTGTCCCGTTCACCACGACTGACCCGATCAGGTAACCGGGATTGGGGCTGAGGGTATACGTCTTGTTGGCGCCGGAGGTTACGGTAAGGTTGCCGGGGGAGATGGTTCCGCCGGGGCCGGCAGTCACATTGATCCAGTAGGTAGAAACGCCACCGGGAACAATGGTGGCCACGATCGTATGATCTGAGCTGACACTGCTGAACGTGTAAGTGGCCTGAGGACCGATAGAACTTCCATCAACCAGTACATCGGTGAGGAGGTATCCACTGCTGTTTGTAATGGTAAATGACTGCGAAGCGCCCGCCGGTAACGTAATAACTCCGGAAGGAGTTATGGTGCCGCCGGTCCCGGCTGAAGCAGTGATCGTGTAGAGCGTTACATCCTGCCCGGTATTTGTCTGGGACCCAAGAATGAGGCTCGCGAGGAGATATGACCCCGTGCCCACCGAGGCGGATTGGTTGTACACAACATCAACCCTGGACGGCATCGGATCTGAAGCACTCGCAGTATAAGTGAGCGTCTCCCCAAGCGACCAGTTATTGTCACTCCCAAAACCGGTGAAGGGTCGTACCGTCCCATCCACTAATATCTGGAGCCGGTCGGCTGACAGGGCATCACCACCGGCATGATACAGATTGATTAGTCTGCTCTGGTTGGTGGCAATTACATCCACTGCAGGGATTTTATCGGGATGGGGCGTTGAGAAATAGGTGACTGCAAGCACGCCGACCGCAACAACAAATATGGAGATCAGCATAAGTACGCCTATCATCTCCGCGGCTCCGCGCTCGTTCCGTTGTTTCAGTGGCACGAATTATCCCTGCTGATCCATGGATACAGTCGGTAGGTTCCGGATCACTCGTTGATACAATCATGTAAAGATCTTCCTATTATATGAACTAATCCTGTTCATTTCCGGTATCTAATTTGGGATAAATCAGTTTTTTAAAAGATCTCAAAAAACGGGGATACAGGATCTACTTACCTGCAAGGATTCTGATGCCAGTTTTGGAAGTCATGCGATTATAACAAGTCAGGCAGGACGATACAGAGGTAAAGGGACCTTAAAAAATCATGAGATGGAGATACTTGTAATATTTCCAACAAAATAGGTGCTTTTTGATATATTGTTGAACTGAAGCACAAACAGGCCGACCGGCATTGGTTTCACGTTACTGATGACAATATTTTTACTGCTTGTACTGTTGATAATCTGGCTGGAAAATGATTGATAACCAGTGTACGAGGGATAATTGTTCACGGCCAGCTCTGTGTAATACGTACCAGGTGTGGAAGCAGTAGATAACACGAGCGTTGACCTGAAATCCTTATATCCGGTAATCCATGTATGGTTTATCGCACCGGTATACGGGGATGGGTTACTGCTCCTGTTGGTGATGGTCAGGGTCGCTTTTTGCGCAGTCAGTTCACAAATCTGGTTTCCGACCCCGAACATGGTTATGCCCTGGGATACCAAATCGGGTGCAATATTTACTGTATCACCTACGTTCAGCTGGAGAAAACCTGTCGATGTATACATGGAGGAATTGATACCGGTAACATTAAACTGCAGGTACCCTGACTGGATGATTGTACCGTTCTCCCGGTAATAATTGATAGAATTATTCGTTACATTCTCCATCAACAGCGGGACTGATATCACCGGGGGATACGCTGAAGCCGTAATTATATCCGGGTTGATAACCGGTGTCACCGGTAGAATGATATTTGCCGTGCCGGACCGGATAACAACCTGCCCGGTTCCCGTGGTGTTATACACGATTGCCACACTGTGCTGGCCGGGAGTGATCCCGGAGATGATCAGGTTCTTGCCAAGTGACCAGGTAGTACTGCCATCGGAGATCGCGATATTGTTGTTGTTTTGCGTAACACCGTCAACAAGAACCGAGAAACTACCGATTGTCAGGCTGTCCCCGCCGTTATGGAAGAGATAGAGCCGGTTGCTGTTATCGGTGCCGGTCATGAAATTAACATTGGGGATCTCCTGGGGAGTATTCTGGGAGAGGAGGATTACACCGATAATAGCGACTGCTGCAATAACCACCGAGATCAGCAGGATGGCACCGATCACTTCGGAGACACCGGAATCTGCACTACCGGGGACATGGAGTTTGTAGTTCTTGGGCATGGCGGGGTGATCCTGTCTCATCAGTTGAGGTTCGATACGATACTGTTCAGGGTTACGTCATATTGGACAGGTTGTATTGCCAGGTTGACATCCGGATTAATCACGTCATTGTAGATACCAGTAATGTTCATGAACGCAGCTCCCGGAACTGTTGTCGGGGAACTGATACCGAAACTATAATAGAGCGGATTTAAAATCTGCCCGTTAATACGGGTATTGTTGAACACACCCAGCCACATCTGGGCCGCGGTATAATTTGACACAGAAACAGAGGTGTTCACCCAGTATACCTTACCCGTGATCGGAGGCTGGAGGGTCTTGAGCCGGGTATCCACCCGGACGGGGCCGTTGCCCCCCATGCTGCCGACACCGTTGAGCGTAATGGGGATGATTGTCACGGTATACGTCTGGTCGGAGTTGTTTACAAAGGAGATCGGCGGTGAGACACGACATACTGAACCGTTGATCTGGGTCAGGAAGACCCCGCCGTCCTGATAATAATACGTCTGCTGGATCCAGTAGTTGTTCGCCGACTGGTACTGGAGGGTTGTCATATTATACGTATTTGAGGTTGGACCGGACGGGCCAAAACTGGTAATGGTGATGTTATCCGTTGTACTCGGTAAGGACAGGGTACCCGAAGATGCAATCGGATTCATCATCGGCAGGAAGAGACCGCCGGCCTCGGTATTACCCCCGCCGGTGCCGAGATTTATTGACGTGGAGAGAGTCACCCCGCTCTGGCTCCACGATGCCCCGTAAGGGCTGTTGATCCAGAGGGAATCCAGGCTGACCTTGTAATCGGTAAACTTGTCCTTGACGGTGTTCATCTGGGTGATCTCCGCTTCTCTCCCGTTAACAGGAACGACATACACCATCCACAGGGCAAAGGCCGTGATAATGACCCCGAGAAGCAATATAAACCCGATCACTTCGGAGAGTGCATATTCCCGGCCTGCATTACCATCTCTCATAATCTATTAACTCGTGTATGGCTTGGCTAATAAAGATATTACTACGGTATTTCCCGGAACCGGGCAGTACGTGGCAGTATGTGACAGGAAAAAAGGACTCGCTGCCCGGATCCGGATGGAGGATCGCGGGGGGGTCACACAGGTCACAAGGGTCGCACGTACCTGCCATGACACCAGATGGGAGGGGGTCGCATGGGTACAAACTATGACCCCCCATCGGATCAAGGGGGTATGATCCATGGTCCTTCCAAGGCACCGTTGAAGAGTCCTGCCGGCCGTTCACTATGATCCCGTATAATCCCAACAGTTCCGGTTTCCAGTATGCTCATCCGGATAGGGGGTACCGGGCCTAAGAAGGGTTTTGAATCCCGGGTTCCAAACATAAGGATTACTTTTCATGACAATGCCATTCCGGTTCAGAGTAAGAGGAAAGAGATGACTCTTGCAAAAGGCTGCGTACTCTGCTACCAGGGCGCAAAGATGGTGCTCTTTGTTACGGGACGCTGCCACCGGTCCTGCTGGTACTGCCCGCTCTCATCAGAGCGGAAGGGAACCGACACGGTGTTTGCCAACGAGTACCCCGTCGACATCCCTGCCCAGATAATCGAAGTGGCGGAGAGCATGAGTGCACTCGGGACCGGGATTACCGGGGGAGAACCGCTCCTCTGCCTTGATAAGGTGACGGAATACTGCAGGCTCCTCAAGGAGCACTTCGGTGCCGACCACCATATCCACATGTATACAGCAAAAGCTCCCACGGATGCGGAGCTGGAGCAGCTCAAGGGCCTCGTGGACGAGATCCGGCTCCACCCGCCTCACGAATCCTGGAAGACCATCCTGGACACAGATTTTATCCGGTCGGCAAAGCGGGCAAAGGAGATGGGCTTTGATATCGGCATCGAAGTCCCCGCCCTTCCCGGGCTCGAGTACCTCATCCCGGCCCTGCCGTACCTCGACTTCCTCAACATCAACGAGCTGGAGTGGGGCGAGACCAACGCGTACGCCATGCGGGAGCGGGGATATGAACTCGCTGACGAACTGCACAATGCTATCGATGGGGCACTGGGATGGGCGGAGGAATTGTGCCGGTATGACAAGGTCCACTGGTGCTCCTCCGGGTTCAAGGACTCCGTGCAGCTCCGGGAGCGGCTGAAGCGGATCGCACAGAACACGGCCCGGCCGTTTGATGAGATCACAGATGATGGCACGATCGTCTACGGCGTCTTTGAACCGGAAAGCGGTAATACCGGTGACATCGCGAAGTTCCTGGAAGAGCGGTTCGAACCTGACAGTTTCGGGATCTTCACGGACAGGATTGAGACGGCGTGGTGGCTTCTGGAAAAGCACGCTGATGAACTTTCCGGGGAGAAATATGTTATCGAGCGATACCCCAACGGGGGCATGATCGTGGAGAGGACGCCCCTGTGATCGGCCGGACCTTTATTGAATCCCTGTACGAGAAGCACCTGCGCCGGCAGTGCCGGCACGTCCCCAACCACATTGCGATCATCCAGGACGGTAACAGGAGGTACGCGAAGCTCTTCGGGCTGGACACCGCAGACGGTCACCGGGCCGGGGCGGACAAGACCGAGAAGATGCTTGACTGGGCTCAGGAACTCGGGATCCGTCACATCACACTCTATACCTTTTCAACCGAGAATTTCTCGCGCCAGAAAGAAGAGGTGAGCCACCTGTTTGCCTTGTTCAAACAGAAATTCATAAGCGTTGTTACCGACGAGCGCGTGAACAGGTATAAGATCCGGGTCCAGATAGTGGGGGATCGTTCCATGCTTCCCTCTGATCTGCTGGAAGCCATCAATGCAGCCGAAGAGGCGACAAAGGATAATTCCGGGTTCTACCTCAATATCGCACTTGCCTACGGTGGCAGGAACGAGATCGCACTTGCGGCCCGGGAGATCCTTGAAGAGATGGAAAAAACAGGAGCCGACCCGGGCATCATCGATGTCCAGATGGTGGAAAGACACCTCCATAGCGGCAAGGAGATCCCTCCCGTGGACCTGATCATCAGGACCGGCAACGAGTGCCGGACCTCAAACTTCCTCCCGTGGCTTGCGAACGGGCATGAATCGGCAGTCTATTTCTGTGCCCCGTACTGGCCGCTCTTCCGGAAGATCGATCTCCTCCGGGCGATCCGTATCTATGACCAGCGGCTCTCCGCTCAGCCCCACCAGTAAATACTGCAGGATGCTGTGCACTGAAGTGGATCGCAAACGTTTACTATATTTCCCTGTACGCACAGAACAACACATGAGGGGTTATAACGGGAAGGAATACAGAGGAGGGGGAATGGCGCACGATCAGCCTGCCCGTGCGAACCGAAATTCTTGAAAAGACAGCGAAGCAGGGTGTGGATATCAACGATGTATGCAACCGTGCTCTTGCCGCTGCAGTGGGGATCGGGTACGATCAGCGGGAGAATGATCACAGCACTACCCGGAACCCGGTCATCGTCGCCCGGGATACTGCCGCCAGGGTGCTGCCACCAACGATCCCACCGGTACAACCCGCTCCCGGATCTGCCGACCATCTTCACCCGGTCATCAATGCCGATGACCCGGCCGCAGTCACATCAGTAAAACGGAGATTCAGGTCCCCGCCGTTACAACCGGTTGCTGCAACGCCGGTTCCCGCACAGGAACGCACGGCACCGGTACCGTCAGACCCCCCGGTAAAACCGGCCAAACCAAAAACAGGAAAGATGACACCCAAAAAGAAGGGGGCCGGCCCCGATCTCAAAAAATTCGTAACGGAAACGATCCTGCGCGAGGATGTGGAGAACACCTCGATCACCAAAGAAGCGCTCTACCAGGCATTTGCCCGGTGGTGCCGGGAACACAGGATCACCCAGACTCCAGACAGGAAAACCCTGACCGTGGCCCTCAAGAACCAGTTTGCCTTGAACGAGAAGATTGTGGATGGCGAACCTTCCTGGATGAATGTCCGGCTGAAATAACCGGTCACTTCCCGAACCTGCGGATCCGGGACTGGTAATCGCGCAGCACCCGCAGGAAATCAACCTGCCGGAAGAACTTCCAGTTCACATCCGAGAAGAAGAGCTCTGAATAAACCGATTGCCAGATGAGGAAATCGGTGAGGTGATCGCCGCCGCTCTTGATCACGACATCCGGCGTATACTGGAACGTCAGGTAGGACTCGAGCAGTTTCTCATCAACGCGGTCAGGAGCAACATGATCTTTTGCCATCTTCCGTATACATTCGGTAATTTCCTCCCTGCCACTCTTACCCATGGCCACCACGACATCCATACCCTGACCAGTCACCTCCTCGCGATCCCCTACGTGGAGTATCAGGCGGGCAATCGTCCCGATCTTCCGGATCTCCGGCAGGTACTGCTCAAGGTTCTCCGGTGACGGAGTAGCAATATGGAATACCAGACTTCGTATCCCTCCCGTCCACTCCGGGGTCGTCCGGGGGACCTGCGCTGAGATCCCGTTACACCATGCGGTGACATTATAGAGGCTGGCCGGTGCCTCTGCAAGATCCTGCCCGCTGATCATGAAACAGACATGCGCCGGGAGGACCGTGATCTGCCGCATGAGCAGGCGGGCATAAAGCCAGTATAACATTGCTGCCAAGTTATTGCCTGCCAAGGTTAAATATCCTTGAGCATTTCCGGCAAGCGATCATCTGCAGGGATATACCAAAACCCAAACCAATAACACGAAGGGTGCACAGACAGGGAAAGAGATGTAATCATGCTGCCATTCCTGCGGGAAGATTACCGGGAAGCGATCCAGCTCTTCTTTGAAACCAGCTCGCGGTTCCCATCCTCCCGGAGCTTGCAGCAGCACTGGCACGCCCGGAGAACGAGGTCCGGGAGATGGCCGGGCAGAGCTCTACACGTTTGCAATCGTCAGCATCCTTTTCGTGCCATGCATATCGACAATCGCCATCCTGTACCGCCAGCTGGGAGCAAAAATCGCGTTTCTCACGCCGGTTTATACAGTCTTCCTCGGCCTGCTGATAGGAGCAATTATAAACCTGCTTGTGAAATGATCATCCACTGAATGTACTGTTATAAAACAGGAATCGCACAGATTGACGAGGTAAGTGGCGGTTTCGAGGCAGGAACGAATATCCTCATTCTTGCACCCCCGATGAGCTATGCCGACCAGCTGGCGTATGCCTTAACGAAACCCCTGGAAGGAGAGTATTCCATTGTCCTTTCCACGAATGAACGGGCCGCTGAAGTCGTGGACGCATTCAAGATGGCGGGGGCGGACAAGCGATTTACCGGGGTCATCGACGCGATCACCAAGAGCTCGACCCCCGGTATCGCGGACACCCAGCGGCTGATGTTCGTCTCCAGCCCCACGGACCTGACGGGGATCGGCATCAAGTTCTCGAACATGGTCGAGACGATCTTCGAGGGTACCTTCGCTGAGGGAGAGGCGGGTTTGTTTCCGCCCCCGATCCGTTTCTGCGTGAACTCGATCTCCACGCTCCTGATGTACCGCAGGCTCGAAGTCCTCTACCAGTTCCTGCATGTCCTGACCGCCAAACTGAAGAAGATTGAGGGAGTGGGGATCTATCTCCTCAACAGCGAGTCGTTCGATGAGAAGACCCTCTCCCTGATCAAGCAGCTGATGAACTGCGTCATTGAGGTGAAGATCGAACAGAACGTGAGTTACCTGCGCATCCAGGGAATCCGTGGGGTTTCCGGCGAATGGCTCAAGTTCGCCGTGGTAAAAGGAAAGGTGACCATACTCCCATGATCTCGACGGGGGTCAGTGGTCTCGATGAGATGCTCGGCAGCGGCATCCCCCGGGGCAGCAGGGTGCTTTACAGCCTGGAACCCGGCGTGGACGGCCAGCTCTTCATGCTCTCCTCGCTCTCCTGTGCGCTCGCAAAAGGGCTTTCCTGCCTCGTGATCCTTCCACACACTACCGTGGATGCATTCCGGAACGATGCGGCAAAAATGTACGGTGCACGGCTGAACCTGGCATCCGGATCCGTGGTCTTCATGGATACAATCGACCGGGAGCGGATCCAGAAGACCACCGGGTCCGACGAGACCCGTGAACGCGAATGGCAGGCCCGTATCCGGAAGATCTGCAGGGACCACCATGTTGACGTGATCTTCGCTTACTTCGACCTCCTGTACGAGGATTTCGGGCTTGAAAAGGCGATTCACCTCCTTGAATCTGCCCGTGATGATGCAAAGACCACCCTCATCCTGGAACACCTCAACCTCGAAGGACAAGCACTGCTCGAACGTTTCATTGGTGAATACTCATTCGATCTCGTAATTACGATCAGGTCATCGTTCCGGCCGATACCCCATTTCAATTATTTTACCCTGGTCCACACCTCGTGGTCGCCCGTGGCCCCGCGATCCGTGCCGTTCATCATAACGGAGGGAAGAATCATTCCCTATATCCCCAGGATCGTTGTGACCGGGCCGGCCCACTCCGGGAAATCCACCTTTGTTACCCAGGCTTCGGATGACGGGCAATCGGTGGATCGCCGTAGTCCTGAGGGAGACCCGACAACCGTTGCCATGGATTTCGGGTGGCTGCGCTGGAAAGACTTCGATATCACCCTGTACGGAACGCCCGGGCATACCCGGTTCGATCCTCTCCTCCCACCCTACCTGAAGCACGCGATGGGTGTTGTCATTGTCATTGATGCAACAAAACCTGAAACGTTCCCGCGGGCAAAGCACCTCATCGGGATGACCGTAAAACGCAGGATACCCTATGTTATCGCGGCCAATAAACACGATCTCCCCCAGGGGATACAAACCGGGGAGATCAAGACTGCACTCGGCATCGGTGATGAGATCCCCTTCTTCCCCATCTCTGCAACAAAGAGATCGGATGTGCATTTTGTCCTTGAATCACTGGTCGACTCCATCACGCAGTTCAGCTATTAACCCTGCCGGCCATGACAGGATCCCGTTTCTGCACTGATATTACGGAGAAATTATGCTGACCTTTATCGGACTCGGGTTGTATGACAAGACCGACATCTCGGAAAAAGGACTGGCCTTCATCCGTTCCGCGGACATAGTCTACCTCGAATGTTACACCTCCCGCCTCATGGGCACAACAATAGAAGAATTGTCCGCGTATTACGCCCGGCCTGTCCATCCCCTTTTCCGCGACGATGTGGAACAGCACCCCGACGCATTTCTTACCGAGGCGGAGGGAAAGAATATCGTCTTCCTCTGTGCAGGAGACCCGATGGTCTCGACGACCCACGCAGACCTCCGCATGCGGGCAGCTGCACGGGGCATCAGGACCGCGATCATCCACGCGGCTTCCATCTCGAGCGCAGTCTGCGGCCTCTCGGGGCTCCAGAACTACCGCTTCGGGAAGTCCTGCTCCCTGCCGTTCCCGCAGAAGAACTGGTTCCCGACATCGGCTCTCGACGTGATCCTCCAGAACCTCTCGCTCCGGCTGCATACCCTGGTCTATCTCGATATCCAGGATGAACGGTTTATGACGGTCCCCCAGGCAGTGGATCTGCTTGAACGGATGGCAGCGGACCATCAGGCAGCGATCCCGCTGTACGTGGGAATTGCCAGGGCCGGCTCCGGAGAGCCGTTCGTGCGCGCCGGTACCGCAGACGCGATCCGGTCCGTGGATTTCGGCCCGCCTCTCCACGTACTTGTGATACCGGCGGAACTGCACGATATGGAACGGGAATACCTGGAAGTGTTTGCCGGCTTATGAGACTCCAGGACTGCCAGGACATTCTGAGGGTTACCCTTGCGGCGGCCCGTAGCACCGCTCCTGATACAACAGCGCTCGGGCTGACGGCAGCATCAGTCCTCACCATGGTTTCCGCATACGAGAGCGATGGCAGGGCATTTTTTGCCGCGGGAGATCCGGTAAATGCCCTGGCGGCGTACTGGTACGGCTTTGGCTGGATGCACGGGGGGATTGCCCTGGGCCTTTTAACAACAGGCGATGGTACACCGGGCTGTCCGTTTACTTCGGTGATTGAATCTCTCCCGGCAGTCCACCAGGAAAAGCTTGACGAGAAAACCACCCGTTACCTGCGGTTGCTGGATACTGCCCTCAGGTCCGTATCCTGTGCCCCGGACCCCACCACCCCGGCCTACCGGTTCGCCTCACAGGTACTCTGTATCGCTGGTGCTTACCGGGAGCGGGGACGGCTGCGCCTGGCCGGGGGACACAGGGAAGATGCACTTGCCTGTTTCAGTTACGGCCACGGGTGGCTTGATGCCGGCGTACAGGCAGGGCTTTTTAGGGTGCTTGCCAACCGGGAGATTTTCACGGTCTGATGACTGCGGGAATCCCTCTCACCCGCCCGGGTTTAAGGAATAAAAGGGTATATACTATGCCTCATAACCTGTAAAGATAGTTATCTGCCAGGCTGGCAGCGCTGGAGGGGTTGGATAATGGAGAGATCGCAGGTCAAGTGGCTGTATATTTCCGTGGGTTTCTCCCTTGCGGTTCTCATCATCATCCTGTACCTCACCATCAACGAGAATACCCTCACGTATATCAGACAGATCAATCCCCTCTTCCTCCTTCTCGCCTTCCTTACCCATATCCTGACCATGTGCTTCTGGGCGATGCGGGTCAAGAAGATGTCGGGCTCTCTTGGCTATCCCATCGGATTCTTCTACAGCCTGAACCTGGTCTTCGCGAACCTGCTTGCCGCAGCGATCACGCCGGCCCAGGCTGGCGGGGAACCGGTCAGGATCCATGAGCTCTACAAGGCAAACGTCCCTCTCGGGGATGCCACTGCCATCGTGATCATGGAGCGGGTGCTTGACGGGATAGTACTAGCAGGTCTTGCCGCGTTTGCCATGATCGTCCTGACAGACCAGTGGAAGAGCCTCGGTGCCGTTTCCGAGGTCATGGTCTTTGTTACCTGGATCTTCGTGGTTGGCTGCCTGTTCCTCTTCTACCTGGCCATCCGTAGGCCCGACGTTGTCAAGCGGGTGGTCAACCGCTGTACACTCTTCTTCACCAAAACATGGGAGAACGGCCGGGTCGAGGAACTTCTCAAACGGGCTGACAAGGAGATCGACAACTTCCACGACGCGGTAATCAAGTTCGTGCGGAGCGCCAAGGGCGGGCTTGTCTGGGGAATGCTCTTTACCCTGCTCTACTGGGTATCCGAGATTATCACTGCCTCCCTCATACTGGTCGGGCTTGGCCAGCCGCCTCTCATCCTCGAATCGTTTGTGATCCAGCTGATCCTCGCGATCCTGATGATGATGCCGCTCACGCCGGGCAGTTCGGGTATCGCGGAAGTCGGGGCAACCTCCATGTACGCCCTCTTCATCCCCGCATCCGTGGTCGGGATCTTCGTTGTAATCTGGCGTATTGTCCTCTATTACTTCAATATCGCCCTTGGCATCCTCTCGAGCATTATCATCGTCCGCCGGGAGGCGAAGAAGGCAGAGTAAACCATCCGGATCAATCCCTCAACCCTTATATCGGATGGGGGCAATGACTGTGCACAGGTATGACACAGGTCAGGTGTGAAGTCAAGGGCGTCTTCATGGCAATCAGCGATGCGGCAACCGTGCCTCTCGTGATACTCACCGACGGAAGCAATCACCTCCTGCCCATATTCATCGGCATCTGGGAGGCCGTGTCCATCAACAGCGCGAAGAACCATGAGTTGCTGCCCCGGCCATTCACGCATGATCTCTTTCTCGATATGTGTGCCAGGTTCTCCATCACCGTGAGGTTCCTGCAGATCGACAGTATCGAAGACGGGGTGTATTATGCCCAGCTCGTGCTCGTGAATGACGGCCATGAAGAGTATATAGACTGCCGCCCGAGCGACGGAATTGCCCTGGCACTCCGGGGCGATGTCCCGATCTTTGTGGATGAGAGCGTACTCACTTCAGCAGCACAGAAAAATGAAGACCTGCCTAAGATGGTCGACCTCGCCTCATTCCTCAATAAATAATGCGTACACGGGCGGGGAGTTATTTCCTGCGGTGCTCAAGTTCTTTCATCACGTCGGCAAGATCGATATCTGCCGCCCGCAGGGCAACAAGGATATGGAAGAGGAGATCTGCTGCTTCACTGACCGTCCGCTTATCCACGCCGTTCTTTACGGCAAGGATGAACTCGGTCGACTCCTCACCTACCTTCTCCAGTACCTTGTCGATTCCCTTCTCGTCAAGGAGGAGGCGGGAGGTATAGGAGGACTCTTTCGGGTGCTCCGCCCGCTCGCAAATCACGCTCCAGATTTCCGCGATCACGTTCGGGTCGATGTCTGGATCCATTATGCCTCCATCCCGAGCAGGACTTCGCCGATCTCGATACCGTAAAAGCGCCGGCAGAGGATGCGCGCTTTCTCGATGTTGCAGCCCGCCTTCCCGATCGCGATGCCAAGGTCACTTCGCTGGCGGACGATCACGTTCACCGGCCCGGCCTCCACGGAGCCATCGACCCCGGTCACCTCCGCAGGCTTGAAGATGTTTGCAATGAACGCACTCACCGAATCTGCAAACTCGACCATCTCGATCCGCTTGCCGAGCACGTTCTGGAGGCGCCGGATATTCTCGCCTTTCTTGCCGATCGCAAGGCCCATGTCTCCCGGCCGGATCACGTAGATGACCCGGTCGAACCGGTCGTCGATCACGCAGTCGAGGGCAGTGGACTTGGTGAGAATGCGCAGTTCTTCTATATACCGTCGTTCCTTAAAGCCGATATTCCGTTCCATTTTAAAATCAATCCTATTGTATACGCTGATTTGTGGTATTCGAGATTTGGCATGAACATCGCCGTCCGGGACGTTCATCGGGGATAGTGAGAATTTTTCCGGTAAAACCGGTTGTGTACGTGATTTTATGAAATGATCACGCTGCTATTTTAAAAACATTGTGAAGGGATTGCATGGAACGAGAAAAAAGAGTGCGGATGGGGGGAATGATCAGTAGGTATACGTAACCGAGACCTGTGCATTCACGGTGATTTCACCGGGCTGGATAGGAGTCGGGGCCACGGATTTTGCCGCGCCTGCTGCATCCCACTGGCTGTTGGAGTATACCACCGGAGTAAAGCTCTGAGTAATGTCGACGGTTCCCATACCGGTGATGTTGACCCCGAGAGCTCCCGCAACAGTATCCGCATCAGTCCTTGCATTTGCCACCGCATTTTTCAGAGCCTCGCCACGGAGTGCCTGGGCCTGGACATCGGAGAGCATGAACTGGATGGAATCCGCCTGGTTGACACCGTTTGCAACGGCGATATCAATGATCTCCCCGGTCCTGCTCACATCATCAAGCGTGACCGTCAGGGTGTTTGTGACCTGGTACGTCTTTACCTTGGGGTTGAGAATCCCGCCGGTTGTGTCGTCGTATACGGGGCTGATACTGTACCCGGAGGTTTTGAGTGAATCACGCGGGATACCGGCACCGGCAATCGCATCAATCACCTTGGCCATCTGATTGGCATTGTCCGACTGGGCAACCTTCACATCCGGGTTCTCTGTCTGGACGGAGAACGTTATCTGTGCCCGGTCAGGAGTGCCGATCACGTTACCGCTGCCGGAGGCGTGGATCACTTTATCGGTCGATGAGTCCTGGGCAGATACGCTGCCGATTGACGCCACCAGGAAGATTGCAAGGATAGCGCATATGAGAGAGAGTCTTCGCATCATGGTATTCGCATGATCTTGTCCCGATATGAGGTTAAATCTTACTTTGACTGCGAAACTGGTCGCAGTTATCAAAAGTGGTGCACGAGAAAGTACAATATCTCCGAAGGCCAATAGTAGAGACGATTTGCATGGGAGCAACAATCGTAGAGAAGATCTTCTCACGGAAATGCGGCAGAGACATACGGGCAGGCGAAGTGGTCATGGCCCCTCTTGACGGGGCGATGATCCACGATATTACCGGCCCGCTTGCCATCCAGAAGTTCTACGAGATGGGCGGAAAAAAGGTCTTTGACCCAAAAGCCGTCATCATGCTCTTTGACCACCAGATACCGGCAGATTCCATCGAGGCGGCGAGCAACCATGTCTATATGCGGAAGTTCGCTGCGGAACAGGACATCCACAATTACGACATCAACGAGGGCGTCTGCCACCAGGTGACGATCGAGAAAGGCCGGGCGGCCCCGGGCGAGATCGTAGTTGGAGCAGACTCCCATACCTGCATGTACGGGGCGACAGGCGCGTTTGCAACCGGCATCGGATCCACCGATATGGGCTTTGCCCTGAAATTCGGTGCCCTCTACTTCAAAGTGCCCGAAACCATCCGTGCTGAAGTGACAGGTAAGTTCCAGAAGAGGGTCGGGGCAAAGGACCTGATCCTCGCGATCGCTGCCGATATCGGTGCCGACGGGGCGACCTACAAGGCGATCGAGTTTACCGGAAAGACCGTGAGAAAACTTGACATGTCAGGCCGGATGACCCTCTGCAACATGGCCATCGAGATGGGCGGCAAGGCAGGCATTGTCGCCCCGGACAAGGTCACATGGGAGTATATGAAATGCCGGCGGAAGATGAAGCCGTTCGAACTGGACAGCGACTCCGACGCGAAGTTTGCGGAGAGACGGCCCTACGACGTCTCGGAGCTCGAACCACAGGTCGCGATCCCGCACAATGTAGATACGGGCGTACCGGTCAGTAAGGTTGCGGGAACGCACGTCGACCAGGTCTTCATCGGCTCCTGCACGAACGGGCGCTTCGAGGATCTCGTGGAAGCGGCAGAGGTGCTGGGCAAGAAGAAGTTCAGCCCGAAGATCCGGACCATCATCATCCCGGCATCCCGCGACGAGTACCTCAAGACTCTTAAGGCAGGACTTATCGAGAAATTCGTGAAAGCGGGGGCACTGGTCGAGGCACCCTGCTGCGGCCCCTGCATGGGCGGGGCGTTCGGGCTGATTGCTCCCGGGGAGGTCTCACTCTCGACCTCGAACCGGAACTTCAAGGGAAGACAGGGAAGCACTGACGGCAAAGTATACCTCTGCTCCCCGGCAACGGCGGCGGCAAGCGCAATCACGGGTGAGATCACCGACCCAAGGGAGGTGTAAAATGGCGGCGAAAAAAATGACACCGGTCAAGTGCGTGGTGATCAGGGAGCCCCGGGCAGCACAGAACATGCGGGTCTGGAAGTTCGGGGACGACATTGACACCGACGCAATCATCCCGGGCAGGTTCCTCACCATCAACAATCCCGACGAGCTCGCAAAGCACGCCTTTGAAGGAACCCGGGACGAGTTTGCAAAGAAGGTAAAGGAAGGAGACGTGATCGTCGGTGGCCGGAACTTCGGCTGCGGCTCGTCACGCGAACACGCCCCGCTTGCCCTGATCGGTGCAGGGGTGAAAGTAGTTGTGGCACGATCGTTTGCCCGGATCTTCTTCCGGAACTCGATCAATGTCGGCGTGCTCCCCGTGGTCTGCCCGGATGCGGATAAGATTGCAGACGGGGCAAAAGTTTCCCTGAAGATCAAGGAGGGTTACCTTGAAGCGGACGGGAAGAAATATGCCATCGAGCCCGTGCCGGTCTTCATGCAGGGTATCATTGATGCCGGCGGGCTTGTTGAATTTGCAAAGAACCTGAAGGAGGTGCCGGTATGTACAAGATAGCGTCAATTGGCGGGGATGGGATCGGCCCGGAGATCGTGGCCGAGGGAAAGAAAGTACTGGAAGCCGCGGGCGAGAAGTATAACTTCGATATCCAGTGGACAGATTTCGATATCGGTGCGGACCGGTACATCAATTCGGGCAAACTCGTCACCGAAGAAGAGTTCAAGGAACTCTCGAAGTTCAAAGCGATCTATTTTGGCGCCATCGGCGACGAGCGGGTGAAGCCGGGAATCCTGGAAAAGGGGATCCTGCTTTCACTTCGTTTCCATTTCGACATGTATGTCAACCTCCGCCCTATCAGGCTCTTAAATGGTGTTGAGACACCTCTTGCCGGAAAAGGTCCAAGGGACATCGACTTCGTGGTAGTCCGTGAGAACACTGAGGACTTCTATGTCGGGATCGGTTCGCGCTTCAAGAAGCACCAGAAGACCGAACTCACGATCGCCCGCGAACTCTACAGCGTGAAGTTCGGCCTCGACGTTGAGAGTGATGCCGAGGAGATCGCGTACCAGATCGGGGTCATCACCCGTGAAGGGGCACGCCGGGTCCAGACCTACGCGTTCGATCTTGCCATGCAGCGAAAGAAGAAACTCACCTCGGTAGACAAAGCGAACGTGCTCTCGGACGTGTACGGCCTCTGGCGGGACGTGTTCACAGAAACAGCGAAGTCTTACCCGGATGTCACGACCGAGTTCAACTTCGTGGACGCGATCACCATGTGGTTTGTCAAGAACCCCGAATGGTTCGATGTCGTGGTCACGCCCAACATGTTCGGCGACATCATCACCGATCTTGGCGCCATGATCCAGGGTGGCCTCGGGCTTGCCCCGGGCGGCAACATCAACCCGAAGGGTACCTCAATGTTCGAACCGATCCACGGATCGGCACCCAAGTACAAGGGCATGGGCGTGGCAAACCCCATTGCCACCATCTGGGCCGGTTCCCTCCTTCTCGATCATATCGGCGAGCATAAGGCGGCGGCAGCAGTTGTTTCCGCAATAGAACAGAGCATCAGGGATGGCGTGGTGACAAAGGATATGGGCGGTTCCGCCCGGACCACGAAGGCCGGTTCATACATAGCCGACTGCGTGCGGAAAGGGAAGTAATCCGTTTCTGAACAGGGCCTTTCTCACTAAAAGGGCCCCTGAAGCAGTTCTCTTTTTACTCTCGTGTTGGACGCTGCTCCACCGTCACCACCGGCACATTCAACATCCTGCTCATCCTGAGCCCGTAAAGGCGATGGGGAAAGAAGACGGTGCTCTTCGCATGCAGGAGAGATGACCGTTGCAGGTAAAAAAAGAGTTAAAAAAGAAAAATATCACGCTTATTTCAGGAATTCGGGATGATCTGCCAGCACCTGCAGCGCCCTCTGCTTATGGACGTATGCCGGATACCACACGGTAAAGACGATAGCTATTACCATGAAGACCCATTGCACATTTTCCCAGAACATTATATGCATGTCAGGTCGGACCAGCAGAACGGTGTTCACCACAAGGCCGAGCGTGAATGCAATTCCCCATACCGCAGTGATGATATAATTTACCCGCATGAATGGCGCGCTCCTGGCACGCTCGGGTTCCACGCCCTCTCTCGAATACTGGAGGGTGAAGGGGAACCGGAACAGCATCGTAGCCCAGCAGACAATCGTAAGGATCAGCATCGAGAATACCGAAATGTAGTTCGCGAGATAGTACTGCTGTAATCCGACGATCATGATGAAGAACACGACGAAAAAGACGATCGTGACAATGGATAGGATATAGCCCTTGAGCAGCTGCCGGTAACTTGTCAGGACGGTGAGCACAATACCGACAATAAAGGCAAGGGTCAGACACATCAGGGGACTTCCCACGGGAGATTCAGCAACAAGGGTGAACGCGATCCATGGCACGAACGCTGTAAGAAGTGATATCAGGTTCATTATGGTATGAAAAAAGGATTCGCGGTAAGATAATTCTTTTGTAATATACGTCGGTTCCCGATTCCACCGGAATCACATGTACATACTGTTCCCAAGGGGATCGGCAGACATTTCATACTGATCCGGATCCAAGATTCCCCGTTTCCTGGCGTCACCCGTAGATGTACTCCACACTATAATAGACGATGGGTAGCGTCATATATATCGCAGTACTCCATGTGATTCCGGCCAATGCGAACAGGATGCCCACGATGGAGACCCCGGGGACAACGAGGTTCCGGAAACGGACTTTCCTGATATATGCCGGTTTCAGTGTGGATTCTGTCAGCCGGTGATCGTTCGTTGCGTACCACCACTGGAGGGACATGCCTATGCCGATGAGAAGGAGATTCGACTCAAACGTCATTGCACCAATCGGGACACCGGAAAAAGCGCCGGAAAAGGACGCTGAAAAGGGGAGGAGTGCGACAAACATGAGCGTCACGAGGTTAATCCAGGTGAATATCTTATCGGGGGTCCGTACTGAATGGAACTGCATGTGCTGGCTGAGCCAGAACGCCCCGAGGATAAGAAACGCGAGAGCATAATGCATGAAACCGGAATAGAGGTCGAGGAGGACCTGAAGTGCATATGCATTTGTCAGTACCAGTGTCGCCTTATCCGGCACACCCAGGCCGATGACAAGGAGCGTCATCGCGAACGCGAAGATGCCGTCCGATAGCGCTTCCAGCCTGCCCTTGGTGAGATGGGATTCATTACTCCCACCATTTTCCTCAGTCATATTCTTCATCCGTACTGGGAAGTGATCGGATTTATGTGCTTGGGATTTTTTTGGGAAATTGACGTGGCTGGATTCAACCGGAACGATTGAGGCCATACAGAAAGGATGACTTAGGGTCCACAGGATATTTTAAAAGAGGTTACCGGAGATTTGTCGGGACATCGGCAAACACATCCTCTTCATCATCATCATCAGAGGACCGGTTGAAAAGGGACCGGAAATATCCAAGCGGCCCGCTTTTTGCCTGCGGGAATGCCACCCGGGAGCGGTATTCACTCACTTTTTTATCACCGGAGACGTCCTTGATCAGGAACTCCGCTTCCGCAAGGCCTTCCTCGACAGCCATCTTGTCAGTGACATCGGTGATGGCTCCTGCAATCGCCACGGTCTTCCCGTTCTTCACCACAGGGATCTCATTTACCTCGATCCAGATCTTCCGGCCGTCCCGGGTCGCCATCTCGAGCCGGTACGGGGGCTCCCGGCGTCCGGAAGCGATGGCACGGATCGTCCGCTCGAGGCCGGAGGCGTTCATGGGATGATCGGTGAGGTAATCGGTCCAGGTCCGTTTCCCGTCCTTTGGCCGGCAGCCCAGCAGGTCGCGGATTCTCGGGCTGACAAACACCATCGTGTGGTCGGTTGTGTGGGTGTAATACATCTGGCTCCCACACTCAAGCAGGAGCATCAGTTCCTCGTCCCGCTTCCGGATCGCCCTCTGCTCCTTCTTTATCGGGGTGATGTCCCGGCCCGTAGCTACAATGGATACTACGGTTTTGTCATCCCCGAGAACAGATTTTGCCGACCAGCTGATGCACCTCATCCCCTTCCCGGTCTGTATCCACTGCTCCACCGTGCAGGCAAAGGGGGGACGGAAGAGCTTGGTCATCTGGGTGGCGATCACATCGGAATAGCGCTCATCGGTCACCGGCATAAAGACGCTGTTGACGAGGTGATCCCGGGCCTTCCCAACGGTTTCACAATAGGCAGTATTGACAAAAAGAAGCCGGCCTTCAAGATTGAACCTGACGATGAGATCCTGCTGGTTCTCCACCAGATCCCGGTAGGCTGTATCAGCATTATCCATTCCAGACCACGTATACCTGTGCCATGATCCGGCACATCTCTTTGGACTGACGGGGATTACCCCTCTCATAAGATCATCTGCTGGCGAACTATTAATGGTATATGATATGGTTAAAAAAAAGAGTCATGGGGGAAGGGATTTTTCCGGGTTCCAGCCGGTATTTGTCTGATGCAGATTCAGACCGGGGCACCGATCTTCTGCTGCCCTTCAACAACCCTGCGGATCCGGACCACGGGCGATTCGGGGATCCTGACGATCACGGCCATGCGTTCCTTCCCGTACATCACTGCACGGAGCGTAGTCAGGGAGAGCGTGAACGTTCCTGCTTCGAACAGGTCGACGTTCAGCGCCTTACCGGAAGCAGAGACATGGGCAAGTCCACGGGTCAGGCCGAGATAATAATCCCAGTTCCGGGTGAGTTCCTCGATCTGGACATACACCCTGCCGGAGACTGCCCTGAGCAGCTCTGTTTTCCGGATGGCATACCGGTTCCCGAGCACGTGCAGTTCCACGACTTCGTGTTCCATGCCTTCACTGTCGATCGCCCTGCACCTTGTCTGCTGGAGATATCCTGCTTTTTCCATCATACACGACCACCTTCTGTCGTATACTGGCGTTGCACTGGGGGGTATATAGCCTGTCAGCATGCGCAGGGTGAAAGTAAAATCCGTTGAGCCCCCCTGCTGGAATTTCCAGCGTGAAAAGGTGGGTTGGGAACCGGATGGTTCACGGTTTCCGGTCTATACAGGCATTCAGGACATACTCGATGAAGGAGAGGGTGCCGTTGATACCGGCCAGGGGGACGGGCGAGAGCCGCACCGTGCCACGCAAGGGAGGAATGATTCCTACAAACGCGGTGTCCCTGCAGATCGCCCGCTCGAACGAAGATCCGATCACAAGATCGGGATGGTGAGCCCTTATGAGGTCGTTTACCTGAGAGATCCCGTCTGCCCTCGACAACGGGAACCGCGATGCTCCCGCTGCATTCCGGGAGCCGATACAACAGATCTCCGCATCGAGATAGTGGTCCAGCACTTCAGCTGCAAACTGACCGTATGAGTACCCGGCGAAGATGACAGCCGCCGGCGGGTCGTACCGCTGCAGGTACTTGTCGCAGGCCCGCACAACCCGCTCCTCCTGCTGCCGGAGCTCGACCAAGACCGGATCGATATCCGCTTCCTCTACACGGTTTCCAATCTCATGGAAGGTAGCCCGGATCGCATCGAACCCGAGCATACCTCCAAGGGACTGCCCAACGCCGGAGGAGAAGTCTGCGTTGGTGCCAACCGTCCACGGTGCTGCACTATGTACTTTCTCCAGCCGGTCCTGGCAGAAGATCGTACCTGCCTGGACGGACGCCATCGCAAACATGCGCAGGATCTCCTGAACGTTTCCACTGCAGAATGGGTCGAAGAGGCAGGCACCGTCAATATTCACACCCGTCATGCCCGGATCGATCCGCGGGCCAAGCCGTGCAAGCGCATTTGTATAACCGGCTTCCACATCGCCGGAGAATCCCGGGCTGTCGACAAGGATCACGTCGAGATCAGCGAGCATGGACTGGATGTCCTCACCAAGAATCGCAGGGACACAGGTAGTGATCACAGCGATACGCTTCCCGGTCCCTCCAAGGCCGCTGATCACTTCCCGGAGCCGGTCCTCAGATCCAAAGATCACTTCGTTCTCAAGAATGAAAGTGCCGTGGAGAGGGGCATGAAGGAGAGTTGTTGGGTAATAGTAGCACCCGCTCGACCCGTGGATCACCACCGCGATACCATCAAACCCGGCAAGACACGCTGCTGCGCCGGTCATCGCACAAGGCCAGAGAGGATTATCACATTCAGGCATGGATTGTCCTCCTCCAGCGGTGCAGCATCCGCCGCAGACCGGCTGTACCCACCGCAGAGCTGACCGGAAGGCGGGCATCGTTCCCGCCACCCGGTGAGAGCCCGAGTGCACCCGCGAGTTCCTGCGCAGCCGCAAGACCTTCCTGGCCCGGCCAAAGGTTATCAAACACCGCACGGGAACCGTGGAGGTCACCAAATGCGGCAATCATCTCTGCCTGCAGAGACCGCTCTCGTTCCAGTGAATCACGCCCGTCAATCGTACAACAACTGGCCACGGATTCGAGGAACGCAAGGGTATCCGACAGGCCGTGGGGAAACGAAGGAATGAACGGCGTGCCGAACCGGTCTTCCAGGTACCTCCCGACCGGCACAAGAGCGGTGTTCCGGAGAATGTTCAGTTGTGCAGACCCCAGCCGGGAAATCCGGTCAAAGGGGATGTCGTGGACGAACCTCAGTGAAACGGGCAGTCCGAGGCCATCAAGGAGACGGGCGATCTCGGTATAATTTTCCTCCACTTCGTACTCCAGGTTCATCTCTCCGATGACATTGACACCGGGCACCTTATCGCCGGGGTCCACGGTCCCGGCCAGGGTGATCAGGGCGTTATTCACCCCATCCTGGAACGTCCCGCCGAGAAAACCTGCCGTGGGGATATGGATGACCGGTAACCCGTACTCCTGTTCACAGACCGACTCGACATCGTCCCCGATCGTCTCGACTATGCAGGTAGAGAGGACAAAAATCGCCTTGACGTTGCGGCCGGCAGCCCTGTCCAGCGACCGGCGGAGGGCTGCCTCACCGCCGAAAACAATATCCTGTTCGGAGAGCCCGGTCGAGACGAGATCCGGGAGCAGGATCTCGTCATTGTCGAGCCAGGTGGCATGCAGCAGGGAAAAGTTATGGTGGCTGCACCCTTTTGGCCCGTGCACGATCGTTGCGGCATCGCGGATACGGGAGGTGACCGAGAGTGCTCCCGTCAGGGTGCATCCGCCAAGCCTAGATGAATTCACGGGCAAGGGATTCGAGCTCATCGGTCTCAAGGGGGGTGGGGATCGATAACCGGGTATTCTCCATGACACGACCGGCAAGCGAGCGGTACACTTCAGCCTGGGCCGAGTCCGGGCTGTACTCGATCACGGTCTGCTGGTTCACCTCGGCCTGCTGTACAACATGGGCACGGGGAATATACTGCACCATCGCGCTGTTCACCCGTCGTGAGAACTCCATTACAAGCTCCTCTTCGCGGGGCTGGCCTCTCGCATTGCAGATCACGCCGGCCAGCCGGCACTTGCTCTTCACCCGGGAGGAGAGGCGCTGGATCGCCTTGCAGATGTTGTTCGCCGCATACAGGGACATCAGTTCCCCGGAGGTGACCAGGTAAATCTCCTGGGCATAGCCCTGCCGCATAGGCATCGCAAAACCGCCGCAGACCACGTCGCCAAGGACATCGTAGACGATCACGTCGCCCTCGAGGGCTCCGAACTTCTCCAGCAGCTGGAACGTAGCGATGATCCCCCTGCCGGCACAGCCAACGCCGGGCTCAGGCCCTCCCGCCTCCACGCACCGGATCCCGTTATACCCGGTAAAGACGATATCCGACAGGGTGAGGTTGGTATCCCCCCTGGTCCTGACCAGGTCCATCACGGTCGGGATGAACCGGCCCTGCATCAGCATCCTCGTGCTGTCCCGCTTGGGATCACAGCCAATCTGGAGGACCGAGAGTCCCCTGGCGGAGAGCGCGGCCGAGAGATTGGCCGAGGTGGTGGATTTTCCAATGCCACCTTTACCGTACAGGGCGATCTGCTTCATTACCGTACCTATGGACCGGCAATTTATATTAGATCTCCTGATGTTAACAAAAGTAAACTTGCGTTGAATGAGTGCTGATGACCCCATGCGACCCGGATGCAGGATGCGCTCCGGTGGCCCAATAACGGCGCCGGAGAGCACTGCCCCGCTCGGAGGTTATTTGGGAGGACAGGAGTAATCATGTACTTCAATGGACGCGGTGCAGACATTTCTCAAGTTCGTTGCCGGCGGGAGCATCATTGTCGGGGTAACCTACTTTGCGCAGCAGGTCAATCCCCGGTACGGGGCCATCCTTGCTGCGGCACCGATCATCACAACGCTCGCGTTCCTGTTCACCTATAAAGAGGCGGGAATTGCCACAACCCAGCAACTCGTCATAGGTGCATTCTATTTTGCCATCCCGACACTGGCCTTCCTTCTCGCTCTGTATTTCCTGATGGGCAGGTTTGCCCTCCTCCCAAGCCTCGCCGGAGCGTATGGGGTCTGGCTCGCATGCGTAGTCATCACCAACCAGGTTATATCGGCGATCTGATTGGGCGGAGGAGTGGCAGCAGGCAGCTGCAATCCTGCAAATAGAGTGATTTGACCTGCAATGGCTTTTCCCCGGGGAAGATCTGTTTCCCGGCACGGTACACGGAAAAGAGGGCAGACGGACCTATTCCGGCCCGCGGAGCAGGGCAAGAAAGAGCATCACGACCGGGATCACTTCAAGCCTGCCTACCCACATTACGACAATAAAGATCCACTTGGAGATGACCGGCATATCGGGCGAGACATAGCCGGTATTGATCCCGCACGTGGAGAACGCCGAGACAATTTCAAAGACGATCTCCGTGATGGAATAGGTTGTGATGTGGAACTGGAGGACAAGAAGGGTTGCGATAAAGATCGTTATCACCGAGAGGATGATAACGAGCATGTTCTTTGCAGTCTCGAGCTCGGCGGTGGCCCGGGGGATGACGCGGCCCTCGATACGGAACGGCAGGAATACCTTCCCGCTCACGTAGAGCCGCCGGAACCACCAGAGGAGGGCCCGGAAGGCAAAGGCGACCCGGTCGAGCTTGATCCCTCCTGCCGTGCTACCTGCAGCCCCACCGATGAAGGTGAGCATAGCAAGGAAAAGCAGCGTCACGCTGGCCCAGATATGGAAATCCGTTGTCTGGAACCCGGTGGTCGTAAGTGCTGAAGTCGCCATGAAGAATCCCTGCTCAAGCGCAGGGAGAAAATCAAGACTCCCGAAGAAGATCAGGTCATAGGTCAGGACAGCGGTCCCGATAGCAAGGAAGAGGAAGAAGAGTTTTACCTGCTCGTCGCCAAACAGGCTCCAGCGGCGGTTCTCGAGGATGAGATAATAGAGCCTGAACGGCAATGCCCCGGCAATCATGATCGCGATCAGAATCAGTTCGAGCAGTACGCTGTGGTAAGCAAGGATCCCGCCCGGGTGCAGCGTGAATCCCCCGGTCGAGATCGCCGACAGTGCAAGGTTGACCGACTCCCACAGGGAGAGCCCGGTGAAGAGGATAAGTCCTATTGCACAGAATGTGAGGACCCCGTAAATCTTCCAGAGGTTCCGGCCGGTAGCAATGACGGTGGGTAACAGGGGTTCATCCCTGCTCTCGCTCCGGAAGATCCTGGACCGGAACAGGCCTGTGCTGCTGGCAAGCGCAAGAGAGAAAGAGATGATCCCGAGCCCGCCTACCCATTGCATATAGGATCGCCAGAAGAGCAGGGTATACGGTGCCGTGTCAAGGGAGCGGATCATGGAAAACGAAGTCCCAGTCCATCCCGCCATACCTTCGAAGACCGAATCGGTAAACCCCATGTGCAGGCCCAGCATGAACGGGATGCCACTCACCATTGCACAGGTCAGCCAGAAGAGGGCCACGGTGCACATGGCAGATGACAGCCGTGTCCCGTGCTGCCTGCGGGGAAAGCTCCGCAGGATCATTCCTGCCATAAAAAATATACCGGGAACGAACGCCATGGGCAGGAGCATGTTCCATTCGGAGAAGAGAACGGCAACGAACAGGGGGACAACGGTGACCGGTGCGACAAATGCAAAGATATCCCCAAGATCTGCGATGATCGTAGAGACGTGTTCGAGCCGGCGCATCACTATTGGGTTGCCGTTTGTCCCCTAATAGTGTTTGCCCGGGCCAGCAGGGGAATTAAAAAAAGGAAAGGAGGCGTCTTACGCCTTGTTCGTCCAGAGGCCGTGGACATTGCAGTATGCCCGTGCCTTGACGGTGGCATCCGGGACGCAGAACTCGGCCTCGGGCTTGTCGCCGGCCCTGAGTTCGTGAAAATAGACGGTTCCGCCATACCTGACTTCGATCCATTCGATGTAGTGCTTCTCTTCCATCGGGTGGGGAACGGATCCGACCTTAACGATGATACCTTTTGCCGACTTTTCAACAACCGGCACATGCTTCTCCTTACCTGCATCGTCGGTCTTCTCCGGCATGAGGGTCATGGGCTGGCCGCAGCAGACCATGGTGCCGCCCGATGCATGAATCACTCTGGTGGTATTCCCGCATACTCCGCACTTGTAGACTTCATACAGTTTTGTCATACTTCCTCCGTACTTACACGATGTTACTTTCCTTATGCTTCTTCAATATTTCGTCCGCGAGCCGGTCGAGTGCCACCATGGCCGCCTCGTCCGGGGCTCCCTTGATCATGACGGGTTCAAGGACTTCGACCTTGACGTGATCCAGCATATTCACGATGGTCTCGACCGCTTTGCCGCCCCATCCGTAGGACCCGATCACCGAGGCGAACCGGACTTTCGGCTTCAGTACATTGGCCAGATACGTGGCATGGACCACCTGGGGGTGGGGGCCGAAGAGAACCGTCGGCGTCCCGACAACAACCGTTGCCGCGTCCACGAGGGCCAGGGCCAGTTCCCCGATATCCGTGTGCGTGAGGTTGAACGGCTTGACACCGATTCCCCGTTCGATGAGGGCGGTCGTCAGGTGATCCACCATCTTCTGGGTACTCCCGTGCATGGATACATAGGGGATCACCACTTCATTTTTCACGTCGTCCGAGACCCAGGCTGCATAGGCATCCAGGATAAATTTGGGGTTGCGGTGGACAGGCCCATGACTGGGTGCGATCATCTCCAGCGGGAGGGCCCGTATCTTCTCTACGTGCCCACGGATACTGTTCCGGAACGGCATCATGATCTCGGCATAATACCGTTTCGCAGCCCGGCGGGATTCTGCTTCATCAGTAACAAACAGGTCGCTCGAAGCCACATGGTACCCGAACAGGTCGCAGGAGAAGAGGATCTTATCCTCCTCCAGGTACGTGACCTGTGTCTCGGGCCAGTGGGTCCAGGGGGTCAGCAAGAACTGGAGCGTCCTGTCCCCGAGGGAGAGTTTCTCCCCGTCCCTGATAACTTGTACGGACCTGGGATCGATCTGCAGGAGGGCGACCAGGAGATCCCTGCATTTCTCGTTTGTTACGATTTTTGCCCCGGGGAACATTTCCAGGATCATCGGGAGCGAGCCCGAATGGTCCTGCTCGGCATGGTTGATGACAACGTAATCGAGCCGGTCCACGCCAAGCCTGATCAGGTTGAGGATCAGGTCCTCCTCTTTTGCCGGATCGACCGTATCGATCAATGCAGTCTTAGTGCTCCCACGGACCAGGTACGAGTTGTAACTCGTCCCTTCCGGAAGAGGAATCAGTTCATCAAAGATCCGCCGGTCGAAGTCGAGTGCCCCGACCCAGTAGATCCCTTTTGTAATTTCACGAAAAACCATTGCGGTCAGCCTTCCCTGCAGAATTCATTCTTTAATGCAAAACATACACGGTACGGGAAGTCAACGGGAAGTTCCTGAAAATCAATTCCCAGGGGGATGTCCTGTCGGGGTTCTCCCTTCTCCGGATTATATACATGCCCGCAGATACTGCACACATACCGTACCATCAGAATCAACAACCTGTCCGGAATCTGGATAGTACAAGAGTGGCAGGGCGATTAAAAAATGGTTCCGATACTGGCACAAAAGGTCTGTAATAATAAAGGAATGACAACTGGTAAGGCGACACCGGACACCAGCAATATGCCGGTATCAGGGTTCCGGTAGTTGCTGCAGATTATACCTGCTGGTAAAAAAGTCAAAAGAGTGGTTCTTGCGTGCTGCCGTCTCCATCGAGAACGACTTGAGGATTTCGAACATGAAATCGATCCGGGAATCAAATCTTCTGGGGATAAGGCGGTTGAAGTCTTCTTTTGTCAGATCGTCGGTGGATGACGTGTCGGAGACACCCAGTTCCCGTGCCAGGTTGCCGGAGATACCCGCGTAATACCAGCTCTCGATCTCCTTTATGACGATCACGATGCTTTTGCCATCGATACTGTTGAACCGGTAATAAAGGATCTGTTTTTTGTCCCGGACGGAGTGCTCGAAATCTATGTCGGCAACAAAGATGTAATCGTTCTTCATCTGGCTGACGCTCTCGAGAAACCGGTTCACCTTCTCGCGCTTGGTGCAGGCATAGGGAATGATCTCCACGGAATCGTACCGTGGCGCAAAGATGGGCTTGATGATGCGGCCGAAGAACCGCACATCGTCCTGTCCTTCGACCATGATGAAGAGACGCCGTTTCATTTACATTCCCAGCAGGTTCTGGACATACAGTTCCTCGATACCAATCTCGTTCGCGAGGAACGTCCTGACCTCCTCCTTGTCGGAGGGCCGTGAGACAATGGAGAAACCCTCGCTGTCCCGGGAGATCAACAGGATATCGTCCAGGAATGCATGCTTGACCACCTCCGTGCTGTGGGTGGTGACCATGATCTGCTTGTTCCGCGAGGCCTCCTTCATCATGCCCATCACCCGGGCAATAAGGAACGGGTGGATGTGGCTGACCGGCTCCTCGATGATGATAAACGGTTTCTCCTCAAAATAGAGAGCAATGATCAGGCCGAAGATGGTAATTGTCCCATCGGACAGGGAGAAGGCAGGGAGATCCCGGTTTTTTGCATACCGCTCCCGAAGGGTCAGGATGAGCGAGACATCCATGAACTTCTGCACGGAAAAGTCCTCCACGAACGGCAGGATATCCCGGAGCAGGTTGGAGAATTTCCGTTTCTTTTCAGGGTCTTCGATGAGCTTCTTCACCACGAGGGCAAGGTTGCTGCCGTTCTCGTCGAGTTCCTGCTTCCCGGTGATCACGGCACCTTTTTTCGGGAGTTTCGGGTCGATATCATAGACAGCGATCCGGTCAAAGAATTTTTCCAGGTGTGGCAGCGGGTACCCGTAGATAGTCTCGAGGAGCAGGGTCTTCTCCGGCAGTCTCTTGTTGCGGAAGAAGACCGGGACGAGCTCGTCCTGCCGGAGCGGACACCCCTCAGGAATCCGGATATCATACCCGATCTCCCCGTTCCGATTCGAGATGCTGATCTCACCCCGGCCAATCGGTGTCTTCCCGACCACAATCCCATCAGACCATTCGCATGACGTCACGTCGCAGCTGATCACGAGCTGGTCTTTTACAATGACAAACTCGTCGCCCTCACCAGTGAACCGAAGTGCAAATTCATATGAGGATTCGCAGGGGTTCATGCCAAGAAACCGGGGATCATCCCGGCCGGTCTCGATGAACTCCATCGTGGGGTTTGGCAGGTATGTCACCCTTACAACGAGATCCCGGTCTTTGCCGATCTTCGCGTTCCGGATATATTCCGCACCCCCCTGGAGGGCAATAGCATTGACGATCCCGAGGGTGGCGATGTCCCGCAGGAACCTGAAGACGGCAATGAAATTGGACTTGCCCGCTGCGTTCGAACCGATCACAATATTAAACTGCGACAGATCAACGTCGAACTCTGAGAAACTCTTGAAATTCTCAACATGAACCCGCTGTATCGGCATACGCTTTCCTTACGTCATCGTTAGCCTTGAACAAAAAGAATGTATTGGTTGCTCAGGGACCGCACGGGGAACAGTTACAACTCAGCTGCAGGTAATAAGAGTGCGATCTGCAGGAGTGCCCGGGCCAGGAACGATCCGGGAGAGATCATTTTCCTTTCGGGTTATAACTGAACGAGTCGATCCACCGGAAAAGCCGGTGTGAGTTCCGTTCAGGAAAGACCCCTTCGGCAACGGACTTCACTTCCTCTATGGAGTAAAAGGCATTCGGGTGGAAATCCTTGATGATCCCGATCACGTGCTTGAGGTCCTGCCGCTTGATGATGGTGAAGACCATCTTCACCCTGCCGGTACCACCTTCCCCATCGATACTCGTGACACCGTAGTTATGCGATCGCAGGAACTGCATCAGTTCGGCCGGATCTTCCTTCGTTATGATGCGGACGCTGGTGAGGCCAAGGGAGAGTTTCTCCTCGATTGCCATCCCGACAAACGTGCCGGTCGCAAACCCTGCCCCGTACGCAATATAGCAAACCGCATTGGTCAGGTTGTTCATAACCTGACCGATGGCAATGAGCCAGATGATCACCTCGAAGAACCCGATGAATGCCGGGAGGTACTGGATCCCCTTCGACATGAAGATAACCCGTATCGTATCGAGGCTCATATCACAGACGCGGGCACAGAAGATCAGAAGCGGGACTATGACATAGGCAAAAACAACGGGAGATATGACAATGTCCGGCATTCTCATCTAGTTTTTCGATTGGTGAGTTAATAGTTTGCGGTGGGGCAGTACCGGGATTTCAGGAT
Source organism: Methanoregula sp. (assembly GCF_049518935.1). GTDB lineage: Archaea > Halobacteriota > Methanomicrobia > Methanomicrobiales > Methanospirillaceae > Methanoregula. Next base: position 77,495 of record NZ_JBEKRH010000002.1, read on the forward strand.
TACCAACGGGGCAGCGCGTGTAAAAACCACCGTCACGGCGGGATAATAGCCGGGAAAGACAGAAAATAAAGGGAGATTGTTTTCAGGATTATGCTGTCGAATTGGTGACCGTGAACTTCTGGCTCAGGATTCCGCTTGTTAAATCGGCGATATTTACTACTTTCACATCATAGAGCCCCGCTGTTGCACCGGACGGGAAGGCAATCGGGCCGCAGGAGATCTTTGTTGCATCAACATATTGCGGATTTACGCAGGGGATTGTCAGGGATCCCTGTACGAAGGATACGGATACCCCGGTCTGGAAGTTCTGGCCGTTGATCGTGAATGTCGATTCGGTATCGTTCAGTTCCACGGTATCCGGAGTAATCGTATTCACCACCGGCGCTGCATTCCCGATAGTGAACGCGTTCTGGAGGATATCCGATCTGCCATCAGGGTCGGTAACGATGACATTGTAGTCGCCCGCTGCCTGCTGGTTCATGTTAAAAGTCGTCGTGATGGAAGTGGCTGAAACCGAAGTTGCAGTGCCGGTAATTGCCGCGCTTCCCGGCTGGATCAGCTTGGGAACCGCACCGGTCTGGAAATTATTTCCGATGATCGTGACCGTAACTGTTGCATCCTGTCCTGTGCTGTTCGGGGAGATACTGCTGATTGACGGCCCTTCACCCACGTACGTGACATTTGCAATAACCACCGGGGTGGGGGTTACGACGGGAATTGACGAGACGGTGACATGCGCAATCTTAACCGGGTACGTTTTCTCAACGGTAGTCCGGTCAGCTTTCTTGTCAGTCGTGCTGCTAATGAAGTGCCCCCAGGATCCATCTGAATTCTTGTAAATCCAGGCCCGTTCATAATTATCCGTTGCTGAATCGTAACCTAATATAACATACAGCTGGTCCCCTCCGGCAGAGGTCTTCGCGATGATATCACCTGCCGTGTATTTTGCCTGGGGAGCTGCGGTCGTTGCCATCGTGGTCACAGAATTGTCCGACTGGTCTGAGCAGCCCGCAATAAGCACACCGGCAATAATAAGAAGACAGAGAAACATTCCAAACCTGAGGTTCTCATTCATACGAGTATTTTCAGCGGGCACCCGTATAAGATTATTTATTCCAGGATAGGTTTTTTTCCCATCCGCCACGTCAGATTAACAATAAAAATTACTGTATTATTCCCAGCATATGATTCGAACGTGGCATTATCCACTATGTGCGATCATTCAGTTACTACCGGGGGATTTGTATCGTGACAAAATGCAGGGAAAGGTAGCGGTGGATTCCCACCAGGACACCGGCCGTCGCGATTGCTGCGGCATATGCCCATGGCAGAACCGGGAAAATACCCGACGGAGGGATACTGCCGGAGAACAGGAAGGCCATACATCCCGTTACGGCAATGCCCGTGGCATAGATGTCGCGGACAGCAAAAAAGAAGAGTGCCATGAGCATGCCGGCAATAATATACAGGGAAAGGAGATCGGGTGATCGCTGCACCGGCACCAGCAGGAGCATGGCCAGCGCGAAGAGGATCCCGGTCACCACGACTCCAACGGGGATGGAGATCGCGGCCCCTCCGGACCTGACCAGCGCCTGCACATGCGTTCCCGCCATCACCCAGCAGATCATGACTGAAGCGATACCCGTGGGCAGCATGAGAAGGAAACTCTGCCAGAACAAGGTCCGGCCAGTGCCGGGGGGACTGAACAGGAGAACACAGCCATACAGCGCCAGGCAGGTAAGAGCGGTTACAGGGACTGTCCGGCGCAGGGACCGGAACCCGAACTGAAACATCGTCACGGCACCGGAGACAAACGCCCTGCGCAGGAGAAAGACCGGGATGACCAGTCCTGTGAGGATGCACGCTACAAACGTATAGAGAGCGAGAGCGGGGCCTGCGGGTGCAGGAAAGAGATGCACGGCACCGCCAAACAGGAAGCACTCAAGCACCCAGATGGCATAGACAAGGACCGGGATGACGAGAAGACGGAGTACCAGGGTGCGGGATGCCGGCGGCTGAGCGGGAGAGACATTCCCTGGGCCGGTATCAGGGTTTTTATTCATGGCATCACGTTGCAGTACAGGACGGGTGTGTCGTCTTCCGATGTATAATGCACGGTCAGTCTTTCATCGGTTAAAAAAGGGTTTTACGTCCGCGTCGCCACAATCTCCCGGACTGCCGCGTCGCGCTGGTCCTGATCCATCCCTTTTTGTGCCATACGGTCGTCGAACGTCGGGAAACGGGCCCGGTAGAACGTGCCGAGAGGAATCTTTGCATCCTTGTTGTAATCCCATTCGCGGGCCCGGGTGCAGGCGTCCATGAACTGTGCCGGGTCGTGATCGGCCAGATCGTAGACCCGGGGGGTGTAATAGTCCGCAGCCGGGAAGAACGTGGCGCAGATCTGGAGAACATCGATGAACGAGAAGCCATGATGATCGATCCCGCCGCGGATCAGGCCTTTAAGCTGGTCCATCTTCTTCGTATACCCGCGGGCCACGTAGGTGGCCCCGCTCGCAAGCATCAGTTCAAGGGGGTTGAACGGGAACTCCTCCGTTCCCAGGGGTGTGGATTTGCCCCGGAACCCCAGGGGAGACGTGGGGGTGTACTGGCCCGTAGTGAGCCCGTAGACCCGGTTGTTGTGGACGATGACCGTAATGTCGAGGTTGCGTTTTGCCGCAAAGAGAAGATGATCCAGTCCTTCGGCATAGCAGTCACCGTCGCCGCAGCAGCAGAGGACGGTGAGGCGGGGATTTGCCAGTTTGATGCCGGTCGCTACGGGGATAGTCCTTCCATGGAGCGAGTAGAAACTGTTGATGTTCAGGTAATCGGCAATCTTTGCATGACAGCCGATGCCCGAGACCAGGACAACGTCATCGAGCGATCTTCCCTCCTTCTCCAGGTCAGCAAGGATATTCTTGAGGGTATGCTGGATAGTGAAATTACCGCATCCCGGGCACCAGGTATTCTGGCTGTCCGTGATGATCGGGCGGATGGTCATAGGAGCGCCTCCTGCACCCGGGCAAGCAGGCTTTCGTACGTGAACGGCCGGCCGTCGTACCTCAGGACTTTTTTGTGGATTGTAATCCCGTGCAGCCCGGCAAGGGCGGCAAGCTGGGCAGTGGCATTCTCCTCAACGCAGATCACGGTCTTAACGCCATCGAGTGCCGCATTCAGTGCGGTCATCGGGAACGGAGAGAGGACCACCGGCTGGATCATCCGCAGGCCAAGCTGGCTGGCGACTTCATGGCACACGCCTTTGGTGGAGCCCCAGCAGAGCAGGGCTGTTGGAGATCCGTATGGGCCGGAACTGTTTACCTGGGGATACTGCTCCATCCCGGCGATCAGCCCCTCCCACTTGCGCAGGCGCTTCCTTGTCATCCGGTCCACCATATCCGCTTCCTCAGTCGTGTACCCGGATTCGTCGTGGGCATAGCTGTTCACCTTGACCACGGCCTCCTTCGCTCCCGGAAATGACAGCGGCGAGATGCCGGCGGGCGTCTCGGCATAGCGTTTGTATCGGGAGCCCTGATCTGCGATAACGGGATCTTCCCGGTTTACCGGAGGTATTGCGTCACTATTGACGCTGTAGGTACCTTCAGAGAGGGTCTTATCGGGCAGGATGAACGCCGGGATCTGGAATTTCCATGCAATGTTCATGGCCACGGCAGACCAGTACAATGCCTCCCCTGCATCGCCCGGGGCAACGACGAACCGGGGATATTCTCCCTGTCCGGCATACAGCACAAACTGGAGCTCAGACTGGCCGGTATAGGTCGGCAACCCGGTGGACGGTCCTGTCCGTTGTGAGACGACAAAAACGAGGGGAAGTTCTGCCATCCCCGCAAGCGACAGGCCCTCGGTCATGAGACAGAATCCCCCACCGGAGGTTCCCACGGCGGAGCGTTTACCGGCATAGGCGAACCCGAGCGCCATGAGCACCACAGAGATCTCGTTCTCCGGGTGCACAACGATAATTCCCAGATTCTCTTTCTCTTCCGCAAGAAAATGGAGCAGGCTCGACGAGGGTGTCATTGGGTACGAGACATAGGCCTCAAGCCCCCCCATTGCAAGACCGAGACCGATCGCCTCGTTCCCGGAAAGGAGTGGCAGTCCCGGGCTGCTGCCCCGTTCGATTGGCCGGATGGTGGCCAGCTGATCGTACACCCGCCGTGCCACCTTCAGGTTCAGGTCAATGCCCTTGGGAATATGGGACCTGAAGACCGCTTCAACCGTCTCCCAGGGAATACCCGCCGACTTTGCAAACCCGCCGATGAGTGCGGAATTGCCCATAATCCCGGGCGCCTGTTCTTCGTGGAGTATAGACGTTACCGGAACACCCTGTCCTTCACTCTTCACGAGATCCGCGTTGAAGATGATAGCAGCGCCAGGGTTCATCTGGTCCCGGTGGCGCTGGACCGTCTCCTGGTTTAAGGCCAGGATAAAATCCACCTTCTCACGGCAGGTTCCGATGCTGGTCCCGGCACCCCGGATCACGGCAAAATTGTGCCCCCCCCGGATCAGGGAGGGGTAGTCGAAATACAGATAGATATGATAGCCCATGTGGCTGAGGAGCTGGGCAATCATTGCCCCGGCACTGTTGATACCATCCCCTGCCTTGCCGCCAACCAGGACAGATACGTCGTTCATTCCGGTTCCCCGTATGTTCTGATCATATCAGGGGAGGTATATAGATTGGCATGACGCCACAAGGAGATGTCACAAGTGTGAGGGGTTGAGGAAATGGATGATGAAGCTTCGCTCACACCACGACGGGAAAGCAGTCGCTGCGACTATTCATATAGTTATATTCAAATAGGGTTACAACATTCATCAACATTATACAGAGTACCATATCTTATTAGTGAGATGATACCGTGGTTTTATTGAATCCACAGTATCCGGACAAACCCGACAGTACACCGGACGTTCCGGCACAACCATACACAAAAAAGGAGGTGAAACACATGAACACGAATGGCCTGATGGCAGACAAGAAGGCATATTCCCTGCACACGACTAGCGGCATGGATATGGACGGCCTGATCAAGGCGATCCGCCATCCTAATCTCGGGATTCGCTGGAGGGCAGCACTCGCCCTCGGGGATATTGGTGAACCTGCCATCAAACCCCTGGTCCGGGCGCTTAAGGAGAATGACCAGGATGTGCGGTGGCTTGCCGGGCTCGCCCTCGGCAGGATTGGAAAGGCAGCGATTCCCCAGCTCATCCGCGTATTATCCGAGCAGGATCATGATGCCCGCTGGCATGCGACCCGGGTCCTGGCAGAGATCGGCAAGCCGGCAATACTGCCTCTCATCGCATCCCTGCGGGAGGAGGACAGCGACGTCCAGTGGCGAAGTGCTTTTGCGCTCTCTCTTATCGGGGAACCTGCCGTTGATCACCTGATCTATGCCCTGAAAGACCAACTCTGGTGGGTCAGGGTCAGGGCAATCTGGGCTCTCGGGGAGATCAAGGACCGTCGGGCCGTGGAGCCACTGATCCAGTCAGTGAACGACCAGGACTGGTACGTGCGCTGGAGTGCGGCCGACGCACTTGGAAAGATCGGCGACAAGCGGGCAGCGATGTGCCTTGGGAAAGCCCTCAAGGAATCCGACTCGTTTGTCCAGGTCCCGGCTACATGGGCTCTGGGCAAACTCGGCAGCGATGCGCCCGTTGATTCCCTGATCCAGTCCCTGAAAAACACGGACTGGTATGTCCGCTGGGGCGCTGCAGATGCACTCGGCAACATCGGTGACAAACGCGCCCTCGAACCCCTCAGGAAACTGCTGGATGACAAAGACGAATACGTGCGCCGTGCAGCGGATGAGGCAATCGCAAAGATTGACGCAAAAAGCGAGAAAACGGTAAGATCCTAAAACAGCAACCGGAGATCTGGTCTCCCTCATTTTTTAATCAGTTGTTCCAGCACCGATTTCATATCACTGATCTTGTAGGGCTTGGCAAGTTTGCCCGAGAAACCGTGGGCAGAAAAATCCATGACCGCGGGATCATGGGTGTACCCGCTCGAGACAATCGCCTTTACCGAGGGATCGAACGCCCGGAGGCGCTCTATTGCCTCTTTTCCACCCATCCCTTCGGGGATGGAAAGATCGAGGATGACAGCATCGAACGGCGCACCGGCATTCTTCTCCTTTTCGTAGAGAGCGATTGCCGTCCCCCCGTCTTTGGCAAACATCACGTCGTACCCGAGAAAGCGGAGTACCTCGAGTGTCACGTCAAGGATGATCTGTTCGTCATCCATAAGGAGGATCTTTCCCTTGCTGGCCATGTGCACACCCCGGTAGTACTAATTAATAATTCCCATTAGGGTATATAGTCTATGATATATTCCGGACGTCTGTACGGTGTGTAAACAAAGGAAATACAAAGCAATCATTTTTTCAAGCTGCGCAACCGTGCCGCTTCTTCCGGGTCCTCCACCCGGAGGAGGAACGTCCCGTGGCACGGTTTTGTGTACGGGAAGATGACGAAGTCGCCATCAAGCCCGATCGCAATAGGTGGCAGGCCTATCACATAGACGTCAAAGATCTTGAACCCCGGCTGGACATCGATGGATTCCTTGAAATTGCTGTGGATATAATCACGGGATTCCTTGAAGCTTGCATCCCGCAGGACGATCTCATAGTTCATCGATTCTACGCAGCCCATGGTGCCACCTCGTCAATCGCCTTCTTGAGCGGCAGGGGGTTGTGAACGGCCTTGGCCGCGATAACCGTGCAGGGGAAATCGATCTTTTTGATCTGCTCATCGAAATGCTCGCCATAGACAAGAGCGTAGAGTTTCGCCCCGGAGATGGCACCCATCGTGGCGGCATAGCTGACACCTGCATCGTTGTGGATAAAGACGAAACAGCGATCGAAATCCCGTTTTTTCTCCGTGATCAGCCCAACGGCCCGGTCGAGATCGATCACTTCACCGAGATAATGCCGGTCCGGGTCAGAGACCACGAGCAGCGTGTTCGCCGCTTTATTGCCGGCAACCACGGGCGTGATGCCTGCCTTCTTCAGCCGGCTGATCAGATAGAATGCAATGCTTGTCTGCACCGGTACCTGCGGGCACCCGAGTACGAGGAGTGCCGTTGGAATCCGGGGTGGTGTTTCATCTGCCAAGAGTACCAGTCCCTGCCATGCGGTACAGAGTCTTTACCTGTTTCCACGAAATAACCTTGCGCATTACCACATCATCCCCGCTGCCCGCTTCCGGCATTATTTCTGTGTCTCCTCATGCACCCATGCAAGGTAAGGCTGGTGCCCGCCCGTGACCGGCAGCACAATGATCTCCGGCACCTCGTACGGGTGCAGCACCTTCAGCTCCCGGATTGCCGCCTCTGCATTTTCCTTCCGGGTCTTCATAATGAGCAGGTGTTCTTCATCATCGCAGAACTCCCCCTTCCACCGGTACCAGGACCTGACAGGTGTCATGTTCACGCAGGCAACAAGGTGCCGGTCAAGGAGTGCCCTGGCAATTCCCCTGGACTTTGATACGGGGACCGTAGAGAAGATCACGCAGATCTCCGTTCCCGGATCCCGGCTTCCGGTTTCCACCATGACGATGAATGTTGGATTCCCGGATAATAAACCTGGTTCTTCCGGCAAGTCATCACCAATGCCGGCCTGAGGGGTCAAGAGGTATGTAAAGGAGTGATCCCCTTTGGGGTGCCGGGAGGTAAATTCTATAGAACACAACACCCATACTAGAGTATCTATGTACGCATCACGTATGGACAGTCTCCCGCCGTACCTTTTTGCACGGATCGACGAGATGAAAGCGGAGCAGCAGAAAAAAGGCGTCGATATCATCGACCTCGGTGTAGGGGATCCGGACCTTCCCACGCCGCCCCATATCGTGGCCGCCCTCTGCAAGGCAGCACAGGACCCGGAGAACCACCACTACCCCTCCTATGCCGGCATGCCGGCCTACAAGAGCGCCGTAGCAGGCTGGTACAAAAAGCGCTTTGGTGTCACCCTCGACGCAGGAAAGGAAGTGCTCGCCCTGATGGGCTCCAAGGATGGGATTGCCCATATCGCCGAGGCGTTTGTCAACCCGGGCGACTATGTCCTCGCCCCGAGCCCCGGCTACCCGGTGTACCGAACAGGTACTCTCTTTGCCGAGGGCAGGGTGCACGAGATGCCGCTCCTGCGGGAAAATAATTTCGTTCCCATGCTGGCTGACATCCCGAAAAAAGTGGCAAAAGAGGCAAAGATCCTCTATATCAACTACCCGAACAACCCGACAGCCGCAGTTGCCCCCCCGGGGTTTTACAAGGAAGTCGTTGACTTTGCAAACGAGCACGATATCGTCGTGGTCTCGGACAATGCGTACTCCGAGATCGCGTACGACGGGTACCGCGCTCCCTCGTTCCTCGAAACAAAAGGCGCCATGGAAGTCGGTATCGAGATGCACTCGCTCTCCAAGACCTACAACATGACCGGCTGGCGGATCGGCATGGCAGTCGGGAACGCGGAGATCCTCGCCGGCCTCGGCCGGGTCAAGACGAACGTGGACTCCGGGGTCTTCAACGCGGTCCAGCACGCGGCGATCACGGCACTCAGCGGCCCGCAGGACTGCGTGGCGGAGGCCTGTAAGATCTACCAGGAGCGCCGCGACGTGCTGGTCAAGGGACTTCGGAGCCTCGGCTTCGATCTCCCCACACCGAAGGCCACGTTCTATGTCTGGCTGCCGGTGAAGGACTGCATGGCATTTTCAGCCCAGCTCCTCAACGATGCGGGTATCGTAGCCACCCCGGGCGTCGGTTTCGGCGCCAGCGGGGAAGGCTATGTGCGGTTTGCAATCACCCGCCCGGTAGCACGGATCCAGGAGGCAATCGGGCGGATGCGGAGGATGAAACTGTGAGGCTCGCCCACCACCTCGCGATCAAAAACGGTCACCTCCACATCAACGGGCAGGACTGCGTGGCACTTGCAGAGAAGTACGGGACACCACTCTACGTGACGAGCGAGGACCGGGTCATCGAGCAGTTCGAGAGCTACAAAAAAGCCCTCGGTGCCCGCTATCCGAAGGTGCAGGTGCTCTTTGCCGCAAAGGCAAATGGCAACCTCGCCCTGCTGCGGGCGCTGGCACAGAAAGGGGCCGGGGCAGATGTCTTCTCATCAGGTGAGCTCCATCTTGCACTCGAAGCCGGCATGGCACCGGAGAGACTACTCTTCAACGGGAGCTCCAAGACCCCCGCCGATCTCCGGCTCGCAGTCGAGAAAGGCGTAAAAGTCTCGCTCGATTCCCTTGACGAACTCCACCAGCTCGATGCGGCAGCACAGGCCGCAGGGAAGATCGCACAGGTTTCGTTCCGGGTGAACCCGGCGCTCGAGGTGCCCACCCACCCGAAGATCGCGACCGGCCTTGCGACCAGCAAGTTCGGCATTCCCCACAAGGAGATTCCTGCAGCCTACCGGGAAGCCCTTGCCTGCAGACACATCCTTCCGGTCGGCATCCACTGCCACATCGGCTCCCAGATCCTCGACATCGAGCCCTTTGCCCGGGCCGCGGAAGTGATGATCCGGATCGCAAAGGAACTCACCCTGATGGGTGTCAAACTCGAGTTCATCGATCTCGGGGGCGGCCTTGGCATCCCCTACCACCACGACACCGACCCGTCCCCGATTGCCGAGGACTATGCAGCAAAGGTTGTCCCGATCTTCAAGGCAGGTGTAGAGGCCTGCGGGATCAGCCCGGAACTCTGGGTCGAACCCGGCCGGTCGCTCGTAGCCGACTCCACGGTCCTCCTCACCCGGGTCAACTCCACGAAATCGGCCCACAAGCGGTTTGCGAACGTAGACGCAGGGTTCAACATCCTGGTCCGGCCTGCGATGTACGATTCGTACCACGAGGTCATTGTCGCCAACAAGGCGGATGAACCTCTCATTACGGAGTATACCGTCACCGGCCCGATCTGCGAGACCGGAGATATCCTTGCACCGGACCGGAAACTCCCGCAGCTCGCGGCAGGGGACATCATCGCAGTCCTCGATGCAGGGGCATATGGCTATGCAATGTCCTCGCAATATAACAGCAGGCCACGGTGCCCCGAGGTGCTCCTCAGGGGAACACAGGTAGCGCTTATGCGCAGGGGCGAAACTGTCGATGATCTCAAGGCCGCGATAGAACGCCCTGCCTGGCAGATGTAAGCGGAGGCAGCCTTGGTACTCTTCCACTACGCGCTGGTCGATGATCTCATCACAAAAGAGGAGTTCGAACGACGCGTAGAGGAGAAGATCGACGAATGCGGGGACCTCGTCGACGAGCCCACCGCCGCGATGATGGTGGTCGGCGAGCTGGGCCGGGAGCATGTGAAGATCAGGGGGCTCTCGGCCAAGTCCAGCCTCTTCTCTTTTTTCGGGAAAATTGTTGACAAAACCGAGCCCAAGGAATTCGACCGGGCTGACGGGGAGAAAGGTTGGGTTGCCACCCTGATCCTTGGCGATGAGACCGGAACCACCCGGGTCGTGCTCTGGGACCAGAAGGCCGGTGCAGTGCTCGATACCGCAGTCGGGGAAGTGCTCGAGGTGATCGGACGCCACCCGGGTAAGAGCACAAGAGAGATCTACGCGCTTGCCCTCCGGAAAGCGAGCTGCGAGATCTCCTGCACTGCGCAGGCCGGCACGGGATCAACAAGCCTCTCCACCGATCCCGTTGATCTGGATGCAGTCCTGGTCGCGGTCGAACCCCTCCGTACATTCACCAAACGGGATGGGACGACCGGCGAGATGGCGGAGGCGATCCTGGGCGATGCAGAAGGGACGGCCCGGATCGTTGCCTGGGTCCCGGAACTGCTGGCCGGCCTGCAGCCGGGCACCACAGTCCATATCACGAACGCGAAGCCCAACAACCGCTCGGAAGGGCGCAATTACAGCCTTGACGAGAAGAGCACGGTGACCCCGACCGAGACGGCAGTTGCCGTGCCGTTCACCCCGCTTAATTCTGTCGCCGACCAGGGAACGTATTCCGTGAGGGGCGAGGTAAAACTGGTGCAGCAGCCCCGGTCATTTACCACACGGAACGGCGCCCAGTCATGGGTCAGGAACGCAGTGATCCATGATGGCAGCGATGAACTGAGGGTAGTGCTCTGGGGGGAGAACGCACTTATTCCCCTCGCCCCGGGAGATCCCATCGAGATCTACCATGCTCCGGCAAAGCCCGGGCGAACCGGGGATATCGAACTGGGCGTAGGCAGGGGCAGCGTGATCCGGGTGCCGAAGGATGCCCCGCAGCCGATCACGTTCCGGGGAACCATCCTGCCGGGGCAGGGCTGTACCTTCATCGATGACGGGAAGGACCGGTACCTCATCGATGGCGACTTCCCCGCGGGAACGGAACTGCAGGTTAATGGGATCCTTGCCGGGAGCCGCATCATCCCGGAGCAGGTCGTTCCGGTAGAGATCAGCGCCACCGATCTTCTCGCACGAATTCACAAACTTGCGGAAGGCCCGGGGCCGTAATCCACACTTTCACCCCGCACAGTCCGGGGGTTTATATCCCAGTCTTTAACATCTTGTTGTGCCATAGGAGTGTTACAAGAAATGGCTGAAGGACCATTGGATATTGAAGATTTACCGGGCGTAGGCCCGAGCACTGCTGAGAAACTCCGCGAAGCCGGATACCTCTCGGTGGAAAGCATCGCAACGGCAGCACCTGCCGAACTCTCTGAAGTCTCCGAGATCTCGGAGTCCACCGCAAAGAAGATCATCAAGGCTGCCCGCGAGGCGGCAGATGTCGGCGGGTTCAAGACCGGGAAGGACATCTTCGAGGCGAGAAAAAATGTGCGGAAACTCTCGTTCCGGGTGCCCGAACTGGATGCGCTGCTTGGCGGCGGAATGGAATCCCAGGCAATCACGGAGATGTACGGAGAGTTCGGTTCCGGTAAGAGCCAGATCGTCCACCAGATGTCCGTGAACGTCCAGCTCCAGGAGGATCAGGGCGGCCTGAATGGCAGCGTCATCTATATCGATACCGAGAATACCTTCCGGCCCGAGCGTATCGAGCAGATGGTCAACGGTCTCGGACTTGACGACATTCCTGATACTCAGGAATTCCTCAACAATATCCATATTGCACGGGCCCATACCTCGGATCACCAGATGCTCTTAATCGACAACTCCCGCGAGCTTGCAAACGAGCTCAAGGACAACGGTACCCCGGTCAAGCTCTTCATCATCGACTCCTTAACTGCCCACTTCAGGGCCGAGTACGCAGGCCGGGGAACGCTTGCCGCCCGTCAGCAAAAGCTGAACCGGCACATGCACGAACTCTTCAAGCTGATCGATGAGCACAACGCGGTGGGACTCGTCACCAACCAGGTCATGTCCAACCCCGCGGTCTTCTTCGGTGACCCTACCAAGCCGATCGGGGGCAACATCGTGGGCCACACGGCCACGTTCCGTCTCTACCTGCGCAAGAGCAAGGGCGGCAAACGCATCGCACGCCTCGTGGACAGTCCCAACCTGCCCGAAGGCGAAGCACCGTTCATGGTGGAAGAGGCTGGTCTCAAATCGTGCTGAAGGCGCTCCTCACGGATATCGACGGGACGATCACAGATTCGTCCCGCAGGATCCACACGGGATCCATCGATACTATCCGGTCCCTCGTAGATGAGGGTATCATTGTAGTGCTCGCCAGCGGGAATGCTCCCTGCTTCATGGAGGCCATCTCCAAGATGATCGGCACGCAGGGAACATTCATTGCCGAGAACGGGGGAGTATACCGGATCGGGTATACCGGCACCCTCCAGGTGACCGGGGACCAGCAGGCCCCCAGGGAAGCCCTTGCGATCCTGCAGGCTCATTACCGCAGGCTTGGGAAGGAACTGGAGCTCTTCAGCCCGACATACCGCCATGCTGACCTGGCATTTGCCCGCACCGTGCCTTTCACGGAAGTACGGGAGATCCTCAAAGAGTTTCCGGTACAGGTGATCGACACCGGCTATGCCATTCACCTCCAGTCACCGGGGGTCAACAAGGGAACTGCCCTCGTGGACCTGGCAGGAAAACTGGGAATCGCCCCGGAAGAATTCCTTGCGATCGGGGACTCGGTGAACGATATCCAGATGCTCAAAATCGCCGGCATTGGGATTACAGTGGCAAATGCCCATCCGGAAACAAAGGCAGTAGCAGCATATGTTGCCGAAAAACAATACGGTGACGGCTTTGTGGAAGCCGTAAAAAAATATTCCTCTTATTTCCGCGCAAGGTAGCGATCAACAACAATATAGTCCTTAATATCCTTGACGGACTCAAACGGGATGACGAGGAGCTTGTCATCCTCAAGATTGTAGCCGTCGGTTGAGAACGTCTGGTCAGGGTGGACAATCATCTCCTGGACCACGCCGGAGTCAAAATCCACCCGGATGTTCTTGAGGGTGCCGATAAGTTTCCCATCATTGCTCATAATCTTCTTTCTCGACAGGCTGCGGGCAAATACACGAGTCATAAAAAAATTGACGATGTATAAATATTTAAATTGTTCTGAATTGACGGGAAAAAAGAGTTTTTCAAAAATAAAAAGATAAAAACGTTATTTGAACATTTCAGCGGCCATTCTGATGTCGGTACCCCGCAGGGTCTTCCTTCCCGCGTGATCGGACATCTTCTTTGCCTCCTTTGCAAGGAAGGCACCGTACTCCTCCATCAGCCCGGCAAGTGTCTCCGTGGCATCGGCACTGACACGTTCGGCACCGGCTTTCTTTATGATCCGTTCTACTGCAGCCTGGGATAATTCAGTCATGATTCCTTGATTCCTCACATACCATTTGGCTTGGTATATCTAAAGATTATTGCATTTACAGCGAGGGAAAGACCCGGATGACATCGGACTGGGTCAGGATGCCCACGGGTTTGTCGTCTTCCATAACGATCAACCGGCCAATTTCCCGCTCCTTGAACCGTGTGATCACTTCGAAGAGCTTCACATCTGATGATACTTTCTCTACCGTTGTGGTCATCACCTCATGGACCGGCATCGAGAGGGGGAGCCGGTTCTCGATTGCACAGGCAATGTCACTCATCGTGACGATGCCGCTGAGCCGGCCGCTGTCGATGACCGGGGCCCCGTGAATGTGCTCGCGGTTGAAGAGGACAAGGGCGTCGTGGAGAGAGTCAAGGCTCCGGAGGGTCTTGAGCGGGGTAGACATGTAAGTGCTTATGGGTTTTTTGGGCAGGGAGATTATCTCCGAAGTGGCGATGAGGAGTGCCTGCCTGGACTCGTCCTTGCCGAAGACCTCGCCCCGGATCAGGAGCTTGTTGACCGGAGTAGGACCGATCGTAACCTGGTCGCCGATCTCGAAGAGCTTGGCGCTGCCGACAAGCTTGATCAGCGCATGGCAGACATCCGGGTGGCAGAGCGTGGTGAAATCAACTTCCTGGACATTTGCCCCCTGGACCTCCTCCCCGTTCCGGCTGATCCTCACATCGTAATCCCCTTCTCCCATGTTCAGGTTAAGCTCCTTGTAGGCAAGTCCCGTGGGGATGTAGCCGCCTTTGGGGCCGGGCACTCCGTCCACGAGCCCGACCGCTTTTAAAGCCTGCATCTGGTTCCGCACTGTCCCCGGATTCCTCTGGATCATGTTGGCAATATCTTCCCCCTTGATGGAGTGGGACTGCCGGTGGTAGAGGGTGATTAACGTAATGAGGATATCTTTCTGGATCAGGGACAGGTCCATAACGATAAACCGTATGGCGTTCAATAAATATATAATTAGGTAGGCGATTTGTGGAATTTGAAAAGATGCCGACGGTGCCAACTGCGGACGAGATCCTTGACCGGAGTTTCCGCCGTGCAGCCAAGAAGATGAAGGAGAAGGACAACAAGGAGCGGGCAAACGAGGAGTTTGTCCGGGCGGTGGGCGCTGCTGTCCATGACCGGCTGGTCTATGTGATCCGGGGATTTCCCGAGTTCGACCAGCTCTCCCCGTTCTACCGCGAAATGGCCGACATCCTCTTCGGTATCGAGAAGATCAAGCAGTCACTGGGCGCGGTGGGCTGGGCCGCCAAACACACGAAGATGGTCGGCAACCAGATCGCTGTGCAGTCCCGCCGGGCCGAGGATACCCTCTCCCTCAGGAAGCGGGCGGTGGCCCGGCTCGCGTCAATGGTCCACCAGATCGACAAGGACCTTATATTCTTAAACGAGGTGCGCAATGTCCTCCGGCATCTCCCCAACGTAGAGGACGAGTTCACTATCGTCATTGCTGGATACCCGAACGTGGGGAAGTCCTCGTTCATCCGCCGGGTCTCCTCTGCCGACCCGCAGGTGGCTTCGTACCCGTTCACTACAAAAGGGATCATCGTGGGCCACCGGGAATCCGGCAGGCACCGGACCCAGTTCGTGGATACCCCCGGTATCCTCGATCGCCCCGTGGAGGAGCGCAACCAGATCGAGAAGCAGGCGCTCTCGGCAATCATGAACGTGGCAAGCGTCATCCTCTTTATCCTCGACCCGTCCGAGCACTGCGGGTACCCGATGAAGGTGCAGCTGCACCTGCTCGAAGAAGTGAAAGGGATGGTGTCAGTCCCGGTGATCGTGGTGGCCAACAAGTCGGACCTCGTTGCGGCCGAAGGCTATACCACGATGTCGACCGCGGACGGGACGGGAGTCGACGAGGTGCTCGCGGAGCTCCTCACCCACAAACCGGTGCCGGAAAAGAGGACGAGGGCGGCAGATATTCTGTCTCCCCTCCCCAAGATGACCGAAGAGGTTGTCGTGGACGAATATGCTGACATAGGGCCGGATGGCGAACGTGTAAAGAAACCGAAGCCCAAGAGAGCAAGGAAGCCCCGGACGAGGACGTAGGGTTCTCATTTGGTGGAATCTGAATTACCTTTTTTGTAGAAATTGTCGGAGTTGATCATCTGATATTTCCGGACTCACGATTTGGAAAAAACATGATATAAAATAGATTATCTTACACGGTTATTCCCATTGCTTTTTTGGACCAATAATTGATCCGTTTCGGCAAGCATGAGCCATGATCAGATTGTAGTAAATTTCCAGACGCTCTTGGGGGCTACGGCATCCACCAAATAGCGATAGTCCGTCCGAAGGTTTCAGAAGACAAAACGTGAGATGGGATTTTGGTCCGGATATTGAGCCGCCGCGGGGCGCACTTCGGGGCGGCGGCCGTTCATCGCAAAAGGGAGTATGGGGGGATCAGCCCCCATCATCGGTCAGAGAAAATTTTCTAAACGGAATCTTTTTTTTTACGCGGAATTGATTTGGGTTTGTTTTCAGTATTCGTTCAGGCCAACAAATTATGAAAAGTGGTTTAACGGATATCGTTCCTACCCCACGACCGACATCAGCGCCCACCCGGCCAGGAACCCGAGGATCGTCCCACCGCACAGGGGCGGCAGGCCGGCCTGCGGCTTGCCGGACATAACGAAGTGGAGCAGTACGACAAGTCCGGCGAGCGAGCCGATGATCGCTCCGATTGCCGGGAGGTTGATCATACCCGCAAGCCTCCAGCCTTTCAGGAATACATTTGCCGACACGACAAGGATCGCGGGCATGATCATGTCGCCCATGCCGATGATGAACGCAGCCCGTTCTCCTCCGTCAGCCAGTTTCCCGATCCCCTCTTTGATGAACGAATAATCCCTCCGCTTCGGAATAACAAAGAGGATCGGGGTCTTCAGGTCGATCACGCCTTCTGCGAGCGTGATCATGTGCTTTGTCTTGTACACCGAGATCGCATCGTAGACCGCGAGAAGCGCGAGCAGGATCACGACCGGCCAGACATCGAGCGAGGCCCCGAAGATGGCTGCGACACCGGCCCCGATCAGGATCCCGAGGCCGTCGATGACGTACCATTCCGGGTATTTGTATAATATAACGGTCGCGAGCACGGAGAGGATCAGCACGATAGCCGTTGACACGAGTGTCTCGGCGGTCAACGAAGAGACCGCAGCAACAGGTACCACGGCATTCAGCCAGTCCGGCGTTGTCACCGTGGTCTCGCCCATGACTGCGTACACGATCGCCATGAAGATGTAGACGAAGGTCAGGAAAATCGAGATCCCGATGACGGCTCCGATCACTTTTTTGAGATCGTACTTGATCAGCACGAGCAGAAACGCGGTGAAAACGAGAAGGATGGCAATGAAAATGACCGGGTTGGCCATAGACGTGGGGTCCTGGAAGGCGACGATTCCCGAGGCCTGCACGGGAAGCGAGAGGAGCAGTGCCCCGAGTTCAACGGCGAGCAGGAGGGCCGGCATCGCAAGGAGGGGGATGAGGTTCTTGGTTTCCATGGGTATCTCCGGTGAGCTGATCGGAATCAGCGCAGTTTTAGTTAGTTTAATTAGTGTGCTCTCATCATCTAAAAGCATGGAGATACGCGAGTACTTACCCGATATCATTCTCACCGTCATAATGGTGGTGTCCACGCTGGTCCTGATCCTCCGGTTCTGGCAGGACCTGACCATCGCTGTTGCCGCCGCCCTGATGATGCTCTCGATCGGGGGGCTCTTCCTCTCGCTCCAGGTCAAGATGCGCAGGCTCGAGCAGAGCGTGATTACCCGCGAACGGATGCTGCGCACGAATCTCGAGGAGATCTCGACCCGCATGGTGGACAAGTACGATCTGGCGATCAGCCACCTCGACGAGCTCGTGGCCGCGATGGCCAGGCGTGCCTACAAATAACGGGCGCACATACCTGATCGTGAGACGTGACGGACCATGGGTGTTGCATTACGGGATATCATCGCTGAGTACAAGACACCGGTAACCTGGGAGGCCCTGCCCGGTATTGCGGCGATCGATGCGAACAATACCCTGTACCAGTTCCTGACCATCATCCGGCAGCCGGACGGGACGCCGCTGATGGATCGCAAGGGCCGGGTCACCTCCCACCTCTCCGGCATCCTCTTCCGGATCTCGAGCTTCATGGAGAAAGGGATCAAGCCGGTCTTTGTCTTTGACGGAAAGCCGGCCGAACTGAAGCAGGCGACCATTGACGAGCGCCGTAAGATCCGCGATGCTGCCGGAGAGAAGTGGCAGGCGGCGCTCGAACGGGGAGACGAGGAAGAGGCCTATAAGCAGGCCCGGTCTTCCACCCGGGTCGATGCGGGGATCATCGCGACCTCCAAGGAACTGCTCCGGCTCATGGGCATACCGGTCGTGCAGGCGCCGGGCGAGGGCGAGGCGCAGGCATCGCACATGGTGGCAAAAGGGGACGCGAAATACGTGGTCTCGCAGGATTATGATACGCTCCTCTTTGGCGCACCACTTCTCATCCGCAACCTGACCGTGAGTGGCAAGCGGAAGATCCGGGGCCGGCAGATCACGGTGAGCCCCGAACGGATCGTGCTGGCCGATACACTGGCCGGCCTCCAGCTGACCCGGGAGCAGCTGATCGAGATCGGGATCCTGATCGGCACGGACTTCAACCCGGGGGTCGAAGGGGTCGGCGCAAAGACCGGGCTCAAGATCGTCCGGAAGGGGGAGTTTGCCCAGAAACTCAAAGAGAAGCTGCCGGACTTCGACCCGACGCCGGTGATGGAGACGTTCCTCCACCCGAATGTCATGGACGACTATTCGGTCACTGCCGGGCACCCGGACGTCGAAGGGCTCAAGAGGATGCTCTGCGACGGGTACGATTTCTCGCCCGAGCGGGTGGACAAGGCGCTTGAAGGATTCTCAGCGAAGGCCGGGCAGAAGACGCTCGAGAGCTGGTTTTGAACTAGTGGGGGATACCCCCCACACCTGCGCCGGACCGGCAATGTCAGGTTTTTTTGGCAGGGCCGGAACTTCGACGGGCAGGATCCCGGGATCTCCTCCGGGTCGGATGAACGGTCACCCGCAACTCCAGCCCGTATTTCCGGATATCTGCCATTGTATCGTTGCTAAATGTGGTCATTTTTCTGCCCAAAAAGGCATTCAGATCGCCAATACGCGGCTGAAATGGCCGTTTCCCGGAATCAGGGTGCGGCTTTTCGATGAAAAGTTGTCTGTCGGACCCCCGGAAGAGGCAATCGGAGGCTGAAATGGCTCCTGTTGACTGCATCTCAGAAAACGTCTCTCTTACGTCCTGGTACCGGGCGATCGGGTTCCTTCCGGGGGTGTGGTCGGGATCCTGGCGTCCTCTCTGACGGAGGTTCCCCGGAAGCTGATTCGCAATCGGCAGGCGATGCCGGTGTTTCTCCCGTTGCCGGTCCCGCGGGGTCCGGCTTATCCGCCGGAACCGCTGCACCGTTCCTTTTGTTCACCGGTTTTTTACCGGGAGCCCTCAATAGCGCCCGCGACCCGTTCTTCCGGCCCGGAATCTTTTCCCGGACAGTCAGGGCCAGCTGAAGTTCTCCCTTTGCTCACCGGTTTTTTGCCGAGGGTTCATTTCACCTTTGTGCCCGGTCCACCTCCATCCAGGATTTTTTTAGTTCAATACTCCCTGAAAGATCTGCGCCTCCCCGCGCCTTTTCATCATCCCGCCCAACGTGGCCCTGCGCTTGAGGAAACTGTTCGGCACCCAAATCACAAAACATTTCCGGTCCATGAGGAGAAGTTGCCGGCCTGCCCCCCGCACAATTCTATCCCAGTCTCACCGGGCTTGCCTGAACCACATCTTTCTCCACAACCACAGCCGTGCCGTACGCCAGCAGCTCGGTCATTGTCTGCCCGATCTCGGAGGAGTCGAACTGCACGCTGACCACCGCATTGGCGCCGAGCTCCCTCGCATGGCCGCGGAGCCGGTCGAGCGCCTGCTCGCGGGACTGGTTTAAGAGTTCCGTGTACTCGTGGATCTCGCCGCCGACAAGGGAGCGGAGCCCTGCCGTGATATTCCGGCCCAGGCCCCGGCTCCGCACGATGAGGCCCCACGTGAACCCGAGGGTCTTTGTGATCTTATAGCCTGGCAGGTACGGTGTGCTGACGATAATGATCTCGTTTGCCAATGGTTTCACCGGAATAACGGTCGTTCCGGACAATAATAGATATTCCCCTGGCCCGCTGGACGGGAACATGCCGACTGTCCCGACGGCTGAGGCCGTGCCCGTGCTTCGGGTAACTTACCGGAAAAAGGTTAGGGTAATGGCTGGTTCTTATCTAACTGCTTCAGCACTGCTCTTCGCAGGAAGCGGCTGCCAGATTGTCAGCGCCGGCCCGCAGCTCGCAGTTCTGGGCGCAGGTCTTGCAGGAATCGTACTGCGGGCTCGTGACGAGCGAGCAGGAGCCGTCGCTGCCGGAACTGCACTGCGCATACTGCCGGCACTTGTCGCCCGGCTGGTAGTCCGTGGTGCAGATCTGGGGGCCATTTGTCCCGCAGGCAAGGTCGAAGCCGTGACACGTGGTGAACCCGCACGTGGCACTGGCAGGGTTGCCGGGGGTGACAATCGTCGTTACCGGGGCAACGGGTGTCGGTACCTGGGTGGCAGGTGTTGTGCCGGTTTTGGGTGCGGAGGTGCAGCCGGCAGCGAGCAGGGCCGTAACCAGGACCACACTGCATATGCAGAGAATGAGGGTGTTGTGTTTCATTGAGATCACATCTGGCGTAAGAGATTATACTGCGGGTAAGGATATATGGATTTATTTGACTGCAGGAATTTTTGGAGTTCTACTTGGCCGGAAAATGTCCCGTATCCTTTCACCCCAGGATCCGGGAGGGGTCTGTGCCATACCCGGCCGCGATCCAAACCGATTAATCCCGGCAGGGAAAATACCCGGTACAAGCTCGTGCAGACCATGGCAGAAAAACACTCCCCCGCAACCCCGCCTTCCCATGACGGGATGAAGATCGTTGTCAGTAAAAACGGCCCCTACCTTATCTCCGGGGGCATCCCCCTTATCAGGGAGGAGATCTGCAATGATGACGAAGGGTACTGCCGGACCTGGAAGGAAGTGGTCCGATATCCCGTCCCGGATTCCTATGCCCTCTGCCGGTGCGGCCACTCGAAAAACAAGCCGTTCTGCGATGGCACCCACGCATCGGTTCACTTCGACGGGACCGAACATGCCGGGAGAGAAGCCTACCTGCAGCGCCCGGAGATCATTCGCGGCCCGACACTGGAACTGGAAGATGTGGAGCATCTCTGCGTCCATGCCCGGTTCTGCATGCGGGCCGGGGGGATCTGGAACCTGACCAGGCAATCGGATATCCCGGAAGCCCGGGAGACCGCCATTGAGGAAGCCTGCAACTGCCCATCCGGCCGGCTCGTCATCCGGGACCGGAAGACCGGGGAAACAATCGAACCTGAGCTGGAGAAGTCGATCGTGGTCATCGAATATCCCCCGCGGGGCGAGCACGGGCCGCTCTGGGTCCGGGGCGGGGTCCCGGTAGAGTCCGCCGACGGGAAGCAGTATACCATCAGGAACCGGGTCACGCTCTGCCGGTGCGGGAAGTCCGGCAACAAGCCGTTCTGCGACGGCAGCCATGTGGAACGGAAAGAGTGAAGGAACGCCGGTTTCCTCACCCGTAACGTTATTCCCGCCGGACGTTTCTCTTTTTCTGCCCTTGAGAAATCCTAAAAATATTAACGCTCCCGGGGGTTCCTCAGTCAAAAATATTCTGATGAAAATCTTCTTCACCACCTTCGGCAGTCCCCGTTGCTATGGCAACCCCGAATGCGATAACTCCCGAAAGGGTAATTCCCTCAGGCATCGCAAAGCGCAGGGGCAGCAAGGGGGGATAGGCAAAAAGATTTGCAGATATCTTCGGAGTCATGGGGTGATGTCCTGCCCATATCATTGTTTTTATATAACAGGTCGGGTGATTATTCCTGTATTAGAAGGAGGAAACGAATGCCAAACCAGAAAGACGGAAAACTTGAACTGTTATCGGACAAGAACAGTGTTCTCGTGCTCGTGGACTACCAGCCCGCGATGTTTGCCGGGGTCGCCTCGGGAGATAAGACGATCATCCGGAACGCGGCAACATGTGCCGCAAAGGCCGCAAGCATCCTTGGCGTCCCGGTCGTACTCTCTGCAATCGGACCCCAGCGCAACGGGGAGTTCATGGCAGACATTACGAAGATCTTCCCGGGCCAGGAAGTGTTTGCCCGGACAGTGCCGAGTTTCGATGCATTCGAGGACGAAAAGACCTGGAATGCATTCAAAAAGACAGGCAGGAAAAAAGTGGTCATCTCGGGGCTCTGGACCAGCATGTGCTTTGCCTACACCGCACTCCATGCCCTGAAGGAAGGGTATGAAGTGTACGGGCTGATCGACGCAGCCGGGGATTCAACACCGGACGCCCACAAGTACGGGATCAAGAGGATGCTGCAGGCCGGGGTGATTCCCATCACTACCGAGTCCCTTGTCTCGGAGTGGATGCACGACTGGGGCAACCCGAAGTCCATGGATCTGGTAAAAGAAGTATATGCAAAGTACGGGGCTATGATCGGGTTCCAGTAGTGGCAGGGCAGGAGAGCCCGGTTGATACTCATGACGGGACGCCCGCCTGAGTGGCGTACCGGTAGCACCCTTTTGGCACGGTCATCCCGAACCGTGCCCATTTTCCATAGATTCCGGTTTCGGCAATCGTAATGCCGGTGATCGAGAGAATCTCTGGGTGGCTGGGGAACTGTATTGTCTGCCTGATCCTTGTTCCCGCGATACTGTACATCTTCACACCCATCGTGAGAACGCACGAGCTCTTTGTCAGAGACTACTGGAACTGAACCGGGTCTGTCATCACTGCCGTCCCCCCGGGATATGCAGGGTGCTTCGGCCATAGATCTGGCCGGCCCCGGGGATTCCCGGGAGATGCCACCGGGAAACCTGATAATCCGGAAGATCCTTACACATTCTCAGTGATACTATGGAGATTGTACCGGGCATCCACCAGGTGGACGGGGTCAACGGGAACAGTTACATCCTCGTCCGCGACGGCCTGACCGTAATCGATACCGGCATTCCGGGGAGCGGGAAGAAGATCCTTGCCTATATCCGGGAAACGCTGCACCGCAATCCGCGGGAGATCAGGACCATCATCATCACCCATTTCCACATGGACCATATCGGTGGCGTATCAGCGATTAAAAAAGAGGCTCCCGACGTGAAGGTCGCGGTAGGCGACGCCGATGCCGGGTATGTCACCGGAGCACTCGCCCTGCCCGTTCACCCGGGATTCCGCGGACTCCTGCTTCGTATCGTGGGCCTGGTCATGAAACCGGGTGCCTTCAAACCTGATCTTCTCCTTAAGGACCGGGACAGGATCGACGGACTCACCTGCATCGCCATCCCGGGCCATACACCCGGCAGCATCGGGCTGCTGGATGAGGCGACCGGGACATTCTTTGCCGGCGACATCCTCAGGTATGACGGGACGACTCTTGCCGAAGGGCCGGCACCGTTCACTATGGACCTGTCCCGTTCGCGCCAGTCAATCCGTGCCATTGGAGGTCTTGACTTTGACCTCCTTCTCACGGGGCATGGCGTACCGCTCCGGCCCGGGGCATCAGCTGCAGTGCGGGCGTTCGCAGGTACGCTGCCGCCTGCCGACGGGTGATTCTCAGTACCGCACCATAGTGGGAAAATGGATTTGCCGGGGAAAAATCTGCTTCCTGATCAGAGAAACCGAACGATGCCCTCGCGCAGGAAGGAGCGCCAGGATCACTCAATCCAGCCGTGCAACACGATATTTTTGATAAACGGGTTTTCGGACAGGTTGCTCAGAATTCCCCGGATAATGCAGACGGTCCCGTCATTCTTCTCAAATTTCATCCGTAGCGGTTTCACCTGCCCGGGGTGGGCAAGCACCTCGGAGAAGACCTGTTTTGCCAGCTGCACATCGGTGATGACAATATATGCAAACAATGTCTTGTCGAGAATGACATTCAGGGAATACCCCAGTGCATGCCGGAGCGATGCGCTCTGGCGGGAGAATGTGCCGTCCGCGTTCAGGAAGGCCACCACCTCCGCAGTATCCTCGATAAGCGAGCGGAAGTACTCGGCATTGTGCAGTTGCTGGTCGTCAGCCTGTTTCGTCTCCGTGATATCCCGGATACCCGCTGCATACATGGTCACGGTTCCCGAGGGTTCATACACCGGGTAAATACGTACATCATACCAGTTCCGGTGCAGATTCTCCACGGCCTGGATACCTGTCCTCCCCTGGGGATCCAGCTGCCAGCAGGCCATCAGCGGGGTGAAGATCTTCCTGCCGACCAGTTCATAGGCACTCGTACCGATCAGCTGCTCAATCGTCATACCGGTCATTTCTGCCAGGGCATCGTTTGCGCAGAGGAGCTTTCCGTTGGCGTCAAGAAGGTACAGGGCATCCCGGCTTGCGTTGATGAGTAAACTCGTCCTTTTCTCGCTTTCCTGCAGGGCCTGTTCCATCCGGTGCTTGTAAAGCGCCATCTCGATCGCGGACTGGAGGGAGCGGTCATCGTATGGCTTTATGAGGTATCCGTACGGTTCGGCCACTTTCGCCCGGTCAAAAAGCTCCTTGTCCGCGTGGGCAGAGAGAAAAATGACCGGTATATTCCAACGGGAACGGACCTCAATAGCAGTCTCGATCCCGTCAAGCTGGCCGGCAAGGTGGATATCCATAAGGATAAGAGCCGGGGGGGCAGACGGGATCTTCTCCAGGGCACGTTCCCCGGTCTTCTCGTGCCCTGCAACCGCATACCCGAGGCTTTCGAGGGTCAGCCGGAGATCCTCTGCCACGATCAGCTCGTCTTCAACAAGGAAAATTGCCGGGACGGGCCCCATGGCATTACCGGTATCCCATGGCAGCACCGAGAAGGTTGGTCGTGATTCGCAATGCCTCGATTTCATCATTGGACCGTTCCTGATCGGTATTGTTGAAGAACCCGATGAAACCCCAGAGGGTGTCCCGGATGAATACCGGGAGGATTACGCCGGATTCGCATCCAAGCAGGGCAAAGAACTTCTTCTCGGGATCGGCGCACGTCCTGGCGGATACGGTAATCACCTCGCCTTTGTGGAGCAGGTCCTGCCAGCGTAAGATACCCGCGGAAGAGAAGGTTGCCTCACGGAGTTCGGCTTTGTACAGGTTCGGCAATACTCCTGCACCTGTCCATTCGTATTTCATATGGAACGATACTGCATCGCCAGAACCTGCCGTAACCTGGAATATCCCGATAGAGCTGGCTTTCAGTGCAAGCCCGATCGGTTCAAGAATGTCCCGGAAATCGGATGGATTGAAGTCCCGGACCTGCCCTTTATCATGAATATCCGAACGAGTGACCCGGAGGAGCCATTCTACAGCAGAACTGACCGCAAAAAGGATGTCGTCCCGTTTCCTGATCTCGCGCTCGATCTGGTGCTTGTAGAGTGCCATCTCGATCACGGAATGCAGTTCACGCTCGTCATAGGGTTTGAGAACATACCCGTACGGTTCGGTCACTTTCGCCCGGTCGAGCAGCGGTTTGTCGGCGTAGGCCGTGAGGTAGATCACCGGGATGTCGCAGAGCACATGGATCTTTCCCGCGGCTTCGACGCCATCCATCTTGCCGGCCAGATGGATATCCATCAGGACAAGATCCGGACGGGTCTTCTGGATCTCCTCAACGGCAGTCTCACCGGATTTGGCAATTCCTGTTACTGCATACCCAAGACTCAGGAGAGTCTCTTTGATGTCGCTTGCAACAATCGATTCGTCTTCCACAATAAATATCGCTGGTTTATCCATTGTTCACCTGTCACCTTCTCGTTTTTCCCGGAAATTCCGCTCTTCTGCCGCCACGCATGCGGGGCGGTGTCTCGTTCATCAGGGTTTACACGGAGTGTCTCCCTCCCGGATCCGGGTCACTGGCTGCAGGCGGGAGTACAATACCCAGTTCCTGTCCCAGTTGTGCGAGCCGGGACTCCAGCTGAGAGGGGAGGCAGGTGTCGGTGTCCCGGCGGTCACGGAAACGTCCTGACAGTTTTTGCGTGATCCTGACCTTGCGCTGGAGCGATATATACTCACGGATCTGGTCCGGGTCCGCCCCGCGACCCCTGAGTCCCTCCACAACGCCGGTCATCCGTGCATTCGTTTCGATTGCCTGCCGGACGGATGCGGGGATAATCTGCAGATCCACCGGTTTCATGACAAAGTCGTCTGTTTCACCCCCGTATTTCTGGATCTCCTCCTGCGTCGGAAGTTTTGCCGTCACTATCATCACCGGGACCGCCCGTGTCTTTGGATTGTCCCGGATAGCAAGGAGCGTCTCCCAGCCATCCATGGGCTCCATCATGAGATCGAGGAGAATGAGGTCGGGGGTGATCGTCGCCAGCAGGGCAATACCCTTCTCTCCTCCTTCGGCAGTATGAACGGTAAATCCCTGTGTTGTCAGGAACCGGGAAAACGTATCAAGGATGGGGGGATCGTCATCGATGATCAGGAGGGTCTGCGGCACGGTTCAGGCCTCCCGTGTTTTGTCCGTTTGCGCATCCGGTTCATCAGGCTGGCCGTGGTGATAATGCCTGTAGAGGAAGCGCCGGACTTTTTCCGATTCCACCCACCCGTGATCGAGGCGGGTGACGAGGTTGTCGATCTGCATGACCTGTTCTACGATCCTGGATTTGGACTGTTCGCAATCGAGATTGATGTACCCCAGGATTGCCTGGAGGGGGTTGCGGATCTTGTCGTTGAGGATCTGGAACTGCTCCATGTTCCGGTCGATCTGGGCGATCCCCTGCTCGTGCATCCGCTGTTCGATCAGCTTGAGATCGGTGATATCGTGGTACTGGATCATGATCCGGGAAATGGCGTGGCCCGGCTCCGGGAGGGGGGAGAGCACTACTTCAAACCACCGGTCGCCTTCGCTCTCTTCGTACTGCAGGGTCCGGCACTGTCGTATCGTTTCCACGAGATGCTCCCGTATCCGGGCAGGAAGCCCCCGCGGGATATGCGAGAGGATATCCGAACCGATGAGGGCGGCGGGACTCTGGCCGAGGCGCTGGGCCATGGATTCATTCAGGGCGATGATTCTCTGTTCCGGGTCGAGGAGAAGGATCGCATCGGGAATTGCGTTCGCCAGTGCCCTGATTGTCCGCTCGTTTTCCCGGGTCTTCTTCTCCATGCGGTGCTTGTACAGGGCCATCTCTATAATGGAGTGGAGTTCCCGCTCGTCATAGGGTTTGACAAGATAACCATAGGGTTCGGTCACCTTTGCCCGGTCGAGGTTTATGTCATCTGCATGGGCAGTGAGAAAGATGACCGGGATCCCGAGATGGGTATGGATCCATTCCGCTGTCTCAATGCCGTCCATGGTTCCCGCGAGCTGGACGTCCATCAGGACGAGGTCGGTAAAATGTGCCGGCACCTGGTGGATAGCAGTTTCACCCGTCTGTGCTATCCCGGCAACCGTGTAACCCAGGTTCTCCAGCGTCAGGCGTATATCATCCGCTACGATCAGCTCATCTTCAACAATGAAGATGGATGCGTCTGACATGGAACAATTCCCGGATTCAGCCGAACAATGAGTCACTATACAGGTTAATAAATGTTGTTCCCTTTATAGTGACCCGGAATACGATCATTGGGGATAAAAATACAGCCGGAAAAAACGTGAAGATTATGTGAGATACAGAGATGAGTCTCTTCACCGTTGCCGACCTGAATGTGTCGGATCCGGGACCCGGGGGACCGGTTGTTCAGGTCTGCCGTTCCCTCAGGACAAAGACCCTGCATACGGACTGGTCTTCGTACACCACCGGTGAACTTTTCAGCAGGGTCTTGATCCGCATCTTGTACTTGTTGACACCGGTGAAGCTCCCGTTCCAGACCTTCTTCT
This sequence comes from Methanoregula sp., assembly GCF_049518935.1. Lineage (GTDB taxonomy): Archaea > Halobacteriota > Methanomicrobia > Methanomicrobiales > Methanospirillaceae > Methanoregula. The sequence continues at coordinate 105,196 of NZ_JBEKRH010000002.1, forward strand.
TATCTATATAGAAGGCATCGGCATCCATGGAAAACGGGTCTCCGGGGTCCTGGAGCATGCGGATATGCTGCTTTTTGATCTCTGCAGGAGTGTACCCGAACCTCTTGACAAACGATCGGTTCACATAGAAAATGTAGCCCTCCATGTCCGTTACAATCACCATGTCGTCCATGGATTCGATCATCGCGGCATACAGGACGAGGGACTGGTTCTTGTTGGCCTGCTGCTCGATCAGGGTTGTCAGGTCGAGTTCCCGCTGTTTGATGTCGGATATATCGTAGCTGTGGACTGCGCAGCGGGAGATCCGGTTCTGCATATCCTTGAGGGGATAGATGGTATGGGCGAGCCACTTGCCATTGAATTCCTCGGAGAACCGGTACGGGGTCTCGTCGTAGAAGTGCTCGAGGATGACCCCCACGAGTTTCCCGGAGATGATGCCGGCATAGGCAAACCGTTCGAGTTTCTGGCGGTACTGGGCTTGTTCCATGGCCGGCCGCTGGGAAACGAACGCATCGTTGATGAAGAGGACATTTGTGTCCCGGTCAACGATGAATACGGGTTCGGTATTGGTGTTCACGAGCGACCGGATCAGCTGCTCCTGGTCCCGGACCTGTTCATCAATCCGGTACTTGTGGAGTGCGATCTCGATCGTTGACTTCAGGTCCCGTTCATCGAACGGTTTCAGGATATACCCGTAGGGTTCGGTCGCCTTTGCCCGCTCGAGAACCGGTGTGTCAGAATTCGCTGTCAGATAGACAACAGGGATATTATGCGTTTCCCGGATTCTGGCGGCCGTCTCGATCCCATCCAGTTTGCCGGCAAGCTGGATGTCCATCAGGATGATGTCGGGCTTTGCTTCCCCGATCTTCTCCAGGGCGATCTCCCCTGACCGGGCCATTCCGGTGACTTCGTACCCAAGATGCTGCAATGCATCCCTGATATCGCTTGCCACAATGGATTCATCCTCCACAATAAAAACAGCCGGGCCGGTCACGATCTGGTTCCCCACTCATGGCTTTTCGCGGACCGTGATGATAAACGTTGTTCCTTGATCTTCTGATACAGCGATAGTCCCGTCGATCTGGTCGGCGAGGATATTCACGAGCCGGAGGCCCAGGGAGGTGGCATTCTTCCAGTCATAACCCGGGGGCATGCCGACACCGTCGTCTTTTACCGAGATGGTAAGGAGCTGGTCAACAAGGCCACCGGAGATTACGAGGGTCCCGTTGCGGTCCCCGGGAAACGCATACTTGAGGGCATTGGATACGAGTTCATTCACGATCAGGCCGATCGGAATGGCCGTGTTGATATCGATCGTGGCCTTGCTGATCTCCACCACGAGCTTCACCCTGCGTGTGTCGGTACTGTAATAAGAGAAGAGCTGGAACGCGAGGAACCGGAGATACTCTGCAAGGTCGATGCGGGAGAGGCTCTCTGACTGGTAGAGTTTCTCATGGACAAGCGACATTGCCCTGACACGGTTTTTTGTCTCGTTGAGGAACTGCTTGAGCTGCGGGTCGTTCACCTGGCGGAGCTGGAGATTGTTCAGGCTGATGATGATCTGCAGGTTGTTCTTGACCCGGTGGTGGACTTCGCGGAGAAGGATGATCTTCTCCTCCAGTGACGCCTTTATAACATCAGCATCTTTCTTCTGCTGCGTGATGTCGTGTGCAGCGGTGATGATATATTCCACAGCCCCGGTCTCATCCCGTTGTACCCGGGTGTTAGAGAGGATCGGTGTGATTCTCCCGTCAACGTGCCGGACATCGTAGGGAATATCCTTTAATGCCCCCTCGCGGAGGAGCCGGGCGAAATTTGTCTCGGCATCGTTGTTGGCGATGAGGTACAAATTGTACGAGGTCCCGATCAGTTTTTCGCGGGGGAGACCGGTCATCTGTTCGGTAGTGGCATTCACATCCTGGAGAATACCCTTTGCATCGAGAATCACCATGAGGTCGGGATTTGCCTCGATCACGTTCCGCGTATGCCGGAGCGTGTCTTTGACTTTCTGCTCCGCATTCCGCCGCTGGATTACTTCCTCTTCAAGCGCGTGCGTCCTCTCTTTCACCAGGGTTTCCAGGTGAGCATTGATACGGGCGAGTTCAGCTTCCGTCTCTTTGATCCTCGTGATATCCCGCATGGACTCGATTGCACCGATGATCTTTCCATCCTGGTCCAGGAGGGGGGATGCCACCAGCGAGAGGGTGATCTTCTTCCCGGAGTGGATCACGTCTGTTTCAGCCATGATCGTATGCCCTTCCTCGATGATTCCCCGGTAATCGACCCTGCCATAATCCTTATCCGGATCCTGTACAAGGTTGATCAGGATAGGACGCCGTTTTCCGTCCATCCAGAGGCTGTATTCATAGTCCCCTTTCCCGACAATCTCCGCAGCAGGTACCCCGCTGAGCTGTTCGAGCGCCCGGTTCCATGCAAGCACTTTCCCCTCCGCATCAATGACAAACGTAGGATCTGGCAGGAAACTGATGATGTCTGCGAAGATCTGCCGGGATTCCAAAAGCGCGTCTTCCATCACTTTGCGTTCAGTAATGTCCTGGTTTGCACCAAATGTCCGGATTACCCTTCCCTGCGCATCCATAACCGGGGCGTACCTCGCAATAATGGTACGAATCTCCCCGCCCCTCCGGATAATCCGGTGTTCCATCTGGCCCCGGTAGAGAGGATCCCTGGTTTCCAGTATCTTACGGATCTCCTCCGCGACCGTGGAAATGTCGTCAGGATGGACAAATTCGCGGGCATAGGTCTCTGCAGAAATCCGGTGCCCCCCTTCCCGTTCAGCAGTCGTCCCGAAAAAGGAGTAAAACCGATCGTCGAACGTGAACATCCTGTCCGCAACATCAAACTCCCAGTTCACGATATGGGCGAGGTCCAGGGCATTGGCCAGCTGCAGCTGGTTCTGCCGGAGCACTTCTTCCGCCCGCTTGTGCTCGGTGATGTCGCGCCCGATACCGAGCACGCCGATAAGTGTACCCGTACTGTCATACATTGGCGTCTTTGTAGTATCCAGCAGGGCACGATGGCCATCATCAGCGAAGGTGATCCATTCTTCGTTGCCGGTGGGTCTGCCCGCCGCCATGGCCTTGCGATCATTCTCCCGGAAGGAATCGGCAAGTTCCCTGTTTACAAAGTCGTAATCGGTTTTTCCGACGATGTCTGCTTCCCGGGCCCCGAAAAAGCGTTCGAACATCGGGTTACAGGAGAGATAGACACCGTCCTTGTCTTTCAGCCAGATCAGGTCCGGGATCGTCTGCACCAGCGTATGCAGGCGCCCCTCACTCCTCCGTAGCGCCTCTTCTACGCGCTTACGTTCGGTGATATCCCTTATTGATCCCTGAAAACCGATGATAGTGCCGGACGGGTCTTTCCGGACAACCGTAGTGATGATAGTATTGATGATAGTCCCGTCTTTCTTCTGTAAATCAACCGGGTATTCAAACGAATATCCTTTTTCCCGGATATACCGGATATGTGCGGTCCTGTCCGCAGGATTCGCGTACACAAGAGTGATGTCGGTCGCCAGCAGATCTTCCCTGCTGTCATACCCGAATAATTCGACCGCGGCATCGTTGAAATCCTCCCATCGGCCTTCCGGAGTGCTGATGAAAACACAATCCCGCGAAGTGATGAAGAACGCACGATATTTTTCATTGCTCTCCCGGGACGCGAGTTCTGCCAGTTTCCGCTCGGTTGTATCCTGCGATGTGCCAAACAGTTCCGTAATACTGTTATCGGGACTTCTTCTGGGGAATCCCTGTGTCTGTACATAGTGGAGCGACCCGTCAGGAAAGATGACCCGGATTTCGATATCATAGGGTGTGCCGGAGATCGCTCCCTGGACTGCATCTTTGAACTTTTTCCAGTCATCAGGGTGAATGAAATCCCGGTGCTGCGAGTATTGGGGAACACCTTTCCCGGGATCCTGCCCCAAAACAACGAACATCACATCGGACCATACGGGGATTCCGCTGGACACATCGTAGCTCCAGTACCCGATCTTCGCCATACGCTGGGCAAGGGACATCTGGGCATTCTGCAGGGATAACTGCGATTCCAGATTTTTCCGTGCGGTGACATCAATCCCGATTGCAACAAAACCGGACGGCCTGCCCTGTTCCCCGGGGATCGCGCGGGTGTTCCAGGAGATCGTCTTCTGACCACCGCTTTTTGTCCTGATGACGGTCTCGAAATTTTCAAAGAACTGGTTGGCGCCGATGACCCGTGTTATTGTGCTGGTGATGGTCTTCCGGTACATGGTATCCGGATACAGGGATTTCCAGATAAGATTCTGCCCCACTACTTCCTGAGCGGTATACCCGCTCATCTCTTCTGCGGCCTTGTTCCATTCAAGGATTCGCCCGCGGGGGTCCAGCACCACGAGCAGGACATTGGCATTCTGGATGATGCTCTGCTGGATCTGGAATTTGTCATGAATGGTATCCAATGACGTGGAAAGGGTTTCAGAAATGTAGGCGATCAATGCGCCGATGATGATGAAGACAATTGCCCGTTCAGCTGCGTCTGTGAGGGAGGAGGTATCGCCGTGCGTAAACAGGATGACAAGGGTCAGATACGCGAGGCTCAGGAGGAGCACGAGGTAAAAACCCGTTTTCCGGTAATGGTACGCGATGATGACGATCAGGATGTAGTAAAGATTCGGGAAGATGGTGGTAATTCCATGGGACAGGCACCAGACCGTAAACGTGATGACCACAAAGGATAACGCAAGGATCGAACCCAGCCAGATGTTCTCGGTTATCCCGAAACCGGACAAGTCCATTTTCTTCATGGAAGACTCCTGTTACCGGCCTTTCCGGCAGATTTTCCCTGCAGGTACAGGGTTCCCGCGGCCGGTTTATTCTTTCTCATGCAGCACCATCGTAAACTGAGTCCCGGCACTCCGGTCGAGTTCCACGGTCCCGTTCAGCTGGTCGACAAGGGTGTTGACCAGCCGGAGCCCCAGGGATTTTGTGTTTTTCCAGTCGAGAGTTTCCGGAATCCCTGCGCCATTGTCCCTGAACTGGATGTGCAGGGCCTGATCTTCTTTCCTGACGGTGATCGTGATCTCTCCGGTTCTCCCGTCGGGGAAGGCATATTTCAGGGAGTTGGAGATCAGTTCATTGATGATCAGTCCCAGCGGGATTGCGGTGTTGATGGTGGCGTCGACATTACCGACATCCAGCGTGAGGCGCACGCCCCGGGATTTTGCACCGTAGAACTGGAACAGGCCGTTGCCGAGGAAACGGATATAATCCTTTATCTGTATCTTCGAGACATTATCTGCCTGGTAGAGCTTCTCGTGGACGAGTGACATGGCCCGGACCCGGTTCTGGCTCTCCTTGATCGCCGCAAGCGTGGCCTCATCCGTGATATAGCGGGACTGGAGGTTTAAGAGACTGATGATGATCTGCAGATTGTTCTTGACCCGGTGGTGGATCTCCTTGATGAGCATCACTTTCTCGTCATAAGCGGCCTTGAGCCTGCTCTCTGCCTCGACGCGCTGGGCATTCTCCTCTTCCAGCGCTTCGTTTGCCTTTGAGAGGGCTTCGGTCCGGTCCTTCACCCGCTGTTCAAGGACGGTGTTGAGCGACCGGATCTCCGACTCCATCAGCCTGCGGTTGGTGATATCGATATTGACACCGGTTAACCGGGCGGGATTTCCCTGCTCATCCATGGCAACGATCTTTCCCCGCCCGAGAATCCAGATCCAATTCCGTTCTTTTGAGAGGAGCCGGTATTCGATCTCGCAGAGAGGGCGCTTCTCCTGGATCTGCTGCCGGAGATCCGGAAGTACATGGTCCCGGTCATCAGGGTGCATGAGAGCTACCCATGCGTCGTACGTGGCAGGAAATTCACCGGGAGTATAACCGAGCATGGTATAGAACCGGTCACTGAAGAACTCTTTGCCGGAGGGAAGATCCCAGTCCCAGAAGGCAGCATCGGCACCTTCGAGCGCCAGCCTGAGCCGCCCCTCGCTCTCACTGATTTCCTGCTCTGCCTGCTTGCGCTGCTGGATCGGGCGGGTGGTAATGACAACCCCGTTCACCCCGGGAACATCGAGAAGATTGACACCGAGGGCATCAACCCAGATATACTCCCCGCCGGCGGTTCTGATCCGGAACTCCGTGGGGATACCGGTATTTGCCCGGTCATATACTGCCTGAAGATCCTTTTTGACAATGTCACGGTCATCGGGATGGATATAGTCCATGGGATCCCTGCCGATCTGGGAGCCGGGCGGATATCCCAGAAGCCGTTCGGCGGAAGGTGACTCGTATACAATACGGCCCTCGCGATCGAGGATCCGTATGATATCAGACGAGTTATGGATGAGTGCACGGAACCGGGTCTCGCTCTGCCGGAGCGCTTCCTCTGCCTTTTTCTTTTCTGAGATATCCTCCATCATGATCAGGGCGACGGGTTCTCCTTTGAAGAGGAACCGGACAAGATTGAGATTTGCATAATAAGGTGTGCCGTCCGGCTGTTTCATGCTGACTTCATAGTCCCGGATCACGCGCTCTTGTGTCAGGCGCTCGAACAACCGGGTCCGGTCTTCCGAAGTGGCATAGTTATCGAGGGTGTTCGTCTCCCGTATCGTGTCGGGAGAAATGCCTGTGATGCGGCACAGGGCATCATTGAAGGCAAGAGGGTGGCCATCGAATGTGACGATCCCGACGCCGATGGGGACATGATCGACCAGCTCCCGGTATTTCATCTCGCTCTCGCGCAGCGCCTCTTCTGCCAGTTTACGTTCGGTAATATCCCGGTTGCTCCCGCGCCGGCCCAGGTATGTCCCGTCACTGGTGTAGATCGGACGGCAGTCATGCCCGATCCAGACCGTCCGGCCATCGCGGGTGATGATGCGGAACTCGATAAAATCCTCCGTACCGGTATTTGTCTGCACTGATTCTGCATGTTCATGGATGAGCCCGAATTCTTCCGGATGCACAATTTTTTCCATGAGATTTGGATCCTGGAGAAAATCATCCGGTTTATACCCGCTGATCCGCTCGCAGGAGGGGGAGATGTATTTGAACTTAGCATCAGGGCCCAGCCAGAACTCCCAGTCATAGGTATAATCAGCGACGGTCCGGAATTTTCTCTCGCTCTCCTCAAGTTCTATTTCAGCGTATTTGCGCTCAGTGATGTCACGGACCATGGAGACAAAAACCTCTTTCCCGAGGATCACAGTATAATGGACACTGATCTCCACATCGATGATAGTCCCATCCTTTCTTGAGTGTCGCGTTTCGAAGGTCATGTGGCCCGCGGTCTTCAGGTCCTTGCCAATCGTACCAAGGTCCAAGCTGCGGTAATCGATATCAAAGTCGGACAGGTCCTTGGCAAGCAGTTCTTCCCGGGTGTACTGGAGCATCCGGCAGGCCGCATCGTTGACTTCGATGAACCTGCCCGGGAAGCCGTGTTCGTCCACTTCGTGGATATGGACGGCGTCGCTGACATTGTTGAAGATCTCCCGGAACTTCTCTTCGCTCTCGCGGAGTTTCTCTTCTGCACGTTTCCGTTCCGTAATATCGGTTGCAAAGATAACGATCTGCTCTACACCCGTGTGATCCTGGTTGAAAACCGGGTAGATCTCATTATGGAGGTATGTGCCTGACCGTTCATCATCAAACCAGGCCGGTTCGCCGGTCTCAAAAACCCGGTCGATAAATGGTTTCCGGGACGCTGCAAGATCCGGGGGAAGAATACTGTAAACATTCTTTCCGGTTACGTCATGAACCCTTGCCCCGATCCGGTTGGCTCCGTCCCGGTTCATCCGGATAATTGTTCCCTGCCGATCCACCAGGGTTAAAATATAGAGAGGGGCGTTGAGGAGCGTTTCAAGGGTGGCATTCTGGCTGCGAAGACTCTCCTCAGCCTGTTTTCGCACCGTGATATCGAGGGAGGCCCCGCTCATCCGCACCGGATCGCCGGCATCAGTATAGAGTGTGCTGCTACTGGATCCGATCCAGCGGACATCTCCTCCGGGAAGGATGATCCGGTACTCGTTCCAGAGCGATGATGCGTGATCCTTTAATGCCCGGTCGATCTTTGCCTGAGCCGGTCCGCGATCATCGGGATGAAGGACAGCACGCCAGGTCTCAAACGTGGGGGTCGCACCGGATGGAAGGCCGAAGAGTCCGAAGAACTCCGGGGACCAGGTCAGCCTGCCGGCCGGGATATCCCAGTCCCATGTCCCGGCATGTGCGGCCTTGAGTGCGATGCCCAGCCACTCGCGGGTTGCCTTGAGAGATTCTTCCATCAGCAGCCGCTGTACCACTTCCCCGACAACCGGTGCAATGTTCTCAAGCACCCGTACAACCCGGAGGGGTACCATGCCCTCGCGGTGGTCGGCGATATGGATGAGACCGGTAATCCGGCCACGCTCCCTGAGGGGTACAAGGGCGACGGATTCATATCCCGCCTGGTTGCAGACGTTTCGCGTGGATCCTTTATCCACTTCCGACACTGTAGCGAGGAAACGCGTAGTGCCGTTCATGTAGAACGACCCGTCCTGCGTGTAAAAGGGGAGCTTCGGATCTGTTGTCCCGGTGATGACATTGATGCACATGCACTTGTCCTCGTGGATCGAGAGGGGGCTCTCGAGCTCGTAGAACTCCCGGGTGAATCCTGTGTAGACACGGTAAGGGATGTGTCCCGTTTCATCAAGGAGACGGATCGCCACAGAGTCGCATCCGGTATAACGATGGACAAGAGCCACCACCTGATTGAGAGTCGGGTTTAGTGCAAGGCCGGCATATGAGGCCCTGAGGATCTCATTTGACAGGATGAGAACCTCATCCATCTGTTTGCGATCCGTGATGTCCCGGATCGTCTCGATTGCGCCAACCGTTTTCCCGGTCGTATCATACAACGGCGAGGCTGCCACCCAGACATACGCTCCCCTGCCACCAAAAGCAGCAGGGACAAACGCTTCGGATACCAGTTTCTCCCCCTCGCGCCGGAAAGACAGGTATTTTTTTTCGGTTTCGACGTCATCCTTGAGGACAAGATCGATCAGGATTGGCCGCCGGTCGCCATACAGGGGAAGACTGTACTCGTGGTCAGCTTTCCCCAGCATATCGCCGGCGGGAACACCGGTGATCTCCTCCATCGCCTTGTTCCATGCAATCACCCGGCCATCGGTGTTTACTGCGAGTACAGCATCCGGGAGGAACCCGATGATATCCGCAAGGCGTTTCTCTGTTTCACGTCTCTCCTGTTCCGCCCGCTGCCTTTGCCGGATGTTTTCCCAGTCGTTGAGCGCATGCCGGGCGATATGAGGCAGATCGCGGAAGGTAGTCGCCGATTTGACCACGTAATCGATCGCCCCGGATTTCATGATCTCCACGGCGAGATGTTCGTCCCCATGGCTGGTCATGATGACAAGGGGGATGGTCACCCTCCCTTCTATCCGGGGGAGGATCTCGATTCCTTTCCCGTCAGGTAACAGCCAGTCAGCGATGATCAGATCCGGGAGGTCGCGCTCAATTACCTGCCTGGCTTCGCGGATATTCACAGCAATGGAGACCCGGAACGTTTCAGGATCTTCCCGGAAAGCCCGGAGAGCGAGATCCTGATGGGCGACATCGTCTTCAAGAATAAGGATGTGGGAAGATTTTGTTCCTGTCCCGGTGTTCATTGCCCTGCCCAGTCCCCGAATTCCTGATCTTCACTCCGGCAGAGGTCTCGCATTCCAGCCAAGCCAGTAAAACCCGAGATCCTTCATCAGGTTCGTGAAGGTCTTGAAGTCGAGGGGTTTTACCACGTAGCTGTTGGCATGGTAATCATAGGACCTGGCAATATCGCTCTCGGCATCGGAGCTGGTAAGGATGACCACGGGTATCCGTAGGAGGGAAGGCGTTGTTTTTATTATTTTCAGCACTTCGAGGCCATCCACCCGGGGCAGACGGAGATCGAGAAGGATAAGATTCGGCCGGGGATTCTTTGCCGGGTCCGCGTATGCCCCGCGACTGAAAAGGTAGTCCAGGGCCTTTTCGCCATCCGGCACATGGTGGATCCTGTTTGCCACCTGCTGGTCACGCATTCCCCTGATCACCAGCTCGGCATGGGCCTCATTGTCCTCGACAAGGAGGATATGCAGAGGTTCCCCGGTAAGATTGGCCATAGGAATCACTCTTTTATTTACCCGTTATTATCTTTATCGGTGCGTGGTACTCCTGCACCCGGCAACGTGAACCGGAACATCGTGCCCTTACCGGGCCCCTCTGACTCCACCCAGATCTTTCCTCCGTGGGCTTCGATGATCCGCTTCACTGTGGCAAGGCCGATGCCGGAACCGGGAACTTCGGTATTGAAACGCTCAAACAGGCCGAAGACGTTCTCCTGGTTTTCTTTGTTGATGCCCGTTCCGTTATCCCGGATATAGAACACATGCCCGTCCGGCCCTTCTTCCACACCGATCTCTATGCGGGGTTCCTTCTGGTCGCCCATGAACTTGGACGCGTTATCGAGCAGGTTCGTCATGACCTGCAGCAGGCGCTGCCGGTCTCCGTAAACAACCGGCATCGGGTCGGATATTACCAACGTGACCCCGTGTTCACGCAGGGAAGAAGCCAGCAATCCTGAGGCTTCCCGGGCGAGTGCTGCAAACGGCACTGGAACCGGTTTATCTACCATCCTGCCGCTCCGGGACAATGCCAGAAGGGTGGTGATCAGGTGCTCCAGTTTTTCCGCCGATTCGGATATCCGGGAGATATCTCTCTGCACCTGACCGGTGTCACCGGATTTCAGATCATCCTCCAGCAGGGAGAGGAATGATCGTATGGCGATGAGCGGGCTTTTGAGATCGTGCGAGACGGTAAAGGTGAACCGGTCGAGCTCGGCGTTCTTCTGTGCGAGTTCGCGAATCAGGCGCTCCCGCTGCGCTTCTGCCATCTTCCGCCGGGTGATATCATTTGAAATCCCGAGGACACCTATCACCCGGTTCTGATTATTAATAACCGGAACGAGACGGGCCTCGATATATACTCTGCCTGTGGGGAAATCTTCGGGGATCTCAAGGCAGAGTGCCCGCCGGTCAGCTGCCACCTTCCGGATGCCTCCCAGATGATTCTGTGCTGTTTCCGCCGGGAATATCCCCGACAGGTGTTTCCCGACCAGATCATCCGGCGCTGCATGGAGTTGTCGGGCGGCGGCCTGATTAATATATTTCACGTAGCCGTCATTATCGATGAGATAGATCATTTCCGGAGATATATCAGCGAGGATGCGGTACTTTTCTTCGCTCTCGCGGAGTGCATCCTCGGCCACCTTACGCCCGGTGATATCAATGAGAAAACCCTCCAGTCCCACAATAATGCCATTCCGGACTACAGGAGATGCAGAAAATGTGTGGTATCCAACGGTACCATCTTTTATCCTGCGGGAGAAATCACCCGTAAGCACCGTTTCGCCATTGAGGAGGTGTTCAACATTCTCCTGTGCTGCGCGCTGGTCTGAATCAACCTGGGTTATGGAGAAGTGCTTTCCGATTACTTCGGCTTCGGATGAGAAACCGTGCATGCGAAGCCATGCCTGGTTTACACTCGTGAATTTTCCCTGCGTGTCAATCTGGAAATACCCTGCCGGGGTATCAGCAAGGATATTCCGGTAACGCTGTTCACTCTCACGGAGCGCATATTCTGCCTGCCTGCGGAGAGTGATGTCCTCAATCTGGCCGGCAAAATAAAGCAGGGCACCCTGCAGGTCCCGGACCGGTATCACACTGAGCAGTACCCAGATGCTGCTTTTGTCTTTCCGGATATACCGTTTTTCAGTACGATATACCGGGATCGTCCCGGCAACAAGGTCCCGCATATGTTCCATATCGCCGGCAAGGTAATCCGGATGGGTAATGTCCTTAAAAGATAACATCAGCAGTTCCTTCTCTGAATAGCCGGTTATGGAAACAAACGCCGGATTGACAGAAAAAAAACGGAAATCCGGTGTGACAAGGGCCATGCCAAGCGGGATGTTATCGAAGATCTTCCGGAATCGGTCTTCGCTCTCCAGCACCATCCGCTCAGCCTTCTTTTTTTCCGTGATATCCGTGGCAATGTGGATGACGGAGCTGATGGTTCCCTGTTCATCAACAACGGGTGTACAGGATACCAGGTAAAACCCGCCGTTCAATGAAACCTCCATCTCAGCGGTCTCATATTTTTTAGAAGAGAGCAGCAATTCCATCGGGCAGCCCTGCGGGGGATGCGTTACATCATGTCCATGGAAAACCTTCCAACACTTCAAGCCCTGGAGTTCTTTTTCTGTTTTTCCGCTAATGTGGCAGGTGGCGTTGTTCGCTGCGAGGAGCGTGTGGTCCGGGGCAACAATGACGACAGATGAGCCGATTGCGCGGAAAACTGCCTCCCAGTCCATGGCCTGTCCTGTCCGCCCGGGGGTCCCGGTTTTTTTCTGCACTTTTTTTGTTCCGGCAGGATTCTCCGGCTTCTTTTTTGCAGGTGTTGAAGGCATTGATGATACGGGCTGCTTTTTCATCGGGTGCCATCCCCTGTATCAGGCACGCCCGGCAGCGTGAATTTAAACGTGGTACCCTTCCCCAGGCCCTCCGACTCTGCCCAGATCTTCCCGCCATGTACTTCAATAATCCGACGCGAAATGGTCAGGCCGATGCCGGTACCGTGCCGGGATACGTCAAGTTTCTCGAACAGGTTGAAGATCCGTTCAAGATACCGGGGATCGATCCCGATGCCATTGTCCTGCACAAAGAAGACCGGTGTCTCCCCTTCCATGTCAACACCGATCCTTATGACCGGATCCGGCTGGTCACCAAGGAATTTGATTGCGTTCTCCAGGAGGTTGACCATTACCTCACGGATACGGGCATGGTCCACGTTCACGACCGGGAGATCGGGTACAATCCCGACTGTGACACCCCGCTCGGCAAGCGGCACGGCAAGGAGATCCACTGCTTCGCGGGCAATGGTGCCAAACCCGGTCTTTTCCGGGGGCTTTACGATCTTTCCGACTTGGGATAACTCGAGGAGATCGGCAAGGAGCTCCTGCATAGTCTCGGCAGCAGTTGTAATGCGGTGGATATCTTTTTTCAGCTGGACCGGGTCGCATTTCCGGGCATCGTCCTCAAGGAGCCCGGCAAATCCCTTGATGGTAATGAGCGGGCTTTTGAGATCGTGCGAGACGGTAAAGGTGAAGCGTTCGAGCTCGGCATTCTTCTGCTCGAGTTCCCTGATGAGGGCCTCGCGCTGTTTTTCAATTAGTTTGCGATCGGTGATAACGTCAAAAACTGCAACAAAGTACTCTCGTTGCGGGGAATAAACCGAGAGGGAGAACCACATCCTGAGGGCATCAACAAACATCTCGAAGTGTTCGGGCACGCCGGTAGAAGCAACTCTTCCATAAACCTCGAATAAGTGGGGATCCGATTCCCGTATGCCCGGGATAACTTCGGACACGTTCCGGCCCTCCACATTCGTGAGCCCGGTCAATTTACTGAATGCCTCGTTCACAATGAGGTAGGTGAAATCCGTAGCGATACCGTTTTCATAGATCATCCGGCAGTATGCAAAACCATTGAGCATATGCTCAAAGAGGGAGCGATAGAGGTGCTCGCTCTCGGCAAGTGCCCGCTGGTTCCGGGCGAGGTCTTCGTAGTTTGTTATCAGTTCTTCATCGCTTGCGGTGATCTCTTCATACGCGGCTTCAAGATCAGTATTTTTCTGGCGCAGCGCTTCATCAGCCGACTTCTTCTGGAGGTGTGCCCAGACTCCCTGCATCAGGAGTGTGAGGTTGTCCACGTCAATTGCAGTATAACCGGATTCTTTGTTGGCTACGACACACACCATCACAATCTGCTGCCCTTCAAAAATCGGTACGGAAGCAAACCGTGTGATGGGGACATGGCAGAGCGGAAAACCGTCACTTCCCGTAAGGGGCGCGATATATTCATTGACTATGAAGGGCTGCCGTTTCCGCACAGCATCGGCCCAGATACCGGCGTTTTCTACAAGGACCTGCGTCGGGGATGCAGCAACAGAACAGTCCTCCGTCACCGACCTCGACCATGCAGTGATATCAATGGCCGTTTCATCCGGGAACATCCTGCCGATGAAAGCCAGGTGGCTGTCCGTAAGCCGGCATCCGGCATCGAGGACAAAATCCGCAAGTTCCTGTTCATGCGCGGATTCCATCTCAGTAAGCCGCAACAATGTCTCCAGCCGTTCACGGTTCCGCTGCTCTTCCTTTCCCCATTTTTCTTCGGTTTCAAACAGGGCCCGGTAATAATATTTCTCCCGGCGCTGCCAGACAAACCCGATGATGATGAACATGCCGGTAAGGGTTCCGGCTACCAGCACGATGATGAGAAGCGCACTGGTGCTCCATGTGGCGTATGCTTCCTCCGTATCCTGTTTTGCCACTATGTACCATGGCGAGCCAGGTACAGGTTCCAGCACCGAAATGACATCTGCCCCACGGTAATCCGTTCCGGTAAATGGCCCGGTTGTTCCAAGAACCGCCATGACAGCAGGGACGTCCGTCCGGCTGAGGGGGATCGTCAGGTTCAGCGCAGCGTTGTTCTGGAAACGGAGGTCGTTTAAATACAGTACGTGATCCCCTTCGCGTTCAACGAGCAGGGTCTCTGCGCTGGTCCGATTCAAGGGCCATGACTGGATAAGCGGATAGAGGTAATCCCGGGGATCGATTGTAAAGATAACTGCACCCACTGCATCGGTCTTGCCTTGGTCTGTGAGAAAAAGCGGCGAGATCGCATACATCTGCGGGGTCCCGTCAGGACCAATAGAGAGATCCGTGAGAATCGCCCTGCGGGTAACATACAATTCTGCAAGCTGCGTATTCAACCCGGGACTTATTGCGGTATCTGAAGGTTCAAGACTGATCTCCACCTTGCCATCAGGATTGACAAGCTGAACATTCTGATAATGGTACGAGGCGCTAATCTGGCCAAAAAGCGTGAGGATTTTCTGCCGGCCGGCAGGGTCGGGGGATGCCAGGTACTCCTTCACACCATCAATAAACAACCGGTTCTGTGACAGTACCGTGGCATCGCCCAAGCGCTCTCCCCTCCAGGCAGCAATCTGGTCTGCTTTCAGCAGGGCGATGGATGTGAGATCACCGGTTACCCGGGCTTCGGTCTGCTGTTCCTGCGACTGGTAATAGAGAATCCCGATCCCGATGATAGCGATAAAAAGAATAACGAAGGCAATAATCAGGCCCGGGGGCACTCGATCCGGTGCTTCACCCACGGGTGGCATAGGGTTCACTTATCCCGGTTGCTTAATAAAACTTGCTGTAAAAAATTCCATAATACAAGAAGAGAAATTCCGGGGAGGTCAGAGATGAGGACGCCCGTTCAATAATGGAATCCCGCGTATCCCTGCCGGTGATCGATGACACCACCAGACCGGTTCCCGCCCTTTGGTACCGTGAGCCCGAAGCGTGCCCCCCTGCCCGGCTTGCCGTTCCCGCTGAGGTTCTCAAACACCGCAACAAAATACCCCTTGTTCGGGCTGAAGACCGGGACTATCAGCCACAGATTCAACAGCGTGAAATCGATCCGGAACGTTTCCGGTATACCCGTCGATGCCATCCGGCCGTAGATGACAAACAATTCCGGGGAGGATTCCCTGATCCGGGGGATTGTACGGTGACTTAACTGGCCACGCCTCATGGAATGCCCGGGTAAGATCCGCCTGCCGGGTCACCCCGTGTCAACCACAGTATCTACAAATGTAGTGAGTTGTGTCATCAGCATCGGGTCAAGCCCTTTCTCAACCGCAAGGAAGATGCCGGACACGTCCATAAGCCGGAGTTTGTTGGTCACGAAATGGACGAACTTCGAGATATTTGCCGACGAGAGGTAGATCAGCATGGTACTGACAGAGTCGTACATGATGCAGACTTTTTTTCCGGACTGATCTTTGAGCACTTCAGTGACTGCAATTCCCATGTCCGTCAGGTTCGCCGGGTTGTTGATATAACGAACGACCCCGGGGATATTCTCAGCGCTCCCAATTGAGTTGCGGGTAACGGCATCGATAAATGAGACACTCCCCAGTGAAATTCCGCTCTGGACATACAATTTTGAGAGAACACTATAGGGAAAATTAGTTGTAATGACAACGGTATGATAGCCCCGGGTCGATATCTCCCTGATAATTTCAATATTGCGTTCCCGTATCGTACCGGGCGAGGCAAGGATCAGGAAGATCTTCTTCTGTTCCAGTTCCTTTGCATCAATAATATCCGGCACACTGTTCACCCTTCCAGGAATTTCCGGTATGCTTCGGGAATCTCCCGGTTTTTTTCAACAATCGCAGCCTGGAATTCCCGGATATTCTTTTCGATCTGGGAGGCGTTTCTGGCTTGTCCCTGGAGTACCAGGATAATTTCATCGTTGGTGAGCATCCCCTCCTTCACAAGGTGTGCTGATTCCATAAGGGTGCTGCTGATGATCCCGACGGGCTGTTTCAACCGCATGGTCATCTCGGTCATATAGGAAACAAGGGCTTCCTCCGCCTTGCGTTGCTCGGTGATATCCCTCCCGATTGCGATCTCATGATATATACCTCCAGTACCAACCTGCCGGGTGTTCCAGGATATGATCCGCCGGCCCCCGGTTTTGGTACGTATTGTTGTCTCAAGGTTTTCGAAATAATTCTGCCCTGCTATGATCCGGGAGATCTTCTGCGTTATGCTGTGGCGGTATTCTGCGTCGGGATACAGTTTTTTCCAGATATCAGAACGGCCGATCACCTCGCCGGGAGAATACCCGGTGATCATCTCTGCGGCTTTGTTCCAGACTTGGATCTTACCTTTTGGATCGAGAACGGCAATGAGAACATAGGCATTGTCGATAATACTCTCCCGGAATGCCATTGCCTCCCGCTCACCGGTGACATCCATGCCCACGGCAATAGTCCTTGGCAAGCCCTCCTCAATGATCTTTTTTGTATTCCAGAGAACAGTGCGGGACTCTCCCGATCGAGTACGGATGGTGGTTTCGAGGTTTTCAAAGGAGTTTTTTGTCTTGAGAATATCCGCTATTTTCTGTGTAACGCTTTTCCGGTATTCCTTGTCAGGATAGAGGTCTTTCCAGACCGCATCACTGCCGATTACCTCAGTTTGTGAATACCCGGTAATGGTCTCTGCCGCATGGTTCCACGAAACGATCCGACCCTTCTCACCAAGAACCGCGATGAGGACAAGGGCATTATCAAGAATGCCGGCCTCAGAGCAGGTTTGCTGATCGTGTACTGTTTCCATCAGAATATATCCCCCGTTGGATCCTGATTGAGGATACTTCCTGCGGTTATAAGAAGTTTTAGGCATATGTTCAGTGCAGGAGAAAACCTTCAAACCGTGAGAGCGGACGGGATAGCGGAACCAGCTTTTTCAGATCAGGAGGGTTCAATAAACCGGTACCCGCCGGTTTGGTGCCCGGATCCGCGTTCGATGCGGCGTTTTTTTCTCCTCGGTCGAGATCGCGGCACGGTCATCTTCAAGGGAAATGAGCAGCCTGTTTTTGATCCCTTACAGGAGGGACAGGGAAAAATATTTTTTTTCATCCGGTTCCCCCTTCTCCCTCAGGGACTAAAAGTTCCGGTATCCATACATCATCACCTATAAACCCAAAAAGTGTCCACAGTTAGTTAAGAGACTCCCCCATGCAGCTGAACTCCTGCAAGAAGACCTATAACGACGAGACCCAGCGGGCTGCCCCGCTTGATCTGACCCTCGCCCGCATCGAGCCGCTGGTACCTGCCGCCGGGATCACGCGGGTTGCCGACATCACGAGCCTTGACCGGATCGGTATCCCGGTCTTCTCCTGTATCCGCCCGACTGCAATGGACGGTGCGATCACGGTCTATAACGGCAAAGGGGCGACAGTTGAGGAGTCCCGTATCTCCGCCATCATGGAAGGCATCGAGCGGTACTCCTCCGAGCTGCATGACCGGAGGCCGGAGCTCGCCCGGTACTCCGACATGAAGATGCGGGGAAACGTTCTCGATCCTGCGGACCTGATCCTCCCGGAAGGTGCCGAAACGGACCGGTTCATGGCGTGGACGGAAGGCTGGGATATCGTCAATGACGAGCCGGTTTTTGTCCCGTCCCATGCGGTCTTCCACCCGCTCCCCCCCAATTACCGGGGGCCCTTCCGCACCAATACGAACGGCCTTGCCTCGGGCAACACCTTCGAGGAGGCGGTCTTCCACGCTCTCTCCGAAGTGATCGAACGGGATGCCTGGTCGCTCGTCGAAGCCTGCCGGGACACCGGGCCGTGCGTGGCCAACATCACGGACCCCACGCTCACTGCTATGCAGGAGAAGTTCGCAAAGGCACAGGTTGAGGTACAGGTGCGGGATATCACGAGCGATATCGGCATCCCGACCATGGCGGCAGTGGCCGATGACGTGCTCTTAAAGGATCCGCTGCTCCTCACCATCGGGATCGGGACGCACACCAGCGCCCGGATCGCGGTGATGCGGGCGCTGACCGAGGTGGCACAGAGCCGGCTGACCCAGATCCACGGGGCCCGGGAAGACACGACCATCGCGGAAATGCGGAAGAAGATGGGCTACGAGCGGACGAAACGGATCAATGGCTACTGGTTCCGTGATAACGGCACCGTAGACTACAGCCAGGTACGCTCATCTGACACAGATGACTTCAAGAAAGACATCGAGAACGTTATCGCCGCGCTCAGGAAACAGGGGCTCGACCGGGTCATCATCGTTGACCTGACCCGGGAAGAGATCGGGGTCCCGGTCGTGCGGGTGATCGTACCGGGCCTCGAGGTCTTTGCCATGGACCAGGAACGCCGTGGCGAACGGGTGAACCATGCAAAAGATCATCGTCTTTCTCGGGCCAAGCCTTGATATAGAATCCGCAACGGATATCCTCCCCGCCGAGTACCGCCCGCCGGCAAAGAGAGGCGATCTCCTCCGGGCAGTAGATGACGGAGCAACTGTCATCGGGCTGATCGACGGGGTCTTCCACCAGGAATCGGCAGTGGCTCACCGTGAGATCCTTGCGGCAATCAGGAGGGGTGTCCGGGTAGTCGGGTCATCGAGCATGGGCGCGCTCAGGGCTGCCGAGATGGACACGCTGGGCATGGTGGGCATCGGCGATGTCTACCGGATGTACAAGAGCGGTGTGCTGGAGTCTGACGACGAGGTGGCGCTTGTCTTTGACCCGGTCTCCGGGTACTCACTTTCGGAGCCGCTCGTCAATATCCGCTACACGCTCCGGAAGGCGCGGGACAGCGGGGTCATCAGCGGGGTGGAGCACGATGCCCTGCTCGCTGCCGCCCGTTCGGTCTTCTATCCCCAGCGGACCTATGCCCGGATCACGGCAGCTGCCGGGGAGACGGTCGGGGACATAACAAAGGAGCGGTTCCTTGCATGGGCCGGGACGAACGCCTGCGACCGGAAGCGGCAGGACGCGATCGAGGCACTGGAATATATCGCCAGTCTGGATCCGGAATAACGCTGCTGCCACAAACGGTGCTGAATCCTGCACTACAACACGGGAAAAAACGGCTGCGTGCCCGGCAACTTATAAATAGCGATCCAGTCAAAGCCCTCATCACGCATGAGCCAGTTACCCGGCTTCCCGGTTTTTGACAGGACCCGGACGCTCCACGTGTCGCAGACAGATCTTGTCCGGTTCCTTGTGATCGTGACGATCACCCTGTCGATCACCGGTATCACGTACCTCTCCACGGCTGCCGGGTACGGTGCCATCGTCCCCCAGCTCTTCTATTTCCCCATCCTGTATACTACGTATTTCTACCCCAACCGGGGCATTTACGTGGCCTGTTGCAGTGCGGCTGCCTACCTGGTCATCGCAGGCCCGTTTGCCATGCCAAACCTGTTTCTCCTTGGAGGGATTTGCTTCCAGGCATTGCTCTTTATTGGTATCGCCGCCGGGTCCGGGTATCTCCTGAAAAACCGGATGGTGCTTCCCTATGCAGCACCTGAAGAGGATGCCGGTGCGATTGGCACCATGATCAGGACCGGGGAGTGCGATTACGTGGAGTTCAAGCTCCGGGCGCTCTGGAGCATGGCACTCACCAAAGATGAGATCATGGCAAGCGAATCCGCAGAAGTGCGAAAATACCGGAACAATGCCTCGAAATTCATTGTTGCCCGATCGATCGCCGGGTTCCTGAATACCGATGGCGGGGATCTCGTAATCGGTATCCGGGAGGACCGTATGCTCAATACAACCGAAGTAGTGGGTATCGAAAACGAATACTCAGAGCTGCAGGAGAAGGATCGGAATCCTGACGGGTACCGGAGGATGCTGATCGATTCCGTTGTCAGGAAATATCTCCCGGAGATCTTCGAGTCGGCAAGCCGGTTCATCCAGATATCGTTCCCGGTCATCAGCGGCAAAACACTCTGCCACCTGCATGTCAGGCCAACGGATAGGCCGGTTTTTGTCGATACCGGCACCGAGGAACTCTTCTTTATCCGGGTGGATGCATCCACCCGGGCCCTGGCCGGGAAGACGATGACCCGGTATATACTGAACAGGTTCTCGTCGTTGTAAGCTCTCGCGGGAGGGATTGCCCGGGCTGCGTTAACGGGGGGGCGTCGGGGGGGACGGTGATCGTTATTCCGGTAACCCCGGCGGTGAACGAAAAAACTGGTGCAGTAACAGCGAATGCACCCGGATCCCCTGCATTGCAGGACGAAAACCCTCATTCAGGCTGCCGGTAAAAAAGATCAGATTCCGGCAGGATAAATATCGTCTGACCAAAAGCATCCCCGTATGCACCACTCCGTTCATCCGGGTATTCCCGGGAGAAAAAATGGATGATGCCTGACACACTCACAATGCGAGGGAATTGATCACGGCAAGCCCGTTTTTGAGATCGCTCATGACGATCATATCCGATGACAGGGTATAGAGGGTATCCTCAATGTACAGGGATCGTTTGACCGGTGACGGGGAACCGGAGCTGGAATCGTAATGCTCGACGGTTCCTTTCAGGTGGAATCCCTGTGACGGGGTTACGCTGAAAACGTAGGCACCGCCCCAGATGCCGGCGTCTTCCGGCGGCTGGTACTTCTTGTAGGCAACCGATCCGGACTGCCCATACAGCTGTACCGGCAGGACGAGAAGGTTCATGTCTTTATCGAACAGGAATGCCTTGGGATCCCGCAGGATTTCCGAATCGCTCCCCCGTCCCCCGAGTTCAATGCTGTCGACAACCGACGGGGCACTTACGTTCGTGACATTGAACAAGGCGAGCCTGACCCCCCCGTTGTTCGATTCTTTCCCGATGCTGATCATATAGGACTCGTCATAGGGATGCAGGTAACCGGCATAGCCGGGGAGCTGGAGTTCCCCGAGTATGTGCAGGTTTGCCGGGTCGGAGAGATCGATCACCAGGAGCGGAGCGGACTCCCGGTGAGTCGCCAGATAGAGCCGGCTGCCCACGAACCGGGCAGCAGAGATCTGCTCGCCGGGCGCGATCTTTTTGAGGCTCCCGATCGTTTTCATGCTGCTGTCAAGAATATAGACCGTGCTGAAGTACCCCTTGTACTTACCGGCCCCCTCGATCCCGGTTGTGGCGAGCCGGAGGTTACCTCCCGATTCGTCGAGGGAATACTGGCTGAGCAGGACCCCGTTCACTGTCCCCTGTGCAGCATACGCGATCTTCCCGTTATCAAGCGTGAACGCGTAGATATCGGTCTGCATCGCCCCGCTGTCATCGGCGGGGGTGGCGATCCCGATATACATGCGTGCCGGGGAGACATAGACCGTTCCCGCGGACCCGATCAGGAATGTCTTTGCCCTCACCGGCGCTTTCGCGGCAACATCAACGGCCCCGATCATCGAATAGATGAACTCCTTGTCCGTCCGGTCGAAGTAGTAGACATTCGGCGTTACGGTCCCTTTTGCATAATCGAGGATCTGCGGGAACGTGTTCCCGTCAGAGGAAGTTCCTGCCGCACTCGTAGTGATGAAATAGAGAGTCGAGTCGATCATCCGGGAATCCGACAGGGAGCCATCGATGGCAATCTGGCGGACAAGTTCCGGGTGGGCGGGATCGGAAACCGCGTACGTGAAGATCAGGGTTTTTGGCCGGGACCACGAGGCATCCGTACAGCCGATCTTTTCGCACTTCCAGAACTCCCGCGTGTCGCTCTCTTCGCTAATCACGACCAGCCGGTCCCCGTTGAGATACAGGGCCTGCGGGGATCCGGAAAATTTCAGGGTAGCCACGATCTTCGCATGTTCTGCTGGATATGCATCGATTATCCGGAGCGTGTTGCCGGTAACCGTGTAAATGTAGGTCCCGTTGGTTTTGACGATATCTGCCTCTTCAACATCCCGGACCTGGACATTGGTGATGGAATATTTGCGGTCTTCTGATGACGTGGGAACAGCCGTCACCGCTGCTGCCGTTGCCACCGGTGCCACGACCCGGGGTGCATCCGAGGCTTTTACGGTCCCGGTCGCCCCGCTGAACTCCCCGCTCTGGCTCTTCTGCGTAGGTCTGAATGACGAGGAATAGACCTGGACGAGCAGCTCATCGTCCGCAGGAATATTGGTAGTACCGGTGATCGTGAACCGGTCCCCGACATAGTGGTCGCTAACCGGATCGATGGTGATGTAATAATCGGTCCCACCTGAAGAGGAAGAGCCGGCCCCTGCGAGTTTCGGGAACGGGCCGGCCGACCGGTCGAGCACGTTGAAGAGAGTTGAGGCATGGGCATTCTGCAGGACTGCATCAGCCATAATGATATATTCATCCGGTTTAAATGTCGAGGTGTCGACATCAAAACTCCAGGTCCGATCTCCTCCCGTTGCCGTGAAGATGGCGGTTGTTTTTGGTGCGGGTGTTCCGGTACTGGTACCGGAATAACCTTCCCCGGTATCCGTATGCGAAATGAGGAACTTCTGTGCCTGTTCCTCGGAAGAAAATTCCGGGATGTCCCCCATATCGGATCCGATACCCGTCTGGCCGATGGAAACCTGGGGAAGTATCGCAGTACAGTCGCCGAACGGCCCCGTCTGGGTCAGCATCAGCGTGCCAAGGCATGCAATGACGCCGAGGATAACGCCGGCGATTAAAAATATTCCCGTAGTTTTTGAGAGCATGTGAATCATCCATGGATGATGATTCGGGTAATAAACGATTTATGAACAAATCCTCTACACGTCTGCTGGATCCGGGGTTATTCTGGCAGGATGTGGATCATTACCGGGATCACCATCAATGGTTAAAAAACGCGAGGAATTCTGATAACGCTGGCGATGAGTGCAAAAATGGCTGCGGTTATTGTAAAAATCCTGCTAAAAACCCGTTAAAAAAATAACACTATCCTTTGTGAATTTCAAAAAAGGATTATTCCACTTTTGCCCAGACATACGCGAACCGCTGGAAGGCTGTGATATGGCCAAAGAGTCCGAAGAGGACAAAGAGCCAGCCGAACCATGACAGGCCGTAGAACATCGCGGGTGCACCGACTTCGAGGATCCCGACTACGAGGATGAGGACGAGCCGGTCTGCACGGCCGAGTAGGCCGCCGTAATTCCGCCCGACACCCACTGCCTGTGCCTGCGTGCCGAGATACGAGGCCATCAGGACTCCGGTCAGGGCGAAGACGCCGATCTGCCACGGGACGAGCCCGCCGGCAAAGATACCGGTGATGATGAAGATGTCCGCGTACCGGTCCACCGCATGGTCGAGGAAGTCGCCCCGCTTGCTCTGGATCTGCATCTCCCGGGCAACGGCCCCGTCCATCGCGTCACAGAAGGCGTTGAGGGCGACTGCGAGAATACCGAAGACCTCCATCCGGAGGAAGAAGAAGACTCCCGCTGCTGCCGAAGCAATAAGGGCAGCGATCGTGAAGAAATTGGGGGTCAGCCTGCACCGGATCGCAATGGCTACAAGGGGATCAAAATACACTTTCACGTGGGAACGGTACTGGTCAAGTGTCATGTGTGGATCTCCAGGTAGTCGGACCAGTCGATGTGACCAAAGTCCGCCGGTATCTCTCCTTTTACGAACTGTTCGATCCGGTCTGCGCAGAACGAAGCGTCATGGCCGGTGGTGTCGAGTTCGAGAATATGGGAGGGGGCGTGCTCCTCCACGGTCTCGATGAGACAGGAATCGAGCGCTTCAGCTTCCGCATTCTCCCGGATCTTTGCTTCCCGGTACTTGCGCTGCGCGAGCCGGGCCTTCAGCTCATCGGGCCGGCACCGGAGCACCACGACACGGTCGCAGGGGAGCAGGTGGGCGAAATGGCCTTCCACAAACCCGTCCACCGGCACAAATTCCGCGGCCCACTTCTCCACATCGACGATCCGGCTATCCCGCTCCTCATCATCGCCGACAACGTACGGTCCAACCGTATCGGTGAGGTGGACGACAAGGTGTCCCCGGTGCGCCAGCTCATCGCCTATCATTGATTTGCCGGTACCGGGAGTTCCGGTGATGCCGCACATCATAAGGAGTTGATCACCCGGATAAACTGTTCGTTTTCCCAGTCTTCACCTATGCTGACCCGTATATAGTGATCCTCGAGGCCCGCAAAACTCCGGCAGGAGCGGACTACGACACCCTGCCGTGCCAGTTCCTCCACCATCGAGTCGCTTGTATGGGGTGCGACATCGATCATCACGAAGTTTGCATCGGTGGGCAGGACCGGGTACTTTACTTCGGCAGCAAACTGCTTGCGCCACTGCAGGACATGCGCAATGAAACGTTCCGCGTGGCCCTTGTCGCCGAGCGCTGCCGCAGCTGCCGCTGCCGAGACCGAGTTGACGGTGAACGGGGTGCCGGCCCGCTGGTACCAGGGAGGCAGCCAGCGGGGGGTGAAGGCATACCCGATCCGGAGGCCGGCGAGCGAGTGGACCTTGGAGAAGGTCCGGCCAAGGACAAGGTTCTCGTGCCGCTTCATCAGGGGCAGGTAATCGATCCCTGAGAACTCCACGTAGGCATTATCGAGGAAGAGCAGCCCCTCGATCCCTTCGAGCACCTCCTCAACATCCTCCACGGAAGTTGCGTTCCCGGTCGGGTTGTTCGGCGAACAGAGAAAGGTGATCTTCGCAGTCTTCGCAGCTTTGACCAGTTGTTTTGTGTTCACGGTGAAGTCAGCTTCACGCGGTACCGTGACGACCTCTGCCCCTTGCCCCATCGCCGCAAGGGCATAGAAGGAGAAGCTGGGCGTGGAGATTGCGACCTGCTCCCCGGGGTCCACGAGCGTGCGGATGATAGTCTCGATGACGCCGTCCATACCGACGCCGGTGACGAAGTGGTAGTCACCATACGTGGAACGGAGGGCATTCATCAGCACGTTCACCCGCTCGTCCGGGTACCGGTTGACCGTCTTCAGCGCAGCTTCCGCTGCTTCACGTGCAGCCGGGGAGAGGGATTCGGGGTTCTCGTTGCTTGCGAGCCGGGCGATGCGGCTCATCCCGTACTCGCGGGCGATATCCTCTGCCTTTTTGGCAAAGACATAACCGCTCTTTTTCTTATAGCACGACCTGACCAATTGCTCCATCGATAATCCTGACCACATGGTCGATCTCGGCGTCGGTAATCGTCAGGGGCGGGACCAGCCGGAGGTTCCCGTCCGCTGCGCAGTTGACCAGCACGCCCTGTTCTGCACATTTCTTCTGGATATCAGGGCACTTGTCCCCGATAGTGATGCCGATCATCAGCCCCCGCACGCGGGGGTTGTACTTCTTCAGACCCTCGGCAAACCGGGCGCCCTTGCGGGAGACATCGGGCAGGATCTGCTCGATCACACCGATGGTGGCGAGCGCAGCGGCACAGGCCACCGGCCCGCCGGCAAACGTACTCCCATGCTCGCTCTTTTTGAACTCGAGCCCTTCACGGGCGGCGATCGCACCCATCGGGAACCCGCTGGCAATGCCCTTGGCCAGGGTGACTACATCGGGAGTCACACCGGTGTGCTGCATGGCAAGCCATTTTCCGGTACGGCCCATGCCGGTCTGGACTTCGTCGACGATCATCAGGGCGCCGGTATCGTCGCAGATCTCACGGATGCCTTCAATGAAGCTGTCTGGCGGAATAATGACGCCGGCTTCTCCCTGGATCGGCTCTACGAAGATCCCTGCCGTTTCCTTGTCCACGACCTTCCTGAGCGCGTCAACGTCCCCGTATTCCACGAACGTCTTTATGATGCCGAGCGGTTCGAACGGCTCGCGGATCGCGGGCTTGTGCGTGATGGCAAGGGAACCGACCGTACGCCCGTGGAAGCCATGAGTGAAGGCGACGAACTTCTTCCTGCCGGTACGGACCCGGGCAAGTTTCAGGGCCGCATCCGTTGCCTCGGCGCCGGAGTTGGAGAAGAAAGTCTTGTGCATCCCGGTGATCTCCACGATCTTTTTTGCCACCTCGCCCTGGTGGGGAACATAGTACAGGTTTGAGCAGTGGATCAGCTGGTGGGCCTGGTCGCAGATCGCCTTCACCACCGCCGGGTGGCAGTGGCCGGTGCTGCAGACGGCAATGCCTGCCACGCAGTCTATGTATTCCCTGCCGTCGGCGTCCCAGACTTTCGATCCCTCACCTTTGACAATGGCAATCTCACGGGAGAACGCGGGCATGTAGTAGCGTTCGTCAAGTGCTTTGAACTGGCTGGTTTTTTCCATTCCCATCACGTTAACAACTTTTTATTCTTATTTTGGTTCCTGATACCTGCATTTACAGGATTATTCATATTCGATCGTTGCCGGGGGTTTTGCGGTAATATCGTATACCACCCGCGAAACACTCGGGATGTCCGCGGTGATCCGGGACCCGATCCTCGTCAGGTGCCCGAACGGGATATCGATCGGATCGGCAGTCATCCCGTCCCGTGAGTTGACCGCACGGATCGCAACGATCCAGCCATGGATCCGGTTGTCACCCTTGACACCGGTGCCAAGGCCGAGGAGTGCGGCAAAGCACTGCCATGGCTGGTATCTCTCTACGAGCTCGTCCTCGACAATCCAGTTCGCCTCGCGGATGACAGCAACTTTCTCTCTTGTCACTTCGCCGAGCACCCTGACCGCAAGGCCGGGTCCCGGGAACGGCATCCGGTGCTGGATCTCCTTTGGGAGCCCAAGAGCCCCGGCCACGTCCCGGACCTCATCCTTGTAGAGGTCGCGGATCGGCTCGATGACTTTCGTGAACTCCATATGGAGGGGCATGCCGCCTACGTTATGGTGGCTCTTGATCCCGCCCTCGCTCTCGATCCGGTCGGGATAGATCGTGCCCTGCAACAGGCACTTTGCGCCCTGTTTCCTGGCCTCGCGTTCGAAGACCCGGATGAACCGCTCGCCAATCGCCTTTCTCTTTGCCTCGGGATCTGTGATCCCCACCAGGGCATTAAGGAATTCATCACCGGCATCGACAATATTGAGATGGATATTGCCAAAGATCGTCCGGATGCGTTCGGTTTCGCCTTTGCGCATCAGGCCGGTGTCGATGTAGATCGGGATGAGGCTGTCGCCGATCGCCCGGGCAGCAAGGGCAGCACAGACCGAACTGTCGACACCGCCGGATAACGCCATCACGACCTTCTCACTGCCGGCAGCGGTTTTTATCTCCTCGATCGACTTAAGGATAAATTTCTCACAATTGACCATGAGTATGCCTCTCCTATTTCGTCCGCTTGTTCGCCCTGCAGGCCTCGACAAATCCCAGGTATGGCGGCGACGGCTTGGTGGGCCGGGACTTGAACTCCGGGTGGAACTGGGTGGCAAAGAAGAACGGGTGCCCGGGGAGTTCGAGACACTCCATCCTGTTCTTGTTAGTCGCCGAGAAGACCAGCCCGGCTTTTTCGAGTTTCCCGATATAATCAGGGTTCACTTCGTACCGGTGGCGGTGTCGTTCAACAATCTGTTTTTCGCTATAGAGTTTCGCTGCGAGAGTGCCATCCCGGATATCGGCAGTATAGTTTCCAAGGCGCATAGTCCCGCCCAGTTCATTGAGCCCTTCCTGTTCCGGCAGGAGAGCGATCACATGCGATCCTTCGCCAAACTCCTCGCTCGTTGCATCCTCAATACCTGCCTTGTGCCGGGCGAATTCAACCGTTGCCAGCTGGAATCCGAGGCAGAGCCCGAGGAAGGGGACATTGTTCTCCCGGGCAAACTGGATCGCTTCGATCTTCCCCTCGATGCCCCGCTTCCCGAAGCCGCCCGGGATGAGGATCCCGTCGTAGTCCTTGAGCGTGCACCGCTCGTACCGCTCCGCATCCAGCCACGCGATCTTGACTTCCGTTGAGAGCGCCCGTCCGGCATGCTTGAGGGACTCCTTGATACTGATATACACGTCCTCGATCCCGTACTTGCTGACGATGGCAACGGTCACCCGGTTCGTGTACTCCTTGTTCACGATCCGGTACCAGGCCGTATCCGCCTCTTTCCGGTCAAGCCCGAGGTGGGTGGAGAGCACGTCAGCGATACCCTCTTTTTCCATCTCCATAGGTACCGCGTAGGTGTCCGGCGCCGTCGCGGCAGAGATGACGGCACTCTGGGGGAGATCGCAGAACGCCGAGATCTTACGCTTGGTGCCGGCCCCGATCGGGTTCTCGCTCCTGCCGACGATGATCTCCGCATGGAGGCCCAGCTCCCGCAGGGCCTTGACCGAGTGCTGGGTGGGCTTGGTCTTCATGTCCCCCATCGTGTCCTCGGGGATGAGGGTCACATGGATCAGGACGTAATCGTGGGGCGGGAGCTCGCCCCGCATCTGGCGGATCGCTTCGAGGAACGGCATGCTCTCGATATCGCCAACGGTGCCTCCCACTTCGATAAGGCAGATATCCGCCGTAGTCCCGTCCGGGAATTCCTCTTCTGCGGCCTGCCGGATGCAGGTCTTGATCTGGTCGGTGATATGGGGAATGATCTGCACGGTCTCACCGAGGAAGTCGCCACGGCGCTCCTTGTCGATGACCGTGCGGTACACCTTGCCGGTGGTAATGTTGTGGGAAGCCGTGAGCTCGATGTCGAGGAAGCGCTCGTAATTGCCGAGGTCGAGATCTACTTCGCTCCCGTCCTTTAAGACGAATACTTCCCCGTGCTGTGCCGGGTTCATCGTCCCTGCATCGATGTTCAGGTAGGGATCGATCTTGACCGCAGTGACCCGGTAGCCCCGGTTTTTCAGGATCCGTCCCACGGATGCGGCCGTGATCCCTTTGCCCAGACCGCTCATCACTCCGCCGGTAATAATGATGTATTTCACTAGAGATCTCCCCGATTGTTTTATATTTTGCTCACTATCCGTATTAGTGTTACCTTACCGCTGGGAATGCGATTGAGTAATGTGGCTGCGCAGGGTCACCGGCATACCGGTATATCAGACAACGAGATCGGCCGTCCCCTTTGAGCAAGATTAATTTGCGCAGACATGAAAACGTGTACCCATGATTTCCGGAAAAATAATCAGAGCAGTGGGCATTCTCCTGCTGATGGCCATTATCCTGCAGCCGGTACTGGCTGATACGGCAAGGGATAATGCAACGGACGCGTACAATGCCGGCGTGTTCATGGTAAGCCAAGGTAATTACCAGGGAGCAATCGATTCCTTCAATTATGCACTTACCATGAACACAACGAGTATCAACACCACCGGTGCCCTCCTGTACACATATCAGGGAAAGGCCTTCTCCCAGATACAGTTAGGAAAGTATTCCGAAGCAGTTGCCACCGCTGACCAGGGACTTGCCCAGTTCCCGAAAGATACCAAGCTCTGGAACAACAAGGGGTATGCTCTCTTTAAGCAGAATGATCTCCAGAACGCACTGTCCGCATACGATCAGGCGATCGCCATCGACCAGAACTACACGATCGCGCTGGTTAACAAGGGCGATACACTCACCGGCCTAGGCAGATACGGGGATGCGATTGCCACCTACAAGCAGGCACTCGCTACGGATCCCGGCAACCATGACGCCACGGCCGGACTCGCACTGGCACAGAAAGGTGCCTCCAATCCATTCTCTTCGCCGATGACGCTCATTCTGGCGATTGTTGTCATCCTTACCGTAATTGGCGCAGTATGGTACGTAAAGTTCCGGAAGCCCGATGAGAAAACACCCGGGGATAAGAAAACAGAAGGAAAGAAAAAGTAATTCCGTAATTTTTTTAATTTTTTTCTTTTTTGTTCATTCAGGTTTTTGTCGTCACAGCAAATGCAGCGGAAGTCCGGGAGAGCAGGACCCGTTCATCCTCTCCAGTCCAGACTTCGCTCTCGCAAAATGCGACCCTTCGTCCTTTCCGGATCACCCGCCCCTCTGCATAAATGATTCCGTCCCTGACCCCTTTGATAAAACTCGTGGACTCGGAGATCGTGGCAATCCCTTCCCCCTCGACAAGCCGGGTATATACGGCAATGGCCATCGCTTCATCGGCAAGGGCCACAAGAAGACCCCCCTGGAGCCACCCCACGCCATTGTGCATGTCTGGCCTCACCGGCATCTTCAGTAAGCCCCTGCCATCCGCGGCCTCGATAACCTCGATTCCCATCTGGCGGAAGAAGGGATTCACTGCCCTTGCATCCTTTTTCACGTCATCCAGATAACTCATGGTTCTCTCAGGAAGAGTGGTTGGCCCCGGGGGAGATTAAAGCTGACCGTGACCCGGGGAAACGAGAAAGACCGGAACTGCACCGGATTACAGCGAGAATCAAAAATAATGAACGCGATACGTCCCGTATGGCCCCGTACTTAATATTCTCCCGCACACGACCTCTCCTGCATGCAGGATAAAGAGACAAAAGAGATGCTCGCCGACCTTATCTGGCTCAATGCCGTCATTGCAACCGAACTCATCCAGATCACCGAGAACAGCTCGGCAATTCTGAGGAAAACTTCGCCACCGGCCAGCTGCCTCGAGGAGCACCACGCCCTCCGGGATACTGCGCTTGCGATGGCAGAAAAATACCGCCCGGGTACCATGCTTGCCCAGCACCTCGGCAAACACCAGTAACGTTATGGGGGATTCCACCCCACACTACAATAACCACTGTGCATGTACCTGTATACCGGAGGTTTGTTCCGGATTATGCGCCGGCCCGGGCAAAATGTCCGTGCGGCCAGGTACTGTGCACGAGGGCTGATTTCCCTACCATGACCAGCGCACACGGGATACCCTGCAGTCTCGTCATCCCCGCGTACAATGAAGAGCACCGGATCGTCCCTCTGTTCGAGACGATCACCGGGTTCGGGGGGGAACTGATCGTTGTCTGTGACGGTACTGACAGGACGGCCGGTATTGTTGAGGGGATCGCCGCAAAACGCCCGGATCTTGCGATACGCTGCCTCCGTTTCGATCACCGGCTCGGCAAGGGCGGAGGCGTGATCGAAGGGCTGAAGGCAGCGCAGGCTCCGCTCGTGGGATTCCTTGATGCGGATGGTTCCACAAAAATCGGAGAGATGATGCGTCTCTTTTCTGCAACGGCAGCTGCCGACGGGGCGATCGGTTCACGCTGGGTGGACGGTTCGAAACTCACGGTACGCCAGAGCCTGTTGCGAAGGCTGGAGAGCAGGGGATTCAACCTGCTGATCCGGGTGCTCTTCGGGTTATCGTACAACGATACGCAATGCGGTGCAAAAGTCTTCAGGAAAACTGCCATCGATGCGGTCCTGCCCTCAATGATCTCCCGGGGTTTTGAGTTCGACGTCGAACTGCTCTGGAGACTCAAAAACGCCGGGTATTCCGTCATCGAAGTTCCCATCGAATGGCAGAATAAAGGTGATTCCCGGGTAGAGAAGCGGGACATGATCCGGATGCTCTCGGGTCTTCTCAAGGTAAGGTTCAGCAGGGTATGACGATGACCCCCTCGTCCCGTGAAGACCAGAAGAAAGAGGCGTTCCGGCTGTTCGAAGACGGGCAGTACCAGGAGTCGCTCCGGGTGTGCAATCTCGTGCTGGAAGAGGAGAAAGACCCGGCGGTCGAAGTGCTTGCAGCAACCAACCTCTATACAACCGGGAGACTCGAGGATGCCGAGGTTTTTTTCCGGGACCTGGTACACCGGATGCCCGGCTCTTCCTATGTCCACAGTTACCTTGCAAAGGTGCTGGAGGCCCGGGGTGATGACGGGGCGATCGCCGAATATGCCACTGCCGTCCACCTGGACCCTACCAACCAGGATGCCCTCCGGAGTTATGCGGAGTATCTGCTCGCCCGCCAGGACTTCCGCAGCGCACTGCCGGTCTTCCGGCTCCTTGCCCGGCTCACAAAAAAATCAGGGGATGTCAGGAACCTGATGCGGGCGCTCATTGAGACCGGCAGGGCGGATGAGGCGGTAGCCACCCATACCCACCACGGCGCTGACACCGGGAAGACACCGGAGTACGTGGATGCGCTCGCCGGGACCGGCAATCACCATGCTGCAGCAGATGCTGCACACCGGATCTGGTGCGAGACACGGGATCCTGCCATGCTCAGGAAATACCTTGAAGCCCTCTCCCGGTATGATCTCCCCGGATCGCTTGCAGCTTATGAAGCTCACCTGCAGGGGGATCCCGACAGCATGATCCTTTCCGATTATGCGCTGCTGCTGGATGCAAACGGGGAGAACAGGCAGGCACTCAGGGTCGCCGGTGCATTGATCTCCCGGGACAAGTCACCCATGCACCGCCTGCTGGAGTGCGACCTGCTTGCGGCCGGTGACGAAGCCGGGAAAGCCCGGGATGCCTACGAGAGGCTGATCCGGGAGGAGCTCGGCACCAAGAACGATATGGATTTCCTGGCCCTCGCGGCAGGCAGGTACCGCCGGTTCCTGCTGGCCACGCTTCCCGCCGACCAGGCACTGCACCGGTTCCTGGACGTGGTCTCCCGCGATGTCAATGTGGTGAGCCTGCTCGAGACTGCCCGCATGTATGCCACGCTTGGCAACCCTGCGGAAGCCCGGGCCTGGTACTACCGGGCGTACCGGGCAGATTTCCTCAACGGGGGACCCGAGTATGCCATCTTCCTTGCTTTGCAGGGAGAGAACCGGGAATGCGAGAAGGTGATGCTGTACGTCCTGTCCAATGCACGGAAGAGTGCGGATCTCACGCGGATCGCATCGGTCATCGTTGATGAAAAAGCCGGTATGCGCCAGCTGCGGCGCCTGCTGGACCAGCTGATACACCGGCTGGACGAGCACCGGGAAACACTGGGTTCTGCCGGCCTCGAACTGCTGGCGATCGCGTTCTTTCTTGCCGCAGCAAATACCCTGGAAGAGGCAGATTATGCGGGCTGCAAGTACTACTGCCTGTGCGGTATGGATGTGCTGCCGGCCCAGACCCGGGCAATCCATCTCGAGGATTACCTGCGGATTATCCGTGACTGCAAGGAGCGATCGATCGCTGACCGGCCCGTGATGCGGGAGCAGCCGCTCCACCACCGTCAGGCCCCGATCCCGACAGAGAAAGCGATCAGCGACCAGCTCGGGCTCACGCAGGAGGAGGAGAAGATCGTTGCATTCCTCCGGTCGCACCGGAAAGCAAGCGAGATGGAGCTGCGCAAACTGCTGGGCACAAGAAGGGTGGTCGGGATCGTGAACAGGCTGGTGCAGAAGGCGGCATCACAGGGATTATCCGTGCTGGAGAAGAAAGGTTTTGGAGAGGATGGGGAGGTCTATGAGTACACCGGAACCTGACCGGATGGATCGCGGCCGGCTCGAGAGCGTCAACATCATCAATGCACTCCGCCGGGGAACCGTACCGGCAGGCGGCCTTGAGCGAATTGCCGTGGGGCTCGATGTGGAAGAAGGAGTGATCGCAAAGCAGCTCGACTACGTAACCCAGGGCGGGGGAGACGCCAAGTTTATCCGTGGGGAGTACGGGAGCGGCAAGACATTCCTGGTAGCCCGTTCGCTTGAGATGGCCCGGACAAAGGGTTTTATCACATCCCACGTCGTGATCTCGTCCGCAACACCGGTCCACAAACTCCGGGGCGTCTACCAGCAGATCTGTGCAAACCTCAGGACGAACGAGGAGGAGCATGCCCTCAAGACCGTGGTGGACACCTGGCTCTTTTCTATTGAAGAGCGGTTGCTCTCCGTTGGCACAGGCACGGACGACGCGGCTCTTGAAGCGGCGACCGAGAGGGAGATCGAGACCGCACTCTCCGGCATCTCTGCGCTGAACTCAGCCCTTGCAGCTGCACTGCGGACGTATTACCGGGCAAATAATGCGGGTGACTTCCCGCTCGCCCAGTCCGCTCTCGGGTGGATCGCGGCAGAACCGAACATAGGCCGGGACTTCAAGCAGAAGGCAGGCATCCGGGGGGACATCGATGATACCATCGCGCTGCTCTTCCTCCGGGGCCTGGTCTCCGTTATCCATGGCGCCAGGTACAGCGGCCTTGCGATCGCGGTCGACGAGCTGGAGACCACACAGGGCCTCCAGCGAAGCCAGCGGGAGAAGGGTTACCAGACACTCGTCCAGATCATCGATGCGCTCGACCGTGGTGAGATGCCGCGATGCTACTTCCTCTTTACCGGTACACCGGCGCTCTTTGAGGGGTCCCGGGGAATCCGGTCCGTCCCGCCGCTCTTTGATCGGATTAACGTTATCCAGAGCGACGAGTTCAAAAATCCCCGCCAGCCGCAGATCATCCTTGCAAAGTTCGATACGGCAAAACTCGAGCAGGTCGCCCTCAGGGTCGTCGATGTCTATGCCCGGGCATATACTGAGCCGGACCGGGAGCGGATCTCGCACCGGTTCATCCGCGCGATGATCAAGAAGATCACCACCCGGTTTGGCGGCAGGGTGGATATCATCCCCCGGATATTTTTGAAAGAGTTTGTCGATATTCTCGACAAATGTGAACTCTATGAAGACTACCAGCCCCAGGATGCGTATGATTTTGATTCGGAGCATCTCAAAGGTGAACTGAAGAAGGAAGAAGAATCGGTGATGGTAGTCAGGTTCTGAAAAGGATGGGCGGGACATGTTAAGGTTTTACGTGCGGGAAATACAATATTGTGGAATGCGATGGGCGTGCACTCTTCTCGTTGTTGCAGCCATCCTGCTCCTCTCCGCACCGGCAGCGGCAGATGTCTCGCTCACGATCAATGCATCACCACAACAGGCCCATATCGGAGACATCGTCACTATCAACGGAACGGTGAAGGGTTCGCCCACCATTGCCGTGTACCTTTTTGTGACCGGGCCGGAACTGGATCCCCGTGGGGTAACACTCGACAATCTCAACATCCCGACCGGCCACGGTCTGTTTACAACAGCCCCGGTTCATCTGTCTGATGGCAGCTGGACATACTCCTGGGATACATCGGTGATCCTTGGCACCCTGAAACCCGGCACATATACCCTGTATGTACTGGATACGCCTGTCGACCGGCTGCGGTTTGTCCGGGCAGATTATGCAACAACCGAGATTGAATTCCTCCCGTCAGACAACCCGGCTACGGATACGCCGCTTGACCCCATGCTCCCGGTGCTGGCTGTCGGTCTGACGGTCGCAGGGATCTGTTGTGCGGGCACACTGCTGAACCGAAAAAACGGTGGATAGAATTTTTTGCAGATTACCAGTGAATTTTTTTTATTTCAAAAATTTTCCGGATATCTCTCGACACAATACCCTGTGCTGAATCCGCCTGCTGAGTTCGGGTAGACAACTCACCACTCCCTGCGGTTTTACCGGCCAAACCAGCCTGTCTGTCGCCATCTCACAAGGCTGGAGGCCGGGTCATACCACCGTTGTCTGACACAGCGTACCTGACCCGTGGCAAAAGGGTCTCCGTCGGAGAACAATTCCTTCCGGATTACTGGACTTACCCGGGCACTCGGGATCATAAAACAGCCCCATTTTGCCAAATAGAGGCCATTTTGAACAAATCTGCCGGAGGGGGGTCTGACACAAAAACAGGAAAAGTGCGTAATTCGTGGAAAATGGATGTAAATTCATTTTAAATCGGTCGATACGGGCCCGGTTTGCCGGGAATAACGACGGAGCCTGAAAAGTGGGCAAAT
The DNA here is from genome assembly GCF_049518935.1 of Methanoregula sp. GTDB lineage: Archaea > Halobacteriota > Methanomicrobia > Methanomicrobiales > Methanospirillaceae > Methanoregula. The sequence goes on from NZ_JBEKRH010000002.1 coordinate 141,165, forward strand.
AGGCTCAATTGGTGGGCGGATCTCCTTCCGAACAGGCTTTGGTCTGGGAAAATGAAAAGAACCCCTGTTTTACCGATCTGCCTCACGTCTGAGAGACCTGATTCTCTGTCGTGGAGTAGTATTCAATTACGTCTTACCCGTAGACAGGTCTCCTGACCTGTGACAGGTCGGATACCCGTGACGGGTCAGGTGGACCGGCCGGGTCGGTGACCTGTGACAGGTTTTTTGAAGGAGTTCAGATCTGCACTAATATATAGGGGGATTTATGGGGGGTCATATCGGAGAACTTCAGAGAAGGTCGGGGTTAAGCGGACTTGTGTTGATCGACTGTTGCGGGAAATTAGCGAAAGGTTAAGATAACTGGCAAAGAGATCAATGAACTGGTCATCTGGATCGATATCACAAAAATCCTGTCTGATATCAATGAAAATCTGAGCACATGATGAATGTGAGCGATCGTAATTATGTACCAGATTATTGAGTTTGAGTGGATATCATGTTGAACAGTGAAGACACAAACAGGAACAATATTTTCCTCAGCGATAACACCGCAAACCCGGCACCGCTCGGGCTCTGCGCATTTGGGACTACTACCATTCTTCTGAGCCTTTGTAATGTCGGGATAATCGGTCTTAGCAGTCCGGTTCTTGCAATGGCAATTTTTTATGGCGGAATAGCCCAGATCATTGCCGGGCTCATGGAATGGAAGAAGAACAATAATTTCGGGTTTTTGACCTTCGTGAGCTTCGGATTCTTCTGGGTCTCATTTGCCGGACTCATGATGCTTCCGGCTCTTGGCCTTGCGAAAGCACCTCAGCCTGTTGACCTTGCTGCGTTCCTCTCGGTCTGGGGGATAATTGCACTGGGTCTCTTAATCTGTACCATGAAGATGCACCGCAGCCTTCAGGCGACTGTCCTTGCGGTTTTCCTTCTGGTGGTACTTCTTGTTGCAGCGGAGCTGACGGGAAGCGGCCTCATCAAAATGGCTGGCGGGGTAATGGGGATTATTGCCGGCGGTCTTGCACTCTATATCGGGCTGGGCCAGGTTATTAATGAAGTCCATAACCGGAAAATATTCCCGGTCTGATCATTTTTTCCCGACGCTGACTGGAAATCCGGTGTACGCCCCGATGAAATCTTTTGGGGATAAACATACATCGCTTCAGCACTTTAGTTCAAATTGAGAAACGTCCCGTTCTCGCATCGAGAATACAGATGGCCTGCCGGGATGGCGTTGAAGAGCCAGCGATAACTTCTCTCACTTTCGCGAAGTACCTCCTCTGCCCGTTTGCTTTCGGAAATTTCGACGATAAACCCTTCAAGTTCCGTCCGCCCGCTGGCAGGGTTGGTATACGAACGGAGTTCGAGGATGCAATTGATTATACGGCCGTCTTTTCGACGGTACTGGTTTTCATAGGTTCGCCAGCCTCCCGATTCAATAGCGTCACGAACAATTACCGGTCGTTTATCAGGAATTACATAGATCGTCTCTGCAATGCCGTGCAGGTTAACGAGACTTAAAGAAAATGACCTCGTTGTAACCGATACCGGTCTCGTATTTAAGAAGTCACGACAACGCACCAGAATCTCTTTTTTACGTGATGCTTTCGAGCTTCTGTTCGAGGACTGCAAGCCCCTTCTTGACGTCTTCAAGGTTCTTGGCACCCGTGAGAATGATCTTTCCTGAAGAGAAGATAAGAACGACGATCTTGGGATCTTTGACCCGGTATACAAGCCCCGGGAACTGTTCAGGTTCGTACTCGATATTTTCGATATTGAGCGTGATGACTACCTTGTTGAGGTTGATGTATTTACCAAGATCATATGAGCAGACCATATTTGTGATCGCAACTTTGGGTTCTTTGAGTGGTTCAATACCCGCCGTTTTTAACGATTTGATAACGATAGCAAGTCCGTCGGTAAGCGCCTTATTGTTACGGACGCCGGTGATCACTATCTTGCCCGACGAAAAGATCAGGCACGCAATTTTGGGATCCGCGATACGATATACTGCACCGGGGAATCGTTTCTTATTGAGTTCGCAGTTCTCGACCTTATTTGAAAACTCAACAAGATCAATGGACTCTGCGATAACACCGGATGCAACGATGTTTTCAATCTTCAGGGATTCGTACTTTTTATCAGCCATCTTCTCTACTCTATGATTTTCTCCAAAGCATAAGACTAATGGACAACTTTTATGGCATGTCCCTTTTCCCCGGTTCAACATCACCGTATGTGCCTTTCGGCACCGTCATCTCGAACCGTGCTCCCATGCCCGGTTCACCCGTCTCACAGATCGTGATGTTGGTGATTGAAAGAATTTCCCGGGACAGGAAGAGCCCGAGCCCTGTATTCTTCCCGAATCCCCGGTCGAAGATCTTCTCCTTTACATCAACAGGGATGCCATCGCCATCGTCCTCGCATATGATCAGATGATTATCACCGGATTCCTGTGCAGAGAACCGGATGGTGGTAATCTTCCCGCCATGCCGCACCGCATTGTCCATCAGATTGTAAAAGACCTTGACAATCAGCGGATCTGCAAGCACTTCTGCACCAGCAGGAAAATCATTTTTCACCGTGATATTCCCGAGTGGGATCTGCTTTGTCACCGTTTCAACGAGCGTACGACAGTTTTGCCAGATGGGGGCATTGACACCAATCTCCTCGTATTCTTTGGTGAACTGGATCATTGACGAGATGCGCTGTGCAGAAGTGTTGATCTTTTTAAAATTCTCGCTGAATGAAGTATCAGGTTGTTTCGTTTCGAGTAATGCAAGGAAACCCTTCATTATACTAAGCTGGTTGTTGATGTCGTGGCGGGTGATACCAGAAAGAAGTTTGAGTTTCTTGTTCGCTGAAGCGAGCGCCTGTTCTGCCCTCTTGCGCTCGGAGATGTCCCGGACGATACCCTCGACTCCGAGGAAATTTCCCTCCCCATCATAGTATTTGTGGCTGCTCGTCTCCACCGGGACAGATATACCATCGCGCCGGTTCAGGGCAACCTCAAAATTCCTGATAAACCCCTCCTTTTCCAGATTTTGTAAAAATATTTTGCGCTTCGACGGATCCGCATACAGGGTACCTGCAATGTTCCTGCCAATTATCTCGTTCTCGGAACCATATCCCAGCAGCCGTATTCCTGACGGGCTGATCATAATGAGGTTGCCATCCCGGTCGCTCCGGTAATAAGCATCCTGTATATTTTCAAGGATACTTCGGTATTTTCTCTCACTCTCTTTGAGTGCCTCCCCATTCTTTTGCAACATCTCGTACTGTTGCCGCAGTTCCTCCTCATCAGCAGTGATCTGTTCGTAGGCGGACCTGAGTTCATGCTCGGTTTTCTTCCGCTCCGTTATATCCAGCAGTGAGGCGACGCTCTTGGCTGTGCCGGGAATGATGTCGATTGTTGAATAGACGTCGTGGGGCTCGCCGGATCGAGACATAAATCGGAATTCATAATGCGTAAGAGCTTTTTTTCGATCCGTTCTTCTCAGCTGGTGCTGGGTAAACATCCGATCAAGATCTTCCTTGACAACAAACTCCGTCCACTTCTTTTTGTTTTCGATCTCACTTTTATGGTACCCACTTAACCGCTCGAACTCCAAATTCACAAGACTTATTGTCGCGTCCTCTTCAATGAGAACCGTCGCAGTTCCTGTCGTTTCAAATACAATGCGGTACTTTTCCTCGCTTTTCTGCAGCGCCCGTTCGCTCCTGCCAAGATCATCAACATTCTGTCGTAGTTCCTCTTCTGAAGCGGTCAGTTCCTCATAAGCGTCCTGGAGATCTTCGGCATTTTTGAGCAGCGCCTCCTCCACCCGCTTACGCTCGGTGATATCCCGGAAATACCACACTCTCCCGTAATATTTCCCTTTTCCCCCCAGTATCGGAGCCGAGAAACGTTCCAGTATACGTCCGTCCTTTAGGAGAATCTCCTCAAAGCTCTTTTCATTTTTATGATCATAGAGATACCTCACACGGGAAAGGAATGCTTCCGGATCAACAACCTGTCCTACGACATGCTGCAGCACGGGTTCGTCTATCCGGGATGCTATAAGTTCATCGGGAATTCCCCAGATCTCGACAAATTTCTGATTATAATTGAGGATCTTCCCGCTTTCATCGACGTTGAGTATCGCATCAAGGGAGGTTTCCTGCTGTGTCAGCAGGATGACATTTTTTAATATTATCTCTTCTTCCGAACGCTTGCGCTCGGTGATGTCCGTGATCATTCCGAAAGATCCCTGGAAAGAACCGGTGTCATCAAGAAGGGGCGAACCGGAGATCAGACACCAGATGGTCCTTCCGTCCCTGTGCATGAGTTTACATTCATAGCGGCTTTGAATCCCGGTCCTACGGGTAGCAAACTGTGCCCCGATGGCAGCCTTGTCCTCGCTGATAACATAATCCAGCACATTATGGCCGGCCATCTCCTCGCGGGAGTACCCGAGCATATCGGCAAAACGCTGGTTGACAAAGGTGGTGTTCAGGTTCTGGTCGACTGCCCACACCCCCTCATTCGCGGTCTCGATGATGCGGCGGTATTTCTCCTCACTCTCGCAGAGCGCATCCTCGCTCTTTTTCAGCGCATCAAACTGGTGCCGGAGTTCTTCTTCTGAAGCAGCGATCTGCTCATAGGAAGCTCGCAGTTCATCTTCTGTTTTTTTCATACCCGTAATGTCCCGGATGGACTCGATAGCACCGACGACTTCACCTTGACGGTTGTAGAGCGGACTCGCCTTGCCCATGAGGGTGACAGGCTTTCCCTTCGGGAGTGGAAGAGTTGTATCAGCGATCAGGATATCCTTCTTCTGAATGATGTGTGCATAATTATTGACAATTACCTCCTCTGATTCATAGATCAGATCGATCAGGATTGGCCGCCGTTTCCCATAGAACGGGATTGCGTACTCATAATCCCCCTTTCCCAGCATCTCCGCTGCCGAAACATTCGTCATCTCTTCAATGGCATGATTCCACGCGATCACCAGCCCGTTGGTATCGATGGCAAAGGTCGCATCCGGGAGGAAGTTGATGATATCCGCTTCTCGGCGCTCAAGGTCGCGTATGCTCACCTCTGTCCTTCTCTGCTGGATAGCCTGGCGGGTCTGGTGTTCAAGCTCGGTGAACTGTGACTTGGGTTCGCCGCCTTTCTGGAGGTAACAGTCAGCGCCTTTGTTCAGCGCCTGTATAACAACCTCTTCGCGTCCTCGTCCGGTGAAAAGGATAAACGGGATGGTATTTCCCGAAGTTCTTATCTTCTCTAAAAATTCGATCCCGTCCATCTCCGGCATCTGGTAATCAGAGATGATGGCATCGTAGGTCTTTGTTTTCAGAAAAGCAAGTGCAGCCGGAGCAGAGGAGACTATGTCAACACTGAACTGTCCGCTCTGCTCAAGGAAGAGTTTGCCAATCTCAAGCAAGGCGGGTTCATCATCGACATAAAGAATGCGATACATTGGGACAACGTTCTAATTGCCCGGTATTGTCCGAGTGTCATATTATATCTTGCCATTTTAACGATGGGGATAATCTCCTATTACCCAATGATCGATGTAATACCCGGCAGGAAACGAAGTGTTGCATCCTTAATGCATATTACAGAAAGGGTAAAGCTCTGTCCCTGACATCACTCAATAATTGGATTATTTAATTAGAAAAGTCATTGTATCAACAACAATGTACGGTGAAAATGATTTTCTAATTCATAATATTAACTCTTATTGAGGAATTCAACAGAGCCCATTTTTATTAAAGGCAATTCTCTTTAATTTTATTGTAAAGAGATTCAGACTTGAAACCGATTCCCCGGCCAGACCTTTGCCCCAATCTTTTTTTTTTTAAACAAGGTCACAAAAAACGGGGACAGAGCCAGCCCTACCCCCGCCTTCTCACCTTCACCGACTGCGCATGAGCAAACAACCCTTCCGCTTCCGCAATCGTCTCGACAATATCGCCAATCGCCTCAAGGCCGTCCTGATCGATGATCTCCACGGATGCCGTCTTGCAGAAGTGCTGGACATCGAGACCGGAATACATCTTTGAATACCCTGCGGTTGGAAGAACATGGTTGGTACCAACCGCATAATCCCCGCAGGCGACTGCCGAGTATTTCCCGACAAATATTGCGCCGGCATTCCGTACCCGTGTCAACACGGATAACGGGTCGGCGACCTGGATGGAGAGGTGTTCGGGTGCGACAACATCCGATGCCGCGATCGCCTCTTCGATGCTCGCGACAACCTTGTATCCCGAGTTCTTCAGTGACTCCGTGATGATCTCCTTCCTGGGTGCCACTGCCAGCATCTTCTGGATTTCTTTACCGACCTTGGCCGGGAGGGACGGGTCCGTAGTGATCAGGATGCAGGCCGCATTTGGATCATGTTCCGACTGCGCCAGGATGTCTGCTGCAACGATCGCAGGGTTCGCGGTCGCATCGGCAATGATCCCGATCTCGCTCGGGCCGGCCGGGAAGTCAATCTCCACCTTCTCTCGGAGAATCATCTTCGCGAGCGTGACATAGATATTGCCCGGACCGACGATCTTCTGGACGGGTTTTATGGACTCGGTCCCGAGCGCCATCGCGGCAATTGCCTGGGCCCCGCCGGCACGGTAAATCTCGGTGATCCCGGCAATATCGAGGGCAACGAGCGTCAGGGGCTTGATCGGCGGGGGGGAACAGGCACAGATCTCCCTGACTCCCGCAACCTTTGCCGGCACGGCACACATAAGAGCGGAGGAGGGGTACGCGGCCCTGCCACCGGGGACGTAGATCCCCACGCGGTTGAGGGCGGTGGTCTTGATGCCCAGCACGACACCGGGTTCCATCTCTTCCAGCCAGAGGTCCCGGGGGCGCTGGCGTTCGTGGAAGCGTTCGATCCGGGCATGGGCTTCGATCAGGCTCTCGATAACCTGTGTATCGACCTCATCGTAAGCCGCTTCCCGCTCTTCTTCGGAAACTGCAATGTCTTCGAGTTCGCAGTATTTTTTTGCAAGGTCCCGGAGTGCAGCGTCCCCCTCGTTCTGTACCCTCCCGATGATCCCGGTGACGGTACCGCGTGCATCCTCAAGGCTGGTTGTCCGGGCCCTGAGCCATGCATCGATCTCTACGGCCTTCCACATAGTGCGAATATCTTCGACAGGAAAGGTTGTTAAGGTTTCGCCTGAATGAATCGTCGCGCAGCGAGGATTCATTGGAGAAGAATCCGCAAGGATTTTTCGCCTCATGTATCGTCACACAAGTAAGTTTTTTTAGTCCTGACAATTCCATCAGAACCACGAGCCTGAATCACTTATACCATCTACCCTGGGTATCACGAACATCAGGCACGACAACACGGGTTTTTATTTCCTGCACACGCTGAAAGTCTGAATCCTCTTTTTTCTCCCTCAATAAACCGGCCTCTTCCGGCGCACATGATCCGATCCCCGTGCTGGTTCTGCACGGTTTGCAGTCCTGTTACCGGGAGGATTGTACAGATGATGCATCATGGGCGCATTATTCCGGGCATAAAGGCATATTGCCCAAAAGAGCGCACATGACAACAAAGAGATGGTAGTATGGGAAGTCCCTATCTGAACAACAATGAATCCATCATCCTGTCAACTCATAACGTGGTGATCAACACCATACCGGCAGAGGCGATCCTCACCAACCAGCGCCTCATCCTCGTTGATGCCAGGCATACCCAGTTGCGGCCCCAGGATATACCCTTTACCGCAATCGAAACCGTTACCATCGGGGACAACTCCGCGATGGATCCTGTCCTGTCAATTTCCCTTGTACTTCAGGATGAGACCAGGCACCAGCTGGGTATCGTCTTCACCCAGCTCCCAAAAACCAGACGAGTGGGCGAGCGGGATGAATGGGCAGTGAAACTCAAGGAGTCCAGTGTTGCAGCCCAGCACCCGCACGGGGTCCAGCCGGCCGATCTCCTGCCACCCTGGGTTCCCGGAGCTCTCCCGGAAGAGGCAGAGGACGTGACGGACCAAGCCCCGGCTGACGAGAAGTTCCGGAACCCGCCCCTTGTGCCACGGAAACCAAAGACACCGGTACCGGGAAACAGGAAGATACTCCTTGCCGGCGGTATTCTCGTCATTGTTATCATAATCGCCCTGGCCGGGTATTTCCTTGCACCCTCCCTCTTCGGGAAGGGGGGGACGTCCGCAGAAACGGTGGCAACACCCATAACCATGCAACCCACTGCTGTGCCCACGATCATTCAGGCAACCGGACAACAGACTCCGGTCCCGGCACAGACAACAACGCTATCCCCCACACCCACAACATCAGTTACGGCCATCCCCACAACGGAGGTGCAGAGCGGCATCCCGCAGTCAGGTGTCTGGGTGCAGATCACGTACGCAGGTAACTTCACCGGTGCCGTGGGTGCTTCGGGACGTATGACTGATATCACCGGATCCGGCAACCAGCTGTACCAGATCCCGGCCAAGAACGAAATTCTCGAGGCCACAATCCAGAAACTCGATGATTCCGGCAATCCCTTGACCGTTACCTTCTATAATATGGGTGTGGCGGCAAATACCGGAACAATCTCGACCCCCCACGGGACACTGGATCTACACGCAGACCTGAGATCTAAGGCACCGGTTGCTGCTGCCGGAAACACTGGCGTCGTAAACCCGACTTCGGGCACTTGATAAGAGCGTGAACGTTCACATTCACTTTTTTTTAGAGATTCAAGGGCACTGACAGGAGAGGCAGGCTTCCGGCATCTCCCCGGGGAGACCTTCCCATTCTTTCTTTCCTGAACACAGGACACAGATCCGGTCGCCGATATCGGAACTGTCGGTGCGCCGGTGCGTGACAACAATGCAGGGAATCTGCATCTCCGTGACGAATTTTCTGATCAGGTCCTTTATGTCGCGGGTGCTTTCCGTGTCGAGCGCAGTGAACGGCTCGTCGAGCATCAGGAGGGAGGGGCGGATCGCGAGGGCCCGGGCAAGGGCGACCCGCTGTTTCTGGCCACCGGACAGGTTTCCGGCTTTCACCAGGGCCAGGTCACGGATATGTATTGCATCAAGCAACTCATCAATCCGGGTCCTGATCTCCTGCGGATCCACCCCCCGGGCCCGGGGACCAAAAGCGATATTGTCCCGAACCGTGAGATGGGGGAAGACGGCCGCGTTCTGGAATACGTACCCGATCCTCCGGTCTTCGATTGCAATGTCTGTTCCCCGGGCCGGTTCGCAGAGCGTACTGCCATTGAGCCGGATACAGCCCGCATCCGGGATGAGGAGCCCCGCGACGATGTTGAGTGTGGTGGACTTGCCGGATCCATTGGCGCCCATCAGCGCGAGAATCTCACCCGGCCGGACTGCTAAAGTGATATCGAGCGTGAAGTCCCGGAGCTTCCGGGTGATCACGACGTCAAGCATGCGCTGCCTCCCGGTGTGCAAGGTACCGGACCGCGATCATAATGGCGAACGAGATGAGCACCAGCAGGATCGAGATCGTCAGCCCGATTGTTAAGTTGCCTTCCATTCCCACATAGACGGCAAGGGGCATGGTCTGGGTGACGCCGGGCAGGTTCCCGGCAAACATGATCGTGGCCCCGAACTCTCCAAGCGCCCGGCCAAAGGTCATGACTGCACCGGAGACGAGACCACCCGCGGTCAGGGGCAGCGTTATAGTGAGGAATGTCCGAACAGGTGATGCGCCGAGTGTCCGGGCAACGTGCTCATAACTCTGGTCAAACTGTTCGAAGAGGGATTTTGCCTGACGGAGATAAAACGGGGACGCGACAAAGATCTGCGCCATGATAACGGCAAGCGTGGTGAATGCGATGGAGATCCCGAGCATGTTGAAATACCGGCCGAGAAAACCAACCCTGCCATAGAGGACGAGCAGGGCAACCCCGGCCACTGCCGGGGGGAGGACCAGCGGGAGATCAATCAGGGTGTCCACGAAAACCTTGCCTGGATAGGTGCATCGCGTATGGACATAGGCAAACGGGGTGCCGACAAGGATCACGATTGCAAGGGAGAGCGTGGACGTCACAAGGCTCAGCCAGAGGGCGCTTATGACCAGGGGGTCGGAGAGGGACGAGAAGAAGATGTTCGGCGTGGTCTTGAAGAACAACGCGGCAATGGGAAGCGCCAGGTAGAGTGTTACCGCAAGAACCAGAAAACCGGCTCCCAGGTACGTAATGGACCGCCGGATTCTTTCAGGGGACAGAGCATCGGGGATCATACGTGCGGACGGGCCGGAACAGGCTATTCACTGTGTGCCCGCGACCTTAAAAAGGGTTATGAGGTGGAGGAGAGGGGCCGAAAGCCGTAGTTCAGGAGGTCCTGCTGCCCGGCGGGTGAGAGCATGAAGGTCTCGAAGTCTCCCGCTGCACTCTGGCTCGTGGATTCGTTCAGGACACCGATGGTGTAGGTCTGGAGATAGTTATCCTTTTTCGGGATGGTGATTGCAAGGTAGGTGTTCTTCGGTGCAGCCGTGTAGGTCGATTCATACACGAAACCTGCGTCCACTTCCCCGAGCGAGACCTTCGTTGCTACGGCAGGTTCCGAGAGTTCGCGCGTCACCACGTTCTTGTAGACAGAATTATTCCAGTCCTGGCTGTAGGTGGAGTTGGCGAGGTTGGCAAGGACAGCGACGGTTGCCGTGCCGGCCGGCACGGTTTTGTCCTCCACCGCAATCTTGACACCGGGGTTTGCCAGATCGGCAAGGGACGTAATATTGGCGGTGTTGGCGGCAGGCAGGATAACGATCAGGTAGTTGGAGGTGAGGGGCTTAACCGAACCGTTGAGGAAGTACCCGCCCGTTGTGAGCTCCTTCGTGTAGGCGTTACTGGCCGAGATGAAGACGTCGGAGTAGGCGCCGTTCTCCACCTGGGTCCTGAGAGCCTGGGTGCCGTCAAGGTTGAAGACCACATTCTCACCCGGGTATGCCTTCCCGAAATCCGTGGCGAGGGTGGGGGAGACACCGGACAGCGACGCTGCAGTGAAGGCCACGACCGTTCCCGCAGAGGGAGTGAACGTAGGCTTGGGGGTCGTAGTGGCAGTCGCTGCAGCGGGGGCTGCTGTTGTTGCGACGGGTTGGGGGGTTGCAACGGTAGCGATTGTAGTCTGCGGGGAACCCGATGTACACCCCGCCAGGAAGACCGTGGCGATGAGCAGACAACAGACGATACCGGCAATGAGAAGGTAATTCAGTTTCGGGGAGCGTTCCATGATAATATCATTCCTTTGTGCATCCATTCATGTGCATTACGTAAAATTATTCGTGCACATTACGTAAAACTATTACCATTTATTTAATGAATATGTTAATTAATATTAGTAGACAATTTGCCTTCCCGGAGAAATATTGCATGGAGATAACAGGATCAATGCCCCCATTGTAAATTTTATTCAGTTTACTTAACATTAATGTTAAACAAAAATATTATTATGCTGAAGATCCAAACTGAATATTGTCCCTGTGGGAACACGCGCCAACAGGACACATGCACACACAAACGCATAACATCCCATCACATCCACGTGATCAACTGAACGGGATCGCCATGTTGCACTAAAACTGCGATCGTCCGTGCAATATTCTCCGTCACGTGAACACGATGCCAAGCCGCATCTCATTCATGGTCAGGGAATTCCCCCGGTTGAGAAGGCCCCGGGGGAGGACTTCCCTCGTTTGCCTGTCGTTTAATAATTGTCCGGGACCCTTATTGCCAGAGCCGTCCGCCCCGGTTTTTCCCTGTCTATGCCATTCATCCTGTACCGGATAATTCGGACTCTTTCTGGCAAAAGAACCTCCGTACACCTAAAAAGCATATCAGCCCGGACAGCAAAAATGAGAAGAAGAGTTTCCAGGCTATGGGCAACAATTACCTGAACAGCGGCGAGTCAATTATCCTCAGTACCCACAGTGTCAGCGTAGATGAAAGCCTGTACGATGTACTGCTGACCAACGAGAGAATCGTCCTCGTTGATAACAGGTACACCCGCTTCGAACCCCGTACCCTCCCGTTCACCCAGATTATATCCGTAAAAGGCGGCAGGGTTCCTACAGGAGAACCGGTGATAACGCTTGTCATCACCGAGTCCGGGTCCCTGGAAGATTCGCGGGACCAGCACCTCATCTTCACCCAGCACCCGGGGGAGGAGCGACGCCATGAACGTGACCTGTGGGTAAAACAGCTCATCGAACTGGTAGTGTCGGCACGCCAGCATGCCGTCAGGGAGGAGACTGCGCCCCACGAACATGAGCCGGGAGTGAAACCTTCTGTCCGTCGCTGGTTGGCACCGGACCATCTCCAGCCGCGTACCGCACCGGAGAAGAAACAGGCACCGGCCAGGGTCGTTGTTGAACCTGACGAGATGGATCTGCCGGAATTTCTCTTTGAAGAGTCGGTACCCGCGGGGGAACTACCCGCTGAAGGGCCGGAGGGGATCCGGAAGAATGGGGTTGCTCAACCCGCACCGGTACCAGTGCCGTTTCCGGTACTGACGCACATTCACAAACCTGGAGAAATCCGGCTACAGGACACAAAGACCGAGACACAGCCCGGCATTCATGGAGAAGAATACCCCGCATATACCGGTGAACCGGAGTACGCTGAGGATCTCCTGGCTGATACCGGTGCCGGGATTGTGGAGGCACGTGGAATGTCCGGGAGCGGAGATGATGGCACGGTTCAATCAGAACTTTTCTCACGCACAGTCTTTGCAGCAATCACCTCCATGCACTCTGCCAGGGGCCGCCCGGAACCAGCCATACCTTCCGGCCGCTCATCAGAATATGAACAGGGAGATCAGCCTGTGGCTCCTGCGGCTCCTGCTGTTGAGGAGAGCATCTCAGGTTTTGTGGATACACCCGCGGATGCCGGCCAGCCGGAGATCGTACCTACGACTCCAGTACCAGAGATCACCGTGGAAGAGACCGGCCGTGACGATATCAGCAACGTAATCCCTCCCGCTGTCAACGGGGTGGCAGAACCGATCCTTTCGGAGGTACCATCGGCCCCCCATCTCTCCGTAATTACCGCCGCTGAACCGGAACCACTGTTCCCCCCGGCAAAAAGAGCTCTCCCGGCTGCAGCACTTGCGGTGCTGGCAATACTGATTCTTGTTGTGGGAGTGGTGCTCATTGCCCACTTCCTGCCCACTACGCAGGAGACCAGTAGCGTGGCAGTCATTACGCTGCCAACAACCATTCCCCCCACCGTTGCGCCGGTCCTGAAAAATACTCCCGAGACCGGTGTCAGGGTCCGGGTCATCAGTCCAGGCCCGTACTTCGGGACTATCGGAAACCCCGGGTACCTGCGCCAGGTCTCCGGTTCGGGCGATACATCATACACGGTGCTGAAAAACGATGACATCGTTTCCGCAACCCTCCAGAAACAGGACAATTCCGGATCGGCCCTGACCGTAGAGATCTACAACAACGGCACACTGCTCACAAGCCGGACCGTGACTGCCCCGATGGGTGAGATCCAGCTCCTGATCGATCCCAAGACTGCACTCCCGCCCGGCATCGCCCCTGCCACCCCGTCTCTGTCCACTACGACTGGTAACGCCACCCTCACCTATCTCTGAAAGAGTTCCGTCAGGGGGACCTTTGGAATCTCACATCCACCGGCGGGCAGCCGGGTTCTCTCCTCCTGGTGGCCACCGGCCTCCCTGTCCTGCATCCGCGGGTAACATCCTTACCTTAATTACCGCCCCGTCATCAGTACTGATAGATGCAGAAGCGAGAGAAAGAGAGTGATATCCACATGCGGGGAGGGGTCATTACGGAGCGTGATGCCGGTCTTTCCACGGTCCGCACCCGGGCGCCTGCCGGTGTCTTCACGATCGAACAGCTCCGGGGTCTTGCAAGGGTTGCAAAGAAATACGGGACCGGGATTGTCCACTGCACGATCCGGCAGACGATCGAGATCCCGCACGTTAGTCCCGAGAATCTTAAAAAAATCGCAAAGGAACTCGAAGCAAACGGCACCCCAATCGGATCCGAGAAGGACGAAATCGTCAACATCATCTCCTGCCCGGGCTCCGAGCGGTGCAAGTTTGCCAATATCGATACCCTCAGCCTTGCAAAGAAGATCGATGCGAAGATGTTCGGGAAAGTGATGCCGGTCAAGATACGGATCGCCGTATCCGGCTGCCCCAACGCCTGCACGAGCCCGATGCTCAACGAGATCGGGGTCATCGGCCGGGTCCGCCCGCTCCGCACCGAAGGTCTCTGTACCGGCTGCGGCGGCTGCGTCTATTACTGCAAGGAGCATGCCATCAGGATCCGGAACGGCATCTCGGAACTGGACGAGGAGAAGTGCGTCGAATGCGGCATGTGCGTCACATCGTGTTCGTTCGATCTCCTGAAGGCCGAGCCCCGGCACTACCTGATCACGGTCGGGGGAAGAAGGGGGCGGCACCCGAAGATCGGCCGCGAGCTGCTTACCGTAGACACGGAGGATCATGTCCTCTTTGTGATCGACAGGATCGTAGACTGGGTCTACCGTCGGGCCTGGAGCGGGAGACTGCTCTCGGAGCAGCTGGACGAGCTCCATTTTGAAAAGTTCCGGGCAGAGATCATAAAGCAGGTGCCGGAAGCGCATGCTGTGCAGCCGGTTCACAAAGCCGCGGCAGAATAATCCTCTCCCTGTTTTAAAAAAACAACAGCGATGCATGTCGAAGAGCCCTGCGGGAACAGATGTTTGCTTATACCGACGCCAGGTCGAAGAACCCTTCGGGTTCTTCTCCAGACTGCTCTTCCCTGCGGGAACAGCAGTCTTACCACAGGATTACTTCCACGCTCATGCCTTTCTCGAACCCTTCGCAGACGGAGGGTATGCGGATGAGCCCCTCGCTCCTGATGAGGGTGTGCAGCAGGCCCGACTTCCCGAAGACCGGGTATGCAATACCATCCGCACACCGGACCCGGATGTATTCCTCCCGCCCTTTCTGGGAAGGGATGCTCTCGCCAAGAACGGCCCGGGTTGTCCGGAACCGGGGTTTTGTGAGACCAAGCATCCGGTCGAGCAGGGGGCAGACAATCGTGATGAGCACCACAAAGGCTGCAGCGGGATGGCCGGGGAGACCGAAGACCGGTTTCTTCCCGATCAGGCCGATGATGGTCGGCTTCCCGGGCGCGATCGCAATCCCGTGGACCAGCACCTCCCCCGCACCGGCTATGACCGCAGAAGTCATGTCCCGGTCGTCCTTGGAACTTCCGCCGGAGATGATGATCACGTCGCATTCCGGCAGTGCAGTGGCGATCGTAGCCTCGAAAGACTCCCGTTCGTCACGGACGATCCCGTAGATACGGGGAATGCAGCCGTATTCCCGGAGGTACGCGGCGAGCATCGGGGCATTTACGTCCCTGATCTGCCCGGGCCCGGGCCGGGACGAGACCGGCACGAGCTCGTTCCCGGTCGAGATGATCCCGACAACGGGTTTTTGTGCAACCGGCACGGATACGCAGCCACAGGCAGCAAGGACCCCGGTATCCTGCGGGGAGAGCAGGCGTCCTGCCGGAAGGACTGTCTCTCCCTGCCGGAAGTCGTCGTCCCGGAGGAGCGTGTTCTCCCCGGAGGAGACCGGGCGCCGCACGAGAACCGTTTCCCCTGCCTCTTCTGTGTTCTCCACCATCACAACGGCATCTGCGCCTTGCGGCATCACGCCTCCGGTCGGGGTGTACACGCATGTCCCATGCGTGACCGTGTGCCCGGGATCAGGGCTGCCCATTGCCACCCGGCCGGTGCAGTGCAGGATCGCGGGAACGGCATCGCTCGCCCCGGCCGTATCAGCCGCCCTGACCGCATACCCGTCAACGATCGACCGGTCGAAACCGGGGATATCGGAGTCTGCAACAATATCAGAGGCCAGCACACGGCCCGCTGACTGCTCGACCGGCACGTGCTCTGTCTTTACCGGGGGAGCAATCTTCTCCGCTGCAGCTACGGCATCCGTTACGGGAATAACACGGAGGAACCTGCTCATTTGAAGCAGCCCAACTGGCAGCCCCGGATCTTGACCCTGTTCCGCGTGCAGTAATCTCCCACCGCACCACGGGATACCTTGGCCTTATCCGCTACCGCAAATGCCTGCTCGCAGGTGATCATGTCGCCAATGCCAGTTTCCTGCAGCGCTTTTTTGATTTTATCGTCACTCATGGTAACCCGGTTTGGTGTACTTCCTTATGGGGTTTACCTCTTGTGATCGGGACACCCGGGCGGTTGCAGCAATCGTGTAGTTCCGGAGGATGGGAATATAAACCGGGACGGGAGAATGGGAAATAAAGCAGAACGGGGAAGATGGTCATGAAACAGAAAAAAATCGATATTACCGGGAAAACAAGCCCGTACTGCCTTTCCGTAGTGGCAAAAGAGGCAAAATCTTTAAAGCCATCCGATGAATTACTCATTACCTGTGACGATTTCCCCGCCGCAACGACCACAATTCCCCGCATTGCACAGGATGAAAACCTGGCTCTGGAGATACAAAAAAGGGCCGGGGAACCATTTGAGATCAGGCTGAGACGAAAATAACCAGTACACTTTCGGGCCGTTAACCATGACCATGCATTTTTTCCTCCTGAGCGGCCCCCTTTCCACCGAGCGGCTTTCGTGGATGGATGAGTGCCTCAAGTTCTTCTTCGTGCAGCTCTATCCCGAGACACTCGTGCACCGGGGAAAGACCGAGAACCCGGTCTTCCTGTTCTTTATTACCGGGGATGCCCTATACAGCCTCGAGGACCCCGAGACCCTGCAGCTCTGGGAGGTGATCCTCTCGCTCAGCGCGATACGGATCATCTGCGACCGACAGGAGATCGATCTCCGCGGGATCTCGATCGAACGTCTCCGTATGAAATTTCCTGACCAGGTGATCGACCAGAACGGCCTTGCGGCTAACGGCCGTCCCTCGTTCTGGAAAGACATAACTACTGCGGTCCGGGAGAGGTTCCCGCTGCCGGACGGGGCCGGCTGGTTCCAGACCGGTTCCCCCTATATGCACCGGTCAGCCGGGTATGCCGTCGAATTCCTCTCGGCGGCCCTCGGGACGAACGTCCCGGTAGACCTCTACACCTATCTTGACGGGATCCACATGGGCCATGCCGGCCAGAACCCGACCGAGGCGGAGAACATCGGGCGGGGCCTTGAAGAGATCGCGGACCGGGCAGAGAAACTCGGCCTCCCGTGCCACATGCTGGCCTGCAACCGCTGCGCCACGGCCCGGGGATACAGCACCTGGGACGACGGGCAGGGGGTGGTAATCTCGACCTGCGCGATAAAGCCGTTCAGGATCCGGGACCTGAACGTGATAGTGGACCGGTTCGGGCACAACCATGTGATCCTTGCGGAGAATGCCGCATCGATCCAGTTCCCGAAGAAGGGGGCCGCGCCCTCCTTTGACCGGGCTGAAAAGAGCGGCACTGCCCCACCGGTCACGATACTCGTGACAAAAAATCCGTACAGCACGGAACACGCATTCGGAGCGATCGCCTTTGCCTCAGCCTGTGCCCACCAGGGGATCCTCACCCGGGTAATCTTCCTCGAGGACGGGGTCTATGCCCTGACCGGGAACCAGCGGACCCCGGAGGACTCGGCGCTCTTCAATATCCAGGATATGATCAACGCGGTGGCCGGCAGCGAGAACCTCTATTTCTTCGTACTGATGCCATCGCTTCAGAAGCGGGGGATCGCAAAGAACAAGAGCCTGAATGCGGTCCTTGATATCGGCTACCCGGGCCTTGGGAAGATCCTGTTTTATTCCCCTGCGAACGTGCAGGCCGAGCACCAGCGGGTGCTGGTGTTCTAATTGAGGCGTGGGGAATGCCAACAGATTACGGTTCAGATTAATTTTTTTACAACGGGAGTTGGTTTTTAAAAATAAGAGGCTGGTGAATGATTTTCATCCACCAATGACATATCAGGGAGACATTATTTCAACGTTATCCTGAATTCCTCCGTGCCGGTCCAGATCGGAATCGCACCAACCGGGTGTCCCGGTTTGAGATACCCCTTCTTTATTACCACCAGATAGTCCCCCGGGTCCCGCAGGTTCTTGTATTTCGGGAACCACGCGAAGTCTTTCACGTACCAGGTGTTATGTTTCGGATGAGAGAGCATCCGGATGAAATTCTGGCGACCATCGATGAATGGCCGGGTTTCGGAATCTTTCTGACTTACCAGGGTTGGTTCCGTATAGATTTCATACTGCCCGTCAGGAATTGAGCTCTCGATATTGCAGTACAACGAATACTGGGTTTCAGGATCCATGCTGAGTTCAAGGCTGGTTTTTCCTAGGGTATCCCAATAGCCGTAGATATCTACGTCAGGCTTCGGAATCCATGCACCGTTCTCGAAGACTGCGGTTTTCCCGATCTTTATTCCGTTCACTTTCAGTACCGGTGCCGCTGCACCCGTCGGGGTGACCTCCTTGTTCAGGGAAGGGGCAGGACCCGGATCCTGCGTGTTCATTTTGGCGCTGTTCATCGCATCCTGGGTTGTCCTGCCGCCGAAATAGAACCCGACTACAGCGGCGAGGGTTGCGCCCAGCATACTTATGATATTATTCACGACCTGGGAGTCGGCACTCGTTGCAAACAGGATCAGCATGGTTGCTATCGCCAGTATGAGAATTACTGCGAATGCGATCATCCCCCGGGTAAATCCCGAGAGTCCTTCAATCGGTTCTTTCAGGTTGGCCATGACTGCATCGAAGAGACCCTCGATCGTCTTTGCTGCCTGATCACCAGAGCCATCCCCGTCAGGGCCTTTTACTTTGGAAAGATATCCATCCATGCTGGATTTCATCATCTCGTGCACTATCTTGTCCCGTTCAGCGGCAAGTGTGTAGGTCCACCAGAGATCGATACAGTAAGGAATGAGAAAGAACAGTGCAACCACAACAGTGAACCAGAATGCGTACCAGAGACCTTCCGACGTAAATGTCATGGAGGTCGGACTCGTAATATTAGTAAGAGAATTTGTCACATTATCCATGTTTCACCTCAGATCATTTTCCTTAGTGCCTACTGAAAACTGCAAAAACGAAAGCCAGGTATTTTCAATGAGATAGTTGGAAGAGACTGTACACTGTAGGCACATTTTACAATATATTCTCAGGAATAAAAATATTTTTAATAATTTTTCCTGATACGTTATCTGTTTATTAAAACAAATGAAAAAAAAGATCGCAATCCGGAGGGTATCGTGCCAGGATGGTGTCCCTTATGGTTACCAGCCCATCCGCTGCAGGATAAATTCCGGCTTCTTCATCGGAACGAGGCTGGCTGACAGGAAAATGAAACCAGTCACTATAAGAAGAGCCCGGTAAGGGGTAAGGAAACCAGGCGCCAGACCGGCCGGCAATGAACAGAATGCCGCCAAGTACAAACAGCCCTTTTGCAATCAGGTTCACGTTTCTCCCTCCTGATCGCGTTGTGTTTTTCATAGCACAGAATTTTATTCGTCTTTGTAAATATACGTGTAAGAGATGCGAAGGAACAAGTGGAAAGAATCACTCGTACCTGCGGGCCGGAGAGGAGAATGAGGGATGTGATGATACCCCCTCCGGCTTGCATTACGGGACAACCTTCGGCTGTCCGCAATGAGGAGTTTGCCTTTGAGGTATAAGCGATTTGTCGGCCAAAACTCGACACGTCCCGGAAAAACAGGAGAGAGTAAAAACGACAGCAGGAGATCTGAACGAAGGGAAGAATCTGTTTTCCATGTGACTGCACAGATCTCCGTATTACTTCAGAGGCAGATAATCCGGAGAGAGATTGCCATTGTGATACCACGCCCTCCCCGGACCTGCGGGTATCCTTCTGATATCCGCGTCAACGTGTTTCACATCCTGCTATAAACGCCCTGTCGGCCAAAACTCAACCTGTCAATAACGTGTCGAGTTTTGGCCGACAAAGAGTAATTATTCACATACTTCACGCTTCCCCGTGATACCATGAAGGATCACTGGTTAGCACTATTGTTGGTAGTTGGTGCGGCACTGTTCGTACCAGCAGCATCGGCTAAGATTGTTGAAGAAAAAAGCGGCTATGTGGTGACTACGGGTACGGATAATCTCCGGCTGCCGGAGATGGCCCTGTCAGGGACACAAACCATTTCGCAAGGTCAGACGCAGAGTTATACAACCTCTGTCCCGCGGGGGAAAACTTCGTTCTTTGCCGATCTGAACTGGGGTGTTTCCTCCAATTCACTCGCACTCACTATCACTGCCCCGGACGCCACACTTGGTCCGTACTATGATGCAGCGGATGGGCGGATCGACTGCCGGATTAACTTAAGAATTACAAAAACCAGCGGTCTTGAATCCGGTACATGATGGTCCGGCATATATGGAAACCACGTGAGTGGAGTGCAAAGCTACACGTACTCGGCATCGGCAGGTTAGATCATAAACATTTTTTTATCATAGGGATAATATTCATGTATGGGAAAAAGGATCAGACTCGAAACGTTCCTGCTCCTTTTTCTTTGCTCCGGATCATTGCTGGTTACCGTTGCCGGTGCAGGCTTCAACGGGTATACCGTTGACCCGGTAACGCCGGGAATGGATACGGGAACTCCCCTTGAAACGGTGCCGGTCGATTTCTGGGGCCTTCCTCCCCAGGTAATGGCCATTTCCCTCGCCGTATCATTATCCCCCGTCATCGCATTTCCGGTTGAATTGCTGTTTTTTTTAAAACTGTTTGCGTACCTGGGATACCGGAAGGTGGAACAGCACAGTGTTTTCCATAACGCGGCCCGGAACCGGATCTATTCGTGTATCCAGGACAATCCAGGTATTTTTTTCAACGCTTTATCACGAAAGACCGACGTAAAACGGGGATCCCTCAGGTACCACCTCACCCTCCTGAAACTGATGGGTAAGATTGCCGTTCTGGATACCCACGGAAATACCCGGTATTTTGAAAATTCCGGGAAATTTTCAGAGCCTGAAAAGAAGGTTTTGAAGTACCTGCAGAATGATACCGATTGCCGGATTCTCACATTTCTCCTGTATAATCCGGACATAACGAGGAAGGATCTGGTCAGGCACCTGGGGATCGCCGGGTCTACGGTTACCTGGTATATGAACCGACTCAGTGACGAGAACCTGATCTGCGTACAAAAAACCGGGAAGAATGTCCGGTATGAGATCAACCCGGAATCCAGGCGTATCCTGCAGAAATACCTGGCCGTCAACAATGATCTGGTATCATTACCGTTTGCGGAGGGGATGCCGGAATGTTCGTGAGGGGCTGGCCGGGCTGCGGGAAGTCTTTCCGGCCAGAGCCCGTGGTCCCGTCGGGAACGATTTGGTTTCTTAAAGGTGGCGGTTCTGCGGCTCCCGGGGTGAGGGCCCGAAACGGTAGGGAAATGATCACCGTTACGGCCGGGAGATCACCTCTTTTTCTCCGCTGAAGTAAGCGATCTGGTCCAGGTACACCATGAAGAGATACCCGGCAAGGATACCGATCACCATGCCGGCCAGGTGCAGCGAAATGCTCACGGTCCGCGTTGAGTTGGCGAGCCGCTCCGGGAAGAGATTCCAGATAAAGTACCAGAAGATGGCGACGATCGCGATGGTGAGGAGCCGGGAGGACCAGGAGAACTCCTGCATGACGCGATAGAGATCCACAAACCGGTGCCGGTAGACTAATACCGCGAGCACCAGCATGCCGGTCACGGCGACCAGGCTGAACTGGAGCGGGAAGCTTCTCGCCGTGGGGTACAGGAGCATGTACCGTGCGATGATTCCCGCAGACATAGCAAGGATACCGGCCAGCACAATGCCGTAATAGCTGCGCATGCTCCTCCCGGACATCCGCTCAATATACATCAGCCAGAAGAGGAGCAGCAGTCCTGCGAGCGCGGAATCGATACCCGAGAGACCAGCATAATAGCTCGTTGTCGCATTGAAGAGGGCAAAGACGGCACCGAAGATGAGAAAGATGATGACGATCACCTTGGTCAGCACGAGGTACAGCCGTTTCCGGTTTACGATCGTGGCCAGCACGAGACCGTAGATGGCGATCAGCAGGTATGCGGTCACGTTCCCGAGGAAATGATCGAAGTTCAGGTGGACGAACGAGGACGTGAAGAGCTGGTAGACATGGAAGTCCTGCAGGTCGACCTGCAGGCTTGAACGGAATGACGGGTTTACCGTGACGAAGTACTCGATGATGATCGTGATTGCCGGGATGATCAGGACGATCGCGAGATAGAGGGAGAAGAGCCGGAGGTTGATGGTTGATCGGAAATCCCTGTACTTTTCAATAATGCTCATGGTACGCTGCCGGTCTGTCCCGTTCCCTGATCTTTGATCGGTGCTGCTCGAATAAAAGAGGATGGCTTTGTATGAACAGAAAGGGGATTTCCGGCTCATCATTCCCGGGTGTGACCGGGCGCGGTTGTCCCCCGCTCTTCACCGGGCCTCTCTGGATTTTTTCCCTGCAGCTGCGATATGCCACATCCCCGCAGGAACACGGATTTCGAACCGGGCGGCCGGTGCCCCGATGCGCCAGTAAATGATGAAAGGCCGCAGATGTTCTTAATTGTTACGAAGGGGGGCGGTACCGGCGGGTAAACGACACGAAACCGCCGGAAAAAGGATTACGCTGATCCGGGATGGGTGGCGGAACCATCTCCAGAGGAACCGGAATACTCTGCCGGTATGGCACGAAGATACGTTTTAATAGGAGACCCGGCGAGATAGAGATGGTGAAAACCATGAAGATCAGTGCACGCAACCAGATACCCGGCACCGTAAAGACGATCAAGAAGGGACCGGTAAGCACCGAAGTCGTGATCTCAATCGCCGGGGGCAACGAGATTGTCTCCTCCATCACAACACATTCTGCAGAATCCCTGAAACTGCACGAGGGGTCGAAGGTCTACGCAATTGTCAAGGCCTCCGAAGTGATGGTAGGGATCGATTAATCCTCTTTTTTAATTCTTGTGACGCCGGGTATCAGTCGAACCGGATCGACAGCAGGGCATCAAGGTATCCTGCGGGATATGCCCCATTATCCGGAGTAAACCAGACTTCGATTATTGATTCCCCGACGATGCAGTGGAGTCCAAGGAGTCCGTATTTATGAATGATATTCACCGGACCGTGCGCCGTTTCCCGTATATAGAGTTCCTCGTTTCCAAGAAACGCGGCAACATCCTCATTCGTCACCGGGCGGGAGAGGCGGTACTCGCGGCGGGTCCAGCCGGGGTAAGGAGAGACCGGATCGGGAAACGGGGAAGGCATACCTATAGAGTATTTTCAGGCACCACACGATAATACAATCCATCAGCGCCTTCATGTATACCGTTTACCCTCAAGGCCATCGCTTTGAACAGGTCCATAATTGCTGCATGCAAGTATGAAGTAACAGAATGATGTCGCCCGACAGTCAGGATGTGTTATCAACCGCCTGTGTTCCGGAATGGAAGACCGGCCTGGAGAAGACTCTTCACTGTGCAATGGCGTTTTCTGATCGGGAAATCCTCATTTACAGATCATACTGAAAATTGTGAGATATATTCAGTATTTATTGTTAACAAATTTAAAAGTTAAAAACAAAACATTATAATTTGCAAGGTCCAACGTACCTATCGTTCATAATATACTGCAGACGGTGCGGAAAATGCACACAACAGGCAGCAAATATAAGATTCGCCGTGAGTGTGTGGCGATCTGACCAGAATTCCCCGAGGACGTACCGGAGAATGCTGCTGTGATTACCTGACTGGGGATTATATCCGGGTGTTCCATCATGAAAATTTCAAAAAATACCGCCCTTGGCAGAATAGGAATTATTTTTCTGGTCCTCCTTTTTGTATCATCGGCGGGATGTATCAGGCAGGTCCAGAATACCCTGAGTCCGTCAGGTAGCGGGCAGGATGCCGTCACTACGGCTCCCATGTCCCCTGTACAGACACCCGTATCCGTGAGCACAGGCACTGCTGCCGTATCTTCACCAGGTATTACCGTACCAGAAACACCTGCCCCGAGCACGGCAAGCATCGCGGTTCCCATATATCCTGATGACTGGAACCGGGATGTCAGGAACCTGTCGGGAAGAGACGGGGGAAGCGTGACACTTCCGACAGAAAATGCCTGGAGTTCGCGCCTGCCCCTGTATACCCTGAATGTTGCACCAAACTATGATGCCAGGGCAATAGAGGTGAATGTAACCCATGGCCCGCTGGTGATTATCTTTTCAGCAACACCCCAGATCCAGGACCCCCGGATCTCATTTGCCGATGTAACGGTCCGGGAACTCCAGTCAAAAGAAATTGTTGCAGAGGAAAGGATTGATCATTTCCCGCAGGCCGATATGTCGAGTACCACGCGGACGGTTGAATCCGGCGGGCCTGATGAAAAGCAGATCGTGATCTTCCGGGAAGGTGCGTACCATATCAACGTGGATGGCAATCAGGTCTCGATAAACCTCGCGGTGTACACCGGGGATTCACCGGTCGTGGCGACTGCAGCACCAACGGAAGATGATTTTGCCTGATAGGGGTGCTATGGTGCAGATTTTTTTGGTTATGGTATCATGTACGTTCACCCTCATTGGGATCAGCGGCTTTTTTACTACCCTGAAAAACAGCATCTGCTTCACAAAAGACCCGCTCCCTCCCGTGACGGATCCCCTTCCGGCCGGGCCCGGTGCCCTTAAAAAGGAATTGCCCGCACTTGATCTGACAACTGCCCGTGCAGCCGGTGAACATTTTCTTGCAATTCTGACCGAAGCTTCGTGGGAAGGGATCATCTCCCTTGCAGCGGTTATGGCAACTGCCCTGGTATCAGGGTTCATCGTGCTGTTCATCGATCTCTCGCTTCCGGCTATGATCGGCCTCAGCCTCGTGGCGCTTGCAGCAGCCGGTCTGTCAGTACAGACCATACACAGGCGTCATGCCACGGGAACCTGGCTGCCCCCGGGCATACCCGGGAAAAAAAGGGACCCGGTTCCCGTCCCGGACCAGATAACGGATTTCCCTATTGTACCGGAATCCGTCCATCCCCATCTGGTGGCCGATCTCCCGGAAGAAGCGTCGCTCGCCACTTTGGAGCGATACTGGGTTGTCGAACCCTACTCCTTTGTGAAGATCGAGCGGGTCAGGAACGAGGGGTTCACCTACATCGTGGTCGAGCCCGTCATCTCCCAAAAGGAGAAGACGATCCTGATGGAGACCTATGCGCACCTCCGGGATATCATCATCTATGACAACACAGAGAAGGGCCGGGACGACCGGATCGATCCTGTGGCGGTGGCCCGGATCATCCGGCAGTTCGATCCGGATATTTCTGACGAGAGGGTAGCAATCCTGAATTATTACATCAAGCGGGACCTGTCCGGCTACGGTCCTCTCGAAGTCCTTATGAAGGACCCGGCACTGGAGGACCTCAGCTGCAATGGCCACGACCTCCCGGTCTTTGTCTTCCACCGTACCTATGGTAGTCTGCCGACAAGCATTTTCTTTACCGAGAGCGAACTGAACCAGTTCGTCCTCAAGCTTGCCCAGAAGGCCAACAAGCAGATGTCGCTCTCCAATCCGATGGTCGATGCCACCCTGCCGGATGGCGCCCGGATCCAGATCACCTATAGCGAAGTGATCTCTACCAAAGGCAGCTCGTTTACTATCCGTAAATTCCGGGCAGAGCCCATGACACCGCTCGACCTTATCCGGTTTGGTACGTACGATGCGCAGACCCTCGCGTTCCTCTGGCTGGCCATCGAGCACCGCAAAAGCCTGCTGGTTGTCGGGGGCACAGCAAGCGGCAAGACTTCGATGATGAACGCGGTCTCGCTCTTCATCCCGCAAAATGCAAAAGTCGTGTCGCTCGAGGATACCCGGGAGATCCAGCTGCCACACCGGAACTGGCTCCCCACCCAGACCCGGGAACTCAATGCGGAAGGGATCAAAGGCGACATCGATCTCTTCTCCCTCTTAAAAGCCTGCATGCGGCAGCGCCCGGAATATATCATCGTGGGCGAGGTCCGAGGCGTGGAGGCCCAGACACTTTTCCAGGCCATGAACTCCGGCCATGCCACCCTCTCGACCATCCATGCAGGGAGCGTGTACGAAGCGATCAACCGCCTGACCCACGATCCGATCAATGTGCCTCCGGTTATGTTCCAGGCGCTCGATCTCGTGGTGGTCCAGTCCATCTACACCCTCGGGAAGACGAGGATCCGGCGCTGCCTCTCTATCCACGAGATCGAGGTGACGAAGACCGGGGAGATCAATCCCATTCTCCTGTTCGAATGGGACATCCAGCACGACACGTTCGTACGGAAGTTCCAGAAGTCCAAGGTTCTCGACGAGATCGCATTCCATTGCGGCTGGGATACCGAAGAACTCGAACACCAGCTTAAAAAGCGCGAGGAGTTCTTCCGCTGGGCACTCGAAGTTGAACCACCGACCCTCCGCGATCTTGCAAATGCCATTCAAGACCTGGGTGACTAATCCGTGTTCCTGCCACCGGTACTGAGACGGGCAGAGAAGAAGCTGACCGATTTCGAGCTGATGATCCACGGCAGCAATCTGCGTACGGTGCTCCGGTCGGCCCACATGCCCATCACTGCAGAGGAGTACCTCCGCATGGTCCGGGTCAACCTTGCCGGCACGCTCGTGATGTTCTTCACGCTCTGGGCGTTCTTCCTGCTCAGCGGGTTCAACCTGGATATCTTTGGTCTTGAAACATCCGGCACCCTCCTCTGGATCCTGTTGTTCGTCCTGATCGTGCCCGGGCAATATGCGATGCAGATGTACTACCCGCAGATCGTTGCACAGGGCAGGAAGAGCCGGATTGATCTGGACATGCCCTATGCGATCTCCTACATGCAGGCCCTCTCCACCACGATGCCCCCGTACGAGATCATCCGCAAGGTGTACGAAGAGCATGACATGTTCGGCGAGATCTCCAAGGAGTTTGGCATGATCGTCCGGGACGTAGAACTCTTTGGCGACGACCTTGACGCGGCCATGAAGAACCTCCAGCACACCACACCCTCCACGAACCTCCGTGACTTCCTCAATGACCTCGCAATTGTCTTCGACAGCGGCGGGAACGTCACCACGTACCTCGGGGCAAAGACCGAATACTACCGGGACCAGGCCAAACAGGAACTCGAGATGGTCTTGAAGACAATCGAGATCATGGCCGAGGTCTATGTCACGGCTTTTGTTGCCGGGCCGATTGCCCTCATCATCATGATCGTTGCGCAGGGCATGACAAACTCTTCGGGGATGGCATGGATCCTCCCGATGATGTATATCTGTATACCGGCAGGCGCAATCGTTCTCATCTGGATCCTCTCCATGATGCTTCCCCCGGAGAACATGGAGATCTCCCGCAAGGAGACCATAGAACACGATTTTGGGTCCACGGTCCCAGGGTCCAACGAGAAGGCACTTTCGGAAGCAGACCCGATGAACCGGGAGTTCTACCAGCGGATCGAAGCGAATAAACGACGGAATTACTATCTTGGCCTGCTGCGTCACCCGTTCAGGACCTACATCCGGAGTTACTGGTACGGCGTTGGTCTTGGGATACTCTTTGCCGGGATCGTTGCCGGCGTCTGGCTCACCGGGGGGTTCGACACCCTGATCCCGCATGATGTGCCGGAAGCAGTCATCTGCCTTATGATTATCGCGTTCATGGCACCGGTTGCCATTTCCTACGAGGGGCGGCGCTTATACGTGCAGAACATCGAATCCCACCTGCCGGACTTCCTCAGGGAACTCTCGGATATGAAAGACATCGGGATCACCCTCCACGAGGCAATCCACCGGATCTCCGGGGCGAAGCTCGGGGTTCTCAGCTCTGAGCTCTCGGTCGCATCCCGGGATATCGAGTCGGGCGCCTATGTCAATTCCGCACTGGTGAAGATGGAGGAGCGGATCGGCCTCGTCTCCGTGAAACGTGCGATCTCGCTGCTCGTGCGGGCCAGCGAGATCACGACAAACCTCAAGCAGATCTTCATCATTGCAATCACCGATTTCGAGTATTATCTCAAGCTGAAGCGGGAACGGTCAAATACGACGATCATCTACGTTATGATCATCTACCTCTCGTTCGGTATCTACCTGTACACGGCATACCAGCTGAACGTGCCGTTCCTTGCGGCGTTCAAAGGGATGAGCGTGAATGTCGACACAGCGGGTAACCTGACCGATATGTTCAATATCGGGATCATCCTCGCCACCTTCTCCGGCATCATGGCCGGGCAGTTCAGCTCGAACAGCATCCTCGCCGGTCTCAAGCACAGCATTGTGCTCCTCGCTGCCACCGTTGCCATGTTCGTGGTCGTGATGTGAGAAGCTGGGACGGGGAGTGGGTTCCTCCCGAATACGGATCTTTATTTCACCGGTTCCTCAGGATTCACCGGAAAATTCCTGCTATCGTAAACGAGATGTTAGAATGTGGGACCTGAATACTCGTTTTTGCCATCCTGTCCTGATTCAAAGGTAGAACTCCCCCATCGAGATGGTCTTGCCCGTCTCCTTGTCCACAACGAGCCAGGTAATTTTGGTATTGGGCGAAAGGATCATGCTCCCGAATTGTATCCCTGTGCCATCAGGGGTCGCATTGCCTCCAATAAAGAAGGTATCCCCGGCTTTGATGGTGGTGTCAGAACTCCCCCCGCTGTTACCTACTTCGGAAAAATTCCGGACCTTGCTGCCCCCGGCATCACTGGCAGAGAGGGTAGTCGTGTTATCGCCAGCGCGCAAAACAACATCAATGGAGCTGAGCGTGAACGGATCCCCCCCGTTATGCTCAAAATAGATTCGGGACTCGTCCACATTAGGCGTTGCCCTTATTGAGCTCTCGGGGCTCTTTTCAGCCCCACCGGAAAATCCCCCGGCGTACGTGCTTACGATTGCCGCGATCATAACGGTCACCGCAAGCATCAGCATGACACCGACAACCGGTGAGACCGCATCCGCACGGTGCCTGCCCGGTCTCACACAACCACCACATCTTTGTTGAAGATGACCTGCCCGCTCGGGACGTGGACGATCTTGACGGTTACAACGGCACCGTCCTGGAACCCGCTGGCAGGATCCGTAGTATCGAAATTGAGGATGTAATTCAGGCCGGGATTTATATGCGGTTCTTCCGGCCCGCAGTACTGGGCCGGGGTAACAAGGACATCCCCGGCCATCAGGACTGCCGACGCATTCCCGAACCAGCTCTTATACCCGGAGCCGGAGCTCTGGAGCGGTGAGCCGAACCGGTCCTGGTCGTTGATGAACATGACTCCGCTGTACGTGCCGGAGGTAAAACCGCTCTCACTCCACGCATCGTTTCCCGGTACGGATTTCTCACCGGGCAGGGAGCCCTTGATCAGCTGCCCCGACTCGTTCCTGAAATAGGTAGTGATACTCAGGTCCTTTGTCTGGAGGGGACTCCCGCTTACGTGCTCGATTGTCATCGCGGGTGCAGAAAAACTGCCATACGACCGGTTTTCATAGAAATGCACTTCGAGGATTGCGGAGGGGGCTTTATCCTTCGTGCCGGAAAAACCACCGGCTGCTGCGCTGACGATAGCGGCGATAATCACCGTCACCGAGAGCATCAGCATGACACCAACTACGGGGGATACTCCCTCCTCATTCGTTCCCATTCCGGCACATCCCTGCACTACGGGCGGCTGTGTCCCGCCCGTATTCATTTTATCTCTATGTATCCCTCTGTTCCCTGCACAGGTTTTGAAAAGATAATTTATTTAATAAGTGTAGTTAACATTACTTATAAATTTAACATTTTAGCTTACAAGCAATAGTCCACTATACCAATTTTACCGGGTTTTGAAGGTATATGCGAACAGGGAACACCGGCATATGAAAACGGGAAACTGATGAACGGGAAGACAACAGCAGGAACGGTGCCTGATGCCGGGGTCTCGGAAGTGGTCGGCGAGATGCTCATGATCGCTCTTGCCATTGTATTACTCTCCGTATTTTCTGCCGCACTCTACAATTTCCTCCCGACCGATCGCGATCCGAGCATTAACGTCATGATGACGAATGACACCCTGGGAAATGTCACCCTCTGGCACAAGGGAGGGGACTTTGTAAAGGCCAGCGATCTCACCGTGATCATCACGACCGGAGATGCGACCCACCGGTTTTGTTACACTACCTGCCCGGGGGGACTTGTCCTTGTCCCGAATAAAACCGTGTACGATCCCGTGTTCGATCTCGGGAGCAATATAACGGTACAGATGCCAACCCCTCTTTTAGGGAATGAGACCGTCAAACTGGTTACACCCCGCACGGTGATCTTTACCGGGGAGATTAGCCCATGAGCGAGGATGCCGTTGCACCGGTCGTTGCTGCGATGCTCATCTTTGCAATAGGGGTGACGTTTTTTGCCGCATGGAATGCTTATTACGTTCCCTCCATGAAAGCGCAGTCCGAGGTTACCCATCTCAGGGATGTCGAGACCGGGTTCCTGCGGTTCTCATCGGATATCGGGACCGCTGCTTCCCTGAAGCGGAATATGCAATTGTCAGAACCAATTCCGCTTGGAGGGGGGGACTTTACCTTCGATGCGGTAAAATCCGGGGGATTACTCAGGGTCCAGAATGAGACGGACGGATATCTACGCATCAGCATCATCAACGGGACCAGTCCCGCAACGACAAGTAACATCCTCCGTTTTGCGAATTATTCGTACCAGCCGGTGAATAATTTCTGGCAGGACCAGGGGTATACCTGGTCATATGGCAACGTGAACGTGACGAAGGGGACGCTTGAAACACCCCTCCAGTATACCAGCATGGATACGATCACGTACGGGATGGCCGGGACCCTGTTCGATCTGGATGCCGTCCCCTTACCGGATGACCCTGCTACCTGTTCCCAGATGAACATATATATCGTGAACATAACCCCTTCTGCCGGGCATACTCACGCAAGCGGTAACGGGAACGGGATGCTCACGCTGGAAAGTGCTGTCGTGAGCCAGCAGTTCCCCAATACTACGAGTATGACGGTCAGCATCAATCCCGCTCTGCCCGGGGGATTCCGGGACGCCCTGTGGGACGATGCTGATAACCAGAGCGCGAGCGAAGTCCTGAACTGTGGAAATGCGCATAGAATTCCCCCCACGGATCCCCTGGAGCCGGACCCCCCGATCCAAGTAACGTTTGATACGATTCCCAACATGACCCTGAACCGGAAAATAGCAGAGATAACACTCGGGGCAGACTGAAACGATCATTACCCGCCGGCATTTTTTGGATTACATTGCAATCCGCGGCACTATGAACAACAGGTTGTTGAGGATCACGGCGATATAAAGCAGGATAAGGACGCAATAAAAGAAGGCGCCCGATCCTTTCACCCGCTGCTCTGCGATGAGAGAGACCGGAAATATGATGAGAAGGATTGCCGCCTTGATGACCAGGTGCAGGGCCGGGTGTGTCACAATTCCCGCCATAAAGGGATTCAATTCTATGCCGCCCATCCGGAGAATGATCTGGGTCGTTATAATGTCGAGCAGGAATAATGTCCCGAGAACCAGCAGGAGTTCCACAATCCGGCGTACGGTCTCATGATCCAGTGGACGATATCCCGGGAATGCAAACGGGGCTGCATGCCCGGTTTTTCCTGCGGACATAGCAGATACCTGCACTTCATCGCATTAATGGTTTTTGTAAAAACGGCCAATCTGATGATGGATTTGGAATTCAACGAAAATAATTGATTTTTGAGGAAAGTTAAAGGATTTTACAGTTCTGGTGAGGTATCAGAACAGATACTCTTTTTTTCACGATCTTTCGGGACAGATTATTTTGAAAAATAAAGTTTCCCGCCTATACTCTGCATCCGCTGCATATCGGGTCGGTTCTCATTTTTTTGAGAAATGCCACCCGGTTATGCAATATGGTAGACAGGTTATCCTTCAGCAGGTTCCCGAGTGCGATATCGGCACGGTAACAGCAAGGTGCGACATCCCCGTTCGTCCGGACAAAGAGCGTCAGCCGGAACAGCGGACAGGGATTTGTATGGGGAGGGGGCATGGTCACCGTGCACCCGGTCTTTCTGGCCGTACTCCTGATCTGGACAAACAAGCTTTTTTCAGTCTTTGCCTGATTATCCGTCCAGGGAAATGAACGTTCGAAGTTCACCACATCAACCCCGGTAGTCCTTGCAAGTTCGAGCCCCTTATCGATACAATCAAGGTGCTTCTCCATCAACGCGATGTTGATATACGTTTTGGGTAATTTTTGTTTCCTTGCAGATCGCTCCTGCATAAACCCGGCAACATTTTTTGCGATAACGGGGGTGAATTTTTCTGAATCGGGAAAACTAAATGCGATCGCATCAAGGCCTGCATCCAGAAGCGCATCCGTTTTTCCGGGAAGCAGCGTTGCGTTCGTGGTAAAATTAACCAAGATCTTTTTCCCGGCTGCGTACCGGATCATCGCAGGAAGGTCCGGGTGAAGGAGCGGTTCACCCCACCCGTGCAGGGTCAGGAACCGGCTTTTTGATCTATCGATAATCTGCCGGAATTCATCAAAAGAGATAGAGGCCTCCGACCGGTTCAGCGACCTGCGCAGGCAGAACGGACAGTCAAGATTGCAGGCTGTCGTTGGTTCCAGCTGCAGGATCGGAGGTATGGCGTAATTCAGTACTGACATTCGGTTCCTTACCGGGACATCGTGGATATGACACGGTCGAATGCCGAACCGATCCCATCGCTGATTCCGAGGAGGGAACTCATGCCCTTTCTTACCCCGTTGGAATTGAAAATGACGATTCCCACAATCAATCCGACACCCAGGATATGGGCTGCTGCAAGGCCGATCGCTGCCTCAGGTAAAACTATTGGTGCACACATATGATTTCACCTCCTTATGGTTGATTACAAGTAATTAACATATTGATCATGATAAACATTTCTCATTGATCTGGAGAATTTGGCCTGCCAGTATTTACATGGTACCGGAGAACACGGCTGATGCCATATGCAGCAGCTGCAGAAATAACACCTCCGAGCAACGCCACAAGAAAAAGAACGGGTATCATCACTGGGTCGGGAGGGAACCGTGCAGCGAAGTCGCTTCCCCAGAAGAGCCAGAAATGCAGCATATAATACATACTGGCAAGTCCGACAGCGAGCAGATACCGTACCTGATACCGGTAGCAGATGAACGCACTGATCAATCCAATAATACCGGAGAGGTAATACGACCAGGGTGTCCCTCTAACTGCTGTATCCATTTCGCCGGTTGTTGCAAATCCGAGAACTGCGATAGCAAGCGTTGTTATCCCGAAAACAAGAAGACACGCGGGAAGCAGGTAGCTCCAGGGTCTGCGTTCAACCGGGGCCATACTGATCACTTCGATAATGAGCGCTACAAACAACAGGACATCCAGGGTATGGATAACGAGGACTTGACTGCCTGCCATGAGATCGATTGCGATCAGGACTACAGCCATGGCGAAAGCCGTACCGGGTTTTTTCACGAGGAGCAATCCCAGGAGCAGCCAGAAGAACAGGATGCTCCCGAACACCAGCTCCCCGGCACCCGGGCCGGGAAGGCCAAGGGTACTGTATACGAAATCCGAGATCGTATTATCGGGAAAGAGCCACGAGGGAACGAGAGCACCGCTCAGGGCTGCAAGTACCGAAAGTACGATGATAACACCCAGTTCCTGTAGGGTGAAATAGATAGTGTCTGCCGGTTCTGCTGCTGGTTTCATTGATGTGCCTTAAAATGAGGCCGGGTATGTCCCGGCCCTTTCAGCTGTTCCAGGATCCCGGGTCTATGTACTGGCGCTTCCATGCTGTACGTAGACGGTCCAGAGCAGGTAAAACCCGTAGGCGAGAGCTGCCATGAACGCACCGCATACAAATGCGAACGTGATAAGTGCCGGTATCGCCGGGGCCACCGGAGCCCAGGAAAAGAACCCGCTCTTTCCGTTGAATGCCCAGGAGAATACGATATAGAAGACCTCGGCGCACCCGGCCCCGATAATGTATTTTGCCGACGGGTAGGACCAAAGGATCACACCGAGAGCGATGGCTAGGATCCCTGACACCGCGTACCCGAGCGGGAAGACGTTTGCTGCCGCACCATTCTCCCCCATCTTGGCGTTATTGGTGAGCATCAGGGCAAGCGTGATGATGCCCATGATGGAGAGGAGAGACGGGAAGATGAACTTCCATGGTTTTTGTTCCAGCGGAAGCAGCCCGGCACACTCGATGATGATGGCGACCATAAGGGCAAGGTAATCGAGCCGGACATTCCCGACCTTGGCCAGCGAGAGGGCCAGGCTGAACAGAACGATCAGGACCGACATGAGGATGACGGTACCGGGTTTCTTTGTAATGAGTATCCCGAGCACGAGCCACAGGCAGGTGAAGGCGCTGGCAATGAAGATCCCGGCGCCCGGCCCCGGCAGTTTCAGGAAGGCGTGGACCAGTCCCGGGGCGCTGCCGCCGGGGAGGAGATGGCTGAGCCCGAAACTGCTGGTCAGGAATGCAATGACTGCCAGGGCGATGATGATGCCAAGTTCCTGCGGGGAAAAATATCCTTTAATCCGGTTCGTCAAATAGGTCGGTGTTGTCTCATCTGTCATGTATAATTCCTCAACCATCGGGTATCCGCGTCGCTGCCGGGCAGGTATCGTCTGGCCGGTCAGCTGTCTGGATCAATATCGTTTCTTCTGGTAATTTAATAAGTATTTTCATTTAACTTTGATCGAAATTAAAACAAATTATTTACCATTACGGCACCCAGATCCCTGCACATGACTGTTCCACACGGACGGGTACGCGAGGCGGGGACTGATGACTGATCTCGATCTCCTGCTCGGGAAAGCGAAGGAATTCCACGGGGATATGTGCGCCGGGATTGTGCTTGGGACCCGGATGACTATTGCCGGGATGCGGGAACTGGGTATGAATCCTCAGGAGAAGAACCGCGACCTGATCGTATATGTGGAGATCGATCGTTGTATTGCCGACGCGATCCAGGCGATCACCGGTTGTTCGCTCGGTCACCGCACGCTGAAGTACAAACCGTACGGGAAGTTTGCTGCCACGTATGTTGACCTGAAGAACGGTACGGCAGTCCGGGTTGCGGTTGTCGAGAAGAAGAGGACGGAGAAGACCGGTAAGGACGCAATGCAGGACGCAGTCCGGATCCTGCTCGAAACCCCGGAATCCGAGCTGCTCCGGATCCGCCGGGTCAATCTCGTTATTCCCAACGGGGACATGCCGGGCATGCCGAAACACCGGGCCCGCTGCAGCCGGTGCAACGAGATGATCGTTGACAGCAAAGAGATCGCCCATGAAGGGAACGTCCTGTGCGGGAATTGCGCAGGCGTGCCCTACTATACCGATCTGGCATGAGTCCCTGTCATATCATTAATTGCACATGCATTCTCCGGATACTGACTGGATGAGATGATGATACCGCACAACCCCCACGCAATCCTCGAAAAGGGGTACGAAAAACTGCTCAGCGAATACCACCGGCTCGGCTTGCCCGACGTCATTGTGAAGAATTTCGGGCTCAACCCGGGCTGGAATGCCGTGATCGGAACCGGGGGGTGCTGCGGGGTTGCAATGAGCTTCCAAGACAACAATCCCCTTTACGGCACCGACCAGACCCTGCAGGATCTTGCGTACCTGAAATCCTGCATAGGCTCGTCACTCTTTGACGTGGCGTTTGCGAATATCACGGATCCACGTGTGAGCCGGCGCTCGATCGCCCTCACCCTGCTCAATGCACTCTCCCAGCCGCTCGTCACGGATGAGATGCTGCAATTCAAGGGATACGCGGTCGGGCTTGAGGTGAAGGATCTGGTCAGGAGAGACGACAAGCTGGTGATCGTGGGATACGGGGGGCTGGTGAAGAGTTATGCAGGCCGGTGCCGGGAGCTGCACGTCACCGACCAGCGGCCGAAAGAGACGTTCCGTACCACTATTGTCGGGGAGACTGTCAGTTACGGGCCGGCCGGTATCATCGTCCACTCAGCAGAAGAGAACCGTGAAGTACTCAAAGATGCGGACGTCGCGATCATCACTGGCTCAACGCTCGTGAACGGTACCTTCGAAGAGGTTATGGGGTATGCGAAGAATGCCCGTATCCGGGCGCTCTACGGGTCGAGTGCCCAGCTGATCCCGGATGTGCTCTTTGAGAACGGGATCAACATTGTCATGTCCGTTGCCATCAGCGACCCGGTCCGGTTTGCAGCTGATGTGATGAATGCGCCGGATATGGAGACGGCGCTGCGGAAGCACCAGCGGAAGTATAACGTGGGCAACCTGAAAAATCTGTGAGCACGGGAGCGGAATTCTCCCCCGTATCTGATTATTATTTTTTATGTCACCAGACAGGTACGCGGGTCGTTCTTACTCTTTAGGATACGCTATTATCCGCACGTATTATTTACGCAGAATCATCCAGAACCCGGCATCATCGCTGATGATCCGGTAATCGCTGATCCCGGCCGCGTCAATCGATTGCTCGATCTCCCCGGGCCGGAACTTACGGAACCGTGTGCGTGTCGGGTGATCCGGATCGTCCACGATCCCCCGCTCCCTCCGCCCGGCAAGAACTTCTGCTTTGATCTGTGAGGTCCCATATCCCCCGCCAATATAGGCAGTACCGCCCGGTTTCATTACCCGGTAAATCTCCCGGAATGCGGCCGGGAGGTCAGCCCAGAAGTGGTACGAGCCACGACTCACTACGAGATCGAAGGCTCCGTCGCCAGCAGGGATCGCATGGACATCGCCAATAACCGGAATCACGCGTTTCGCAAGACCGTGGGTCCGGATATTCTGCACAGCAAGAGCGTGCATCTCCCGCGAACTGTCGAGGGCTGTCACGCAAAGATTCGAGAGGAGGGCAATGGCGATCGCAAGAGAAGCCGGGCCGGACCCCACATCGAGGCAGGTGCCTGTCGTAATTCCGGTCCGGTCGAGGATCTCGTTGGCGATGACCGGGTAGATCCGGGCAAACGTAGTCTTCGAGAACTCGTCGTACTGTCGGGCAT
This sequence comes from Methanoregula sp., assembly GCF_049518935.1. GTDB lineage: Archaea > Halobacteriota > Methanomicrobia > Methanomicrobiales > Methanospirillaceae > Methanoregula. The sequence goes on from NZ_JBEKRH010000002.1 coordinate 178,175, forward strand.
CGTCAGCAGACTTCCAGAAGGGATCGGGGGAGTCGGTCATGGGATCTCATTCATGTATTGCCTGCAGGTTGTTGTTTTTACTGAGGTTTATTTTATCAGTCAACACTTCTGGTGAGATGAGAGAATGAAAAAAAGAAAACTGATGATCACTTCTTAAAGGAGGGTTGAAACCTCCCTCATAGGAGATCTGTCCAGTGAAAATTGTCCTCTCTATGGACCAATCTTCACATCGTTCCTAGAGACCAGTTTTCCATCGATGGTATCGATTTCAAGGGTGAAGGTTTTCCCGACATCGTTTGGAGTTAGGCCCGTAGCCGTGGTCATGCCAGTTCCGGTGAGCCCGGTATAATACATGGTCTGGCCGGGAGTCCATACCGGCAGATCAACCATTCCTGTCATAGCGTCGAGCCAGCATGTTCCTGCAGCATTACATATATTGGATTTATTGGTACTGCTTCTCGACATCGTACCGGAGAAACCTCCATTCTCTTCATCCTTCAATCTCATTGTGACGAAAATTTTCTGAGTCGATAGTTCATCGCCACCTGCATGGTACATTTGGAGTATGCCTGCCGACGCGCTGTAGGTTCCCTGGATATTCGCCTGGGGGGCCTTGTTGTTTGAACTTACCAGGTTGCCGGCAAATCCACTGACAATCGCTGCAATGATGATCACCACGATCAGCATCAGCATCACACCTACCACCGGGGATACGGCCCGTTCATTCTGTAGTCTCATATTACACTCCCCTGCACGACAATATCTTTCTCCCATATGATCTTCCCGGTGGGGATGTGAATTATCTTCATGTGAACGATATCACCGGGCCGCAGCCAGAACCAGTTCGCACCGAGTACTCCCTGCATCTGGTCGATGCTGTACGTATGGGGATCCCAGGGATTTCCAGGAATAAGACTCGGGATTAATGTGGTTGGCTCCGGGTCGGGAAGTTGATTACCGGTGGGGTACGGGAGGAAGGTTGCACCCGAGCATGTCACCGCTGGATATCCTAAACCCCCATCCATGGTTAATGGACAACTTCCTCCAGTTGGGGGGATGGTCCCGTAAACGTACTGGTATTGCACGGCAGGGCTGGTGGCACTGGCGTTTACACCATAGCCAACGATATACTGCGAATTGCCTCCCTGCTGTCCGCTATTCGATCCCCCAAACGGCCGGCATAATAATTCTGTACCGGCTTGGAGGTTGTAATTCCCCCACCATGAAGAATTTGTGACAGTTCCCTGCTTGAGATTATATTCGGTACCGTGACCATCAACAGTCCAGAAGATATTACCTCCCTGACCAGGTGCGAAAATCGACGAGTTCAGTCCAACGCCGGTCCCATAGCCCTGCGGGACAGTATCCCGCCACAAATCATACGCATAGGATCCATGCGTACTGTAGATCACATTGAAATTAACTATCCCGGGTGTGGTTGTTGCCCCCCCAGTGATAACGGTCCCGTTATTAAAGCTCTTAGTCCACGAGGTTACAATTTGAAGATTCTTGGTGGCGATGGGGGCATCCACGCCGGTTACCTCTCCCTTGATATAACTCGTTGACCAGTAACCGCTGTTCGCAATAGTGACATCCATGGCAAGCTGGGGAACTTTCTGGTTTTTGCCCCCGACCAGCCCGCCGGCAAACCCGGAGACGACTGCTGCGATGATGATCACCACGACCAGCATCAGCATCACGCCGACAACCGGGGATACTGCCCTTTCATTCTGTTGTTTCATGTACTCTCTCCTTTTTAATTCGACTGAGTTCCGTGCATCCGTACTAACGGTTATGGTGAAATGGTCACATCCGATTTAGAGATCATATTCCCGTGGTTATCGCTTACAATGAGCGAGAAGGTCTTGCCGACATTTGCGGAATTGTCGATACAGAGCTCCTGTAGAGGATCCGCTGAATAAACTGACGGCTGAAGATACTGACAGGCCGAATTTGTACTGCTGACGAAAAGTGAAGCCCCGGGCAAAAATGCCGAAACATTCGCGTAACCGCTATTCAGGGGATTGCCATTGATATCGGTGATCAGGCTCATGGGAATGACCTGGGAGGTCTTCTGACCAAGATTCTGCCCGAACATGGGGCCATCTGATATGGTGAAGACTGTTGCAGCGGTTGCAAGTCCATCACCACCGGCATGATCGATTTCCAGGCCATTCGAGAGACTGAATTTCCCGGTGATCGTTGCCTGGGGAACTTTGTTCACTCCGCTCACTGCACCACCGGCGAACGCTGATACCACTGCAGCGATGATAATCACCACTATCAGCATCAGCATCACACCAACTACCGGCGAAACTCCATAGTCATTGATCTTCGACATTGTTTAGGACCCCGTAACTGCCACATTTTGCTGGAAAATGGCCTTTCCCGTTGGTGCATAAATGACACGAACCGTCACGGTATCTCCCGGACTCAACTGTTCCCAGCCACTCCCGAGGACCGTTTGCATTGCACTGTTTACGCCGCCACTGTTAAGATACCCGGAATACTGTGAATTGGGTTCGGCAACAAGCCCGGTTCCCTGCGTAACCGTGAAGTTGCCATAGGTCTGGTTTCCGGTATAGGGCGCATACAGAACGGTGAGCCCGGTAACCCCGGGGCCGAATCCATAAGGTGCGCTGCCAATCGTCGAATTCCCACCGCTGGCAAATGCGGTTCCCACCGCGGTAGATGCTTTGTTTCCGGTCGACCAGGCCTGATTCTTCATTGTGGTCACCCAGGACGTTGTCAGCAGCAGATTCTTCGAGGGAGTTGGATCACTTATGCTGTTGACTGTTGCAGAAAAAATACTGGTACCATTCTCTCCGTTATTCGTAATCTTCACATCCATGGCAAGCGTGGGGGTCTTCTGATTGCTTCCCCCCCCGATCAACCCGCCGGCAAAACCGCTCACCACTGCCGCGATGATGATGGTGACGACGAGCATCAGCATCACACCGACCACCGGCGAAACGGCACCTTCGGTTTCTCGTAGTTTCCGATTTTTAATCATAATTATCTGGTTCTCCCCTTCATTCGTAATGATCTGACGAACGGTTCTGCTATAGTGGAACGATATGTGCACATCATAGCCACCATGCCAACAAAGTACTTGTAAAAAAATGTATTTAACTATGATCATTTGTTAATCATTTTATGTTTATAATTAACCGGAATTTATCTTCGTGAATATCGTCGCCAGTACGATCGTTTCAAGGAATAAAAGGCAGATGGTACGCAGGAAATGCCGGCCGCTGGATAGCTGAAGAAAAGATTCGCAGTATTTTTGATTGACTTCTATGAGAATTAATTACAATACCAAAACTTATTGCTGCCCAAGGTAATCTTCCTGCACGCGGTATTGGCATGATCACCCGGCACCACCTCTCCCTCACCCTGCTCTGCACGCTCATTTTGTGCTGCGCATTTTTCCGGGGCAGCCTGATCCTAGGAGGGCTGGGGGTTACCGGCGCCCTGGCAGGATCCATCCTGCCGGATACCCAGATGAAGAAGCCGTCCCAATTAAGGTTGCTCACGCTTGCCTACAATCTCACCAGGTTCACCGACAAAGTCAGCGTCCCGGTGATGCGTGGGATCTACGGGTTGATCCTGCGGGACCGGTTCGAACCAACTGACAAAAGGCTGACGCATTCGATCCCGGGAATTTTCTTTATTTTCCTGAGTGTTGCCACACTCCTCGTCATTCCTGCTGTCATGGGAGGAAATTCCGCGATCATTATCGCCGTCTTGGCATTTCTTGCTGGCCTGACCCTCGGTCTCGGGCTGCACATGGTGTTTGACCTTTGCACAAGGAAAGGTGTCTTTCCGTTCTTTCCGTTCAGCCCGCTCCGGATCAAGGGATCGATCCGTCCGTGCGATACAACCGATCACCGGATATGGGATTTTCATATTGTCGGGCTGGTGATCCTTGCTGCCGTGGTCGTCCTGATTCTCGCAGGCCCATCCACCGCCGGCTTCGTACTGCCTGCCGGGCTCCTCGGATCCTGTGCTTTCATCGGAATCATGATACTTCTGTCCGGCATCCGCAAGGCAACTACTGGCGGAGAGCATGACGATACACCCACGGCCTTCCTGCCTTCCGCTTCCTGAAAAAAGAGACCGGTTCGTGCCGGAGCGGGGGCCGGGTCTTCTACCGGAGACCGGCCACGTTTTTTCCGCAGCCGTTTCACCGGCAAATCCTTTTTCCCCGGGGATGATGAGGGAATTATCCCCCCATTCCCGTAATGATCCCGACGATCTGCTGAGCCGTGACCGGGTCCAGAACCTGTGCGAGCACTATCCCCTCTGCCGTTGCGATGAAACATGGTCCTGTATTTTCTCTCTTTTGTGTAGCATGATCCCTCAGAGACATACAAAAGATTGTCACAGAACTTGTTTATAAACCTAGACAATATGGGTAAATACCGGGCCGGGATACCCATGCGCTCGGGTATCCGATTCTTGTTTCAAAAAGAGATATGAGGTATATTCCATGGACAAAAAAAATCTAGGTATCATTATCGCAGTGGTATTCATAGTGATAATTTGTGCAGGTTACGCGCTCGACAGCCGGCAAACGCATCAGGTAACCCCACAGTCGTCGGATCGATCCTCATCGTTACCGGCAGCAACAGTATCCCTGTCAACACCTGCCCCGGGCACAATTCCGTCGTATCAGTCGCCGGTCGAACCGGGCAGCCTGGAAAATACAACGATTACGGCAGATCAGGCCGGAATTCTTGCCCGCAGGGCATTGCCTGAACTGGACCCGGACCTGGTGAATATCACGTACAACCCGGGAGACCAATTCAGCCAGTCCTCTTTCGGGTTCGATCTTCTCAAAAACCACGAAAGGATCGGCCAGGGGGAGTTGGATCCCCGGACCGGGAGCCTGGTATGGTATGCGATTCCGGTGAAGCGTCTTGGCCGCCCGGCAAGCCCGGCAATCACGATCGGCACAGCCCGGATCGCTTCCGACAATGAGATCAGGAACCGCAACGGTATTCTCTCTCTCAATATGAGTGAAGAACGGTACGATCCCATCGGTATGCCGGATTCCGGCATCACAGGCGCCATCGCAGGCGCATATGTATTCGTCTATGATCGCCTCGGTAAGAAAGATCCCTGCGACAGTGACGGATTCACCGTTGACGTAGACTCCGTATCGGGCAAAGTGATCGAATACCGGAAGACGTGGATCCGGCCCCCGGGAAGCATCTGTTGATACGGCAATCGCCCACCGGCTGGTACGGAGATCGTGACCGGGAACACGTATTCAAGATATTTTTTTTTAATGGGGATCTTGTCAAGGGGTTGCGGGATACCAGACTATGTTACTCGTGGGCGTCTGGATTGTCACCTGCCCGTAACGCATTACGTGGCCGGGGCCTCTTGGGCCCGGGGAGTCCGGGGGTAAGCCGGGTCGGCCCTGTCAGTTCTCACTATCGCAGTAACCTCCCGGGTCAGAGAGTAGTGGATTCTCCTGCCATCCGGTTCAGGACAGGCGATCTTATCTGCTACAAGGAGGTGCATGTGATACCAGAGGGATGGCCCGGATATTCCAACAATTTTCTGGAGCTCCGTTTTTGCAATAGCGGGATGATCTTTCAACGTGATGATGATCCGGTACCTGATGAGATTATCAGAATGGGTGATTATCTTCTGTTCAAGTGGCGAAAACCCGTTCATTCGCAGGAAATACCGGGTAAACCCGCCATCTTTCACTTCAGTAACCATTCTCAGGGACTTCAGCTGGTTCAGGTGATAATAGAGGGTTCCCCGGTTGATGCCGGTTCCCCGCATGATTGAACGGAAGTGCAGGCCGGGATGCATCCGGATGAAATCGACGAGATCTTTCCGGACGGGATTGTTGAGCAGGTTTTTTCCTGTCAGCTGACGGAAACCAAAGACTGCGAGGAATCCTATACCCAAGAATATGGCAATCTCTACGCCCTTGCCGAGCAACGGGGAGATCATCCTGGCGTAATGCAGGATCACAATCGGGAGAGGGTGGAAGATGCGGGGCACACCCTGCACCGATGGATCACCCCAAAGAGCCAGGGTAAGGGAATTGAGGATCGCATAGGTGCAGGCGACGGCAACGATTGCCAGGAAAATATACTTTATAACCGATCGCATTCGCCGGACCATCGTACTTCCAGTTTCCTGTAATTCTTTTTTGAGATCCTGATATTAAAATTAATCGATAAAATTTTGTCACATAAAATTTAAGACTGTTTTATTTTTATCATAATATCAGAACATGAACCTCTATCTAACTGAAGTCCGGATAAAAAAAATTTGGGGGAAAACATGAAACATGAATTTTCAAAACTATTGATGATGCTTGCCTGTTTAAGCCTCATCTGTATCGCAAGTATACCAATTGTCGGCGCAGCGGATCCGGCCGGCCACAGTATCCGCATGGTCCAGGCAACTCCTGACCAGGTGGATAAGATCAACCATCTCTGGGGCTCTGATATCACCATTGGTGATTACATGGAGCAGGTCCATCCCGAGCAGCTTGCTGGCGTCTCTGACGAAGTCATAAAAGAGATGCACCAGCGAAAGATGCACTGGCCCGAAGATAACGGGGTAACCCCGAAAACCGTGCAGCCGGATTCGACTCTTGCAACACTGACGGTACACGGTGACCTGACGATCTACACGAATCACATCTATTTCAGCAGTTATTCCTCCTGTACGCAGTCGGCATCGTATATCTACGTGGAATCGTTCCTGAAGAACGCAGCTGACAGCACGGTAGGTTCCACATCAGGATCGACATCGGGATCCTATGTCTCGGCATACAACAATGTGGCATGGCCGGCGGCAGGATACTACCATGTTCATTCCTGGGGATATACCATCACCCCGAGCACTGAGGGATCAGATCATTCTGCGTCCAAGTATTTCGCAGGATAATTTCCTTTTTTTGAAATTTTTTTTAATATATAACAACCTCTTAACAGATTACAGTAAACCAATAGGACAGGATAAGGACAGGATACTCATGCAGGAAGATCGCAGGAAGGATGGACCGGGACAATCCCGTTTTGAATTCTGTCGACCGCACACGGATTTTTTTCCGGGTAACCGGCCCTGTGATAATTATCCGGTGAACGGGATCAGGAAACATACCGGAATTTTTCTCCTGGGGCTATTCTGGTTTACCGCGCTCTTCTCCCTGCATGCCAGTGCTCTTGCCGGGCATGAGATCCTGATCCATTCACCGAATATTACCGCAGATGAAAGTTCTCCCGACCATTACGAATATTCCGGTTTCTTCGCTCTCGATGGTTCAAACCTGGTCTGGATGAATACCTGGGCCGAGAGAAAGATTGAGGAGAAACGTGTCCTGAACCGTATTTACCTGATGAATCTCACTGATAATTCCACCGTAATGATCTCCGGGACCCCGGGAATCCACCAGGAGTCTGAGTTCAGGCCTCCCGTCGCAGTCTCGGGACGGTATATTGTCTGGAGTGAATTTGGCAGGGACGATCTCTTCCTGTACGATGCAACCAGCGGGAGGGAAACCGCCCTGACTTCCGATGGATCAGCGCCCGACCAGCAATGGCAGAATGCGTTTCCGGATATCGACGGGGATCGCGTGGTTTGGGCGAAGAGGAAACCGTATCTGTCTTCCAATGATCAGGATATTGTCTTCATGAACCTGACTACGGGAACCCGGCAGAATATCAGTACCGCTGCCGCTGACCAGACGGATCCGTCGATCTCCGGCTCACGGATAGTATGGACCGATAAACGAAACGAGCCGGGCGGGGGGGATATTTATCTGTACGATCTTGGAACAGGAATAACACAGCCGATCTGTACTGAAAGCGGCCTGCAGCAGAAACCAAAAATTTCCGGCACTTCGATCGTGTGGATGGATTACCGTAACGGGAAACCTGCCGTTTACCTGTACAACATTTCATCCGGCACTACCATCCGTATCAACAGGGATCTTTTCGTGACCGATGCACCCCTGCTCTCGGGGGATCTCGTCGTGTGGCAGGAGTATTCTGATTTCGACCTGCGCGATGAGCGGGCCGGTACGATTGTTGTCTATAACACGATCTCCGGCGTGCGTGAAATACTTCCGGTAAAGACCACTCATCCCCAGCTTCTCGCCGTTGGTCAAAACCGGATCGTCTATGCTGATCCCGATACCAGGACCCTCAATGAGGGTTTTGTCCATCTCTTTGTAATGGACGTTCCGGTATCTGCACCGGTTTCCCTGACGGATGTCACGTCACCTCCAGGCCCGGCACAGGAAAAAACAGTAACAGATCCAGTATCTGGGAAGACAGAAAACCATGCTGCGACTGCTTTTCCGGGCGCAGTTCCATTTTCCATCGGAGTGGGGATTCTTCTCTGCCGGATCATGAACGGTCGGTCAAAAAAATAAGACGGGTTTCCTGAAATATAAAAATTAAAAACCGGGAATAGTCTTTGTTCCCGGAAGGTTCTGTTCACTCTATATCTCGGTGATAATTCCGACGATCTGCTGCGCCGTGGCCGGGTCCAGGACCTGTGCGAGCACAATTCCGGCAACTGCGGAAAAGACCGCCCAGAACACCTTCTTCACGTGCTCGTTCTTCCCGAATGTGTCGAGAATCGCATTCGTCTCCTCCATCACTGCCCACTCACGCGGACCTGCATTCGGGTAAGAAAGTCTCTGCACTCGTCAAGGCTTCCGAAGTGAAGCGGGGATCGATTAATTCCCTTTTTAAAAAACACAGTGTAAACAGATTCCCTTCAGCCAATCTTCTCATAATACCCCATCGGCCCGCACGCAGCACACACACCATCCGCACCGACAGAATAATCCGGCACCATCTCCCCGCACTTCGGGCACGTGACAGCCTTCCACTTCTGCTTCCCTTCGACCTTCACTATGACCCGCTCGCTGGACAGGATCGCCCGCCCGGCAGAGAAGATCTCATCGAAGAGCTGGTTATTCATGGTCTTCTTGTTAAAATCGGGACTATTTGTGAACCATGTATGGATAGTGGAGAAACGGGCCAGTTTCTTTGGATCCACGTACACCCGGACACCATCCGAAGAATCCCCAGCCGAAGCCCGGTTGATCGTGATGGCAAACTTGCCGACATTGACGATCCGCAGCCGGTTGTTCCCGTACGTGGCATGGGCGATCACCTGGAGAGCATCAGGAGCGCACTTGTGCGTCTCACACACCGCATACAGTTTTTCATCGGTCCGGGCTCCCAGCAGTTCGAGGGCATAATCGACCATGAAGGCCCCGATGAGGAGGCCGGGTGCCGGGAAGGTGTGGAACGCGATGCACCGGTTCAGGTACTCCGTGACCCGGGGATCCACGCCGTGTATTTCCATTCGGGCATTCAGTTCTTCCAAAGTGTATTCCCGGTGGTTCGTATGCTTGTGGTCTTTGGTATCCATCTGATTCCTCACTGCTCTGGTACGGGTGAATTAGCGGCCATTGGCAGCATGCTTTTCCTTACAGGATCGCTATATCAGCTCTATGATGCCGGATATTGGGATTTCCTACCCAATAATGGATCATGATCTGCCAGAGAGTTATTAATTATTAACATTTAACTTTTTGTAAAAATCAAGTAAATTCCCAAAACTTATATGATCGGAAATACCACTGAATGGTGATCATTATGGGCTCCCAGAAGGACGTGATGGCACTATTTGCAGAGAGAGATATCCGCCAGTTATTTTCCGGCAATGATGGATGGAAAATCGAACCAGTACTCCAGTCAGCGGGATCTTACTACCGCATTTCGCGGGACAAATGGGTGGGGGAGGAGGTCGTCCTGGTTGCAGTTTCCTTCGATCCGGCACCAACGGATGATATTTTCGCCGCATTCGATAACCAGCCCGATGGCTGGAGTACCCGGACAAAGAAGTACCTGCTTACCCCTCAGGCAACCAATACCTCTGCCATCCCGCCCCACATTCGTGTCCTCCTGATGCAGGCATTTGCCTTTGCACAAGGGGAGCTGGTCTGGCTGACAAATAAGAAGAACGCCAAGAAAGTTGTTCCCCAGGAACAGACAAAAAAAGAGCCGGTTGTTGCCTGAATAAACCCATACGTGCAAAGGATAATTGACTTGGTGTACCTGCCATTAGGTGACTCCCCGTTTTGCGCGTTCGGCGGAATCCGGGCACTTTAAATTTTTTACAAATATTCAAGATACCATTATACGAAATTTCCCTCAGCTGAACCGATCGGAATCCGTTTTTTTCTCTCACCGGTTGTCAACATCCAAAAAAAAAATGAGTCGTATGTTAACTACTCGTAAAAATCAGATTGGGTGATTAATTTATTCCACTTTACCGTCTGTGAATTTCCCAATATTTAATTACTGCCCTTGGTCAACTTTAGACTTAAGCAAATTTGATCAAAAAAATTTGTGTGTGATGTGCATGGCGTTTGCAGTACATGTAAACATGGAGCGGTGTACCGGCTGCAACAACTGTGTTGTTGCCTGCCCGGTCAATGCTCTCGAGCTCTTTACGCTCGACCCTGTCACCAAGGAAAAGATTTACCAGGTGCAGGATGGTGTCGCAGTCAGCCTCGATTTCAAGGCTGAACTCTGTGCAGGATGCGGTGTATGTGTTGAAGCATGCCCCTATGACGTGATCAGCCTCTCCGGGAAGGGCTCAACCGAGATCCTGGCTAAGGTCTGACATTAATACGCGAGGAGATGCAATGGCAGAGAAGAAAATTACCCTCAACATGATCACATGCCGGACGATCCAGCAGGGCGTCGGCATGGAAGCAGGAAAGACATCCCAGAAATATTTCGATGCCTGCACGATTATGCACATGCACCCTGAGGACATGAAGAAACTCGGTGTATGGAAGAATACCAATGTCAGGGTCACGAGCTCGGTCGGCAGCGTTATTGTAAAAGCCGTCGAGACCCGCGAAGACCTTGTCCCGGGCCTTGCCCACATCCCGATGGGACCTTGGGCAAACCAGATCGTACCGGCCTATACGTATTCCACGGGCGAACCCTGTTTCAAGGGATTCCCGGTCGATGTGGAGATTGCCGCGAACGAACGCATCATGGGCGCAGTCGAGGTATTGCAGCACGCCTGCGGCCTCCTGAGGAAGTGAGGAGCTATGCCAAAAGAAGTAACTGATGTAATCTGTCCGTTCTGCGGTACCCTGTGCGACGATCTTGTCGTCACCGTATCCGATGACAACAAGACGATCCTCGGGGTCAAGAACGCCTGCGCTATCGGCGCCGAGAAGTTCAACCACCAGCGGCAACCCGGCCGGGTCAAGCTCCCGCGGATGCGCCAGCCCGACGGCAGCTACAAGGAAATTTCCTACGATGAGGCGATTGACTGGACCGCAAAGATGCTCGTCAAGTCGAGAAAGACCCTGATGTACGGCTGGGCATCCACGAGCTGCCAGGCCATGAGCATCGGGCACGAGATCGCAGAGAAGGTCGGCGGCATTGTCGACAACTGCGCAACCGTCTGCCACGGCTCCTCGCTCATCGCCATCGAAGATGTCGGTGTCCCGAGCTGTACGCTCGGTGAGGTCAAGAACCGTGCCGACCGCGTCATCTTCTGGGGATGCAACCCGGCACACGCCCACCCCCGGCACATGTCACGGTACTCGATCTTCCCCCGCGGTTTCTTCACCGTCAAGGGCCACAAGGGCCGGAAGATCTACTGCGTGGACTGCCGGTACACGGACACGGCAAAGTGCGCCGATGAATTCATCCAGGTCCAGCAGGGCTACGACTACGAACTCCTGAATGCATTCAGGACCGCAGCCCGCGGCGAATGGCTCCCCGACACCGTCGGCGGTGTCCCGAAAGAGAAGATCATCGAGATCGTCGAGGACTTAAAGTCCGCCCGGTTCGGTATCATCTTCTTCGGCATGGGCCTTACCCACACCATGGGCAGGAACCACAACATCGATATCGCCATCAACCTGACCCGCGACATGAACGACTTCACGAAGTTCGCGATCATGGCAATGCGGGGTCACTGGAATGTGACCGGTTCCGGCCAAGTGCTCGGCTGGCAGTACGGGTTCCCGTATGCAGTCGACCTCTCACGGAGAGACCAGGCACGCCACCAGACCGGTGAGACGACCTCCGTCGACCTCCTCAACCGCAACGAAGTCGAGGCCTGCTTCTACATTGCCACCGACCCCGGTGCACACTTCCCGGTCGATGCGATGATCAGCAGCTCCAGGAAACCAACCGTCTGCATTGACCCGCACATCAACTGCACAACCGAGATCTCGGACATCCACATCCCGGTCGCATTAGTCGGCGTTGAAGTAGGCGGCTGCGCCTATCGTATGGACAATGTCCCGATTGAGACCCGCAAGGTGGTCGACCCGCCGGAAGGCGTGCTCACGGACGAGGAACTCTTAACGAAGATCAACCTGCGTGTTGACGAACTCCTTGCCAAGGGAGGCGCGTAAATGTCAGAATTCATCATCAAGAACGGTCACGTCTTTGACCCGGTCCAGGGCATCAAGGGCGACAAGAAGGACATTGCCGTCAAGGACGGCAAGATTGTCGACAAGGTCGGGTCCGGCGCAAAAGTAATCGATGCGAAGGACAAGACCGTCATGGCAGGCGCCCTGGAGATCCACGCCCACGTGGCAGGACCCAAGGTCAACGCAGGCCGTTGGTACCGCCCCGAAGACAAGCATTTCGACTCCCATAAGACGCCCGGCATTACGAGAATCGAGGGTGGCAAGTCGATCCCGACCGTCTTCAAGACCGGCTACGAGTACGCCCGCATGGGGTTCACGTTCGCCATGGAAGCGGCCATGCCCCCGCTCTATGCCCGGCATGTCCACGAAGAGATCCACGACACCCCCATCATCGATGAGGCCGCACTCCCGGTCTTCGGTAACAACTGGTTCATCCTTGAGTATCTCAAGAACCAGGAGATCGAGAACACCGCTGCCTACATTGCATGGATTCTCCGCCAGACCAAGGGATACGGTGTCAAGTGCGTCAACCCCGGCGGCACGGAAGCCTGGGCATGGGGACTGAACTGTCTCACCATCCACGACCCGGTCCCGTACTTCGACATCACGCCCGGTGAGATCATCAAGGGCCTGATCGATGCAAACGAGTACCTCGGTCTTCCGCACTCGATGCACCTCCACCAGAACGACCTCGGCAACCCCGGGAACTACAAGACCACCCTCGACTCCCTCAAGCTCGCAGAAGGCATCAAGCCCAAGAACAACTTCGGCCGCGAGCAGGTCCTGCACTCCACGCACCTCCAGTTCCACTCCTACAAGGGAACCAACTGGGGTGACTTCGAGTCCGGTGCAAAGGAAGTCATGGACTACGTCAACAGGCAGAAGAACCTCACCATCGATACCGGTAACGTCACCCTCGACGAAACCACCACGATGACTGCCGACGGTCCCTTCGAGCACCACCTCCACGGCCTCAACCACCTCAAGTGGTTCAACGTGGACGTGGAACTCGAGACCGCAGCAGGTATCGTACCGTTCATCTACGATCCGAGCAACGCCGTATTCTGCTGCCAGTGGGCAGTAGGTCTTGAGATTCCACTCTATGCAAAGGATCCGATGCGCTGTTTCATCACCACCGACCACCCGAACGCAGGACCGTTCACCCGCTACCCGCGTGTCTACTCCTGGCTCATGAGCAAGAAGGTCCGTGACGAACTCCTCAACGGCTTCAAGAAAGCCGACAAGGTCATCGGCGCCACCAACCTCGCAAACATGGACCGTGAGATCACGCTCTACGAGCTTGCAGCCATGACCCGTGCAGGTCCCGCAAAGGCACTCGGCCTGATGAAGGACTACGGCGGCCTCGCCCCCGGCATGAACGCCGACATCGCCATCTACAACATCAACCCCGACAAGTTCCCGTCAACCGGGCCGGAGATTGAGAAGGCATTCGCCCAGGTCTCCTGGCTCTTCAAGGACGGGAAGATCTGTGTCGAGGACGGTAAAGTTGTCGACATGGGTCACAAGAAGACCTTCTGGGTGGATGCGAAAGTCAACGAGAACAAGCAGGTCATGCATGATATCAAAGAGAAGTTCCTCCGCTACTACAGCGTGAACGAGAACAACTACCCGGTCCCCGAGAGCTATGCACCGCACCAGCACATCATCGCCGTGGATGCGACCCAGTGAGGTGACAAGAAATGAACACTGTTACACTGACCGTAAAAAAGACACCGGAACTCTTCCTGGAGTGCGAGCACGTCAACCCGGATGCATTTGCCGGCAAGACCCTCGACCAGATTGCAAAGCTGGGTGCGTACCAGGGCAAGGAGATCTCAACGATCGGCGACTACTTCACCGTTGCCGGTGAAGCAGGCGCTACCGCAGCGGATACAAAGATCGTCATCAACGGCGACTGCACGAAGATGAAGTACATCGGCGCCAAGATGACCGCCGGCGAAGTGGTAGTCAACTCTACCTGCGATATGTACACCGGCAGCTGGATGTCCGGAGGGAAACTCCTCGTCAAGGGCAATGTCCACTCCTTCTGCGGACTCGCCATGAAGGGCGGGGAATTCACCGTTGAAGGCAATGCAGGCAACTATCTCGGCGCCGCATACCGTGGCGACTGGAGAGGCATGAGCGGCGGGGTCCTTCGCGTGAAGGGCAACGCAGGCTCGGATGTAGCCACCTTCATGACCGGCGGCGAGCTGATCGTCGAAGGCAATGTGGATATCCATATCGGTACCCACATGGAAGGCGGCAAGATCATCGTCAAGGGCAACGCGAACCGTCGTGTCGCCGGCCAGATGGTCAAGGGCGAGGTCTATGTCTTCGGCGCCATCAACGTGATGATGCCCGGCTTCAAGAAGATCGGCGAGACCGAACTCGAAGTCGACGGCACCAAGGCCCGGTTCACCGAATACACCGGTGACATGGGCGAGCGCCACCCGACCCGTAAGGGCGTGCCTGTTTACGGCAAGCTTTACATGAAGAACTAGATTTCTGGAGATCACAAGGAGGTTACCACGATGGACAAATACACGTGCACGATGTGCGGCCATATCTATAACCCCGCAGTCGGAGAGACCAAGGCGTTCACCACGATCCTGTGCAACTCGTCCGAGATGGATAAGTATGCATGCAAGATCATGTCGGCAGAACCGATCAAGGCCGGGACCGATTTCTCAGCCATCCCCGCTACATGGGTATGCCCGACCTGCGGTGCAGCCAAGTCCTATTACCGCAAGCAGGTGCCCGACACCCTTACGGCGATGCGGACGATTAGCTACTGATGAGCCGGCAGGTTCACACACATTTTTTTCATTGGTAATTTTTCTGGTACCGTGAGGTTTTTCCTAAAAAATAACAGCTCCTGAGGGGAGCACACACCGGAATCATTCCGGTAAAACAGGGTCACCTAGCAGAGGTCCATGATTCTTCCGGCGTTTTGTTTTTCCACGCGTATTTTCCACGTTTTTTTCAGGAACCGGTTACCATGGGGATCTTCCCTTCAACGATCTGTTTGTAGAGCCGTTCAGGAAACCGTGCGTGGAAGATCGATGCATAGAGCGGATACGGTACCGGCGAGTGGTACTTTGTTGTCTTATCCGAGAATACTACTGCCATTGTCCGTGTTGCAACATCGTATCCCAGTTCACGGATTCCATTTGATACGAACCTGTCCCATACCATATTCATGGATATCCATCCCGAGAACACCACACTTCAGGTGCCTCACGCGGCAATGTGGCGGGGGAGGGGAAAAGGATTGCGGGAGAAGATGCCGGATAAAAAAACGTGGTGGATGACCGGGATTATCCTTCGATCATCTTTGCAATCGTCTCTTTGAACTTCTCGAAGTCCAGTTCTTCGAGCTGTTCCGGAAGGAGGGCCCCCGTAGAAGCCTGGCGGTAGATCCAGTAAATGATCTTGTCCACGACCCGGATCACATCCTCTTGTGATTTCACGGTGATCAGATACCGTCCGATCAACGGGTGACGGCCCCGGTGGCCGCCCACGGTGATACGGTACTCCGGGGGGGCTCCGCTGATGAGATGGAACGGGCAGGGCATAATACAGAACCCGCACTCCATGCACTTGTTCTGGTGGAGGACGATGATGCCGTCATGGACTTCGATCGCCTTCTCCCGACAGTAGTGGACACAAGTGCCACAGCCGGTACAGAGCCCGGGGTCCCGGATCGGCTTCTGGATACCGGTGATCCCGATCTCGTTGAGCCGCTCGCTCTCGCAGCCGTTCGGGCAGGAGGAGATCGCGATCCGCACCTTTACGGGCAGCTCCTTGCCGAAGAACTTCTTGTCGATCTCAGCGGCAAGGCCGACACTGTCGATAATGCCGAACTTGCAGTTGCGGGTGCCAAGACAGGCAGTGACATTGACAACTTCCTCCCGTTCGGCGCCAAGCGGTGTACCGTTTGCTGCCAGATCGGCAAGGAGCGGCTCGAGCTTCGTGGGATCCACATGCGTCAGCTCCATGGTCTGGCGGGTGGTGAGATGGATATGTTCGATCCCATGACGGGCTGCGATATCCCCGACTTCCTTGATCTGTGCAGGTGTGATCATACCGGCTGGCAGGCGGAGGCGGACGATACAGAAATCGGGATCACGTTCAGTGATGATCCCTCCCTTGGTGAAGAGATCCTGATCGATCGATTGTTTCCGACGAGACATATAAGTGACCTTATGTTGGCGGTACGGACTGATAGAGATTATCACTGTACTAATGATTATAGGATACAGGTACCAATTATTGTACTATATGACGAAGCAGTCCGAATACATGGAGGCTTTTTTCGGCGTGGAGCTCAACCAGAAATTTGAGGACATGATCAGCGAGCTCAAGGATGCGGAGGATAATCTCAAGGCCCTCTCCGCACAGATCGGGACACTGAACCAGAACATCAGTCCCGAAGAGTTCAGGGAAGTGCTCAAGGAGTGCCGGGCCATCACCTACGAGAACGCCCAGGCAATCAAGGATGTCCGGACGTTCCTTGACTTTTACTTAAAATCCGACAAGACTTCCACGCATATTATCCTTGAACGGGACGCCTACATGAAGATCTACCAGATCTTCAAGTGGGACGGATCGGATGTACGGGACTTAAAACGCTGGATCAAGGAACTCAGGGAGATCTGCGATAAGATAGGCCTGAACATGCGGGACCTGATTAACTTCAAGAAACTCACTGCCCAGCCGGTTCCGGATGATCTCGTGAAGTTCCCGGTCTATGCCCTCGACCGCCAGGGATGGTGCCTCACCGGTCCGGCATTCGATATGGTCATGCACATCGATGAAGTCCGGGAAAAGATCGAAGAGAGCAATTCGTCATAATACTTTTTTCCCGCATCGGTCCTCCACTTCTGAAAAATAACCATGATCGTGCAACAAAACAATAAATAATCATGTCCGTGTAACTTTAAGAAGAGAATCACGTCATGACAGTACATTTTTTTCTCCTCGGGGGGGCCATTTCGCAGGAGCGGCTTGGCTGGATCGAGGAGAGCCTGAAATTTTTCTTCGTGAAGCTCAATCCCGAGAACCTCCTGCATCATACCCGGCACGAGGAAGGGGTCTTTACGTTCCTGCTCACCGGGGACGCACTCTACAGTCTCATTGAACCTGATACCATGCGGATCTGGGAGATCATCCTCTCGCTGCCATCCGTCCGGATCATCTGCGACCGGGAGGAACTTGCCCTCCGGGGTATCTCCATAGAAGGCCTGAAGATGAAATACCAGGACCAGGTGATCGACCACAACCGCCTTGGTGTAAACGGACGGCTCTCTTTCTGGAACGATGTGGCAAAGATCGCACGCCAGCACGAGCAGCCGATCCCGAGTACCATCGGGTACCTCCAGATCGAATCGCCGTATATGCATCGTTCATCGGTCTATGCCCTCCGGTGCATGACAGCCGCACTCGAGGTCCATGCATCGGCAGAACTGTATGCCTATCTCGATGGTATCCATCTCGGGCATACCGGCCAGAACCCGACCGACAGCGAGAATATTGGCAGGGGACTCGAGGAGATCGCAGAAAAGGCTGCAAAGCGGGGGCTGCAGTGCCAGATGATCGCCTGTACCAGGTGTGCCACGGCACGGGGGTACAGTACCTGGAATGACGGGAAGGGGCTGGTAGTCTCAGCGTGCACCATACGCCCGTTCCGTATCCGGAACCTCAACGAGCTTGCCGGCAGGTTTGAGCGCAACCATACGATCCTCGGTGATAATGCCGCGTCCATAGAGCTCAAAAAGGAGGGGCAGCAATCCTCCTTCCCCCTGCAGGAGAGCGGTCGTGCTCCCCCCGTGATCATTCTCATCACCCGCACACCCTACGGGACAGAGAGGGCATCCGGGGCACTCTCTTTGGCCGTTGCCTGTGCTGCGAAGGGCATCCTGACACGGGTGATCTTCATCGAGGATGGCGTATACATCCTGACCGGTAACCATGTGCGGGATGAAGAGTCCGGCTTTTTCAACCTCCAGGAGATCATCGATATGGTTGCCGGCAGCGATAACCTCCAGCTCTTCGCGTTCCAGCCCTCGCTGCACCGGCGGGGAATTTCCAAGAACCCGAAACTGAATGCCGTGCTTGATATCGGGATGTCTGAACTCGGCCAGCTGCTCTTCTATCCCCCAAAGGGCGTGCAGGCCGGCCACCAGCGGGTCATATTCTTTTAGGACGTACCGATGATGATAAGAACGGGGGAACAGGAGCGCGGTCTGGTCTGTCCTATCCTTGCCTGCACGAACCCCGAGGTCCGGTTGATGTTGTTGCTGAAAACGGAATCCGGCAGGGATCACGCGTGAGCTCCGGCATCCCGCGGTATGCAGCGGGTATAGACCTTGGCTCTACGACTATCAAAGTCGTAATCTACGATGGAACACGGTACATCGCACACATGACATTTGCATCGTGGAACCCGGCGGGGACGGCTTCCAGCCTGCTGGCAACAGCGGCAGCGGAGTTCGGCCTTGCTTCGCCACCAACGCTTGTCGCCACAACCGGGTATGGCCGGAGGACCGTAAAGGACGCGACGCTTACCCCCACCGAGATCACCTGCCATGCCCGGGGTGCCGCATACCTTGTCCCGGGATGCCGGTTCGTGATAGATATAGGGGGACAGGATGCGAAAGGGATCCGGCTCTCAGAGGACGGGAGCGTGGAGGACTTTGTCATGAACGACAAGTGTGCAGCCGGGACCGGCCGGTTCCTCTCCACGATGGGACAGGCCCTCGGGGTCCACGTGGACCATCTCGCACAACACGCCCTTGGGCAGGAGCCGCACCGGATCAACGCGATGTGCACGGTCTTTGCCGAGTCGGAAGTAATCAGCCTGATCAACCAGGGGATTGAGCGGGGGCCGATCATCGCCGGCCTCCATGCCTCCATTGCCCGGCGCACGGCATCGATGGTCGCCTCCCTGCGGCCGGAGCCCCCCATTGTATTTACCGGGGGCGTCTCACAGAACGGGGATATTGTGCAGAGACTTTCAGCTGAACTGGGCTGTCCCGTCATCGTCCCGCACGATGCCGTGTACGCCGGGGCGATCGGTGCAGCACTCCTTGCGTGGGAACACCAGGGATAACGAGCATTGTGCGGATTTTTTTCACCATTCCCTCACTCACCGGCAATGCAATCCGGCTCACCATTCCGGTTCCCGTATCCGGGGTTCCCCGGGACGCTGTTCCGGGAAATGCCGGCTGCCGGCCGGATTGAAAATTTCCGATGAACTTAATAGTGTTTGGAAAGGACAAAGAAGAGAAGTGAAGTGCAGGTCGTTCCCATGAATCCCGGACTGCGGGAAGATCCGTCCCCGCTCATCTACCTCAACAATGCTGCGACTACATGGCCGAAGCCGCTGGAGGTGCTTGAGGAGGTAGCCCGTTGCCTGCAGCTGCCGCTCTATGAACCGGGGAGAACCACGGGAACCGGGTCCGTTGACTATCCCTCTGCCGCACGCGAGGCACTCGCGGCGTTTTTCCATGCCGGGCCTCCCGGACATTTCATCTTTACCCAGAACGCCACCGACTCCCTCAACCTGCTGGTCCACGGGTTTGCAAAAAAGGCCAGTGCCCCGTTCCACGTGATCACAACAGAACTCGAACATAACTCAGTGCTCCGCCCGCTCCATGCACTGGAACAGGAGGGCGCGATCAGGCTCTCGGTTGTCCCGTTCCGGGACAACGCGGTCAGCCTCGCGGAGATCAAAAGAGCGATCTGCCCCGAAACCCGGCTCGTCGTTATGACCCACGGGAGCAACGTGCTCGGGTCCGTGCAGGACATCCGACCCATTGCAGAATACCTCCGGGCAAACGACATCTTCTTCATTGTGGACGGGGCCCAGACCGCCGGGCATATCCCGGTCGATCTCTCGGATATCCCGGCCGTGGCATTCGTATTCACCGGGCACAAGGGACTCTTCGGCATCCCCGGCACGGGCGGGTTCTTCATACCCGACCCGGATGCGATCGCGATCACCCGACAGGGTGGTACGGGCACTGATTCACGAACGCTCACTCACCCGTGCGGGATGCCGGAGCGGTTCGAGACCGGGACGCAGAACTACCCGGGCATCGCAGCGCTCAGTGCCGGGATTGGGTTCATCGTATCGACCGGTCTGGATGAGATCGGGAAGAAGAACCGGGATCTCACCCGCTTTTTTATCCGTGAGCTAAAGAATGTGCCGGGGTTGACAATCTATAACAAGAACCCCGACCTCCCGGTCGTATCGTTCAACATCGCCGGCATCGACAACCAGGATGCGGGATTCATCCTCGCACGGGCCTACAACGTGATCACGAGGACCGGCCTTCACTGCGCCCCGCTCGTGCATGAACGCATCGACGGCGGGGAGGGATGTATCCGGGCAAGTTTCTCGTATTTCAATACCCGCGATGAATGCAGGGCGGCGGCAGACGCGATCCGGGAGGTGGCTCGGAGTGCGGATTCTCAGGTCCGTCCAGACTAAGACCTGTGTCGACGGCTCGCTCATGAAAGAGTATGTACTTGACGAACCGCTGACCGAGGGCTTCCTAGAATTCCTGGGAAACTTCGGCACGGTCCGGTCTCTCGAGCAGCTCAAAAAACCCTACTTCTCGTTCGAAAAGGAGCGGTTCATCTCCATAAGGGGCTTTACCGGTGACAATACTGTCGAGGTGCGGTATATAAAAGAGTTCCAGGACCTTGTGGCAGACTACTTCCACCTCCTGCTCTTCTACTACCGGCAGGGCGGGCCCGGGATCGCACAGCTGAAAGGAATTGAGGAGTCCATGAGTGCGAAGATGAACGTCCGGCTGGGACGTTCGAAGGAGAACAGTCCGTGATACCCTCGCGCCGGATCTTTGAGGATCATGCCGTGGATTACGACCGGTGGTTCGACGAGCACCGCGACGCGTACGAGGCAGAGGTCCGGGTGCTCCGCGATGCGGTACCGGGTACCGGGCGTGGGCTCGATGTGGGCGTCGGGTCGGGACGGTTTGCCGTACCTCTGGGTATTTGCTGCGGGATCGATCCCTCTCCCGGGCTTGGGATGATGGCAAAGCAACGGGGTATTGAGATGGTGGTGGGCGAAGGGGAGCACCTGCCGTACCGTGCAGGATCCTTCGATCACGTGTTGATCATGACCGTGATCTGTTTCCTTGAGGATCCAGTCCTGGTTTTCCGCGAGGTGTACCGTGTGATCAGGCCCGGGGGAATACTCGTTGCCGGGTTCATCGAAGGAGGTGGAGAAATTTCTCTGCAGGATCCGGGGGAGGCCGGCCGGGGGCAGTTTCTGCGATACACAAAATTCAGGACTGCCGGAGAAGTCCGCGGATTTTTCAGGAATGCTGAATTTGTGAATATTTCAACGGTCACTAAGGCCCGGGGAATCTGCGTTATGAGCGGGCGGAGAGTGTAATCACCTCAGAACATGAGCAAACGAAAAGAACGAGAAAATCTCAAAAAAGTGCTCCGAAATCATTTTCTTTGTAATTCGGTTAATCTCATTGGCAATTATGAGCGTGACCCCCTCTCTCCCCCAGAGGGGGAGGCAGCCCAAGGGGACTGCTCCCTTGACCCCCCTTCGGAATATTTTCGCCAACCTTCTGAGTGCCTATCGCATTACGGGGGATGCCCCAGCGGCGGGGGCGGAAGCACGAGTGTGATGGAGCCCCCAAGAGCGTTCGCTGGTGAAACGGTCCAATGTCGTTAATAAAAACAGTCGCCGGAACGTGACTTACCCAAAAAAGGATTAGTGTTTCTTTGCCATCTCGAGGAATGCCTCGACACGGGTCTTGATCTGGCCGGCGTCCCCCTGCGAGTAGTCGGTCTCGATCTGGAGAAGGGGCACGTTGCCGTGCTTCGCGAGGTAGTCCTTGAGCACGCGGGATTCGACATTGTACGTGTGGCAGCCGACCCAGGTGACATCGACGACACCATCGGCATGGTACTCCTTTGCAAGTTTTGCCAGGAGTTCGAGCCTGCCGGTGTTCGGGCTCATGCAGGAGCAGGGAGTCTCAAGGTACTTGTCGGCGATCGCGTCGAGCGGTGAGCCAGTCGTGGCGACATCGTGGAGGTACTGCTTCATGCCGGAGCAGTTCTCGATGTAGACGACTGCAGCGCCGGACTCCTCGATGATCTTGAGGACCTTTTCTGCACCAACACCCGTGGGGACACCGGTGACAATGATCCGTTTTGCCGTCTTCGGCATCGCTCCCTCGCCCTTTGCCTTCATCGCTTTGAGTTCGGCAATCAGGTCCTTCAGCTGCTGGTTGAAGGCAGCCCGGTCAAAAGTGAAATTGCGGGCCCACATCACTTTGAGCAGGTCAAGGCCCGAGAGGGGGGCGGGGATTGCCGTGTTGAGGTGCGCAAGCTCCCTCATGAGCGCCCGCTGTTCGTTGAGTTCTTTGATCGCGGCCTTCATCTTCTCGTCAGTGATGGTAACACCGAGGCGCTTCTCGATCTCCTTCCTGCACCGGGCAACTTCCGACCGCCAGTACTGCTTCTGGGCCTCGCCCTTTGCACTCTGCGGTACTTCGAGGACAACGGTCGGTTTGAACGTCTCCATCAGTTCAAACATCTTCTTCTTGCCGTCGCAGGTGGTCTCGCCGATAATGAACTCGGAGTTGTTGAAGAACGCACATTTCTCGGTGATTGCAAATCCGTAAGAGGACTTGATCAGCGGGCAGAAGTTCCGGGGCAGGTATTTCTCCCCGTCGGCAATGGGTTCTTCTTTCGTTGCACAGAGGGTCACCGGTACCGCGTCTGCGGCCACGATGAGTTCCTGTGGTGCAAACACACAGTAAAAACCGACGAACTTCTTGCCCTGTTCGCGTACGCTCTTGATCGCTGCTGATGCGTTCGGTATAACCGAATCGAAATAGGTCATCTTTTCTGCTCTCATGCTTTTACACCCTGGATGTTTTTTCTGGTTTTTTAGTCTGATCCTGCAAGAATGTCCAGTTCCCGCAGGATGATCTTTGCTGTCTCTTCGGCAACTTCACCGGTGAATGCAATGCACTGCCGGAGGTGTTCGGGCGACTTGAGTGCCATGCCATGAATAAGGGTACGGCAGCACATGCACCCGTGCCGGCGGATGAAAAGTGCATGCAGTTCCCGGGCAAGGGCAAGGCACCGGTCAATGCGTGGGTCACCGGGCTCTGAACGCCCAAAGACAATCCCGAGTGCCATTACCCCGCCGGTAACGGCACCGCAGGCACAACCCGCACTGCCAATACCGATCGGGAACCCGGATGCCAGTTTGATCACCGAGTCCGGGTAGCCCAGGCCGAATTCATCGTTGATCGTCCTGACGATCGCTTCCGAACAATAATAGTCCATATTCCTGTAGTAGGCCTCGGCCTGTGCTCTGATTTTTACCGGGTCCGGTCGTTTCTGCATAGATTTAACCGTGATCGGGATGAAATTGCACTGTTCACCAGACAGTACATCACTTGATGATCTTCAGTTCGGGCTTGAGCCGGATCGCATGGGTGATCGTGAACATCCCCATGCAGCGCTTCAGCGCATACTCCTTGAGATCGTTGAGCTGTGCGTCAGTTGCATCGCCGGATACTTCCATGATGATCCGGTACTCGTTCACGAGCGGGCTGTCACCGAGATCGAACTGCGTGGTGTAGTCGAGATCTGCCTCGACCTTCGTCTTCACCGACTTCAGCCGGATGTTCCTCATGGCAGCTTCGGTCACGTACGTGCTCGAATAGCATGCTGCGAACCAGAAGAGGCCAAACGCCATCGGGCCGGGGCGGATGCCCGGGCCGGCAAAGTTCGGGTGGCTCGATTCCATGGTGTAGGTCCCGTCCTTCACCTTGACCGTGGACCGGAACTGCGGGCCGCCTTCTTCAAAGAGCCAGTCGCCCTCGATCCGTGCGGTGAATTTCGCCTGTGTGGGATCCGCCTGGATCTCCTTCTTGTACTCCTTCACCTGCGTGGTGTCGATGTTGTTAAGACTCATGAGTTAACACCATTTCTTTATTTGTCCGGTGGGTAAAAATAATTTGTTGAATGGTTACTATTTATTCTGGAAGTACCCTTTACCAGGTACCGAAACCGGAAGGATTTCTGACGGAAAACCCTAGGATATTTCCATCCAGTATCATCAGTTTCATGACGGGGGAAACTTATAATACAGACGATGGCGCAGACCCGTATTCAATACACATGAATGCTGTTTTCAAAAGGTTTATTAATTTTAGTGAACCAATGATCGATCTGTATAAAATATATTAACTTTTGATGCGGTGTGATGTGCATGGCGTTTGCAGTACATGTAAATTTGAATCGCTGCACCGGATGCGGTAACTGCGTGGTTGCCTGCCCGGTGAACGCGATCGAGCTCTATACGGTCGACCCGGTGACAAAGGAGAAGATCTACGCAGTCAGGGACGGGAAATCGATCAGCCTTGACGTGAAGATGGAACTCTGCGCAGGCTGCGGTGTGTGTGTCGGAGCCTGCCCGTACAAGGTGATCACCCTTTCCGGACGGGGAGAGACGGGTGCCCTTGGGTTGTCTTGAGGATCGGAGGATTGACTATGAGCAAAATTCACCTGAACATGATCACCCAGCGTTCGATTGAGGAAGGCGCGGCAATGGAGCAGGGAAAGACCAACCCCAACTACTTCACCGCATGCTCGATCTGCGAGATGAACCCTGAAGACATGAAGAAAGCCGGCATCTGGAAGAACACCAATGTCCGGGTAACGAGCGAGTGCGGCAGCGTCATCGTGAAGGCAATCGAACCTACCCAGTACTGCCCTCCAGGCCTTGCCCACATCCGCCAGGGTGTCTGGGCGAACCAGGTTGTCCCGCCCCGGACCCAGTCGACCGGCACCCCCCAGTACAGCGGGTTCCCGGTCACCATCGAGCCGGCACCTCAGGAAAAACTCAAGACCGCCCTCCAGCTCGTACAGGGCGCGGTAGGGCTCTGGAAAGGAGGCCAGTAACATGCCAAAACTTATTACCGGTGTCGGATGCCCGTACTGCGGTTCATCCTGCGATGATCTCGAAGTCCTTGTCTCTGACGACGAAACAAAAGTGCTGGAAGTGCGCAACTCGTGCATCATCG
Source organism: Methanoregula sp. (assembly GCF_049518935.1). Taxonomy (GTDB): domain Archaea; phylum Halobacteriota; class Methanomicrobia; order Methanomicrobiales; family Methanospirillaceae; genus Methanoregula. The sequence goes on from NZ_JBEKRH010000002.1 coordinate 203,735, forward strand.
GGAGCAATCTCTTCCACCATGCAAATGATCCAACCCGGCCAAGACTCCCCCGCATGCGCCAGCCCGACGGCACCATGAAGGAGATCCCGTACGAGGAAGCAATCGACTGGATGGCAAAGACCATGCTCGCGGCAAAGAAGCCCCTCATCTACGGCTTTGGCTCCACAAACTGTGAAGGCATGAGCGCAGTCGGCCGTATTGCTGAGAAGGCAGGCGCCGTGCTCGACAATTGTGCGACCATCTGCCACGGCCCCTCATTCCTTGCGATCTTCGACAACGGTTACCCAAGCTGTACCCTCGGAGAGGCCAAGAACCGTGCCGATGTTGTGGTCTTCTGGGGCTGCAACCCGATGCACGCCCACCCCCGCCACACCTCCCGGTACTCGATCTTCCCCCGCGGCTACTTCACTACGAAGGGCCAGATGCAGAGGACTGTCCTCAGTATCGACCCGCGTGAGACCGACACCGCGAAACTCGCCGACGTCCACCTCATGCTCGACCAGGGACACGACTATGAGCTCTTCGATGCCTTCCGCACCGTCCTACGGGGCCACGATATCCCCGACAAGGTAGCAGGCATTGATAAGGAAACGATCATCAAGTCGGCAGAGATTATGAAGAAAGCCCGCTTCTGCATGATTTTCTTCGGTATGGGCTGCACCCACACGGACGGCCGCAACCACAATATCGACATCGCGATCAGCCTGACCCGTGACCTCAACGAGCATACCAAGGCATCGATCATGGCGATGCGGGGCCACTACAACATTGCCGGCCCCGGCCAGGTCTGGTCCTGGCAGTTCGGGTTCCCGTACTGCATCGACCTCTCGAAAGGTACCCACGCCCACATGAACCCGGGCGAGACGAGCTCGGTCGACCTCGCAATGAGGGACGAAGTGGACTGTTTTGTCAATGTCGGCGCCGATGCGGGAGCACACTTCCCGATCCAGGCAGTCCAGCATTTGAAGAAACATCCGTTCATCACTATCGACCCGAACTTCAACATGGCAAGCGAGGTCTCGGACCTCCACATCCCGGTCAGGATCGCAGGAGTCGACGAGCCGGGCGTAGTCTACCGTATGGACAACGTCCCGATCCAGTTCAAGGCAGTGCTCAAGGGCCTGCCGGGTGTTCCGAGCGACGAACAGCTCTTTGACATGGTTTACGAGCGGATGTGCGAACTGACCAAGACCGAACCGATCTGGCTTGCGGCAAAGGAAGACCGGAAATATCCGCACAACACGAACCCGGTGGTGAGCTGAGATGGCGTCTGGAGAACTTATCATCAAGGGCGGATTTATCATCGATCCGACCCGTAAAATTGACGGCGACACAGGCGATGTTGCCATCAAGGACGGCAAGATTGTCGACAAGGTCAGCTCATCCGCAAAGGTGATCGATGCAAAGGGCAAAGTCGTCATGGCAGGCGGTGTGGACGTCCACTCCCACGTGGCAGGCCCCAAGGTCAATGCCGGGCGGTTACTCAGGCCCGAGGACAAGCTCTTATCCGGATTCTGCAGGAGCGGGATGGCACAGAAGAACGGCTACCGCATGGAGTCCGGCTTCTCTATCCCGTCAGTCTTCAAGACCGGGTACGATTACGCCCGTATGGGATATACATTCGTCATGGAAGCGGCGATGCCCCCGCTCCTCGCCCCCCACGTGCATGAGGAGATCCACGATACCCCCATCATTGACGAAGCAGCGCTACCGGTCTTCGGCAACAACTGGTTCGTCATGGACTACCTCATGAAGGGCGAAGTCGAGAACACTGCAGCCTACATTGCCTGGCTCCTCAAGACCTCGAAAGGCTACGGTGTCAAGGTCGTCAACCCCGGCGGCACTGCTGCATGGGCATGGGGTCTTAACTGCTTGAACCTCAACGACAAAGTCCCGTTCTTCGAGATTACTCCCGGGGAGATCATCAAGGGCCTTATGGAAGCGAACGAGTACCTCGGTCTTCCGCATTCCATTCACGTCCACCAGAATAATCTCGGCAATCCCGGCAACTATCCGGATACCATTGAATCCCTTAAAATTGCCGAGGGAGTCAAGCCGAAAAACAAGTTCGGCCGCGAACAGGTCCTGCACTCCACCCACCTCCAGTTCCACTCGTATGGCGGGGACGGCTGGGGAACCTTCTGCTCCAAGGCGAAAGAAGTCATGGACTATGTCAACAAGCAGAAGAACATCACTATCGATCTCGGCTGCGTGACCCTGGACGAAACCACCACGATGACAGCCGACGGCCCGTTCGAGCACCACCTTCACGGCCTCAACCACCTGAAATGGACCAATGTTGATGTCGAGCTGGAGACAGCCGCCGGTATTGTCCCCTATATCTACAACAAGGATGTCCTGCCAAATGCAATCCAGTGGGCAACCGGTCTTGAACTGGCGCTCTTTGCAAAGGACATGAACCGGACTTTCCTCACCACCGACCACCCGAATGCAGGACCGTTCACCCGGTATCCCCGCGTCATCAAGTGGCTCATGAGTAAGAAAGCCCGCGAAGCGGTCCTTGCAACCATGAAGAACTCCGACAAGGTCATCAATGCAACCTACATCCACGGGATCGACCGCGAGCTCACCCTCTTCGAGATCGCCCAGATGACCCGGTCCGGCCCGGCAAAATGCCTTGGCCTTGGCAGCACCTACGGAGGTCTCGCACCCGGCATGAACGGGGACGTCGGTATCTTCGATCTCAACTACAAGAACATGCCCGGCGACGCCGAGAAGATCGAGACTGCATTCCAGCGGGCTGCTTACTTCATCAAGAACGGTGAAGTTATCGTCAAGGACGGAGAAGTTGTCAGCCACGGCCACAAGAAGACGGTCTGGGTCAACGTCAACATGCCCGAGAACCTGCAGGTCACCCGGGATGTCAGCCAGGCATTCCACAAGGGAACCTACACGGTCCAGCTCGAGAACTACGCGGTCAAGGACTACCTTGCTCCCCACCCGTTCGTCATCAATGTTGATGTGGAGGCCTGAGGTGCAATCATGGCAACAGTTACCTTAAAACCCACCAAAGTCCCCGAGCTCATGTTCGAGGGATACAGCATCACACCCGATGCATTTGCAGGAAAGACTGCAGCCCAGATCGCAGACCTCCCGGGCCACGAAGGCAAGATCCATGTCAAAATCGGGGATTTCTTCACCGTCACCGGTGATGCAGGCGCAACCGCAGCAGAGACGGACATCGTTATCAACGGGGACTGCAGCCGTGTCAAGTATATCGGCGCCAGGATGACCGCAGGGACGGTAACCGTCAACGGCAATGCTGACATGTATGTCGGCGGCTGGATGAAGGGCGGTAAGATCCACATCAAGGGGAACATGGACTCCTTCTGCGGGATCCAGATGGAAGGCGGCGAGCTCCTTGTTGATGGGGATGCCAAGAACCATGTCGGCTGTGCATACCGTGGCGACTGGAGAGGCATGAAAGGCGGCACGATCCGGATTAAGGGCAATGCCGGTAACGACATCGGCACTTTCATGCTCGGCGGCACGATCATCATCGAGAAGAACGCGTTCATCCACGTCTCCACCCATGCAGAGGGCGGTACCGTCATCATCAAGGGCGATGTCGAGGGCCGTGTCGGGGGCCAGATGGTCAAGGGCGAGATGTACGTGCTCGGGAAGATCAAGTTCATGTTGCCCGGGTACAAGAAAGTTGACCGTGTCGAGAAGGAGATCGATGGCGTCAAGGCAACCTTCGACCACTACATCGGTGACCTTGGCGAGCGCCACGGCAAGAGCAAGGGCCAGGTCGTGTACGCGAACCTGTACCTGAAAGCGGCGGCATGAACCCGTTGTCCATCACACAGATAAGGCCGGAACAACCGGCACCCTTTTTTTCCGAGAGGTCATCAGACCTCGAGGACGAGAAGAACGTATCAGCGTTCTTCGAGCTATTTCAGGAAATACCGGTAATATGAGGACACTCCCATGAAAAATATCGGCAAGGAATTCATGAAAGGCACGCAGTACCCGGATTATTCCACGGTGGACCTTGTCCTCCGTGTCCCGGAGCCCCCGCACGAACTTCCGGTAAAAGAAGGGCAGATGGTCATCAAACTCCCAAGCCCGAAGAAGTTCAAGGTCCCGGACGTACCGGTCAGGAAAGCCATCGAGGGGTATGAACCCGTTGGATTCTTCTCCCGCTCTCAGATAACCATGAAAGATCTCTCGTACATGCTCTGGTGCACGCAGGGGTTCAAAAAGATCGTGGCAGAGACCGTCCAGATCAAGAACGTACCATCGAGCGGTTCCCGCTACCCGCTGGAGACCTACTTTGTCGCAAACGAGGTCGAGGGGCTCGAGACCGGCCTGTACCGGTACCTCCCGAGATCCCACAGTATCGTTGCAGAACGGATCGATTCCGGCCTGATCCTGGAGATGAGCACGGCAAGCATGAACTTCAGGGTCATGACCCGGGCTGCCGTCACTTTCCTCTGGGTGGCAATCCCGTACCGCTCGATCTGGGCCCTCGGGAACCGGGGCTACCGGAGCATCTTTATCGAGGCCGGGCACACCTGCCAGAACCTGATCATGGCCGCAGCAAACCTCGGGTACCAGGTCTTCCCCACGGATATGTTCCATGACGAAGGAATAAGCAGACTCGCCGGCCTGGACCCGGAGACCCAGTGGCCGGTCTACCTTGCGGCCGTGGGATCGGTGGGAGAGAACGTCACCATAGGATAACAGGCCCGTCTCCGGAAGAGTGTATACGGGAGCCGGAATCCGTCCCCTGCACCCCGATCGATGGCTATATCCAAGATTATCAAGAAATACTCTTTTACATCTGGAGAAGGTTAAGCAGGTCCGGTGTCCGGCGAATTACAGTATCCCGTCACGCACCGACAATTCTCCCCCGGCATGGAATACGATCATGGCAAAACGGTACCTCTCGCTCTGTTCCCTTGACCACGCACTCAGCGTGATGAAATCATCATTTTCAGCACCGCAGCGTACGGAACAGGTTCCCATCATGGAATCGGTTGGGCGGATAGTGGCAACACCGGTGTATGCGAAATATTCCGTTCCCGAAGTTCCCCTGTCTGCCATGGACGGAATCGCCGTACGGAGCCGGGATACGATTGGGGCATCTGAAACGACTCCCGTCACCATCGAATCCTTTGCCCGGGTCAATACCGGCAATATTGTGCCCCCGGAGTTCGATGCGGTCATCATGATCGAGGATACGTGGGAAGCAGGCGACCGGTTCCAGATCCGTAAAGCAGCAGCCCCCGGGCAGCATGTCCGGCCTGCCGGTGAGGACATCCGCGAAGGCCGGCTGATCCTCCCACGCGGCCATCTGGTCCGGGCCTTCGACACCGGGGCGATGGCGACCTATGGGATCACCAACATCGAAGCCCGGGTGGTCCGTATCGGTATCATCCCCACGGGCAGCGAACTCGTGCCACCCGGAGTGCGTCCCAAGCCCGGGCAGGTCGTTGAGAGCAATACAATCATGGCCCAGGTCTTCCTCGGATTGATCGGGGCGAAGTGCATCCGGTACCCGATCGTCCGCGATGAGCCCGATCTTATCGCAGAGACTCTCCGGACCGCCGTGAATGAGAACGATCTCGTGATCATCTCGGCCGGCTCATCGGCCGGCACCCGGGACTTTACTGCATCCGTCATCAGCTCCCTTGGCGAACTTCTTTTCCATGGGGTTGCTGTTAAACCGGGCAAACCGGTGATGCTCGGGAAGATCCAGGAAAAACCTGTGCTGGGCCTGCCGGGATATCCCCTCGCTGCCCAGACCGCCCTCCGGGAATTTGCTGCACCGCTCCTGGAATCCTGGGGATTTCCGCCGGCCCCGAAATACCCGGTCCGGGTCAGGCTCGCACAGGCAGTCACGTCCGATCTCGGGTTCGACGAGTTCGTCCCCGTCTTCGTGGGCCGCATCGGTACCGGCCTCTGGGGCACACCTTTTATCCGGGGGCCGGTTGTCCAGACCGCGACCGTCAAGGCCAACGGGTATACCCACATTCCAGCTGCAGTTGAAGGCTATGAGGCCGGCACCGAACTCGAGGTGCTGCTGACCACGGACCCGGGCAGCATTGAACGGACACTTATCCTGACCGGGACTCTCGATCCGGCCCTGGAAGAACTGGCAAACCTCGTCCATGACGAGGGCCTCTTCATTCATGCGAGCAACACGGGCAACCTCGCCGGGATGCTCGCACTCTCCCGACAGACCTGCCATGCAGCATTACTAAGCCTGCCGTCAGGGTCGCTTCTTTCGGAATACCAGGCTCTCAACCGCCACATCCCACCCGGGGATACAATCTTCGTGCATATCGCAACGATCGGGCATGGCATCGCTTCCCGTGACGGGTTTGGGCCGGACGATATCACAAAGGTCCGGTTCATCAACACCAAATCCGAGTCCCCGGCCCGCGTGATCCTTGACGCCCTGCTCAGCTTCCGGGGTATTGATGTATCCCGGGTGAACGGGTACCTTAACGAAGTCAGCGGGCCGACAGCCGTGGCATTCGCAATCCGGAACGGGTCTGCCGATGCCGGCATCTGTACTGCAGGCATCGCGGAATCACACGGCCTGAAATTCGTACCGATCGCATCGGAAGACTACGAGCTTGTCATCCGCAGGGACATACCATCCGATCCCCGGCTCATGGCGTTGATCATGCTGATCCGGTCTCCTGCATACCGGACTCTTCTGGAGAAGGCCGGAGGATATATTACGGACCGGACCGGTGTGCTGCGATGCCTGTCGGAAGATTCGGTCCTGATCAAATGCCCGGACGGGACTGAACCGTCCTGAACCCGCTGCACTGAATATCCCGGAAATGATTTCAGGGGCTGAAAGCCACCGTTTTCTTTTTGATCCAGCCGTAACCGTACACCGCGATCATCCCGACAATGAATGCCAGGGTGATCGAGCTGACCAGCGCCAGGATGCCGATGGTGCAGGTGATAAGAAGGGATTCCGTTTTGAGGCTGTGCCTCCCCATCTCGATCCCGACAAAGACCAGCAGGGCCCCGAGAACGCCGACTGCAATGATGGAGAGGACCTGCGGGGAGGTAAAGAACAGAGCAAGAACGAGGAAGATCAGACCGGCATATATGTTTGCCCCCCCGGTCCGGGCACCGTACCGGTACTGCCCGGCAAGCCCCCCGGCACCGTGGCACATCGGGAACCCGCCGAATGGGACCGAGGTGAGGTTCATCAGACCGATCGTTGTCGAGAATTTCTTCGGGGGCACATCCTTTCCAAAAAGATCTTTTGTCAGGAGTGAGGTCGCGAGGATCGCATTTGCTATCGTAAGGACGAGCTGCGGGAGCACCAGTGTGGCGAAGGCGGAGGGAATATCCGAAGGAACGGGAATGACGAGATGGGGCGGGGGGATCAGGCTGACCGGGGGGATGCCATACAGGAGAACTCCCCCGATAAATCCTGCGGCAATGACACAGATCGATGAGAGGTCCGGAACCTGGCGGTACCGGACAAGGATGAGAAAACCAAGGATGATCGCAATGCCAATCCCGAAGAAGACGGGGTCCTGGATCACGAACCCTGCCGAGGCCCGTAAGAGGAGCAAAGCGAGCCCGAGCTGGATCCCGCGGACAACACTCTCCGGTACCCATCGCCCGATGATCTCAAAGAACCGGCCATAGCCAAGTACAAGGAAGACGATGCCGAGCACCAGTCCTGCCACGGCAATTTCACCGCTGGTAACGGCGCCCGTGACACCACCTGCAATGACAACAACCGCGATCGCCTTCATCGGTTCAAGCGGGATGGGCAGCCGGTAATAGAGGCCGGTGAGGATGAACCAGATCCCAAAGAAAAGGAGGATGTAGCGGGGGTTGACGTCCGAGACCAGGGCCACCGCGAGGATGAGCGGGATGATCGTCCCGAAATCCCCAAGCGAACCGGCAAGCTCCGAGAGCGAGAACGAGAGCGGGAGGGCAGGTTCCGGGGACATGGTGTTACATAGTTACAAGGGAAGTTTCCGGTGGAAAACGGACGGTCCGGGGAATCACAGGTACGTTCCGGAACATCTCCCTGGCAGGAATGATCAAAATACAGTACAGGTAACCATAGCGATTAACCTTTTCAAACGGGCATTGGCTGCTGTCTCGGACAAACGACCGGAGATCCCGGGAAATGGGGAGGTCCCGCCCGATTGAAAATTTCCTCCACTCACTGGATACCGGGCCAGGTAAAAAAACCCATTCAATAAATTTATCAGGTTGCCCAGTAAGAGTCATTGAGAGGCGCTATGTCAGATCTGCTCACCGATCTCCTTATTTACACGGGTATCGGGATCATCACCTTTACCATCGGAATGATTCTCGGATACCAACTTTTGATCATGTATTATACCAAGCGGTTTATGGTAGTTGCAAAAGAGTGCTCGGATGTCGATTCCGTGATTCCCATAGTGGACGAACTCACCCGGGAGTCCTGAGGAGGAAAAATATGGTCGACGTCGTAAGTTACTCTCTGATAAGTATCACCGCCTTCTGTTTCGGGCTCATTGTCAGCTTCCAGATAGCGCATATCCACTACTGTCGCAAGCTCACCACGCTCGTGCGGCGTTCTATATCCACTAAGACCATTGCCCCGGTCCTTGCCGAGTACGAAATGCTCAGGCCAAGATAATACGATCCGACAGTAAGGATCCTTTTTTTCAACTTGTTTTGCAGGAGGCCGGAGACCATCGGGTCCACCGCGCCGGAACCCCGGATATCCCGGGCTCAAACACTCTAATACGAGCAGCACGAATAGTACAGGCAATGCGCTGCACGGTGCTCGCGAGCGGAAGCAAAGGGAACTGCGTGGTAATTGCCGGGAGCGGCGGTGCCATCCTCATCGATGCCGGCCTGAGTACTAAGGAGCTCCTCAGGCGCATGGATGTCGCGGGCATTGACCCGGGAACGATCGATGCGGTGCTGGTCACCCACGAGCATGGCGACCACATCAAAGGTCTCGATGTCCTCCTCCGCAAGCTCAACCGGCCGGTCTATGCCACGGAAGGTACGCTCGCAGACTTCCTCAACCACCGGCGGACGTCCGACAAGCCGATCGTCCACCACACCTGCACGTGCGGGGAGCGCTTCTCCATCGGGGATTTCCTCATCGAACCATTTGCCACTTCGCACGATGCGGCAGAACCGTGCGGTTATATCGTCAGCGAGGACAGCTGCAGGATCGGGTACTGTACCGACACCGGGATAATAACCCCCCCAATGCTTGAGCTGCTCATGAACTGCGACGGCATCGTGCTCGAGAGCAACCACTGCCCCGACATGCTCGCAAACGGCCCCTACCCCGAGTCCCTGAAACGCCGGATCCGGTCGAAAAGGGGGCACCTCTCCAATCCCGCGGCTGCTGCCTGCCTGCAGGCATTCGGGAAAGATGTGCCTCAGGTAATCCTTGCCCACCTGAGCGAGATCAACAATACACCGGAGAAGGCGATGGTGACCGCCCGAGAGGGGCTCGGGCTCTTCTTCGAAGAGAGCCGGGTGACCGTAGCCACCCAGTGCGGGTCCACCCCCGGCTCACCTCAGGAGATCCGGCTCTGATGATATATTCTGGCTGTAAATCTGGTCCATTTTTCTGTGGAAATCCTGATGAGTTCTTCTTGTCTTCAGGGTCCGTCTCCATACTTCAGGATTCGAGTCTGATGACCCTCACCACAGCGAAGAACTCTGATGAGTTCTTCTCGTCCTCGTGGTTCTGATGAACCACTCGGAACGTTAATCCCTCTCACAGGGCAACAGAGATGCAAGAAACACCATGCTCTTCATGGAATTTTCCCGGTGCTGCGAGAGACTCGAGGCGATCTCCGGCCGGCTCGATATGATCGATATCATCAGTAAGGAGCTGCCGGGTCTCACGGACGACGAACTCCCGGTCTTTGTCCGGTTCGTCATGGGCCGGATCTTCTCCGACTGGAGTTCACGTAAGCTTGGGATCGGGCCAAACCTCCTGTACGACGCCGTAGGAAGTGTGGCAGGTGTGCCAAAGGAGCAGGTGGTCGAGAAGATCAACAGGACCGGTGACGTGGGGCAGGCCGTCGAAGAACTCCTCGCCGTCAAGTCCCAGATGACCTTCTTCCACGAGGACCTCGACCTTGTCCATGTCTACTCCTCGCTCATTGGTATCGCCGAGCAGGAGGGGAAAAAATCCCAGCGGGAGAAACTGCTCGCGGTCCGGCGGCTGCTCGGGAACGCCCACCCGCTCGAAGGGCGCTACCTTGCCCGGATCATGCTCGAGGAACTCCGCATCGGTGTGGGCGAGAGCAGTGTCCGGGAAGCGATCGCAAAAGCCTTTGGCGTGGATTCCGCTCTCGTGGAGCATGCGATGCAGGCGCTCAACGACATGGGCGAGGTGGCAAAGCTCGCAAAGCGCGGGCCGGACGCCCTTTCCGATGTCCACATCACCCCCTTTCACCCGGTGCGGATGATGCTTGCCCAGCAGGGATCCATTGCGGACATGATCAAAGAGCACGGGGAGATCGCCGCGGAGTATAAGTACGACGGCTCACGGTTCCAGTTCCATAAGAAAGGCAACTGGGCCCGGCTCTACTCCCGCAGGCTTGAAGACGTCACCGCGGCCCTGCCGGACGTAATCCAGCAGCTGATGAGTGCAACGGAACATGACGTGATCCTTGACGGTGAAGTGATAGCCATCAAGGACGGGAAACCGATGCCCTTCCAGTCCGTACTGCGCCGGTTCCGTCGGCGGCACGATATAGCGGAAGCTCAGGAAGCAATCGAGATGGTGCCAAATGTCTTCGACATCCTCTATCTTGATGGTGAGACCCTGATCGACCTCCCGTTTGCCGGGCGCCGGAAAAAACTCGAGGGCGTAGTGACAATGTATCTTGCCCCGCAGCTCGTCAGCAGCGAACAGGCCGCAATCGAGAAGATCTATGATGCGGCCCTTGCCGCGGGTCACGAGGGGATCATGATCAAGGTGCCCTCCTCGCCCTATACACCCGGCCAGCGGGGGAAGAACTGGATCAAGATCAAGCCGGAGGTGGACACGCTCGACCTTGCAGTGATCGGCGCCGAGTGGGGCGAGGGGAAGCGGGCGCATGTCTTCGGCTCGTTCCTTGTCGCTTGCCAGGACCAGGGAAAACTCGTCCCGCTCAGCCGGGTCGCCACCGGGTTCTCTGAAGAGCAACTGGCAGAAGTGTACGAGATGCTGAAGGATACCGTGATCGCAAAGTCCGGTAAGGAAGTGACGTTCGAGCCGCTGCTCGTCTTCGAAGTGGGGTACGCGGAACTCCAGGTCAGCCCTACGTACGAGGCGGGCTTTGCCCTCCGCTTCCCCCGGTTCATCAGGCTCCGGGACGACAAGGACATCACTGACATCGAGACGATCGAGGGAATCCGGACCCGGTATGGCCGGCAGGCAAACTCCGCCCAGACCTATCAGAACTGAAAGAGGGTCCTCTGGGTCCGCAGTTCGGGGATCAGGGTGCTGTGGGCGACCCATGCGCCCGACCCGATGACGGCAACTGCCTGCCCGACCGCTGCATCCAGCGTGGGGAAAGCGAGCGGAGGCTGTGTCATCGCTTTCCGTGTCGCCTCCCGGATCACCCATGTCCCGAGCGGCGCCCAGTACTCGTTCGAGATGCTCCGTACCACTATCACCTGGGCGCAGCGCCGTTTGGCCGCCAGGTACTCGCAGACCGCGAGCCGGGCGGAGTAATAGGCGCCTGAGATCGGGGAATACCCCTGTTTTGTCATCCCTTCCCGGTCCTGCACGATCACGTCCTCCTCCCCACCCCAGAGCGTATGCTTCCCCCAGATCTCGATCATCTCGTACTTCCAGTCGCCCGGCACAAGGATGCAGGCAATCCGGTTCCCGTAGATCTCCCAGGAGAAGAAGAGGATCTCTTCGATGGAAGAGTACCGTGCGATCTCTTTTTTAAGACTGATCGAGAGGGTGTCATCAACAGCCGTGATTGCCCAGCGGGTGGGTACGAACTTCCGCTTCCGGCCAAGGAGTCCCGCGGTCATCAGCTTCGAGATCTGGTAGACATCGATCTCCGAGGATTTGAGGGAGACGCACGCTTCGGTGGCCCCGAGATCCGTATCGGACGTGACCCGGTCCACTACCCGCTCGACCCGGGCATTCCCGATTACATCCATCTTCCGCACGGCCCCGGTCATCCCGACCGGGGCGATAGTTCCATCGAAACTGAGGCTGAACGATACCGGTCTCTCGAAAGATACGTCCACATCGAGCGGGGTCGCGGAGAGCGCGATCTCCTGCAGGCCCCCCGCAACGGACGGGAGGGCCGAGCTCCCGCGGAGGGTCCGGGCCCGGATGCCCACGATATCCTCCATCCCGAGGTTCTGCCGGACCCAGTCCGGCGGGTTGTCGGAATCGTTGATCAGCAGCGGCCCGCCCCGGACATCGGGGTACCCGAAACTGCCGATGAAGACCGAGGGCGAGCTGCCCTGGTAACTGCTCGACGGTTTTATCAGGAATGCGGCCTGGGCATGGAACCGGCTTACGATCGGGCAGCGGGGAAGCCCGCACATACCCCTGCCCTTGCACTCCGCACACCGCATCATGGACTCTGCACCCCATACAGGGAAACAGGACCGGAAAAACAAGGACCGGAAGAAAATCCCGTGTATTCATCACGGGCAGGGGTGCCCACCCCGCTCCCGGAAAAAAAGATCATATATCACGGATGGCAGTGGTCTTCACAATCCGGGGCGCCGGTTCCGAGAACGTGACCTGCCAGCCGACATCGAACCGGGCCCCGCAGTCGGGACAGATAAGGATCACACGGTACACGGTCCTGGTGGACTTGACCGGGGTGTCGCTCCCGGGATGAACGCTCTGGAACAAGGTGTGGAATCCCAGTTCATACCCGCAGGTAGGGCAGATATGGAGCTCCTTGTCCAGCTTGAGAGTCACAACTTCCCCGGGCACTATCATGGATATTCTTACAGAGGTTAGGGCACAAAGCCGATATTAAGGTTGCCTGCGTTCCGCAATGGCAAGGATGATCGAAGCGGCATTCTTCCGGCCGTTGATGACCGTATGGACGGCACGGAACGGCAGGGGCGGGAGGAGGAGGGTCTCGGCGATCTTTTTCTCCAGCATTTCAAGGGTGACATTCCGCCCGTCAATGGCCACGCCTGCTCCCATATCTACGATCTTCTTTGCATTGTTCTGCTGCTCGGGATGGTCAGGGTCCACGATGATCAGGACCGGTTTCTCAAAGAGCAGGGTCTCGTGGAGGGTAGTGAGGCCGCCATGGACGATCGCGATCTTCGCGAGCGCGAGGTGCTCGTACAGGTTCGGGACATACCCGTGGGAAGCGAAGTTATCCGAGGATTCCGGCAGTTCGGACCCGGTATAGAAGACATCGAAGAAGAGATCCTTGCGCTGGTCGGCAATCTTTTTGAGGAGGAGGTACAGCGGGAGCTTGTACGGCTCGCCGCCGAAACTGGTGAAGATGGTCTTCTGGTCGTAGTGGTACCGTTCCGGGTCGAACTGGTAGAACGGGCCGGTGAAACTGTACCGTCCCTTCTCGTTCTCCGGGATCCGGATATTGTATTCACTCACCGTGTCCGGCGCAGGGTAATCGGGGACGACGACATGATCTGCAAGACGGAGGTAGCGCTGGATGGTGAAGTTGAGGAAACGCCAGACCGGGTTCGTCGTGCCGTTTGGACCATTGAAATGGTTCTGGTTGGTGATGAAGACCACCGGGATCCCTTCCCACCGGGCTGCAAGCACCCCTCCATACATCGTATCGCAGACCACGCATTCAAACCTGTGTTCGCGGATCAGCCGCCGGACACTCAGGGCCGACCGGATCATGTCAAGGATCATGAATTTCGAGTACCAGAGGGTCTTTTTGAGGCTGAAGAACCCGTTCTCCCCTTCAAGCCAGACCTCGCGGGGGATCCGGTGGAGGAGCGTGCACCCATGCTGGTTCATGAAATCATAGGATTTCCCGTAGCCAGCGAAATGCACGTTATGCCCCTGCTGCTGGAGGTAATGCCCGAGATGGAGACTGCGGGAGGCATGACCGAGCCCTTCGCCGCAGACAACAAAGAGGATCTTCATATTCCTGCCGGATGGATTTGTCCTGATGGATGATGAATTATTAGTTCCGGGGTTCTGGCGCAAAGGGTCTTATGGTACCGGGGTCTACGGCATATTGGAGATGCGCTTTTGACAGGAGATGAGACCTGTAAGACGGCAACCTTTGGAGGGGGCTGTTTCTGGGGTGTGGAGGAATCGTTCCGCACGGTAAACGGGGTCGTGAAGACTGCCGTGGGATACATGGGGGGTTCGGTGAAGAACCCTACGTACGAGCAGGTCTGTACCGGTGAGACCGGCCATGCAGAGGTAGTTCAGGTGACCTATGATCCCGCGAAGATCAGCTATCAGCAGCTGCTCGACATCTTCTGGTCGGTCCACAACCCCACGCAGCTGAACCGGCAGGGGCCGGATATCGGGACGAACTACCGGTCGGTGATCTTCTACCATGACCCGGAACAGGGAAAGATTGCACGGAAGTCAAAGAATGACGTGGAGACCTCCGGCAGGTTCGGCTTTGGCAAGGTCGTCACCCAGATCCAGCCGGCGGGCGAGTTCTACCGTGCCGGGGAGTACCACCAGCAGTACTTCGCAAAGAAAGGCGGCGGGCGCTGCCACATCTGATTCTCTTTTGGCAATACAATAATCCGCATTGTTTATCAACCGGGTCAGGCTATTTCCGTACCATGGATGTTGCCGGAACCATTCAGCTCATCGCAACCATGACCGAAGTCGTGATTGCATTCGTAGCATTCCTGATCGGATGGAAGAAGAAGAAATTGTACGGCTGGTTTATCGCAGTCACCTTCGGGATCTTTGTGATCTTTGACCTGGCCCGTATCTTCGCGCTGGATGTTGCTGCCGACAAGTATGCATTGCTGCTCCTCATCGCGTGTCTGTCGATGCTCTATGCAATGTGGCTGCTGTGGAAGGGGGAGTAAGAATAGATCCCCTCCCTCCTAAAACATCGTATTTTCGTTAGCGGATGTATCCGGAACGTCCTGCAGTACGTCCCAGTGTTCGACAACCCTGCCGTTCTCGAGCCTGAAGATATCCATCACCGCCACACCCGGATCGTCCTTGTGCCGGACAAGGTGGCTGTGCACGACCACGAGATCTCCCTCTGCAATGATCCGTTTGAAGTTGAAGTGGAGCGTGGGGAATGCCTTGACAAATCCCTTCACGAACGCGACGAACGGTCCGGGACCGTCCCCTGCCCCGGGGTTGTGCTGCCGGTAAGTGGGTCCCATGAACTGTGCCACCGCGTCTTCCGGCGTCTTGAGGTTCATTGCGAGATTGTAAAAATCCCGCACGATCATCTTGTTGGTTTCCAGCTGGTCTTTCATGATGTGTCCCGTGCCTGATGTTCCATGGTTCTGAAAGGATCTCCGCAGCTCTTCCGCTCCGGAAGTCGCCCCGGAAAGGATCCTCAGGTAAGAAGGGTATAAGCACGTTGTCAATATATAATTCTGCGGAAATGCCCGGTCACGCAAAGGCGCTCCCCGGTACAGATGGCCAGGCCCGGGGATCTCTTATGAAACCGACAGATCGTTACCGGAAATCCGTTCCGTCTTTTCGGCGGCCTGTTCCCGATAATAACATTCAACGTGGCTGCCAGTTCCATCAGCCCGCAGATTGGGAATCAGTCAGGGCCAAGGCTCTACCGGTAAACCACAAGGAAAAGAAAATAATGGGCCCGCTGAGATTCGAACTCAGGACCTCCGCCATGTCAAGGCGACGTCATAGCCAACTAGACCACGAGCCCGCGTGTGTCTGATGCTCTATAGCATCTGTTCTGGTATTATTAAAAATTAGTGCACTGGTGCCCGGCCCGGGCGTCTTCCGTTACCTGCGGGTTAATAAGCCGGATCATTTATGTGCACGGATCGCCTTCTCCGGTCAGGTACTTATGACCGATGGAACACCTGCACAGAACCAGCTCTTCACGTTCGAGTCCGAAGCGGGACGGCTCGAGCTGCTCATCCGTATCGTCTACTGGATCCTGATCGGTATCGTCCTCTGGGTCTATGGGATCATCGCGTTCATCGTGCTTTTCATCCAGTGGTTCCATATCCTGATCCTCGGGTGCAGGAACGAGGGGCTCTCCAATCTTGCGAAAGGCTACCTTGAGTACACGGTGCATGTCATGCCATACACGTATTTCATGACTGACAGGCGGCCGGAGATTATGCCGGTGACGGTGAAGATCTACGAGGAAGCATAGGTTCAGGACCGTCCTTTGAACCGGTACGCACCGTCCGGTACAAGGATCTCAAACCGCGCCCCCTTACCGTGTTCCCCGGTCTCGGTGATCATGATGCCGGTAATCGCGAAGATCTCGCGGGAGAGGAAGAGACCAAGGCCGGTGTTGTGTCCGAAGCCGCGTTCGAAGAGACGCTTCTTGTCCTCTGCCGGTATCCCGACACCATTATCCTCGATGGTGATCACCAGCCCCCTGCCGGATTCCTGCGAGAAGATCCGGATCGTTGTCATTTCCGGCCCCCCGTACCGGAGGGAGTTGTCGACAAGGTTATAAAACGTCTTCTCGAAAAGGGGATCTGCATACACATCGAGACCGGTGACGTCTGCGGTAACCCTGATGTCCCGCATGGGCAGCATAGCCAGCGCTTTTTGTAAGGTTTCTTCCACGTTCTGCCAGATCGGTGCATTTACCCCGAGATCCTGGTACTCCTTCGTGAAAACGATCTGGCGTTCGATGGCCCCCGCAGCCCGCTCTTCCCGGAGGATATACTCAGACATCTTTGCAGCATCGCCAAGAGACACCTTGGAGAGTTCAAGGTATGCCTTTAAGGAAAAGAGCTGGTTGTTGATATCGTGCCGGGTGATACTCGAGAGCAGGTTCAGCTTTTTGTTTGCCTGCCGCAGCGCCTCCTCTGCCCGTTCCCGTTCGGTGATGTCGCGGATGATGGAGACGAGGACCTGCTCGTTTTCGAAGACCATCGAGACCGAGCTGACTTCGACCGGGAGATCGCTGCCGTCTTTTTTCCGGTGCAGCGTAGTAAATACGATCCCCTCCTGTGCAGCCCGGTCCATCTGCATTGTGACGGTTTCGATCTTCTCGGAGGCCCGGAGCTCAAAGATGGTCATGCCGAGCAGCTCTTCCCGCGTATACCCATAGTTCATGGTTGCGGTCTTGTTTACCTCGATGATCCGGCCGTCGCGCTTGCGGATGAAGAGGATGATGTCGTGGGCGTTTTCGGTGAAGATCTTGTACAGCGTCAGGACCTCCTCGGCTTTCCTGCGGACGGTGATATCTTCAAAAATTGCGACAAAGTGCTGTCGTGCCGGGGAATAGACAGAGATATGCAGCCATTTCCCGGACGGGGTGAAATCCAGGTCAAAGATCTCCGGCTTCCCGTTCGATGCGACCCTGCCATAGATCCCGAACAGGTCGGGGAACGCTTCCCTTATCCCGGGATACACTTCCGTGACCCTCTTCCCCTTGACGGTCTTTGTCCCGAGTATCTCGTCGAAGGCCCGGTTGACCTCGAGGTAGATGAAATCCACCGGGCGCCCGGTATCGTCATAGATCATGCGGCAGTAGGCATAACCGTCCAGCAGGTTCTCAAAGAGAGAACGGTACTTCTCCTCGCTTTCCCGTAACTCCTGCTCCCTCCGGGCGAGCTCATCGAGGTTTGCCTGGATCTCTTCTCCCGTGGCAGTGAGTTCCTCGTTCATGGCGGTGAGGTCGTCGTTTTTTTGGGAAAGTTCTTCTTCTGCTTCTTTTCGTTTCCGCTCCTCGGCCTCCAGAGCTCTTCCCAGCCCCCGGGCTGCCCGGATGACTGCATACCCGGTGATGAGGGAGAATACAACAAGGGAAACCGACACCTGGAGCGCATCATGGGTTTTGCTGAACAAGGGCAGGGTAACATCCAGGAAACTTTCGAAGAGGATGATCGCGAGCGTCAGCGGGAGAAAGGTGCGGAGGAGGCGGGCAACGGTGGAGGGACCAACGAAATACCGGAGGGGAACTGCAGCCGGGCCAGCGGCAGCCACAAGACCGGCCCCGATGCAGGTCAGCGCAAGTGCCGTCGGTGCAGCGATGGGGATCAGCGGTGTCCCGTAGAGGAACGGGGCTCCGTAGACATAACTCAGGAAGAACGTGAGACTTACCAGAACTATGACAACGCCGGTTATACTGGCAGCATTTTGATCCCGGTGCCGTCCCTCTGAAGGATCGGGCAACCCGAGCAGGAGGAAGATCGCGATCGCCGACAGGATCACAAGGACTACGCTCCCCGGTGAGATTGCCGAGGTAGGCTGGCCGGCAATCACGTTGCCGATCCGGACCATCAGGGTTTCAATGATGAAATGATTCCCCTGGATATTAAAGGGGAGTTCGAGCGCTTCGATGACAGCGATTACTGCGACGACGAGCTGTAGGAAGACACGGGCCTTTCCCCGGAACGGCCGTAGTGAGTGGGATGCGAGTATCGTCCCGAACACTATGCAGAGCACGGCGGTGCTGAACGCCATGGTCTGGTATCCCGGGTAAATACTCCTGAGTACCGGAATATCGAGCACCAGCCCTACGAGTCCCAGAATGCCGACAGAGGCAGCTCCGGCAGCAAAAAGAATAGTGGATTGACGGAAGCCATCCGCCGGGACTGCAGTTCTTCCGCCGGATGCCGCTGCACCTGCATTCGGTTCTGCCACGATAGCTATACTCCTGACAGTCTCTCCTGAGTTAATCGGATATAAAACCGTGCCATGAAGCATTCACTCCAATTCTGAAACAGGGAAAAGCGGTTCTCCGGCAATTTTGTAAATCCCGGGAATACTTCCCGGGAATCCGAATTAATTGTTCTGGAGAAATCCTTCTCAAAAAGAGGTTGCGACCCGTGCGGGGCTTTCGTCCCGGGTACAGAACTGCCGGGTCGCTGATGCGCCAATGCCAAAGGGGCACCCAGGTTCGGACCGAAGATCTTCAGCCTGAAGAAGAACGGGTACGCAATCTGGTCGCCATCGGTTCCGAAGGCAGATGAGAACATTCCTTTTTTCCTTGGTTTGTGCACGGGCATCTCACTCGCAAACCGGTGCCAGTTTCCCCTTGAGTTTCTCCTCGGCCCCGAGTCGCATCAGCTCCACGACATTGTTCGCCATGCCCTTTGTCTTGCTCACAACCAGCGGATCGGTCCGGAAGAATTCCGCGTCCGTTATTGTGTTGAACTGGGCCCCGTGGTTCCGGTAGGAGATGCCGAACGGTGCCAGGATATACCCCATCTGCTGGAAGTAGAGGAAGATTTCCATTGCGGTCTTGGTCGCGCCGTCCTCGTGGCCCGAGACGGTAATCCCGATCACTTTCCCTTCGGTCAAGCCGGGTTTTTTGAGCGGGTAGCGGTTCTGGATGCAGTTGAGCCGGTCGAGAAAGTCCTTGAGCCGGGCGGACATGTTGTTCCAGTTGACCGGTGAAGCCACAATGACCGCCTTTGCCGCGATCACCATCTCGTGGAAGGCCGGCATGTCGTCCAGCTGGTCCCGGCACGGGTACGTGCAGGCCGCATCCCGCATGCTGTAGCAGCACCAACAGTGGTTGATCGCGTACTCGCTGATGTTGTACCGGCGGTAGCTCACGCCTTTCTCTTTGAGCACCTCCTCGACGAGATCGGCCATGTACCCCGTGTTGTTCGCCCGGTGGTTGCTGCCGTTGATGAGGAGCACGTCGAATGGCTCATGGTCGTACCGCATCCGCACCTTTTCGGAAAACGGGATGAATTCCCGGGAGGTACCGGCGCACTGCGGGCATTCTGCCGGCGGTTCCGGGCCGTGCGAGATGTACCCGCAGACGCTGCACTTCCAGGTCGTCCCGGTTTCCATACGGGTTTCAGCGCTGATCGCTCTCACTCCCCCGGGTACAATAGTAGACATGCTGGAAGCCTTCCTTCTCGGTCACCGGGCAGCCGGGACAGAGGCATCCGTCCTCAACCTGTATACAGCGACTCCTGCCGGTCCCTGCAAGACAATACGCAATCTCTTCTTTGCATTCAACAAAGCTCGGGCACATCCCGCAGAGGCAGAGCTCAATGCCTTTTTTCCGGTCCATCATCGTATATCTCCTGATATCCTCATTGCGCATCGGGTTACTTAAAGATGCAGGAGTGGTGCAGAAACCGGGGAGGAGCCGGACCGGGAATCAAATCGCGACAATGGGAGGTGTAGTGGGGGGGTCACCCAAAGATCGTGCCCGACCCCCCATCGACCTGTTGATGCCGGAAACGTGATCACTTCCCTTCATTTATCGTCGTAAAAAATGACATTTTCCCTATGCCAAAAACGTGCCTTGGACATGGGGGTTGGGGGGGTCGGACCACTTTTTTTGTGTGGATGCGGGTCCGGGGAACCGGGAAAAACCGGGATTTTTCGATGTTCGGCTTCTGACAGGGAGGTTCCGGAGCGGGAACGAAAATATAGTGCCCGACCCCCTTATTCATACGTGAAGGGCAACGCGACCGGGCAGCGGGAGTCTAATCGAAAAATTCTGATAGAATAATGGGATTTATATTGCAGAGCGAGCAATCCCACCCCCTTCGGGGGTCGCTCGGCCGCCTCGCCGGGGCCTCGCTGGGCAGATTACCGGTTACCGGAATGTGCAGGTAATTGATCCGCCGCGGGGGCGCCCCGTCGGGGGCGGCGGCGTGTATCGCAATGGCAATAATGAATTAAAATTTTTTAAAGAAAGAAAATGTTTACTTTGTATTTTTGCGATAGGTATTTATTCCTCCGACGTAACTTAAGATTATGGCGAAAAAATCGCAGAGTCAATCGGTAGGAAGAATCGCCGCATTCGTCAATTCATACTCTAATACCGGCACTGGGAACGGGTACAAAAACGCAATCGAATCTTTTCTTCGGTGCATGAACGGACTCCCGAAAAAGAGCGAGAATGGCACAAAAGGGAACTACGACTATGAACTTCTCTTTGACCAATACCTTGCAGACAAAAAGCGTGACCATGACGAAGACTTCACGAAATTTGCCAACTGCTTGAAGGCAGAGTGTGCGAGTCTCCTTTCAGCACGGCAGAGGATGACATTTGCGCGGCGTATCCTCGAAGATAACGGTGCAAAATTCAAAAGTAAAACCGTCCGGGATTTGAAACGAGAGATGAAGGGCGGTGCGGGCACTGTTGACAAGGTAATGACGGCGAATGTGATTGAATCAGCCATGAAAGAACTCGATCTAAAAGGACGGGCACTTGTTTTTACCCTTGCCAGTTCAGGAGCCCGATTAAACGAAATTCTTTCCTTGAAACTTTCCGATGTGGACTTTGAAAGCAAACCGGTAAAACTCACTCTGCGAAATACCAAAAACAAACAAACACGGTTCACGTTCATCACTACCGAGGCGGCACAATGTGTGAAGGCATGGCTCGAAAAGCGTGAACAATACCTCGTTGGTGCATCCCGTAGAAATGCCGGACTTGTGCGGGCGGGTATCTGCGGGGAAAAAGACACAGACTCGGATCTGCTTTTTCCTCTGACCGATTCAGCTGTAAATGCACTTTGGGAGAATGCGCTTAAGGCCGCGGGTTTGTATTCACAGGATGAACAGACAGGACGCAACCAATACCGCATCCATTCATTCAGGAAATTTTTCATCAGCCAGTTAAGCATGGCAGGTCAGAAGACCCTTGCAGAGCACCTGGCAGGACATGCCGGATATCTCGATGGCTCATACCGGCGGATTGATGAAGAGGCAGCGGGGAAGGCATATCTCGCAGTTCAGCACGTCCTTACAATCGGTATTCCCCCTGAGTTCAGGGAGAAGGCATCAGAATTAAACAGCACATTGAAGATACAGGGCGAGAGTATTGAGGGTCTTCGTGTGATGAATGAGAACCTTGCTGCACAGATGGTGAAGTTAGAAAACAAGAATATGGAATACGAGAAAAAACTTTCAAAAATCGAAGAGGAACAGGAACGATTATGCGCGATTTCTGATACCTTCCAAAAGTTATTTGAAAAGAATAGTGAAGCCCAAGACATATTCCGCCGACATTAAATTATCGATATAACATAATATCAAGCCCTTTTTTCTTAATAACTCATAATTTGCCATTAGATTACATTCGGAACGTCTGATTAAATATTTAGGCTGTTTTTTAAATTCTGATTAAATTTTGAGCCCATTTTTGAAAATGGAGCAAGGATTATACCATTTAATAATCCAGCATTTTTATGCATGGGAGTAATTCAACACGGGGCGATATTTTACCGTCTAAAAAGCCGTTTGTGGTAGCCCGTGCTGATTTCGAAAAATTATACCCTGTTTATCAAAAAATGGGTCTAGCTCTTGTTCAGACAGGAGATGTTCTTATTGTCGATACACCTCCAGCCCTAACAGGGATGCCCTCAGCGGAGCGTCAGCAATCAGACAAGCACGTTGCTCCCCCTTTGGGGGGAGGGGGGTCACCCTCCCAAAGCGAGGACGGGGGGTCGCGGCAGCGATACCCCCAAGGGGCGGGCGTGCCCGCCCCTCTAGGCTACTATAGACTAATTAGGAATGGAGCGTCGGAATGGAAAATTGAGGGTGTCACATGATACCTTCCGAACTGATAGAACAGGTTCGGGCGGACAATTTCCTGAACTACATGCTTAAGCACGTTATGAAATTTGACCGATACCTTGACGATACCAACAATATGAGCATCAGGATACGGGGATTCCAGTACGGCCAATATGATGACATGGGTCAAGAGTTAGAACCCCTCGCTATCGATGCTGACATTGGATACACGCACCGGTGGACGAAAAAATATGATAATCGACTCCTATGCAAACTGTACAATCTGCAATACTACTACGTCGCAAACCCCTCACGGATGCCGAAATTTACGATGATGATTACTCTCACGGGTTCTCATGCTTCACCGTGCCTCCCAGAAAAACACGGTCTGCAGCACATGCCATACCTGGCTAAATTCCATGAGGCACACCGAAAGGAAAAGCAAATGCTCAAGCACTACTTGAAAACCGTTGATTATCTCTCAATACTAGAAGCGCATCCCACCAGCGGCTATGTTCATGCTCACGACAATTATTTCCTTAACGCGTTACCCTCCGAAAAAACGTTAGCCATCATTGAAAATCATTGGAACAATACCCAGAAAATGGGGTCAAAGGAACACGGAATAAAAATTGAGATTAAAGAACCAAAAGATTTTCACGACATAAAATCCTTCATCGCCTATCCTCTCGCTTATCTGGGTAAAACCTCTATTGGTGCCCTTTCTGAATGGACAAAATATGATGTGATATTCAATACCTGTCTTTGGCTTTCGGGAAAACACAAGATGTATGGGGGAATCAGTAAGCAGGTCCGGGCCTTCCAGCCGTCCCGCTCGCTCTCGACAATCATGAACAAGGTGTCTATCGACTCCCAATATTTCCACCTCGAAACACTGATGAAGACTCGACAGGATTTAAGGTCGATATACACGTCGCCCGGATATGATGACGATATCAAAACGTGGATGATGTTCGGCGGAGACAATGAGCAATTTGCTACGCTGGAGAACGTGAAGTGGTGTAAGAGGATGGATAAACTGGTTGAAGGGTTTTAATTATGAAAGCCAAATATCTTAGAAACGCTGTCAACACAACTTAATTTGAGTTAAAACAAGTGATAGATACATTTATAGTTAACTGCGTCTAGATAAAATATCTATGACTCAAGTCCGTAATTTACCTAAAGGGCGTTATTTTGGGGATCAGTTTGAAAGAATGAACCGATATTATGAACGGTTCAAAAAAATAAATGATGGAAAATTAATTTCGGTCGGTATGGCTGAAAGCGATTTTGATGACGTGCTTGCTTTTTTTATGAATTGTGATCACCTTTTGGATTGGGTGATAAACGATTGTACCGTTAATAAATCCCATCCTAATTATCCGAAATATCTTAAATTCAAAAAAAAGGTGACAGATTTTAGAAATGGTGAGGATTGCTTGAAATTATGTGCTGATATTAGCGTTGGTGCAAAGCATCTTCTTCCTAATAGGAAATCTCATTTCGGTGAAGAAACTGCATTACATGAAGGGGCTGTTCGACTTGAAGACACGGAAAATGGAACATTAATTGCGAGAAGCTGGGATCTACCCTCAGGATCGGGTAAAAAATATGATGCCTTTGCACTCGCTACACAATGTGTGACAAAATGGTTTGATTTTTTGCAAACTCACGAAACACAAATTCGAGAAATAGTGCCATACTGGCAAGAAGAACATGATACATTTTCTGTCGATCCAACGATGATAAAAGGAAATGTTATTGAATCTAGATACGTAACGATGCGTCGCGCCCGTTTTTAACGTTTTCAGACGTTAACACAAAAATACAAAGTATTGCGATACGGACTTTGTCTTTCTTTAAAAAAAATTCTCCTCATATCAGCTCTGAGGATATCTTGGCAAACGTTGCGGTAAATATACCCGGCATCGAGCGGATCTCTTCCATCACGGCAGCGGGTACTTCGCTGTCCACATTCAGGACCATGATCGCTTCCTCGCCCGGGTTGATACGGCCTACCTGCATGCCCGCGATGTTGATGTTGACCTTGCCGAGGATCGTCGAGGCGCGTCCGATGACACCGGGCTTGTCGAGGTGGCGGGAGACGATGACATATCCCTCGGGGATCATGTCCATCGTGTAGCCGCCGACTGCCACGATCCGGCTCCGGCCTTTGAAGAAGACAGTGCCGCTGACGGTCTCCTCGCCCTTGTCGGTCTTCACCTTCAGGGTGATCAGGTTCTTGAATCCCTTGGCTTCTTCCGTCACGGTCTCGCTGATCGAGATGCCGCGTTCCTTCGCTATGTATTCCGCGTTCACGATGTTGACCGGCTGCTGGAGGATCGGATCGAGAAGCCCCTTGAGGGCGAGGCGGGTGACAAACTTCATGCTGCCCGCGTAGGCGGAGAGCTCGCCGCCATAGATGAGCTCCACGGAGGCAAGCCTGCCACCGGCGGTCTGGATTGCAAACCGTCCCATCTTCTCGGCAAGCTGGGCATAGGGTTCGAGGATCTCCGCGTGCTCGGGCGGGACCATGGGAGCGTTCACCACGTACTTGGCTGAGCCGCCTTTGAGAACCTCGATGCACTGCTTTGCTACCGAGACCGCAACGTTCAGCTGGGCCTCGACGGTGCTTGCGCCGAGGTGCGGAGTGACTATTACCTGGTCGAGGGTGAGGAGCGGGGACTCGAGCGGGGGCTCGGTCTCGAAGACATCGAGCGCTGCGCCGGCAACCTTGCCGCTCTTGATCGCATCGTAGAGCGCCTTCTCATCAATGATACCGCCACGGGCGCAGTTGATGATCCGTACGCCATCTTTCATGGTCGCGATGCTCTTCGCGTTGATCACGTGCTTCGTCTCTGCGATCAGGGGGGTGTGGACGGTGATGACATCGGCAACCTTGAAGAGATCCGCCATCGACATCATCTCGACACCGAGCTGGGCCGCACGTTCCTTCGTGATGAACGGGTCGTAGGCAACGCACTTCATATCCATGGCGTTTGCCCGCTTTGCCACTTCGCGACCGATCCGGCCGAAACCCACGATACCGAGCGTCTTCTCGTTCAGTTCCACGCCCATGAACTTCGAGCGCTTCCACTCCTTCTTCTTCAGGCTCGCGTTTGCCTGCGGGATATTGCGGGCGAGCGCCTGCATCATCGCCATCGTGTGCTCAGTTGCCGCAAGGGTGTTGCCCTCGGGTGCGTTTGCCACGATGATACCCTTGCGGGTCGCTGCTTCCACATCGATATTGTCGACACCGACACCGGCACGCCCGATGAACTTCAGACGCTTGCCTGCCTCG
The DNA here is from genome assembly GCF_049518935.1 of Methanoregula sp. GTDB lineage: Archaea > Halobacteriota > Methanomicrobia > Methanomicrobiales > Methanospirillaceae > Methanoregula. Next base: position 229,627 of record NZ_JBEKRH010000002.1, read on the forward strand.
ATCACCTTTGCCGTGACCTCGGTGCTGCTTCGGACGAGCAGGGCATCGTAGTCCCCGAGGATACTGCAGAGCTCGTCTTCCCTGAGCTCCGTTTTGACGTCAACGTCAACGGCCGCCCGGAGGATCGCAAGCCCTTCTTCCGCCAGCGGATCGCTGACGAGCACTCTAGCGTTTGCCATAAAAACCCATACAATATCTGCACTGTACTTAAAGAGGGTTATTCTTCCCGTGTGGGCGGTTCGCGCGTACTACCGTAAACGGGCGGGCAGTGTCCCGGAGGTTCCGGGAGGGGTGTGCGGAGGGGTGCGGCAGGGTATGATAACCCTTAAACAGGGTGGCGATAAGATCATAAGTGGTGCGAGCATGAAAGAAGTGCCCAATATTCTGTGGCTCGAGGAGATCCGCAAAGAGGATATCATTTCCGTCGGGGGCAAGGCGGCTTCCCTTGGCGAGATGGCCTCTATAGGACTCCCCGTTCCGAAAGCCTTTGTTGTCACGGCCCAGGCCTTTCGCAGGTTTTTAGTCGAGACCGCGTTAGAGAAGAAGATATTTTCATCGTTCGAGAAGCTCGATGTGGAGGACAACGCGGCACTGGAGAAAACAGCCGAGAATGCCAAGGCACTCGTGATGAAAGCGAAAATGCCGGCTGCAATCCGGGACGATATCCGTGCGTCCTACAAAAAAATATCGGAAGGGGAACTTATCGTAGCAGTACGCTCGAGCGCTACTGCAGAGGACCTGCCCGACGCAAGCTTTGCCGGCCAGCAGGAGACGTTTCTCAATGTCAGGGGTGAAGCGGCACTCATCTCCTCGGTCCAGAAATGCTGGGCCTCGCTCTACGGTGCCCGGGCACTCTATTACCGGGCAAAACAGGGGTTCGACGATCATACGGTCAATATCGCCGTCGTTGTCCAGCAGCTGGTCCCCTCAGAGAAGGCCGGTGTTATGTTCACTTCCCACCCGATCACGGGTGAGTCGATCACGATCATCGAAGGCTCCTGGGGCCTTGGGGAAGCGGTCGTCTCCGGCTCGGTCTCTCCTGACAAATACGAGTTCGACCAGCGGGCCGAGAAACTCGTGGATACGTTCATCGCCAATAAAAAGATCGAGATCATCGCCGACGGCGATCATGGCACCAAGGTCATGGACGTCCCGAAGGACCGGCAGGACGCACAGGTCCTGAGCGAAGCCGAAGTGGCGAAGCTCGCGATGTACGGCAAGATCGCCGAGAACCATTACGGAGTACCGCAGGATGTAGAATGGGGGATTGTGGACGGGACTATCTATATTCTCCAGTCCCGGCCCATCACCACCATCGGGAAGAAGGAGGCAAAGGGCATGGCATCACAGAAATCGAATGCAAAGATCATTCTCCAGGGACAGGGAGCGGCCCCCGGTATCGCCACCGGCAGGGTTGTCATCATCCGGGACGTGAAAGACACGGGATCCGTGAAAGAAGGCGACATACTCGTCACGAAGATGACGAACCCGGACATGGTGCCGGCAATGCGCAAGGTCGCAGCGATCGTGACCGATGAGGGCGGGATGACCTGCCACGCGGCGATCGTAAGCCGCGAGCTGGGCACACCGGCAGTGGTCGGCACGAAGAACGCAACGAACGTGCTCAAAAACGGCCAGCTTATCACGGTCGATGGCGAGATGGGGCTGATCTACGAGGGTGAAGTGGTCCATGCGGCGCCGGCAGCAGCTCCGCTGGCAATTGCCGCCCACGCCCCGATCATCACCGCGACAAGCGTGAAAGTGAATGTCTCCATCCCCGAGGCAGCGGCACGGGCGGCGGCAACCGGCGCAGACGGCGTCGGTCTCCTCCGGATAGAGCACCTGATCCTCGGCCTCAACAAGACCCCCGGCTGGTTCATTGCAAACCACAAGGAAGAAGATTTCGTAGCGGAGCTCCATGACGGTATCAAGATCGTGCTCGACGCGTTCCCGGGTAAGACCGTCTGGGTCCGGACCCTCGACGCCCCGACTGACGAGTTCCGGAACATGCAGGGCGGCGAGAACGAGCCGCACGAGCACAACCCGATGCTCGGCTGGAGAGGCATCCGTCGCGACCTCCAGAGCCCGGACCAGTTCCGGCTCCAGGTAGAATCATTCAAGCGCCTCTGGAAAGAGGGCTACGAGAACCTCGGGATCATGTTCCCGATGGTCTCCCACCCAGACCAGTTCATCAAGGGAAAAGAGATGATGCGGGGCTGGGGTGTTGACGTCGATAAAGTAACCCTCGGCATCATGATCGAGATCCCCTCGAGCGCAATCATGATCGAGGACTTCATCCGGGCCGGCATAAAGTTCGCCTCGTTCGGCACCAACGACCTGATCCAGTACACGCTCGCCATAGACCGGAACAACGAGAACGTGGCCGACATGTACAACCCGCAGCACCCGGCGGTCCTCCACCTGATCCACAACGCGATCCAGACCTGCCGGGCCTACGACGTGGAATGCTCGATCTGCGGCCAGGCCGGCTCAGACCCGAAGATGGCAGTCTGGCTCGTGGAGCACGGCATCACGAGCATCTCGGCAAATATTGACGCCATCGCGAAGATCCGCGAAGCGGTCGCACGGACAGAGAAACGCATCATCCTCGAAGCCGCGAGAACAAAAGATGCTGAATAAGGGTCTGTCCGAAGACGAACTCTTCACTTTTTTCTCCCATAAGAAACGGGAAGACCTTGACTACGATTACATCCTGAGCTCCATGTGCACGGTCCCCCACTCCGTGGCGGTGCGGGCCCACTGTATGTTCATGGAGACGAACCTCGGCGACCCGGGCCTCTTCTCCGGCACCGCCTCGCTCGAACAGCTTCTGGTCCGCCGGTTCGGTTCGCTCTTCCATTGCCCCGATGCAGGGGGATATGCAACGAGCGGCGGCACCGAGTCCAACATCCAGGCCCTCCGGCTCGCAAAAGCCCTCAAGCACACCGACGGACACGACCTCCACGGCCAGCCCAACATCATCGTGCCGGAGTCTGCACACTTCTCGTTCAAGAAGGCCTGCGACATCCTCGGACTCAGGATGCGCCGGGTGCCCCTCCGAAAGGACTTCCGGATGGATGCGGACCGGGCCGCAGAGCAGATCGACAGGGACACGATCGCGCTTGTCGGCGTTGCAGGTACAACCGAATACGGCATGGTCGATCCGATTGCTGACCTCGCAAAGATCGCAGAGCAGCACGATATCTTCTTCCATGTGGACGCAGCCTTTGGCGGCATGGTGATCCCGTTCCTCGGCAAACCCATCCCGTTCGACTTTGCCCTCCCCGGAGTGACCTCCATTGCCGTCGACCCGCACAAGATGGGGATGAGCACGATTCCCTGTGGCTGCCTCATCACCCGGGACCACGAGATCCTCAACACCTTAAATATTGACACCCCGTACCTCACGGTCAAACAGGAGTACACGCTCGGCGGCACCAGGCCCGGTGCGCCTGTCGTCGGGGCGCTGGCCGTGCTCGACTACCTCGGCGTGGAAGGCATGAAGGCGGTGGTTGCCGGGTGCATGAAGAACACGGAACGACTGATCGCGGGAATGGAGACGCTCGGGATCCCACGGGCAGCAACTCCCGATGTCAATGTCGCGACATTCACGTGCAACAAGGCCCGGGTGCCCGGGCCCTGGAAGGTCTCGTGGACCTGCCGGAAGCACCTGCGGATCGTCTGCATGCCGCACGTGCACCGGGACCGGATCGAGGCGTTCCTCAAAAATATTGGTGAAACCCATGCTTGACAGACTCGTTGCATCGCTTGAGACCTGCCCGATGGTGAAACGGGGGGAGTACAACTACTTCATCCACCCGATCACCGACGGCGTACCGATCGTAGACCCCGCACTCCTTCGTGATGTGGCAACGGCGATGGTCAAGGTACTGGATTTGAACGGCGTGGATAAGATCGTGGTCGTTGAAGCGATGGGGATCCATATCGGCGCTGTCCTCTCCACAATGACCGACATCCCGATGACCGTGATGCGGAAGCGGGAGTACAAGCTCCCGCATGAGGTCCCGGTCCACCAGACCACCGGCTACTCGAAAGGCGAACTCTACCTCAACGGTGTGTACAAGGGTGACCGCGTGGTGATCATCGACGACGTAGTGAGCACGGGAGGGACGATGAAGGCGCTCCTCATGGCCCTCGAGATTGCCGGTGCCGAAGTCGTGGATGTCTGCATCGCGATCCAGCGGGGCGATCCCGATATCGGCCGGCCGTACAAGTCCCTCGTGAAGATCGAGGTCGATGACCGGGTGCATGTTGTCAAGCGATATCTCTGACCTCACCCGTCAGTTGAAAGAGCGGGGGGCACAACGGGTCGCCCTCCAGTTCCCGGCCGGGCTGAAGCGGAAGGCAGCCGGATACGCAGCAGCGCTCCGGAATGCCGGTTTCGATGTGATCGTGAGCGGGGACCCCTGTTACGGGGCCTGCGACCTCTCGCTCGGGCTGTTACGGGACGCTGATGTGCTCGTCCATGTCGGCCATGCCCCGGTCGATAATCAGCCGGACGTCATCTTCCTTCCGTTCCCTGTCGATTTCGATATCCACGTACTGGACGCCGCCATCCCGCTGCTGAAGGGGCCGGTTACCGGGCTCGTGACGACTATCCAGCATACCCATCTCATCCCGGCAATGGAGAACTACCTCCGCACCAAAGGTATCGATGTCCGGGTGGCGGAAGGCTCTGGCAGGACACCCCACCGGGGGCAGGTGCTCGGCTGCTGTTTCACTACGGCACGGGAGACCGGCGCGGGGGAGATCCTCTTTATCGGTACCGGCATCTTCCACCCGATCGGGATCGCGCTCAGCACAGGAGCCCGGGTCATTGCACTCGATCCCCTCGCAGAAACCGCAGAGCTCGTGACCGGCGAAACCCTCATGCGCAGGCGTTTTGCTGTCATCGAAAAGGCACGGGGAGCGAAGAGCATCGGGATCCTTGTCAGCACCAAGACCGGGCAGCGCAGGATGGAACTGGCCCGGCAGCTTGCCGCTCTCTCACCGGATGCCGTGATCGTCCCCCTGCAGGAGGTCACACCGGACGAACTGCTGGACCTTGGTTTTGGCTGTTACGTGAATACTGCCTGTCCCCGGCTTGCGTACGACGATCAGATCCGGTTTCCGGCCCCGGTCCTCTCCCCACAGGAGTTCGAGATCTTCTGCGGCGTGCGAACCTGGGACAACTACGAGATCGACGAGATCCTATGAAGCTCAAGACCCTTGAGATGACCCTCCAGCGCCTTGCGGGGTTCAGCCGCCCCCGGCCCTCCCTTGAGCAGTACCAGACCCCGGCCCCGCTCGCGGCCCGGCTGCTGTACCATGCGCTCATGAAAGGCGATATCGAGGGAAAAAACGTCTGCGATCTCGGGAGCGGTACCGGGGTGCTGGCTATTGGTGCTGCACTCCTCGGGGCGGAGTCCGTGACCGGGATCGAGATCGATGAGAAGGCGGTTGAGACTGCCCGGGCGAACGCGGACCTGCTCGAAGCGGACGTGGAGTTCATTGGTGCCGATGCAAAAGATCCCTCCCTCCCCGACAGGGTTGGGCCCTGCGATACGGTGATCATGAACCCGCCGTTCGGAGCGCAGAAGGTCCATGCAGACCGGCCCTTCATCGACCTTGCCCTCCGGCTTGCCCCGGTCACGTACGGCATATTTAATGCGGGATCCACACAATTTGTAAAAGCCTACACGGAAGGCCGTGGAGAGATCGCCGAACGGGTCGGCGGATCATTCCCCATAAAACGAACCTTCGCGTTCCACACAAAGGACGTGCGGGAGATCGAGGTCGAGATCCTACGGCTGAAACGGACCCCCTGACAGAATCCTGCGGCACCAAGGGCACCATCACCGGGCTCGCTGCGGCCCACATGATCACAGACATCTACATACCGGTACTGCCGGCAATCCTGCCGCTCCTCGTGGCGAACAACGGCTATTCCTATCTCGCAGCGGGTCTGCTCGTCACGACCTATAACCTCACCTCCTCCTGCACCCAGCCGGTGATCGGCTGGCTCTCCGACAAAAAAGGCCTGACCATCAGCGTCAGCATCAGCCTCTTCATCAGCGCCATCTTCGTAGCCCTCATGGGTGTTGCGCACAGCTACTACCTGATCATGGCCTTTGCGATCCTTGCGGCGCTCGGCCATGCCTGCTTCCATCCGACCGCCATGACGATCGTGAGCCGGCTCTGCTCGGACGAGAACCGGGGCCGGATCACTTCGTACTTCGTGGTCGGGGGCAACCTCGGGTACGCAATCGGGCCGTTACTTGCCGGCGTGCTGGTCTGGTGGCTCGGGCTGCCCGGGCTCCTCCTGCTGATCATACCCGCAGTCATTATGGTCCTGGTGCTCCGGCACCTCCTGCCGGGCGGTCTCGCCGGGGCCCGGGAGCGGCACGCCAGACCAGAGGTACCGGCCGGAGCCCCGCAATCGAAGAGGCCGTTTGCTATTCTGGTGATCGCCTCAATCCTCCGGGCCTGGGCAGTCTATGCCGCCATTACCTTCCTGCCGTTGTACCTGGTGGGGGAGGGTTATAACCTCGTGATTGCAACCCTGATCGTGACCCTGATGCTCCTCGCCGGTGTCGCGGGTCAGGTGGCAGGCGGCCGGATCTCCGATCGTATCGGGAGGAAGGAGTTTATGATCTTTGGCCTTATCGGAGCAATTCCGTTTTTTTATCTCTTCATCAGCAGCTCGGGTATCCTCGCGGTCGTCGCCCTCGTGGTCTTCGGGTTCTTCCTCTGGTCAACCTTTGCCGTGGCGATCGCGATGTCCCATGAGCTCCTGCCGCAGAATATCGGGCTTGCTTCCGGCATGATGCTCGGGTTTGCGATCGGGTTTGGCGGCCTCGGGGTGGCGGTCAATGGCATGATCGCCGACCACTATTCGCTTGGCATTGCACTCGGGACCATTCCCATCCCCATCGCGGCTGCCGTGATCCTGATGGCACTCCTGCCGTACCCGTGGAAGACCCTCTTCCGCAAGGATCCATCCACGAATGCAGGATAAAAATCCAACACGCTTATATTTTCCCTGCAGAAACCTCATGTGAGGAGAACGAATGGATAAACTTGGAACAATTGCACTGATCATCGGTGTTGTTTTGTGTGTCATCGGCGGTTACGCGATCTGGGCTTTCCTGCCGGAAGTCATCATCGCAGTCAAAGGTCTCATTGGCATCGCCGTGCTGATTACCGGCCTGATGCTCGTAATTTTCGGTATCCTGATTTTCAGGGAATGAGCGGGGAATTCCCGCAGGAGCAGGAAATCCGGCATCGGCGGACTCCTGATAAACCCGTCCTGCGGGCAGGGATACGTTTTATTTCCATCACATTTCCGGAGGAATTTTCGGGATATGAAGGGTAAACGTACTTCCGACGTTGACGACACTGTCCACGCTGATATATCCCCCATGCATCTGTATGTACTTCTTCGCAAGGGCAAGCGAAACCCCGGTCTTTTCATATCTCCCGCCGGGCCTGACTTGGTCAGGTGCCCGGGGCGGCTTAAAAATGATATCCAGCCGGGATCCGGTGATCCCAACGCCATTATCCTGAACTGCAAGACGGTGGTACGAATCGTCCGGGGATGACTGGTAGGTCACACGGATCTTCCTTGGCGGTTTCGAGTACTCAACTGCGTTTGAGAGCAGGGTGTCGAGGACGATTGCAATTTTATTGGCATCTCCTTCAAACCGGAGATCGCGGGGGACTTCGGTTACAATATCAGCCTTCATGGCATATTCTCCCGTATCCAGGATCTTTGTCAGCAGTTCGCCGAGCGAAAAATCCGCATACTCCATCCGGAGTTTTCCCGATTCTACAAGGACGAGCGCATCGATCAGTTCAGTTGCAGACTGGAACCGCCGGGAAGGCTCTTTTTCAAGACATTTTTTGATAATTGCATCCACAACGACAGCTTCCGGGTTGTGCTCTGAGGGGAGTGGGGGCATTTTATGGAGGATTGCATCTCCGGTATCTGCGATACTTTCCCCCGCAAACGGAACCGAACCCGTGACCAGTTCGTAAAAAACAACGCCGAGCTGGTAGATATCGGTTCTCTGGTCCGTCTTCCCGAATTCTGACGGGGATATCTGTTCGGGGGCGGCGTATTCCAGCGAATACCCGATGATGGTTGACTTTTTTTTATCTCCGCCCGAAAGGACTTTGCTCATCCCCCAGTCAGTTATCCTAGGTATCATGTCATGGGTCATGAGGATATTGTGGGGTTTGATATCACGGTGAATGATCCCGAGCCCGTGCGCATAGCTGAGGGCATCTGCGATCTGCCGGATTATTTTCAGCGTTTGTGCGATCGGGACGGGTTTATGGATGGCATCCAGTGATTCAGGGATATATTCCATTTCGACATACGGGACAGGGAGGATATTGACTTGTGATACTTCGACAATATTGGGATGGTGGAGTGTCTCCCACACCCTGATCTCATTTAAGAAACTCTTCCCGGTCGCTTCGTTAAAGCTGAGGGGGATTTTAACCGCTACTTTTTCCCCGTCTGATATCCGGTTTGCCGAAAATACCATTGCAAATCCGCCGCTTCCTCTGCAGGAAATGTCATAATATTTACCCTTCAGCTCGACCGGGAACGATGACTCCGGTCCGGCAGGAGACGGGCTGGCGGATTTCCGGTCCTGGCTGCCCGTGCCACTTATGACCGGATAAACGACGGTGGCAGAGGGTCTGGCAGAAACAGGAGGGGTTTTACCGTCAACAACTGCTCCGGGAAGAGATTGCGGCTGCGGGTGTCTTCTGTACTGCCAGAACGAGAGGACAGCAGAGGATACCAGAACGACAATAAGTAAAAAGAGAGCACTCTCACGGCGCTCAGGCGTAATAATCATCAGGAACGCAAAGCCCGGTATGGCAAGCGCGGCAAGCACACCATGCATCCCGGTGATCGCGGGAAAAGATTCTGCGTGCAGAACGCTGTATGCAAGAAAAAAGGATGACACGGACAGGTAGACACAAAGGGCGCAGACCAGCTTTCCACCGGTGATTGCCAGACTAGCGGAAGTAGCTGCCAGGAGTGCGGTCATAGTGAGGATCGTCAGCACCGCAAGAATGGAACCGAGGATAATGTAGGCACCTGCTGCCAGAAGGGTAAAATGATGGGGGATTCCCGGATGCTGATGACGGGACTCTTCAGGATACCTCTGGCGGAAAAAGAGAATCAGGACTGCCGATATTCCGGAGAGTACTGCAAAGAGAACCAATGATGTGACAAAGGGTGTGAACAGAATACCCGTTCTCTCCATAAATGTTCGTGAAGCTACCCCGGCACCGGCTGCCGGGAGTATACCGGCGGCAGATACCGGCTGGAGCAGGATGATGACGAGGAGAAAAACCATGGTGTTCATGAGCACAAAGGACCGGGAAATCTTCAGACACATCACCTCAAATATACCGCATCCGGCAACCATTCGGGGTTTTTAACCCGCTCATATATCATGGGTTATAGGAAGATTGCAGTAGAAATTAATAAGGTACTTCCAGAAGCATGCAATTGCATATGCGGGTTCCGTTAACTTCCCGGTGGATGTCAGGGTTGTAAACACACGGATTTTCCTGTTTACAAAAAAGACGACCCACGTTTACCTGTGTTGTATGATATCAGGAGAAAAAAATTCGCAAGAGTTTGTGATAGCATCCATCAAAAGACCGGAAAAAATAACGCCTTTTGATACGTATATTTAAAAAAAGAAAACGGTTTTTTTGTTATACCTTGACGACAAGGCACTGCGAACCGGCGGTTTCGAGCACGGGCTCGGCCCTGCCATCAAAGAAGTCGTCGAACGCCTTCTTCACACCGGGAGCGGTGATGTAGTCGTGGGAGAGGATAATGCCGCCCGGGCTCATGCGGGAATAGAAGAACTCAAGGCAGAGCTTCGTACTTTCGTAGCAATCCACGTCCAGGTTCACCATCGAGAAGGTCTTGTCCTTGACCGGATCCGAGGTGTCGGGGAAGATCCCCTTGTAGAAGTGGACGTTCGTGTCGTCCTTGAGGTAATTCTTCACCGAATCATAGGACGCGGCAAACTTGCCCTCGTAGAACGGCCAGACCATGTCGATGTCGTCCACTTTCGGCAGGCCCTCAAAGGTGTCGAAGAGGTGGAGGGGTTTGTCGCCCTTGGCCGAGCAGATGATCTTGGCCGATCCGCCCTTGTATACCCCGACCTCGGCGATATCGCCCGGGACTTTCTGCGTGCGCTTCACGGTCATGAAGATATAGTAGGCCTCTATATCCTCAAGCAGGAGCTCGGTCTCGGACCGGATCTTCCTGAGCGCCTTTGCAAACTCCTTCCGGTCGTCGCAGCCATAATGGGAAAGCCTGCCCCGGTGGGCAATATCGTTGCCCATGAACGGCTCAAAGAAGAGGGCCTTACGGAATTTGAGAAGATACCTGCTGGGGATGAGAGTATCAAACGCCCAGAAAATATTCTTCTTCGGGAACAGACTCATGCTTTATAACATTCGCGTTCTTGTAATTTATAAATCTCGGATCACCGGAGCCCCAGTTTCCTCATGAGCCGGCGGTTCGTTGCCAGCCACCCGGTGAAGATCGCGGCAAGGAGCAGGATGAGCGCCGTCATCCACGAGACAAGGATCGAAAGACCGGCCACATACGCGAGGATCACCGCGACAAGACCGGGTACACGACCTTTCTTCCAGGCCTGATAGACAGAGATGACGAGCAGGATCGTGGGCATGATGATGAACAGGTACCGGATATCCGGGTCCGGGAAGATCGTGTCAACCGTCCGTCCGATCAGGTTAAGGATCACCTCTTCCGGATCGATCCCGATGGCAGTCCAGAGGCCGGACAGGAAGCCAAAGCCAATCACGGACTGCCAGATATAGGCGTGGGATTTCTTTGCCATACGGGGTCAGGTCCAAAAACCCGGATCTGATTCAGTTATCGTGGGGCGGTTCATCTGATACGGGCTCTACCGGTTCGCGGGGGGTACTGAGTGCAGGCCGGGCTGCGGGGGTTCGGCGCTGAAGTCCAGTTCATCGAGGAAGGGCATCAGGCAGGTGGCGTAGGGAACAAGCGTGGTATCGTTTCCCAGGGGAACCTCACCGATCGCGATGATCTCGACCATCAACGGGAACTCATCCATCGTCTGCTCAAAGGAGGGATCATTCTCCTGCGTAAACCGGAGGAAGCTCCCGACAAGGATGAGCGGGCGCTCGTACTCGGGGACCTTCGCATACTCGGCAAGCACGGATTCGAGGCTCCGGTTCCGGGCAAGGTCCTCCTCAAAGAAGAGGTAGACCGGGACCCCGTAGTTCTCCGCGATCGTCCCGAGTTTCCGGATATCTGCCTTTTTCCCGGGCGCGATGCCCAGCGTGCCAAGTTTATCGGCCGGGGTTGCCCCGCGAAGGGCGGCCCATGCGGTCTTTTTCAGCATACAAAATATGGGTCGGGGGGAGGGGTAAAGATAGCGATTGCCGGGGGTTGTCTAAACCTCGACGAAGAGAAGAGTGGCGCAAGCCGGCCTTCAAATATCGAAGAACCAGTCGGAAAAAAAAGATTCAGATGTTGCCCGGGCCCACCTGTTTTGGAGCAAAGGCATTCTGGATCAAGTCCGGGTTGAATGCGGACGGGACTGAACCGGTCTTTGCATAGGTGTAGAGCGCAGTCACAAAGATGCCCTGCATCGCATAATAGACGACTGCAAGAAGGACAACGAGGATGAGGAAAAGTGCAAGTGCCACACCAAAGAGGATCGCATTCCCGAGGAGCAGGGTGACCAGGACACCGAGTGCTGCAATAACACCGATGGCCACAAAGACGATCGCCATCCCGGCGGAACCGACGATGCTCTCACCCCAGGTCTTCTTGATCAGGGCAAAAGATTCCCCGAGCGAGGCAAAGACACCCTTGTCCTCAAGGATCAGGACCGGGACCACGAAGAAGGTGACCAGTGCCCATGCCCCGCCGATGAGGGAGAAGACGATCTGGCCCAGGAGCCCCGAGCGCCTCTCAAGGAGGTGGAGGACGATCCCTACGGTCGCGGAGACGATCGCCCAGCCGAGAATGGCGGGGAGATGCTTCGCGGAGTTGGAAAGGCCTTCACCGACCGACATATCTTTCCCGCTCAGCTTCGCGTTCACGCATGAGACCAGGGCCGTGTTGAAGAAGATCACGACGAAATAGCTGACCACGTAGAAGAGGAACAGGATGCCGTAGTATGCGATCGGGCCTGCGGTTGACATGCCCATGAGCGCTCCCGAAACAAGGAGCGGCAGGACGAAGGTAAGGATGACGATGATGGTTACAATACCGGAGAGGACCGGGAAGACAAGCAGCTTCTTGTCGTCCATGAGAATGTTCCAGCTTGTCTTGACAAGCTCGAAACTTCTGCCAATACTTTCGAACATAGATCAGGGTGGTGGTCGATATAAGATGAAGATTACGGGTATTCAAGGGAAAAACAGATATTTTTCCGGGCAGTCCAGAGCAGTTCAGTGCCTGCGGCGCATCCACGCAAGGCCGGCAAGGGCAACTGCCGCCATGCCGAGAGGGGCCGGGAACCCGGGGGATCGGGTCGCAGATGCCGAAGGAATACCAGGGGGCGGTGTCAGCATGGGAACAGCAGTCGTGGCCGTGACCGGTGCGGATACGGCCCCTGCAACCGGCCGGGTGATAGGGCTCTGGCTCCCGGGCACCGGGGAGCCGGTGTTGTCGAGCTCCACCATCTTCAGGAGCGTCACGGTACCGGTGGCCGTCTTCGGGACGGTACCATCGATCGTTACCGTGAACGAGACGTCGTGGTTCGTAGTGTACGATATGATCCCGCCGTTAACGAACGCAACGGAGCCTGATGAGGTCTGCCGGGCCGCATCATGGCCGTCAACGATCACCTGTATTGTCCACTTCGCATCCGAAAGATCGGTCTGCATCTGGAGGTTGTGCCCACTCGGGAACGTGGCCGATCCCGAGGGGATGACCGTGTACTGTGCAACCATGAGCTGGGGGTCACCGGGCACAAGAGGCGGGTTGGGATCGCAGGAGACAATAGTGAGCACCTGGGTAGCGGTTGCCGGGGAGATGAGGATGCACAGGAGCAGGATCCCGCAGAACAGGAGAAGGGCGTTCATGGTCATGGAATTTCTGTAAACAAAGGGTCTGCCGGAGAGATAATAGAAGTGTCGGTCCCCGTGACGGGAAAAAAGTTACCGGGCCTGGATCTGCCGGACGAAGGTGCCGATATGATCGATTGCTTCCTGGCCCTCGGGCAGCTGGCCGGCAAAGACCTGCCAGCTGTGGAACATGCCCTCCCATATCTCGGCTTGGACCGGAATACCGGCCCAGCGGGCCTTGTCCACAAATTTGCCGATGTCTGATGCGAGCAGCTCGTGGGTGCCTACCTGAACGTACAGCCGGGGCAGGCCCTTGAAACCGGCATGGACGGGGGATGCAAGCGGATCCTGAGGGTCATGGCCGGCCAGCCAGGCCGCCCGGATCGCACTGAGCCGGGCCGGCGTGATCCAGTCCCGTTCCTGGTTCTTTACCACCGATTCGCCGGGGAACATCAGGTCAACGATCGGCGACATGCAGACCGCTGCAGGGGGAAGGGTTACGCCCTGGTCCCGCAGGGAGAGGAGAAGGGAGAGCACGAGTGTTCCTCCCGCAGAGATGCCGACCGGCAGGATCCGGTAAGGGGGGTAGCCCCGGGACTGGAGATAGCGGAAGGCGGTGATCGCATCCTCGACCGCTGCGGGAAAGATGTGCTCGGGAGCGAGCCGGTAATCCACTGAGAAGACTTCAGCCCTGGCAGCCCGGGCGAGCCGGATGCAGAGCCCGAGGTGATCGGCGGTGGACCCGAGCGTGAACCCGCCTCCGTGGAAGAAGAGAACCACGTATCCCGGTTCGGATTCCGGGACGGTGATCAGGTGCCCGTTCAGCCCGTCGCGTATCGCGGCACGGATGATTGTATGGGCCCCGGCACCGGTGATCTCTTCCTGCATCTCTTCGTAGAAGGCAGAGAAGTCCTGCCGTACATCCGCAAGAGATTTCTTCGGATCCGGGGTGTGCGACTTGACGACGGCGAGGAACTCGTCAGCGGAAACGCGGATCATTATCTGTTTGTTAGGGAGGACGGGTAATAAAGTACTGGGATGAATTCAGGGACGCACCAGCCTCCCCGGTCACAAAACAGCATGCATATCAGCCGGAAAACAGAATAGTTCCGCATGGTTTCCGGTGATGGGATCGGGGAGCGGACGGTGAAAAAAGTGAGCCGGCGCCTACTCCCGTTCCTCTTTCTCCTCTATGTCGTTGCCTTCCTCGATCGCGTCAATTTCGGATATGCTGCGCTCGATATGAACAGCGCACTTGGGATCTCCCCGGAACTCTTCGGCATCCTCTCCGGGATCTTCTTCATCGGCTACCTGCTCTTCGAGGTGCCAGGAAACATGATCCTCCAGCGGATCGGTGCCCGGATCTGGATCAGCCGGATCATCATCAGCTGGGGAATCGTTGTCATCATCACGGCCGCAGCGTCCAATGCGACCGAACTGTTTATCCTCCGGTTCCTGCTCGGTGTCGCGGAGGCAGGATTCTTCCCGGGCATCATCCTGTATATCACCTGCTGGTTCCGGAAAGAGGATCTTGCACGGGCCGTTACACTCTTCATGACCGCCCTTGCCATCTCCAACATCATCGGCGCACCGCTCTCCACTTGGATCCTCGACAACGTCCACTGGTTCGGCATCGCAGGCTGGCGCTGGCTCTTCGTTCTCGAAGGACTGCCAGCGCTGGTGCTGGGTGTCGTCACCTGGTTCTGGCTGACCAACCGGCCGGAAGAGGCCGGGTGGCTCACACCGGAAGAGCGGGGCTGGCTCTCGCAGGAAATACAGAAGGGGGCGACACGGCAGGGTGAGAAAAACACGGGATTCCGGGCCGTCATCCGGGACCCACGGGTCTGGCACCTCGGCATTATCTACTGCCTGATGACGATCGGGCTGTACGGCCTCGGGTTCTGGATGCCGCAGATCATCCGCTCGCTCAATCCCGCGTTCTCCAACTTCGGGATCGGACTTGTGATGACCGTCCCGTTCATTATCGCACTCCTCGCAATGCTTGCATGGAGCGCACACTCCGACCGGACCGGGGAACGGGTCTGGCACACAGGCCTGCCACCCTTCATCGGGGGTATTGCGCTGGTTGTTGCCGGCCTTGTACGGGACCCGCTGACCGCGTTCCTCATGCTGGTCATTGCCACGGCGGGGATCTACTGTTTCTTCGGCCCGTTCTGGACCATCCCCGCAATGTTCCTTGCCGAGGCGGGGGCGGCGGTCGGGTTTGCGGTCATCAACTCGATTGGTAATGCAGGGGGGTTCATCGGCCCGTCCCTGCTCGGGGTCGTGACACAGGCAACCGGCTCCGTCAGCACGGGCCTTGTGGCAATCGGGGGCTGCCTCATCCTCTGCGGGATCCTGGCCGCAGGGGTCGGGGGGTACCGGCCGACGGGGCCTGCACCGTAAAAGAACAGATGATGAGGGATTCTGGGAAACCCGGGTGATCGAAACCGGTTTCCGACCCGGGATCCCGCAGGTCCGGAACTCCGGGTACCCTGAGTACATCGCACAGGCACCCTGCCCGCGAACCTGCAGGAACCAGTACCCGCGGTTTCCTGATTGTTCATGATTTTCCCATGGGACGACGATAACGCAGTCTTTTGCCCGTCGGGCCGATAATTTGCAGGTATTTTTAGGAATTTTTAATAATGATTATGAAGAAGTATCTTTCTGGTGCCTGCGCCCGGGGGTTTGGACATTCTGACGGGTGCGGGAGCTGTCCTTTAAAACCAGGGAGAACTACGTATGAAGCTTTCACATATAGGTGTTATCGCAGTCATGCTTCTCGTGATTGCAGTCGCATGTGCAGGTTGTACATCAACCCAGACCACAACCCCCGCAACCGGCGGGTCAGGGCAGGCCGCAGCTGCATCCGGCGGCGGAGCAGCAAGCTCAGGCGCCAGCTCATCCGGCAGCCAAGGCAGCGGGAGCGCCCCCGCCGCGGGATCCTCGGTCAGTGCCGCAAACCTCTTCGGAGGCCTTTCCTACAACTGGATCGAGTACAAGATGAGCACCAGTGCCAGCGGCCAAGCAATGACGATATATATCAAGTATGAGAAGGGCGGCAAGTGCACGATGCGGTTCGACCCCGCACCCCAGGGAATGCCTGCCACCATGGACTGCAGTTCTACCGGTGGAAAGACCGTGAGCAACCCCAACGATGTGAGCTCGACCCCCTCAGATGTCAAGTTCACGGACGTCGGACCTGACGTCGTAACAGTCCCGGCAGGGACATATACGGCCGAAAAGTACACTGCCACGATGAAGGGCAACACGGCAACCTACTGGGTTGTCAAGGGCACGGGCATGGTCAAGAGGGAAGGCGGCAGCAGCGAGGGTTCCATGACAATGGAACTCAACGCCATTGGATAATCCCCCTTTCTTTCTCTATTTTTATTTCGTTTGTCTGTACCGGGAACGTGTTCTCAGGTGGCTTTCGCACCCGGGGGGAAATCCGGCACATCATTAAGAAATGACGAATCACATCTGGACGCTCAAAGAAGAGATCCGAAAATCAAAACCGATTCACGCTACCCGAGCGAGTGCCACTTCTCAACGGTATGGCGCTTCTCCAGGATCTCGTGGGAGATCTCGTTGTCGAAGGCACGCACGTACGGCGAAGCGGAGTGCCACTTGTAAGCCTCCTCGTCCCGCCAGACCATGAAGAGGGAGAAAAGGGACTCGTCTCCCTGTGACTCGGTCATGATATAGAGGATGCACCCGTCTTCCGTGCGGGATGCCGTCATCAGGTCGTGGGCCATGACCCGCATCTTGTTGACAAAGGCCGGTTTTACCTTCATGCGCACGGTGATTACCACATTTGAACGGGGAATGTGCATCGTCATGGTCAGCGCCATCAGAAGTAATACATGAAGCCGGTCTGCCGGGTACCGTCATTGAAATTGCCGACAATATTTGCAACCGCAGGGCTGGCCAGGCCGCAGGGGGTAAAGATATACGACCCGGTCGCCGGGTTCTGGATCGTGCGGAGATCGACCTGCGTGCCGTCACGGCTGGGGATCCGGATCGTGATGGAGGAGAGGGAGGACGCATCCGGTCCGCCGGTATACGTGACAGTGACGGAACTTTCGGTTTGGGAGATCTCGAAGGTCACGGTCTTCCCCGGGCTTGTTGCAGAGGCGACCGCTGGAGGGAGAGTCTCGGAAACGGGTGGCAGGGGGTTAAGAGCCGGGGCAGGGACGGGATTCGCAGCCGGGGGCTGGAGGCATCCGGTGGCAATAACGGGAAGAATGAGAATGATGCACGCCGTGAGGATGATGCGTCTCATATACGGGAGATGGGGAGGAAGGGGAGATAAATGTTGGGGATTTTACCCGGTTTTTCCGGATTGCCATGGACCGGTCAGTCGTTGGCCCGGGGACCTTATTTCCCAAAGAGACTGAACATGTCAGAAATACCGGATATCATGAAAATCTGTTATTCAAAAAATTATATATAGTCAACATGAGAATGTTGACACATGTTCCTGCCAACGAACGACAAGCAGTTCGGGTTCTGGGCAATGCGCAGAAGCGGCGTGACCAATATCACGATCGCTAACCAGCTCGGCATCTCCCGCCAGGCGGTATCCCGGGCGCTCCTTCTCATGGATGAGAAGATTGAGACAACGCTCCGCGAGATGGCGAACGCAAACCAGATCGCCATCGGGAAGATCAATGCCGGGCGGGGAATCCTTATCGGCCGGTCCATCCCCTTCCAGACCGCGGCGATCATCTTCGTCTCAGAGAAGCATGGCGTGCAGGTCTGGTATGAGCATGACGGCGACTGCGGTACGTGCCAGCGGTATACCGAGTGCGTCGAGCTGCTCTGGGATTATGCTACCGAACTCGGGATCAGGATCGTGAAGACCGCAGACCCGACGAAGATGGCAGAAGAACTGTTTGTGAAAGTGAAGGCGATGATCTGATGATTACACGGATATCGGAAATTATTCATGAATGGATGGGCTGGTGCCCGAATGCACCGGCCCTGCGCACTGCACCGGCGGTTCTCGTAGTACCGTCAGTCACGGTAAATCCCGCACAACCGGGCAGCGGTGTGACCGGGGGGTCCGGCCGGATCCGGCGCGGAATCGACATCGCCACAGGAAGCATCAAAAGCCTGATCAGGGACAAACGATTACTCTGGTTCTCGCTTCTTACGAGCCTCGTTATCCTCTTCCTGATCGCGGCGGAAGCATGGACCGTTGAAAACAGCGGTAGCATCATGCCATTCCTTATTCCGCTGGGAGATTCTTTCCTGGTGATTGATACACGGATCTTCCTGCTGCAGGTGATCTGTCTCTCCTGCTTTACCCTGATCCTGGCAGGGCTGGTCCAGTACCGGTCCCGTGAAGCCGATGCAAAGCCCCTCATGATCCGGGAGGCATTCTCTGCGGTCAACCCCCATGCCGGTACCCTTTCCGCCCTTTCGATTGTGATGGCACTCGCCGGGACTTTTCTCGAGGCAATCGCTACCCAGACCCAGCTTGTCGGCAAGATCGTGTTCAGCATATCGATGGTTGTATTCTACCTGCCCTATGCATACTACATTCCGGACGTATTCAGTATGGCACTCTTCTTCTCGGCGATCATCATGGCCATAACAATCCTCCAGTTCCTGCTGGCCCTCTATGTCGTACCGGGCATCGTTCGGGAGAACAAGGGGCTGCTTTCGGCTCTTGCCGGGTCTGTCACGCTCATGAAGAAGACGTGGCGCGAGATGCTGGGCTGCACCCTCGTCATCGGGGCAATTTTTCTTGGGGTCGCTGTCATAGCGCTCGTGATCGGCCAGTCACCCCTGCTGCTCAACCACGACTACGACTTCTTCCTTTCCCTCTCCCACGGACAACTGCTGATGACCGTTGTCTGTTATGGTTTCATCCTTGTCTGCGGGATCCTGATGGCTGTCGGTTCCACGGTTATGGGGATCGCGGTTACGGACCTCTATGCCTATGGAATGACAGGCCCGGTTCACCGTATACCAGAACGCGGTACTCCCGTGGTTGCGGAGCCAGCACCATGACCCGGGTTGCGGAAGTGATCCGGGGATGGCTGGGCTGGTGCCCGAATGCACACGCATTACGTACCACTCCACCGGTATTTGCCATACCGCCGGTCACCGTGCACCCTGCTCAACCTGATGGCGGTGCCGGAGGACCGGGACGGAGGCTGATCCGCCCCGCCATCATCCTTGTCCTCTTCCTGACTGCGGTGGTGACCATTCTTCTCTACCCGTCAATGCCCGATCTGGTAACCTCACACTGGAACACCGCAGGGGACGTGAATGGGACCATGCCGAAATTCCAGGGCCTGCTCCTCATCCCGTTACTGATGTACGGGTTTTGTGCCCTGCTCCTGGTGCTCCCCCGCATCGATCCCCTCCGGAAAAATTACCGGAAATTCCAGGATTACTATGACGGTTTCATCCTCGTCTTCGCAGCGTTCCTCTTCATCATCCAACTGCAGATCATCCTCGGGGGGCTGGGAATTCACGTAAGTCCCAATGTCACGATGCCCGTCATGATCGGGATCCTGTTCATCTACACCAGTTTTCTCCTGGAGCATGCGGAGCCGAACTGGTTTGTGGGCATCCGCACGCCATGGACCCTGAGCAGCACGTCCGTATGGAAGAAAACTCATCAGAAGGGTGCTACGCTCTTCAAGCTGGCCGGGGTCGTGAGCATGATCGGTGTGCTCGCAGGGATGTATGCGTGGCTGTTCATCCTCATCCCGGCGGTTGCGGTTGCCGGTTATATGATCGTGTATTCGTATATTGAATTTAAGAGAGAGCAGGCTGGAACAGCCGGATGACCGGCATCCGGCATGATCGGAGATGAGCTCCCGGGAACAAAACTGTGATGAGGATGTCAGATTTTTCAAAATTTGTCGGCTATTCCGGAGCGGGATCGTGTGGATCGATCCACGTAGTCTCCATTACACAATATCCACGGTAAATTGTGCTGCCGTATCACAGGAGGAATTGCCATCAAACGGGAAATACGGGGAGGTGGTATTGCCTGTATTCAGGTTACGGTAGCAGAGCACCAGCGGGAACGAATAATTCCCCGGGGGCGTGATAACGCTTGTGGTGATCTGCAGCGTGTCATTATATGAGCGGAAGTTCCGTCCGAGTATATCAGGAGGACTGAGCGTGAAATGCATCCCCTCCGGGATCGGCATCAGCTGGCCAGGATCCGCTTCCAGCGGGAAGCTCAATCCACTCGCGTTGACCCGGGCAGGAATTTCGAAATACAATTCCCTGATGCCCCCGCCAAAATTCCGTGCGGTAAAGTTGACGGCCTGCATCTCATCCAGATTCATGACAATATCCGATTGCGGCGCCTTTTCAATGTAAGGAGACGAGGGCTCCCATGGCTGGGGAGTGATATAACATACTTTGGTAACAGCCAGCTGATCATCTGCATCCGGCAGGTCCCGTCCGTCAACGGTCACGTTCAGCAGGAAGGGGAAATGGGGATTGTGATACCAGCCGGATCCATCGGGATTGGTATGGCTTTCACCGGTGACATTTGGTCCGACAGTAATCTGAACCCGTGAACGATAGATATAATCGGGTAATGCAACGAAATCGTCAGGTAAAATGCTGACATTCAGGATATCTGAGGGGAGAGGAACTTCTGTGAGATTCTCCAGGTTGTCAACGGATATAAGGGTATAGTGGATATGACGAAGTCCGCCACTGGCGGTGAAAAGGGTATAATTCGTGGCATAAGATTCTGACCCGTTGCTACACTCATAGGACCCGATAAAACTGTCTTCAAAAGATCCCATAAATTCCGTTGACCGGTACTTTGACGGAAGGATAACCGGAATGCTTGGGAAGACAGACAGAGGTGTGGGGGTCACGTTATTTTCAGCAAGGGATGGCGGGAGGTAAATATCATCACCTGAGGGATAACGCAGGTTTTCCGTTGTATGGTTTGCTGGTGTGCTGCATCCTGCAACAATAATCAAAACACCCAGAACAATTATAATCTCCAGTATCCGTTCCATGACAGTAATCCTATAATAAAGATGAGAGTATTGTATTATAATTTATCTTATTATATTCAATTATCCCGTGCCCTAATCAGAGAAGGATGATCCGATATATCACGCAGGTCGCGAACCTTGCGGTATCGCAAAATCGATACCGTGACATAATGAATGAGAGCATTCGCTCTTTGTGAAATTTCATAAGAACAGTTCTTTGTATAAGAAGGAAAAGTGGTAGCAGCTTGGTATGGTTCCCGAGGACTCGCGTACCTGAGTACAACATACTACGTGTTCCGGCTTAACTGCTGGGTTCGGAATGAGACCAGGTGTTTCCCGAAAGCTATGGCCGCTATCACTACATTTATTGATTACGTATCATGCAGGCCGTGAACCTGATGCTGTCCCGATGGACAGATGACATTTATTACTAATTGCTTCGCTCCCAAGTGATATTTCACGAGAACAGATGCCGTGTAAGAAGGAAAGGTGATAGCAGCTTGGTATGGTTCCCGAGGACTCGCGTACCTGAGTACAACATACTACGTGTTCCGGCTTAACTGCTGGGTTCGGAATGAGACCAGGTGTTTCCCGAAAGCTATGGCCGCTATCACCACGTGTTTGCTTTTAGATGCTTGTAACGGAGTGCGGACATACCGACCGAATCGAAGAACTGCAAGCAGTTCTTCTCATCGTCGATGTGTTGACACACATCTCCGAAAGCCAAGGTCCGGATTTGAACCGGAGTGTAGTTGATCTGCAGTCAACCGCGTGGCCGCTCCGCCACCTTGGCAGCCGTGTAGAATGATACCCTATCTTTTTTGGACAGGATATGTTAAAAGTTTTGCACACAGAATTTCGTCTGGGTTTAACGTGGTGAGCACTAGTTTTTGGACGTTAGTACTCCCGGACTGAACACGTCGTTGCCTTCGTGCGTACATCCGAAGCCTATCAAACGGGTCTTTTACCCAAGTCCTCAACGGAGTCTCTTTTTAGGCCGGGTTTCAAGCTTAGATGCTTTCAGCTTTTATCCCTTGGCGCGTGGCTGCTCGGCACTGCCTTGTCAGACAACCGATCCACTAGAGGCGCCGAATGAAAGTTCCTCTCGTACTATTTCATTCTTACCCTCAGACTCCAAACACTCCTGATAGATAGTAACCGACCTGTCTCACGACGGTCTAAACCCAGCTCACGATCCCCTTTAATAGGCGAACAACCTCACCCTTGGCCGCTGCTGCACGGCCAGGATGGAAAGAACCGACATCGAGGTAGCAAGCCGCCGGGTCGATATGTGCTCTTGCCGGCGACGACTCTGTTATCCCCGGGGTAGCTTTTCTGTAGTCAATAAGCCTCACCAAAAGGCTCAGGCCAACTTATGCTCTTGACACTCTTCTGTGGGTTTCTGACCCACATGAGTTGACCTTGGGGCACCCTTGATATTTTTTCGAGGGTGTGGCGCCCCACCCAAACTGCCTACCTACCGTTGTCCTCGTAAGAGTGAGAACTACAACAAAACTAGGATGGTGTCTCATCGTTGGCTCCCCGTTCCCCGAAAGAAACGGATATAACGCCTCCCATCTACCCTGCGCAAGGATTATCGTAATTCAGCGACAGGCTGCAGTAAAGCTCCACGGGGTCTTCACTTCCCATCAGGAGTCCCTAGTCTCTGCACTAGGACAAAAAGTTCAACGGATATGTGTTAGGGACAGTATCGCACTCATTAATCCATTCATGCAAGTCGCCAATTAAGCGACAAGGTACTACGCTACCTTAAGAGGGTCATAGTTACCCCCGCCGTTTACGAG
>NZ_JBEKRH010000003.1:0-217632 GCF_049518935.1 Methanoregula sp.
ATCCTCGGGTTCGGCTGCATGCGTCTTGCCTTAAAACCGGATGGCTCAATCGATGAAGAGAGGGCAACAAAGCAGCTGCGGTACGCCATCGATCACGGAGTAAATTATGTTGATACTGCCTGGCCCTATCATATGGGACAGAGCGAGCCTTTCGTTGGTCGTGCCCTTGCCGGCGGATACCGCGAGAAAGTAAAACTCGCAACAAAACTCCCCTCCTGGCTCATCGAAAAACGGGAGGATATGGATCAATTCCTGAACGCCCAGCTCGAGAAACTCCAGACTGATCATATCGACTTTTATCTCATCCATGCCCTCGTTGGTGAACTTTGGGACTCGGTCGAGAAGCTCGGCGTTGCTGATTTCCTTGACAAAGCCAAGGCTGACGGCCGCATTAAAAATGCAGGTTTCTCCTTCCATGGAGCAGGAGAGGATTTCAGCCGGATCGTTGATGCCTACGACTGGGATTTCTGTCAGATCCAGTACAACTTCCTGGACGAGAAGAACCAGGCGGGTACAGCGGGTCTTGAATACGCTGCTTCCAAAGGACTTGGCGTTATCATCATGGAACCCCTCCGGGGAGGGAACCTCACCCGTACCGTGCCTCCTGCAGTGAGAGAGATCTGGAACGAGGCACCAACCAAAAGGACCCCGGCAGAATGGGCCTTCCGCTGGATATGGAACCATCCCGAGGTGACAGTTGTCCTCTCCGGGATGAATGACGAGGCGCATATCCGGGAGAATCTCAAGGTGGCAGGCCAGGCATATCCTCATTCGCTGACGAAAGCGGAACTGCAGCTGGTAAAAAAAGTGGAGAAGAAGTACCGCGAGCTGATGAAAGTGGCCTGTACCGGTTGCCAGTACTGTATGCCGTGCCCTTCCGGGGTAAACATCCCGTTGTGTTTCCGTTGTGTTTCGAACATTACAACAATCTGACACTGGCTGACAATCCCGACGGGGAGAAATTCATGTATGCTGCACGTCTGGGTGGCGCTGTCGCCCTCGGAACGCCCTCGTTTGCATCCCTGTGCGTACAGTGCGGGCAGTGTGCTGAAAAATGCCCCCAGCACATTGACATACCGACGGTTCTCGAATCCGTGGTGGAAGAACTCGAAGGACCGGATCTTGAGCAGAGAGTTGCCATGGCAAAGCAGATGTTCAAGCAGACATAAACAGCGACGAGCATTCCGCGAAGCGGTATGTGAGGAGTGGGCCGGGGCAGCCGCTGGCGCCGGAGCAGCGCGACAAGCCAAGGGCGTCATCCTATCAACAGAAAACTCCAGAAAACAAGGGAGGTGATGTAAGCGGAACGGGGGCGAGCCCGTGGAGACGAACATGACCGACCGATCTTCATGTCTATTGATCAGCTGAGGGAGGATCGCCGCCCCGCTCCGCACGCTTCGTGCACCTTCGGCGCACTCGCACCTGCTCCGCGGACCGGCTCAACAATGCGCTCTCCCTCCCCTCGGCGTGGTGGGGAGGGGTAGGGGCGGGGCGGTCCGGAAGACTGTAAAAGAGCGCGTCACGGTCCCGGATTGAATAAGATTCTAACTATTTGTCAGGAATCTGGTCGGGGGTATCTTCTCTTATGATTGCGGCAGCTGCCATACGCCAGAATCCCTTCGATGTGAGTGCATCCATAATCGTTTCATAATTTTTTTAAATTCATCCCCATCAATAAAGTGGGAAATTATTCCAGTACTGCAAGCAGATTATCGCCCATCTGGTTTGTTGTAGGATCTGATGTGATCAGATCCGGGCCGGGCCGGGCTCTCATCAGTTTTCGCATCTGCTTCTTGGATATCCGGATTGTTTCAGTTTCCATTTCGGAGATACTATCCGGTACTGTATGCTGCAAGGATGCAGTAGCGATATTGAATGCTGCATTCACATCTGCATGTGCCACAAAACCGCAATGAGGGCATTCGAACCGCTTGCGCATTCTGCGGCCAAATCCCCCGCACCGGCTGCACCGCTTCGATGTATATGCAGGGTTGACATACATAACCGGAATCCCCCGTTCATGTGCCTGCTTCTCCACAGATTTCTGCAGCGAAAAGAACGAGCCGTTCTCAAAGGAGAAGACAAATGGATCTGAACGATCCTTCGGATGCGAATAACGTGTAGAAAAGAGTCGTTCGAATTTGATCCCGGAACCAAGTGTTTCAGCGAAAAACACTATCTGACGACAGATAGTATGAAGTGCGGATTTGAATTTCTTTCGTTCGCGGGACTTGAATTTTTTAAGTTTCCAGAGTTTGCCTTCCCTGAATAATTTGGTACAGTTTTTTAGTGAATGGCTGTGAACATAGTGGATGTTTTTCCCCAGTTTCATTACTTTTCCGCTGTCCGGGTCGGCTGCAACGGCCACGTGGCCGGTCGTGTTCAGGTCGACACCGATCCAACGGGTTGTCAGGAGTGTGGCTGGATGAAATCTGATCACCTTTTCCCTCTTGTTAGTTCAACCGCTCTACGAAATGCCGGGAAGTTTATGCATGTCCTGGTGAAGTGTCCTCCTCTGTTAATTGAGAATAAACTTCTGATGGTGAATATAGGTTGTGGTCCTGCGACCCTGCTAAAAAATGGTTAACCATACCTATCCCGGCAGAAAATCAGTCTCTAGACCATTACCCCATACGCGATGAGCGATAGGAGGAACGCGAGGAGAAGCATTGCAAGGGAGAGTGGGGCAACAAATACGAGCATCGCGTTCACGGTACTTGCCAGCTGGGAGATCCGGTTGGAACCAAAGACGACTATATGATCGCACTGAGCTGTACTTGCCGCAGATTCTGTCGGAGCAACATCATCTGCAGCCTCTCTGACCGCTTTCATTACAAAAGGAAGGAATTCGGATACCGGAACCTTCATGCCGACAGGATTTTTTCCGGTTATGGTATTCACAACATGAGAATCGGTTGTCATCACTTCCGCGTGGTCTACCAGCGTGAGAATGCCGGCCAGCAATGTATCCCTTACTCCCTCCGCCATATTGTTGCCATCGATCAGGACATACGCGGTCCGCTGTCCGGCCACATCCACTACCAGAACCTGTATTCCCAGGTCACCGAACCCCTGTTCCCGGCTGAACGGAAGGGTCAGGTGAGATACACCGGTCCGGAACGGGTTCAGGGGCATACTGCAGCATTCATCTATTGAATCGGCAGATGCCTGCTGGTATTCCTTTGCGGTCAACGTAGCAAGAAGGACCGGTGAAGACAGGTCGGTCATGCAGTTGTGGGCATCGACCATGGCAACATGTGGGAAGAACCGGTGCCCCTCTGCCATGATTGTGGAACCGATCGCGAAATCCAGGTCCTCGGTCTTATGGGGTGACCGTGTTGTAACAAGAAGAACCGAATCCCCGAACCGCTGGCAGAGCACCTTGACGGTTCCCACCATAATACGGGCTGATTTGCTGGCACCCTCAGAATACGTGAGATCCTGTCGTGATTTGTTGATTGCATCTATTACTTTCTCGCTCTCTGATTCTGAGACAAGATTGAAGTCATGCGTGGCGCATCCGTGAGCTACCAGTGTTTCATCATCGAAGTTGTCGTGGAGGATCTTGGGGAGGTTCCCTCCGCCAATCTCACCCATGGGCCCGGGGTGCAGGTTCGGGACCGTAAAGATCACCGGCATTTTATCTTTCCTGCGGAAAAAGAAACTGACCTGCGGCACGAAGATCTCCTCGCCGATCGACCGGAAGAAGTCCTCCATCCCTTTTGACCCGTCTGTCATGTGGGCGATGAATGCATTGATGAATGCCAGTCCCCGGATTTTAAAGGCCCTCTGGAGCGGACGTTCGATCATCCAGATAAGGATTGCAAAACCCAGCCCGAAGACGATGTGGAGTACCAGGGCAAAGATTGCAAATGACGGGGAGAAGAGAAGCATACCTGCGAGGATACCAAACCCGCTCTGGGTGAGCGCGGGAACAATCATGCGAGGGACGCGATAATCAGCGATTGCGACAAGAACGAACAGGCGGAGCCCGAACATAAATCCCAGCGAGATCGCATAGAACAAAGGAATCAGTTTGAGGGAAACGGTCAGCGGTGCGAGGGTGATGATGACACCAAAGACCGTGCAGGCAAGGGCCAGCAGTGCGGACCGGTTCCATGTCATCGTTTTTCCGGTGTACTCGATGATCGGTTTGGTGAGAACCAGCGCTGCAATTGCCGGAATTGTGAATGCGATGGTGCCCGAGAAAAGGAATTTCTCGGGTAATGACAGGTAATTGCTGACTACTGCTGGAAGAATGAGTCCGACGCTGCCGGAAAATGGCAGGTTCAGCCATGCCCGGGCATTCGCCCCGTCAATGATCAGGCCAAGAAGTACGATGAGAATAAGCGATCGTTTCCAGTTGGGAGCAGTGAAGATATACCGGGTCAGCTGACCCAGTTTGACATCACTACCCTGTGCCATTATGCGAACCCTCCGAGAACCAGTTCATGACGGTCGGATTTCGAGTGGATCTCGGAAGATGAATAGGTGATCGGGCGTGAGTAAAACGGTGCATTCAGGGTAATGCTCTCGTACTCCCCACCCTCACCGGCAAGATTGATCCTTCTGGTTGTCGCAACCCGCTTCAGCCGCTGGATTAACTCATTATCGATGCGGGCACCCAGGAAACTCGCATCGAGACCCTCCGCTGCGGTAACGATAATACGAGCATCCATACGTTGTGCCACTTCCTTCAGGAGAAGTTCCGTGTCCATGTGCCAGAGGGGGGTGAAGAGTTCCATACCGAGACGATCGGTGATTGCCTTCACACGATCTGCCTGATATTGCGAAGCTACCGCCCCTGCAATTACACCTTCGACATCGAGCGCCCCAAGACCGGATTCCAGATCGGCAAGTTCCTCCTCCTTGTTTCCCTCAGTCAGGATCTCAACGTACTCCATTCCGGCAACGTCTGCGATGACCGGCACTACGTCAAGGTTGGCAGAATGGAACATATATGAGTCCCGGTTTTTTGGCCGTGCCGTAACCAGATATTCCACCGTTTTCCCGCTGTCGAGCGCTTTCTGGCAGGACAGGATCGAGTCTTTCCCTCCTGATGTGAGTGCTGCCCAGGTCATGTGTTGACACTTCCTTTCCGATGAGGATCGAGTGTTCCAAAATGCTGCCTGTACCGCGTTAACATAGTCTCCCAGTCCGGAAGATGCGTCTGGCATCCAATGTGTTCCACAACGAATGAAGCAGTCACCGTACCGATCCTGCAGCACGTGAGCGGGGGATACCCACGCACGTACGCGGAGAGGAAACCGGCACGGTATGCATCCCCGGCACCCGTGGGATCGGCAAGTGTTACCGGAACAACCGGCACGAACTCTTCCCTCCCTTTGTTATATAGCGTACTTCCGTCACTGCTCATCGTAAAGATTGCCATATCTACCTGACGGATCAGTACTTCACGCGTGATGCCCATGGTTATGCACATCTGCTTCACTTCATGCTGGTTGGCGAACAGAATATCAGTGTTTACGATAATTAACTCGAGCTGCTCCTTTGTATACCAGAACACATCCTGACCCGGATCAAAGGAAACGAATTCGCTCCGCTCCGCTACCCTGCAATTGAAGTCCGGGTCAGCAGTTGCCATGTGCACCAAAGGGAGAGATGGAGCCTCAGATGTTGCAAATGCCTTTGATGCACCCCACTCGAAGAAGGTCATCTGGTCGCCATTGTCATCGGTGAACATGAATGCAGTAGGCGTATGGGCTCCCGGAACAACAAAAAACTGCTGCTGTATTCCGAGCCGGGTCATCCACTGATCGTAATCACTCCCGGCAAAATCGCCACCTACGCAGGAGTGGAGCGTAACCTGCTCCCCCAGGGTGGCGATGCCAGCCGCGATATTGGATGCCCCCCCGCCATAATAGATCCGGCGATCTGAGATGTGCGTGGAGCAGTTCTTCTCAGGAAGGTGAGGTACCTTAGAGATATGATCAATGGCTGTATGTCCTACAATATGGATCATTGTTCCTGCACATCCACAATCTTGAGCGGTACATCGCGCAGAGCCTTACCGATCACGGATTTGGCAATCCGCCCGGCATGTTCGCTCGAATCGGCACGGAACACTTTCATCTCGAGGACCAGTCCGACCAGTCCTGTATCTGCTACAACGATCGCACTTGAAAGGGTCTCCTCACAGTACGGGCAGGTCAGAAATCCTGCTTCGACTTCTACAAATTTTGCAGCAGGGTTCAGCCGCTTTCCTGCCTCGCTGATGGCAATTCCGATTGCGTCGTCAAGCGATTTTACGTCCCGGACCAGCCAGGCAGATTCGAGGGTTACGATATAATCAGGCATGTTCTCTCCGTTTACCAGGTTTCTTTGTGCACATGTTCTCCAATCGCCATACGCTCCGTAAGTTGGCCGGATGGATGGCCCTTTCCCACTGCGAGCAGGGCAACCGGACGGATATGCTGGGGGAGATCGAGGATCTCGCGCACGAGTTCATCATCAAATGCGCCTGTCCAGCAGGAGTGGAGGTTTTTCGCATGGGCCGCAAGCATCATGTAGGTACAAGCTATGCTTGCGTCTTCGAGCGCGTAAAGGATCCCCCGTTCCCCGTATCGGGACATAGATCTGATGTAATTGGAACAGACCGCGAATATAACCGGCGCCTGCTCGAGATGCACCTGCCCAAATGCTGCTTCAGCAAGCGCAAACCGTGTATCTTCTTCCCTGACAACGATGACATCCCAGGCTTCGAGATTGCCGGCACTTGGTGCAGTACCAGCACATTTCAGGATATAATCGATGTCCTCTTCGGAAACCTGCTCGTTGTCGTAGTTACGGACCGAGGAGCGCCTTGTCAGGAACCCAAGGATATCAAAGGAGTCCATGTTCCGAGAGGACCTGCCATGCTTCCTGCGCCGGGGTTGTCGATGCACTGATTGCAGCTGCCACTTTCAGGGATGCCTGTTCCGGTTGGTTGCTTTCCATGAGGGAGATGGCGTCATTCACTGCCTGTATTGCCTTCTGGAACTCGTGCTGGCCGGTACTGTTTGCCGCAAACTGGAGTTCGCTCCGGACGGATTCCATCACCATGATGAGCATGCGGCGCCCCCCGCCCTTCTCTCCGTCTGGAAACCCGGTAAGGGCAAGACAGAGCTGGGACGTCATAATCAGTTCGGACTTTGCCCGCTCCCCGAACTGGTAACTTTTTACTGCTGTTGGAAGATCCATAGTCACCATAGTTGTTAGGGATAAAAGATAGTTATCCTTGACGGAATGGGTCTCACAATGTGATCCTGTTATAATAAAAAAGAGGTGCGATCACCTCTCACCCCTTTGCGGGCCTCAAAATATATCGGTATTTACCGGGAAGACTTTGCCTTGGCACCGAGTGCAGAGACCTTTGGTCTCTTCATGTGGCGGCGAATCATGGGGTTTGCTGTTGACTCGTTCATACCGGAGCCGCCTGATCGGTCCCCGCCCCCGCGCCTACCCCCGCGCCGTGCGCCTCCGCGCCCACCTGCGGCTTCTGCGGCCTGGTCGATCTGCTTAACATTGGCACCAGCCTTGAAGCGCTGGTTGGGACCCGGGGTTTTTGCCTCGCCTTCCTTTTTCGGGACGAGCCGTATCTGTCCTTTAACGCCTTTTACCTGTGCCCAGATGGTTGTTCCTGTCTTTCCCATAATTAAACTCCTTATGTAATTCTGCTGCCCCACTCATAAATGTTCGCGCAGGCTGGCCGAGGATATGCCGTTGTGTATCTTTTAAGTCAGGTAACCTTGGACGAGGTCGCGGCATCGATCTCTTTTTTCAGGATCTCACTTACGATCTTCCCATCAACAGATCCACGGACTTCTGCCATGACAACCCCCATGAGTGGGCCGAGTGCGGCTTTTCCTTTCTGTGCGATGAAATCAGAGCGTTCAGCGATGATCTTCCGGACAATTGTTTCCAGCTCTTCCCGGGACACGGACGGTGCTATTTTACGGAGGGCTTCCTCAAAGCTGTTCCCCGCTGCAATGCTCCGGAAGATTTCCGGGATTGCCTCCTTTGCGGCCTGCCCCTTGTCCACTGCATGCAATGTTCCAAGATAGGCAGCATCTGTGATCTTTCTTGTATCGACGCCATCCCGCCTGAGTTCTGTAATTGTGGACAGGAGGGTAAATGCAGCGAGTTTCGGTTTGATGCCTTCCTGTACCGCGCGGTCAAAGAGGGGGAGTTTCTCCGATGCCGCCAGCTGGAGGGCGTAATTTCTCTCAATGGCGAATGCCTGGACAAACCGTTCTGCCTTTGCTGTCAGCAGTTCGGGTACGGTGACCGAGGCCCACCGGGCATCGTCGATGAGTACCGGCAGCACGTCGGTCTCCGGGTACATGCGCTCAGCCCCCGGCAGCGGGCGCATATAGGCCGTGCTCCCGGTCTCGAGCATCTTGCGCGTTTCTTCAGGCACCGGTTTATCGGAAATTGCTATTTTGGCACGTAGGATAACCTGTGCAATCGCACACATAGCTTGTTTTTCATTTGCACCAGAGACGAGGATTACACAGTCATGTTCCTCTGCACTGATATGTGAACGCAGATCGGCAACTTCTTCCTCGGTAACCCCGTACGCCGGAAGTTCGTCCGTATGGAAGATGCCACCTACGCCGCATTTTTTTGCATAATCTGACATTTCACTTCCGAGGCGTCGCTCTGGTTGTATTTCCCGGCCTATGAGACCGGCAAAACCTTTCAGGGAAAGCGCACGGATCTTCTTTGCTTTTTTAAGCACTGCGGATTTGGTATTCCTGAAGAGATCTGTAACGTCTTCTCCCCCATGAGAAACGGAAGCTCCTCTCGAACGGAGCTCATCGCGTATCGCAAGAAGGTTCTGCTGCCGCTGCACCTCGCGCCTGACCACTTCGGCGATGAGGTCGAGCTCCTGAACACCTTTGATCTCGACCCGTGCGCCGTTGGCAATTGAGATGTTTACATCCTGCCGGATAGTACCAAGACCGCGTTTCACCGTGCCGGTGGACCGGAGCACCATGCCGATATATTCGGCGACTTTCTGTACGTCTTCCGGTGTGTGCAAGCACGGGGATGTGGTAATCTCGATGAGCGGAATCCCGAGCCGGTCCAGCGAGAAGACCTCATCTTTCACCCGCTGTGCCGCTTCCTCTTCGAGACAAATAGTTTCTATCTGGCCGCCGTCCGGGAGCGCACCGTTGAATGCCACAAGCGCCGTGCGCTGGAAACCGCTGGTATTCGATCCATCGATTACGAGTTTGCGCATGATGTGCACCTGAGGGACGGGGGTCATGCCGAACATCTTGCCAATTGTCAGGCAGATTGCAAGCGCTTCATCATTTATCGGGGCTGGTGGTTCCTCATCATTCTCGACAAGGCAGGTTGTGTCGTACGTATAATACTGGAATTTCCGGTGGTCCTTCATCTCTTCCAGTGCTGCGCGATCGATCCCTCCCATCTCGCTAACCGTTGCCCGGAGGTAACGGAAGAACTCCCCGTTGTGTTCCGGTATCTCCCGGAGTGTGGTGGGGCAGTGGCAGAAGAGCTTCTCTGCGGTATCGAGTTGCTGGTGGATCTCGATACCGGCTACGAGACCGAGGGTCTTATAATCCATAGGCGCTCCTCCTCGTGCATTCCCCTTTGAGATCGCTCTGCATCAGGCCTGCGGCGTTTTCCCTGTTGTTTTCGTTTGCGAGCACCCACATCAGCTTGACCAGCGCCGCTTCCGGTAGTGTATCACCAGCTTCAATGACTCCTGCGGCCAGAAGATCGCGGCCGGTATCGTAGACACGGTCGCACACCCTGCCGTGCATGCATTGGGAGGTCATGACGACCATGGTTCCCGCGTTTATGAGGCGCGCGAGAGCGGGAATGAGTGCTGTGCTGACATGCCCCAGCCCGGTTCCCGCAATAACAAGACCCTTGTACCCGTTGTACGCCTTCAGGATCTCCGGGGACATTCCCGGGTAGAACTGGACAAGAGCGCAGTGAGATTCGATTTTATTATGAAGTGCGAGCGTATGCGCATCCCGTCGTACCGCGGATTCTTCCAGCGTCACCTTACGGGAGGGGAATTCAATCTCGCCAATGGGTGAAATACCCAGGCTCCGGAAGGCGTCCCGCCGGGAAGTATGCATCTTCCTGACCCGGGTGCCCCGGTGGATGGAACAGATATCATCGCTGGTGGTTGCATGCATTACAACGGCGACCTCGCCAAGTTCGCTTGTTGCTGCAGCAGCAGCACAGATCGCGTTCATTGCGTTATCGCTCGATGGCCTGTCCGCCGAACGCTGGGAACCCGTGAATATGATTGGTACCGGGGTGTCGATCATGAAACTGAGAGCGGCGGCACTGTATGCCATGGTATCTGTCCCGTGGGTCACAATGATGCCCCGTGCACCGCCACGGATCTCATCATACACGGCACGGGCGAGATCCTGCCATATCGTCGGGGTCATATTCTCGGAAAGGATTGTCGCGAGGGGGATGGTCCGGTAATTGGCAATTTCCGCCAGTTCGGGAATGGCGATCAGGATATCGTTTGCATTGAACTGGCTGGTGACCGAACCGGTCCGGTAATCAATCCTGCTTGCAATGGTCCCTCCGGTAGAGACGATTGACAGGTTGGGGAGCTTACTGTTCTGCTTAACTTCGAGATTCTTACCAGGAACTGGCTCCGGGTGTCCGATAACCGAACAGGATCTTGGGGCAACACCAATGTTGTAGCCGGAATCCATCTTGAGTACAGCCATGCCGTCCCGTTCGGTGATGTAAACGCCTTTCCTGATCTTCCCGCCATGGTTGCACTGGACGAGATCCCCGGAAACAAATCGTGTCGTTATGCTACCAGCCTCCGCGCTTCTGCTATGAGATGCTCTTTTGCCTTTGCAAGTTTTGCCTGCTTTTTGCGAGTGAGTTCCGCATC
Source organism: Methanoregula sp. (assembly GCF_049518935.1). Taxonomy (GTDB): domain Archaea; phylum Halobacteriota; class Methanomicrobia; order Methanomicrobiales; family Methanospirillaceae; genus Methanoregula. Next base: position 10,904 of record NZ_JBEKRH010000003.1, read on the forward strand.
GTGGTGATGCTGTTTCCTGCGCTCACCCAGCGCAGCAATAACTGCCTCAGGTGCCGGACCGCCGGGAGCCTTCCGGAGTTCAAGAGAGTACCTGACCTCGAGCATCCTGTCGATATCCTTCTGCGTCAGGCCTTTTCCTGCAAGCGAGATTCCCCCGCCGACTTCCCCTGCTGCTTTCTCAAGCGTGGCAAGGGAGAGATCCCCTTTCTGGACTGCCCTGCCAACAATGTTGTGAGCGGTACGGAAGGGAATCCCACAGGACCTCACAAGGGAATCGGCAAGTTCGGTTGCCGTTGAGAATCCCTTGCCTGCCTCCTCGCTCATCCGTTTTGTATCGAACGATGCGCTGGCGAGCATGTCGGCAAGCAACCGCAGGCTCTCACCGGCATCATCCATCCCGCGCCAGATGTTGGGCGTGAGTTCCTGGAGATCGCGATTGTAACTCATCGGCAGACCCTTGACCGTTACCAACGCCCCGCTGAATGCCCCAAAGACCGATCCGGATTTTGCCCGCATAATCTCGGCGGTATCCGGGTTCTTCTTCTGGGGCATGATCGATGATGTAGAGCAGAACGCATCATCAAAGATCACGAACTTCACAAACGAGGTGCTCCAGAAGATCAATTCCTCGCAGAGCCTGCTCGCGTTGGCCATCATGATCGTGAGGTCTGCAAGGGTTTCAAGGGCGAAGTCCCGGGTTGCCACTGCATCCATAGTATTGGTGACAAGGCCATCGAAACCCAGAAGCGTGGCGGTGAATTCGCGGTCTATGGGATAGCCGGTGGAAGCGAACGCGGCTGCACCAAGCGGGGACTGGTTGACCCGGGCATATGCCTCCTTCAACCGGTCAAAATCACGGGAAAATGCCTGTTCATACGCAAGGAGGTGGTGGGCGAGGGTTGTCGGCTGGGCGTGCTGCAGGTGAGTGAACCCGGGCATTGTGCTTTCCGTATGGTTCTCTGAGAGGGTAAGGAGCACTTCCCGGACTTTGAGCAGTGCGGTCATCTGCGCAATCAGATCTTCGCGCAGCCGGATCCGGATGCAGGTTACAACCTCATCGTTCCGTGACCGCCCCATGTGCATCCGGCCTCCGGCCTCAACACCAAGAGATTCGATCAGAAGCGACTCGATCCCGGCATGCACATCCTCGAACCGGTCATCGAATACCTCTTCTGGTATTCCTTTGTCATGGAGCCTGAGCAATGCAGGGAGGAGCTGACGTGTTGTAGCACGATCGTTGATCTTCTGCCTGTCGAGCATCAGCACATGGGCGATATCAACAAGGATATCCGCGCCGGCTATGTACCGGTCTGCACGCATCGATGAGAGGAAGTGCATCATGTCCCCGGACCTCTCACCGGAAAGGCGCCCCAGCCTTACAACATCGTTTCGCATCCGTTTCACCATCCGGTTTTATCGTTTATCTATTGGCTGTCAATTGATTAAAACAACGCCTTGCGTGCGGCCGGTTCTATCGTCTGCCGGACCGAATTGCGCGGGATAATCGCGGCCACCGGAACATGCACCGGTTGTTCGATAGCACTCGATACAATCGGTGCACAGATAATGGCAATCGCCCCCTCCCGCCCGGCCCTGTCAGCAGCAACCATAGCATCCTTCATCGTATGCACGGGATATTCCCTGGCCCGTATACGGTGACCATCAATCTCCACCATCCGCTCCACTACGTGTTTGAGTACAGGCCGGGCAGCGATCAATCTGATGAAGTCCTCGGATACAACGTGGTAGAGCTGGTGCATGGCCCTGATGATCGAATGCATTGTCTGGAGACAAGATGACCGTTCCCCGTGATAAATCTTATAGAGTGAACTCTGGGCGATCCCGCTCTTCTCCGAAATTTCCCTCAATCTGATACGGTGATCATACCCGTGGAGTTCATTTAAGGAAGCGACGAATTCCTCGTCCGAGATGAGAGCGACGCGCGTGAGCCGGTCTATGGGGTCAGCCTGCATCATATTGCAGATACAAACAGATCGAATAAAGAAAATTATTTCCTTTTTGTCCTTAATCAATTGGATCTTAAAAGATGATTGTGGACACTAATGTTACAATAGTTATCCAATTGTAAAAATTATTCGTAAAAATTGGACAGAACGGCAGTAAAAACATCCAAAGAGTACATTATTTATTATTGTCAAGGCAACATTTCCTACATGAACTCTATGAAGATTACGGTAATTGCGCTCTTCGTCATGGCACTCTTATTGTTCTCTGCCGGTTGCACCCAGCCTGCGGCGACACCGGCAAGCACAACAACTACAGGTCCGGCATCAGCATTGGCATCTTCGGGAACCGTAGAAATCCTCTACACGCAGGGTGTTGGTCCGATGCCCGGCCTCCTCGCTACCAACCAGGTTGACGGGTACATTGCCTGGCAGCCTGTTGTTGAGGCCGGTGTGGAGAGCGGGATCGGGCAGGTTGCTTCCTATTCAAAGGATCTCCCTCCTGCAGGGAAGTGGAGCGATCACCCCCAGAACGTGTTCGTTGTCCGCCAGGATTTCTATGACAACAATCCCGATTTCGTAAATGCGTTCAGTGCACTCAACCTCGCATCGAGCCAGTATATCACCGACCACCCCCAGGAATCTTCGGCGATTGTCGCAGACTGGCTTGCAGGCAAGCAGAATTTCACCTACGGCAACGTAAGTGTCTCATCTGTCACTGCTGTCAACAATTCTCTTCCGACAATCAAATTCACCAATGAACCTTCAGATGCATGGAAGAGCAGTATGAACGATTTCATCCAGGCACAGATCGATCTCGGCTCTGTCAACGGTTACTTAAAGAACGGTTCAGCCGGGGACAAGGAATCGCTGCTCTACAACTTCACCCCGTACCAGAATGCACAGGCAATTATTGCAACAAAGACGGTAACGACACCGCCCGCAGTAAAAGAGCCTGTCACTGTCGGTTACCTGATGGCAGTGGATCACTCGGCGCTCTTTGTCGCGGTCAAGAACTACCAGTACTTCAACGACACGTACGGCATCGCGCTCAAACCCGAGGACCCGACCAAGGCCAAACCGGATGTCGCAGACTTCATCGTAAACGGCCAGAAAGTTGCTGAAGTGCACCTCGTATCTGCATCAGCGGGCCCGGCCCTCATGCAGCTTGCAGCAACCAACGGGATCCAGATGTCCTATGTTGGTGCACCACCGGCAATCGCTGCAATCGACCAGGGTATACCGATCAGGATCACCTACCCGATTGATAACCTCGGAACAGGCCTCGTCGTGACAAAGGGAGCACCTGTGCAGGACTGGCAGAGCTTTGCAGCATGGGCAAAGCAGCGATCGGACGCCGGCAAACCACTCGTCATCGCTGCACCCGGCAAAGGCTCTATCCAGGACGTCATGCTCCGCTCGTCCCTGCAGGAAAGCGGGTTTACAACAACCGAAGTAAAAATTTAATCAGGATAACGGGACATTATCATAAAGAACGATGACGCGACGCCTCGGCCTTGTATTGCCCCTCCTCCTCATCATCGGATGGGAGGCCGTGGCGATCATCATCAACAACCCTTTTTACCTGCCGAGACTTGAGTCGGTCATCCCGGTGCTGCTCAACCCTTTCAGCACGGCGTATACGCTCGGCACGGGAAGCCTCGTTGACAACTCTCTCGTCAGTATCGAGCGGGTAGCCATCGGGTTTGGCCTTGCGGCTGCTGTTGCCATCCCTCTCGGGATCGGCATGGGCAGATCCACCCGGATCAACGATTTCTTCGACACAACAATCGAGATGCTCAGGCCTGTCCCCCCCCTCGCGTGGGTCCCCCTCGCACTTGCCTGGTTTAAGCTCGGCATTGCCTCTATCGTTTTCATTATCTTCATCGGCTCTGTCTTCCCGATCCTCCTCAACACGATTGACGGCGTTCGCGGTGTAAAGAAGACTTGGATCGAAGTGGGAACAACACTGGGAGCGAGCGAACGGCAGGTCCTTTCCAGGATCATAGTTCCCGGTGCGGCCCCAACCATCTGGACCGGGCTCCGTGTCGGTTTCGGGATCGCGTGGATGTGCGTGGTTGCAGCAGAGATCCTCCCCGGTCCTACATCCGGTCTCGGCTACCTGATTATGTACGCGTATAATCAGGGGCAAATGAACGTGATCGTTGCCGGCATGATAACCATCGGGGTGATCGGGCTTGCGATAGATATGCTCTTCAAGATCGTAGAGAGCCGCCTTTTCAGCTGGAGGGGGCTTGACCGATGACCCTCCAGCTCAGGGACGTATCCCGCACATTCACTACGGAAAAAGGCGAGATGATCGAGGCGCTTTCCCGCATCTCACTTGATATCCGGGACCAGGAGTTCATCTGCATCCTCGGCCCGTCAGGGTGCGGGAAGACCACGATCCTCCGCATCATTGCCGGCCTTGAATCTGCGACGTCGGGAACCATCTCCATCGATGGCACAACAATAACGAGACCCAGCCCCCAGATGGCCATGATCTTCCAGGAGTATTCGCTGTACCCGTGGCGGAATGTGCAGGAAAACGTGACGCTCGGGCTCGAACTCAGGGGTATGAAAAAGACAGAGCGCGAGGAGAACGCGAAAAAGTATCTCGAACTTGTTGGACTCAAAGGCTTCGAAAACAGCTTTCCCTATGAATTGTCCGGTGGCATGCGGCAGCGGGTCGCTGTTGCCCGGGCGCTTGCCATCGATCCATCGATACTCCTGATGGACGAACCTTTCGGTGCGCTTGATGCGCAGACCCGGAACCGGATGCAGCACGAACTGCTGCATATCTGGCAGAAGACGAAGAAGACAATTCTGTTCGTCACGCACAGTGTTGATGAAGCGGTATTTCTTGCTGACCGCATCGTTGTCCTGACCCGCCGACCCGGAAGTGTACGTGAGATCGTCACCGTACCCGGGGAAAGACCCCGTGAACGTACGGGCGAGGAGTTCGTCCAGATCCGCCGCCATCTCCTTGACATGATCAACGAGGAATCGGGAGTAGTCCAGTAAGGTTTAATACCCTCCATCTCCATTTTATAAAAGCAGTTTGTGAAGCGTACAGGCATCAATATCTGAGCATTTTCTGGTATTTTTGCCCGCTTTTGACAATATATCACAGGAGTAGGACGCGATGGTTAGAAAACCGGCAAAGATGTACAGGGAAGTTGCCAAGAAGGCCTATACACGGCGCGAATACATGGGCGGTGTTCCCGGGAGCAAGATTGTTCAGTTCGAGATGGGCAACCTCTCGCAGGAATTCCCGACTGAAGTTGACCTGATTGTCGAAGAGGCATGCCAGATCCGGCACAGCGCCCTCGAGGCCGCCCGCATCACCGCCAACCGCCGGTTGATGAAAGAAGTCGGCAGGTCCAATTTCCACTTCAAGGTACGCGTATTCCCCCACCATGTCCTGCGCGAGAACAAGCAGGCAACCGGTGCCGGTGCGGACCGTGTCTCAGAAGGAATGCGCCTTGCGTTCGGCAAGGCGGTCGGGACTGCGGCCCGGGTAACCCCCGGCCAGAAGATCCTGACGGTCTACTCCACCCCCCAGTACCTTGAGAAGATCAAGGATGCACTCCGCCATGCCGGCCACAAGCTTCCGACCCCCTCGCACCTGAAGGTGAGCGTGATCAAGGTCAGCGGCAGGATCGTCGCGGCACCGAAGCTTGTCGGTGAGAAGGTTGTTGCAGCACCTGTTGTTGTGGAAGAGGTAGCAGCCGCTGAGCCCGCAAAGGGAGCAGCACCGGCAAAGGGCGGCAAGGATGCAGCAAAGGGCGCGGCACCGGCAGCAAAGGGTGGCAAGGATGCCGCACCCGCCAAGGCAGCCGAAGAGAAGAAAGGCCCGGCCCACGCAAAGGGTGGCAAGAAGTAATTTTTTTCTTTTTCAGATCTTTTTTTTCGGACTTGTTCTCTTTCACGGTCCGGGTCTCAATAATTGGATGGTTTCAGGAACCCGCGGAATTCACTATATGACCGGAGAGTTTCCGGAATGGTACCGGTCTATGATTAGGGGGGGAAGAGACCCCTCATGTCTGATTATGTCTGGATCCCAGGTTATCCAAGGTGAATGGGGTGGCGGCACTGGCCTGAGTCGAACCCCGCAGTGATGAGCCTTGAGAAGAATGGAGTTCTTCGACCGGTGATGGACCGGGCTCCCGATCACATCGGGTCTGGTGGAACAAAGTAGGCAATGAGAACAAACGGCAGGGAGGTACTCCCCCTGCCAACATATTTTGTCAGGAGACCCCGATCTCTCTCTTACCTCCCTATCCTCCACTCTCCCTCGCGCACACCTATATATTATTCCCCGGTGCTCATGTGTACATAATGAAGGATAAGGACCCGATACATGCCGCGCTTGCCGAGGCAACGTTCCAAGCGTTCCGCGAAGCCGCTATCACGCTCCCTCCTGATGTAATCCGGGCGATCGATCGGGCCGCCGCTGCCGAGACAAACCCGGTTGCACGCGGGGAGTTTGCCAATATCCTGAGAAATGTCAAAGCGGCAGCGGAGTTAGGCGTGCCGCTCTGCCAGGATACCGGTGTCCCGGTCGTATACCTTACGCTTCCACCCGATGTCCCGCTCACGCAGGGCCTCTATGATGCAGTAGCCATCGGATGCCGGAGGGCAACGGTGGAGGTACCGCTCCGTCCGAATGTCGTCGATCCCCTCACCCGCCAGAATACCGGGGACAATACCGGCCCCGGGATGCCGGCGATCCATGTCCGGCCGGGCGAGAAATTCACCGTGACCATCCTCCCCAAAGGTGCCGGAGCGGAGAACAGTTCCCGGATCGCTATGCTCCTCCCCTCGCAGGTCTACGGTATCGAGGGTTTTGTCGTGGAGACGATGCTGCATGCAGAGGGGAAGCCATGCCCGCCGGTCTTCCTCGGTGTCGGGATCGGGGGGACGTTCGATCTTGCGGCATCGCTCGCAAAGGAGGCGCTGCTCCTTCCTGTTGATACGATGACCGCGTTCGAGCAGCAGATCTGCGACTCTGTTAACAAGCTCGGCATCGGCCCGATGGGGCAGGGTGGCGATACGACAGCTCTTGCAGTGAAAGTGAAGACTGCCGGCTGCCACACCGCCTCCCTGCCCGTGGCGGTCAATGTCCAGTGCTGGGCGAACCGGCACGCAACGCAGGAGGTACGGTGGTGACGCAGGAACCGGTCCAGCTCCGGACACCTATAGGGGACGAGGTCTTTAAGCTCCGGGCCGGAGATCACGTGGAGCTCTCCGGCATCGTCTACACGGCACGGGACGAGGCGCACCTTCGGATGCGGGAACAGGGAATACCATTCGATCCAAAGGGAGCAGTGATCTACCACTGCGGTCCCTTGGTGAAGAACAACCGCATCCTTGCCGCCGGGCCGACCACATCAGCGCGGATGAACGAGCTCTCGGGGTTCCTGCTTGACAAAGGTGTGCGAGGACTGATCGGGAAAGGCGGGATGGGGGCCACAGTACGCGAACAACTCAGGGGCCGGGGCGTGTATTTCGCCTTCACGGGCGGGTGTGCGGCCCTCGCCTCCTCTCACATGACCCTGAAAGGTGTCTTTTTTGAGGATCTCGGCATGGCCGAGGCGATCTGGGTGATCGCGCTTGACCGGCTCCCGCTTATCGTGGGAATAGACTCGCACGGCGATGACATCTTCGAATCCGTGCGGCGCCATGCGGGTGAGGTATTCCAGGAATATTGCCGCAAGGCAGGCCGCACCTGATCATGCGAAAAACAAATAGGTTTTTTCACCTCAAGGGAAAACTAGTACGACAGGACTAAATCTCACATGAAACTCGCCATCGACGAGACCCGGTGCAAAGGGTGTAATCTCTGTACGAAGGTCTGTCCGTATAAGATCTTCAGGGAGGGCAAAAAGCCCAACCGCCGGGGTATTGTAGTACCTGAGCTTGACCGTCCTGAGCGCTGTACGAACTGCCGCTTGCGGAACCTCTACGGGCGGCAGCTCTGCGGCGTCTGCCAGCTCACCTGCCCTGATCAGGCAATCCACTGGGATGAGGAAGAACCGTACGAACCAAGAAAGGTGGCGATTGAATATTGACGCGGACTGAATTCTGGCAGGGAAATACTGCCTGTGCCGAGGGGGCGCTGGCGGCAGGCTGCCGGTTTTTCGGGGGATACCCGATTACCCCCTCCACGGAAATCGCCGAGCACATGGCGGCAAAACTCCCGAAGAAGAACGGGGTCTTCATCCAGATGGAAGACGAGATCGCGGGCATTGCGTCGGTGATTGGCGCATCGTGGACCGGGGTCCGGGCCATGACCGCGACGAGCGGTCCCGGCTTCTCCCTCATGATGGAGAATATCGGCTATGCAGCAATGACCGAGACACCCTGCGTGATCGTGAACGTCCAGCGGGGCGGCCCGTCCACAGGCCAGCCCACCATGGCCGCGCAGGGTGATATGATGCAGTGCCGGTTCGGCTCGCATGGCGATTATTCTATTATCGCACTCTGCCCTGCGAGTGTACAGGAGATGTACGAACTCACGGCAAAAGCGTTCAATCTTGCCGACCGGTTCCGTGTCCCGGTTTTCCTGATGGCCGACGAAGTGATTGGGCACATGCGGGAAAAAATTACCATTCCCGATACCGTTGAGCAGGTCCCCCGCAGGGAACTTGTAAAAGGCACACTGCCTTTCCGGCCGGAAAGCGACCTCGTCCCCGGGTTCCCGCAGTTCGGCAAAGGGTACGGCGTCCACGTGACCGGGCTCACCCATGACGAACGGGGGTACCCGTGCGCCACGAACCCGAAACTCCATGCAAACCTTGTCCAGCGGCTCGTGGACAAGGTTGAACTGGCCCGGCACGAGATCGCTGACTATGATGTCGTGAATCCCGATGCGGAGCAGGTCTTTATAGCATACGGGGGGCCCGTCCGTACGGTTCAGCAGGTCCTGCACGACAGGAATGATAAGAATGTGGGGTTCCTCCGGCTCCGTACCGTCTGGCCATTCCCGGAGAATGCGCTTATGGAGTTCAGGAACGCCCGCCGCTTCCTCGTTCCCGAGATGAACCTCGGCCAGATCGCACGGGAGATCGAGCGGCATGCAGATGTGCCGGTTATCAGCCTGCCCAAACTTGGCGGGGAGCTTCATACGCCGGCTGAACTCGGGGCGGCACTGGAGGCGAAACGATGAGCTTTGATGACTGGTACCGGCAGGACCGGCTCCCCCACATCTATTGCGCCGGCTGCGGCAATGGCACGATCATCAACTGCACGCTGGCTGCGGTCGACCAGATGGGCTGGACAAAAGAGGAGACCGTCTTTGTTTCCGGTATCGGGTGCTCCTCCCGGGCCCCCGGTTATATCGTGACCGATTCGCTCCACACCACACACGGCAGGGCCATCGCTTTTGCTACCGGTGTGAAGATGGCAAACCAGGACCTTCATGTCGTTGTATTCACCGGGGATGGGGATCTGGCGGCAATTGGTGGCAACCACTTTATCCATGCCTGCCGGCGCAACATCGACCTCACCGTAGTCTGTATGAACAACCAGATCTACGGCATGACGGGTGGGCAGGGCAGCCCGACAACCCCGAAGGGATGCTTCTCGTCCACGACCCCGTACGGCTGTATGGAAATGCCGTTCGATCTCTGCGAGCTGGCGATCGCGGCGGGGGCGAACTATGTCTCGCGCTGGACCTCCTACCATGTCAAGGAACTTGAGAAAGCGGTGAAGGTAGGTCTCGAGACTCCGGGTTTCTCCTTTATCGAAGCGCTGGTCCAGTGTCCGACCGCCTTTGGCCGCAGGAACAAGTTCAGACAGGTTGCCGACCACGTGGAATACCTGCGGGCGCATTCTCTCCTGAAAGCGAAACGCGACCGGATGCTGGAGCAGGGCGAGACGGTTCCGGATGATATGTATGTCGTAGGGGAGCTGGCCCGGCGGAACCGGCCGGCTCTGGGGGTGAAGCCATGAGGAACGAGGTACGGTTCTCGGGCTTTGGCGGCCAGGGGATCATCCTCTCGGCAGTCATCCTCGGGCGGGCTGCGGTGATGTACGACAACAAGTACGCCGTCCAGACCCAGGTCTACGGGCCTGAGGCCAGGGGCGGGGCATCGATGAGCGCGGTGATCATCGACGACACGCCGATCCTGTACCCGAAAGTGGCGGTACCGGATATCTATGTCATCATGTCGCAGGAAGGATTCGAAAAATATGGTGCAGATGCTGTGAACCCGGCCATGATGCTTGTGGACTCGACACTCGTCCATTCCCGGCCTGCCTGCCGGTGTATCGAGATCCCGGCAACGAAGGAAGCAAAAATCTCTCTCGGCCGGGATATTGTCGCAAACATCGTGATGCTCGGGGCACTTGTCCGATCGACCCATGTCGTGAGCGAGACTGCACTGGAGAAAGCGATCCTCGACTCCGTACCCAAGGGCACCGAGGATCTCAACATCAGGGCAATGAAAAAAGGCATTGAGCTTGCAGCAGGAATATCACCATGAAATTACGGGAATACGAGGCAAAGAACGTGCTCCGGGAGTACGGGATCCCCATACCGGCCGGTTTTCTCCTGACTTCTGCCGGAGAACTGGCACCGCACCTGGACGAACTCGGGAATGCATTTGTGCTCAAGGCACAGGTGGATATTGGCGGCAGGGGAAAAGCTGGCGGTATCCTGATGGCAGACAAAAAAACAGGCACTGCTACGGCAGAAGAACTCTTCAAAAAAGAGATCAAGGGGATTCCCGTAAAGGAGATCCTTGCCGAGCAGCGGCTTGCGATCCAGCATGAGTATTATCTCTCGATCACGGTTGACCGTTCGACAAAACAGCCGCTCATCCTCTTCACGGAAGCCGGTGGCGTTGAGATCGAGGTCACGGCCCGGGAGCACCCGGAACTGATCCGGAAAGTGGTGGCAAATCCCCTCATGCGCGACCTCCCCCCGTTCATGCTCCGCGAACTGATCGGAACTGCGCCAAAAGAGATCGGGCAGATCATCAGCAAACTCTACCGGGTATTCCTTGAAAAGGACGCGCTCCTTGCGGAGATCAACCCCCTTGTCACAACGCCGCAGGGTGTCTTTGCAGCCGATGCAAAGATCATCGTGGACGATAATGCCCTCGGAAGGCAGGGAATATCCGTCAACCGCGATCTCACCGATCGGGAACGCGAGGCGGAGAAGTACGGCTTCTCGTTTGTGGAGCTGGATGGTGCAATCGGTGTAATCGGTAACGGGGCCGGTCTCACCATGGCGACCCTCGACCTGATTGAGTATTACGGAGGTAAGGCAGCAAATTTCCTTGATGTCGGTGGCGGAGCAGAGAGCGAGCGCGTGATGCATGCAGTCCGTCTCGTGGCGAGTGTCCCTGCCGTGAAGGTCATCGTCGTAAACCTGCTGGGCGGGATTACGAAGTGCGATGAAGTGGCAAAAGGGATCATTGCCGCAGCTATCTCGCAGAAAGTGATCGTCCGTCTCGCCGGGACCAATGAGGCGGAGGGGCGCCGGCTCCTTCTGGAGAGCGGCTATGAGATGCTCGATACGATGGATCTTGTCGTGAAAAAGGCAGTGGCGGTGACCGCGTGATATACGGTGACAGGAAGACCGGGATCCTCGTGCAGGGAGCTACCGGGAAGCAGGGAGAGTTCCATATCGGCCTGATGAACACCTATGCAAAGCTGGTAGGTGGCAGGAGTGTTGTGGCCGGTGTCACACCGGGCAAAGGTGGGCAGGAGGTCCACGGTGTCCCGGTTTTCAACACGGTGAAGGACGCGATGAGAGAGCATGACATTGGTGCTGCCGTCATTTTCGTCCCCGCAGGTGCTGCAGCTGATGCGATCATGGAAGAGGCCAGCGCCGGTATAGAAACTATCGTCTGTATCACCGAGCACATTCCGGTTCATGATACCATGAAAGCGCTGGCGTATGCAAAGATGGAAGGCGTACGGGTGATCGGCCCCAACTGTCCCGGGCTTCTCTCTCCCGGCGAGGTAAAGATGGGGATAATGCCGGCAGGCCTCTTCTCCCGCGGGAATGTGGGCGTGATCTCCCGTTCGGGGACGCTCACGTACGAAGTCGTGGACGAACTGACCCGGGCCGGCATCGGGCAGAGTACGGTTGTTGGCATAGGTGGCGACCCGGTGATCGGCCAGACCTTTGTCGATGTGCTGGAACGCTTCGAGAACGATCCCCAGACAAAGGCTGTTGTCCTGATCGGGGAAGTCGGAGGAAACCTCGAAGAGGAAGGGGCAAAGTCAACGGATCTCCCCATCGTTTCGTATATTGCCGGCGTATCAGCACCGCCGGACAAACGTATGGGCCACGCTGGTGCAATTGTCGAGGGTGGCGAAGGCGACGCCCGCTCGAAGATTGCACGGCTCAAAAAACATGGCGTTCCTGTAGCATCCCGGGTATCGGAGATACCGGATATGGTACGGGAACTATTCAACTGCCATTGCTGAATGTTCTCCGGCATCTCTTTTTTCCGGTGTGATTTTCACAGGATAATCCTTCGGCCATGTTGCATCCATCGTGTCATCAGCCCCCGTCCCTTTTTTCCTGAATAGTCCTTCTGGAGCCTGGCAATCAGATCAGTTTCTGTAAAGGGGGGATCGATGCGTTTTGAAATCGAAAAAGAGCGGGGATTGAAGGTTGATCCTCCTTGTTGTGTATCGGCGTTTTGCTTTTTTCATTGATGATGAATAATAAAAACACGATTCCTGGCCTGTGAAAGAAGTGAGGAATTTCCTGCCGACGGAATCAAGTCTGCGGTATTTAAGACTCATGCAGGAAGACTTAGATCTTACCTTTACGGCGGTCCGTTCAACAGGTTCGGAAACGATCCGCCGGACACCCCAGTTACACGGAACCGGAACTACCCCCTGCCGAAGATGGACCCATGATCATCCAGTTTACCCCGCTCGTCGTCCTCATGTTGATATCGGGAACGGTATCAGCCGTGCTCACGATCATCGGATGGCGCAACCGGGCAAACCCGATCTCTCAACCGTTCATCCTGCTGATGGCCGCAGAGACGGTCTGGATATACGGGTACGCGATGGAGATGATGAGCACCCAGCTCTCGACCGTCCTTTTCCTCAACAATATCGAGTATCCCGCTCTTCTGACCGTGCCGGTTGCCTGGCTCTTTGTTGTCATGTGCTATACCGGGCGGGAACAATATCTCACCCGCAGAACCGTTCCCCTGTTCTTCATTGTTCCTGCACTGGTCTATCTTATGGTACTTACAAATCAGTACCACTACCTGTATTACTCCGGCTTCCATGCGGAAACTGTCAATGGTTCGGTCATCTGGATATACGAGCACGGGCCCCTCTTCTGGATTACCATCGCGTATTGCTACGCGATCGCCCTGATTGCTCTTACGCTCGCAGGCGGGCGACTCTTTGGTCCGAATGCTCTCTACCGGAACCAGACCATCCTCCTGTTCTGTGCTGCAGTCATACCCGCGTTATGTAACATGGCCTATGTTTTCCATCTCGCTCCGTTCCCGGAATATGACCTGACTCCCATCGCGTTCCTGATCACCGGGATTGTCCTTGCAGTAGGCCTCCTCCATTACCAGCTCTTTTCCGCGGTTCCGGTTGCTTACTCCCGGGTGTTTGCTACCATGCGCGACGGAGTGATCGTGGTCGACAGGAAGAACTGCGTCATAGACATCAACCCGGCTGCAGAACGAATCACCGGGTTTACCTCCCATGTCGCGGTCGGCCGGAACATTACGGAATTGATCACCCTGCTCAAAGCAGTCAGCGATCATCCTGCGAGCGGGGGAGGGGAACGACGGATCGAGCTTCACCTCCCCTATGACGGCGCCCCGCATTATTTCGATGTGCTTTTTACTCCGATGGATGAATGGGGTTCCGGTTCATCGGGGTATCTTTACCTGTTCCGTGACGTGACTGAACGGAAGCAGGCAGAACTGGCCCTTGCCCGTGCCAACAAAAAGCTCAGTCTCCTGACAAGTATCACACGGCATGACCTCAACAACAAGCTGATGGTCGTCCGCAGCTACATCGAGCTGATCCGGGAAATTGCAACAGATCCGATCCAGAATGAGTACCTGGATCAGGAAGAACGAGCCGTCCATGCAATGCAGGAACAAATCGAATTTACCTATGAGTACCAGCAGCTCGGTACCAAATCACCTGTCTGGCAGGATCTGAATGCAGTGATCAGGAGGGCACAGGCCCAGCTGGACTTAAAAACGGTGAAGCTGGAGAACAACACCGGAAATCTTGAGGTTTTTGCAGATCCCATGCTTGGGAAGGTGTTCTACAATCTCTTCGATAATGCAATGAAGTACGGGGGTGATCGGATGACCGCCCTGAATGTATCTTATTACCGGGGTGGGAACGAAATGGTTCTGGTGGTCGACGATAATGGAACCGGTATCCCGGATGAGGACAGGACCCGGTTGTTTGAGCGGGGATTTGGCAGGAATACCGGCCTGGGTCTCTTCCTCTCCCGTGAAATTCTCGCTATTACAAATATCATGATCGAGGAGACCGGCACTGAGGGGCGGGGGGCACGGTTTGAAATCCGGGTACCCCCCGGGAACTTCCGGTTTCGTGGGAGCGAAAAATAGTCCCGGACAACTTCTGCCCACTTGTCATGCTGTCGGCTCCCCGTATTTACTTACAATCCGCAAGCCCGATCCTGACCGGGCAGACAGACAGACAGACAGACCTCTCCCTGGGGGAATTGTTATACGGATCGCAGGTCAAAGGATATGACGCATACATTCATGTCCGCCCCGCAGTTTTTCCCTATACCTGATAGTATCCGGGCACTGGCGTACGAAGCCGTACGCCGGAGTGGAGCCGGCCTGCCATTTGAACGGGATGGCGTACGGGTAACTGAAGAGCAGGTGGCAGTAGCACTGGAATGCCTCAACGCGGAATTCTCCAAAACCCTGCCGATCCTGACACCGGCCGTCATCTCGGATCCTGTTCCGGCCGGTCTTGACCGGTGCCTCGGACAGCGGCTTAATACCGACGGACTTCCCCTTGCACCGGTCATCACCGAGCTTTTCTGCCGGGCTGGTATTGCCGAGAAGACAGATGTGCTGGATCGCAGTTCCCACCGTAAGGCACGGGGAATCAGGCTGCTGCAGGAATGGACCTGGCATAGCGCCTCGGTTCCCTTGAAGACCGTCAGGAATATTACCGATACAGGTCCCGGCTCCCTGTCCGCATCCTGGATGAATCTTTGCCCGATCTGCAGGAATGGTACACTGAACCGGGTGTCGGGAAAGCAACTATTCGGCCTGCCCCATACCGAATACTATATTGAATGCACGTCATGCGGGGCGAAATTCATCCCGGTTGGTGAAGAATTCCGGCTCGTTTCCATCTCAACGATCCGCGATCCGATCTGGAAGAGCAACCTGGAGAAGATATATTCCCCGGAGATCTGGTCAGCCATCGCTCACAACAGGAGGGATGAGAAGCCACGGGTGCAAAAGACATCGTCAGAGCCCGTTGGTAACGAATGCGGGAAAAAGGTAAAGTCCGGTGTCTTTCTTACCCTTAAAGACGGTTCCATCGCGGTCCAGTGCGATCCGAGGACATTGTATTTCAAACCCGTGAAGCTGGTTATTGCCGGTACCGTGAAAAGTGGTTCGTTCTCGTGGTCCCAGAAACCTCTGAAAGATGTGCTGGAGACCCCGCCCTACCGGCATCTGAAGGACGAGGTTGTTGCGCGGTATTCTCACTACCTCCCCCTCCGGATTGGATTGTTCTTATGGGAACGAAAGGAAAAGCACGATCCGTTCTACCGGGCATTTCTCAACCCTTACGGGGACGAAAGGTTCGGGACCTTCCGGATGAAGGATCATGATGAAGCCGCAAAGAACGGGGTATTCCTTGTAATTTCCGGGGGAGAGATCATCCACGGCGGCTGTTGCCATGACAGTTTCGGGAAGCTGATCAGTGAACGCCTCGGTCGTATATCTTCGCAGGATTGCTATCTTGACGGGGATGGCATCCGCTGCAGGATCAATGCCCTGCTGGCAGCAAAAAAACCAGATACCGGCATTTATATCCACAGCATCGCGAATGAGGAGGAGCGCGTGCAGGTTGCAGAAACACTGGGTGTCCTTTGAGATGAACTGCATCCTGGCCCGACGTAGTGCCACAATCGGTACACCGGATTCCGATCAGAGAATTTTTCTTATCTTATGAGAACATTATAGTTATCTAGTCCGGATACCGTGGAACGGAGCTCATCGATGAAATGCCCTCACTGTGGGATGAATATACGGGATGAAGCCGTCGAGTGTATGTATTGTGGCGGTGCAATAGCCCGGCGGCAGGAAAAACCCGCCCCCGGTACGGGCAGGTCTGCTGTATCGGGAGACGGCATGACCCAGAGAGGTGCATCACGTACCCAAAAACCTGCAGATGAGCCCGAACCAGACGGGGATGAGGAAGAAGGCGGGATCTCCGCGTACCTTCAGTCTGGTGAGCAGGTTCTTATCGGCTCCCTGAATGTATCGGTCAAAAAATTCTTTTTCCATGCGTATCTGACCGATCGCCGTATATTTTTAATCGATACGCAGGAAAAGAAACTCAAAGTCACCGCAAAAGATGTGGCCCGGGATACGCTCGCCGGTAGTATCATCGAGTTTTCCGAGAACTCGGATCCGGTGCTTGTACTGTCAATCCGTTCTCAGGATGATGAGATCAAGACCATGAAACTGGTCTTTGTGCAGAACGGGATGGACCGTTCAAGTGAGATTGATGAATGGATAGCGTTGCTCCACGAAGAAGACCGACCGAAAAAAGCTCCCCGCCGACCTGCTCCCGAACCTGAAGAAGAGGAAGAACCGGATGTACGCCGACCGCCGGTAAAGCCCGTACAGAGGCAGGAGATTCAGCCGGCACGAAAACCTCTCAAGGATCATGAAAAGCAACCCCCGGTAAAACGCCTCCTGTCGGCGTACAAGATTCCAGACGAAGAGCCGGAACCTGAACCTGAACCGGAAATCATTGCCCCCCCCCGGAGAACACAGGTGAGACAGGTTGCAGAGCCGGTCAAACGTCAGATTGTGACGTCTGATTATGACCGGGAAATCCCCCGTGCACCGGAAACGGTTGTACCCTCAGTCAGGAAACCGGAAGTCCAGTCGGCGATGAAAGTCGCCATGAAGGGTGCCTTAAAACCTCTCGGGCAACCCCCCCAGCAACCCGTACGGAGGACGGTTCAGGAACTCCCGCGACGTATCGTGCAGGAAGTGGAACCTGAACCGGAATTCGTATCTTCCCCGCGTCGTCCGGTTGTCCAGGAAACTGTGAAGGAACAAACGGTTCCTGAAGAACCACCTGCAGATACACCCCAGTTCTGCCATAACTGCGGCAAGAAACTCCCCAATTCGGCAAATTTTTGTCCGGGTTGCGGCACGAAACTGAACCAGGGAAGGACCCTGCCGCATTCACGGCAGCACACGACGGTTACGGATAAACGTGCGACAAGGACCGATCCTCCAGGCCATGAACACCGTATTCCTCCGGACGTTGCAGATGATGAGGAGGCCGAGGATGAGAAGCCGGTTCCGACAAGACCCCCCGTGAAAAAGGTTCCCAAGGGTAGCGAGATGACGATCCTTCACAAATTCCTCAGACGATAAAATAGACAATTAACAGACTTTTTTTTGGTTTCTGGCGTGCATCATCTCGTACTTTGTGGAACATCGGTACACATACCAGCACATCTTTCAAATCCTGTCAGTTCAATATCGATATTTTTGTATCCGATCCACCCGATGGTTTAAAATTGTGGTGGACGTCCCGGAAAATTTCCCGGGGTAATAATTTAGTGATAATTATTGTGTTATTGGAAATTGTTATATGAACTCCAGTCCTTATACTATTACGAAGTGTCACGAGGAAATATATGAAAAGAAATATCCAGATTGAAGCCTTGGACCAGATCCCCCTTGAAAAGCAGCGTATCGAACTTGTTGAACGCAAATGTCTCGGCCACCCTGACAGCATTGCCGATGGAATTGCCGAATCGATCAGCCAGGCACTCTGCAAGGCCTACCTCGACGAATTCGGGTTTGTCCTCCACCACAACACTGACCAGGGCGAGGTAGTCGCCGGGGAGTCCGCCCCGAAATTCGGTGGCGGGAAGATGATACGCCCGATCTATGTGCTTCTCGATGGTCGTGCCACCCGGCAGTTCAATGGCATCACAATTCCGACCGATGCCGTTGCCGTCGAGGCAGCACACACATATATTCACAAGATCCTCCCGGAACTCAACCTCAACCGCGATGTCATCGTTGACTGCCGCCTTGGTATCGGATCCACGGACCTGCGGGATGTCTTCAAGCCCAGTCAGGGCAAGGCCCCGCGCTCCAACGATACCTCGTTTGGTGTCGGGCACGCTCCCTTCTCGGAAGTCGAGACCATCATCAGGAATTCCGCTGATTTCATCGACCTGAAACTGCGGAAGAAATACCCTGCAATTGGTCAGGACATCAAGATCATGGGGCTTCGGGACCGGGATACCATTACCCTTACTGTCGCGTGCGCTATCGTCGACAAGTACTGTGCGGATATCCGCGAGTACCAGGAATACATGGTGCTCCTCAACGAGCAGATCACGGCCGTTGCAAAGAAGAGCACAAAGCGAAAGGTTGTTGTCCACGTAAACACCGCGGATGATATCAAGAAGAAGAGCGTTTTCCTGACCGTAACGGGGACTTCTGCCGAGATGGGCGATGACGGTTCGGTAGGCCGCGGCAACCGCTGCAACGGTCTTATCACTCCCAACCGCCCGATGAGCATGGAAGCCACCAGCGGCAAGAACCCGATCAACCATATCGGGAAGATCTACAATCTCCTGTCATCACAGATCGCCCGCGAGTGCGTGACAAAGGTCGACGGGATCGAAGAGATGTATGTCCGGCTGCTCTCCCAGATTGGTAAGCCGATCGATTACCCCCTCGTGGCAAGTATCCAGGTGCTGCCGAAATGTGGTGTCGTTCTCAAGGAGATCAATGCTGAGGTTCTCGAGATCGTTGATGATCAGCTGGCAAATGTCACCTCTGTCACCGAGAAGGTAATCGAAGGCAAACTCAGGACCTTCTGAAGCGAACATGGCTAAACCGGCAAAATCGTTACGGAAACCCGGGGAATCCGGCCCCCTCCCCTTTTCTGAAGTTGTCCGGCTTGCAATTCCCAACAAGGGCAGGATCGCTGCCCCCATTATGGAACTCGTGGAGAAGAGCGGGCTCCACCTCGCCGAGACCGGGGAACGGCGCCTTATCACCAAGACCCTTGATCCCCACGTAGAGATCCTTTTTGCCAGACCTGTCGATATTCCGGAATACGTAGCTACGGGAGCTGCAGATCTCGGGATCACGGGCCACGATATGGTTGTGGAACGTGAATCCGATGTTGAAGAACTGCTTGACCTCCAGTTCGGCAGGGCAAAAGTGGTCCTCGCGGTTCACGAGGACTCCGGGATCACTTCTGTGAAACAGCTTGAGGGCAAGAAGATCGCTACAGAATTCCCGGTGATAACCCGAAATTACTTCGGGCGCCACGGTGTGAATGTTAGTGTTGTACTTGTCGGAGGAGCCTGTGAGGCAACGCCGCATCTTGGGATCGCTGACGCGATCATCGATCTCTCCAGTTCCGGTACTACCCTGAGGACCAACCGGCTCCGGGTGATTGACGAAGTGCTTGTTACATCTACTCACCTGATAGCAAACCGGGATTCCATCAGGACCAAGAAGGACAAGATCGATGAGATTCACCTTGCGCTGGAGAGCGTGATCCGGGCACGCGGACAGTGCTACCTGATGATGAACGTAAAGCGTACATCTCTGGAGACGGTGAAACGCGTGTTGCCCGGCCTCTCCGGCCCGACGGTGATGGACGTAGCTTCTAATGAGGGTCTCGTGGCAGTTCATGCCGTTGTGAACGAGGAGCGGGTATACGCGTTGATCAATGCCCTGAAGCGTGCAGGAGCAAAAGACATCCTTGTTATGGGTATTCAACGGATGATCCGCTGATGGTTATGAAGATCTTTCCGGCTGTTGACATCCTCGGCGGGCGATGCGTCCAGCTTGTGCAGGGAAAGCGGGAGAGTGCAATATCCTATGGCGATCCTCTTGCCTGCGCCATGCGCTGGCTTGATGAGGGAGCAGAAGCCCTCCATGTGGTCAATCTCGATGGAGCATTTGGCAGTTCTGGAAAGAATGCAGACCTGATAACCGGACTTATCCGGAAGACCGGTGTGGAGATAGAACTGGGCGGAGGCATCCGGTCCGTTGATGATGCCGCCAGGTGGCTGGAGACCGGCGTCTTCCGGGTGATCATCTCGACACTCGCCACGCAGGAACCGGCATGTATCCGGGAACTGGCGGACCGGTTCGGGAGTGCCCGGGTGATGGCTGGTGTTGACGCCAAAGGTGGCCTGATTGCGGTCAATGGATGGCAGGAGACTGCGGGCGACTACCTTGCGTGGGCAAAGAAGTTTGAAGAGCTTGGGGCCGGATCCCTCCTCTATACAAACGTTGATGTTGAGGGCCTGCAGCAGGGAGTCCGGTTCGAACCGGTGAAGCGCCTGATCGATCATGTCGGTATCCCGGTCGTGGTGGCAGGGGGTGTCTCTGCCCGATCGGATGTAGCCGGGCTGAGAAATGCAGGTGCCTTTGGTGCCGTGCTTGGCTCGGCCCTGTATAGCGGGAAGATCAAACTGAAGGATGCAATGGAGGAATGTCGATGAGAGTCGTGGAAGTCAAGCGTGAAACAAAAGAGACGAAGATCGCGATCAGACTTAACCCGGATGGGGTCGGGAAGATCTCGGTGGACAGCGGTGTGCCGTTCCTTGACCACATGCTGGCCGCAATGGCACGTCACGGGGGTTTCGATCTCACCTGCACGGCAAAAGGCGACCTGCATGTGGACTGCCACCACACTGTCGAGGATATCGGGATTGTGCTCGGTGATGCAATAAAGCAGGCGATCGGTGACGGAGCAGGTATCCGTCGTTTTTCCCATGCAATTATTCCCATGGATGAATCTCTGGCGCAGGTAGCCCTTGATTGCGGCGGCAGGGGATACCTTGTCTGGCACGGGTCGTTTGGCAACAAAGTCGTAGGGACGATCCCTGCCGACATCTTCGAGCATTTCTTCTATTCACTCAGCACCCGGGCTGGCATCACGGCGCATATCACCTTCTCCGGAAAGAACGATCATCACCAGTGCGAGGTGACGTTCAAGGCGTTTGGCATTGCTCTTGGAGAAGCGCTTTCTATGACCGGGGATAAAAAGGCAATCCGGAGCACGAAGGGGAAGTTCTGAGCGCTCTGCCAGGATCCGGCTTCAGGAAGAAAATTTTACAAAACCAGAAATACTTTACAATTGTTATAAGAGAAAAAGTGTTGATTAGTTGGACTTTGCTGCCAGGTCAACATCTTCTTTCTTGATCGTCTTTCTGCCAGCGTGCTCGGCAAGCTTGTTGGCTTCCTTGGTGAGCTGGGCAATGTACTTCTCTGCCTTTGCAACGAGTGCCTCTGCTGCATCGCTGCCTACTCTTTCGGCTCCGTTCTTCTTTGCAATCCTTACAACTGCTGCGATTGGTAAATCTGCCATACTAATTACCTCAAAAAGAAATCCCATTGGTATATATAAATACTTTTTGGGAAAATACTGCAAATTATTCAGTATTACGATATTTGAGGGTTTACTGCAAGGCAAGCGGAAATCGGGGTTCAGAATTTCGCAGAATATTTTTTAATCCCATTATCTGCTTATTCAGGAAAAAAAGGGTATTTTTAGGGGTTTTATTTTATTCCAGCAAAGATGCTGCGAGCAATAGCGCATTCACATAATTTGGAGAGGCGCGCGAAGTATCCACGAAAATTCTGCTGATATTTACAACGGGCGCACCATGCCCGTGGCCGCCTCCAAGGAGCGTGAGCGTCCGGAAGACCAGATTGCCGGAAATCCCATCCGGTGCAATGATCAGGCCACAGGTTTCAACAGCATCTTCGATCAGGATCTCGCAGTGCACCGAACCGGAAAGTTTTGCAATAAGCTCCGCCTCCGCCATGCTTGCGTCAACCTGCTTATGACGTCCGACATCCCCCAGTCTTCCCCCGGAAAGAATACCCGTTTTATCAGGAAGCCCGAATTTTTTTGCAATTTCCTTCCCTTTTCTGATCAGCTCGAGTTTTTCGGGAACTGTCCATCCTTCATCCACTCCGACAGGTGTGAGCAGGAATTTTTTCCCGGTAACCGTTTCCAGGAGGGCAATCCGCTCAAGGTGATCAACTCCTTCAGCTTTTTTCAGTGCCTTGAGGGTTACGTTGGCAGGGAGGGTGCCCCGCACGGCAGCATCGATCTTCCCTGAAACAAGATCGTCGATCATTGCCTGTTCAGGGTGCGTATGTTCAACAATGTGGATGGTACTTTCATCGGGTTTCCTGGCAACGATGCCCGGGAGGCAGTAACAGAATGTTGAAAACTTCCCTGCAACGCAAAGAACGCTTTCGATGACCTTCTCCGGGTCACTCCCTATTCCGATACCGATCCGCTTCAGCGCGACTGGCATCCGACATCCTCGAGGGTCAGGTGCATGATCCCGTTATTGATGAAGTCAAAGACCTGCGTCTCCTCGCCATCATACCGGATCCGGAGGGTTCTCTCGTTGTCAACGGCCCCAATCACTTTTGCGGTCATTCCGACACCGGCAAAGAGGGCTGTGAGTTCCTGCACATGATCCGGGTTAACCGTCAGGATGAATCCCATACCCGGGTACATCTTCACCCATTGCTCAAATGTTATGTGATTATCGGCAAGATTTGGCCTGGGGATCAGGTCAAGATCGATCTCCGCCCCCTTTCCACTTACTTCCAGCAGCATACCGAGGGTGCCTATGACCCCCGGGTTGCTGATATCCTTGCCGGCAGTCACCAGATGCCTGCTTCCAATCTCTTCCATCAGGCTGATCTGGGCCCTGACCTGAGCCGGTGTCTTCATGGTTACCGAGTCCCAGTTGAGTGCGCAGGAGGGATGGACGCGGCCGTTCAGATCTATCGCTGCCACTACGCAATCCCCGCTCTTGGCAGTGTGACTATAGATGATAGAATCCAGCCGCGCCGCTCCGAGAATCGAGACATCGATGACACTGTACGGTGCATCCGGATGGAGATGGCCGCCGACTATCGGGACCCCGAACTGGGCCGATGCGTCGTGCATCCCCCTGACAACCTGCTCAAGGGCGGTGGTCTTCGAAACAGAGAAGATATCGACCATCGCAATGGGTCGTCCACCCATGGCTGCAATGTCATGGATGTTGACGAGCACAGAGCAGTAACCTGCCCAGTAGGGGTCGGCATCCATCAGCCTGCTCCAGATCCCATCGGCAGCGAGAAGGAGCGCCTCACCGTTGTGCTCGATCACCGCTGCATCTTCGCCGAACGCGGCAACAACGTGAGGGGCATCAATCCGCAGGGCCTTGACCATCTCACCGATGGCATGCTTGCGTTTGACTCCCTCGTATTCCCGGACTACTTTTGCAATCGTCTCTGTGGAGCAGCTGTGGACCACGACATCACCTGGAATGACTTACGACTAATATCTTCGTTTATGCTAATTGCGTTTCATCAGAGATAATTTATTTGCTCTGACTCCGATAACAGAAACATCGCTGATGGCTAAGTGATTTTATTTGATATACGGTCAACGTGTTGGTATGGACTGGGCAGAAAAATACCGCCCCGCACATCTCGCGGACATCGTTGGCAATACAACTGCGGTCCGCCAGATTGCAGAGTGGGCGAAGAACTGGACGAACAAATCCCGCCCCCTCCTGATCTACGGCAAGCCTGGCATAGGGAAAACCTCCACGGCCTTCGCGCTTGCAACCGACATGAACTGGGAAGTGATCGAGCTCAATGCGAGCGACCAGCGGACGGCGGCAGTCATTGAACGTATTGCCGGCGCAGGAAGCGTTACGGCAAGTTTGACCGGGGCCTCCCGTAAACTCGTGGTCCTGGATGAAGCAGACAATCTTCAGGGTACAGCCGACCGTGGGGGGGCAAAGGCGATACTTGAGTGTATCCGTCATGCCCAGCAACCGATGATCCTGATTGCCAACGACATGTACGGTATCTCCCCGGAAATCCGGGCACGGTGTGAACCGGTACAGTACAAGGCAGTTCCCGCACGTTCCATTGCGCCACGGCTCAAATTTCTCTGTGCAGCAGAAAAGATTGCGTGCAGCGATTCCGCGCTCCACGTAATTGCCGAGAGCGCGGAAGGCGATATCCGCTCCGCGGTCAACATGCTCTATGCCTCAGCGATCGGCAGGGACCGGCTTGACGATGTTCAGGTCCACACATCGCAGAAAGATGAGCGGATATCCATCTTCTCCCTGATTTCAGCACTGTTCGGAAAGGCCCCGGATGAGGACCTGATGCGCCTTTCGTATGATGTGGACGACACTCCGGAGACCATCGAGCAGTGGGTCGAGGGAAGCGTTCACAGTATCCCCGATCCTCATGCGGTGGCCCTGGCATATACCCATCTCTCCCGTGCGGATGAATATCTCGGCTATACCTACCGGCGCCAGTATCATACGCTCTGGCGGTACGCTACGGCTCTGATGCTCCTCGGGGTTGCAGACGCGGCGGGTGGGTGTGGCATACATACCCGCATCATGCCTCCTGAACGATGGCAGAAGATGTCAACTGCCAGGAAACAGAAGGCGATCCGGATAGCGACCCTCAATAAAGTATCCTCAATGATGCATATCCCGCAGAACACCCTGCGGGAAAATTATCTGGAAACGGTCTCGATGCTCGTCGGTAATGACCCTGCCATGTATGCCCGGGAGCTGGCTTTCGACGCTGATCAGCTCAACTTTTTCCTCAATGACCGGGCCCGATCCGCGGAGGTCATTAAAGTCCTGGTGCAGGAAGATAAGGAAGCGGAATCGCGAAAAAAGCCAAAGAAAGAATCTAAGAAAGAGAAGGCAAAAAAAGAGGAAATCCCGGCACTCCCTGTTCAGGAATTATCCCCCGAACCCCCGGCTCCCCTTGTGGAGACACCTGACCCGGTAACGGAATCCGAAGAAAAAAAGATCCCGTCACACACCCAGTCAACCCTGTTTGACGGATTCTGATCGCCGGTAATAACGGTGGAGGATCACTCCGCAGTCGATCTTCTCCCCCCCATCCCCCCACGATTCGAATCCCAGGTGATAGACAATGAGATCGCAATCGATCTTTTTAGCAAGGGCAATCAGGGGAGGGATCATCTCTTCTGCCGGACGAATTGCATAGATCACCCCGGTTCCTGCGTAAACAGAGAGATCGGGATCGAATATATCGTCAGTGGTAAAAACGATACCGGGGAGTGGGTCTTTCCTGTGGATGTCAGTACATCGGACGGGAATCCCTGCCTTGTGGATCAGCAGTGCCGCGCCCGGGTTGTGCCCGACCCCCACTTCGACGGCGCTGGTATAGTTCTCCGAGATGAACCTGCCGACGCACGTCTCAATATGTTTATAGGAGTCCATTCCAACAGAATATAGCGATGCATATCCATATTTTTTGGGATGCCCTCTCCCCGGCCGGCTTACAGACGCCGGTTTCACGCATGATTTCTGCGGTCCTCGGCGTGCCGGCTACGGTTTCCGAGAACCACGTCAGGATGATGGGATATGTGGTCAGCAGGAAACAGATCGATGCCCAGGCACTTCTTGACAGCATCCAGACCTATAAGCACCGCCACGGGATCGCAGAACCCGTCCTTCTTGTTGTCCATCAGGATCTCTTCCGGAACGGCAACAGTTTTGTCTTCGGCCTCGCCCGCCAGCAGGTGGGTGCGGCAGTTGTCTCCACAGCCCGGCTCGGCAATGAATATTACGGGCGACAAAACAACGATGATGATCTTATGGACCGGATTACCAAGGAGGGGGCTCATGAGATCGGGCATCTCCTTGGCCTCGATCATTGCGAGAACAGGGAATGTATCATGTTCAAACCCGATACACTCGATGAACTTGATCGCAAGAAGAAGATGCTCTGTCCCACCTGCCGCGAGCATCTTGCAGTGAATCTTGGAACCTGCTAAAGCGATCATGTGTTTTCCTCTTTTACACATCATCTCCTCAATAGTGTGGAATGCCCCCTTGCTCCGGTACTTGGGGGGTTACGGACCATCCTGTTGTGCTGCGGTCTCCTGCATGCATTAAGCGCTGTCTTCCCCCCTCGCAAAGTACAGTCAAAACAGGTATTTTGCATCCCGGCACGGAAAGCATGAGTATTCAGATAAACACACACACTCCACGGTTCAGATGAGTGCTGTTCACGTTATGGGCAGGATATCAATTTCCATCCTGCTGATCCTCTCATACGTAGCTTTCAGCTGGAGGATGGGCCAGAGCTCGTACAGAAGTACGGTTACCGGCTCCCACATGGCTGCCCAGCCAATGACCAGGAGGGCATCGGCAAAGATCTGGGGAATGAGGGAATCCCCGAAGGATGAGACATATGCCCTGGCAAGCAGGGCGATGGTAAGGAAGGGAAGGCCGATCAGGAGGGTTGCTCTGCCGTGACGGATGCGGGCCCGGTATTTTCTTTCGGCTACCAGCATTTTGTACTGGAAATGGTTGTGGATTGCCGGGGCAATCTTGTGGGCCTGTTCTCCGGAAACAAGATCTTTTGGCAGATAGATGATCATTTTAAATTCTGTTCTTGCGGGGAAGTCCTTGACCGTCTCGACAATATACTGCTCTGCTGCGGAATCGAGCTCTTTCTCATGGAATGGTGCCGGATCGAACGAGTTGAAGAGCTGCATGATCGAGGTAAGTTTGATCTCGAGCAGGATCTTGCCGTCGACTTTCCGGTACAGTGATTCAATATCGTCCATAATCCTGTTACCTTGTCCTATAGCCTTCGGAGACCAATAAACCTCACGCAAGGAATTCAACCCAGGGATCTCTGGCGGTTGATCGCATCGAGTGCCTCTTTTATGATCTCCTGGGCCCCCTCGTTCTCCATCCGGTACAGGTGCTGGAGCGGGGGAATTGCCCGGGCATCCCCGATCTGCCCGAGCGCCCAGGCAGCTTTCAGCCTCACGCGGGGATCATCATCCCAGAGCGTGTCGATCAGTTCACCGACCGCATCGGTGTCGCCGATCCGGCCCAGCATCTCGGCAGCTTTCCACCGGGTGCCTTCGTTGTCGTCCGAGAGGAGCGCGATAAAATGGGCGAGCCTCTCCCGATATTCAGGGGATTCTTCTGAACCGGCTGCCTGCTCCGGTTCTTCCGGAGATGCGGGCTCCTGATCGTCCATGAGTACCGGAAAGGGCGTATCTACAAAAATATTGCGGATCGTACCCTGTGTGAAAAAAAGAGAAGAAGAAAGACAAACGGGAAAAATTTTACTCTTTTTCCTTTACGTAAATGATCCCGTCGGGATCCTTGTAATCGGTCTTGATGACGAGCGTGTTGGAGAGCCGGTTGAACATCCGGAGTTTCGTACCCGGCATCCCAAGCCATCCGACCAGGCAGTCAAGCGGCAGGATGAACGCCTTGCCGAAACTTTCGATCGCCGCGGTCCTGTAATGGATCTTCGTCCCGTCCCGGTTGACGACCTTGAGGTTCATCACCATCTTTCCAATGGACTGTCCCCTGCCCTGGAACCCTTCCATGACCGTCCAGTAGGCAAAGAAGAAGAGGGTCTGGAAACCGAATTCGAAGGGATCCCATCGTGTAAAATCCAGATACTGCGGGATATTCCAGAATGGGAGAAATATGCCATGGACGATATTGAGGAAGAGGATGACCATGATGAAATCGATCAGCCATGCCCAGAACCTGGTGCTCCATCTGGCAAGATAGAGAGTCTGGCCGCGATCCTGGGTGATTGTGGAAGTATACTGGATACCTGATGAAGTTGCGGTTGATTCCGGTTCCTGTGTTGGATCAGCAATAATTGCGGATCCCGAAGGTTCATCTGCCATTTCAGGATCTCTGTTGTCTTCCGAAATGCATGAAGTTTACTCTTGAGCATATCGGATACCCGGCCGGGATCCCCGGAGGAAGAAACTATTTCCCGCCGCAGATAATAACGTTAAAAAACAGTCCTCAGGTGAACCTGAAGAATCAATGCGGAGGAATCGGCTGGCATGACAGATGCAGTCATTACCGAATTTGCAGGCACGCGCAAAGGGACCCTGGTCAGGTACTACCAGTACGGGAACGGCGGCGTGCGGGTACTGGATGGCAACAAAAAGTTGAAACGGCTCTACCTTTTCGATCCATCCGAAAACATGATGACGGAACGCGATCCGGTACGGCAGGAGAAGATCCTCCGAAGGTTCGTCTTCGATCCGTACGGCATGCTGGAGGAGACCTTTGCATTCGGCGAGCGCCCGCGGACCTTCCGCTACGAGGATGGTGCCCGGCGGATCGCCGTCAGGGAAGGCGGGGAGTACGGCGCGGTGGGCAAGCTCTTCACGTTCGAGGAAAGCGGGATCTCCGAGACCGGCTGGGGCCGGAACGGGGAGATCGAACGGGTCTATGTCTTTGAATCCGGTGACAGTGCCATCACGGAACGCCCGGGAGGATGGTTTGGCACGGTCGACCGGACGATCGTCTTCGAGGGAATTCGCGCCTCGGTGTTCCGGGAACCTGAATCGTTCCTCCAGTTCCTGATGTTCACTGAATGGAGCGCCAGTGACCGTGAGCAGGCCGTGAACGAGCAGGTGGCAGAGATACGGGGCGGGCAGAAGGGAGCTCCCGGCCGGAGCCCGTACGGGTATACCGGCGCACGCCCTGCTCCCGGGAATGCCGGGGGGGCCACCAGAGGTACTACGGGGGCCCGGACATCCCGGGCCTCTGACGAGGCCGGTATCGATTTTATTCCGGATGCCGATTCACCCGGGGGGACCGTAGCCCGGGGGCCGGCAGTCTCCGCCCGGCCCAGCCGCGAGATCTCCTATGAAGAACGGAGGCCGCGTGGCCGGAACGATCCCGTACGGATGCCGCCGGGCAGGAGTGCCGAGATCCCCATTGCGGAACGGTTTGAGGGAGTGCGTGAGAAAGAACCGCTGTCCCGGGGAAGGAGCGTTGAGATTCCGATCGCGGAACGATTCGAGAGTTCCCGGGAGAAAGAGCAGCTCTCCCGTGGGAGGAGTGTCGAGATCCCCCTTGAGGAGCGGTTCGAAGGTGCCCGCGAGAAGGAGCAGCTCTCCCGCGGGGGAAGTGTTGATATTCCCCTTGAAGACCGGTTCGAAAGTTCCCGCCGCGAACGGGAGAAGTTATCCAAGGGGAAGAGTGCGGACATCCCGTACAGTGAGCGCCGTGGCGGGAATCGCTGAAAAATTATAACAATTTTTTCACGCCAAAGACGAGGATGATCGCCCCCGTCATGGGGAGAAGTCCGGCCGCAGCCTTTGGGGTCGGTGTTGGTACGGGTGCCGCAGCCTGGCTCGCAGTCGCATGTACCGGCGCTGGGATTGTGAGAGTCTCCGTAAGCGAACCGACCAGAACACAGGTCGCCGTGACCCTGACGGTGTCACCGGGTTTGAGCGGAAGGGCGTATGTATAAGTGAACGTGTCCTTCGTGGGCTGGCTGGTATAATCGCGGTTGATAACCACGTCATCATTGACTTTTACCATCACATTTTTGATGTAGTGGACATCGGGATTGGGCACCGGGTGGGTGATCGTCACATTCAATTGGCCGGTCACGTCATTGTATGCGAGATCAACAGCGGTTGGCGGGGTGGCGGCAACCGGGTTTACCAGAAGGAATGCGAGAGCAAGAATCGTTGCAATAACAACGAGTCCTTGTGACGCCGGGGCTCGCGGCCGGTTCATGAATGCACAGAAAATATCGTTCATGCAAATCTCCGTTACCAGAGAGTGAGCGTATGGAGTTTTAAATGTTGCATATTTGCCAGCAGGAAAAAAAGAGGGTACTTACTCGTCGCACCGGAGCCTGCCGGCCTTGGCGATGTCCTCGAGTTCCTTCTCTTCAAAGAAGATTGTGACGAGTTCCCGTTTTGTGCCAAGGGTGCTGACTATGGTATCAGTAAATTCCTTAGCGAGCCTGCGCTTCTGTTCGATCGAGATGCCTTTCCGGCTTTTCATGATGATGACGGGCATGATAGTACCTCACTCAGCTAATATGCCGGATTGTGATAAACGGGCTTCGGTTTTGCGGTTCCGGATCAATGGTTTTGATGGGGACCTTACACCCGGTCTTCCGGCTATTGAGATCTGGTTACCGTTTTTCAGCAAATTCAGGGAAATTTTTTTTGAACAGGGGTTGATCATCGTTCATATGGCGCAGCATGCTCACCTTAACTTCTGAAGATGGTACGAAAATCGCCTACGAAAAACAGGGAAGCGGTCCCGCCCCCGTCATCGTGTTCGGTGCGCTCTGCGATCGCAACGGTCCCGTGCGCAGACACCTCAGATGAATTCCGATCCCGGTAATTGCGTCTGTTCCCTGGCAAGGGCAGGATAGCAGAGATTATCCGGAAACATAAAACCTTAATTATGTGGATGCTCTGAATTTAAAAAGGATAAAAATCCAGATAAATGGGTTGAGACAAAATGGATGCATTTTCGGTTTTTCTTCTGATTGTCGTAATTATCGTAGTATTATGGTTGTTGACATCCGGACTTCACCTGATACACGCGAATGAGGTCGGCATCGTAACCAGGAAGATGTTCGGACCAACATTACCCCAGGGCCAGATAATTGCTACGAAAGGGGAGGTTGGATTGCAGGCAGACATCCTGATGCCGGGATTATACTATTATTTTCCGATCCTCTGGAACGTGGAACGGGAAACGGTTGTTACGATAGAATCCGATCATGTCGGTGTCGTATCATCGATCGGTGGCATACCGATTCCCGCAGGCCGGCTCCTTGGCGACGAGGTGAACAGCAATTCATTCCAGGACGCCCGGTTATTCCTCGAAAACGGTGGCTGCAAAGGGCCCCAGATCGGTATCCTGAAACCCGGAACCTACCGGATCAACACGCGGATTTTTTCCGTTAAGCCAATGCCGGTTATCGCAGTTTCCCAGGGAAAAGTCGGGATTGTTACCGCGCTTGACGGAATTCCCCTCCCCTCGCGGTTCGCCATCGCACCGGGACCGTCGGGAGACCACAGCCATTTCCAGAATGGCCAGGCATTTATCAAGAGTCTGGGATACCGGGGAACTCAGCTTGAAACGCTCCAGCCCGGTGATTATTACATCAACCCGCTGCTCTTTGAAGTAATACCGGTCGACATGGCCATTATCCCTCCCGGGAACGTGGCTGTCATCATCTCAAGCGTCGGCGAGGAGCTGGAAAAATCTCCTGACCCGGCCCCTCCGGTCCCAGCCGAACCCGACCTGAGCCAGCCGGTGCACGAGGATGCGGAGAAAATCCTGATCACCGACAAGACAAAGCGAGGGATCCTCCGGGATCCCGTTGCGCCCGGGAAATACAACCTTAACACCGCCGCATACCGGGCTGAAATCGTCCCGACCAGTGCAGTGACCATCGACTGGGCATCTGCCGAAGGCTCCAAGGAATCCCTCCAGTTTACGCAGGGCAACGTTCGGGATAATGCAAATGTTGCAGAATTTTTCAAGTTCGCCCAGCTGAAAGTCACCTCAATGGATGGGTTCCAGCTGGAAGTCGATGTCAGGCTTATCATCCGGATACCGGCAGACGATGCCCCGTTTGTGATTGCCCGGTTCGGAAGCGTGTACAATCTCATCGAACAGGTCGCACACCCTCTCATCGATGCATCGTTCCGGAACGAGGCCGGCAACGAGGCGGCACTCCAGTTTGTGCACAGCCGCACGGAACTGCAGACAAAGGCGTTCGAGAAAGCCCGCGACGAGTTCAAGAAGTACCATGTCGAAGTCCAGGGACTCCTCATCGCATACATCAAAGTGGACGAAGCACTTCTTGAGACCCAGACGAAGAAACAGATCGCAGTCCAGCAGCAGCAACAGTACATCCAGGAAGCAGCAGCACAGGAACAGCGGATTGCGGTAGCAGAAAAAACGGCACGCGCCAATAAGCAGGGCGACGTTATCGCAGCAAAGTTGTCCATCGACATTGCGAAGGACAACGCATCGGCGGTCCGTGAGGCTTCATACGGTACACGGGACGCAACAAAAGCTGAGGCGGACGGCCAGAGTTACGCCAACGAGCAGGTCGGGCTCGGTACGGCAAAAGCGTACACTGCACAGAAAGAAGCTCTCGGGTCGGAAAACGTTGCTATGCTCAATGCCATCCAGAAGATCGCCGACGGCCATATCATTATCACGCCGAATGTACTGGTGACCGGCGAAGGTGGCCAGGGTGGGAACATTCTGACCGCATATTTCGCCACACTTCTGGAGAAGCAGCAGAAAGCATCAGTTCCGGTCGAAGAAAAGAAGTAAGATCCCGGAACTATCCTTTTTTCCTGATTTCTGTGAAGGGACCAGTGGTTTTAGATCCTGCACTAACTGGTGATAGTTATGGTGATGCCGGGTGGGGCGGGGCCGGGTTTGTGGTGATGGGGCGGACCCGGGACCGGATTTAGTACCGGACCCGTCGTCGATTCCCGGAACTGATGGTACTGAAAATTTGCTCATGACCAGCGGTTTCCATGTGCCCCGATCAGATTCAGTGCAGGTTTGATTCCCAAGTGTTCCCTGCATGAAAAATTGTTTGACCAAATCCAGAAGGACTATGATGGGGTTTTGTTCCGGGAAAGTACATAGAATAAAATTCCTATCTGCCCGATTACGGCAACTATTGCTACGATAAACATCTGGAGGAATGGATTTCCTGCCACGGGAATCCATGGCCTTATATCAAGAGACGGCATGGCGAAATAGGTGTAGACCGCCGTGAGTGCAATGAAAAATGTCAGGATGGAAGAAAGAATGATTGAGACGTTCATCTTCCTGTCAGGATTCAGCAGTGCCCGCCCGAAGGGTGTCAGATTGAAGTAAATCCACTTGTGGTCGTTTTCTGTTGATTCGACAAGGCCGGCGTTTTTCAGCCGTTCGAGGTGGTGATGAATTGTCGGGGGGGCTAATGAGAGTTCCTTTGCGAGTTCAGCATTGGTTTTTTTCCTGCTGCGAAGGGAAGAAAGGATACGTACCCGGGTTTCTGAAGACAGACTATCGATTGTAGTTTTGTCAATCGTATAATCGGTCTCAGGTTCCATAAGTAATCTTGTAAAAAAATAATACTTCAATATTTCTATATTTACTGATACGAATCCTAATGAAAAAGGATTCTTTTCCCGATTGTTAGCTTTGGATCTAACATTTTAATTCATTATATTACTCATCTTATCAAAGCATTCCCTGAAGACATTCTGTGTCTTCAGAATTCAAAACGGAGATGATACTGGTGAAACGATGGATTGCACTGGCATGTATCGTAAGTATGCTCCTGATCGTAGGAATGGCTTCGGGAGCGGGAGTTGAGGATAAGAACACGGCATTACGCCCGGTCACTCACGATAATCTCGTAAATCCCACGTCACCGCTTCACCCGTTCGGGAACGAACCGGGAGGGGTGATTGACGACAAAATCTTTGAGTCGCTTGCATCCTGTTACTCTGAAAACCTGATCAAATCCTACGGCCCTGTCCCGATCTTCACGAAAGACCATCAGATTGTATCGCGGGGTATCATGGCGAATTATACCGCTGTCGAACGGGATGCCTGGTACAAGAAACTCGACGGTCTCTATGAGTCGTCGAAAGGATCTTTTGAAAACCAGTATGCATATCCTAAGGGGCCGGTGGTCTCCTACGGATACAATGCAGTGGGTTCGGTTGCGGTCGGCCTTCATGAAAAAGATGTTGTTGACCAGAATACCCTCGATGAAATGTATTCGTTCATTGCCTCAGAATCAAAAAAACAGGGTATCGACAATGTCCCGGTAATTTTCTTCGCTGAACCCGTTAGTTTTTTTCCCCGTCACGCACAGCAACCACCGCAAGCTTCGGCTCATCCTTCCGTATCCTGGTATGCGAGTGGGGCGGAGCCGGGCTTATGGTGATTGGGCGGACCCTTGGGCCGGATGAGGAGGGGGCCGTCGTCAGTTGCCGGAACCGGGGATACTGAGATGTGCAGGTACAGAAGATTCGGCCCCCCTCAAAAAATCAGAGACCCACAAAACAGGTGAGAAAATAAATCAATAGTATCCGTATTTTTTATGAGCCTGTTCGATTGGCAGGATCTCCTGGACAATCACCAGTTTTTCCTCTTTATCGATATCGTAAAATGCGGTGTAACTGCGGGAAATGTGAAGCCGGTAAATTACAACCCCGCCTCGTAAAACCAGTTTTTCTTTATCGCCCTGGCTTCCCGGGAATGGATCTTCTTCAAGCCGTTTCAGGGCAGTCTTGATGATCCTGCGTGTCTTGTCCGGCAGGCGATTGATCTCATCAGATAACTCGTGCCAGAGTACAAGGGAGAATGTCACTCCTTAATCTCCGAAAGTGAAACGTACCCTTCTTTCTTCCGGCCGCTCCACGTCCTGACATCTTCTTCGAGCCTGCGCCGTTTCCGGTCCTCGATCATTTCTGCCAGGAGATCCGTATAGGTCTGGCCGGCTGCCCGCATCTCCGCAAGATCCTTCCATACCGGTTCTGTTACGGGTATCCGTTTTACCGCAGACATGAGCAAGTTGTAAGCATTGTAAGTATGAATACTTTTGGCGAATTTTTCCTTCATGCGTGGTGCGGCCCCGTCCTATCAGTGATTGACGGAACCCTATCAGGTACTGAGGCCGTCGTGCTTCTCCGGAGCCGGGGGCACTGAGCAACGCCGGTACCGGACGGGTCGGGTCGCATGCGTGTGAGGCAGATCGGTTCTTTTCGATTGACGGTCCGGAACCGGATTGGGAGGGTGCCGTCTCTTGTGAAGGCGGAGGTGGGATGAGGTAATCGAGGCATCCGGGAAGAATGAGCACATGAAGTGTGTTCCTGGCATTGTTCGTCGAAATGATGGGGCTGGCACTGGCGCAGGTTGTGGACAAAGGCGACAACGCGGGAGATTGTGGGGATTATTACCGGGATGGGGATATAACGTGGTGAGGATTTTTTCCGTTCTTATTTCCGTCACTTTTCTCCTCTTATTTTCACTCCCCGTATGATTCATTATTATAGAAATACCGGGTGATATTAGAGTAAAGGGATAAGAATGAAAATAAAATACCCTGAAATTGGTATTTGCGGGCTTTCCTGCAGACTTTGCCCTCATTTCCATACTGAAGGTGCAAGTAAGTGCGGCGGATGTAAAACCGAATCCAGAATGAGTGCCGGCTGCCCGTTTATCACGTGTGCGCTGAAGAAAAAAGGAATCGAATTTTGTTGGAATTGTCAAGAAAACGAAACCTGTGAGAAATGGAAGAAACATAGAGATTCCGGGAAAAAAACCGATTCATTCAAGTGTTATCAAAAACTTGAAGATGATATTGCATTTATTCAAAAGAACGGGGTAAATGAGTTTGAAAAGTCGCAAAAAATAAGAGAACACCTGATAAAAGAGATGTTGCGGGAATTCAATGAAGGACGTTCAAAAAGCTATTATTGTATTGCAGCTACCGTTATGGAAATCAGGGAACTGGAAGTAGCATTGACTAAAGCCAGGAAAAATTCTGATGGATTGGAAATTAAAGAGAAGTCACGAGTCCTTCATTTAATATTGGATGAAATTGCCAAGCAAAGGAATTATTATCTGAAGTTGAGAAAATGAAAGGAAATTTTTGGCGCGGGATCGCCAGGTCCCTTCCAGCAAAGTCTGCCAGCAATAGTGGTAATGAGTGATAGCCGGACCCCCCACGCCAGAGGGGGTACCCCACGGGGGGAGTCACCCCTCCCTTCGCGATCGCGTGGCGGTGCGGACCCGGGGCCTCTCTTTTGATTGACGGACCAGGAACCGGATTTAGTACCGGACCCGTGAATCTCCGGAACCGGAGGTGTCCGGGGGAGGAGGATGGGGATGAGGTCAACAGAAGCCATTTTGACCTCCGATTGCCCTTTCCGGGGATCCGACAGACAACTTTTCAGCAAAAAGAAGCACCCTGATTTCAGGGAACGGCCATTTTATTCTCTGATTAGCGATCTGGCATCCTGTTTGTGCCCGGAAAAGACCACATTTAGCAACGATACAGCAGCAGATATTCGGAAAGACGGGCTGGGGCATAGGGTGCGAGAAAAGAACCCCTGTTTTCCGGATCGGGTTTTACATCAGAGAAAAGGGAGGGCTTCGTCGGTGGGAAACCGGGATGGGGCGATCGGGAAGAGTTAGGGAGCATGGATCATGGGAATTTTTTCGTGGCCCGGGTCCGGACCGGAAATATTTTTTGTTCGTGTCGGCTACGGCCGGAAAAATTCCGGTACGATTGTGTTTGGATCCAAAAATTTTTCTGGCCACATGATTTGATCAGGTAATCAGTTAGACCGGATTTTTTTTGGAAACCTGATGTGGGATTGTTGTCACCCGCTTTCCGTGTCGGGCCGCGTGCGTTTGGGGCGGGGCCGGGCCTGTGGTTGTTGGGCGGACCCGGGGCCGGATATAGTACCGGAACCGTCGTCACTCTCCGGAACCAATGGCTGAGAAGAGCCGGCACAAAATGAGTCCCGGCACCTGAACCCACAAACCTCATCCCCGACCCAATTAGTACCTGTTACCCGTGGGCGAAAAACCCGACAAGTTCACTCATCAACCGGTCGCGTCCATGTTCCGGTCGATCAAGGTGCACGTAATGAGTAGCGTCGGGGATCGTAACTATCCTCACGTTCGCAGCGTGAACCGCATCGTGCGCGAAAGCCCGGGCGTCTTCAGGTCGGCTCCAGAAATCCCGTTCCGATCGTATGATCAGCACCGGCGAAGTAATTGAGGATGCGTCGAAGAGGCGCCTTCCTCCTGCCTGGTAGAAACTATCCTCCATGGCACCCCTCGGTGCCCGGAACGCTGGCGGGCTGTGCCGGTCCGACAGAGGATCGCTGCGCAGTGCGGCTTCGGTATAGGCTTCTGCAACGGCGGGGTCACGCCAGTCCGCCTTATCGGTTGAGGGAATCGAACGATCCCACGAAGGCAGAAGAGAAGCTGAATCATTGAGTGCGTAGCCACCCGCCTTTGGCGTGAAACGGTCCGGATGTCCCGGATCGGAAATCGGCGACCCGGGTCCGATAGCGGGGTGTTCGGAAGCGCCGCCGTACAGGGCATTGAGCATCACGATGTGCCCAACCCGGTCCGGCCAGAGCGATGCGTAGTACGCAGCCCACATCCCGCCCGTTGCCCAGCCGAACAGGCCAACCTGGGCTCCCCCGTTTCGGCGCGACGCTTCCCGAACGACCGCATCGATGTCGCGGACCATTTCGTACGCACGGGAGAGCGGGTGACTTTCTCCCGGAGGTTTATTCATGGCTTCGGATCTGGATGAGCCCCCATAGCCCCGGGCATCCATTACATATACGATCCTGCCGAGCTGCGATGCGAGATCCCCTGCCAGCGATCCATGGGGTACATCGAGGTCGAACGATGCGATACCCGGCACCCGGGCGCCATGAACCAGGATCAGGGGCTCTTCACCCGGGCCATCCTGCGGCCTGATCTCGCGGACGTGTATCGTTTGCCCGTCGATGGTCGTCACCTGGAAATCACTACGGACAAGCGCCGGGCTGCCGGCCTCAGCAGCCGGGGCGTTTGGAAGTACCATAACAGCAGTTTTTGAGTGGCTGCACATAAATTGTTGCGGCCGGGAAAACCCGAAGCGGGATCGTGATCCCCCGCCTTTCGTGCCGATTACGTGCGGCGGGGCGGGCCGGGATTGTGGTGGTTGGGGGACCCGAGGCCGGTTTAGTACCGGACCCGTCGTCAGGTGCTGGTACTTGGGCACTGAACAGCGCTGGTGCGGACTGGTCGGGACGAACCATGTGAAACCAACCGGGAATTCTCTTCTGTTGAAAAAAAATAACATCGCGTCGATTTCGAAGAGGTAATTATGGATGAAAACCCACTTTCACCCAGCACAGGAAGCAACAATTTATATTATGATGGTATTGAATATACGTACTTATATTAATTTCACCGAGCGAGCCAATGCAAAACGAAAGTCGCCAAATTAGAATTTATATCAAATCTAAAGATGAAGACAGCAAAGATGTACCTATAACTCTTATTGCATCTTATTTCCAAAATCTTCAAAATATTCTATATCAAATTTGTGAAGATATAAATGAGGACGATTGCCGGCATGCTGGTAGATATCCCGGGTTTATTGTAGAAAATTGCGAACTTGTTTTAAAGAAAATGACTATTAACAGCAGCGATGCAATCGTTGGTCTTAGTCAAACCCAAACTGCACTTCCGTTTCCTGATATAGGAAAAACATTAGGAGAGAGAGCCATACTAAAAA
Source organism: Methanoregula sp. (assembly GCF_049518935.1). Taxonomy (GTDB): domain Archaea; phylum Halobacteriota; class Methanomicrobia; order Methanomicrobiales; family Methanospirillaceae; genus Methanoregula. Next base: position 49,296 of record NZ_JBEKRH010000003.1, read on the forward strand.
CAAATGACGTTTTTGAGATTGTTCGACAAAGGGATAATATTTATCCGGATCTTTCACCAGTAATCTCAGATGAAGGTAGACGATATCATATTCTGTCAGAGGTTGATGAAATATGGCCAGACGAAAATTCAAAATATGATGTCAAAATTGGCATCGGTAAAATAGAGGATAACAATCTTCGTGAGTTGAATCCAAAGAGAAAACCGAAAATCAAACAAGCTTTGGAACGAGAGATAACCCAATCAGAACGAACAATTTCTGGTAGATTAGTGGAATTAAACGTTACCAAAAAACATTCCTGTCAGATTGAAACGCCCGATGGAAAGATCTTTTGTAAATATAAACCTGAAATTGAAGAGGTTGTAAGATCTAATACAGGAAACTTTGTGTCCATTTCTGGCATGATGGCGGATGCAAATACTATTTTACTCGAATCGGAATTGGCGATAAGGGGCATCAAGACAATTTCCATCCAACAAATTAAAATTGATGATAAATTTGTCAATTTAAAATCTGATATCGTCCTCAACGTAAATTACGATAAGATCGAAAGCAAATATATTGTCGATAGCAAAGTGTTCAACATTTTTGCAATTAATGGCGTTTTTAATCTAGCTGTTGAGGATATTCAGGAACAAATGGGGATGTTGTGGAAGGGCTACGTACAAGAAGATGTTTCCAATTTAACCAAGCCAGCAATAGAGTTTAGGAAAGTCCTTAAAAAAATAATTGGAGAGTAAAATGGTTTCCCTTAAAGGCCAAAAAGCACATCGTTCTTTCCTAAAAAAGGGGTTCAAAGATGAACGAGATAGAAAACACATCTTCTATTATTTTTACTTTAACGGGAAAAAATCCACAATCTATACAAAAATGAGTCATAATCCTGGCGATCTTAATGATTATCTTATAGGTCGAATGGCGGATCAGCTCAAACTAGAAAAAAATGATTTTGTTGAACTGGTGAAATGTCCTCTTTTGGAAGAAAATTTGATTGAAATCTATAAACAAAAAAGTTTGATTTAAAAACTCAGGCCCGGGTCGGATTAGACCCTCGTAATTTTCCAGAATCGATGGCACTGTAGAGAAATTGTATTGACGGGCCGAAACATATGAGTGCTGCGGATCCGCCCCTCTATTTTGATTGACGGGCCAGGAATTTCAGTCTAGTTTCACCGTAACAGTGGGCACAAAGGCGAACGAAAGGTAAAATTATGAATCACTAGAATAGTATCGATTTTTTCCCTTTTCTTTAAAAGTATTAATCATTTGTTTTTTTACTAACACAAGTGATCCCCAAACGGCCACTTTTTGTTTATTACAGCCAACAGCATCCGCAATTTCTTTTGCGGTCATAGCTTCTTCTCGTTTTAGTGATGTGATCATTCCTATAATCTTTGTTTCAACTTCAGTATATTCCTCCATTAATGTTGGTGAGGATTTATGAATTATTTCAATTAATTTTTCATCGTCTTGAATGCATCTTTTTACTGAATATTCCCCAAGTTGATTCTCATCGTAAATATTGCCACATTTTGGACATTTGTAAGATTTTATCCTATCTTTTGTGAAATATGGATCATACTTACTCAAAATATCATCATAAACAAAACGCTGTGATGAAAATTCATCTCTCAACTCAGCAAATTTAATATTATATTCAGTGCAAAAATCGTAATCTATGCAGTATAAATTAAACTTTCCGCCATATTTTGCGGTTCGGTTCTCTTCCAAAAAATGAATTAAAAAATTTTCACAATAAATATTCAAATAATGTTTCTTTTCTGGATTGATCATGAAATGACTTGACGGTCTCGCAGCATTTTTATTTTTTTCTGCTATAGCTTTCCCTAAAAGATCATTCCAAAGATCCATGTAAAATTCCGGTATTAGGCCCTTTTTCACAGCTCCTTCAAATTGTTTATAATACGTCTTTCGAGCAGTTCTGATTCCATAATTAAGCTCGGCAATACCGATTTTTTTATCAATAGTATCAACATTCTGACATTGAATCCAAGCGTTTTGTAAAATTAGCCCGATTGTTCTTGGGACACCCACTACTTCTAATGAAATTCTTTGATATACAAGATCTTCTTTTATACTAAATACGTCAGAAAACTTCAATTCAGGGCAAAAAATCTCCAATCGTTTTGATACCACTTGTTCAGCAAAACGTTGTGTTTGTTTAACTGCTGTAACCGCGCCACCATATCTTTCAACATATTCATTAAAATCTAAAGAAATAGGGAAAATATCTCTACCGGTTATTATTTTATTGCCAAATGTATAGCGATCAGTGATGGTCCCTATCTTAAAAAAAAGTTCGTTTTTCGATCCCAAAAAATTTTTTAAAAGATTTGAAAATTTTTCTTGTGTTTCAGTATTCATATCTGAAAATTCATCAATAAAAATGTAGATGCAGTCAATTTTTGCTTTTTTTCGGATATCATTAATTTTATTTAAAAACTCTTGGACATTTAAACCACGTATTTCATCCTTTTTTGTTGTTTTCTCTAATTTGTTTGTCTCTTTTTGTTTTCCACCTAATTGGGCGTCACTAATACTAAGACTTACGTCAACTGAACTATTCTTAGAACTAGTTTCTGTATCTTCGACCGAATAAAGTGAAGAATGCTTAATTGGTATACCCTTTATCAATAACTGCTCAATATAATCGAGATCTTGAAGAGCAGGATTTTCTTTTTTAAATACCCTTAAAAAAGTGTCATCAAAAATAAAATTTAGTTGTCGTTTTAAATTTTCAATAATTTGTCTTATAAAATGAATCTCCAATAATTTTTGATCATTATTGGGATCAAGCAGTTCATTGCAGGTTGTCAGGTTAATAAATATTGGAAGGATTTTATCTTCATTATTAAAAAAAGGACTTCGCTCATCCAGTTTTGGGGATATTGTTTTTAGGCATTCATAATATCCTCGATAAAGTAAAGCAGTTTTTCCAGTCCCCCTTCTCCCAGAAATAAAATTGCCCTGTTTTTGAAGCAAACCTCCAATATTGTTGTAAAAATCGATGTAATATTTATCCAAATTTTTCATTTGTTCAATATTGTCAATTGAAATGTAATCAGTACGTAATATGGAATCAAAAGCAGTTCTTACTTTTTGACTTTGTTTCATGGATTTCATCGGAGGTCAAATCAAAATTGGATTATCAAAGCATAAATATATGCATTTTTTAAATGTGAAAGTGTTCAGATTATTTGCTAAAAGCCCAAAATATGCAAGCCTAGGGGTTAATGAATTTTTTGTCGATAAATTCGGGCTTTAGTAAATTGCCGTGAGAAAGTCCCTCACACTTTCACATAGCACAATCCTCACCTCTTTAATACCCCACGTCAAACTGTCTCAGCACCTACAATGAAAGATATCATCATCAAAGGTGCCCGCCAGCACAACCTCAAAAATATCAGCGTCACGATCCCCCGGGACAAGCTCGTTGTCATCACCGGCGTCTCCGGCTCCGGCAAATCCACGCTCGCGTTCGACACGCTCTATGCGGAAGGGCAGCGCCGGTACGTGGAGTCCCTCTCCTCGTACGCCCGGCAGTTCCTCGGCATCATGCAGAAACCGGACGTGGACTCCATCGAGGGGCTCTCGCCTGCAATCTCCATCGAGCAGAAGACTACCTCCAAGAATCCCCGGTCCACGGTCGGGACCGTCACCGAGATCTACGATTACCTCCGTCTCCTCTATGCCCGGATCGGGACGCCGTTCTGTCCTGAGCACAATATTCCCATCGCGGCCCAGACGCCCGATAAGATCGCCGACCAGATTGCGGCCGAGCACCCGGGCCAGGTCACGGTCCTCGCCCCCATTGTCCGGCAGAAGAAGGGGACGTACCAGCAGCTCCTCAAGGATCTCAACAAGGAAGGGTTCACCCGGGTCCGGGTCAACGGGAAGATCATCCGGACCGACGAGGAGATCAAACTCGACCGGTACAAGATGCAGGACATCGAGATCGTCATCGACCGGCTCGATGCCTCAGACCGGTCCCGGCTCGCCGAGGCGGTGGAGAACTGCCTGAAGAAGTCCGGGGGGCTCGTGCTCGTCGCGGACGAAGAGGGGAAGGAGTCCACGTACTCGTCCCTCATGGCCTGCCCGGTCTGCGGGATGGCGTTCGAGGAACTCCAGCCCCGGATGTTCTCGTTCAACAGCCCGTTCGGGGCCTGCGAGGAGTGTCACGGGCTCGGGGTGAAGATGGAGTTCGACCCGGACCTGATCATCCCGGACAAGGACCGGTGCCTGGCCGACGGTGCCGTTGCCCCGTACCGCAACCCGATGGACGGGTTCCGGGGGCAGTACCTCGCGACCCTCGCGAAGAACTATGGTTTCTCGGCCCTCACGCCGATCAAGGATCTTACGGAAGAGCAGTACAATGCCCTGATGTACGGATCGGACCGGCGGATGAAGTTCTCGATGAGCATGAAAGGCGGCGATGCCGAGTGGTCGCACACCGGGGAATGGGAAGGCCTCCTCCCCCAGACCGCACGGCTCTATGCCCAAACCCAGTCGGACTGGCGGAAACGCGAGCTCGAAGGCTACATGCGGGTCTCTCCCTGCCCGGCCTGTAACGGCAAGCGGCTCAAGGACAAGGTGCTCGCGGTCCGGATCGACGGGAAGTCCATCATCGGTGTCACCGACATGCCGGTCTCGGGCAGCGCCACTTGGTTCCGGACCCTGAAACTGACCGACAAGGAGCGGGAGATCGCACACCAGATCATCAAGGAGATCCAGTCCCGGCTCGACTTCCTGGAAAAAGTCGGTCTCGGGTATCTCACGCTCTCCCGGAACGCCGGGACCCTCTCCGGCGGGGAAGCCCAGCGGATCCGGCTCGCCACCCAGATCGGCTCGAACCTGATGGGCGTCCTCTACGTCCTCGACGAGCCCTCCATCGGTCTCCACCAGCGCGACAACCGGAAACTGATCGAGACCCTACGGATGCTCCGCGACCTCGGGAACACGGTCCTCGTGGTAGAGCATGACGAGGACATGATCCGGTCCGCAGAGCACGTCATCGACATGGGCCCCGGGGCCGGGATGCACGGCGGCGACGTTGTTGCGGAAGGCAACCCGAAGCAGATCGAGAAGAACAAAAAGTCCCTGACCGGCCAGTACCTCTCCGGGGCAAAGCAGATTGATGTGCCGAAAAAGCGCCGGGCCCCGAAACAGTACATCACGATCAAAGGCTGCAAGGAGAATAACCTGAAGAACATCACCGCGAAGTTCCCGATCGGCCTCCTCACGGTCGTCACCGGTGTCTCGGGCAGCGGGAAGTCTACGCTCGTGTACGAGACCCTCTACAAGGGCATGATGCAGATCATCAACAAGTCCCGGGAGCAGGCCGGGAAGCACGACAAGATCGTCTTCGACGCCGAGATCGATAAGGTGATCGTGATCGACCAGTCCCCGATCGGGAAGACCCCCCGGTCCAACCCCGCGACCTACACAAAAGTCTTCGACGAGATCCGCACGGTCTTTGCCGGGACCAAGGAGGCGAAGATGCGGGGATTTGCGCCCGGCCGGTTCTCCTTCAACATCCGGGGCGGCCGGTGCGAGGCGTGCGAGGGCGACGGCCTCATCAAGATCGAGATGAACTTCCTCCCCGATGTGTATATCGAGTGCGAGGAGTGCAAGGGCAAGCGGTACAACCGGGAGACGCTGGAGGTACTGTACAAGGGCAAGTCGATCGCCGACGTCCTCGATATGAGTGTCGAAGAAGCGATGAAGCACTTCGAGAACATCCCGTCCATCCGGACGAAACTCGAGACCTTGTCAAGGGTCGGCCTCGACTACATCAAGCTCGGCCAGAGTTCGACCACCCTCTCGGGTGGCGAGGCGCAGCGGATCAAACTCACCCGCGAGCTTGCGAAGCGTGCGACGGGCAGGACCCTCTACCTCCTGGACGAACCGACGACCGGGCTCCACTTCGACGATACGAAGAAACTGATCAAGGTGCTCGACGATCTCGTCGAGAAGGGCAACACCGTGATCGTGATCGAGCACAACCTCGACGTGGTCAAATCCGCCGATCACCTCATCGACATCGGGCCCGAGGGCGGCGATGCCGGTGGGGAGATCATCGCGGCCGGGACACCGGAGAAAGTGGCAGGGACGAAGGGGAGCTACACGGGAGAGTTCCTCAAGCCGATCCTTGCCACGAAGTGAGGGAATTTTTTCCCCAGTTTTTGCTGCCGATGATTCACTAAAAAAAATGATGCCCTGCGTGCAAACCGACTCGAAGCCTGGCGGCCTCTCAAATCAGTCATCGCAGATGCAAAGACTGGTACGCCCGGGTTTTGCGCTCATCACGTACCTGCATCCGGTCCCTTCACCCTCCCTGCTTTTTCGGATCCGGAAAGCCCGGGATCGATGTGGCTTGCACGCTCGTATTTCTCCCGGGCCTCGCGGAACCTTCCCAGGCGTGCAAGGCAGTTTCCCATCTCAAAAAATGCCCTTGCATACTTAGGGGCAATAACGACAGCCTGCATCAGGTATTTTAACGCAGACTCATCATTTCCCCGTTTGGAAAGATCCAGCGCTTTTCGGTATAAGAACTGGGCCTCAATCGGGATTCCCCGTGCATAAAGCCATTCCATAAGACATCCCCCTCCATGATCTGGTGGAGGAAAACTCAGTAGAAGAATATGGATATATTCCGAATTATTTAATTATTCGCATCACGGCGTTAAAATGCAGTATCATTGCTCCCCTCCAAATCTGATTTTGTTCGTTCCTTTTATAGGACCCCCCCGGTAGTCTCCACGTAGCGGTTGCGTTGTCTTCATCACAGGTATCCCGATACCCTGTTCAAATATCATCAGGATAACGACGGTCCAATGGCGATGAAGGCCCCTGTCTTCATTTCCTTTGTATGAGCTATGCTTATCCCTTAATAGCTGGCGGGAGAGACTCTCCTACAGGAATGTTCGATACCGCTACCCTGCCAGGTAACCCTGGCTGCTACCTCTTTCTCGACAAGGAGGGCGCGATCATCTATATCGGCAAGGCAAAAAATCTCAAAAAAAGGGTGAGCAGTTACTTCCAGAAAAAGGATCACGACCCCAAGACCCGTCGCCTCGTTGCCGCCATCGCACGTATCAGCGTGATGGTGACCAATACCGAGACCGAAGCGCTGCTCCTGGAAAATAATCTCATAAAAAAACACCAGCCGAAATACAATATCGATCTCAAGGATGCAAAGCGGTACGCCTATATCGAACTCACGCGTGAACCGTTCCCCCGTATCGGTATCGCGAGGCGCATGGGCGCCAAGGGAGATGCCACGTATTTCGGGCCGTTTGTCTCCGCCGCGGAGCGCGACTCCCTCATTCGGATCATCAAACGTATCTTCCTCCTGCGTTCCTGCAGGAAACTGCCAAAACGTGCCTGCCTCCGGCACCACATGCATACCTGCAGCGCCCCGTGCATCGGCGAGATTAGCGAGGAGAACTACCAGAAGCAGGTGGAGCGGGCGGCTGAAGTGCTGAAAGGCAGAGCGGGTGAGCTGCTCGTCTCCCTGAAAGAAGAGATGGCGGACTATTCGGCCCGCCAGGAGTTTGAAAAATCCCTGGCTCTCCGCAACCAGATCACCGCGATATCCCACCTTACCGAACGGCAGAATGTCGAACGGCCCAAAGAGAACGATCAGGATGTGATCGCTTACACCATCTCCGATGATACGGTGTACCTGATGGTCTTCTCGGTAGAGAAAGGGCTCCTGGCCGGCAAACAGGAATATTCGTTTGACAATGGCGAAGATTTCTTTGAGGAATTCCTCGTGCAGTATTACGCGGATCGTACTCCCCCGTCAGAGCTGATCGTACCGGCAGAGGTAGGTGAAGCCATGTCGGAATACCTTGGGGAGCGCAAGGGCAAAGCTGTCCAGGTGACGGTGCCCCGGATCGGCGAGAAGAAGAAGCTGCTCGAACTGGTCGAGAAGAATATCGAATATGCGTTCTTAAAAAACGAACTGAAAGTGAAGGATCTCCAGGCATCGCTTGACCTTGTGGACCTTCCCGAAGTGATCGAATGTTTTGACATCTCGCATCTTTCCGGCACCGCGATGGTCGGTTCCATGGTACAGTTCCGCAACGGGGTGCCGGACAAAAAGAATTACCGGAGATTCAAGATCAAGACCGTGACCGGGATTGACGACTTTGCGTCAATCGCAGAGATAGTTAAGCGCAGGTATAACCGGCTCATCCGCGAGGATACCGCGCTTCCGGACCTGATCATCATCGATGGCGGAAAGGGGCAGCTCTCTGCGGCCGATGAGATCCTTCGTGAACTCGATCTTACGATCCCGGTCGTTGCGATTGCCAAACGGGAAGAAGAGATCTTTGTGGTGGGGGAGACGCTGCCCCGGCGGCTGGATGAGAAAGGCATGGCGCTCCGTTACGTACAAGAGATCCGGGATGAAGCGCACCGGTTCGCCATCTCGTACAACCGGTTACTGAGAAAGAAAGCCGCGCCTGGCGGGGATGGAAAGAAAAGAGCGTCAAAGAAGAAATAATGAATCCCCTTGTGAGATCGCGGTAATACGCTCTTTTATCCATGGGATATGTGCGGGAATAAATCCTGCCTCATGCTGCCACAGAGGTATTAGCTGTGAGGTTTTTGGAAATCTTCCATCAAAATATATTTACCTTCATAATCAGCACTTCACGTTGGTCAATGAACCGATTACGGGGGAAAAATGAATACGATTCTGCTGCATAAGAACTTCAGCGAGAATCCGGTGATTGCACTGGTCCTCGTCTTTATGGGGATGTTCTCGCTCATGGCGATATTCGAACTCATTAATCTGGTATTCCTGTCAGGTATCGGGATCTGGAAATCGATCCTGGTAACTATCCTCGCTGCGGGTATAAGTGCAGTATTCATTTCGTTCTTCCCCCTCAGGGCATTACGGGAAGCTCAGGCCGCAGTCGGGAAGAGCGAGGCTCAGTTGAACTCGATCATCCATGGGTTGCCGGTATTGCAATTTGTGATTGATACAAACCACCGGGTGATCTCCTGGAATCGTGTACTTGAACAATATAGCGGGGTGAAGGAACAGGATGTTGTCGGAACATCTCATCATTGGAAAGGCTTCTATTCCAAGGAACGCCCGTGCCTTGCCGATCTCCTTGTTGATGGCGCAATTGAGAAACTGCCTGAATGGTATGAAGGAAAGATCCGGAAATCCAAACTTGTCGAAGGAGCCTACGAGGCGGTTGACTTTTTCCCGGAGATGTTGAAAGGCGGGACGTACCTTTTTTTCACTGCCACACCGGTGCGTGATCAGCGGGGAACCCTTATTGGTGCTGTCGAAACCCTCGTAGATATCTCTGACCTCAAGAGAGCTGAGGCCGAAGTGAAGACAAGCCACGAACGGTACCTGTCATACATCAAGGAAGCTGCCATGAGGCTGAAGACACCTGTGGAGGTAGTGAGTGAAAATCTTTCGGTCATTGTAGGTGATATCGAGGGTGGAGAGGTAAACCGGGATCATGTGGTCCCCCCGCTCATGCTCCAGATTAAGAATCTCGACCAGATCCGGCACAATATCATTCATCTTAACAAGACTATCGTTGAAGGCCTGGGGGATGTTCCGGCGTCGACGAAAAAATTCCTCACGGAATAGGTGAGAACCAGTGACATTCTCCCTGAAAAACCTAAAGGAAAAAGAATTGTTTCTGATCATGTCTTCGCCTGCGGAGATCCGGCACCGGAATATCGAGCTCATAAAAAATCTCACCGATGAGAATTATTATGTGCTGGTTATCACAACCAACCAGTTGTCCGATATCCTGAGAAAAAACTATGAAAAAAACGGGATTGCCATCGATAATGTCTATATCGTGGATGCCGTGACAAAATATGCTCTGGGCCATGACCCGGAGCCGGTGAAAAACTGCCGTTTTGTGAACAATCCGGCAAACCTGACTGATATCGGGATTGCGATCACCGAAACTCTCAAAGAACTGCAGGGAAAGGAGATGTGTGTGTTACTGGATTCGGTAAATTCCATGCTGATCTACATCTCCTCGCAGAACATCACAAAATTCATCCATTTCATAACAAACAGGTTGCGCCTGATGCATTTTTCCGGGGTTTTCCTTGCCGTGGAAAAGGGACTTGACCCGGATGTCCTCCTCCAGCTGACAACGTTTGTCGACGAGGTTATTGATACCGAGAAAACCCCCCTGTGAAAAAAACCGGAAGATAAAAAAGAATTGGCCGGGCTTCAGATGTCCTGGTCAACGACTACGCTGTGGGTACCGTTGGAAAAGTATCCCGTGATGAATACGTGATTCTTTCCACTATAGGATCCCGTGAATGTCTGGGTCGCGTGGATCTGGATAGGTGTTGTAGCAAGCCGGGACCCCTTCGACATGGTCACACTTTTTCCATTGCTGTCCGTTACCGTCATCTCCAGTTCAAGAAGGCTGTCCATCCCGGGTGCACCTACGAACGCAACGGTGATATGGGTATTATCCGGCTTGGTGACCGTCACTCCAGATGTGTTCTGGGCCGGAGAGGACTGTTGCTGGGTACACCCGCAGGCAATGATCATCAGGCCAAGTACAACACAGAGGCAGAGCGCACAAGCATAATGCGGTATTGTGACAGGAATATATTTCATATGTTTAAGCGTTCGGTGCCGGATTGTATTAACATTACTTCTCGAAGGGATGGATGCCAGGGTATTTCCCTGTTTCATCGAGGTCACATAAAAACCATAGTTACCGGAATAGCGAACGATGCCAATCGATCCTCCCGACCATCTTGATGGGATGGAAACCATTGAATCGTCGGGGGGACAAATCTGTTTATAAAATACTGCCGGTGTTCCCGGCGGGATACAGTCCTATGAAATCATACGGTATTGTGGCTCTTGTTCTCACGGCAGCTTTCCTGCTGGGCTCCGGCTGCGTGGATACGGTCGTACGGGACAGCGTTTCCGGAGATCTCCATGCGCATTACTCATCCTCTGATGATCTCTCGGTCGGACTTGGTTGTTACGAACGTGTCTCCGGGTATGCATATAATTCAGGCAATACGACACGGGATACGGTCAGTCTTAGTCTTTCCCTTATCGATACGGATACAGGATCGATCCGGGACGCAAAGACGTTGTATGTCGGCGCGATCGGGCCCGGGGAATCCCGGACGTTCGATACAACGCTTGATGGGGATTGTTCCGGACATTACCGGACCGATGCGGACTTTTTGCCCTGATCGTGGTATCCTGCCATACGGGCAGGGTGAGGTTGGTGGGAACCCCCCCCTTTTTTTTGTAAATCCGCGAACTAAAAAATTGGGAGATGGTGTTAAGCGTGAACCACGTTGATGGTAAGATTGTATCCGCTCTCATTGCCGGTCGTGGCTTCCCATGGCCGCTTGTAGACCGCATTGAATGTGTATGTCCCTGAATCGTTCGATATAAGGATCCAGGTATGGGTTCCGCCAACACCTACCATGCCATCCGGATGGGAATTTTCCTTGTAATCAGAAGAGAGGATCTCAAGGCCCGGGCTGGCTGTTGCATTCCATGAGAACCCGGTGGTCGGATTTTCCATGAGCTGGATCGCAAATTGTGACGGGGCTGCAATCTCTTTTGTTGCGCCGTTATCTGATTCTGTAAATGTGACCATTTTTCCCCCATCTGATGCGGGTAGTGTCTGCTGGATAGTAGTGCCCGGAACAACCGCTGTCGATGAGCTTACCGGCACCGGTGTTGTCGTTGTCGTGGACGGGGCCTGTTGCGTGCAACCGGTGGCAACCAGGAGGAATGCCATGATAACCAGAAGCCCGGCAACAATCATGGTGTTCTTCTGCCATTGGGGTGGGACTTTCATGATAGATAGATTACTTCCACGAGGGTAATAAAATATCTTTGACTCCAAAAGTTTTCGCACCCATCGCTGGCTTTATTATTTCATTCACCAAGGTTCTCTCATGGATCAGAGATTTCCAGCCCTCATTCTGGTCTGCATCGCTGCAGTAATGATCGCTGGCTGTACCGTACAGCAACAGCCCGTGGGGAGCACCGCCCCGGCATCCGGTGCCCCGCCGCCACCTGTTATAAGTACTACCACAGTCCCACCCCCGGCAGTGTCGGGCTGTACGCGGGACGAAGACTGCGTGCCCGCCCAGTGCTGCCATCCCACCGGCTGCACCAGCACAGAGAACAAGGGCGTATGTAATGAAATGTGTACCATGAATTGTGCCGGGCCGCTGGATTGCGGGGCAGGCAGCTGCGGATGTGTCCATGGCACCTGCAGCATTGTTTCGGCCCCGTCTGCTCATCCATCACCCGGGAATGCAACCTCCATCCACATCACGGCCACACCTCAGCGCTACAGCCCGCTGATGTCCTCTACTCCCGGTGTCGGCCTGACCATAACAACATCCGGATTTACTGCTGCGGATGCGATATTCTCCTGGAATGCGACATATGGTGAATTTCTCTCATGGAATGCCCCGGATTATAAAGTCAATCCGCTGAAGAACCCGGTAACAAACCATGGGGAAGAACTCTACTGGTCCTTCACCGATAAATCCGCTTCGACGGCTGCGCCGGTCATCATCACGGTCGTGGCAAAGGATCCCGATACCGGTACAGTTCTCGGGACTTCGCAGGTAACTCTTGCCTGGGATGGCGATTTTGCAGTAGCCGTCAAGGAAATCCAGTAAATTTTTTGTTTTTTAAGGAACTATGTTTCCTGGTTTTTTGATGTATATCCATCTTCGAACAGGTGGCTGACACCCAGCGTTACATTGATCCAGCGGAGATCTTCACTGAGCTCAAAAGTGAGGAGAAGCATGAGGGTGAACGGGATGGCAAAGAGCATACCGACGAGACCCAGCAGCCAGCCCCAGATGATCACGGACAGGATCACGATCAGCGCCGGCATCTCGAATTTCCTGGCGGTAAGGAATGAGTAGACCGGGTTCTCCACGACAAGGTTGAGGAACCCGACTGCGACAATAACCGCAACTGCTCCCGGCACACCAAACTGGAGCCATGCGAAAAAGAGAGCCGGGACTGCAGCGACAATGAGGCCGAAGTACGGTATGTAGCCAAGCAGGAATGTCAGGACGCCCCATAATATAGCACCGTGGACTCCCATTATCCCAAGGAAACCTCCAAACAGGAATCCGTGAATGAAATTCGTTTCTGTTCTCACGACGATAAAGTCGGCAACATAACCCGTCATACGGGAGAGTTTCTTTACGGTTTCTGAATCCCTGCCGAACTTCTCTTCAACGCGCTGCGTCAGCCGGGGGGCTTCAAGGAGCATAAAAAACGACGTCACTCCCACAAAGAAGAGGAACATGAGTGTGTCGGCAATGCTCATGGCACCGGAGATCCCCATGTTCATTATATCGCTTATATTGAATGTCGGGAGAGTGCTCATCGCATTTGCAAAACCCACAGAAGCGAGGAGTTTCGTTATATCTGCCAGACGCATGTTGAGGTCGCTCTGGTACTGGGGGAGATCAGTGATCAGGGTATGAAATGACAGAGCAGTGAGGGCAATGAAAGCGATGACAATGAGACAGGCCAGAAGCGTGATTACCATCACCGATAAGAAATCGGAAAACCCCTTTGATTTCAGCCAGTTCATCGTCGGCAGGGCGAGCATTGTTATGACAAACGCCATCAGGAAGAGGCTGACAATATAAGAGGTCATTTTCACTGCAATGACAATGATGAAAAGGAGCGCAACGATCAGGAGCATCCTCTCAGTCCGTGACATATCCGCAGGAATCATGGTTGCGATGTTATCTGATGGGTAATCATACAAATCTTCCCCTCTCGCAATCGGATTTTCCGCGGCCGTGATCGGGAATCTGCGAATTATTAGTCATTTTTAGCCTTGCGCTTTTTACTATGGTCTTCCACATCATGGGTATTTTCTCCCTGTTCAATGTGGATAAAATATTATTTATGTAACTCAGCCGACAATGCATTTTTTGATCCATTACACTCCAGGATCCATATCATCAAAATCACGGCGGTCAGCTGCCCGGTTGATCGCATGAGATCATTTTTTCATTCCGGTTTGCCTTGTCCATAGCAGGGATTCTTCTGGTATGACGTGGCAGACAAATCTGTAAACTTCTGTTTTATTGATTATACATAATTATTACAGATAACCGGACCGGCATACTGAAGTTTAATAACCGGGAATCCTGGGGATTTTTACGTTATTAGCGGGTGTCAGAAAATAACCATCTGCAAAAAAGGGTGGACGAAAACTCACAAAATCACGTGAGGAGCTGCTGGAGTGCGGCAAGACGATCCCGCAGGGCTTGTTCGCGCTCTGTGGACTCCGTAATATCGGTCATGGTGATATAGGTACTCATGATCGATTCCTGCCATGCAGCAGTGACCCTTCCCAGGATACAGCGGCGACTACCGTCCTTACATTTAATCCATACCGTAAACTGCGAGGGTGTCCCTGAATCAGGACGCGTATTGTGGATGATCTCATCAAGACGTTCGTAATCTTCCGGTGTCACGAGATCTGTGGATTTCATCCTGATGAGATCTTCGTGGGAGTACCCCGTGATCTCGGAGATGCGCCGGTTTGCAAATACCACGTTCCCGTTTTCCGCAACAACGAGGCCGTCTGAAATGTTCTCTGCCATCATCCTGAATCGCTGTTCGCTCTCCCGCAGCCGGACTTCCTGCTGCTTGAGCTCGGTGAGGTCGGTAAAAATAATGAAATGGTAATAGGTTTCGTGGTGACGGACCGCAGTGACCCGCACATAGGCAAACCTGCGCTCACCCGCTTTTGTAATGATCCACATCTGGAGTTCACCGCATCGTTCAGGATTTTCCTTCAGGTTTTTAATCTGGCTTTCGGCGTTTTCCTTGCATTCGGGTGCCACGATGGCAAGGGGCTCCATCGTCTTCAGTTCCTCAAATGAATAACCGGTGATCTCGGTGATCCGGTTATTGGAAAAGATGTGCCTGTCATTCTCGATGATCAGGAGGCCGTCCTGGATGTTCTCTGCCATCATCCTGAACCGCTCCTCGCTCTCCCGGATATCCCGGTCAGCGATGATCCGCCCGGTGATATCTTCCAATATGACGGTGAGGCCTTTGCGTCCGTCTTCAAAGACCGTCGGGACGGATTTCTGCCGGAAGAACCGCTCCCCTTTCCCCTTAAGACTGAAGGTGATCTGGTGGTCATGTTCCGGAAACCCGGTAGAAAGCGTTTCAAGCATCTCGTGCACATCGACATCCGGGGGACTGATGTACGAGAGGTTTTTTCCTACGGTATTCTGTCGGGAAAGGTGCAACAGTTTCAGGAAATTATCATTGATATCCACGATACGGGAGTCTGCGTCGAGTACCATGATCAATTCTCGGGAATAACTGAGCATGGCCGAGAGCGGGACTCTCTGCGACAGGGTGTACACTTTGGCCATTCCGTAGGTTCTCATATCCACCTGGCCGGAGATGAGCAGGATGTCCAGGTATCTCCCAACGGTATTCTTATTCTTCCCGAGGGCTTTTGAGAGATCGGTTACACTCATGCCATCCGGGTCTTTCTTGAGCAGTTCCCTGATCTGCCCGAGTACATGCTGGTAATCCTGCATCATATGGCATACATTCTGGTATGGTATTACCTGTGAGTGAAAAAATTATAATTGTTGTTTATACTGAGGATATATAATCAATATGATTTTTCCCCGGGATCTATCAATAACAAAAAAACAAAAAACAAAAAAATCCGGCTGGATAATATCCCGGGGATTTTTCAGAGATCGCGCAGGACCGTCTCTGGACTCACGGCCATATCTCTTTGAGCCTGGTGCAAAATCCGCGACCTTCGGGCATCATATGCCGACACCGGTCTGCCCGACAGGAAGTGATGAAAAACCGGCCCGCACGTGATTCCGCACGGACCGGTCCGGGTTGGTATGAGGATTGCCCTGCCATATCCTTTGGAGGGTGGACATTTCTAAAATACCCGGTTGCGGGTGTGCATCCCGCAACCGGTGTTTCACAGGTGTTCTTGCTGCTCGTGTTCTGTTGTTCTCTATGCTGTACTGCAATACCTGTGCCATTCGGCACAAGTATTTGTAAAGTTTATTTGACATTTTGTTATATATGCTTTCTGATCTTACCACGTGAAATCTGTATCTCATTCAATATCGCAGGAAAACTTCAGGGATAGGAAAATCCTGCTAAAAATACCCGCCCCCGGATCTCTCCGGGTCTGCACGTTTCCTGCGTATCCGCGATCAGTGTTTTTCACCTTCCCCGTTCCCGCTGATCCTGACCAAAATCTAATACTCCTCCCGGGCCAATATTCCCGGAAGAGAAGCCATGGGCGGGGATCAGGAATGCCCGCTGTGCGGCACATGCTGCGAGAAGTGGGGATGGGACCAGAAGGGGATTGTTGAAGACCTTGTTCCCTGGATCATTGCCCGGCGCTCCGATATCCTCCAGCACGTAGCAATCCGGTTTCGCGATGGCAGGCAGTGCCGCGGGAGGAATGTCCCGGAGATATCGCTTGATGATCTCCCGGATGTTATTCAGATCTCATATTGGGTGGATCCGGAAGGCCGTACCCTGCACCACTGTCCGTTTTATTTCAGGAACGGAGATGGGAAGGTGTACTGTCGGATTCACAATACCAAACCAGCGGTATGTATCGGATTTGCACCCTGGGAAGAGATCTACCATGATTACGGGCTGAACTGTCCTGCATGCAGAACCAGTTCACCCTGAAGAGAATCAGGTTTTTCTCCTGTCAGGGTTTTTTCTTTCCTGGTTTTTTCCTGGCAGATTTTACCCTGCAGGCCGCTTTTGGTACGCTGATCTCAAATCGTGCTCCCTGCGTGTGTATACCGGTTTCCCTGATGGTCATGCCGGTGATGGCAAGAATTTCCCGTGTCAGGAACAGGCCAAATCCGGTATTCATCCCAAACCCACGTTCAAAGATCCGGTCCTTTTCCTTGTCCTTTATCCCAATCCCGTCGTCTTCCACAATAATCCTGAACCCGTCAGGCATCTCTTCTGAATGGATGGTGACACGGGTGAGAGTATCCCCGTAATTCACTGCATTATCGAGCAGGTTGTAAAAGACTTTCTCGATTAACGGATCGGCAAAAATCTCCAGGTTGTCCCGTGTATTGATCAGGCGGATCTTTCCCCGATCCACACCCGCTGCCGCAGTTCTGACCAGTTCGTGTACGTTCGCCCAGGCCGGCTGCAGGATTCCCAGTTCCTGGTAATCGCGGGTGAATTCTACCTGGTTGTCGATCGTCTCGGTGATGGAGATCAGTCGATCGATATATTCCCGCATCTTCCGGTTATCGTTCGCATTCCGGGCGAGATCGAGCAGGGCAAGGAGCGAGGTCAGCTTGTTCTTGATATCGTGGCGCGTGATCCCGGACAGGAGATGGAGCTTCTTATTGATCTCCCGCAGGGAATTCCCGGCTTGTCGTTGTGCGGTGATATCCCGGATTGATGTGAGCCGGATCGCCACTTTATGGTATATGATATTCTGCGATCGCATCTCCCCGAGAAACCTGCTCCCGTCCTTGCGCTCTGCAAACGCCTCGTACGGTTCTTCCGATCGCGAGAGACGCCTTTCTGTTACGAGTTCTCTGGATTCCGGCGCAAAGAGATCCATGATATTCTTACCGATCAACTCCTGCCGTGTGTATCCCGAGAGGGCACATGCGCTTGCATTTACTTCCTGAATAATTCCCTCTCTGTGCATCAGGAGGCCTTCCACCGTGGCATCGGCAATCTTCCGGAACCTCCTCTCGCTCTCCCGGAGTTCTTCTTCCCGCGCTCTCTCTGCCGTCAGATCATGGACGGTACCGATAGTCGACGGACCGCCCAGGTATGTACCGGTCCCGACGTTCATTCTGACCCGTATACGGGTATTGTTATCCTTGTGCAACAGGGAAAACTCGTAGGTTTCCGGCAGGAATTTCCCCCTTATCCTTCCCCGGTGCCGTGTAAGAACCCGTTCCCGGTCATCAGGGGCGATCACATCCGTTATAGGCCGACCGGCCAGATCTTCCTCGGTATACCCGATGATCTGCGCCAATGAACCGTTGACGAATGCAAGTCTCCCATCTTGTGCAATGAATACACCATCCTGAGTATGTTCGACAAGTATCCGGTATTTTTCCTCGCTTTCCTTGAGATTGTCGCGGTTTTGCCTGAGCTCGTCATACCGGGATCGCAGTTCCTCCTGTGCAGCGGCGAGCTGATCGTAGGCAGATCTCAGTTCATTCTGGGACTGCTGCGCTTCTGTTGTATCCCTCGAATAGATGGCAACCGAACGTACTTCCCCCTCAGGACTGATAATAGGGAAGATATGATTCTCGTACATTCGTCCTGTCCGGCCATCGTAAAATACGAGTGGCTTTTTTGCACGGATCGCCTCCTGGACGTTCTCGCGCCTGAATTGCGCAAGGCCTGTTGAAAACAGATTGTAAGCATCGGATCCGACAAGCTCTTCTTCACTCTTGCCAAAACGGATTGTCGCTGCAGTGTTGAGACCAAGGATTTTCCCGTTGGTGTCAATGAGCAGGGAAACCTCCGGGGGGGTATTCAACAGGGCATGAATGATCTCATGAGCCTTTTTCTGGGCATCCATCGCCCGCCAGCGTTCAAGCGCCTTTCTCGTTTTATGGGCCAGTTCCCTGAACTGGGCCTGTGGTTCCCCACCTTTCTGGACGTAAAAATCAACACCGTTATCGATGGCCTCAATGATCACTTCCTCGCGGCCCCGGCCGGTGAACAGGATAAACGGAAGATCTCCGTAGTCCGCCCGGACTTTTTTTAAGAATTCAAGACCGTCTGTTCCAGGCATCTGGTAATCGGAGATGATTGCATCGTACTGCATATCACCCAATAGGGGAAGGCTGTCTGATACAGATGTGCGGGTATCGACCGTGAAATCTTCCCAGGATTCAAGATATATCCGTCCCAGCTCGAGCAGATCAGGTTCGTCATCCACATACAGGATTTTATACATCAGGAATCCCCGGGGTGATCCGATAAGGGGAAATTATCAGCAATTCGTGATAAGCATTGTTAATTTACTTCAGGGATTCTGATACGGAGTGATTAAAAATAATTAACCGGATCGGAAGGAATGCGGGCCCTCCGGGTATTCGGGAATTCTGTCAACCCTTCAGCTAGGGTTTGCTGTACCGGTAACCATTACCGGGAACCAGAATCTCGAATCGTGCACCTCTTCCCGGCTCCCCTGTTTCCTGGATAGTCATACCGGTTATGCCCAGAATTTCCCTTGCAAGATACAAGGAGTGTCCCCGTTTTTTCTGGAACTCCCTTTCAAAAATGGTAGTTTTCAGGTTCTCCGGAATACCCATGCCGTTATCTTCGACAACGAGCATCAGCTTGTGGTCGATTACCCGATACCGGAGCGTGACCTCTGTTGCCGTCACGCCATGTTTCAGAATGTTATCGGCAAGCACCTGGAAAACCTGCTCCATCAGCGGATCAGCAAAAACCTCAAGCCCGTCCAGCTGTATTGTATGCCGTATCCTGAGGAAATCCAGATGGGATATGGCAAGAAGGAACACATGGCTGACATTCTGCCATTGAGGTGGTTTGATCCCAATGTCCTGGTAACTTTTTGCAAAATTCAGTGAATCGGAGATCCTCTGGACTGAAATTTCTTCCTTCCCCATAAGGGAAACGATCTTTTCATCGGTTACTTTCTCTCTTATCATCTGGCGGTAGGCCATAAGGGTGAAGAGTGCATTCTGGATATCGGAAAAGGTCACGGTGTTGAGGAGACTGAGTTTCTTTTTTGCCTGTTCCAGAGCATTATCCCGCGTGTTTCGCTCGGTTATATCCCGGTGGAACGTGATTAACTGGCCGACCTGGGGCCCTGCATATACTACGCTGACTTCCACATCGATGATCCTGCCGTCCCTGCACCGGTATTTTGTCTCGAACCGATCGAATCCCCGTTCGAGAATTTCCCGGGTATGACGGGAAATTTCCTCCGCGGTCTCCTGAGCCTCAATGGAATGGAGTGACATATGCAGCATTTCGTCCCGGGTATACCCCAGCATCCTGCAGAATGTATCGTTGACATCGACAAACGATCCCCCTTTTATATCGACAACGCCGAACCCGTCCATTGCCGTCCTGAGAATTGACTGGTACTCCTTCTCATTCGTGCTGAGCTCAAATCCCGCCCTGCGAAGTTCCTCATATTTCTGCCGGAGTTCTTCTTCCCTTGCCACGAGCTGGTTATAGGTCTTCCGGAGTTCTTCCTCGGCCTCCATTCGTTTCTGTTCTGCCCGATCGATCTCAGTACTTACGCTGCCGGAGATGCTTCCCACGACAAATGCGGTGAGAAGCGTGAAGACAAGGATGATCAATGCAAGCCCGATGGCACTGCTGGTCCTGATGATTGAAGTGAAATAAATCTGGAGCAGTTCTGTGGAAAGGATGATGATCAGGGTGAGGGGAATGAATGTACGAAGAAGCCGGGCCTTGGTCGAGTTTCCGGTAAGATATGCCTGGGGAGCAGCGGAGGGCCCGACGGCTGTCATCAGGCCGAATCCGATGAGAAAGAGAGCGCAGGCTGAGAGAAATGTGATCGGACTGATCGACGAGCCGGAAAATATCGGGGCCTGGTAGAGGTAGGAGAGGATGAAGACGATGCTGATGAATGACGTGATTATACCAATGATCCCGACGAGGTCACGGAGATTGTGATGCCTGTCGGAAAGATCGGGCACGAAAAGAAGGACAAGTAAGATAACAGAAACAGGGATAATGAGTCCCACCGTCACCGGTGATAATGGAGTGACCTGGTATCCGGAGATCAGGGAACCCACCTGTCCCAATATGTCCCCAAAAATAAAGTGGCTCCCGGCTAATGCATAGGGAAATTCGAGAGCGGCCCCGATCGCCAGAAAGCCAAGAACCGCCGCACCGGCTGCACGTATTCCTCCCTGAAGTGGCCGGTGTGCATGGAATGCAAGAACACTTCCCAGAAAGAGCCAGGTGAGTGCCGCACTGAAGGTTATCTGCAGGTTTATTGAACCGATCGCGGGAACCAGCGGGAACGTGAGAATTATGCCGGCAATACCGAGAATACCAATCAGTGCGGTTCCTGTTCCACAAGCGATTGTGAGGATTCTGTAAATAAAATCCGCATGAGTTCCCTCTTGTGCAGATATCTCATATGAATTCATATCAGACCCCCAGTACCCCTGACCCGGATCCCCGTTCAGGGTGCTATAACCTGTAATGGAGTTCGTGCGCTGCCCCACATAAACGTATTGTATGAACAAGCGGGCATTCCTGCTCCGTCTGATCAGATCCCTTCAGGAGCAGGTATGGTTTGTCAGTCTCCAGTAATGGCATATTTCTGTTGTTACGGGAATCCTGATGCTGCGTTGTACGTCCGTTTCCGGTGTGTTGTGTGACAATTACTGTCGTGATACCTGGCATGAAAAGATAGTGATGGCGATCCCCGGTTTGGGACCATTCAGGATCGATGGACGGAGGATCAAGCCGGAGGTTTCATTCGGGATTACTGACAATGATCAAAACTGAGCGTGCATACCGTGACAAAAAAGATGGATAACCTTCTGGACTCCCTTATCGTTCCCCCGGGGAAACAGATTGATCTCCGGAACGACTATGATCCCGGCCATATCGGCCATTTCATGTCAAAGGAAGATGCCGGGGAAGCTATTGCTGCAGGTATATCTCTCCTGTCCCTCCAGCAGGATAAGCTGTATGCGCAGGATACGTACGCGCTGCTGATTATATTCCAGGCCATGGATGCTGCCGGGAAAGACAGCACGATAAAACACGTGATGTCCGGTGTGAACCCTCAGGGTGTCCAGGTCACCAGCTTCAAGGTCCCGAGCGTTGAGGAACTCGATCACGATTATCTCTGGAGGAATTGTATTGCCCTCCCCCGCCGGGGCGATATCGGCATTTTCAACCGGTCATATTACGAGGAAGTCCTTGTCGTCCGGGTCCACCCGGAATTTCTTGATCGCCAGCATCTGCCCCCGCAACTCCGTGACCGGAATATCTGGACCCGGCGGTTTGAAGAGATCAATAACTTTGAAAAATACCTGGCGGATAACGGGATCATCGTACTGAAATTCTTCCTGTATGTTTCAAAAGAGGAACAGAAGAAACGGTTTCTCCAGCGTGTCGATGAACCGGATAAGAACTGGAAATTTTCGGCCGCAGATATCCGTGAGCGGGCCTGCTTTGAAGACTATATGGATTCCTATGAGGATATGTTCAACCATACAAGTACCATCCACGCTCCCTGGTACATCATCCCCGCCGATCATAAATGGTTCACCCGGCTTGCCGTCGTTTCCGTAATTCATCGGACACTTGACCGCCTTCATCTGGCATACCCGACAGTCACTTCGGAAGAGAAAGAGGCATTGCTCAAGGCAAAGGCTGAGATGGAGAATGAGAGTGAGGGCCCCGGCAGTACCAGGAAGGAGGAAAAGAGGAGTGGCGGAAAAAAAGCCTGATTTTTTCAAATATTTTTTTTAAAACAATCACAGTTAACTGTGATATATGCATAAGTGCGTCGTATATAGTTAAATTTCAGTCTTTTTTTTCTTACATATTGTAGTTGTCGTAAGGGGGCATATTTTTTGTGATCTTGCCTATCCGGCGATCCGGTTCCGGATCTCCGGTTTCCGGTTCCGGTTTTTTCCCACGAAAATTTTCTCAATTTTTTCCGGGTTCAAATAAACGCCAGATTTGGCAATCCTAGCGGATAATCCTAGCGGACAGCTTTTAATTATTATTAAAGGAACGACATAAAATACAAAATTTTGGAAAATTTTATACCGACAAAACCGCCAGAGAATTCCGGACCGGATCGCCGGAGGAGATCGATATGATAACTGCCCATCTTGGTCGGGACAGCGGACTACCCTACGGCAAAAGGCAGGTTCTTTTCGACCTGGGTATACATTGACACGTTTGGACCGAGATCGCCAAACTGGGGGGCATGGTGACCGCGAACCATCGATCTTGCAAGGATACGCAGGCACCCGTACCGGGATCGGGCGTTATTGGAGTTTTTCATACCAACCGAATTTAGCTACTTGAGACGGAAAAAATAAGATGCATATCATTTTCACAAACTTCACGCAAAATAAATATTCGGTGCCTCACGGATGTCATGGCATAAACCATCATTTCCAAGCACTTGATTGTCATTATGACAACTGATTACTGCATTATTAAAACTTGAAGCAATGCTGTTATAATTAGCTATTTCTTTAGATTCGTCACTTTGACTGATCTGCATGTTCTGATTCAATTCATCGGTATTGATCTGAATATTTTGATATAAGGCAAGTGATAATTGATCTTCTTGAATAACACGAATTGACGCCTGACAATTCTCTTCTCTTTGAATTGCATCTTTTGCCATCGAGTAGTAATTAAGTAATTGTTCTGTGCTAGAAGTTCCAGCAGCAGCGGATTGGGCGGTGGTGAACGCCGCAGTTCCTTCATTTTTTAATGAAATACACTGATAATTATACTGATTATACAGATCTTGATAATCATTGTAGTTTTTGATATTTCCTCCCGATTGAATAATTGCGCCGACTACATCAGGATTTTGTTGTATTAAAGGAACCGATGGGTCGGAATCGTAGTATTGCCCTCGAACTTCGTACTTATGACCGACAAGACTTGTACATCCTGCAACTAGGATTACGCTGAGGAGCAAGGTTATCAAAATTAGCCAGGTTACGTTACGCATTCTTCATCTTCTCCAATTCGGCTTTTGCTGAATTTAATTTAATTTCTGTCTTCTTGGCTGCCTCGGATTTTAAGTAGGTCCAAATGTTTGCACTACAAAAAATCAATACACCTATCACAAACCCCGGGGTTCCGTAACCGGCTGCGATCCAGAAAAAAAATGCTAAAATAACTCCCGCAATCTTAAGGAAGTCTAGCCCGATATGGGAATTCTCCTTACTGAACTTTTCTTGCAGCAGTCGAATTTCATGTTCTTTCAACAGGATGAACGTAGCAATCTGTCTGTCAGCGATAGTTGGAGTTGGTTTTTTCGCGAGGTTTGCACCATACGAATTGTTGCTTACCGGTGGCACGTACTCTATCAGTTGTGGTAGTTGCTGAACGGGGGGTGGTTGATTTGCGGGTATTTGCGATTCATTTGAAGGAATCGGAAGTTTCGCTCCACATTTAGGACAGAACGGCATATTACTTTCTACAATCGGATTGCCGCATTCGGGACAAAATTTTGCCAAGTTATTCCTCCAACGGATACCGAAATGCAATGACTATTATCAATAGATTTAATTCCGCCTTACAATACAAAAAAGTATGTATCTATTCAGTATCTTTAACCAACCAACAAAATATGCATTCACTACTCTGTATTTATCATGCCGAAAATCTCCGGAAAATCGAAGGAGAGGGTCAGTTTTAGTTGTGATCCTGCCCCCTTCAAAAAAATGCATGACTCAGTTAAAGCCGGAGAAGCATCGTCAATTTCAGCCTTAATCAATACTGCAATTACTTTCTACTTTGATAACCGCGATAAAACCCCGAAAGATCAGGTCGTTGAATGGCTCAAATCCGATGACGGAGAGCAATATATAGAGACAATTTTGAAAAGGATCGCAGCGAAGAAAAAATAAAAAAGTTATCTCAATTCGCAGATTTTTACGGTTCTGTCAATTCTTCGGCAGCCAACCCATTTTCTTCGGGATAACTTTCTCAAGAATTGCCGACAACTTGACAGAGGTCTATATGACCAATATTTCAGTTCATCAAAATTTTTCCAATGTCTATTTGCATCGGACAGTCTTCTTATGTGGGGCTAACGATAGCGAAAACCAATTCCTTCAAGGGGTCAATTTCCCCAATTTGGTCTTTCCGTTAATTGTAATTAAAGGAAACTAATATATTGTTAATTGTGATTAAAGTAGAAAAATCGCTTTCTCTTGCGTTACATAATCATGGAAATCGCTATTAGGTAAACAAAAGAAGAGATAGCACAATTTGTTTTAAATCATTTAATATATTTGCAGTTAAGATTATTTTAGTGATTACATGGATTACGGCGCGATGATAACGGATTCGTTCGAATACGCAAAAGAGGCTCTTGTGGGAAAGTGGGGTCGCTGGATGATCTTCATCCTTATCAGCCTTCCCTTCGCTCTGATTAATTTTGTATTTGATCCCCAAAAGATCATTGACAAGACAACGAAAACGTTCCATTGGGAGCTCGTCCACTGGGATCAGATTGCAATCCTCATTGTCGCCGGGTTGCTTCTTATGATTTTCTTCGCCGGATACGAGGTCCGGATTTACCGGGGCATAAAACCAGCTCCGGAGTTTGACAACTGGAAAAAGCTCTTTATTGATGGGCTGAAAATGAGCATCGTCACACTCCTCTGGTTCCTGCCCATTATTGCCACAATACTCGCCGGACTTGGGATTATTTTCTTTGATACAGAGATAGCGAAAGGCTCGACCGGTATTGTTGCTGTAGTTTCGGTAATCACCATGATCCTGATGATCCTCCTTGCCTTTGTTTTTCTTATTGTTTTTTTCCTTTATGCAGTTCTGGGATCGATACGATTCGCCCGAACCGGAAGTATCCGGGAGGGAATACGATTTTCGAAGATCTCGGAGGTTATCAGGACGATGGGGTGGCTCTCATATATCACCGCGCTCATCGTTCTTGTGGTACTCTATGCGGCCTTCTGGATTATCCGTGCGTGCCTGTCTATTATCCCGTTTGTAGGCTGGATTCTTATCATGATTATCAATCCATTCTTCCTCATCCTTACAGACCGATACTTTACCCTTGTGTACGAGCAGGGGGAAATCCAGCAGGGTGCTGCGGTCCAATAATAAAATTTTTTTTCATTGTGTGAATTTATACTCGTTTCATCCGGCGCCAGGCATTTCCCGAGCCCCACTTTCTCCCGGGTAAGGACGGCCCGGCTCCCCGCGACCTGGGCCGACACCGCATCCCCACCGGCGCCGTGGCTGTGGCCGGGACCGGGGATCGATAACGGGCACGGCACACCTGGAGATTTGCGGGACCGACGAGGCGAGATGGTGATCGGGAGCAGGGAGGGCATAGTAAAATTTTTTTAAAAGAAAACCGAGTCAGTGAAGCAAAAAAGAGCTCGGCAGAGATATTCCTATTTTGTTAGTTTATTGATTATTTTACCGAGTAAAAATCCGAATCCGGCGCTTGGCAAGCTAAACAAAATTCCACCAATTCCGGCAAAAAAACATCCAATCAACCCCCCAGCCAGAAGCCCCGCCAAAAGCAAATAATGATCCCAGGCTTTTATCGAAATATTAGTCTCATCAACAATGAATTCGGGTAGTTTTTCCTTTAACAACATATAAAATTTTAATGTTTCTTTTGGTCCACCAATGCTTGTCAAATATTTTTGAACATAAGTTATAGAAAATAAAATTGATTTGTTGTCATATTCAAGGCTTATTGCTCTTTGACCGCTTCTAAGGAACCCGAGGGTTTTGAAATTCATTCTTGATATTGCGTTTAGTGGAATGTATAAAAATTCGCTTGGACCAAAAGAAGAATGAATAAAAAAAATTATTCTTTTATTGGTCAAAACAACAATACCAGGAGATTGTACAATTAATTTTCCTCGAAAAAGGATGCCTCTATTTTTAAATTCAATATTCTCGTTAGGTAAAAGATTAACACTTTTTTCAAACTCTTTTTCAAGTATTACTTTGTATTTTTCTGTAAGATAACTCATAGAGATAAATTAATTTAGAGATCTAATAAATTCTCCTTAAACATTCAGTAAAAAACATATACATCCTACAACTGAATGTGGTGTGACACGAATTTTCCCCACGCTCAGATAGGATCTGAATTTTATCATATTCGCTGGTATTTTTCGTAAATTTCTTAGATAAATAAAAAATTAAGCACATTTTATTTATTTTATTAATACATGCACGCATTTTGGTTATTATTTGAATTATAGTTTGAAAAACCCACCTGCCCTACACCATAGCTCGTGAAAGTACTACCTATTGATTGTATTGATTGACTGGTAATCCCGGGGGAGCCTGTTGGTATTCCACTCCAGAGCCTATCGCTCGCTACACTAATGGTAGCGTCCCATGCAGCCACATTCCAATTGATCGGCTTTCCTCCTAAATATTCGGCACCAACATTTGTGAAAGTAGTACCTTCAATTGCAACTGAACTTCCCTCTGCGAATCCTCCATAGGCTCCTAGAAATTCTGCTGATATGAGTCCGGCATTGTATCCTAAGTCTGCAGATACAGCATTACCTACTATATCTACTCCGTAAACCACCGGACTCGAAGTCGGCATTAATACATTCAAACCAGTTTTTCCTGCCTGATTATTATCACTAAGGTCGTTTATATATGCGCCAGTTAAACCCCCAATGCCTCCTGCGATCAGAACCGCCAGATCATCGTCCCCCTCAATTCTGCCTGTTGGATCAATCCGGTTCACAGGATTATTTCCCGTATAGACGTATTTGTTGATATCATGAGTTATATATTTGTCAGCCGGGAATGAATCCCTGGTAATGAAACGTCCAATACTGGGATCATAGTACCTCTCTCGTAAGAATATCAATCCAGTCTCGGGGTCCTGTTGCTCAGCCCGGTAAAGGAAATCATTATCAGAGTGATCATCCGCACTGAAATAGAAATCATGATCATTATGATCTGATGCAGGATTTAGCTCGCCAAATGCATCATAAGAATACGCGGCTCCACTGTTCCCTTTGCGGTCACTCAAACTGCCTATACTTCCCAGTCCATCGTACAGATAATAGATCTGTCCTCCGCGAGAATCTGGATCAGTCGTGGAGATTCGTTGTAGGCCATACGTGTAAAGAGCTGTTTCTTTTCCCTCAGATTCGGTAAGAACCTGTGGCAGACCCATGTTGACATCCCACAGGTATTGGGTAGAGTCTGTTCTTTTATCAAGGGTTACGGATTTGCCGATACGGTTACCATCTCCGTCATAGGCAAATTGAACAATGAGACTTTCATTTTTATCGTATGAAGAATTCCTGGCAATATCTGCATCTTTCCCATTCAGGGAATCTTTGGAATCAGGCTCGTGTATGGGAGACGTGGATGAGATAGATACCGTGCTCAATCTGTTGGCAGCATCATACCTATAGGAGGTTGTCCATTCCGGTTCACTCTTTTTAATAAGATTCCCGTCATTGTCATAGGTATACGTGGTCCTGCCCGCCTGCAACAACTCATCACCTGCATCGTAATTGTAGTTGATTGTTGAGCTCGATTTACCAACACCGGTAACCATACTCAGGCGGTTACCCATGGGATCATACGTATATGTCACTGTGTTACCAAGAGGGTAGGTCACTTTGTTCAGGCGGTTAAGGTTGTCATATCCGTAGGTGGTAACTAAAGAATTGTCTTTGTCTGATCCTTTATCGTTCTGTTTTGATGCGTTATTTAATCCGATTTCTGATTTATCAATTCCTTGTTCTGGCGATTCTTCAGAATGTTTCTGATCAAACTTTTCATTGACGTTAACGCGATTCCCGACAGCATCCCGCGTATACTCATAACTGGAGACTATCCCCTCTCTATCCTTATTGACCAGGTTGATCAACCGGTTATCCTTGTCATAACTGTATTCGGTGTTAATCCCGTTGGGATACGTCATCCCTGCCAGGTTGCTGTTCGCATCGTACACATAACTTGTGACATTACCGGTCCAGTCAGTTACGCCACTGATCCTGTTGAGGCCATCATAGGTGTACGAGACGGCCTTTCCATCAGGATAGGTCATCCTGAGGGTATTGCCAACTGCATCGTAGCCATAGGTTACCGTTCGGCCGCCGGGATTGGCAACGCTTGTCAGCTGATTAATCCCGTCATACGCATAACTCGTTGTCCCCGAACCATCAGCCATCGACACCCGGTTACCAATGGCATCGTAGGTGTAACTCACCGATGTTTTGTCAGGGTATGATATGCCGGTGAGCCGGTTTAACGCATCATACGTGAAACTGGTGGTATTTCCATTATTGTCCGTCATACTGAGCGTATTGCCAACTGCGTCGTAGCGGTAACTGGTACTGTGTCCCAATGGGTCGGTAATGGTGGTCAGACGGTTCAATGGATCATAGGCGTAATTTGTAGTATGGCCGTTTGCATCGGTCATTGTTATGAGATTAAACACCGTGTCATAGGCATAATTCACGGTTCCACCCGAGGCATCAGTGACTTTCGTGAGCTGGTTCAGGGAATTATATGAATAGCTCGTTGTTCTCCCAAGAGCATCAGTAGAACTGATCCGGTTACCAGCAGCGTCGTAGCTAAATCTCGCGCTTTGACCTAACGGATCAACAACAGTAACCAGATGATCAAGTGCATCATAGCTGAATGTGCTGACGCCGCCCTTGGCGTCAACTGTGCCAACCAGGCGCCCGACACCATCATACGAGAGCATGATGTTATTACCAAGGGCATCGGTTATGGCAGTCGGGTTGCCATTGTTGTCATATGCAAGGCTGGTACCATGCCCGTTGGCATCTTTATTACTAATCACCTGTCCATAGGGGTCATAAGCAAACGTTGTAACTGATCCTATTGCATTGGTAACCTTAACCGGGTTGCTGTTTGCATCATAGGTGAATGTTATCTGACGTCCTAATGCATCTGTCCCGCTGACGAGGTTATTATTTGAGTCATAAGTCAGACTCGTGCTAGACCCCGATGGATCAACAACCTGGATTATATTTCCAACTGCATCGTAGGTGAAATGTGATGTATGGCCATTCGCATCAGTTGAGCTGATTCTGTTTCCCTTATCATACGCGTACGAGATGGTGTTGCCCAGATCATCAGTCTCACTGAGTTCCCAACCATTATTGTCAAAAGTGTAAACTGTCTTCCTGCCTAAAGGATCGGTTTGGGTTGTTATCCGGTTATTGATATCATAATTGAAGTTATATACAGCATTCAGGGCGTTGCTCTGATTGATCACGCGGCCGTTTCCATCATAGGTATTATGCATGATCTGGATTCCGTTTGGATTCGTTATTGAGGTCATCCAGTGGTTGTTATCGTACGTATAGCTGTATTCCCCGCCCATGGCATCGGAAAACTGGACCAGGTTGCCATTTGTATCATAGGTATACTTCGAAGTCCGGCCTGTTGGATCGGCGATTGAAATGATATGTCCTGCTGCATCGTAGGTAAAGGTCAGTTTCCTGCCGGAAGAATCCGTCACCTGAGTAAGATAATTACCGGTATAGGTGAGACTTATGGTATTTCCATTGTTATCCACGATACCGGTCAGTTGACCGGCAGGTGTGAAATGATACGTAATGTGATTTTTCATTTCAAGGGTATAGGAACCATCTGCATTCTTGGTTAGCGTATCATACACACTCGGCGGGGGAGAATATGTACCATCGGGATTAAGAATATACAGATCCCTCCGGCCGTCTTCTCTTTTCACCAGTATATTTCCATTGCCGGCGATGACAGTCAGGTTCATATTGTAATTGAACGTCCAGCCAGTGCCAAAAGGCCCGCTATAGGAATCCAGGGAATTGTAATTACGGGCAACTGTCAGGGGTAACCCGCGACCCGGGATGGACAGGTCCTGATGTTGGTAAAAATAATTTCCTGTTGCCAGATTAATCGGCTCATTGGAAGATCTGGAATACTGGCTGGATGAGCCAAACAATGACTGTACATTTATCGAGGGCAAACCTAACGTTGCATCATATAAGTAATAACATTGCGCATTCTTGCCTGGAGGCGCCGCATATTGGGAGAAATCAAATATCGGACTATATTGTGGAGTCCCGTCAGGCAACATGACCCCGATCTGCCATTGTGAGCCGATCCATCCACACACATCCACCGCAACGCATGTCACTCCACTCAGATCTGTCGGAGTGAAAATTGGAATTCCATTGGCAATACCATGGAACCATCCCCAGGGTCCCCCTGCTGCCCATCCCGAACCCAGAGGAGCGTGGATTTCCATGAGGCCCTGGTTATAGCCATCTCCAACGCAGGAACCGGATGCCGACGCAGCAGTTGCCAGGTGCGCCTTGTGCGAAACCTGCGAAAGGCCACCTTGAGAGATAAGCGTCTTGTTATCGGGAGGCGGACTGCTCGTTAATACTTTTAGAGCATTGGATCCGCTCGTTGCGTTCGCGCTGCTGTTCCCGGAATCTGCTGCCAATACTGGTGACATTGTAATTGCAACCATTGCCAAAACAAGCAGCACACATGCAAATTGATGAATTTTTTTTCCAATCATAATATGTCCACTCCGACCTAAAAACAGCGAGAACCAATAAATAACCCAGATTATTATTGAAGTCCATTCTGCTTTTTGCCGATATAGTAAAGATTGAATCTTTACAACAGAATTATTTTTGTTTTAGTTCGTTTATAAATATTGTGAAATGAATTTAATTAGTTAATTGTCTTGGATATTCAAGAAATTAATAGGCGAAGCTTGCAGGTTTTTTACCAACAAACAATCTTATTTTCTGGCCCAGTAATGATGCTTTTAATTAGAATTAAAGAGGCTTTGTATCCCCAACAATTTCTAGTGAAAATGATTATCGTCAGAAATTCAGTAGAGCCAAAAAAGAATGATTTATCCTGAACTACGGTCATTATTTGTTATAATCAGATCCGGCTCCTCGGGTTTTTTTGCTAATAGTCCCATCCCCTGCCGGCACCATGGTGATTGTATGCAGGAACCTGTTCAGGAGACAACCTCTCAAGTTTCGGAAGAAAAATACCGGATGCTGATTGAAGGCATCAACCAAGTTGTTTTTGAAACTGACAAATATTCCCGGATGACCTACATCAGCCCGGCGGTCGAACCGATGCTCGGATATACTCCCGGTGAACTGATTGGGAAATGCATTTCCGACTATGTAGCTCCCGATGAACGGGAATATATCTGCCAGCGCGTACGGGCAGTGATGGGCGGTAACATTCGGCCCACGGATTACCGGCTTGTCCATAAGGACGGGAGAATTGTTCATGTACGGTCAATATCGAGTCCAGTCTATCATAATGGCGAAGTAACCGGGATAACCGGGCTTATAGGTGATATCAGCACTTGGAAGCGAGTTGAAGAAGAACTCTCTGAAAGCGAAGAAAAAGTCCGGATTATTGTTGAGAAATCAAAGGACGGGATTTTTCTTCTCGACGAATCCGGACGGATTATCGAATGGAACCTTTCGCTGGAGCTGATGACAGGCATTCGGCGATCTGATGCGGTTGCGGTTTTTCTCTGGGATCTTTCCTTAAACCGGCTGGCGCCCGGACCCGATTCACCCGAGAAAATACCAGTATTTCCTGAGGATCAGTACGCACAGCTCTCCAGAACGGGGTTATCGCCTTTGCTCAGTTCGGTTCAGGAATTTTCGATACGACGGAATGACAGGAGCGTACGATACATTGAAGCCAGCCTTTTCTCGGTACCGACCCTGCAGGGATTTCTGACCGGGGGTATCCTCCGGGACGTCACCGAGCGTAAACAGTCAGAAGACGCGATCCGGGAAGCAAACAAAAAAATGAACCTCCTTAACAGCGTGACCAGACATGATATAAACAATATGCTGGCCGTTTATTCCGGATACCTCGCCCTTCTTGCAGAGTCATCGCTCTCGCCTTCAGCAGATACGATGGTGAAAAAACTTCTGGCAACGACCGAAAGAATCCAGCGGGTCGTGCAATTCACCCGGGAATACCAGGATATTGGCATCAAATCCCCGGTCTGGCAAAATCTGGACGAGGTGTTCCTCGAATCATGTTCCTCCATTGAAATGAAAAACATCAGGATAATCCGGGATCCTCTTTGCAGGAATATCAGGGTTTTTTCGGATCCCCTTCTCATCAAGGTATTTCATAATCTCATCGATAATTCCCTGCGACACGGAAAAAACGTATCGGAGATAAGAATCCGTTGTGAATTCAGGTCCAAGGATCTCGTAATCCTGTATGAAGATGATGGCGCTGGCGTGAAAATGGAAGATAAAGAACGGATATTCGAGCGTGGGTTCGGAGAACATACCGGTTATGGTCTCTTTCTGATACGCGAGATCCTTGCCATGACAAAATCCTCGATAAAGGAAACGGGAAACTATGGAACGGGAGCCCGGTTCGAGATACACATTCCCGCTGGGTTGTATAAAAAATCCCGGAAAACGGAATTGTAATGTTTTATACCATGATTGGATGTTGTTGCATATACGGTTGATCGCCAATTATTTCACCTTGTAAATTTTTTCAAATCACGCCCTGGAGATTTTGATGTATGCTTTTTTTTTAATTCTGATTCAAATCAATCCTGGCGTAAAATGTCGAACATATGACGTCCACCGTTTTTTCACGAGGATATGTGTCAATAAATTTATCTAAATTTTGTTTTGGAACGATTTTAAAGGTTTTTTCGAGGTTAAGTCTCAAATTGGTCTTTAAAACGTGATTTGGGGATTATATATACGTCCGATTTTCTCTCAACGAATTGGGCTCCGTTTTCAAAATTACACCACTTTAGACAAACTTTAATTTTAGAAAATCCTTAAATCGCTGAGTTTTAGAAGGAGATGAGGAAATCCTAGCACAATGCTTGGTCGAATCAATTTGATTTTTTTGAAAGGGTTAAAGTTGTTCGCCTGTTTCGCGTTTTGAGCAAAAACCAATTGCTCGTTGCATTGGGTCAGAATTTCCTCAATTCGGTGCTAATTTATGAATTTGGTCAACCTACTAGTGCCATCGGAGCCTGTATTTGGCTCCGATTCGGCATTTTATAAAATTAGTTGGAAACTATCCATCTCCCAATGACATTCCATAGGTTTGATAAATAAACGTGGGTCAAATTTTCAATACATTTCTGGAAAATTTATTCACATAAAGATTGACGTCGTAAAAGGTTCAATTTAATTTCACCCTAGTGCTCAATAGTGTTGGAACAGGAAAATGAACTCCGAATGTTATTGGCGAAATCTTTTGAAGACCATCCCCTTTTACTAAAACATAGGCATGCTATCATCATGGCCGTGAAAAAGAGTGTTGTATCCTGGAAGGCTGCTACTTGGCGATCTCCTGTCCAACATTGATGGCAGTACTCGTTATTACGCGTCTGGTGGCGGATCTCATGGGTGATGATCGTATAAGTGGCAAGTGGCAAATAAAAAAAGGTCGGGTTTAATGGTACCCACGCTGGGGGGTTTAGACGGTATCAGGGAAGATAATTCTGTAATTTCCTGATGAGAGCGAGTTGATTATTGGCTTCTTTTTTCTTTTCCCTTTCGATATTATCCATTATTGCAGTTATGGGTTTTGCCAGCTCGTAGACCTTCATCGGTCGACCTTTGTTCTTGGTGGAGTTCTCGCGACTTCTGATCCAACCCTGATCAATCAGGTACTTCATGGCAATGCTGACTTCGGGCTGCCGCATATCAGTCCCGCGCTCGATTGCCCGGGAGGTTGCTTCCGGTGTGCTCGCAAGGAACACCAGCACCGTTGCAACGTTTTTCTTCGTTCCAATTTCGATCAACAAATTGGCGAATTCTTCTTCCTGTTCAGTAAAATATTGGACGCTTTCCTGTTTCATGGCCACACCAGATTATCTCGGATTAATCTAATTTTGTATTTTTATAGCGTTAAATGCATTCCGGTTTTATTTTGTGACGATTTTTGAATTGATCTAACTATACCAATTATCATAATATATAGTGGAACAAATAACATTAATGGAATATTCTAAATGGTGGTTCTTCTCACATGGATGAGCAGATAAAAAATGAGTTAGAAATAATTGGCGGAGGAATAATATGGTTCGCAGTTCTTCTTGCGGGCTTTACCTCATTAACCGTAATAGCCGGCGGTTTATACCTCGGATTTCTTGGAAGTAAGATGTATCGCTAGTCCTGGCAGATAATTCGCTAGGACAACTTTTAATCAGAATTAAAAAATTCAAACTACTTTGAGTTGAACAATCTGCTGCAATTTTTCCTTTTATGTAAACAAAAGAAAACGGGGTATAACCGAATTATTTTCTCGTTAGTTCCAATTAAAAAAATCCGAGGTAGAGTTGCCGACGAGAATTTTGGAAATCATCGGTAATTAATGAAAATCAGTTGTAAAATTTCGAAGACACCCCAGAATAATTAGAGGGAGAAAATGTGTTAAATTATTACGTATTTTTTTATCCAGGATAATAACAGAAAGATACGGATCTTATTGGAAAATATATGTTGGTGAATTTCGAATAATACAAAAAAATGATTGAAGAGAATATTCACGAGGAGAATTTTTCATTCACGAGGATTTTACGAGCCTAGTGAATGCAATTCTTACAAATTTCTTTTTCAAATAATTTGGTACAATTGTTTTCGTAATTCTCAAATTCTTTTGTGATTTGTTGTTTTTTCATTATCTTTTCAATAATTTTTTCAATATCTGTTTGCGATAGATTCGAATACATGAGTCCTCTTGCACCTTCGAAGTTGCAATTTAAAGCAGCATAAGCTTGACCATAATTTAATGCCATGTTTATTTGAGTTTTTGAAAATTTTTTCAATCCGGATAAATTAGATCTTCCTAATTGGTGAATAATTCCGGCAGTACACCAATCACCAGAACCTGTAGAATCAATAAAATTGTCAATCTCATATGCATCTATGACAGACCATTTTTTCACACCAGATTTAACAGAACTTTGTCGATATCGGATTCCTTTTTCCCCCAAGGTTTGGATTTCTAGTGGGATTTGGTAATTTCGATCATCCGGAAAATTGTCAATTCTTTCATCTGAATATTTGACAATATCAGAGATGGCTATGCATCTTTCAAACAATTCACTTTTCTTAACACTAGAGGGTTCAAAAAATATTATACTTCCTTGGCGTTTTAAGTGGGTTGCTATATCAAATGTGCTTTTTGAGATCCGGTCAAAATAAAATACATTCGCTCTTGGTAGAGTATTCACAATTATTGAAGCATCTTTTTGTTGAAGTGGCCGATAATGTGGTAATCTCGATCCGCAAAATGGACATGTCCATTCAAATTTATGATTTAATTTTCCCGTTTTTTGCTTTTTTATTCTTTCAATAACAATTGGAGTATCAACATCCTCTTCATTAAAAATATATTTTGTTTTGACACCCCAAGACTTGATATCCTTCAAAATATATTTGGAAGCAAGATCTTTTCCTAAGCGAGAAATCGGAAATGCTTCCCAACCCCAATAGGCAAGAATTGTAAGGACATTTCCACATGACCCCCCAGCCCAATAATTTGGTGAATCCCCGAGGATATCATTAAACACAACATCGAGTGCAAAATATCCCGATCCGATACACACTGGCGAGGCGGATTTATTCACTTTTTTAATTTTCTGCATTTAAACACCAATCAATAACAGAGAAAAAATTTCAATCTGATTTGACTCCTCTTCAGAGATCTCTTCAATATTGTACCCTTGTGGTACAATAAGTGCTATTGCCACATTATTCTCACTTTTTTTCAATTCATAAACTGCTAGAAGTGCACCGATTGATAATAATTTACTTGACAAGGGGGAGATCGCTACTTTACAACCACCTAATGGCCTTAACGCTTCGTTATTATAATGGATAATACGGTGTATTTGGCGATACAAATCAAACGGATTTTTTTCAGAAGCATAGATTATGTTTCTAGGCTCAACGTTTTCTTGATCAAATAAAAAATCACGGTATTCTAATAGGAGATTATCGCCCCGTCGGGGATCTATTGATGGGGATGGCAAAACAGGCCAGATTTCATCGGGGGTGACTTTTTTAAGTATCCCTTTTAAATGCTCTTTTCTTTGTTCACCAAGAATCGGTATCCAGATAGTTGGAATATTTTGTGCTGATTCGTTCTCTAAACCTGATGTAAATCCACGTAAGAAAAAAGCATCCGTGATCAGATCCACTTCAATTATTTTTCGATCTATAATTGCGCTCTCGGCGACAATAATATGGAAATTTGGAACTTTTTTTGTGGAGTCATCTTTTCGATAATCATCTATTAAATAGAGAATTTTTCCAATTAATGGGAAATAGACATTTTTCGGTAAAGCACTAATGTCGACAATAATATCAGTATAATCTAACAATTCACCAATGTTGGATATAATATCTTTAGATTTTATATCCCCAATAGGTCTTCCATCATCAGACCACATTGATATTTTTTTAGGGGTATGTTTTCGACATTTTTTTAATAGAACATTTAATTTTCCCCTGTTATGTTCAAGTTTATCAGCGTGTTTTTTTGACGGAGAAGATGCACCCTCGTGATACTCAATGGAAATGCAATCACAATTTATGGAAGGAGTTGAGTTTACAAGTGCATCTAAACCTAAACACATTCTTAAATCAAATCCAATTCCGATTACGTACAATAATTTTCTCTCTTTTTCTTCCAAATACAATTTCCAAAAGGGTTGAAAATCCTCCCCCTTCTTCAAAAAATAATTTGACCAGTGAAGATTAGAAGGGTTGAACATTGATTTCATCTCCTCCCACTTCGTTTCTTCGCGGGTCTTGGTATCCCACGTTCAATCCATTCAACTAATTCATCGATTTTTTTTGGTTTCCAGCCACCCTTCTGAAGAGGTAAATCAAAATGTAAGCAGAGTAATCGATTTAAATACAATACCTTCCACGTATGATTTATTTTCCCTTGATTGATTTCTGTAAAATCTTCGAGCAAATTCAGTGAAATACAGACATAAATCACTTTAGCTAATGGTTGAAATTTTTCATTGTTTTTTTCGGTGTCAGATAAGACAATTTTTTGAAAATCTTCGTCGGATATTCCGATTCCGGTGATACCTGGTGCGTATGGGGCATTCGGTTTAAAAGTTTCATCAGTCGCCATTTGATGAAATGCTTTTAAAAAATTTATTACATCTTGATTATTTGAAACTCGACGCGGAATCTCATTCCAACGCTTACTTGCACTCTTTTTTAGAATTGCCTCTTGTCTCTTTGCTTCTAAGTATCCAGTTTTTTTGAGTCTTTTTGAATAGATAATCTCATCAAATAAATCTCCCGTTAATTCGAGGAACTGTTCAATATTATTTGATGCCAGCGTCGATAAATTTGAGAAACCGTAAACGTAAGGTATATTGAATTCCTTTGAAATAAAAAATTCTGCTGCCGATTTTACGGCCCCAGATTCTTGTTTTTCAAGGGTCTCTTCCGGAATTGGTAGGTCTTCAAATAACCTCTGTTGTCCTCTTATTTTATCACGTTCAATCAAAATTTCAAGTTTTTTCCATTTAATTGCATTTTCTCGTGGGGTTCCTTGAAGTTTTTCGTTAGTGCTAATCCATTCATCATAGAGTTTACTTGAAGCTGCCTTTTTTTTCACTCGTTCTGAAATAACATTACACGCAGTAGAATATGGTTCGTACCAATTCATGCCATCAAGAGAATTTTCTAATAAAGAAGCTAATGTTGCACTTTGAACATCCTTCGCTGATTTCAATCGAAGGTTTGCAATATTATCCATCGCTTTTTCAAATTTTTTAAACTCTCTCCAAAAAATTTCTAGGTTTATTGGCCGGTTGTAATCTCTTCCAATGATGTCACCAGGATTGAAAAATTCACTGGGTTTCAAAGCGGATAAACGTTCGCCCACCCATACACCTAATGGTAAACGAAATTCCGATAAGGAACCATACAAATTCTTTCTTTGAATTGGAGAAAGCGAATGAAGATCGTCTAACATCAATAATATATGATTTGCAATGGGTTGCCCATCAACCAACAGTCCTTTAGGATTTAAAATATTCAAACAATAAAGAGTATCATGACCAGATAGTGAATCTATTGGTTCAGAAGAAAAACTATCAATTGCTGCGCTTACTTCAACTTCAATTTTTGATGCCCAATCGTTCAACTTCCCAGCGTCACAAGGAATGGGCAATATCGGAGAAATGTCACGATCATAACATTTGGTTATCTGCAATTTTTCTAAATCATTCGGATAATCGAGTCCTTTCAGATACAATGCATTTCTCAATGATGCGATAATTATTCTTGCATTGATTAAAGCGAAAAAAAGTCGGTTTTTTTGAGGTCTTTGCAGATTAATATCTTCAAGATTTGCATAATTCTTTGCACAAGACAGATAAATTCCCAAGACCTTTGGGCCTTTATCGGATATCGCATCAATTTCTTTCAATGCGTCAAATAATGGTTTGATATCCTCATCCGCTCTCATTTGATAGAGTGTAGATAGTGTCTTCGGAGTGAAAAGTCGGAATAATGTTGTTTTCCCCGCACCAGGAGAACTCCGGAATGGTTGAATTGATCTCCATAAATCATCCTTAGGTAATGAATTTAAAGCATCTATACCAAAAAGGCGTAAAAAGAAATCATCATCGATGATTTTTTCCGAGGTGCGCAATCTATAGGGATTTTTTATTTCCATTTTTTACACCTCCATGCCTACTGACACGCGGAAATAAGCCCCAATACTTTCGATTTTCTTCAAACCATAATAGTGGTATTGAATTATTTGGAGTATTATGGCTCAGAATCAATGGTAATGCACATTCATCAAAGCCTAAATAAGGACGAGTACATTTCCCTTTCTCATAATGCTCATCGATGATATCTTCATCAAAATAATGTTCAAGAATTTTAATTAATTCCGGATCGGCAGCAAAACTTGAGATATTAGAATTATTCAATCGATAAACACAGAAAATATCACATTTTATCTTCGCTGGGTCAAAGATTTTCGTTATCATTTCTTGAATATGGTCAATCGCTTGATTCGTCGCGATATACAATATTACACAAATGTGGCAGTTGGAGTGATCAATCAACTGATACATGGGATTTTTCGGATCGGTAATATTTTTATAAAATCTAAAAATTTTACCGTCGTAATCTTTGTCTCCATCTTCGTATCTCAAATAGCTTATTCCACTTGCAGAAAAATCATCTAATAAAAAGAGAAGACGAAATCTGTTTTGGTCATCAGAATATTTTTTTCCGTCGTGAAGATCTGATAATCCGCGGTTTAACTTTTTGAGCATATCTTTTGCTTTTTTTTCTGTGATTTCGTATGACTGATAGATTTGTTCATTACTAATTTCTGGGTTAAATCGACGGAAAATATCTGTATGTGCTCCATCACTAAGACCAAGAAATAAACTTTGCCTTAGTAGAGTCTGGTATTCTTGAGACTTTATGATGGTATTTACATTATATTCCGGAATGCCATTTTGAACTGCAGCTTTTTTAATAATAAACGGTCGAATCACATCAGGAAAAGAAATTGCTACAAAATGGCTTAATTCCGTAGAAGATATAAAAATAAGATGTTTTTTAATAAATTCAAATGCTTTAATTTTTTCATCTTGCGTTTTAAACTGATCTAGCCATCGCGCGAGACTTTCGATGTATTTCATTCCAGAAAAATATTGCTCATACTGATCATACTTAAATAAGGCCAATGCCTCGATTTTAGGCATTTCACGAGTTAAATCTTCAGCAGACCAAGTCATTATTTTAGAGAATAACTGTTCGGCCAAATTTGTCTGCATTACTATACAACTCCCGGTTGTTTATTAAAAAATAATTCAAATTCCCCACTTTCATTTATTTTAATTAATTTTGTATAATACAACGTTGATTGAATACCCCTACATCCGGGTGGACTTAGATTCCAACAGATTGTAGGATCTAAAGAAACGGTATGAACACTAAGAGAATATGGTGTGGATAACAATTCAAAATCATTTCCTGGCCATTTACCTTTATC
Source organism: Methanoregula sp. (assembly GCF_049518935.1). Taxonomy (GTDB): domain Archaea; phylum Halobacteriota; class Methanomicrobia; order Methanomicrobiales; family Methanospirillaceae; genus Methanoregula. The sequence goes on from NZ_JBEKRH010000003.1 coordinate 90,181, forward strand.
ACCAATACAAAGCACGTTTTCCGAATGACTTTTTTTACCAGCTATCTTCTTGCATTCATCTACTAAGTTAATTTTGGAAACAGAGTTGTCGACAATATCAAAAGAATGACTTGATTCGAAGAGACGTAAATTGAACTTCCGGTATGAACTGATATATTGATTTATTATTTGCGATATTCGGGCCCAATATATTTTCTTTTTTGGCTCGATAGAAATTTGATGAGGACGGAATTTAATGTTTGAAATTGTTAATAATTTATCCTGCTTTTTAATCAAATCAGTAAGTTCTTCGATTTCGTTCGAGCCTTTTCGATCTAAATCCGGATGATTATTGTTATTTAAAAGGGCAATATCCGATCCGTTGTAATATCCAATAACTACTTTATCCCAATATTTCTTTTGAATAATTTTTTGTAAATCTGTTCGTACAGATTTACCTCTTCCAGTTGCAATACCAATAGTTACATTTCTCTCTAACAAATAATTTAACATTGATGAAATTTCATTCGAAGGGCCACAGTATCTTTCTTTGGCATCGCATAATGTTCCATCGTAATCAAAAACCAATGATCCGTAGGATGTTGATTCAATTCTTTCCCTGTATTGTTTATACGCATTTTTCCAATAATTCAAATCGACAATTTCCCCAAAAGAAGCGCACCCATTTTTTCTAATTATTGCAATAGCCATCAACGGATCAACAGCTTTTGGAAATTGTTTCTCCCACATGTAGCCTTTTGATTTTAAGTGGTAAATTTTTCGACCAAAAATTGGTATTTTTGGCATTCCAGGGTCAATTTTTTTAGACTGGCCCAGTATTTGAACGAGATGAAAAATTTTAATTAAAATCTCAATCGTTCCAGTAGGCCCATTTTCTTGAGTGGTTATCCGTAAGATAGGAATTTCATCAGGGATCAAAGATAATGTCTTTTCGGCGAGTTCGAGATCATCTGGTGTAATTAATGCAATAATACCAGAATTGCCACCATTCTTTGCTAACCAATTATGTCTTCCGTGAGCGAAATTTCGGTAATCAGCAAGTTGAACATTTACTATCGCTCCTTCTGTAGATTTGGATTCTAAATCGATGGCAGCTGGGTAACCCCAGCCACTGTATAGAACAACCAAGGTATCTCGATTTAATATCTTTTGAGAGTCCGCATGGATTTTTTTTAGTTTTTCTTCGGATAAATGGATATTATTTGTAAATTTTGGAATGTTCTGGAAAATATTCTGATAGCATCGGATTAACAAAATCATCGTTGCTAACAAAGAATTCGTTGCTAAGAAACCATCTTTTTGTGAAGGGATATCAAAACCACAATATTCAGAAAATTGATATTTTTTACATAAATCTGCAAGAGGACTTTTCTTCTTCATGCAAAGTGCTGTTAATTGAAGGGGTTCCATCTTTGCGGCATACTCAAAAATAGATAAAATATCAGTATTATGCCCCTCAGAGCTAATTACCAACACATTTGAAGAGTCTACGGTCTTTTTTGCATGAGTAAATTCCAATGGGGATACCCAAATTCCCATATTTCCATAATTCTGGTGTAGTAATGCTGCCATACATGCGGCTGAATATGAACCTCCAGAACCAATAGTAATTAGAGGAGAATTATAGGATCTATCAAAAAAACTTTCCAAAAAATCAATAGGCTCATTTAAAGCCCAGTTGAGTGTTTGATCAATTTTTACTAACTCATTGGAATATTTTTTTCCCATATTAATCCCTGAAATATTCGCTTATCTTCGAATAGATTGATAACTATAATCTTCCTTTGTTCTTTTTTATCTTCGCATTTACATTCAGTCCAAAATGCACTAATCTCCATTAGGAATCAGTCCTTATAAAGTGACGGAAAGCGAAGACTGAAAATGAAATGATTTGTTATATTTAAAGGATGTGTTGGCATGGGCTTTGCACCTAAACCCCCTACTTGCACCTAAAGTCGATTAGCCGCTATGCTATGTCTAGCGGCTAATCGTTAAATTTTGAAATCCTATAATTTTGATATGGAGAATAATATCCTTATTTGAAAATTACTTTGAACCCAAAAACAATACCAGATATTTCTATTAGGAATTCGATTGCCTCAATTGCGACAAACATAGTTTCTTTTCCTGAGCGGCATTTGTTAGCTCGCTCAGTACCTACATCTGAACAACTTTTCATAAAGCTTTCGTCGGAAAAATGCATTTTATCTTATTATTCACATCTTGTTCAATAGGACGAATATAATGAAGCGGTGCACGAATAAATCTGGTATTCAACGGTCAATCTATTTGTCCACTATAATGGATACCCAGAGCGACCAGTCCAACAGCGATTGCACCCAATCCAATTACGATAATACCATAACCAATCGAATTGAACTCCTGAAGCACTTGATATGATTGACAAATAATTACAATGAGTCCCCCTGCAAAAACCAAGCAAAAACCCACAATAGCTGCCTTTAACCCCGCATCTTGATTTATTTCAACCATTTTCCGCCATGAATGTCCTATTAATGGGCTCTGTAGAATTCCTCAGTAACCGATCCGGACAACGATGGAGCGAATAATTTTCGAGATGTTGTAGAGGATCAACTTGATTTTGAGTTCTTTAACCTGTGCTTGGAATTTACGTGCTTTCAGGGCTTCCCCGAACTTTCTTTTAAGGACGGAGAATACAGTTTCAACCTTATTACGTTGATGATAGGCGGACAGATCGAAAGACACGACGAGTTCTCGTCGATAGGCCCCGAATATCCGTTTTCGTTTTCTGGTCCTGACCGGGATAAGCGAATACGCGTTCAAGTCATCTCTGATCAATCGGTGAATATCTTCCGAATCGTATCCTTTATCGAGGACGTAGGTATCAGACTTTCTCGTTCTATGACATTGAACGAGGAGTTTTTCAGCGTGAGGGATATCATGAACAGGTTGCTGGGAGATCTTGAACCCGGTGATGATCTGCCGGTCAGTATCGACTGAGATCGAGGTTTTCAGGAATCGTTTTCGGGTTTTCCCGGTTCTCCAGGAATAATACGAACTGGCATAGGAGCTGGTAAACCCCGACGAATCGATCGCGGTACAAGAGATTCTTTCCCCCCAATCGTAGAATTGTTTAATGAGCCGGTTGAGTAGCCGGGAGAAGGTCGAGGACCGAATCCGTTGACAGAACTTATGGATCGTCGTGAAATGAGGCACTTCGTCGAGATGGATTTTCTCCCGGAGAGAGTCCATGATCTCGGTAAGCTCGACCGTGTCCCGGTAATCTTCGGATAGGTACTCTTTTAAAAGGAGCAGAATGAGTAACTGGTGCTGAGTATAGGTTTGGCGTGAGAATTTCGACGAGAATAGGGGGATTCGGGAATCTCTGATCAGTCCTGACGACAATTCAACAAACCTGACATACCGGTTTGCTGGCATTATCCCGTCTCCATTATGGTTGTCAGCATAACAATGTAAGGAGGCACTGTACCTTAGCTCTTTCGGTCGCCGGTACAACACTAGTTTAGTTCAGGGTTTCGACAGATCTGACGAATTGTCAAATATTTTTACCAATATTTATCACGTTACTTTCCCAATATCTTTTCAATCGGGGTGTGCAGGCTTTTTGGATTAGCACACCGCATCCGCAGGAATTATGCGTCACCCCGGGTTGTTGTTGAGGAGTGAACGGGGTTGGCAATGATAGGTCTGAAACGATACGGTCTGGTTCTTGTAGGATTGTTGCTTATTGCGCTGGCGGCGCCGGTTGCGGCAACGGACTGGACACTCAACCCGACTGATTCTATCCAGGCAAACATTTCGCTTGCCAGTCCCGGTGACACCCTGATCCTGAACCCCGGGACGTACTACCAGAACGGGATCACGGTGGACAGGAACATTATCATCCGGGCCAACACCTCGTACGGCCACAGCGCAACTGATACGATAATTGATGGTGGGAACGCAGCAGGGATCATGACCGTGAATGGCGGGGTCACCCTCACCATCGACAACCTGACCCTGCAGAATGGGAATGCCGTGAATGGTGCGGCAATCCACAATTCCGGCACCCTGACCATCACGTCCTCCATGTTCTCCGGATGCACGGCAACAAACTATGGAGGCGCGATCGAAAATTCCGGCACCATCACCGGTATCACGTCCTCCACGTTCTCCGGATGCACGGCAACTCATGGCGGCGCGATCGAAAATTATAACACCGGCTTGATCATATCCATCTCATCCTCCACTTTCTCATTATGTACGGCAACAGGTTCGATCGCCAGCAATCCCAGCGGAGGGGCGATCGAGAATCGCGGCACGATCACATCCATCTCATCCACAACCTTCTCCGGATGTACGGCAACTGATATGGGAGGCGCGATCGAAACTTCTGGCACATCCCTGACCATCACATCCTCCACGTTCTCCGGATGCACGGCAACTTATGGCGGCGCGATCAATAATTCTGGCACATCCCTGACCATCACATCCTCCACATTCACCGGCTGCTCGGCAAATCAGGGCGGCGCGATTGATATTGAGCCGTTGCCTTTTTCAGCCAGTATGCATTTCTGCCGTATAGTAAATTGTAATGCCGGGATCGCGGTGAATAATTTTGGTATTGGAACATTTGACATAAAAAACAACTGGTGGGGCACGAATGCCGAGCCGTCGGCATATTATCATGGCCCCTCATCGGACTACACCCCGTGGCTCATGCTGGGCACCAGCGCCACCCCCGTATCCATCACCACGGCCCAGAACTCAGCAATCGACGCCAACCTGACGTATGATTCGGGAGGGACTCATCATATCCCGGCGCCGGGGAGTGTAGTCCCGGACGGCATACCGGTTATATTCTCATCCACGAGCGGCGCCGTTGCGCCTACCTCCGGGTCCATGGTATCCGCAGCGAACACGACCCTGTTCACACCATCAGGTGGAGGGACCAGCACGATCTCCGCAACTGTTGACGGGCAGACCGTTTCCGTGCCGGTCACGGTAACCGGTCCGGCCTTCACGGGCAGCCCGACCAGCGGGACGGCTCCGCTCCCTGTCACATTTACCGATGCCTCGACCGGATCGCCCACGATGTGGAACTGGTCGTTTGGCGACGGCCAGTGGTCCAATAATACTGTTACCACAAACCCGGTTCATACCTATGCCGGTGCCGGGACCTTCACCGTGAGCCTGACCGTGACCCTCGGGGGAACGCCCTATACACTCACCCGGGCCGGGTATATTACCGTGAATGCAGTCCCGGTTATCGTTCCAACCGCAATCCCGACAACTGCCACGGGAGCGATCTCCGGAGGAGACAACAGCCCGCCACCTGTTATACAGGGTCAGCTAAGCACCGTCTCGGTAAATGTCGGCGGCACAACGCCCATTTCCTCGGCATCAGTCACCGGGACCGGGCTCGGTGACCTGGTCGTAACCTCCACGCAGGCTGATGGACCCGGCACCGGAGTTCCCCTGCCGCCCGGAACGGTCTATGAGTACATGGATATCACGCCGGCAGCGTACGGCACGATCACCGGGGCACAGGTCTCCTTTACCGTACCGCAGTCATGGCTGGATGAGAACAAGTTCACCCCGCAGGATATCGTACTGTACCATAATACCGGGAATGGGTGGCAGGCACTTGTGACAAGTTTTGTTAAAAGCGAAAATGGCGAAGATTATTTCACTGCTACGACCCCCGGGTTCTCCCGGTTTGCGATCACCGGAAATGCCACCCGGTCTGCAGGTTCACCGGATCCGACACCTTCACCAACCGTGCTGACCATCGGTGACCTTGCGGGATCACCGGCAACTGAACCCCCGACATTTGCTCCCTTGTCACTTACACAAACGCCGACCCCGATACCGGTTACTACGACGACACCCCGGGCCGGGCTTGACACTATTCCGGTAGTGGGAGCACTTGTCGTTTGCGGTGCGATCTTCCTGTTCCGGAAAAACGGGAATTAATCTTTTTTTAATACCGGGGAGAGGTATTTGCCGGAGATTGTGAAGAAGGAATTGTGCTTCTTCGAGGATTTCGACAGAGCCTATTAATGGTATTCGTTCCAATATTTAGCCCAATTTTTTAACTGATCAACGAGCGCAACAACGACCAAAATGGCTCTAATCTATCTTCTTTTATGGTATACAACGCTCAAAATAAATAAGGTAATTGGAATTCCGATTGCGGTTATTATCTCCCATTTATCGAAAATCCATGCAATAATCATCCAAAGATAAGTTACAAAGATACAGCCGTAAATGATGTTATATATTGCGTGTAACCCCGCAGATATACTTCCAATTATACCGCCGGTTTCAAAACCAACATACATTGTGGAAAATAAAAGAATCCCTAAACCGAGCACAAGTTCCCAAAAACCGGGAACGCTTGTAACTGAATTTCTGTAGCTCATAAAATTGAGTGGAAGTGTGAGATAATAAAGTTGCATCTAATGTCGGGTCAAAAAAATGACTTTAGGTACAAAGCCGTTGGCATGTGTGCTTTTTCTTTTAATTCTAATTAAAGAAAAAACCCAAAACACAAAATTTTAGAGATTTTTTTGGTTCTGTCAAATCTTCGGGAGTTATGACAAATACTACGTCGAAAAATATTTGCCCCCTCCCGAAGACTTGACAGAGCCCACAAAACAAGGTGATAACTGCAATTTTTTTTCAGTTAACGACGTGCTTATTACCCCTCATTCTGCATTTTAATGCATGCAGATGCATTCAGGATTTCCGGGCAGACTCCCTGGACTCTGATGCGATGTAACCGCGGCTCTCCCGGGAATGCATCGCCCGCCTGTATTTACTTCGCATATGAGGCCACAATAATGAATTTGGATACATCACTATCAAGCGGAAACGCTCATTCCGGAAACACTTCGGTATTCCTGAAGATCTGTTTCCTGAGTATGATCGCTCTGATGATCTTTGCGATGAGCCCGGTCAGTGCAGCGGATACACACAATAGTACGGTCAAGAATACTTTGGCCTCAGCCCCGGAGGGGAATTCCCTTGGGAACGATACCGCTGGCAACAGTACCCCGGCCGTGAGTGTCACATCCGTACCGACAGCCACACCGACAAGTGTGTCTTTGGCTTTCATTGACAATACAACCCCAGCGATTCAGGAACCAGCCCTTGGGGATAAGAGTGCTGAAAGCCCGGTGGTCAGCCCGGTTGTTACGAGTACTCCTCAAGCTACAATCTCACCGAAGCCGGTCTCTGCCCCGGCATTGTCAACGGTCGTAGCACCGGTATCGGCGTCACACACGTGGACGGTCAATCCTGACGATTCGAGCGATTCGATCTCAAAAACGATCAAAGGTGCTTCCTCTGGCGATATTATTATTCTCAACCCGGGGACGTATTACCAAAACGAGATCACGGTCTCAAAGGATATTACCCTCGAAGCAAACGCGTCAGCCGGTGGCAGCCCGGCAAACACGATCATCGATGCACAACAAAATTGGATGTTTGCGGGCAGCAACAGTCTCACTGTCGACAATCTGACGCTGGAGAACGCGCAGGGTGGCAAAGGCAGCGCGATCAATGTCAAAAATGTCATCGTAACCTCATGCATCGTAACTAACTGCAAAGCATCTGGTGCCGTTGGCGGCGGCGCGATCTATGCCTGGGGAACGCTCACGGTCGAAAACTCATCATTCACCAACTGCTCGGCATTCCAGGGCGGCGCTATCTTCACTGACTGTGGCGGCATCATCGAGAACTCCAAATTCACCAATTGTAATGCAAAATGGGGCGGAGCGGTCGACTCCTTCCATAACTCCCTCACCGTATCCGGCTCCACATTCAACAACTGCCAGGCAACTGGTAGGCTTAACAGTGCAGGCGGCGCGATCTATACCGCGGATATGCCGACCACCGTCGAAAACTCAATATTCACCGACTGCTCGGCATATGCCGCAGGTGGCGGAATCTACACCGAAAAGACGCTCACTATCAGCAATTCAGAATTCAACGCCTGCTCGGCAGACAAAGGCACTGCGATCAATGATGCCGCGAAGATTCTCAACTACGACGACGCAACAATATTGAACCTCCTACCCGGCTCGATCTATTTAAACGGAAAATCTTATTCGCCCGGAATACTACCCCCGACCGTGACCGGCGTCTCGCCTGCATCCGGCCCTCATAGTGGTGGGACCGTGGTAACTATCACCGGGACGAACTTTATTCCCGGATACACTGCAGTAAACTTTGGCGGCACTGCAGTAAACTTTGGCGGCACGGCACCAACAATGGACTTTTATAATATTAATGAAACGTCAATCACCATGGCTTCACCAGGCGGAACAGGAACCGTTAATATCACCGTTACCACCACGTATGGCACGTTTGGCGGCGGCACATCCGCGACCTCACCAGCTGACCAGTTCACCTATATAGCAGCACCAACACCAGCCCCGACCGTGACCGGTATCACACCCTCCGTCGGTTTAAACACGACACCGCTAATAACAACAAATATCACCGGTACGAACTTCCAGACCACCGGTACGACTACAGTAATACTGAACCAGACCGGTCTCTTTGATATCACCGGAACCAACGTAACCGTGAGTTCAAGCGGGAATATCACGTGTATGTTTAACTTGGTTAACACGACCGCCGGCCAGTACAATGTCGTCGTTATCAACCCGAACGGACTCACCGCTGTACTGCCGAATGCGTTTACCGTTGAGACACCAGATGGCCCGTACCTTCAGATCACCGGCCCGTTCACTCCGGGTCAACAGGTTCCCTGCCGGGAAAACGCAACGATACCCGCAGACCAGTTGTTCCTGCCGTTTGGCTCAACTATCACCCATACTCCAGGTGATTTCCACATTTACCGGCCGGATGGATCGGAACTCGGGTGGGGAAACGACTGGGAATCGGTGAGTTATAATGTCTCGACTGGCGGCAGGATCATGGCATCGTTTGTATATATCGTTCCTTCCGCTTCTCAGGTAACTCCAGTACCGGGTGAGGCCGGTCGGGTCGATGTAACCAATCCCTCAACCAATACTACGGTCCTGAAAACTATCAACAAAAACGTAAATAAAGTTGACAACTCCTCGCAACTGATGGGCGTTTATGTGCCCTCGGGGGGATGCAGTGCGGGAGTAACTACGAACAATGAATATTTCCTGAGCTCCCCGTTACCTCCCGCGGTAATTACCAGCACTGGTATCCCGGGCTTGTCGGTCCAGCAGATGTCCGACGGATCACATATCGTTACGGTTAGCATAAATGGCTCGACCAACCCGGCGGATACTACTTCCATACAATTGGATAAGACCCTGGTTAACCCGAACCAGGGACTCACGTTTAACGTCTTCAGTACGACCTCGGGACAAAACGCGGCCCTGACGGCGAAGGCGGAAGTTATTGGCGGGGATGCGGCCCTCCATTATAATATCACCGGGACTTACAATATCCCCGGGATTTCTTCCGTTGCAGGACCGAATATTTCCATAACTCCGAGAATTTACAAGATAACCCCCGCCGGCGATGAGCTGATGTTCACCGGCGAACCAACGACCTGCACGTCCGGGACTACCTGTACGGTCACCGGCGATTTCGTACCGGCGGTCTGGGATGTTTCGAATATCACCTCACCATTTTTCGCAAATGCTACTGTCTCCTTCACATCATCTCCGTCGTACAAGCTGTTTTCGGGCATTTCAGGTGAGAACGGACCGGATCAGGTTGATACTCAGCCATTGTCGCAGGACGGGCTGACGGTACCGGAAATTGTGGTGACCGGGCCGCTGAGCCTGATGGAACCGGGAAACTTAACCAGTGCGGCGAAGGTGAAAAATGCAGTTCCCTATGGCGGAACTATTGAACACGTTATAGATGAATGGAATGTGCCCATGACAATCGTGTATAATTCAAGTGGGTTTTCGCAATATCAGGCAAATGACCTGGATGCGACTATGTTGCCTGTTCCCGCAGGGGCAATCGTCCCTGCGACGCATATTTCTCAGGTACCCTCAGATTCGTTTGCAAAAGCCGGAGCCGAAAATTTAACGGTCTACTTAGATGATGAAAAAATTTTAACCATAAATGGATCTTCGCAAGTTTCTTCTTACGAGCCAAATACTTTGCATTCCGAGGGAATGATCCGAACAAATCTTGGTTCGAACCTTCCTGGAGAATGGAATGGCTGGGTGGAAGATGCGAATACAATAACAAGTGGGTACACTAATCAGGTCGACAATTTTACGGCTTATTGGAAAGTACCTTCCAAACCGGATATCAAAGGAACTTCCACTACGTACCGCACCCAGTTCCTATTCAATGCATTCCAAGGGCCCCAAGCGATCCATAAAGATGATGTATCTATACTTCAACCAGTTCTCGAATGGAGCCAGGGGGGACATCTCAATCAGTGGACTATCCAATCGGTTGCAGGCCCCTATAATCCTGCGGGAGACTACCTTTATGGTTCTACGTATTCCGTAAATGAAGGAGATGTTATTATTGGTATTATATCTTGGAGCGATAAGTACCAGTGGTGGGAGATAGTAACAATTGATCAAAATGATACTTCGAAGAACTCAAGGATAACTACGGACATGGTCAATTCAAATAAGAGTTTAATGGTATACGGTGGCGTGTATGAAGCTTATAATATTTCAAGTAAAGCAACGATGATTCATGACAGTGAATTTTACGATATGTCATATAAATATTTAAACGGCAATTCTGTCCCAATCTCGTTATCAAAAAATGTTTTGTGTACGATAAATGCGATAAGAGATCATCTGGATGTAAATATCGTAACCAATCCATCGGATGTTCAATTGATAACTCAAAAATGATGTGGGAGATGTGATGTTTTCATGAAAAAAACAAGTTATATTCTGATTTGCGTAGTGTTTTCACTCCTTTTTTTATGCGGAGTTGCGAATGCCGTCAATGGTGGTGAGAACGGACTCGTAAACCCAGGTCAGCCGGGTGTGTGTTCAGATAGACTTGTATTTCTCAACAATACGATATTTGATCTAAAAGCTGGTGAAGAACAGGATATAATGATCGACTTTTACCGCCCTTATTGCTTTTATGACTATGGAACAGGTAATGTATCCTATACCGTATCAGATACCCCACTGAATGTTACCGTACCATCAGAATTTATTACAACCCCTAACTATCGCCAATATCCTGGAATGATCAAGGTTCATGCAGATCCCAACCTGTCACCGGGAAAGTATTCATTTTCCCTTACCGTAATCGGGACACAAGGTTCATTCATATGCACCCCAAATTCAACACTTTTCATAAATGTGACCCCACGGGAGGGACTTCCCCTTTTGCAACAACTATCTCCATTACCAATACTATTACCAGTTTTTGCCCTTGTCGTGATTTGTGTTTTTTGGAGACAATCCTATGTGAAAGGAAAATAATTTCTCTCTCCCGAATAATCACCATTCTTTTATTCACTTATCGCCAGTGTTATCCCACCTGGTTTACGGTCCGATTTTTCCGGCGATCTGGGATGCCGGAGAATACCAGAACTTTGGACTTCACGTCGTTCCTTTAATTACAATTAAACGAGAAAATTTCGGAGAATATCCTGCACCCGGACTGCTGAAAAATTCTATCGCAATTTACAGACGATCCCCTTCAGAGTATTAGTACAAACAGGTTCGTGCAAGAGTACTGGAGCTGTTGTCGGAGCACCAAGTTATCAGAACTAGGGGGAATACTGAGCATTCGAGTCTTCCTTCGAATTGATTGTGTTAATCGATGATGGAGAATTACTGGACTTGCATTTTATATGATATCGTTTGCCAAACAGGTCTTTCAATTTTGGAGAAATCTCCGTCTGCCAGTTAGCATTCTTGGATGATATGGTCATAGGTTTTCCGCAAATTGAACAGGGTAGAATAAACTTCTCTTCATTTTTTAAATCCTTGATTTTCATTTCCAATTCCTTGTATTTAGCCTCCAGTTCAAATCCCCATTCTTTAAAGGTATTATTCATAATAGCTAATTCAGACATTTCCTCCTCATGATCAAGGTCATTTTGAATAAAATCAGTCATATATCGCGCGAGGGATTTGCCCGTGGCCTTGATGATTGTATCAAGCCGTTCCTTATCATCTTTCTTCAGTCTAAACGTTATTGCCGGATGATTTTGCCGATATCGTGCTTGTGATGGATACTCCTTCTTGGTCATGATAGCCCTCCCGAATTCAAAACGCGGTGTTGCGTTTTACAAGCTGTATTGCAATCGTCAGTTGCATCGCTATCGTAAACTCTACTGCCATCTGCATGGAAATCGATATAAGACAATCTATACTGGGAAGCTGTGATTTTGTATCTCTTCCTTGTGGGGCGGGTAATGGCTGTAGACACGCCGTGCATTGCCTTTGTTGTCCCTACCTCTCCTATGCTAAAAATCGTTAAAGCAAGACACGGTTCTTGACGATCAAATACGGTTATGACCCGACCGATCTGATACATCTGGGCATCCAGGGATCTAAGGTTTATACTTGACATTACCACACACTTCCTGAGAAAAAAAGGGAAAACTTCAGGGCCCCCCACTAGGCTGGCTGTTAGTCTTTGCACTGGTAGAAGATCTCATTCCAGTTAGCTTGCAGGAGCCTTTGCTGCCACTCCCACATCGGGACATCTGGGTTCGTCCAACTGTATGATCCTGCCTTGCAGTCTTCACTTGGGGAGTCTGGGGATCTACAGGTTGCGGTTGCGGGGTTGTAGCGACGGGCAGGAAGAGCACACCCCCTTCATGCTCGACCCGCTTGACGCGCATGGTCTCGCCGTTGTTCCGGCTCCAGACCTCAACACCGTCACTATCCGAGGTACATGAACTCCCCTCGCCGGACTTACCTGGAAGTGCATCAGCCGAAAGCATGGACACGGAATTGTTAGCTTTTGGTACGACCGGCTCGGGAACTTGTGTGCAACGCCATTCACCGGGGTGATCAGGGTCTAGCCTGCACGTCAGGTGAAGATCTCCGTCGGTATTCTCTTGCGGTACTGTCCTATCCTGATGAACAGGAGAGGTTGCCCCTGCTGGGGTTTTGGGCGCATCTTGCTTACCCGAAGAAAAAATCTCCATAGTTTCCCACCATTACTGTTCTTTTTCGTCAGAGAGTGTATCTTCGGACACGAGCTGGACGAGGCCGTCACGGACCATGACTTCGCACAATGCCCGGTAGAGCAAAGGAAGACCAGCTACGACTCGGCGAGGGATTTTGACCGGGCTGACCGGTTTTTCTATGCCGTCGCTTTTTCCGTATCGCTGTTGGCCCTTTGCGGAGCCCCGGGCATTAGTTCTCGTCATATTGTTATCCCGTGTCAGGCCGCTGCTCAGACGGAGCTGCACTCACTAACAGTTTGTCCTATGTTGCTGCCGGGATAAATAGTACACGTATATCTAACAAATGTGAGTATTAACACACAATTTAAATGTGTGTAATTCCTATTACTTCATATGACGTCTGATAAAAAGGGGGATCTGGGGCGCAGAGAAGACGAGGCTCGCCTAAAAATACAAAAATTTCTTCAAGGTCGCCGTAATCCCGATACAAGACAATATGTCGAGAAGATAATTGAATACCTGGAGAATGTCAGGAAAAAAGATACTGACAGAAAAAAACCAGAACGAGAGGTTGGATGGGTCCGGGTCAAGGATCTTCTTGGTGAGTTCGTGGGAGAGGGCAAACTCATTAAAAACGGAACAACATTTTACAGGCTGATTGCCGATCTATCGCAGGATCTCATTATTGATAAGCAGACTCAACCGATGCCTCACGAAAAAGGTCGTCAGGCCACATTTTACCGAACATTGTCCAAATACCGGCGTGAATGGATATTTTCACGGGATGGATTGGAGTCTGCTTACGCTGAAAGGATGGCGTGTATTCATGACTTAATTGAACAACTCATAATCGCCCAGAAACTTTTAATGGAAAACGGATGCCCAAATCCTCATGAGATAATTATTGAACGGTTTAAACACCAGAGAAAGAAGAAACCATCGTGCTCTGCGGCCCTAGAACCGAATCTCATTCAGGAATTTAGAGATGAAAAGGGTAATATTGACTATCAGGGACTTATCAATAAGATTGCGACGAGGGGGCAGGAGAATAAGGGGTCCACCCTTTAGCGTAATAGTATCGCAGGTATCTCACTCAGCAGCTACCCTTTTTTTGTGCAAGGACTTTTGCAATTGCTGCGACCTGTTGGGGGGTCAGGTTCTTGGCAAGGCTGTTGAGTTTATCCATGGCTTCGCGCTGTTCCTCTGCTGCCTGCTCGATCTGTTGCAATCGCATCGTGAGTGCTGCATTTTCCTGCTGGAGCGCATCCTGGTTTTTACGCAGCTCCTCATTCTCAACAGCAATATGAGCCAGTGCACCATCGTGCTTTTGTAACGTAATTTTAAACCCAGCCTCAATCGCTTTTAATTCCTGTTCTTCGGTGATAGTCAAGAGATGTTGGACTTTCAAATATTCTTCTGCCAATTGTTTGACGGGGTATCTCCGATATGCTGCGGTCATGTTTCCGCCGTGACCAGCTAAAGTTTCAGGAATTTCTTTTGAGCTTGCCAGCAGTGCCATTTGACTTATGAAAAATTTTCTCGTCATGTGAAGATGGATCTGTGACCGTTTGGTCCTCTCATCTTTCGTCATAAGCCCGGCATTGACGACGGCATTTTCAAACATTTGGTTGGCAACGTTCGGGCTGAACGGGAAGATGTGATCGCCGTTGCTTTCCCGCTCTTTCGATTTACCAGCCTTGACAAGTCCCAGGTTCTTCCCGTTCGATGATTTCAGGTAGTCCTCACGAACACTCAGCCATTCTTTGAGGGCATCCACGGCTTGCGGTGTGATGAACGTAATCCGTGCCTGTTGGGTTTTTGTATATTCCGCCCTTATGGAAATCTTTGCTGGCACTGATTTAAGGTTAATATCACTATCCCGGAGTTGGAGGGTTTCACCGATTCTCATTCCTGAACTCAGGAGAGTAAGGGTGAGGCTTCGACCTTTGATATCCATGTATCGCAATATCGCGCGGATTGTTTCAATATCAAATTCCTTCTCGGCTGTGACAACACCTCCCTTAATTTTTCGCCGTATGCGCTTTAGATCGGCATGATCGATGATTATCTTGTTACACGCCAAAAATTCATGGACGAGATTGATAATTTGACGCTGTGACAGCGGAGGACGGCCTTTCATACTGGTTCGGAAATCCATCAGATCCTTCTTGTTGTCGCGCGTTTCTGAGAGGTACGTATCAATCATCTCCTCATACCTCTCTTTTTCTTCTGGCGTGGTTCTCTTGTTTCCCGTAGACTTGATACGGTTTACGTACTTGATGAATGCATACACTGCCGACTGGTAACCAGGCCGTGTTGAGGGGTTATCATAATCAGCTAAAAATTCCTGTAATTTTGACATAAATGCATATTGGATTCTTCGACTATAAATAAATAATTAACAGTTTAACTGTGATTGTTTTTTAAAAAAACCGTGTTCCGCGGATTTATCCAATTTCATAGTTCCCCGGTTTTTTTACCGGAGGTGTGTCGGAAATTTTGTTCAGTGGATTTTACGTTATTGTGGAAAACCGGTATGCACCCTTCGGGACGAGGATCTCAAATCGTGCTCCCTCCCCCGCAATCCCCGTTTCCTGGATCGACATTCCGGTAATGGAAAGGATTTCCCTGACAAGGAAGAGGCCAAGACCGGTATTCTTACCATACCCTCTCTCGAAAATCTTTTTCTTTTCATCCACGGGAATTCCCACACCGTTATCCTGGAAGATCAGGAGAAGTCCTGGCGCTTCTTCCCGGAACGTGAACGTGAGCTCCGTTACCTTCTGCCCGTGCAGGAAGATGTTCTCTATCAGGTTGAAAAAGACTTTTTCCAGGAGAGGGTCGGCGTAGATTTCCAGACCGTTCAGCTGGATCTTCCGGGCGATTTTCAGTGAATCAAGGTGCGAGATAGCGTACAGGAATACCCGGTTGACATTCTGCCAGCGGGATGGCTGAACCCCCAGTTCCTGATAATTCTTGGCAAAATTCAATGAACTGATGATCTTATGGACAAGGAACTCCTCTTTTTCCGCATAGGATTTGGCTTTGCTACTCTCCCGTTCACTGTTTGCCAGCTGCATATATGCCGACAGGGCAAAAATGGTGCTCTGGATATCCTGGAATATGACGGTGTTGAGCAGCCCCAGTTTTTTCCGTGCCTGCTCCAGTGCATTTTCTGCCATATGGCGTTCGGTAATATCCCTGACGATAGCGAGGACACGTTGTTCGCGTACACCCGCTTCTGTTTCCAATTCTATCCTGCGGAGCCGGACTTCAACCGGGAACTCTTCACCGTTTCTCCTCCTGCCAACCCATGCAAAATCGGTCGCTCCCTGTTCGAATGCCTGTTGTATCCGGGCCATCGCCATCTCGGAAGTGCAGCCTCTTCCGCTCGCAATCTCCGGTCGTAAACCGGCCATCTCTTCGAGCGAATAACCGTACCCTTTGACAGCGTTCTCGTTCATATCAACGATTCGCCCCTCTTTGCTGTGGACCATGATCATATCCGGGGAACCTTCATAAATAGCCTGAAGGAATGCCTTGGCACTGCGGAGATCTCTCTCAGTTTTGCTGAGTTCCTCGTAGTTCTGTTTAAGTTCCTCCTCGCTTGCTGTCTGCTCTTCATACGCAGTATGGAGTTCCCTGTTCCTCCTCTCCAGTTCCTGCTGGGCAGTAACACGGTCCGTGATATCAACAAATGAGGCGACGCTCTTTGTTGTACCGGGAATCATGGATACACTGACGATACAGCGCCGGATGTTTCCATTCCGGTCCCGGAAGCCGAACTCGTATACCTCCGGGACCTGTGATGGGTTGGTACGTCGTTCGCTATGATAGCGGTTCATCCGCTCCAGATCTTCCTGGACAACAAACTCCCTCCAGTTTCGTTTTCCCTCTATCTCTTCGCGGGAATATCCCGTTATCCTTGCATAACCTTCATTGGCCCTGCTGACCGTCGCATCCTCATTAATGATGATCGAAGCAGCCCCCGTGGTCTCAAACAATGTCCGGTAAAAAATTTCAGATTCCTTTAATGCCTCTTCAGCCCGCTTCTGGTTAGTAAGATCCCGGAATGCTACCTGGACTGCCGGTAACCCTTCCCACGTTGTTGGTGTTGCAACAACTTCTACGTCATATTCCGTTCCGTCTCGATGAAGGAATTTCTCGTGGCGGGGCAACTGGGTGGTTTCCAGCGCCTGTGTGGCATGTTCTCTTATTATGGCAAGATAGTCCGGATGAACTACATCAAGAATCGAGAGCCCGATCAGCTCCTCAGATCCGGTACTGCCGAAAAGCCTGGCCGCTGTCCTGTTGGCATAGACGATTTTCTGGTCCCGGTGTAGGATCACGCCGTCAAACGTATTTTCGATAAGGTTGCGGTATTTCTCCTCGCTCTCCCGGAGTTCGTGTTCCCTGGCACTGAGCTCTTCGTAATTCTGCCGCAGTTCCTCCTCACTGGAAGTCAGTTCTTCGTATGCCGCATTTAAGGCCTCGTTTTTCTTCTCCAGCTCTGCCATCTTCTGCTGGAGCTCGGGATAGTAACTCTTCCGGATGGACGACTCTCCGAGTCCGATGATCTTGTTTCTCTGACCCTGCCAGTCGGATGTTTCATCAGAGTGCTTCTTCATAAATCCGTTCGATATCCTTCCGGGTCGGCTGTCTCGGGTTGGTGGCCATGCAGGGATCGTGCATCGCATTTTGTGCGAGTGACGGAATATCCTGTTTTTTGACACCAAGATCTCCCAGTGTCTCCGTCACTCCGAGCGTGTTGCGCATTGCCGTAATACCGGAGATGATCTTCTCTTTTTTATCCGTCAGGCTGAGGCCGGAAAGATCAATGCCCAGTGCATTCCCGATATCTTCGTACCGTTTCGGGCACGATGGAAAATTAAATGCCATGACGTGCTGCAGCAGCAGGGCATTGCATTCCCCGTGGGGGAGATCCGAGAAACCTCCAAGACTGTGAGCCATGGCATGGACTGCGCCCAGACTGGCGTTGGAGAATGCAAGGCCGGCAAGCAGGCTCCCGAGCATCGTCTGGTACCGGTGTTCAAGGTTCTTTGGATTTTTTTTGGCCAGGGGAAGATGTGCATGCATCAGCCGGATCGATTCGAGGGCGTTGATGTCAGTAACCGGTGAACTCGCATTGGAGACATAGGCTTCAACACTGTGGGTGATGGCATCCATGCCGGTGTGTGCCGTCAGTTCGGGAGTCAGGGTCGTGAGGGGGAGGGGATCGATCAATGCAATATCCGGAACAATCTTCTTGCTGATAATCGCAATTTTCACGCGTCTTTTGGTGTCATTGATGATGGCGAACTGGGAAACGTCAGCTCCGGTGCCGGCCGTTGTTGGGATGCAGATGAGCGGTGGGGCAGGAACGGGGATATTATCCACACCTTCAAATTCCAGGATGTGCTTCCCATTTGAGGAGACAATCCCGATCCCCTTGGCACAATCGATGGGACTCCCGCCACCGACTGCCACGATGGAGTCACACCTGGATTCCGTGAAGGTCTGTGCCCCCTTCATAACCTCTTCATCGCGTGGGTTGGGAGAGACACCGGAAAAAATGGTATAATCGATCTCCTCTTCCTCCAGACAGTCAGTAACACCTTTTACCCATCCTTCCCGGATTAAATTGGGACCGGTTACCACGAGTACATGCCGTGCACCAAGGTTTTTTGCATACCTGCCTGCCAGCAGGCGGGCATCAGTCCCGATCACAAATTCCGGTGCAACGAATTTCCTGAGTTCAAAACTACCGGATGGTGCCATCATTCAGCTCCCCACTCAAATCAATACACGGTATACTAATATTTTAACATTTTGAAGATCCCGGACCTTTCGTCAGCATGAAGGATTTTTGTGAACAATTATGGGATTTTCCGGTCATAACGGCCGGGAGTGGGAGATGCCGTTCTTTTTACCGCTCACGCATCAACCTGTCCCGGGGAGATCTGTCTCTTCGGGCCGGAGGATTCCCATGAAGCGAAGCAGGTTACTTAATCAGCATTTTGTAATATATACATAAGAAGGAAAAATCCGAATGTTTTCCGAAGTAATCCAGGCTCCGGTATGTACAAGGGCCTGATCACCGGGAACATCTGATCATCATACTGCCGGGAGACAGGGCTCGTGTGACTGATACCGTTCTTGTCGTTGACGACAGCACATTCATTGTTGAGGGTCTCGTAGCCCTGCTCAAAAAAACCTATCGCGCAATTCCCTCATTTGGCGGAGAAGAATGTCTCCAGATCCTCCTGACCGAGAAACCCTCCGTTATCATTCTCGATATCATGATGGAGCCCATGGACGGGTGGGAAACCCTGTCCCGGATCAAGGATAATCCCCGGACCCGGAATATTCCGGTCCTGATGTTCTCGGCAAAAAAGATCAGTTTTGAAGAAGCAGAGGCACACCGGATCAGGATTGACGATTTTCTGACAAAACCGGTCAATCCAAAAGAGCTCCTGTCCGCTGTTGCAAGGATACTGGAGCGGCAGGACCGGAAGAAACGTACCCTCTCCTGCTGGACTGCCCGTGGCGTCCCCCCGGAAAAGATCGACGAATACCTTACCCTCTCTTCAAATTCCGAGATAGACACAAGCCTGCTGGCGGTCATGAAAAAACAGCTGGCCCATCCCTCGATTACGGAACTGAGACGTGAAGATCTTGCCTCGTCGGTTCTGGTCCTTGAGGAGAGGATCCGCAGTACCGGATCGCTGATAGAGTCATTTTTCCACGATACCGGCATATCCCTTCCCTGCGATTCCGATCCTCCTGAACTGCCCGCTGCGATGATCGGAACACCCCCGTGTGAAACCCCCTCATTACCCCGTGAAGCGGATACCGGGAATCTGCCCGCCGGGATCTCTGCGTCGGGAATCCCTGAGAACGATCCCGGCAGGAATGAAGCAGAAGACCACGTCGGGATCTCCATGGCACCGGCTGCAGATTCTGTGGAATTGATGACCCCTCCACAGCCAGAGAAGAATATGGCTTTTGGAAACCTTCCAATTCCCGGATCTGAACCCGAAACACCTGTTGATGATCTGCTATCCCGGGATGAGAATAATCCCCCACAGGATCCCAGAGGAGAATTTCCTGATGACTCAAATCTTCCACAGGGATCTGATCCCCGGAATCCTGATGGCGACATACCCAGAAGCCCGGATCCTTTCCCGGGAGTTTCCGCTGATACAGACACGGTAGTGGATCCCTATGGTGCCGCTGGCGATAATCCTGCGGAGGAACATACTCCTGCAAAAGTCCCGTTCGATCCTGAAGAGCTTTTTGAGTCAGAACCCCGCCCGGACCACGTCACTGCCGGGCATGCCTGTCAGGCCCCTCACGGATTCCCTCCGGATAGCGATGTTCCCTTGTTACAGGGTACCTGTCCATTGGAAAAAGATATCCCTCCTGTGAATATCCCGGATACAAGCACCCGCGGCCGGGAAACGAAGATCCCGGGAGGCCATGAGGTGAAACCGGGTGCAGGCAGTTCTGGCAGGGGTATCCTTGCGATCATCTTCCGGCTCCTTTTTGGGGGCCGGGGATAAACCCGGAACCTGTAAAAAGTGCTGTTGGGGGAGAAGAGCATGAATCCGAATCTGTTACCCATGTATGCTGCGGTGTAGTGTTAACCTCACACACCCGTCATTTTTTCCCGGCAGGCCGGAACTCCCCTTTGGGCACAATGATCTCGAAACGGGCCCCTTTTCCGGGAACACCGCCTTCCCTGATGGCGATACCGGTAATGGAAAGAATCTCCCTGGTTAAGAAAAGGCCAAACCCGATATGCTTCCCGAATCCCCGTTCAAATAATCTTTTTTTATCCTGTTCAGAGATCCCGGCACCATTGTCCTCGCACGCAATGAGAAGATCTCCGTTCTCGTTCCTGGCTGATATTACCATCTCCGACAATTCTTCCCCGCCGTATTTCAGGGCATTGTCGATCAGGTTGTAAAAGACTTTCTCAAAGAGCGGGTCTGCCAGGACTTCAATATCTGTTCCGTTACAATGGACAACCGTCTCTCTCATGGGCAGGGATGCAACAGCCCGTGAGATGCACCCCCGTACATCCTGCCAGGCCGGTGCATTGACACCCATCTGTTCATAATCCCGGGTGAAGCTGATCTGGCGTTCAATCGTGGCTACTGCCTGCAGCTCTTTTTCGAGATACCCGTGGATCTTCTCCGGATCATCTTCAGACTGTTGCGACAGGGTGAGATACCCGGTGAGTGCCGTCAGCTGGTTCAGGATATCATGGCGGGTGATACCCGAGAGCAGGTTCAGTTTCTTGTTGACCTGTTCAAGGGCATCGTGGTAGGCTTTCCTTTCCGTGATATCCTCGACAAGGGCAAGATAATTGAGGAGCCTGCCGTGTTCATCCCGTATTGGTGAGATAGTAAGAGATGCCCAGATGATCCCGCGATCTTTTCGGATATAGCGTTTCTCCGTGGAATAGATCGGAATCTCACCGTCACGAAGCATGCGTATATTCTCGCGATCCGCCACAAGATGGTCCGGGTGCGTGATGTTGCCAAAGGTCATGCGGAGAAGTTCGTCCTCCGGATACCCGAGCATCTGGCAGAATTCCGGGTTCACGTACTGGTAGAGGAAATCCGGTGTCGAAAGTGCCATCCCGATCTGGGCATACTCGAAGATCTTCCGGAACCGCATCTCGCTCTCCCTGAGTGCTTCCTCGGTCCTCTTGTGTTCCGTGATATCCCGCGCTGCTGCATAGATCAGTTTGCCTTCGTACGGGGACGATCGCCATTCGATCCAGCGGTATGTCCCATCCCTGCACCGGTAACGGTTGACAAAATTGGTAACTTCAGTATTCCCGGCAAGGGTTTTGATCGTGTCCAGTGTTGCCTGCATATCATCGGGATGAACAAAATCCAGGAAGCGTTTTCCCTCCAGTTCATCCAGCTGGTATCCGAGTGTCCGTTCCCATTCCGGGTTGAGACGGATAAATGTACCGTCCGTTGTCGCGATGCAGAGAAGATCCAAAGAGAGATCGAAAAATTTGTTCCGTTCCCGGGTAATCTCTTGGAGTGTTGCGTGATTCTCTGCAACCGCAGTATATTGCTCGCTGAGCTGACAGCCTACGGAGATAAGGCGTTCATTCACGCTCCTGAGTTCATCTTCGCGCTGCTTCTGGTCGGTGATATCCACGAACATTGCAACCATGGTGCCGGGGATCGTCTGGAACGCCCACACGGAATACGTGCGGGAGACCTGCCCGCTCTGGAATTCTACCTGGTCGGCGTGCCAGGGATTGCCATCGGATGCAACCTTCCGGTAGGTGTCCGGGAGTGTTGTTTTCCCGATCCCGGGAAATGCCTCCTCAATAGATCTGCCGATAAGGTGGCTGTGATCAAGGGAAAGGAATGCATCGGCCTGCGGGTTCGCGCCGGAAAAAATGAGTCTGCCGTCAGGTTTCAGTTCAAAGAAATGCATGCCGAAGGGAGCATTTTTTATAATATTACTGAACCGCAGCTCAGCTTTTTCAAGGGCTTCACGGCCTGCCGCCAGATCATCCAGCTGCTCCTGCAGTTCTTCTTCTGACGACGCGATGGTCCCGCAGGCATCCCTCAGTCTGCTCTCATCAAGTTTCTGCTGCGTGATATCACGTATCGACTCGATCGCGCCGATCACATTTCCTTTCTTGTCCATGAGCAGGGACGCCTTGCAGAGAAAACTTTTCGGGGTATTTTTTGGGTGGGCACTGGTGGTTTCAGCGATCAGGATGCCCCGTTCCTTTTTCACAATGGAATAATGCCGCTGCCTGATATCTTCATCCGGTGCCCGGATAAGATCGATGAGGAGCGGGCGCCGGTCCCCGTAAAAGGGGAGTGCATACTCGTACTGGCCTTTCCCCAGCATTTCCTGTGCGGGAACGCCGGTCACCTCTTCAATCTCCCGGTTCCACGCGATCACCTTCCCGCCGGCATCGGTTGCAAACGTTGCATCCGGCAGGAAATTGATGATATCGGTCAGGCGCTGCTCAGAATCTTTCAGGGCATCGACGGCATGGTGGCGTTCAATCGCCTGCCCGATCTTGTGCATGAGTTCAGCAAACTGCGCACTGGCATCACCTCCCTTCTGCAGGTAAAAATCCGCGCCATTATTGATTGCATCGATGACCACCTCTTCCCGCCCCCTCCCGGTAAAAAGGATAAACGGAATGTCGCCGATGGTCGACCGGACCTGCTTGAGAAAAGCGATCCCGTCTTCTCCTGCCATATGGTAGTCCGAGATAATTGCGTTGAATGATGCCTTCGCGAGGATCCGGTGGGCCTCCTCAACAGAGAGTGCCGTGTCTACGCTGAACTCACCGGACATCTCAAGATATATTTTTCCCAGCTCCAGCAAATCCGGCTCGTCATCTACGTAGAGAACAGTGTACATACAGGACCCGGCAGTTTTATATACAGCCCATTTGGATGGTGAACAGTTAAGTATTTTTTCTGAAGACTGCAAAAAGAGCCGGCGCCTGCCGGCATAAAAAAATCATCCCGCGCTGCCGTTACCCTGTTATGGAATCATGTGCCGGGCATCACAAGGTACTGCAGGATTCGTTCCATAACGGCAGGGTTCCTGGGCAGGTTGATATGGCAGTACCGGGCAGGGGAAAGCGCAGGGTTCTGGTTTTCCTTTCCGCTGGTGATCACAACGGGGGATATTCCCGGCAGGCAGGACTCTGTGTGAGCAACGATACCGTCACCGGCAAACGTTGTCCGGTAGGTTTCCCCGCCGGCGTACTCCCATGTCTTTCCCAAAAACCAGGGAAAGAATGCCGGGTCCTCGTGGATATTGGTGGTCACGATAATCCGGTAGATGATATCGGGCCGGGTACCTGCGGCCCTCAGGTGCTGCATGACCGTGCTTCCCGGCCGGACATCCTGGACAAGGGGGTCAGAACCCGGATCGTATCCCACGGGGACAAATATCTCTGACAATTGCCCGATGATCTCCTCTTTGCGGCACGGATCGTTGAAGAGTTCGGCAAGGGCTGAGCCATTGTTGGGCGGGCCAAGACAGATGAGTTGCCTTACCGACTCCCCTTTCACGGTACCGTCCTGCACTTCAAGGAAGTACCGGGCAATACAGCTCCCAATGGAATGACAGACAATATCAACCGGTCCACCATATCCTTCCCGGTTCCGCATCGCCCTGATAAAACTCTCAAGGGCTTCCGCAATTTCAGGTACCGCGGACTCTCTCATAGCGGAATGATCAAATTTCCAGACGGGTATGGAAACACCCGCAAGGAGCGGATCGAGGCGGTTCCAGATACCGGGATGACTGTTCCAGCCATGGATCAGTACGACCGGGACCCGGCCTTTGGCGCATTCTTTCATGTTCAGTGCGACCCGGTAAACCGGTATGCTCCTTTAGGTACCCGGATTTCAAAACGGGCGCCTTTCCCAAAGGTTCCCGTCTCCCTGATGGTGATCCCGGTGAGGGAGAGGATCTCGCGCGACAGGTACATGTCCAGCCCGACATTCCGGAAAAAAAGATGATTGAAGATCTTCTCTTTTGCACCCGGCGGGATGCCGATCCCGTCATCTTCGCAGGTTATGAGAAGTTCCTCAAAGGACTCGTCGCAGGAAAAGTGGATCCGTGTGATCTTCTCACCATACCGTACCGCATTGTCGGCAAGGTGGAAGAATACCCGTTCGAGGAGCTTGTCAGCATAGACCTCGACACTCTGGATGTCCGCCTCCAGCCCAACCTCCCCAAGCCGGAGCCCGGCACACGCCCTCCGGATGGCCCCCCCGACATCCTGCCATTCCGGTGGCTGGAGCCCGATGTCCTGGTAATCCCGGGTGAACATGATCTGGGCCTGGATGGCATTGGTGGCTGCCAGATTTTTTTCCAGGGTCGCTCGTGCAGCCTCTTCAGATACCTGTGCGAGGGCTAATTCAAGATTCCCTTTAAGGACAGTCAGATGGTTGAGTATTTCATGACGGGTGATGGCGTTGAAGAAATTCAGCTTCTTGTTTGCCCTCTGGCATGCATCCTCTGCCTGGATTTTGTCGGTGATATCCAGGATCGAGAAGACAAATTTTTTCATATCCGGGATAAGAGCGAGGGTTATATAGCCGCTCCGGACCTGGCCATCCCACCGGATAAACCGGAATTCCCCTGTGCTTGGAGCAGTAATCTGTCCGACCCTGCTCTGGTACAGGCGCATCCGGTCAACATCCTCAGGTATGACAAAATCCATCCATTTCTTCTTCCCTTCCACCTCTTCCTTGACATACCCGGTGATCTTCTCGAATTCCGGGTTGATGTAGGAGATGGTGGAGTCCTGTTCGATGATAGCTGTTGCCGATCCCGTATAATCGAGAATGGCCTGGTACCGTGACAGGGTATCCCGGATAGCATGCTCGCGTCTCCTCAAATCGGTGACATCCGAGAGAGATTCGATCACGCCGGCAATCTCGCCGGACTCATCGTATATCGGTGCTGCAACTCCCCGCATAATGAGTGTCCTGCCCCGGGGTTTCATGGAGGATGTTTCTGCGGAAAGGGAATTCCTGCTTCGTTCGATCCCGGTATAATCCCACCCCTCAATTTTGCGATCTTCGGTGAAGACGAGGTCGACAAGCATGGGCCTCCGGTTGCCATAGAACGGGATTGCATATGCATAATTTCCCTGCCCGAGAATTTCCACGGCCCGGACGCCGGTCAGTTCTTCAATGGCGCGGTTCCATGCGATCACCTTTCCTTCACGGTCGATGGCAAAGGTCGGGTCCGGCAGGTTGTAGATCACCCCTGACATCTGGAGACTGGCGACCCGGAATGATTCCTCCACCCGTTTTTTTGCGGTGATCTCCTGTGCCACAAAGAGGTAACCGGTGATACTGCTCCCTGTATCTTTCAGCGGCGCGACACTCAGGCTGACTGAAATATGCGTCCCGTCTTTTCTGATGCAGGTCCACTCCCGTTCATCGGAACCGGAGATGCGTGCCGGTACTGAGAATACATCAAAGCCGATCACCGGTTTGCCCAGTTCATCGGAAAGTTTGCGGGAACGGGCAGCGATCTCCGTCCCGGTAAGGATTACGAGGGGGGTAGCTCTCCCGGTAACCTCGACCGGCCGGTACCCCAGCATCCTTTCCGCCCCGACATTAAACGCGGTGATCACCCCCTCCCTGTCTGTAGTGATGATGCCATAGGAAGATGCCGCAGCCATCAGCTCCCAGGACTGTGCTTTTGCATGCACGAGATCCGTAATATTTTCTACCGTACCATCGATCCATTCGATGGCCCCCCCTGTATTTCGTTTTACGTGTGACGTAAGAGAGACAAAGAGCGGTGTGCCATCGATCTTTCTGGCCCTGAGCAGGGGATTTTTCGCACATCCGTCTTTCCTGAGATCGGCGATGATGAGATCGCGGTCCGCCGGGTCTGCATAGATCTCTACCATATGGTACTTCAGCAGTTCACCCAGAGATCCTATCCCGAACATGTCAAGAAATGCGGGATTTGCCCAGACAAACCTGCCCGGGTGATCGCATGTGGTCCTGAACACTCCCGAACTGATATTTTTCGTCAGTGTGCGGTACCTCTCCTCATTGATCCTGATCATGGCCTCAAATTTTTTCCTGGCGGTAACATCCACAAGAGATACAACAACATTCTGCGTGCGGGGGATAAGGCCGGTTACCACCGACATCTCGCGTTTGTTTCCGTCCCTGCCGGTAAAGGTAAGTGAATACTGTAATGGTGCCCAGCCGCCGGGTTTTGTCAGGCCGGTGTGGTATATCTCCAGTTTTTCAATATCTTCTTTAGCAACAAAATCCGTCCATCTCTTCTTTCCTTCGAGGTCCTGGAGAGTGTAGCCACTGAGCTCCACAAATTTGCTGTTGGCATGGATGATCCCCATGTCTTCTCCAATGACAACTGACGCGATACCCGCGGTATCGAAAATTTCCCGGAAATCGGGTTCCGGTGACGGCCGCACGTTCTGCGAATCACCGGCCTTTTTTTTACGGGGGGGTGTCTTTTTTCCCGTTTGTCCTGGTTTCTTTGTTGTCATGCAAGAGTTCTCTGCAATCCGGTTACCGTACAGGTTTTATCCTTGTATACGTACATGGAGGGTCGTCTTGATCATGATAATCCGGCTTCCCCATCATAATGTATTACATCACATCATATGCATGGATGATATATTTTTTTTGGAAATCTCCTGGCAAGGGAGACTTTTTCCCTGCTCTGTAAATCCCCCCGGTAATCGACCACCTTTATGTCACCACTTCCCGCATATTTTTTTACCTAGCATCTCATTCTTTGGTACAGGATAAATTATGGCAATTGACTGGTACAAGGAATTTGTCGATCTGGAATACGAGCCGGCAAAGGACGATCTCGTCTGTCTCTATTATTTTGAACCGGCCGCAGGCATCAGCGGCAAGGAGGCAGCAGGGCGGATCGCGTCCGAAAGTTCAACAGGTACCTGGACAACGCTCTTCACCATGCCGCCCCGGATGAAGGCGCTCCAGGCTACGGCGTTTGACATAGAGGGCAACGTGGTGAAGATCGCGTATCCCCTCGAGCTCTGGGAAGAAGGGAACGTAGTCCAGCTGATGAGCGGTATCGCCGGGAATATTTTCGGCATGAAAGCGGTGAAGAACCTGCGACTGATCGATGTCGCTCTCCCGCTGGCCTACATAAAACACTTTAAGGGGCCGCACTTCGGCAATGCCGGGATCCGGAAGATGATGAAGGTGAACGGCCGGCCGCTGACGGGCGCCGTGCCCAAGCCCAAGATCGGGTTTACGGCAAAGGAGCACGCTGAGATCGGGTACGAGACCTGGATGGGAGGCTTTGACTTCGTCAAGGACGATGAGAACCTGACCTCGACCTCGTTCAACCGGTTCGATGACCGGGTGAAATTCATGACGAAACTCCGGGACAAGGCCGAGAAGGAGACCGGGGAGAAGAAGTCTGCGTTCCTCAACATTACCGCGGATGTCGAGACCATGAAAAAGCGGGCCGATCTGCTCGCGGCAAACGGCTGGAACTACGCGATGATCGATGTGGTTGTTGCGGGAACCTCAAGCGTCATGACCTTGCGGGACTATTGCTCCGATCTCGGTCTTGCAATCCATGCCCACCGGGCTATGCACTCGACATTCGACCGGAACAAGAAACACGGCCTCACCATGCAGTTCCTTGCCAAGATCATGCGTCTTGTCGGTGTCTCCCAGATCCATACCGGGACCGCAGTCGGTAAACTGACCGGCTCCCGGCGGGAATCCATAGCTCTCGCCGACCTGTTGCGGGAGAAGAAGACGAAAGCCGTTGAAGGGATGCTCCTTGAGCAGGACTGGGGGAAGATCAAGAGTGCCTTCCCCGTTTCATCGGGAGGTCTGCACCCGGGCCTGGTACCCGATGTCCTCGACATCTATGGTACGGAGATGATCCTGCTCGTTTCCGGTGGTATCCACGGCCACCCGAAGGGCACCCGGGCCGGTGCGAAGGCGACCATGCAGGCGATCGAGGCCTGGCAGGAACACATTCCCCTTGAAGAGAAGGCCAGGAAGGCAAAGGAGCTCAAAGAGGCCCTTGAGAAGTGGGGCCACTATAAACCGGTATAACCGGAAAATCACCTTCTTTTTCCATGTTACAAATTGCAGAAACTGCAGAAAAATTCATTATCTCCTGTTCCTGATTGGACTGTATGCATGATATTGTCAGCAGCAAAAAGATGGAGAACGGGATCGTTGTCTTCTGGGATGAATCGGGCGCGAAGAAGTCCGAGTCCTTCAATTATATCGAACTCGTTGACATGAAGATCAACGCGCTCGACCTGCTCGAACGCCCGAAATCCTACAAGGTCGATAAGGACAAACACACGCTTATCGTGAAGAAATAATTTATTTTGGGTAATTGTACTATTTCAGCCCCGGTTCTGTTAACTTGTTGAGGGATCGTATATTTTTTCAGGGATGTAAAATTTGATGATCTCATAACAAGTTAACAGAACCCGTTTTCCTATTCTGGCCGGCTCATCCTGTTCACCTTCCTGCCGCATCCCGATCCCTTTTAATATCACAATCCGAGATCCTAAGCACCGTGACAGAATTTCAGCTCGTCTCAACCTTTGCCCCGGCCGGTTCGCAGCCGGAAGCGATCAAAACGCTGACCGAAGGTCTCGTGCAGGGCGAGCAGTACCAGACCCTGCTTGGTGTTACCGGCTCCGGCAAGACCTTCACGATGGCCAATGTGATCGCGGCAACAGGCAAGCCCACGCTCGTCCTTGCCCACAACAAGACGCTTGCCGCCCAGCTCTACCAGGAATTCTGCGATTTCTTCCCCCATAACCGGGTCGAGTACTTCGTCTCCTACTACGACTACTACCAGCCGGAGTCCTACATCCCGTCAAAGGACCAGTACATCGAGAAGGACTCCGCGATCAACCCCAAGATCGAGATGCTCCGGCTGTCTGCCACCGCTTCGCTCTCGTTCCGGAAAGATGTGATCGTAGTCGCCTCGGTTTCCTGCATCTATGGTCTTGGCAACCCGGAAAATTTCCGGAACATGGGGTTCGATCTCTCGGTCGGCCAGAAGATCTCAAGAAACGAGATCATGAGCCGGCTCCTCGACATCCAGTTCCAGCGCAACGACCTCGAGCTCCTGCCCGGCCGGTTCCGGGTCAAGGGGGATACGATCGATCTCGTGCCCGGGTACTTCAACAACATCATCCGGATCGAGCTCTTCGGGGACGAGATCGAGCGCATCCGCGAGGTGGACCGGATCACGGGCGCAAAAAAAGAGGAGATGACCTATTTCTTCGTATACCCGGCCCGCCACTTTGTGACGCCGGACAGTGCCCGGAAGAGCGCGATCGCGTCTATCCAGAGCGAGCTTGACGAAGTATTACCTACGCTCGGCATGATCGAGGCCCACCGGCTCGAGCAGAGAACCCGGTACGACATCGAGATGATCGAGGAGACCGGGTCCTGCAAGGGCATCGAGAACTATTCCCGCCACTTCGACGGCAGAAGCGCCGGGGAGAAACCGTACTGTCTTCTCGACTATTTCCCGGACGACTTCCTGCTGATCATCGATGAGAGCCACCAGATGATCCCCCAGCTCCACGGGATGTACAATGGCGACCGGTCCCGGAAGAAATCCCTGATCGATTATGGTTTCCGGCTGCCGAGCGCGTACGACAACCGTCCCCTGAAATTCCACGAGTTCGAGCAGTACATGGGAAACGTGGTCTTTGTCTCTGCCACCCCGGGCGACTATGAGCTGAAGAAGTCAGGAAAGCCGGTCGAACAGATCATCCGCCCGACCGGCCTCGTCGACCCGAATGTGGAAGTGCGCCCCATCGAGGGCCAGACTGACGATATCATCCGCGAAGTGCGGGATACGATCGCCCGCGGGGACCGGGTCCTCATCACGACCCTGACAAAGAAGCTGGCCGAGGAGCTTTCCGAGTTCCTGTCCGACCAGGGCATCCGGACCCGGTACCTCCACTCGGAGATCCAGACCCTTGAGCGCAGCGAGATCATCCGTCAGCTGCGCCTTGGCAAATTCGATGTCCTTGTCGGGATCAATCTCCTCCGGGAAGGGCTCGACATTCCGGAGGTCGGGTTCATCGGGATCCTCGACGCAGACAAGGAAGGCTTCCTCCGCGATGCACGCAGCCTGATCCAGATCATCGGGCGGGCTGCACGGAACGTGCATGCAAAGGTCATACTCTACGCTGACAACATGACCGATTCCATGAAGCGGGCAATCGCCGAGACAAAGCGACGCCGCGAGCTGCAGGTTGCGTTCAACAAAAAACACCATATCACCCCGAAAACCATCATCAAGCCGGTCAAGGAGAAAGAAGTCGAGATCAGCGATACGAAACATGTGCCGAAGAATGAGATTCCGAACGTAGTGATCGAGCTCGAGAAACAGATGAGTGACGCAGCGGAAATGCTGGAGTTCGAAAAGGCGATTGCCCTACGGGACCAGATCAAAAAACTCAACGAGCGGCTGAGCGGGAAATCTACTGCATCATCATAACACGCAGTGCCCGGAAACGATGCCGGGCCGGCAGAAGAGAATCGGGTTGTGTCCGGGCGCCGGGCCCCGGCATCAGGGTTTCGCAATCCCGCCGGTGCCGGTATCTGTCTCGTCCGAGCCGTTCGTCCCGACCATGTAATACTTTTTGATAAAGCCCCTGACATTCTCGGACTCGATCCATCCCTTGTCCAGCTGGGTGACGATCCGGTCGATCTCCCGTGCCTGCAGGATGATCTTGTCTGTGATATCCCCGGGTGCCATGCTCGAGAGGCCCACGATGACTGCCAGCGGGTTGCGGATATGGTCCCCAAGGATAGCGAACTGCTCGATATTCTTCTCGATCTGCTCGAGCGACTCTCTTTTCACAGCCTCCATCTGCTTGCGATCGGTGATATCGATGAATGAGGCCATGATACAGATGGGTGTTCCCGTATCATCCCGGACCATGTTCACCCAGAGGAGCACATAGAATGGCGATTTGTTGTATTTTAACAGAACCCGCTCCCCGAACCAGCTGCTGTTCCCGGTCACTGCATCCCTGACTTCATCGAATTGTTGGGAGGAGTTGAAGAAATCGCCTGCACTTCTGCCTATGAACTCGTTCTCGTGATGGTATTCCATGAGTTTGAGCATGGACTGGTTCGTGTAGGTGATCCTGAAATCAAGGTCAAGGATCGTTATGGCATTTATCGATGAGCTGATGGCATGATCCTTGATCAGCAGGGCCAGCTCCGCATGCTTGCGGTCGGTGATATCAATGATATTGGCTACAAACTGGCTCTCCGGGAGCGTCCCCGCAGAGATCAGCATCCACCTGCTGCCCTCGTTTTTGGATCGTAATCTCACTTCGTAGTTCTCAACACTGCCATGGGTTTTGAGGTTCCGGAAGAAGATGTCGCGCTTCTCCGCATCCATGAAGAGATCGCCGAACGGGATAAGAATGGCCTCTTCTTCCGAATGCCCGAGCATGGTGGAAAACCGGTGATTGACCTCCTGGATTTTGAGGGTACCAAGATCGATGAGACCGACGCCTGCCTGGGAATGGTTGAAGAGTCCCCGGTATTTGACTTCATTCCTGCGCATATGGGTGGCAAGGCTTGAGACTACGACCGAGACCCCGATCAGGACATAACATGTCACGGAGGACGCCACGAGAACGGATACGATTGGTCCGAGGAAATACCAGACCATGCCCATGTAAGCAAGGGATATGATTACTGCAAAGAGCGGGCCCCGGTTCGGGTACCAGTATGCCGCAATCACGACCGGGATGTAGAAGAGGTTGGGGGCAACATCGTTGTTCCCGTAATGAAGGGAGAGGATGTTGATCAGCAGTGCGAGGACCGTGGTATTCAGTACTATGAAGAGCCAGAGATTCGAAAGGCTCTCTTCCCTTTCAACAAACATATTCCCGTTGGTCAACCCCTCACCCAGCCTTTCCCGTCATGTATCCGTTTTGCCGCGTTAAAAATTCCCGCTACCGGAATATATGAAACTCAATTGCCCGAATCGCTATTAAATGGTTTTGATTTGGATCGTTATCGTAGAGTCAAAAAGCGGTTTTTGTTCCGGAATCTGGGGGAAATACCCGGGTTATTTCCCTGCACCAAAAATATCATTAACATTTATATAACGATCCCGTATCCGTGATTGCGCCAATTCGGTTTCACGTCACTTTTTATACAATCCTCGTAGTGATGAGCCAGAGCACAAAGAGCAGTACTATGATGACCAGAATGACGACACTGCACTCTCCCAGCCTGAAGAGATCCGGCAGGGTCATCCGGTCCAGTTTCCGGTACCCAAGGAATCTCCTGCTGATCACCGGGTAGATGCTGCGTGCAAACAGGCCGGCGCCGAACAGGATACCGATGAGTCCTGCCAGTGCATCCGGGTACCCGGCACCTGCGGCTGCAAGAACTGATGCCGGGCCATAGCCGAGGAGAGCAAATCCTGCTCCCATGATCAGGCCTCCGGCAAGGTGCGTGCCAAGCGACGGGTGCATTGTTTTGCGCTCTGCGAGCCCGGCCCGGCAGAGTATGGAGAACCCGGCTGTTGCCACGATCATAGCCGACAGGAGTACTTTCAGAAAGGTAAAATCCCGCATCAGGAGCTGCCCTTCGATGACATCATAACTGGCAAGGCCCCCTTCATAAAGCAGGATCCCGAATGCGAGCCCGATCAGAAGCCCGGTAATCCTCTGGCCCGATGCGGTGGCCGGGGTCTGTTCAGCCATCGCGATCACACCCCCGCCAGCCGGAACAGCACAAGAGCTACGGCGATTCCGGAAAAAAATGTAGCGAAAAGAGTGAGGTAACTTGCTACCGAGAGCTGGGCGGTGCCGCTGATCCCGTGGCCGCACATGCAGCCCCCTGCCCAGCGGGCACCGATGATCAGGAGCATTCCCCCGATGAATGCAATGGCCAGCCTGACAAGGAGGGATGGGCCGAACGTGGCTGCCCAGAGCGAGGGGACCGGTCCGGTGCCAGCCTGAGGCAGCAGCAGTGCGGCAATCCCGGCGCCAATCACGATCCCCGCGATCACCATCACCTGGCCGTCAATGGCAGGCACAAAGAGACGGTAATATTCCAGCCGCTCGACAACCGTCCGGTCCAGCACCCGATCGATCAGGCCCCGTACCTTGACAAACGCAGTAGTGCAGCCGAGCGGGTGGCGGGCAAAGACAAACGAGAGGCAGGCAAGGATGCCGATACCGGCACCCACCAGGTACGGGGACCAGAACGCCACAGGCAGGTCATCCCCCCTTAGCCGAGTCCCCACTGGGCGAGCGTTGTCCGCGACGGGTCGACATCATTCCAGTCCCAGCCGAGCGCCTCGATCATTTCTCATTCATGACCCCCATTGATCGAATGTCGTTCCCGTTGTGATTTTTTTATTTGGATTTAAAAGTTCATTCCAATCCCATCCAAGAGCTTCGATAATACGGGAAATTGGTTGTTGTAATGTTTTTTCTAACATCAAATCTAAATCGACATGAAATTCTTTTGGAACCTGATCACCATATTCAAAACAAATTACATTGGTCGGGGGATATTTAGAATCCGGGTCAATATTTTTGATGTATACGCGTTTTGGCTTACTACCTTTACCAAATGTAGTCCCGAGGTGGTCATTCGAATATTTCGCACCACGAATATGTGCATCATCTATGTCATAATCATTGAGATCCTTTCCGATTCCACCTGGAATACCAATCTTATCTAGGGGATAATCACCTGATCTATATTTTTTTACTTCGTCTATCAGATATTTTCGAATCTCTTCTCTCCCTTTTCCATCAAGAATCATTACCATCACGTGCTGCTGAACATCCTTTGTGATTTGGGGGGTGTCGCTGCGCCGGATCTCAAAGCCAACAATGTCAGTCTCATGTACGTCCTTCCCCTCTTTCCAGACGAGCGAGCCAGCGTATCTTTTCTTTTTCCCAGCCTGGAAGAATCTGGCATAGATCTTCTCGAATTTGATGGAGAAGAAGTGATAGTCCGCGTTCAGTTCATTCTTTGCAAATTCTGCATAACTTTCATTTAGGCGTTTCTCGATCTGTCTGGCGAGCACGATGGTCTGCTCCTTGTCGAGATCTTTTGCGAGTTGGACCATGCAGGAGTCTGTATCTCCGTAAATAACTTTGTAGCCCTGCTGCTCGATCACGCGCCGGGTGTGTTCGATGATCGCACGTCCGACAGAAGTTGCTGCAGAACCTATCTCCCGGTCGAAGAGCCGGAACCGTGGGTACCCGCTTACTCCATAATACGTATTCATGATGACCTTGAGCACGTTCTGCTGCATATCGTAGAGGATATACTGCGGCGAACCGAACGGGAACGTGTTACGGAGGGCCTTTTTTTCATCCCGTTCCTTGAGCAAGTCTGAGATGATACTCCGGGTCAACCCGTCCGGCTGTTTACGGAACCGGATGCCGTTTGGAGCATGGAGTTCGCCATTCGGATCCTTGGTCTCCATTGACGCGTTGATCGTCATCATCGCCATCGGGTACAGGGACTTAAGGTCGAGTACCACGACGTTCTCTCGGACGCCCCTGCTCGGTTCGAAGACGGTCGCTCCTTCAAACTCCTCAGCATTAACAAACCCTTTCGAGGGCAGAACGTATTTGTTGAATGCTTTCCGAAGGACAAAAACATCGACCACGCTCGATGAGTTAAGGGTCTTGTCCAGAGGGCAGCCTACGTAACGGGCAATCTCCCGGTAAAATTCTATAATGTTGTCTTTATTGTTAATCTTGACACAGAGCTCGACATCCTTGAAGTTATACTCAACGAGCAGAGCCGGCTGGTTCCTCCATAGATCAGAGATCGTTCCGGTGTACCGCACTTTCTGCTCGCCGACTTCTTCAAGGGCGACCGCATCGAGCCGGTACGACTCCTTCTGGCTCAGGTGCATCTTTTTGTATGCATTAAGGAGATCGAAAAGCGCCCGGCCCCGCAACGCACTCCGGTCCGACCATCCAGAGAGTCGTGCGAACTGAGACGGCTGGAGTTTGAGAACCTCCATCCGATCAGTAATGTAGCGCATGTCGAAATCAGTGAAGTTCCAACCTGAGAGGACGTCCGGGTCGCGCTCGGCAATATACGTGACCAACGCCCTGAGCATGTCCACCTCGGTTTCGTAGGTACATATGGTGTGCCTTTCTTTCCGGAAACACTCGTTCACAAGTCCGCCGGCTGCCTGCTGTTCAATGATAGAAGTTGGCGTTCCTCCTTTGAACAGCAAAAACGTCATGTAATCCTTCTTGAATGAATCGAATGCGGTAATGCAGATGATAGCATCCCGCTGGGGGTCCGGAAAACCCCGCTCGTCTTCACATTCGATATCGATGATGCAGGATCTGGCGGGAGCGTCCACTTCGGCTGGTATGAGATCTTTATAATCTACAGTAATATCGGGAGCAGACGCTCCTCCAGTCAGCCCGTAGTCAATGTTGGAGTGTTTGGCAGGATAGTCAACTACCTCCGGGCTGAGATCCTTGTTGTCCGTTGTTGCTATCGGTATGGACATCCCGCCAGTCAGTCCGCAGTCGATCATAAACCGGGTGGCAAACGGGATGTCGGCTTCGAAGTGCCGGAACTGGTTTCGAACTTCACGGACATCAGTCGGCTGGTCCGTGTAAAGCCTGCGGAGCGGCTCGCCCCGGATTGAGCGGTATAAAATATCGGGCTCGAGATTGGCATTAGAGGGAATTTGTTTTGATTCCGCCTCTTCGGCTGGGATATAGAAATAGGGCCGGAACCCGGTTACGTCGATCCGGATAGCCTTCCCCTTAGCATCGCGGCCGAAGACGTGGATAACCGGGCCGCCTGGTACCTTGCTGTACTCCACCTGGTTGATGGCAATAGAGATACTGTCGGCAGGATGATCGAGTGTACTAGGTGCATTCATACAATTTTCCATTGTCAATTGCGATTGTGAGGCCATGTCCCTACACCATGCCTTTACAGAGCCCTGAAGCGAAGCGTCCCGCTTCTGCCATTTTCTCCTGCTCCCATGCATCCAGTGTCCACTCTTCAACCGCGTGGATCCCGCCCTGCCCGATCCGTGCCGGAACCCCAAGAGAGCAACCGGATAACCCGTACTCCCCGTCAAGCACTGATGAGCAGGCGATCAGATCCCGGCGGTCCTCCGCGATCATCCGGATCAGCTGGCTTATATGGAAGGCAGGGCCGAATACGGTACCACCTTTGCCCCGGATCACTTCCATGCTGGATCCCCGGAGTCCAGTGAGGATCTCGTCCCGCTTTGAATCATCTACGGCTCCGGCAAGCCGTGAGAAGACCGGCACCTGGTGCTCACCATGTTCACCTATCACGAACGGGGTGCCGGCAATTCCACGGTTCTTCAGTGCAAGCCTGAACCTGGCGCTGTCAAGCTGGCCGCCGAATCCGATACAGCGTTCCCGCGGGATCCCGGTGATCTGGTGCAGGAAGTAGTTATTCACATCCATCGGGTTGGTCACGGTGATCAGGATGCCGGCAAAATCCTCCAGCATTCCTGCGATCTCCTGGGTGACAGGAAGGTTTGCGGCGAGCAGGTCTGCCCGGGTTTTTACGGAAGGATTGCGGGGAATTCCTGCGGAAAATACGCAGATATCCGCCCCTTTCACATCGCTTTTGTCGGTGCTCACGTGAATTTCGATACCCGTATGCAGCAGATCGAGCACCTGCGCCTTCAGCAGTCCGGGAGCGCTGTCGTACAGGATCAGCTCGTCGGCTATACCGAGAATCGAAGCAAGGTACGCGACCTCCCCGCCGATCCTTCCCACTCCCACTACCGCAAGGCGCGTCATCAGGTTACAATATGGGTATGCTAATAATAAATAACGACCATTTCCTGATGGATGGTATCGATCAGGCCGGAACCGGTAACTGTGGGTGGCGTGCCGCTGTCAAATCACATCCTGCTGGCAGCCGGGGTCCTGGGTACTACGGGGGCATCGCTCCAGCGCATGCTGAATCTCGGGGCAGGCGGCGTAGTGACCAAATCGATTGGTCCTCATCCCAAGGACGGGCACAGCGGGCCGTGCCTTGTCGTCCTTGAGGACGGGCTCCTGAATGCGATGGGCCTTCCAAACCCGTCAATGGAATTTGTCGACGAGATCACAACGCTTGCCAAAAGGCCCGTGGTTGCCAGTATTTTCGGCGGTAATCCCGAAGAATTTGCAACGGTTGCCGGATGGTTTGCCGGGAAAGTTGCCGGTATCGAGCTGAACCTTTCCTGCCCCCATGCCGAAGGCTACGGGGCGGCGATTGGAAGCGACCCGGCGCTTGTAAAAGCCTGCACAAAAGCAGTGAGCAGCACCGGCGTCCCGACCTGGGTGAAACTCACACCGAACGTTACGGACATCACCGCGATCGGGAAGGCGGCGGAAGCAGGCGGGGCAAGTGCGATCGTGGCGATCAATACGGTCAAGGCGATGCGGATCTCTACCGGTCTCCGCCGCCCGGTACTCGGGAACCGGTTCGGAGGGCTTTCGGGAAGCGCGATCTTCCCGATCGCGGTCAGGTGCGTCTATGAACTCTTTGAATCTGTTGATATCCCCATCATCGGCTGCGGCGGGATCGCGACCGCTGATAATGTTATAGAGATGATGATGGCAGGAGCATCAGCGGTTGAGGTTGGCAGCGCGGTCTTCGGGAATGTGAACGTGTTTGAGACTATCCGGAAAGATCTGTATGCAAAGGACGGGATCCGTTCTGAGGATATCGTGGGGTGCGCCCATGGCTGACGGGATTCCGATGACGGTCACTATTAAACGGATAAAAAATGAGACCCCGAATATACTGACATTCTTCTTCGAACCCCCGTTTGTCTTCAACCCGGGCCAGTTTGTCATGGTCTGGGTGCCAGGAGTGGACGAGATCCCCATGGCCCTCTCGTCTGCAAACAGTATCACGGTGCAGGTTGTCGGGGATGCGACGGCTGCGTTGTCCGGTATGGCCCCGGGCGAACTGCTTGGGATCCGCGGTCCGTTTGGCAACGGGTTTACCAAGGGCGAGAAAGTACTTGCGATTGCCGGAGGTGTCGGTGCGGCCCCGCTCCTCCCCCTTGCAAAGGCTGACTGCGTCATGACCCTGCTGCTCGGTGCGCGGACCGAGAACGAACTCCTCTTCCTTGACCAGCTCGATGAATGCACGGATGTCCTGATTGCAACGGATGACGGTACAATGGGCCACCATGGTTTTGTCACGGCCCTGATGGATGATCTCAATCTCGCGTCCTATGACCGTCTGGCGGTCTGCGGGCCGGAGATCATGATGTGGGCCGTACTTGCCAAGGTCGCAGAGAAAGGCCTTGCGCACAAGACTGAGTTCTCGCTCCACAGGTACATGAAATGCGGGGTTGGTGTCTGCGGGTCCTGCTGTATTGACCCGTCCGGCCTCAGGGTCTGCCGGGACGGCCCGGTCTTCTCCGGGGATCTTTTACAGAAAAGTGAGTTCGGCCACTACCTGCGGGATGCAAGCGGCAGGAAAAAGAATCTTTGATCCACCGGTAATGTTTGCCGGAACCTCCCCCGGCAATCAACGGAAAAATACAGATGCCCCGGACCCCGGCCGATCTTTTTCTTATGTTGTTGTTTCGTGTGTATCGAACCGGAAGGCTTCCTTTGGCACATGGATCTCGAACCGGGCTCCCTTACCCTGTTCACCGGTCTCTTTTATGGAAAGACCCGTAATGCTGAGGATCTCCAGGGATAAAAACAACCCATAGCCCGTGTTCCGGTAATATTCGCGTCGGAAAATTTTCTCCTTGACTGCAGCTGGAACTCCGACACCATCGTCTTCGTAGATAATGGTGACTCCGTCTTCCTGCATCTTATATGAGACCCTGCATACCGTGATTTTTTCCCCGTGCCGCTGGGAGTTTTCGACAAGGTTGTAGAATACTTTCTCAAGCAGGTAATCCGCGTAGATTTCAAGACTGCCAAGTTCCGTTTCCACCCTGACGGTTCCCGTATCAAGGT
Organism: Methanoregula sp.; assembly: GCF_049518935.1. Classification (GTDB taxonomy): domain Archaea; phylum Halobacteriota; class Methanomicrobia; order Methanomicrobiales; family Methanospirillaceae; genus Methanoregula. Next base: position 129,804 of record NZ_JBEKRH010000003.1, read on the forward strand.
TCTTGATCGCACTCTCAACCGTGTCAGCCACGTTCTGCCACTGGGGAGAGCTTGCACCGATATTCTGGTAATCCCGGGTAAACCGGATCTGTTTCTGGATCAGCTGGGTGATCTGATCGATCTTGTGGAGATGCTCAAGTACGGTCGGGTTGGTCTCAACCTCTTCTGCAAGCGAGAGGTACATGACAATCGCGGTGATTTGGTTGAGGATATCGTGCCGGGTAATGGATGACAGGGTATTGAGCTTACGGTTTGCAAGCTGGATTGCCGCCTCGAACCGTTTGCGCTCCTGGATCTCTGCCTTGAGAATCTCATTCGCCCGGGTGAGTTCGTCGGTTCTCTCCCGTACCCGCAGTTCCAGATCGTCCCGTGCCTTCTGGATCACTTTCTCTGCGAGTTTCCGCTCAGTTATGTCGATCACCGAGCAGATCACGAGATTGTTTGCTCCAAGCGATGCAGAGACAAGGAACTGCCGGGTTGCATCGTCACGTGTGGTGAAATGGAGTTCCATGTCACCCGTCTGGATCCGGGTCCGGATCTCCTGTATAAATCGCTCCCTCTCCCCGGGCCCGGCAAGAATCCGGGAAAGATCAACTTCCCGGAGATCGTCTCTCTCATACATGAGCATGCGGGCGCATTTCATGTTGATTTCACGGATCCTGAGGGTAGAAAGATCAAACGTGAAAATACCTGCCTGGGAGTTCTCGAAAATACCCCGGTATTTCCGTTCTTCCGTCCTGAGCCCTTCTGCAAATGACGATGTGACAACGCCGATGGTGACAAAGATCACAAACCATGCGGTCGAGACTGCAATCAGCGTCGGGTTGAAGCTGCTGAAATCGTACACAAGCAGGAGGAAGATCGTGCTGAGGATGAGCGAGAAGATTACACCCCTGTTCGGGTACAGGTAGACAAAGATGATGATCGGCAGGAAATACAGGAAGGGGAACACTTCGTAAATCCCGTGCGTCAGGGAATAGATGGTGGAATATATGGCAAACAGGGACGTGATGATGATCCCTGCGATGCCGGCTATACTGCCGATGAATGAACGCGGTCCTTTCACTATTTCAGCAGGAGTCATTCATCATCCTCCGCATCTCTCCGGTCTTTTTCCTGCCTGGCCAGGATCGTCTTCTCGAAACGCCGCCTTTCAAGGATCTCGGCTTGGAGTTCCTCGTTGATCTTTTCCAGGTGCGCAGTCCGGGCCCTGACCTGCTCCTCGAGATCTTCAAGAGTTCTCCGGATCTCCTCGTCCACGATCTTGCTGCCGGTGATATCAATAGCAGAACAGAGGACACGGTTCCGGGTCACCAGTACCGCCGAGATTACCAGCCTGAGGAGAGTGCCATCCTTCGACCTGAATACCCCCTCGGTTTCCTGTTCCGGCTGCCCGGATCTTACCCGTGCAACGAACTGTTCCCGCTCTGCAGGCTCGGACCAGACCGATCCAAGGTTCCGGCCGATCAGGTCCGCCCGGTCATATTTTAACCACAGGGCACATTTCGGATTGATCTCGAGGATCTCTTCGGACTCCAGATCAAAGCAGAAAATACCATCCTGGGAATTTTCGAGAATGGTCCTTATCCTGCTCCGCTCCTCGATCAGCTGGTTTGCGTAGGATGAAGCAACTACTCCGATCGTCATGAAGATGGCAAACCATGCAGTGGCAATGGCGATGAGGCCTGGATTGGTGAACCCGAAGAGGTAGATGAGGCTGATGTACATCAGGCTGATACCAAGAGAAAAGAGCACAGCCCGTTTCGGGTAAAAATAGACAGCGAGGATAATAGGAAGAATGTAGAGAAAGGGAAAGACTTCAAATATACCGTGGGTCAGGGAGAATATGGTAGTGAGAATTGCCCCGATGCATGCCGCTGCAATGATGAACAGGCGCAGGACTTCTTCATTCTCAGTGGACAGATGTCTTATCAAACGCAATTCCCCGGTTTGAACTATGTGATTTCTGTAGTGTATTTTGGTACGCTATAGTACTAACCGATGATCTCATCACATATATCTTTAAGGCATCTGATCGCGGATTCTCCGAAGTCTGCGAGCTGGAATTGCAAATCCGGGTAAACCCGGCAGGGGCACGTGAGAAATACCCGGGGTTCACGGCCTGTTGATCCGTTCGAGATCTTCGAGTTTGTTGATGTTGGTGAATGTCCGGAGAGCCGGATCATAGGGTCTGAGTTCGTCCACGGGGACATAGCGGGTATTAATCGACCGGATCATAGGACGGAGCGAGAGCGAATCGTGGCTCCTGAGGTAGTCCAGCAGCGCACTCCTCCGGTACACCGCATGGAGGGGTTCGATCATCTCCTCGCACCAGCAGGGGATTGCTGCATCGTGGTCGCCGATCGTCTCAAAAAGGTGCGATACCACATCAGCTTCGATGCAGGGCATATCGCAGGCCGTGACGAACAGGAAATCCCCGTGTGCGGCTAGAGTGCCTGCATGAAGACCGCCAATGGGGCCAATTCCCTGCCGGATATCGGTGATACAGGTTACCGGTTCGAGATCGCGGAACCGTTCACACTGCGAGGGGTCACGGGCCACGAGGATGATCTCATCCGTGACCTTCCGGAGCGTATCGATAAGCCGTTCGATGAAGGTCCTGCCCTGGTAGATGAAGAAATATTTCTCCTGCCCGTTGGCCCGCCGGGCCTCCCCGCCGACAAGGATCACCGCGGATCGCATCATTTAGTCCCCCTCTGCTGCAAGGGATTCGCGGAACCTGATCAGGTCGACGATTGCAGAGTTGTACGGGGCCGGAATCCCATGCTGGCAGGCCTTTGTTACCACCGCTCCGTTCAGGAAATCGATCTCGGTTTTTCTCCCCCGCGAAATATCCTGCAGCATGGAAGAGTGGTGGAGCGCTGTTGCCGGGATCTGCACGTCTTTGAGATATCCCAGGTATTCCTCTGCGGTTGCCCATGGCAGCTGCACACCTTCAGCTGCCACGACCTGGAATGTTTCGTGCGCGATGTTTTCGATAATCCGCCAGGATGCCGGGTGAGCGAGTTTTCCATACGTGACTCCCATTACTGCCCCAAGCGGGTTGAGGGCACAATTGTACAGGGTCTTTCCCCAGAGTTCAGACCGGATGGACCTGCTGGTTCCGACACGGATGCCGGCACTCCGCAGGATACCCGCGAGCTGTTCAACAGGCTTATCGAGACCCTCAGGGAACCTCCCGATCATCATGGGCCCTGCCTCAACGGAGACATGGACCGCGGCATCGCCACGCCATTCAAAACCGGTGATGATCATGCCCCCGATCACCCGGTCCGTGAACCCGCTGATAATCTCCTCGTTGCCGATCCCGTTCTGGAGGCTGACCGTCTCGGTGTTCCGGATCAGGGACGCGAACTGCCTGCATATATGTTCGGTATCCTGGGATTTTGAGGAGATAATGACATAATCGAACCTGTTGTTCTGTGGAGCCGATTCAGATGCACTGAACCGGAATATTCCTTCGCCCCATATCCCGGTCAAGGTGAAACCGTTTTCGGTGATCGCATCAGCGCTGCTTTTACGGCAGACCGCATGTACATCGCATACCGCGGAAAGTTTTGCTGCTACGGATAACCCTACTGCACCCGCACCGAGGACGAGAATTTTCATATGATGCATCGTTCCTTATGGCCTCTGCCCGGGGCCCTTGTTGATCTCTGAAGACTGATGATGATCGTGGATCGGGAGAAATTGCCGGCGTGCGCCTGCTTCTGCCCGCATTGTCCCGGAATTATTGGATTTCCTGTATGTAGTAGTTTACGCAGGTACGGCCCGGTCTTTACGGAGCATCTTTTTCTCCATAGCAAGAAGGGCCTCCTTGATCTCTACCGAAGGAGAGAACCCCCCGATGCCATCCGCTGCCACGACACGGTGGCAGGGTATCACGAGCGGTGTGGGGTTGCGGGCCATTGCCTGCCCCACTACGCGGGGGGAGGTGCCGATCCGTTGTGCGATCTCCCCGTACGTTGCCGTCTTTCCGCAGGGTATCTCCCGGACTTCCCGGTAGATCCGGCTGTATACGGTGTCATCATGGATTGCGATACTCTCGAGCGGCCGGAGATCTACTGCCCGGCCGGCACAGAACTGCCGGATCAGTAGCGGGACATCGCCCGGAGCAGCGGTCGTGGCAAAGCGGATGCGGTGGATTGTATTTCCGCTCCAGTATACCTGGACATACCAGAGTCCCAGCCGGCAGGAGCCGCTCAGGATTTCCATTCTGCCAGTACCTCACGGAACCGTTCGTGGTCGCATACGATCATCTCTTCCTGCATCCATCCCGGCAGGGCATCCCGCACCCGTTTTTCCAGGAATCTTTTTTCGCCCAGCACGAGCACGCCGCGATCCTCCGGTGTCCGGAGAACCCGGCCGAGCGCCTGGAGCGACCGGTTGACGGCAGGCAGGGTGTAGCAGAGGAACTCGCCTTCGCCGCCGAATTTGTGCCGGAAATACTCGATCATCATCCTGCGTACGCGGTTGAACGGGGCGAGCGGCAGACCGATCACCATCGCCCCGGAGAGCATTTCGCCCCGGTAATCGAGCCCCTCGCTCCATTTCCCGCCGCAGACCGCAAACATCACGCCCGATTCCCGCCGTGACGGCAGGGAGAGGAACTCAGTAAGCGCGGCGCTGGCATTGGCTGCATCCCGCGGCTCGATGAAGATCTTCTTCCCCCGGATATGCGGGACCGCGAGATCTGCGTAGGATTCGAGGATCTGGTAGCTCGGGAAGTAAATCGCCCGGTTGCCTTTCAGCGCTGAGAATGACCGGATATAATCAACAATTTTATTGGTATTATCCTTGTTCTGGCGCATCGAGTACGCGGTGGTGATGTCGTTTGCACAGGCTACGACCCTGTTCTCTTTCGGGAATGCGTTGGGCAGAGCGATGGTCGTGACCTTTGTCTTCCCAAAATAGTAATTTTTGAAGCTCTCGACCGGTGAGAGCGTGCCCGAGATCAGGATACAGCACGCGTGCGATCCGCAGACTTCCGTAAGTGAGGCAGCCGGGTCGATGTTCCTGACTTCGAGGGTGATCCCGGACTCCTCCTTGCGGTATACGGTCAGGAATGCCGGGTCAGTGGCAGAATTGGAGAGCCGGACAAGGAACTCGGTGAGACGCTCGATCGCGGTCTCGCGGAACTCCCCGGATTTCTGGTTCTTTTCCCGGATCGTCTCGGCAAGGCCCATGAGATCGTCCACGATCTCGTCCATATGCTTGTAGAGCGACTCCCTGATGATCATCCGGTCGAAGATCGCGGGATCGAACCAGTCTTCCGCCTCGGTTGAGTTGGCAAGGCCCCGGATGAACTCCGTGAGCCGGGGGAGCACGTGCCGGACTGCCTCCGCCCCCTTGTGGCGTTTTTGCATGCCGGATAATTCCCTCGATGCCTGTTCGAGGTCACGCTCTTCCAGCGTGACGCTCTCGATGCCGGTGATCACGTCGCCGCAGTTGTGCGCCTCGTCGATGAGAAGGAGCACATCCTGCGGCTCAACGTTCAGGTTCGCATAGAGCTGCTCACGGATATCCCGGTCGAAGAGGTGGTGATAGTTGAGGATCACAACATCGGTATTCTTCGCGGCGTGCATCATCAGCTCGTACGGGCATATTCCTGCGCTGTACTCCGCGAGCTCCCGCGGGGGAACGGGGTTTGCGATCACGCGGTCGGCCTTGTTCCGGAGCTCGGTGGAGGGTACCATCCGGACGCCAACGCCTTCGGCCTGCACGAACATCTTGCTGCCAATGTAATACGGACAGAGAAGCGGGTGCTCCTTGTCCATGCGCCGGATCTGCTGGATGATGAACGGGTCCTTAGCCGGGATCATCGCCCCTTTCTCGGCCCGGTCCCTCATCAGCGAATTCGAGAACGCCTTGACTCCTTCACACCGCCGGTATACGTCGCCCTCGCCGGCCAGCGGGCACATGCTCCCCTTGCCCACAAGGTACACGGTTTTGACCTGAGGCTGCTTCCGCTTCACGAGTTCAAGCTCGCGGATGAACGTGGTGAGCTGGCTGACCGTCCGGACCGCGATCACGATCTTCCGGCCCTTACGTTCGGCGAGAAGTGCGGCGACTACGCTCGACTTCCCGGAGCCGGTCGGGGCATCGATCATCGCGATCCCGCCTTCGCGTGCTACCTGCGCCGAGACCTCAAGCATGTGACGTTGGCCGGGCCGGTATTCGCTGTAAGGGAAAAAGGAGTCGATGCTGTCCATTGCCGGAGTATCATTGGTGCTGCCGGGTTTTATGGGCAACGGAAGGGGATGTGAAAATGAACGAGCGAAAAAGTATTGCTTGCTCCCTGTGTACTGAATCAACCTCTTTGCACCCTGATTGGCCAGCATCTCCCAAACTTCCATAACCTTTTGCTCCCAAGTGAGGGTACAAGAGGTTGCAATCAGATGGATACAAAAATGCTGAAATGGTCTGTGGATCTCGCGCTGGGCGTCACGTTCGCGATATGTTTTGTGACCGGACTGTTAAAATTCTCCCTGCTCCTGCAAATGACCGGTCTCAACAACCTGATCCTGCCATCTGCACTGATATCAGATCTGCATGACTGGTCAGGTATCCTGCTCGGTCTGCTGGTGCTCGTGCACCTGTACCTGAACCGCACCTGGATTATCGGTATGACAAAAAAAGTGCTGGGCGGAACCCGGCAAAAAGATTAATCGTTCTGTGCCCGTCCATTTCCTGAAAAATTAATTTCCCGAGAAACTCTCGTTCAGATCGCCGGAATTGGAATAGCCCCGCTGTTCCCAGTATCCCCGGTATGACGGATCATCAGTGAGCTCGATCTTCTCAATCCACTTGATCCACTTGTATCCCCATTTGTCTTCAGCCACCAGCTCGAACGGGTAACCTCTCTCAGCAGGCATCGTGATATTGTTCATGCGGTAAGCCATGATGATATCGTTCTGCGTGAAATAACTGATCGGGAACGAGGTTGTGTACCCGTCATACGCTGTGAATACCACCGTGTTCGCCCGGGGATCGGCCCCGGCATCAGCAATGAGGTCCCGGACAAGCACCCCCTCCCAGAGGATAGTTGCATCCCAACCCTCTACGCAGTGGAGCGTGACTACTTTTGAGTAATGGGTGTGCTGTGCGAGCACCTCGTCATACGTGTATACGACGGTCCGGTTTGTCAGGCCTGTCACGGTAAGCCGGTAATCCGTGATGTTGATGTGCTGGGGGCCGGCAATGGAATTTTCATGGAAATCATTGACCGAGGAGAGATCTTTTCCCTGGTACGCCCGTACTTCGACCGGCGCAAGCTGAGTGGGCCCCCCTCCCGTGCCCGTACCGGCCAGGCTGGCCGGGAACCGGAAGATCAGGACGGCGATGATAACTACTATGAGTATGGCCAGCACAGTTGCAGGAATGATGCGTTTGTCCATGGGTGGTGATGGGCATCACGGCTTATTAAGAATTGGATAGATACCGTGGAAAAAAATCCGTTTCAGATCTCCGCCACGAGGACCTTGTAGAAATTCTCCGCAGCATAACGCTCGATCCACGGGCGGTGGCCGCACTTCTCGAGAAGAACAAACCGGAAGTCCGCGAGGACTCTCGCGAGGGGGTCATTCACCCCTTCAGCCGGGTGGGGGTCCCAGTCGCCGTGAATCGCCACCACCGGGCAGGTGATTGCCTTTGCCATCTGGATGAGGATCTGTTTCTTACGGAGCTCGGTTGCCTCATCCCAGACACCTTTGAAGACATCGTACTGGCTGTGGAACCCCTCTTCCATTGCATGTGCCGGGTCATAGGTGTCGGCATGGGCCAGCATGGTGCCGAGTTTTGCGAGAAGGGCGTTCTTATTGGGAGTTTCCGGGTCGGCAAGCTGTGCAAGCAGTGCCTGCGCCCCGGCCTGGTCCTTTTTGTTGAGCCGGGTCATCCGGGTCTGTGTCACCGAAGCGGCATACTGCTCCTCGAACGGAGGGCTGCTGACCAGCACCAGCTTTTTGACAAGCGCCGGGTAGCGGGCGGCGAGCATGAAGGACAAGTATGCCCCCCACGAGAAACCAACGAGTGTCACCGGCACTTTTCCGTGCTCCAGAAGTACCGAGCGGAGCTCCTGCACCTGGCCGTCGAGCGTGGTCTCGGTCTGGAATGGTTCGAGAATACCCGTTACTGCAGAGAGCTCGCGGGCTACCGGTGCCACTTCGCCGGGCGCCCCGGGCCCACCGTGGATCACTGCTACTGCATACGGCCCATGTCCCCACTTCCGTACCGGTCCCATCGTGATTACCGGTTTTCTCTCATGAGTATAAATTGTCCTTGGTCAGGTATGAAAAAAACTCGCGGATATACCGCATTCGTGCCCTGCACCTGCGATGGTGTGGTTACTACGGTTTTGTATGTGCCTGCTTCATCAGCGCGAGAAGCCCGGCAAGGATCTCTTTTGGCGCTGGCGGGTTGCCCGTGATCTTCAAATCGACAGGGAACAGTTTGTCCGCACCGCCCAGCACGGCATAGGTCCCTGCAAAGATGCCGCCGTTACAGGCATCATCGCCCACTGCCACCACGAACTTAGGCAATGGCATCGCGTCATAGGTCTTCGTTGCGGCGATCGCCATGTTATGCGTGACAGCGCCGGTCACCATCAGCACATCGGCATGCCGGGGCGAGGCTACGAAACTGATGCCGAACCGTTCGACATCATAATAGGGGTTGTTGAGATTGTTGATCTCGATCTCGGTCGCGTTGTCGCTGCCGGTATCGAGCTCGCGGATAGCGAGACTGCGGCCGAACACCGCATCGATCTCGCGGTGAATCTCACGGCCTATCCGCTCGATATCCTCGTCCCGTACAATCAGGTCTTCCGTCACTTTCTTTTTCAGCAGGCAGGATAATGCATTCACCATTGCTTCTCACCTCACAGGTCGGTCCCCGCATAAGACAGGTTCAGGCTCTTGTTGATCACCGGGAAGTCAGGTACGATATTGCCCTGTACTGCGTGCTCGATCGCCTGCCAGTTGCAGAATGATGCAGTCCTGACCTTGTAGCGCTCAATCCTTCCATTACGGATCCAGACCCAGCAGATGTTCTGTCCCCTGGCGGATTCTACAAGGGAGAGGGTATAGCCGTCCCGGGAGGGCACCTCTGTTTTCACCGGCCCGTCGGGTATTGCCTCAAGCATCTGCTCGATCAGCTCCAGCGAGTCCATGATCTCGGAAGCTTTTACCGTGAACCGGGAGAGCACGTCCCCGTCATGCAGAGTGGTATTTTCCGGGGGAAATGAATGGTAGATACCGTACGGGTGATCTGTCCGTACATCCACCTTCCCGCCGGACGCACGGGCTGCCGGACCGGTGATGTTGAGCGGGCGCAGCAGTCCCCTCCGGATCGAACCGGTGGTAGCGAACCGGTCGAGAACGGATGTGGTCGAGAGGACGATCTTCAGGCCGACACGATAGCGTTTCCGGAACCGGGCAATGAACCAGCCAAGTTCTGTCAGCTGCTCTTTCCGGAGATCCTTTGTGATCCCTCCGACCTCAACCATTCCCCGCATGAACCGGGATCCGGTCAGGAATGCATTCATACGGAATATATCCTCCCGCAGGACGGAAAACTGGCCGGCCCCCAGCGGGAAGGCAACGTCAATGAGCATTCCTGCCTGGTCGCCGAGATGCGAACAGATCCGCTCCATCTCCAGCAGGATCGTGCGCAGGTACCAGGCACGGTCGGGTGCCGTGACCTGCGCGATCTTCTCAACCGCGAGGCAGAACCCGGTCGCGTTTGCCACAGATTCGTCGCCGCTCACAGCTTCTGACACTGCCACGCACTCCTGCGGAGTCCGGCCCTCCGCCAGTTTCTCGATCCCCCGGTGCTTGTAGAACATCCTTATCTCCAGGTTGAAGATCGTCTCGCCGATCACGCTGAACCGGAAATGCCCCGGTTCGATGATTCCCGCATGCACCGGCCCTACAGGTACCTGGTAGACACCTTCTCCGTGGACCGGCCGGAACGGGTACTCGTCCGCGGCATCCACGGGCTGTGACGTCTGAATCGTCCCGTTCCGGAAGGATTTTTCAAGAGGATGGAACCCGGCCGGGTAGTTCTCGTGCAGGAAGAGCCGCCGGGTATCGAATGCGTCCGGAAACTCTAATCCAAACCCGTCCCGGCACTCGCGCTCAAACCATGATGCGGCCGGGAACGTCCCTGCGATGGATATGGCACGCCCACTGGTGTGCCTGATAACGATCAGGACCACACTCTTCTTCTCGAAGACCGAGAAGAGGGAGAAGCGGGCGTTTTCTGAGAACCCTTCGGCACAGAACAATCCAATCAGGACACATTTACGGGTGGCCAGGGTGTCGACGAGCGGCACAAACTCATCGTCCCGTACCTCGAGATAGAATTCTCCGTTGTGTCCCGGTGTGATCCGCAGGGCGAGCTCTCCTGACCCAACGAGCCGCCGGACATATTTCATCCCGGCATCTTCCTGCGCATCGGATAATCCGGTATCAGTCGTCATCAGAATCTCAGCTCCGTTACGATCTGATTGAAGAAGGATGTTTCACCGGTAGTAAAGACGATCCCGAGCAGGACTATCATAATGAGCAGGACCACGATCGGGACCTTCATGCTGGCCGGGGTATGGTACTGCCGCGTTTCCAGGGGGTTCCCGGCTGAAGAAACCTGCGTGAAAGTGCTGATCACGTAATACCCCAGCGCAACCGATGCGATGAAGAGCAGGACGAGCAGAACGACAAGTGCGGGAAGTGAGACGGTGCCAAGCTGGAGCAGGATGAACAATTTTGAGAAGAAGATTGGCGAAGGGGGCATACCGATGATTGCGAGTCCGCCGATGATGATCCCCCACGCGGCCAGTGGCTGGAGCCGGAAAACATCCCGGATCTCGTCTGTGGCATCGGCCGAAAGGGTACTCCGGTACTGGCGGTGGAGGATCCCTGCCGAGAAGAAGAGGGAAGCTTTCGTGAATGAGTGCGCCATAATATGGAAGAGCACCCAGAACAGTGCAAGGGGGGTCGAGATGGCAAGACCGACGAGCAGTATCCCCATGTTCTCGATGCTGGAGAAGGCGACCAGTTTCTTGAGGTTCTTCTGGGAAAGCATGGAGATGGCGGCAATGCCGACGGTCAGGAGCCCGAAAAGGGCAAGGAGGGGAGAGGCTGCTGCGATGGCCTGTGTCTGGTGCACGATGGCATAGACGCGGATGATGCCATAGATACCCACATTCAGAAGAACTCCTGAAAGTATTGCGCTCACCGCAGATGGTGCCTTTGCATGGGCTTCCGGCAGCCATGTGTGGAACGGGAAGATGCCGGATTTTGCGGCAAATCCGATGAAGACAAGAGCAAAGGCAGCGATCAGCATGCCCGGCGGGAAGGCAGTTGCGTGCTGCATCAGGCCGGTCCAGTTCAGGGTGCCGGTGCCAAGGGCAGACCGGGAAATCTCGAAGAGGAATATGAGGCCCACAAACGAGAAGAGCATGGAGATCGAGGCAATGAAGATGTACTTAATTGCGGCATCGATATTCTCCCGGGCAGCGAGGATGGCGATGAGCATGGCCGAGATGATCGTGGTCAGCTCGGCAAAAATCCAGAAGAGGGCGAGGTTGTCCGAGCAGAATGCCAGGACGATGATAAGGAGAAGAAGTGCCCATGCCGCATAGAACAGCCTCAGGCTGTTTTTCCCGAGTTCGCCGCTTTCTAAAAGGCCCTCGACATACCCCCGGGCATAGATGGCTGAAAGCAGGAAGATGACGGTCGCGATCAACACTTCATAGATGCCGAGATGGTCGATGAAGAAGTACTGGCTGCCGATCAAAAACGTCGAAACCGGGATCTGGCCGGAGAGGATAAGATATATGGCGAGCCCGAGGAAGATGAGCGCCTCGGCAATACAGGCAAGGTTCATCTGCCGGTGGGAATGGCTGATGGCGATGAGTCCGATAGCACAGGCAGCAACAAGGACAAAGGCGATCAGGATCATGGGGCCTCCTCCGTATCGTCCAGCAGGTGGAACCGGTTGAGCCGGTCATGGTAGTCTTCCAGGGTCGAGTCGATGCCGACCGTCAGGATCGTGGTCAGCAGTACGAGTATGACAAGATCGATGATGATCAGGAATTCAATGATAAACGGCAGCTCGGTGACGAACATCCCGAAGAGCAGGACGCCGTTCTCCATAGTGAGGTACCCGAGCACCTTGGAGATTGCACGCTTGCGCGAGAATGTCACCATCATACCCATCAGCATCAGGGAGATTCCCAGAACTGCACCAAAGAAGAAGAGGCTCTCCCTGGCAGGTGTCCCTTCCATGATCTTCGAGAGGGCGATGTAGATGACGAGCATCAGGGCCATGGAGAGGAGGAGTGATGTCGTGGGATTCAGGAAATGGAATTCGATATCCCTCCTGATCCGGACTCTTTCCTGAATTGTTGCGATGAAGTAGGGGATAACCAGCACCTTACTGATAAACGTGATAACGGCAATGGCAAGGAGGACGCTGCTGCCTTCGAGCGTGTAGAGTGAGAGGGCGATCAGCACGAGTGTCAGTGACTGGATGGCGTAGACCGAGACAAGCGAGAGGATGTTCCGGGTGGAGATGATGTAGGCCGCGGTGATGATGACCATGACGAACAGGACCCGGATAATTCCCGGGACGAGTGCCGGATCGATCATGAGAACACCTCGATGATAATGATCAGCGTCGAGAAGAAGAACGCCATCGCAAAGAGGCTCGGGAGCCGGAAGAACCGCATCTTTGCCATCGATGATTCAAAGAGCCCGATGACACCGGCGAGGACGCTCCCCTTCACAAGGAAGAGGACTAGGGCAAGGAGGAGACCGGCTGCGGAGAGCGTGGTCGCAAGGCCGAACGGGACGATCAGGTTGATGAGAAGCGCCATCAGGAGCGTGAGCTTGACTGCGGCGGACAACTCCATGAGGGCGAGATTGGAACCTGACTGTTCAAGGATCATACCCTCGTGGATCATGGTGAGTTCGAGGTGTGTCTCCGGGTTATCGACCGGGATACGAGAGGTTTCGACGATCAGGATGATAAACAGGGAGATCCCGATCAGGATGAGCGTCGGGGTAGAGAGGGTGCCGGAAGCGGCCGACAGGGTGAACATCTCGAATACATTGAGCGTCTTGAAGACAAAGACGAGCGCTGCAAAGACGATGATGGTTGTCGGTTCGATGATCGCCGAGATGCTCATCTCCCGTGAACTACCCATTCCGCCAAACGAGCTGCCCGCGTCCAGACCTGCAAGGGCCATGAAAAACTTTGCCAGCGCGAGCAGGTAGAGCAGGAGGATGATATTGCCGATCCCGCCGACCGGCTCCGGAACGAAGACCAGCGGTACGAAGAGGGCTGCTACGAGAATCGCTGCTATGTTGATGATCGGGGTGACCCGCATGATCCATGAGGAATGGGGCGAGTAGATCACCTCTTTTTTCACCAGTTTTGCGAGCATGTAATACGTCTGGAAGAGTGGCGGGCCTCTCCGCCCTTGAGTCCACGCCTTCACTTTTTTAATCAGGCTGATAAAGAGCGGGGCAATGGCGAGGACAACCGCCGTATTGATCACCAGGTACAGGATAAACTCCGGGCTCATGCAAACCACCCCAGCCATGCGACCATAGCGAGCACCGTGATAAAGACATAGAGGAGATACGTATCAAGGCACCCGTTATGGATCTGTGAAACGGCCTTCGCTGCCCGGCAGGAGACCCGGGCAACAGGAAGGTAGAGATACTCCTCGAATACTTTCAGGAGCCGGATCTCTGCGTTCCCCTCCCGGAAAATGCAGCCGGCAGCATCGAAAAATGATCGCTCATTCCGGATCTTTGTCCGGTAGATGGTCGAGAAGATGATGTCGATAGGCTCCGAAAATCCGTGACCGCTATATTCGGTCAGCGGCTGCTGCGAGGGCATCCCGCACCCCCAGGTTTCGGAGACCCGGACGGTTCGCGAAGCGGTAACGTACAGCACTCCATAGGCAATCGCGGTCATCACGAGGAGGAGGACACCAACAAGCAGCATGTCCGGGATCGGCACAGAATAGCCGGCCAGCGTAAACAGCTGAAGGGCGAGAAGTCCGATGATAATGCATGCTCCGGCAAGGAGAGCGGGCCCGGCAAGCATCGGGAGGGGGACTTCATGGGCATCCCCGCTCTCTTTTGAACGTGGCAGGGCAAGGAAGACCGATCCGAATGCCTTCACAAAGCAGGCAGCGGAGAGGGCGCTTGTCAGCGCGAACAGGGCAAGACAGATGAAGAGCAGGACTTTGAAGAGCGGGTTCGCCACTGCGACAGAAGAGAAGAACGAGATGAAGATCAGGATCTCGCTTGCAAACCCGTTCAGGGGCGGGAGGGCTGCGATTGCAACGGCCCCGATAAAGAAGAGGGCCGACGTGTACGGCATCCGGTGCACGAGCCCTCCCATGTGCTCGATGTCGCGGGTATGGGTTGCGTGGACCACGGATCCTGCTGTAAGGAAGAGGAGGCTCTTGAAGAGCGCGTGGTTAAGGGAATGGAAGAGGGCCCCGAGCAGGCTGAGCATGGCAAGGGCCGGGAGATTGTAGGAGGTGAAGATGACCGATAGGCCGATCCCGACAAAGATGATGCCCACGTTCTCGATACTGCTGTACGCGAGCATTGCCTTGAGGTCGTGCTCTTTAAGGGCATAGATGATCCCAAGGACCGCAGAGGCCGTTCCTGCGGCCAGGATCAGGACCCCCCACCACAGTTCGGGTGCGAACACATAGAGGAGGAAACGAACCAGTCCGTAAACAGCAATTTTGAGCATCACTCCGGACATAAGGGCAGAGATAGGGGACGGACTTGCAGGATGGGCATACGGGAGCCACTTGTGGAACGGGATTATCCCCGCCTTTATCGAGAAACCTAAGAACAGGCAGAGGAACGCGGAGGTGAGGAGCGGGGATGGAGGTGCAAGTATATGGGCAAAGGCAAATGTCCCGGTCTGCCCGTACAGGATGATGATGCCCAGCATGACAAAGAGGGTCGAGAGCTGTGTCATCACGAAGTAAAAGATACCGGCCTTTTTTGTCTCGGGGTCGTCATATTCGTACATCACGAGGAAAAAAGAACTCGCGGCCATCAGTTCCCAGAAAAGGAAGAATGCAAGAGTTGTGCCGGATGCGACCACCAGCACCATCGCGAGGATGAAGAGGTTTGCACAGGCACAGAGGAGATTCCTGCGGGAGCCGCCATGCAGCTGTTCTACGTAACTGGTAGCGTAAATCGCAACGCAGCCTGACACGGCAGCAATGATCAGGATGAAGAAAGCCGCGAGCCGGTCGATCGTAAGTGTGAGTAAAAACCCGGCTACGGGCTGGTATGCCGACCATGCGATGACTTCGCCGGAAAGGAGAACCACGAGGGACAGGATTGCCAGAACGGCAGATGCCGCAACGGTACAGATCAGGGAGATTGTTCTCGCCAGCTTCCGGTCAGCTCCTGCGGTGACGAGCGGGATGGCAACCCCCGCAAGGAGGAGTGCAAGGCCGAGGAACAGGAGTTCTTTTATCATGCTTCTCTTCCCTTCATGACGACATGAGCCCGGTACACCCTCGGGATGCGGCCTGATACCTGGAAACGTACCGGCCCGCCGGCACCAGTATCGTGGCTCAGACCCGCGTTATTGCCGTTCATGGCTCCTCCGGTTTCACCGTGTTCTGTCCCGCCGGGTCCTGTGTGCGTTCCCGTCGCATGGCACAGCTGGCCCCGCTCTTTTTGCCGGCTTTGTCTCCGGATAACGGCCCCCTGAGAGTAACCGGGAGATCGGCTTCCTGCACCGGGTGGAAACCAAGCGTATGATACAATTCGGCCACGCCGGCAGCGGCCCGGACATACAGGACATCCTGTTTACCCAACGCTTCGATAAGAAGTGCAGTGATCCCCCTAACGAACCCTTTCCGGCGGACTTCTTCGAGGATATAGATCCCGTCCAGTTCGAGCCCGTCCGGGTGGCGTACGCACCGGGCCACGCCGACGAGCCGGGTGCCATTAAATGCAGCGAACATGCAGGTCGTTGATGGATCTGTGTCCATTGCACGGAACCGGAGACTGAGTTCCTGCCTGATCCGCCCGATCTCCGAAGCCCTGAGTTCCCGGACTTCCACGGTATCCGGGCCCCTTGGAGGCGAGGGCAGAATGTGATGGGCAATGAGTATCCTGTTGAGCGTGTGAAGGAGATGCGGCCGGAATGTGATAAATCCCCCGCTCTCCTCACCGGCCAGATTGTAGAGAGCAAGAAGCGTCTGGTCCTCATTGAAAGCGTCTTCTTCAGAATTCACGGTGAGTGTCGGCACGCCTCACCTCCGGAACCGGGATGCCTGTACAAAAAATATAGGGGAATTGTGCATTCAGATCATCAGCGGATAGTAATTCATCACGGTTATTTTCCAAGCCTTATATAATATTGTGG
Source organism: Methanoregula sp. (assembly GCF_049518935.1). Classification (GTDB taxonomy): domain Archaea; phylum Halobacteriota; class Methanomicrobia; order Methanomicrobiales; family Methanospirillaceae; genus Methanoregula. The sequence goes on from NZ_JBEKRH010000003.1 coordinate 146,247, forward strand.
CGGACACGGTAAAATACCTGCATTTTTTTTATGAAATTGTATCATTCCGGCCGGAAGAGTTCCGGTATCCGGAAAAAACCTGTAAAAAATGTCCTGAAGAGGATTATCGGGTCGGATTCCGGGTTTTCCCGGAATGCGCGCCTGAAAGGAGCCCGGTGGATTATAATTCTTTCTCGATCTCGGTCCTGATCCTGTCCAGCGTGATCCGCCCGATCTTCGTGACCCGCCCGTTGACCAGTACCATCGGGATCGGGGGATATTCCCTCTCGATGATCGTGCGGATATATTCCGGTGTACCCTCATCGACGAGAGTAAGCTTGAGATCGACCCGGTTCCCGTAGGTTTCTGTTAGCACTTTTTTCAGTTCCGCATAGGCATCGTTGAGTTTCCCCGAGAGGTAACAACCTGAGAGACCGCAGGTACGGTTCTCATCGCAGGGAAACGGGGAACATTCTGAAGTTTTCAGCCCGACGATCTCGACATGGACAGTTCCTGCCATGCCATAACAGTTTGCCCGGTCACTATATGAGGATTCGTTATTTGTCATCTGCCCTGTTAAACCTCAGGCAGGGTGAAAAAAGGGAGATCAGATGAACCGTTCGAACCGGTCCTTCTTCGCCTTGCAGATGGGGCAGAGATCAGGAGGATTTTCGCGTGCACAGAGATACCCACATACTTTACATCGCCATACGGGAAGGGACAGGGCCTGACCTGAAAGCGGACCAGCGGAAACGGTTTTTACAGCGGCTCCCGGCAGGCGTTTCGATCGGGGCGGTCGCCGTTCGGGAACCGGTGCAGCCAGTTTTTCCGTCCCGTGTGCGACGGCATCACTGACGTAAAGAGCACAATAACAAGCTCCATACCCGGCTACATCTGCGTCCCGGTAATCGCAGGGGCAGATGATATCAATATCTTCCTCCTTTTTACCGCTAGCAAGCCGGCACGGGCAGGACCTGTACCCGTACCGCTGCTCGTTCCGGAGCAGGCCTTTTATGAGGTTCCTGGTAAATTCCAGGTCCGGGTTGAACCGGTATCCACCTTCCTCAGCCTCCGATTTCATCATCTCATGCAGGCGGTCCACATCCCTCTCGTTAATACCGGCAAAGTTCATGCGCTAAGGGCCTCCCGGATTTCCTGCTCGCGGAATCCGATGATGCATTTGCTGTTGTTTATGACCAGTATAGGAAACGATCCACTGGGATTCCACTTTTCCACGGTCTGTATGGTGTCATCCTGATCCTGTCCTTCCAGCAGGTCAACGTAAACAAAATCGAATGCAACCCCCATCTGCCTCAGGAGATCTTTTGTCTTCGCACACCATCCGCAGGTTGAGAGTGCATACAACATTACCGATCCCTTGTTTTTTCCGTTCACATGTTCCACTGCCATGAAAAACCAACCAAAGTAGTATGGATGGAGATTGAGGAAGATACTATTTAAGAGTGGGGATAGTGGATATGCACCAATGGGATTGCCCGGATGAATGGCACATCGGGAGTCCATGAAAAAATCTCACGGACCTCTGATCCGGTCAGCTCCACAATCCGTATAAAGATGAATTTTGCATGAAAAAATTGATGAATTGAGTTACTTATTCTTCATGATGATGTTAACGTCTTCGAGCAGGGCCTGGAGATCTTCTTCGTGCTCCACCTCCTGCGAGAGAATGGTGAGGATCATGTTGTAGGTGACTGGATCTGTATCCCTGGTCTTTTTTAAGAGGGAATTGTAGCTCTTGATTGCACACTGCTCACCCTTGATATTCTGCTCCAGCACCTTGACGATGAACGGGTCATCGGGCGCATCGTACCCGCAGTTTGTCAGCTTATACCAGTCCTGGGGTTTTGTGACCGGCACTCCGCCCAGCTGGATGATCCTCGTGGTGAGGAGGGTCGCGTGTGCCAGTTCCTCCGTTGCATGAAGGGTCAGCTCTGCAATAACCGCCTCCTTGTTAGGGCCACGGACAACCTTGGAACCAATCCAGTACTGGTAGTATGCGAGCCATTCATCGGAAAATGCCTTGTTGAGGAGCTTGACAAGATCATCAACATCGGTTCCCACAATTTTTCTTCCTTGTGTTCCCATGATATTCACCGTCAATGAAATGACTGACACCTGAATATCGGATCTCCCCCGATATATGTATATCCGTAGTGACAGGTGGTCGTGATATGCCCCCGGATCTCCTCCGGAACGGTGACAATCCCGGTTGGCAGGGAGGTGAGGCTGTGGTACCTGCACTATCGTTAATAACTATTCCGGCACATAACATATGGAAATCATGAAGGCTGTTCTGGGTCTTGAGGACGGACAATTCGTCGTGGGAGAGGGTTTTGGTGCCGAGGGGGAATGTGCCGGTGAACTGGTATTCAACACCCAGATGACCGGCTATATGGAATCCCTCACCGACCCGAGTTATTTTGGCCAGATCCTGATGTTCACGTTCCCGCTGATCGGCAATTATGGTGTTGACCGGCAGAATTTCCAGAATGAGAAGGTCTGCGCCCTGGGATGTATAACAAAGGAGATCTGCGAGAAACCGTCCACCCAGCCTTCCATCAGATCTTTTTTTGAAGAGAACAACCTGCTTGGTATGACGGGGGTCGACACCCGTGCCCTGACCATCAAGACCCGGGTCCACGGCACCATGCGGGCAGCCCTTGTTGTCGGTTGTGATGATGGCGATTATGCAGTACAGCTCGCCCGCAGGACGCCCACTATCTGCGATATCATCCCCATCCCTGAAGTTTCCTGCAAACAGCCTTACCATATCAAGGGAAGCGGGAAACGGATTGCCGTCATGGATCTCGGTATCAAGAAGAACATGATCACCAGTCTCTCGAAGCGGGGCGGCGATCTTCATGTCTTCCCGTACAATGCCACCGCAGATCAGGTTATGGCCTGCAAACCCGATGCGCTGTTTGTGAGCAACGGGCCGGGCGATCCCAAGCAGGCGACCGATGCAATAAAATGCATACGGGAACTGCTTGGCCAGCTGCCCATCTTCGGGATCTGCATGGGCAACCAGGTCTCTGCACTCGCGCTCGGTGGCGATACGTACAAGCTGAAATTCGGTCACCGTGGTGCAAACCAGCCAGTGCGGTTTAAGGATGGCCGTATATTCATCACTACCCAGAATCACGGTTTTGCCGTGGATGCAGAATCGCTGCCTGAAGGGTCAAAAGTCACCTATACCAACGTCAACGATGGCACGGTCGAAGGATTTGAGAACGAGGATCTCTGCCTCACGACTGTCCAGTTCCATCCTGAAGCCCACGGGGGTCCGAGGGACACGGAAGCGCATTTCTTCGATTCGCTCTTCAGGAGGATTGCCTGATCATGCCCAAACGGCCAGATATCAGGAAAGTCCTGCTGATTGGATCCGGCCCGATCCAGATCGGTCAGGGCGCAGAATTTGATTTCTCCGGATCGCAGGCCTGCCGTGCCCTCCGCGAGGAAGGCGTAAAGGTCGTCCTTGTCAATTCCAACCCGGCAACCATCATGACGGACCCGGAGATGGCCGACGAGGTCTACATCGAACCCCTCCGGGCAGACATTATTGCCAAGATCATCGAGAAGGAGAAACCGGACGGGATCCTCTCCGGCATGGGCGGGCAGACCGGCCTGAACCTCACGGCCGAACTTGCCGAGATGGGGGCACTCAAGGGGGTCGAGATCCTCGGTACTCCGCTCGAAGCGATCTACAAAGGCGAGGACCGGCAGAAGTTCCGGGACCTGATGCGGGAGATAGGCGAGCCGGTACCAAAAAGCATAGTCCTCAACTCGATGACCCAGATCGACGAGGCAATCCGTGAGATCGGCCTCCCGGCGGTTGTCCGCCCGGCATATACCCTGGGGGGAGCCGGTGGCGGCATTGGCAAGACCCGCGAGGAACTGACCCGGATCATTGAACTTGGCCTCTCCCGCTCCCGCATCCACCAGGTGCTCATCGAAGAGAGCGTGATGGGCTGGAAAGAGATTGAGTTCGAAGTGATGCGGGATGCAACTGACACCTGCATCATTGTCTGCGGTATGGAGAACGTGGACCCGATGGGCATCCACACCGGGGAGAGCGTGGTCGTTGCCCCTATTCTCACGCTGCGTGATGATGAATTCCAGATGATGCGCAGTGCAGCGATCCACATCATCCGCGCTCTTGACGTACAGGGTGGCTGCAATGTCCAGTTCGCCTTCAAGGAAGGTGATTACCGGGTCATCGAGGTCAACCCTCGGGTTTCCCGGTCCTCCGCGCTCGCCTCGAAAGCAACCGGCTACCCGATTGCCCGGGTCGCGGCCAAGATCGCGATCGGGCTGCACCTCGACGAGATCACCAACACGGTCACCGGGTGCACGTTCGCCTCGTTCGAACCCACGATCGATTACATTGTCGTCAAGGTCCCCCGCTGGCCGTTCGACAAGTTCAAGGGTGCAGACCGGACCCTCACCACCTCCATGAAGAGTACCGGTGAGGTTATGTCGATCGGCCGGACACTGGAGGAGGCCTTCATGAAGGCAAAGCGCTCCCTCGATACGGATGTGCGGACTCATACGAGCCCGAGCGAGATCCGCATGATCCTCTCCCGCCCGACCGACGAACGGTTTCACTGCCTATTCGACGCATATCGGATGGGTTTCACCCTTGACGAGATTGCCCATCTCACCTCCATCACCCCGTTCTTCCTTGAGAAGATCAGGAACATTGTCGATATGGAGAAGCACCTCGCCCGGCAGAGCGATGCGAGCGATATCCTCGCGGCAAAAAAATACGGTTTCTCTCATACCGAGATAGGAAAGATCACCGGCAAATCCCTTGAAGAAATTGAGGCCATCGCCGGGCTGCCGTCATACAAAATGGTGGATACCTGCGCAGCGGAATTCCCCGCACAGACCCCGTACTTCTACTCTACACAGGAACCGGGCTGCGAGATCGTGCCCAGTGACCGGCAGAAGGTCCTCATCCTCGGGTCCGGTCCGATCCGCATCGGCCAGGGCATCGAGTTCGATTACTGCACGGTCCACGCGGTCCAGGCTCTGCGGGAGGAAGGGGTCGAGGTCCACATTGTCAACAACAATCCTGAGACCGTATCCACGGATTTCGACACATCCGACCGGCTCTTTTTTGAACCGATGCAACTCGAGGATGTGTCCAATATCCTCCGGAAGGATACGTATTATGGCGTGATGGTCCAGTTCGGGGGACAGAACGCGGTCAACCTCGCAGTCCCTATCGAGAAGGAGATCCGGCGGCTTGGCCTGTCCACCCGCATCCTTGGGACGAGCCCGGATGCGATGGATATTGCCGAGGACCGCGACCGGTTCAGCATGCTCCTCACAAAACTCAATATCCCCAGTCCGGCCAACAGTTCTGCCTATTCCGAGGGAGAAGCCCGCGCGAAAGCAGAAACGATCGGATACCCGGTCCTTGTCAGGCCATCCTATGTCCTTGGCGGACGGGCCATGGAGATCGTTCATGACGAGCATGAACTGGAAACCTACATGAAAGAGGCGGTTCGGGTGAGCCAGAACCACCCGGTGCTCATAGATTCCTATCTCCAGAATGCGGTTGAGCTGGATGTTGATGCAGTCTGCGATGGCGATGAGGTCCTTATCGGCGGGATCATGGAACATATCGAACAGGCCGGGATTCATTCGGGAGATTCGGCCTGCGTGATCCCCACCCAGTCGCTCCCCCCGTCTGTTGTGGATACCGTGCGGGACTATACCCGCAAGATCGCCATGGGCCTTGGTGTTGTGGGACTTGTCAACCTTCAGCTCGCGGTCAAGGATTCCATAGTCTACGTGCTTGAAGCAAATCCCCGTGCCAGCAGGACTGTCCCGTTTGTCTCGAAGGCGACCGGGACCCCCGTCGCGAAAATTGCCGCCAAGGTTATGATCGGCAGGAAGCTGCGGGATCTCGGGTACAGGGAGCGGGAGATCCGCCATATTGCAGTCAAGGAGGTGCTGCTGCCCTTTAATAAGCTGGCCGGCGTGGACACGGTCCTCGGCCCTGAAATGAAGAGTACGGGCGAGGTCATGGGTATCGATTACGACTTCGGCCTCGCGTTTTACAAGGCCTGCCTCTCCGCAGACAACGAACTGCCGCTTAAGGGAAACATCTTCATCTCCGTGAATATGGAGCAGAAAGATGAGGCGATTCCGATCGCACGCCAGTTGCGGGATCTCGGCCTGGTCCTGTACGGCACGGAGGGAACCGTGGATTATCTGCACGATGCAGGTGTGGAAGCCCATCTGGTCCGGAAAGTCCAGGAAGGGTCGCCCAATGTGCTGGATATGATGCGTCACGGGGAAATACGGTTGATCATCAATACTCCGCAGGACAAGCAGTCCCGGCAGGATCATTACCAGATCATGCGTGCGGCAGTGGACTTCCAGATCCCCTATATCACGACCCTTCAGGCAGCGCGGGCAGCCGCTCTTGCCATTGACGCGATCAAGCGCGAGAAAGTGACGCTTGAGCCAATAAGCCATTATCTGAAGGAATAAGGGCAATATTGCCAGAATTTCTTTTTCCCGGGCTTTTTTTTACAAAACCGTGATTCTCTCCTGCTGGCTGGATTTCCGGGTTATTCTCCAAAAAAATTGAATATGCTTATATACCGAAATAACCAAAAAACATGCATGAAGAAATTACTTGTTGTTCTTGCAATCCTGTTTATCGGGATCCTGCTCGCGGGATGCACATCCCAGCAGGCAGCACCTGTGGCTACGCCGGTCCCGACAGCGGTTCCGACCGCAGTTGTTACAACAGCAGCACCAACCGTTATTCCGACCACCGCAGTTCCCGTTGTTATCGTCAATATGACCCCGAATGCAACGCCGATGCCGACCCCGACTCCCCAGCCATCTGTTACTATTACATTCAATTCCGATATGACGATTATGCCGGGAACCACGGTTTACATCCCCGTGGGTGGCAAGGTTGTCTGGCAGAACAACGATATGTTCAAACCCCACGGCATTCAGGCTATCAACGTCCAGACCGGGCAATACTTCGGTGGTATGTCCACGATTACGATCCCCTCCGGCAAGTCCCTGGAAGTAACCTTCCCTGTTGCCGGTGCCTACGATTATACAACGGTATTCCAGCCCCAGACCACTGGAAAAATCATTGTAACCAAGTAAATCACCTCAATACCGTTCAGGAAAACCAGCCTGAACACCTTTTTTTCAGTTCTTAATAAGATCCATGTATCGAGTGCTGTTATATTTCCGTGGTCTCCGTCCTGTGTGCCCCTGAACATATATGCTGATACTGCCAACAGGTACAGCGTTACCATCTGCAAGGAGTATCACTCATGGGAAAAGGCACAATTGTTCTTGCATATTCCGGAGGGCTCGACACCTCCATCTGCATCCCCCTTTTGAAGGAACGGTATGAATATGATCGCGTTGTCACCGTGGCTGTGAATGTCGGCCAGCGGGATGAAGAGATAGATATTGCGACAAAAAAAGGCAAAAAACTTGCCGACCGCCATTACACCATTGATGCCCGTGAAAAATTTGTCCGGGAGCACATTTACCCGGCAATCAGGGCCAACGGCTCGTATGAAGGGTATCCGATGGGCACGTCCCTTGCCCGCCCTCTCATTGCCGAAGAAGTTGTCAAGATCGCCCGTAAGGAAGGTGCCACAGCGATCGGCCACGGGTGTACCGGCAAGGGAAACGACCAGCTCCGGTTTGACTTCATTATCCGCAGTGCCGGTCTCGAGGTTGTTGCCCCCATCCGGGAACTCAACCTCACCAGGGACTGGGAGATCGATTACGCAAAGCAGCATGGAATCCCGGTCCCGGTCAAGAAGAGCAGGCCCTGGAGCATGGACGAGAACTGCTGGAGCAGGAGCATCGAAGGAGGACGTCTCGAGGAACCGGAATACCATCCTCCTGAAGAGATCTATCTCTGGACCGTCTCCCCCCAGAAGGCCCCGGACAAACCGGAGAAGATCACTCTTGCATTCGAGCGTGGCCTGCCTGTCGCCATGAACGGGAAGAAATACCCGGGATATGAACTGATCCAGAAACTGAACGTCCTTGCCGGGAAACACGGGATCGGGCGCAACGATATGATTGAGGACCGCATTCTCGGGCTCAAGGCACGGGAGAACTATGAGCACCCGGCAGCGACTGTCATCCTCATGGCCCACCATGACCTCGAGAGTCTCACCCTTACCAGGCAGGAACTGGTCTTCAAGCGGACGGTTGATGACAAGTGGTCTGAACTGGCCTATAAGGGCCTCGTGTACGAGCCGCTTTATGCAGCACTGAATGCCTTTATCGATACCACACAGGAGCGTGTGAACGGCACCGTGGATCTCGAACTTTTCAAGGGCTCGGTCAGGGTGCTTGGCAGGAGTTCACCTGATGCAATTTACTCAAGCGATCTGGTATCCTTCGACAGCGCAGCCATCGACCAGTGTCATGCCATCGGCGTTTCTCACTACTTTGGCATCCAGGCACGGATGGTAATGCAGTTGCAGAAGAAACGGAAATAATCATTTTTCTGGTATTGGCGTTATTTACTGGTACCCGCCAGCGGGCCCGGCCAGATTTTTTCCAGGTTTCCCTGCGTTACACGTGCAGCGAGCTTCTTTTTTGCATATGACTTTGCATTCATAGTTTTCCGATCATCCGGGTTTAAGGAAAGGGCATGGTCAAAGGATTTCAGTGCTTCATCGAACCGGTTCATCTGGAGAAGGACGAGCCCCCGGTTGTGCCACCCGGTAAAAAAGGAGGGGTTTTTGGATACCGCATGATCAAATGCTGCAAGTGCACCGGGCAGTTCATGAAGTTTTTTATGGATCAGCCCCTTGATGTTCCAGATGCGGTAGTTGCCATCATCAGATGCAAGGGCATGGTCAAACGCCTCCAGTGAGTCCTGTTCTTTTCCCAGTTTATGCAACGCAAATCCCTTCAGCACCCATGCACGGGGAACCGCTGCATCAAAACTGAGTGCACGATCAACTGCAGCAACGGTGTCCTCATAACGAAAGTCGCGGTACAGCGAAACGCCTTTTTCGTACCAGTTCTGTGCATCAGTATAATCTGATGACCGGCTCTGTGCATCATCGGTACTGACGGGATGGTAGGTCCGGGAAAAATACAGGATCCCCCCGAAAGGGTACTGAACGGAATACAATTTTTCGTCAAGAGTCCTCGCTCTGGTTAGGCTGGCTTTTGCCTCGTGCTTCCTGCCAAGGTTTGCAAGCAGGAGGCCTTTCACATACCGGCTGATGGCGTGGTTCTCCCGTATGGTCAGGGCAATATCAATCGCCTGGAGTGCGGCATCCCATGAACCGGTCCGGAGAAGTTCTGCAGATTTATTGAACCAAGCCGGCATGTTCCCCGGGTCCAGCAGGATTGCATGGTCATAGGATTCAGCTGCTTCAGCATGGCGGTGGAGCCTGCGGAGGGAGATCCCGCGGTTATACCAGGCCGCAGCCATCTTCGGGGCAATGGATATCGTGTGGTTGAATGCAGCGAGGGCCTGTTCGTACCGGCCCTGGACACCAAAGATGAGCCCTTTATTAAACCAGATTACCGCAGAGTCCTTGTCGATCACAAGAGACCGTTCATACGATTCAAGCGCCGGGCTGTATTCGCCGAGGTACGTGTGCACCAGCGCTTTATTGTACCACCCGGCTGCAAGACCGGGATTTTTTGCCACTGCCGTATCATAAGCAGTCAGTGCCTCTTCATACCTGCCAAGAGTATCGAGCGCGACTCCCTTGTTATACCAGAGAATGGTTGATCCGGGCGACAGCCCCAGTTCCTTTTCATATTCCTGGATGGCTTCCTCGAATTTACCGGACCGGGTAAGCCCGAAGGCGCGACTTGACCAGGCCTCATGGAGGCCGGGATCAATCGGAAGGGCACGTTCAAAGGCTTTGATCTCATCATGATCCCGTACCAGAAACCGGATTATATCCTCCTCTTTGTACCATACAAGTGCGATATTCGCGTTGCATCGAATGGCCTCTTCAAATGCCTGCAGCGCTTCATCAGTACGATTGGATTTACCAAGGGCCACTCCTTTCAGGTACCAGAATTTCGCATCATGATCGTCCATACGGATCGCCTGCGTGAGGTCCCCGAGCGCCTCATCGAACCGGTTTTTGCTGATCTGTCCTTCTGCCCTTCCTGCCAGGGCGGTAATGTTGGCGGGGTCCTGTACAATGACCTTGTCGAAGATGAGTACCGATTCATCTACCCGGCCAAGTTTCATAAGGACAGCACCCTTGCCATTCAGAGCGTGGGCATTCGCGGGATCAAGGGCAAGGGCTTTTTCAAAAGCCTGCAGGGCGTCATTGTGACGGTCAAGCTCAAATAATGCATTGGCCTTGCCAGTCCACTCATTAGCATCATCCGGTCCGTACCGGAGAGCACGATCATAGGCATTAATCGCCTTGTCATACCGTTCAAGTGCGGCATATGACCGGGCTTTACCCCCCCACGCGAGTGCATGTTCGGGAATTTTTACAAGGATTCGATCGAATGACTGGAGTGCCTCGTTGTCATGCCTGAGGATGTGCAGTGCAAGTCCCCGGTTATACCAGGTGATTTCATCGTTCTCGTCCCGGGCAATTGCCCGGTCAAATGCCTGGATGCATGCATTATATTGCCCGAGATACGCAAGGGCAAGGCCCTTTCCGATCCATGCACCGGTGTTATCAGGGTCTAGCGCGAGCGAACGCTCGAATGAGAGGAGGGCTTCTTCGTATTTTCCCTGCGCTGAAAACGATATGCCCGACAGGTAGGGTTCCAGCGCTTCTTCCATAAGGAGCATTTCTTATGTTATCCGTCATGAAGTTTTTCTCTTCTAAAAGCCCGTCATGACTCAAAACAGAAATGTATATGGGTTGCCAGACAAGATTCGGATCACATGTGCGCCAGTTTTTTTTCCCGCTTCACCAGGCCCAAACCCAATATCGTGGAGAGCCCGCCTCCCCCTTCCATAACCCACGGCGCAGGGATGCAGATGCCGGAATACAAGAACAAGCCCTATTTTATCGTTGCCTCGGTCGAGATGGGGAACACTACCACCAAGTGCATTCTCACGGGTGTCAGCCTCGAGACCGGCATGTCGTACGTGATCAACAAGACTGTCAGTATGAGCCGGGATATCCGGCCACCGAAACCAAACGAAACAGTTTTCGGGGCCACTCTTGACGGTACGCCCCTCACCCGCGAAGCCGTGACCGAACTGGTGCGGGACACCCTGATACAGTGCCATAAGGAAGTGCATCTCGATATCCAGAAGGATCTCGACTTCGTAGTCCGCAGTACCGGTGTGGTTGCGGAGATGGAATCTCCTGACCAGATCGGGGATTTTGTTATCGCTCTTGCCAATGGCTGCCTTGTTGCCGGTGTGCCCCCCCGGAAGATGACCCCGCCCATGTCAAAAGAGAACCAGCCGGAGAAACTCCAGCCTTTCAGTTTTGCTGATAAGGTGGTCTTTGTCGGGGCAGTTGCCGGCGTTGTCCCTCCCGTGGGATCAACCGGTGTCGAGATGGTTGCAAACGAGATGGAAGGCGAGCTTGCCATGGCAGGTATCAAGGAAGGTGCAAAATGGACCAGCGTAGATTTCCGGAACCCCTGCATATCCGTGGATTTCGGCACAACCCTCGATGGCCGCATCACTACAGATGTCAGCCCGGACAGTCCCAACCCGTTTGCACGGACCGTAGGGAACTTCTGTGGTCTGGCCGGCGCGATTCCGGATGCCATCGTGCGGGGGACCGGTCTCGTCCAGGCCCGTACCGGCACAGCACTGGATATTTTCGGCGAACACAGCGTGGCCGGGGGATTGTTTGGCGGCGGTAACAGGAAAGTGGTTGCTGATTATGTAGACCGCTGCCACGAGCACATCGATATCCGGATCGTGCCTGCCGACCGGGACCGGTTCGGCCGGGTGCCGGTCAATGCCCGCCTTGCCCTCGAGTCCGGGATCGCCATGATAGGATGCGACTGCGGGACCAACAGCAGCGACATGGACAAGCTTCTCGCAATTGGTGCGGAGATCCACAAGAACAATGGGATGTCCACCCTCAATGAAGTGATCGACCGGGTCTGCGCGAGGATGGCCCTGCGCCTGATTGACGTAGCAGTGGAAAAAGATCTGGTACCGAAGAATGCATCCATCGGCTTCACCGGCCGGGCGGCGATCTCCGGGCGGAAACCCGAGTATATCCTCGAAGGTATAACCGAACGCAATCTCTTTGAGTCCCCAAACGATCACCTCGTCTTTGTGGATGACGGGCTGGCCCGGGGCGCGGCGCTCATGGGCAGGTGCATGAACTCCCTCGGAAAACCCAGGAACCCGATCGGCGGTGTCCGCGGGGGCCCATGTATTATGAGCCGGCGGATCAAGATAGGTAAATGATACAGGTGTATAACCATGACTGACGACGAACCGCTCTATGATGTCCTCATCCCCCCCGGAGTCCCGCAGAAGATCATCTTTGACGTGACGAAAAAATTCGATGTCAAGGTGGTCGAGCGCATGGAAAAGATCAAGTTTGCCAATATGGAAGGCGACGAGCGGGAGCTGCTGGCGTTCCGGGGCACAATGGAGACCGCCCAGAAAGTCGAGAAATACATGATCGAACAGCTGAAAGCGTTCGTTGAAGAAAAGTAATTTTTTTCAGATTTTTTTAAAGTATTATTTTTTGAGCAGCCGGACAAGCAGCGCTTTCTGGGCATGCAGCCGGTTCTCCGCTTCGTCCCATACCAGGCTCTGACCGCCTTCCATCACTTCGTCCGTGATCTCCTCGCCCCGGTGAGCCGGCAGGCAATGGAGGACCCGGGCATCGGGCGACGCGTGTTTCATGAGCTGTGTATCGACAGTATATTTCCTGAAAACCCGCATACGCTCTTCCTTCTCTCCTTCGTCGCCCATTGAGATCCAGGTATCGGTGACGATCACCTCGGCATCCTTGACTGCCTGCTCAGGTTCCCGGACCAGCGTTACATCGCCGCCAAGGGATCGGGCTTTCCTGACAACATCCCCGGCAGGTTCATAACCTTCCGGTGTGGCGACCGTTACCCTGAGCCCGGTCAGGACCGTTGCAAGGATGAGGGAGTTGCAGACATTGTTACCGTCACCCACCCAAGCGACCCGTATGTCCTTTGTGGACCCGAAATGCTCCTGGATGGTCATGATGTCGGCGAGGAGCTGGCAGGGGTGTTCCAGATCAGAGAGACCGTTGATGACCGGGATCGTGGCATATTTGGCGTACTCTTCGATGGTGCTGTGCTTGTAGGCGCGGATCATCAAACCAGAGACGTACCGCGACGCGGCCCGGGCAGTGTCCCGTATCTCTTCCCCACGCCGGATCTGCATGTCGCCGGCGTTTAAGAAGAGGGCATGGCCGCCGAGCTGGTTCATCCCTACCTCGAAGGAGATGTGGGTCCTGGTCGAGGACTTCTCGAAGATCATCGCGAGCGTCTGACCGGCAAGCAGCAGGTGCTTTGTCCCGGCCTTCTTCTGGCGCTTGAGCTCGTGTGCTTCATTGAGCAGCTGCTCCAGTTCCTGTTCATCGATATCCAGTATCGAAATAAAATCTTTTTTCATCGCAGCTCCTTCATATGGGCGATACGCCGGTTGAGCAGTTCCTGTGTCCCGATATCCCTGCGGTGGCGGACCTTCCCTTTCACCGCAGATGCCGCAGATTCGGCAGCCTGTTCTGCCTGCTCCAGTGTTTCTCCTATGCCGACAAACGCCAGGGTCCGGGAGGTCTGGGTGACCAGCCCCCCGTTTAACCTCTCAATATTGGCATAGTAGAGGAGCGTGTCATCGTGGGGCCCGATGAGGACCGGATCGCCGGTATGGGGTGAATCCGGGTAGCCGTCAGGAACAAGATATTTGCAGACCGTTGCCTGTGTATCGAAGGAGACGTGGGAGGGCAGGAGCGATCCTTCGGCAATATGGTGTACGATCTCCGACAGGTCTGATGTCAGCAGCGAGAGGACGTTCATTGCTTCCGGGTCACCGAACCGGGCATTGAACTCGATCACTTTGGGGCCGTCCGCAGTATTCATGAACTGGCCGTAGAGGATCCCTTTGTACGGCTGGCCGGTCCGCTCCAGGGCAGCCACTACCGACTTCATGATCTCTATCGCTTTCTTGTAATCCGGTTTTGTCACGAAGGGGAGCATGTGGTCCGGCATCGAGTACGAACCCATGCCGCCGGTATTTGGGCCTACGTCCCCGTCAAATGCCCGCTTGTGGTCCTGGACGAGCGGCATGGGCACGAGATGAGTGCCGTCGACAAATGCCTGAAGGGTGAACTCCTCCCCGAGAAGGCGCTCCTCAAGGACTGCTTCACCATGCAGGGTCCTGACGTATGCGATCGCCCCTGCCCGGTCCACCTGTTCGCCCATGATCCGGACGCCTTTGCCCCCGGTCAGCCCGATCGGCTTGACTACGAGGTCCCCGTCATGGTTCGCGATAAATTCTTCGGCTTCAGGGAGGGAATGGAAGACCCGGTATTTCGGGCGTCCTTCAATCGCGTGCTGCTCCATCATGTCCCGGCAGAATGCCTTGTCGGTCTCGATCCGTGCAGCGGCTTTGACCGGACCTATCGATGGAATCCCCGCAGCCCCGAGTGCATCAACGATGCCTGCCTCGAGCGGGGCTTCGGGGCCGATGAATGCATAATCCACACCGTTCTCCCGGGCGAACGAGACGATACGGGGTACGTCGGTCTCTTTTGCAAGGAGAACCCTGCCGGCGATCCCGTCAATGCCAGGATTGCGTTTTGCCATCACGGAGAGTACGGTAGTGTGTGTGTTGCGGGAAAGGGCAGAGGCTATCGCATGTTCCCTTCCTCCCCCGCCCACAACGAGAATCTTCATACCATCCTAGTGTACGCTGGGAATAAAAAGTCCTTACTCTTTTAAGAGTTCCCGTAAGCGTACCAGGGGGATGATCCGGACACCTTCGCTCTTCAGCGCTGCTTCCGCTCCCTGTTCGCGGTCCACAACCGTTACGACCCGGTCGGCCCGGGCACCCGCTGCCCGGAGTGCGTTGATACCATACAGGGCCGAACCACCGGATGTTGTTACGTCTTCGATCAGCAGGACATCCTTGTCCTTTACGTTGCCGATGATCACATCTTTCTTGCCATGGCTCTTTTCCGATGCCCGGATAATGGCGTAGGGCTTCTTTGCTGCGAGCGCGACAGCAACAGCAAGCGGGACTCCTCCGACTGCTACGCCGGCAATCACGTCGAATTCATGCGCGGCAACGACGGCATCAGCAATTACCATAAGAAGATCCGGATGAGTCACCGCGGATTTCACATCGATATAATATGGGCTCTTTGCTCCTGATGCGAGCGTGAAGTCCCCGAATTCGATTGCCCTGTACCTTATGAGCATCTCTGCAAGTGCGTTCCTTACCATGGTACCTCCTTGACTTTGATCACATATCCGATGATATTCACTGCCCGGTGAAGGATAGGCGTAAGGATGAGGATGATGATGAATGCGGGAAGTGTAACCTCCCCGAAGAGCCAGCCGGTGTCGAAGACGAGGAGGAGAAGAAATGCGCCGGCCACCAGATCATACTGGTCGGCAATCGGCCACTTCGCACCCCGCTCCTTCCCGAACCTGCGCTTGAAAAAACTCTTGATGAGATCGCCAAGGAGTGCGCCTGTTGCAAGCAGGATGACTGACAGGAGCGTCAGGCCGGGAATGAACCCCAGCCCGAAGGCACCTGCAGCCTGGATCTGGATAATACCGATCCCGACGCCGGCAAGGATACCGAAGATAAGCCCCCGCCAGGTCTTACCATCGCCAAAGATCCTGCGGCCATCGGCATAATTCCTGCCAAAGTCCACGGGAGTTCCGCCACCGGACAATGCGGCTACCGGGTTCGGGAGGTATGCCGGCAGCATGATCCAGACTGCAGAAAACAATGGTATTATGAAGAAATCAGTACTAATAATGTAGCACTCCAATACCTGTAGTAAAGAACAGATAGAAACATTAAGGTTGCCATAACGGGTATCCTTCTACAGCCTGTAGGAATAATCTGAACCGAGTGGACATACATGCTGATAAAAAAGACACGCAGTCTTTGCCCTACCTGCAACTCCGTTGTGGACGCGGAAATTGTCGAGGAAGACGAGCAGATCTGGCTGAAGCGGACATGTCCGGCACACGGGGATTTCCGGTACCTGTACTGGTCGGACGCCCGCACCTATCACCGGTTCGAGGAGTATGATGCCGTCGGGAACGGAATCGCCAACCCCCAGAACCCCGGTGCTCCCGCCAACAGCTGCCCGACAGCCTGCGGGCTGTGCAACAACCATCATTCCCAGACGCTCCTTGCAAATATCGACCTGACCAACCGTTGCAACCTCGATTGCGACTTCTGCTTTGCCAATGCCCGGGCCTGCGGTTTCGTCTACGAACCCTCCTTTGACCAGGTTGTGGGGATGTTGCAGGTGCTTCGGGATGAGAAACCGATCCCGGCCCCTGCGGTACAGTTCTCCGGTGGCGAACCCACGATGAGGGATGACCTGGTAGACATCATCCGGAAGGCCAAGGCGATGGGGTTCCCCCAGGTACAGATCGCAACAAACGGTGTCAAGCTCGCAAAAGAGCCTAATCTTGCCCAGGAACTAAAAGACGCCGGCCTCAACACGGTCTACCTCCACTTCGACGGTGTGAGCCCGGAGACAAACCCTTTCCTCGCGATCCATAAAAAGGCGCTTGAGAACCTCAAGAAAGTCGGGCTTGGTACGGTACTCGTCCCCACCGTCATCCGGGGCCGGAACGACAAGGAGCTCGGGGGCATCATCCGGTTCGCCATCGAAAATATCGCGGTCGTGCGGGGCGTGAACTTCCAGCCGGTTGCATTTACCGGTGCTGCGAGCGAGGAAGACCTCCAGAAAGCCCGGATCACCATCCCCGATGTTCTCGACCGGATCGAGGAACAGATGGGCGGAATCCTCAAGAAGGACGACTTCTACCCGGTGCCGTGCGTCCTCCCCTTCTCGGATCTCGTGGAAGCCTACACCGGCAGGCCCCAGGTCCGGTTCACCGCCCACCAGCACTGCGGGGCTGCAACCTATGTCTTCGTCCAGCCCGAGGGCGTCGTTCCCGTCAACCGCATGGTCGACGTGGAGAGTTTCTTCGAATCGATCGAGCACATGGCCGAGACGATCCGGAAAGGCGGCACCATCAACAAGTACAAGGCACTCCTTGAAGGGGTCAAGGAGATGCACGGCTCCGTGAAGAAAGGCGAGCAGGGCAATACCGCGGAGTTCTGGAAGATGATAGGGAAGACCCTGATCGGCCAGAACTTCGATGCCTTGCGTGAATTCCACTGGAACGCCCTTTTCATCGGCACCATGCACTTCATGGACAAGTACAACTACGATATCGAGCGGGTTCAGCGGTGCTGCATCCATTACGCGACCCCTGACGGGAAACTGATCCCGTTCTGCACTTACAACAGCGGGCCGGTGTACCGGGAGCAGGTGTGGAAGAAGTTTGCGAAGAAGAAGGAAGAGTAGAGGAGGGGCCGGTCCCCCTCACCAATTTTTTGAAGTAGTATTTTGTGAATATTGTTGCGATGCCCTACGCGCAAAACGCCTCGTCGGGTTTTGCGCCACTCATTACCTGTACCCGGAAATGAAAGTAATTGATCCGCCGCGGGGGTGCCCCGTCTGGGGCGGCGGCGTCCATCGTATATCTCATAAAATGTTCGGATAGCACTGCCCCGGTGTGCTGCAATATCATGAAGGAATAATGATAAGCATATCAGAATCTATGGTGAGATATGGATTTCTTTGACTCGGCATACAGGGGCACACCTCCCTGGGACATCGGCCGGCCCCAGAAGGAATTCGTTGAGCTGGTCCGGAGGGGAGAGATAACAGGATCTGTCCTCGACATAGGGTGCGGGACAGGCGAGCATGCCCTTTTCTTTGCAGGGGAAGGGTATGAAGTGTGGGGGATCGATTCCGCCCCCATGGCGATCCAGAAGGCGGGGGAAAAGGCTGCCGGAAGAGGACTCCAGGTGCATTTTCTTGTCCTGAACGCGCTGGAACTCTCCAGGCTCAACAGGAAGTTCGATACTGCCACCGATTCAGGGCTCTTCCATACCTTGTCCAATGAAGACCGTCCGGTCTTCGTGGATAACCTTGCAACCATCCTGCCTCCCGCCGGGAAATACTTCATGCTCTGCTTCAGCGAACTGGAGCCCGGCGGATACGGTCCGAGGAGGATAACAAAGAGAGAGATAGAGGATTCCTTCCGGGACGGGTGGTCCATCAATTACATCAGGCCGGCGGTCTTCGAAAGCCGCACCCGGGCCGAAGGACCCCGTGCCTGGCTCTCGTCTATATCAAAAAAATAATGAATATCTGACAGGACCGCTGTCAGGGATGGGTTCGCAGGGTAGCTGGCGGTCACCGATGTTAAGGTTCCCCAATACCGTCATTGATCCGCCGCGGGGCGCCCTTCGGAGCAGCGGCCATTCATCGCAATTTTCATTGGAGAGTGTTCCTTTCACCAAGCAGGGGTACCCACCCACTGAGTGAGGGGTGGGTAGGGGGCCCCCCCTCCTCCGGACCTGGGGGGAGGGGGTGGGTACCCCTCCGGGTACAAGAGGGGTACCCACCCCTCCCTTGCTTCCATCAAACCGGCCTCTGCTTCTCATGGAGCCACGTTGGAAGGCCCGGATTTACGGTCCATGTCAGACAGGGGGGTAGCTCCCCCTCCCTCAGCACCTGGGGTGGGTACCCCCCCACCACATTCCGGCAAGGCAGGGGGGATCCCCCCTCCCAAAAATAAATGAGGAGGGGGGTTCACCGCCAACCCTCCCCTCATTTTTGAGAATCGTGCACTATTGCATGCCTCCCGGATCCGTTCATCGCATGAGCCTTCAGACGAAGCACGCAATCCGGAAGCCTACTCAAAATTGATCAGGGGGGTCCGCCCGGGCCAAAGGGGGGGAGGGGTTCCCGGCCAACCCCCCTCCCATACAGGTGGGGGGGGTTGGCACGAATCAAAAATAAATTGAAGGGAGGGTTGCCCGGTAACCCCCCCTGCCCCGGTTCAGACTCTCACTATCTCACGGAAACGGCAGCTCAAACGTCTTCCCGTGCTGCATAGCAATCTTCGCGATCGCAAGATCCTGGATGGCAAGCCCGGTTGAGTCGAAGACCGTGATCGCATCCGGATCCCTTCGCTGCTTCTTCCCGATCACCACCTCGCCAATGGTGCCGGCGATATCCACCTCGCGGAAGAGCCCCGTGCTGATCGGCACGTTGATCTCCCCGGAATGCACGGCCTGGGCCGGGTCGTCCACGAAGACCTGTGCCCGCTGGAGGATAGCAGGATCGAGCTCCTCCTTGCCCGGGGCGTCGGCCCCGATCGCGTTGATATGCGTGCCCTCGTGGATCCATTCGTCCCGGACGATCGGGCTTCTCGACGGGGTTGTCGTAACCAGCACATCGCAGTCGCACACCTGCTCCAGCGGGCCTGCACTACAGGGAAACTCCATGAACCGGTCTGCGAATCTCCTGACATGCGATATATCCCGGCTCCAGACCTTTATGTGCTGTATCTTCAGTTCCCGGGAGATAGCCAGGACCTGCGCCTCCGCCTGCTTCCCGGTCCCGATGACACCAAGGACGATCTCCTTCTTTGGCGACAGGTACTTGCAGGCCACTGCTCCCGCCGCCCCGGTCCGCATATCCGTCAGACGCGTGGCATTAAGGATGGCAACGGGTTTTCCTGTCCCGGTATCGAGGATCACGGTCAGGGCCATCACAGTCGGGAGGCCCTTTGCCGGGTTATCGGGATGTACGTTCACGATTTTCACCCCCGCAATGTCAAGTGACGGGAGGTACGCGGGCATGGTCCGGAAATCACCGGCCGGAAGTGTTACGTATATTTTGGGCGGCATCTGGACGAGCCCTCTCCCGTGATCGGCGAAAGCCGATTCAACGGCTGCATTTACGAGACCTATGTCCAGTCCCATGTCCGTGTCGGTGAAGTACTGCATGACCGGGAATCGTCAGTATTGGGATTTCAATATTGTTGTCGAGGCAGATGCGCACATTGCAGGAATTCCGCGCCGGGCCGGATTAAAAAAAGATTGCTGGATATGAGCAGTTACGCGTATTCCATCTCTTTGAAGGTCTTGTCAGCCAGTTCTTTCATTCTGGCCGAGATCCTGCTGGATGAACTGTAGTCCACTTCCTTCATGGCATTCGCAATCTCGGTGCCGAGTACAAAGATCGCGTATTTGTGCTCCATCTTGCTCTTGTGCTGCTGGGAGGGGGTGATCTTCAGGGAATGATACTGGGAGAACTTCAACTCGGGATTGATCTCTTCAAAATAATCCTTGACCTCCGCGAGCATCTTGTGAAGATTGATAAGTTCGTCTTTGTGCATGTCACCACTCCAGACAGTAACATGGATTCATACAGGATAAATAAATTTGTGTGAGGGGATTATGATCCCATTTTCAGCAGCCGTATCGTCAGGGGCCGCTTGATGATTCCCTTGAAATCCCGGGCCGCAACATAGGACATGCCTTTCTGGACGAGCCGGTCAAGGAGTTTCTGGTCCACGGGGCGGTCCAGGACGAGCCCGGTCGCGGTGGTATCGATCGTCTCGATGGCCTTCTCGACCTCATCCGATCGCAGCTCCTTGACAACGGTCAGGTCCTCGTCCAGGAAACGGGCAAGGTTCTGCCCCTTGACATCCTCGATATGCTCCCGGAGGCTTAAGGGTCCGCCTGTCGTATCCCGCGGGCGTTTTGCCGGAGCGTGGTGCCTGCCTTTCCGTTCAGGTGCTTCTTCTGTTTCAGGTGAAGCACGGTTGAACCGCAGGTCGGCCGGGAGTTCTGCCGAGGTCTCGAAGTACTGGTCCCGCACATATTCCACGGGTACCTTGTTCCGGAGGGTCTTGATCACCTCTTTCCTCGTCATGTCCTCGACGCTCTTTCCCTTGGGGGAGAAGGCAACGAAATCGATGTCTGCTACCTGCAGGAGTTCGCGGAGGATCAGTTCACCGCCCCGGTCCCCGTCGAAGAAAGCGGTGGTGGTCTTCTTCTCGCACAACTCCACCACGCTCTTGGGGATATTTGTCCCTTCCACGGCTACGGCGTTCTTGATGCCGTACCGCAACAGGTTTAGGACGTCGGCCCGTCCCTCGACGATGATGATCGCGTCCGATTCCAGCACGTTCGGCCCTGCCGGTGACCGTTCCTCGCCAATGGACCCGATCTTCTCAATACGGAGGGTCTGGCGGACATCGTCCAGCAGTTCGTCACTGTCGATCGTCCCGTCCTCGAACCGTTCGATCAGGATCTCTTTTGCCCGTTCAACGATCTTCTTCCGCTTGCTGACCCGGATATCCTCGATCGATTCCACGGTCACATGCGCAACGCAGGGACCTACGCGGTCGATCGTCTCGAGCGAGGCGGCAAGGATCGCCGTCTCGGCCCGGTCAAGGGAGGACGAGATCAGGATCTCGCCCCTTGTCTCGCCTTTTTTGCTCGTGATCTGGACGTCTATCCGTCCGACACGTCCCGTTCTCTGGAGGTCCCGCAGGTCAAGATCTTCGCCGAGTAACCCTTCAGTCTGCCCGAATATGGCACCGACTACGTCAGGTTTCTCGACCACCCCCTCTGCGGTGACGCTGATGTGAATAAGGTACTTGGTAGTATCCGGTGAATACAAGTAAACGCACCCCCATGTATCATGCAATGGTTGTAAGGCCTGATCATAGGTATAAAATATATATATTGTCTGGAATTACTTAAAGTACAGGATCATTTCCAAACATCGCATCCCTGTTTTTCCCGTACCGTAAACCGTGCGATATGATGAAGAACAATTCAGAATACGTTAACCTGTAACCAGTTCGTCCCTCTGTTATCAGCGGGTGTCATTCACCAGGGACAGAGAGCCGTCCGAGCAGTTCGCTCCTCGTTATGCCGGTAATGAGAATCCGTTTCTGGGATGCGGTTGACCCCGAAAGAATACTCACGGAAGCGGCAGGTACGTCAAGCCGCTGTGCTACCAGTGCGATCACGGCCCTGTTTGCCTTTCCCTCTACTGCCGGCGCTGCGACCCGGCAGCCGATCATCTTCCGCCACTCGTTGTATCCCGCGGGAAATGCGCTGGTCTTTGCACCCGCAGTTACCTCAATAGCAATAACAACCCCATGCCGGTCCTCGAAAAGAGCGTCCGTGATATCCGGCATCCGTTACCATTCCGTAATTAAGGAAATGTAGCCCGGCATTAACGCACATGGATCACCAGTGGCTGCTGCCGTCCTTCACCTGTGTTTTAACCCATGCCGGGCAAATGCCTGTCGCGCACCCGGGTTGTCCCATGGATCACTTCCAGACACTTGTCAATCGATCACCCGGGGACCTATGGGTACGCAGTTATCGGCACCATCATATTCGGCGTCCGGGATATTGAGGATTTCGGAAGGGTACACCGGATGCTCGGCACGGATCGACGGCCCCGGTTCACTGAGGATAGTACCCCTTCCCTGCGAACCAGAGCGGCTGGCCGCAGGTGAACTCGTCGTTTTCATAGACGACCGTGCCACCCTGGATGACCCGGGATGGGAAAACTGCAGGGAGCCCGGCGAAGGGGGAGAATCCGCACCGGCTGTGCAGCAGGTCAGGGTCCACGGGGACCGCTTTTTTCGGGTACAGGGCAAAATCCGCCCGGTCACCGGGTGAAAATCCGGCCTGTGGGATCCCGAGCAGGACCGCGGGAGTTACTGATGTTTTTGCAATGACGTCCTGCAGGCTGATCCGTTTCTCAAGTACTTCAGCAAGCAGGAGCGGCACCATTGTCTCCACCCCGGGAATCCCGGAGGGTGCCTCCGGGAATGGCGTCTGTTTCTCTGACAGGGTGTGCGGGGCATGATCCGATGCGACTACATCGATCTGGTGCCATGCGGTCCAAAGTCCTTTGCGCTCCCGCTCGTTCCGCAACGGGGGGTTCACCTTCCCAAGGGTATCCTCCGGCCTGAATTTCTCAACGGAGAGGAAAAGGTGATGGGGTGTCACTTCCACCGATCCCGTGGCCTCTGCAATGGAGTCCCGGGAACTCAGGTGGCAGAAGTGGAGCCGGCACCCGGTCTTGTTGCACTGCTGCACCGCCCGCACCGCCCGCAGTTCACCTGCCACGGACCGCACCTGTTCATGGGCAGGCAGGTCCTCATCGGTACCGCTGCCGATCTCCTCGGCATGAATAGTTGCCAGTGCCCCGCAGGCATGGATCTCCCGCAGTGCAGCCGCAAGCTCATCCTTCGTGATCGCATCCCCGTAACTTGAGGGGGCAAAGAACGTCTCGCCAAAGGCCATTGCACCCGAGCTCCACATTGATTTCACCGGAGTATCGAATGTCACGCCGCTGTTGATGGCGAAGCTGCAGAGCGAGTGCGCCCTTGCCTCAAGCACCCGGGCCCTGAGCGCGTCGGGGGTCGTGATCGGCGGAATGGTGTTGGGCTGATCAACGATTATGGTCACTCCCCCGGCAAGGGCGCTTCGGCTCCCGCTTGCCCAGTCCTCCTTTGCTGACTGGGAACCGCCCCGCATATGCACGTGCATGTCCACTGCTGCCGGGAGCGCGAACAGGCCGGTGCAGTCTACTTCATGGTCTGCCGGTGTGGCAGCGCCTGCATGTATTACCTTCCCCTCACTGATGGTGATGTCCGCACAGCGTCCGCCCGGGACGGTCACATTCCGCAGGACAAGACTCGGGGAAGCCTCCATAGTACAACGTTTCCTCCTCGCAACCATAAATGCATGGTGATGGGTGAATCTGCTGCCGACAGCGCAGCTGCGCCCCCGGGGGTGTCGGATCCCTTTTATGCGGATTCCGCCCATCCGTGTGTATATCGACAGGTATTCAATCCGGTTCAGCTGTATTCATGATTATCAAACCGGAACTCCGGCAGAGCCCTGTAACAGGGCGGTCGTGCCGGTGCCGGGGGTTGTGATTGGTCATGGACAGGATCATTAAAATTGCCCTTTCAATATTCATCATAGTTCTCGTAACGTTTATTGCACTGGTCGGGTATTCCGCATATACAGGGAATGCATACCGGACTTCCCTTGCAAGTTCCTATTCCTATACCTGCACCATTGCCACGGATTCGCCGCTCAGCAACGTAACGCTCTTCATCCCGGTTCCCGGGGACATGAATGACAATTCCCCCATCATCGCTCAGTTCAGCGCACAGGAAATCACCGGTGTGCCGGGTGCTTGGACGGCCACCCTGTATGATACCGGTAAGTCGACCCTGGTCAAGATCACGATTCCCTCGCTTATCCCCCCGGCCGGGACCAGCCACGACCACCCGTATGCAGTTACTTTGTCCACAAACATCAGCTCGCAAAAGATGATCGACACCCGGAACCCCGTCGGGAACAGCCCAATGTTCCGCCCGGTAACGGATCTCACCCAGACGGATTGCAGAGATACCACTTCCCCCTCAGGTCATCCGCAATGTTATGCGTACCTGACATCCGTGTATGCGGATTACCGGTCAGATCCGAACGCAGCAGTGAGTATTACTTCGACTCTCCGTGGAACAAATACCTGGGATCTGCTGGGTCCTCAGGAGAATGAATACCACACGGACATCTATCTCCTGATGCTGGGGGAAAACCACGGGTGGGCACCTGCCAAGGGATATCTTGAGAAGGGCATCGGATCTGATGATCCTGCCCTGTAGCCGGATACGCGATCCGGCACATCATCAAAAACCATTCTCCGGAATAACCGGAGAACAGGTATCATTTCCCGTAGCGATTAGTGATCATGACTCCGGACAAATCTTCCCGGCAGCGGGCAAACATACGACAAGGCCTCACCGTGGATATCATCCAGAAGAGTGACCAGCGGAGCGGGAAGCTGACGCGGGGAACCGTACAGGAAATCCTCACCGGTTCTGCATTCCATCCTCACGGGATCAAGGTCCGGTTATCCGATGGTCGTGTCGGCAGGGTGGCGGCTATTCTCTCTCCAGATTCTCCCGCCGGTGATTCCCCGGGGCACGATACAAAAATATAAATGATACGATACCTATCATCTCACCATCTGAGTCATCGCTTCGGGTAACGCAACTGCCACGTGAACGTGGGAGCAGCAAAGCTATCCTGTGCATCCCGTCCCGGTGGCAGGGGATTGTCGTACATGGAATTTACTCCGGAGCAGATGGACGCGCTCAAGGAACTGGCAAATATCGGGGCTGCCCATTCGGCCACAACGCTTTCCCAGATGCTGGATACCCAGGTAGGGATGAACGTTCCGGAGATCAATGTCGTGGATATCTCCCGGGTCGGGGACTTCCTGACCGATGAAATGACAACGATGGTCTTTTTTGAGCTCCAGGGGGATATCCCGCACGGGGGTTTTTTAGTACTCCATTTCCCCCGTGATTCTGCGATCCGGACCGCAACCATCATGCAGGGCTCACGGGATGCGGACCACCCGCTGAGCGAGATGGACCAGAGCACTATCCTCGAAGTCGGGAATATTATGATCTCGTCTTTCCTGAGTGCCACCTCTGACCTTCTCGGTTTCATGATGCTGCCGTCCCCTCCCGTTCTCGTGGTGGACATGGCACATGCCGCTATCACTTCCCTTATTGCCCAGATGACCGTGGAAGTGGATGACGTAATCCTGTTCCGGGTGAAGCTCACGTCGGAAGAGCATAACATAGCTGGAAATATTCTTATCTTCCTTGAGGTTGCAACCCTCCAGAAAGTCGAGGCCCGGCTGGAGGAACTGATTAAGACTCCGCCATCCCTGTCATCTTCGTGAAAAGAACATATCAGCCGCTTTTTTGCCCTGTGGACTTTTCGCAATATCCATAATCCTGTACAGACAAACGGGTAGTCCTGAGATTATGAAAGTACTGATTGCAATCGCCCCGGAGAAATTCCGGGATGAGGAACTTGCCGCGCCTGTTGCTGCACTGCAGAATGCCGGCATCGCGTTTGATATCGCTTCAACCCGGCGGGGACCCTGTACCGGCATGCTGGGAGCAAAGGCAACTGCCACCCTTGCATTCGAGGAGATTGATCCCAAACCGTATGACGGTATTATCATTGTCGGAGGAACAGGATCCCAGGCACATCTCTGGGATGACGAGATCCTTCCGGTCCTCGTAAAATATTTCCGGGATAAGGTAAAAGTGATCGCGGCCATATGCCTTGCCACGGTGATCCTTGCCCGGGCCGGGATCCTGAAAGGAAAGAAGGCGACCCATTATGATAATCCCGCTGTTTTCCGCGAGATGAAAGGCGCGGGTGCGATCGTGGTGAACCAGCCCGTGGTCACAGACACCCGTATTATCACGGCGAATGGCCCGGGTGCGTCAAAGGAGTTTGCAGAGGCCGTTGTGAAGGCCCTGACCGCGGTTGAATGGTGACAACGGCCGGGTTGTAAACCCGCATTTTTTCTTAAAACCGATGGGAGGAATGGGATTCGAACCCATGAACCACTAAGGACCGGATCTTAAGTCCGGCGGAGTTGGCCAGCTTTCCTATCCTCCCTCTAATTCTTATTTTTACGACGATGTTTTAAGTCCGGCGGAGTTGGCCGGCTTGGCGACTCTCGTGCTCTAAACTATTGACCTCCCCATGCAAAAAAGATTCTATCGTTTTTCTTTTCAGATCCCTGCCCGATCCGCAGGGGCCGGTATCACCGGATCCCGGCGTCAGATCGCAGGGAGCGTTATACGGGTATTCACTTTCGGGTTCCGGAAGCCATGATTTAAAAACGATGGCAAAAGTACTGAGTGTGAAGATCGCACGCGTGATGAGCTGGCCATGAATCCACTGACTTTTGCCGGCTGGGTCGAACTTAAGGGGAAACGACTCGGTCCGGAGGCACTTGAAACTATCGTGAGGACGACCCCCGAAGAGATCCTCCGGTTCGGCGGTGAGTTCTCGCTCTCCTGGGACGGGTGCACGGCCCGCGACTGTTACGGTGTTATGGAAGGTCAGGGGCCAAAAGGCACCCTGCTCTGCAATGGCGAGGTGAAAGGACAGATAACTCCCGACGTACCTGACCTGTCGCTTGAGGAGGCGATCATCACAGCCGTGCAGCTCCGAAGCGACGAGGGTGTTACCGCCCTCTCCGGAGGCGTGGATTCCACCCTCGTTGCCTGCCTTGCCGGCCGGGAATGCATAACCGTCGGCGTTGAAGATTCCCATGATCTGTCACAGGCAAGGAAAGCGGCAGACGCACTGGGGCTCTCCTGTTCATATGTGACAATCACCGGGCAGGAGATCGAAAAAGCGCTCCCCCTCGTCATCCCGGTCATTCCGGACAGGAGCCCGGTCAATGTCGGGATCGCTGTTACGCAGTACTTCATCGCCCGGTGGGCCGGAGAGCAGGGATATCATCGGATTCTTGCCGGCCAGGGTGCGGACGAGCTCTTTGGCGGCTACTCCCGCTACCTCGGGACACCTACCCTCGAAGCGGATCTTGTGCGGGACTTTGCCGGTCTCGAAGGGCAGGCGCGGCGCGACCAGGCAGTTGCCGCCCTCCACGGCACGTACCTTTCGATGCCCTACCTGGATGCCCGGGTTGTGCGCGCTGCCTTCAGGATACCGGCTGCTGAAAAAGTGCGGGATGGCCGGCGTAAAATCCCCTTAAGGGAGGTCGCAGAACGCCACATTCCGAAAGATCTCGCATGGTACGAGAAGAAAGCCATGCAATACGGGAGCGGGGTCTGGCACGTGATCCGGAAGCTCGCCCGTAAAAACGGTTATAAAACGTCCGTGCAAGATTACATAGATTACATCAGCAGGGTGGACCATGGTCACTGAAAAAGATGTACAGCATATCGCGGAGCTGGCCGATGTCGGTATCAGTTCCGATGAACTGGGTCCCTTTACGCACCAGTTCAACGAAATCCTCGAATATTTCGATACGCTTGACGCGGTGAAAGGCGATGCGGCTGCAACAAAAGATCTCTATAATGTGATGAGAGAGGACGAGACCGAGCCCTCCCTCCCGCAGGAAGACGTACTCAGGAATGCAGCGGCTCAGGAAGACGGTTTTATCAAGGCTCCGCGGGTGATGTAGTGGCGGAAAAGTCGATCGTGTTCGAACCGGACGACAAATATAATGCATTTCTTACCGTATGCAGCAGGCCATCCCACACCGACGGGAAACTTGCCGGCGTTGCCGTTGCCGTAAAGGACAACATCTCGACCCGGGGGATCGAGACCACCTGCGCATCAAAGATCCTCAAGGGCTACGTACCTCCCTACGATGCCCATGCAGTGGAACTCCTCCGTAAGTCCGGCGCAGCTATCGTTGGCAAGACCAACATGGACGAGTTCGGGATGGGGACCACCACCGAGAACTCGGCGTTCGGCCCCACCCTCAATCCCTGCGACACCGGGCGCGTGCCCGGCGGATCCAGCGGTGGCAGTGCCGCCGCAATCGCTGGCGGGATGGTGAAGATGGCACTCGGCACCGATACCGGGGGCTCGATCCGGTGCCCCGCCGCGTTCTGCGGGATCACTGGCCTGAAACCCAGTTACGGCCGGGTCTCCCGCTACGGTCTGATCGCGTACGCGAACTCGCTTGAACAGATCGGACCCATGGGAAAGACCGTGAGCGATGTCTCCACCCTGATGCAGGTGATTGCCGGCTACGACCGCCACGACTCCACCTCCCACAACAAGCCCTACACCCATACCCCCCATGCTGATGTCAAAGGGCTGAAGATCGGGATCCCGCAGGAATATTTCGGTGCCGGTGTTGATCCGGCGGTTGCCGGTGTCGTGAAGAAGGCAATTGGCCGGCTGGAAGAACTCGGGGCCACTACCGTCCCGTGCAGCATCCCGTCGATGGAATATGCCCTTGCCGCATACTACGTGACCTGCACCTGCGAAGCGTCTTCCAACCTTGCCAGGTTCGACGGGGTCCGGTACGGTCCCGCTGCAGATACGAAAAAGTCGTGGCACGAGGCCTACCAGGAAGTCCGCAGGGCCGGGTTCGGCACCGAGGTGCGCCGGCGGATCATGCTCGGGACCTTTGCGCTCTCAAGCGGGTATTACGGGAAATACTATGCCAAGGCGCAGGTGGCCCGCGAGAACGTCCGCAAGGACTTCCAGCGGATCTTTGCCGATGTCGACGTGATTGTCGGCCCGACCATGCCCACGATCGCGTTCCGGCTCGGCGAGAAGAGCGACCCGCTCTCGATGTATCTCGCCGATATCCTCACGGTGCCGGCGAACCTTGCCGGCATCCCGGCGATTTCCGTCCCGTGCGGCAAAGCCGGTGGCATGCCGGTCGGCCTCCAGATCATGGGCAGGTATTTCGAGGACGAGCGCGTGATTGATGTGGCCTATGCCTACGAACAGGCGGTGGTCTGAAATGGCGGAAACCGATGTCATCGTAGGGCTTGAAGTCCATTGCCAGCTGGATACAAAGAGCAAGCTCTTCTGCGGCTGCTCAACAGACTACCGGAGCGACGGGCCAAACACCCATGTCTGCCCGATCTGCCTCGGGCTCCCGGGAGCGATGCCGGTTTTGAACAAGCGTTCGATCGAGTACGCGATGCGGGTGGCAAAGGCCCTCAACTGCACCGTGCTCCACGAATCCGAGTTCTCGCGGAAGAACTACTTCTATCCCGATCTCGACAAGGCCTACCAGATCACCCAGTACGACAAGCCGCTCGCAGAAGGCGGTTACCTTGAGATCGAAGGCGACGAAGGCGGGGAGAAGCGGATCCGGCTCACCCGCATCCATGTAGAAGAAGACCCCGGCCGGCTCGTCCACATGGGCAATGCCGAACGCGGGAAGTATTCGCTCGTGGACTATAACCGTGCCGGCATCCCCCTCATCGAGATCGTGAGCGAACCGGATATGCGCTCGCCCAAGGAGGCCCGGAAGTTCCTGAACAAGCTCCGTGCAACGCTCGAATACCTCAGCGTCTTTGACTCCGACAAGGAGGGATCGCTGCGGGTCGATGCGAATATCTCGATTGTGGGCAGCGAGCGCGTGGAAGTCAAGAACATCACGTCCTACAAAGGAGTAGAGAAGGCGCTGACGTTTGAGATCACCCGGCAGAAGAACGTGCTCCGCAGGGGCCAGAAAGTGGACCGGGAGACCCGGCACTTCCTCGAAGCCCGGGGTGTCACCCAGTCTGCACGGTCCAAGGAGCTGGAGCATGACTACCGGTATTTCCCGGAGCCTGACCTCCGACCACTCCATGTACAGTCATGGGTGGAGGGGATCGTCCTTCCCGAACTGCCCGATGCACGCCGTGAGCGGTTCATGGCGCAGTACGGCTGCTCGCTCAACCATGCCCGGACCCTGACCGGGGAACTGAAGCTCGCGAACTTCTTCGAGAAGGTCGTTCTTTCCAATCCGAAGGGTATGTCCACGCTCGCCGCCACATGGATTGCAGATACCCTGATCGGGGAGCTGAACTTCCGGGACATGGATCTCGACCCGGTCGACCCGGAGAGTTTCACCGGGCTTGTCCTGCTGCTGAAGGCAGGCACGATCACCGACAAGAGCGGTGTGGAAGTGCTCCGGGTGATGCTGGACCAGCGGCTGAAACACGAGCCCGTGGAAACCCCGGCGGGGATCGTTGCCCGCCTCAACCTTGCAAAGACCTACGGAGATACCGGCACGATAACCGTTGCCATTGGGGAAGCGATCAATGAGAACCCGAAGGCCCTTGAGGATTACCGGGCCGGAAAAGCCGGGGCCCTGAACTTCCTTGTCGGCCAGGTCATGAAGAAGACGCGTGGCAAGGCAGATCCCGGCGAGCTGAACCGGATGCTTATTGAAGCGCTCAAAAAGCGGGAGGCGTAATACCCGTGCACCTGATCGTAGCAGAAAAGAACATCTCGGCCCGCCGTATTGCTGAGATCCTGTCAGAAGGAAAGAGGATCTCTGAAAACAAGGATGCCGGTGTCTCCACGTACAGTTACGGGGACACTACTACCGTCGGGCTCCGCGGCCATGTCGTGGAGATCGACTTCGAGCCGGGATATTCCAACTGGCGCAGCGAGGAGGCAACGCCCCGGCACCTGATCGATGCAAAGACCATCAAGATCCCGACCGAGAAGAAGATCGTCTCCCTCCTCCAGAAGCTCTCACGGAAGGCAGACCGGGTCACGATCGCAACGGATTTTGATACGGAAGGGGAGCTCATCGGCAAGGAAGCCTACGAGCTCGTCCGGGCCGTCAACCCGAAGGTCACGATCGACCGGGCCCGGTTCTCGGCGATCACATCCCAGGAACTCCGTCACGCCTTCTCCCATACCACGGATCTCGACTTTGCGCTCGCAGCGGCCGGCGAAGCCCGGCAGTCGATCGACCTCATGTGGGGGGCATCCCTCACCCGGTTCATCTCGCTTGCAGCCCGGCGGGGCGGCCAGAACATCCTCTCGGTCGGCAGGGTCCAGACCCCCACCCTCTCCATGATCGTGGACCGGGAGAAGGAGATCGAAGCCTTTGTTCCGGAGAAATACTGGCAGTTGTCCCTGGACTTCGAGAAGAAAGGCGAAGTGATCGAGGCACGGCACACCAACGGCCGGTTCCACGAGAAGGCTGTTGCCGAACAGGCCCGGGAGCGGACGAAAGCGCCGCTCGTGGTCAAAGATGTGAAGTTCGGCGTCAAGCAGGACCGGGCACCGTCGCCGTTCGATACCACAACCTACATCGTGGCGGCAGCCCGGCTCGGGCTCTCCGCGGCGAACGCGATGCGCATTGCCGAAGACCTGTACATGAACGGTTTCATCTCGTACCCGAGGACCGACAACACCGTGTACCCCCCGTCGCTGGACCTTGACGGAATCCTCAAAACACTGCGGAACTCGCCGTTCAAAAAGGACGTCGAATGGGTGATGGCAAACCGGCGTGCAGTCCCGACCCGGGGCAAAAAATCCTCCACCGACCATCCCCCGATCCACCCGACCGGTGGAGCGACCCGGGAGCAGCTGGGAGACGACGCGTTCAAGGTCTATGAACTCGTGCTCCGGCGTTTCCTTGCCACCCTCGCACCCGATGCCACGTGGAAGACCCTCAAGCTCCTCTTCGATGCAAACGGTGAAGAGTATACCACGACCGGGGGGCAGCTCACCGAACCCGGCTGGCATACGGTCTATCCCTTCAGCGAGGCAAGGGAGACTCTCCTCCCGGAGTTTACCACGGGAGAGCAGCTCCCGATCAAAAAAGTCACGCTGGATGAGAAGGAGACCCAGCCGCCCGCCCGCTATACCCAGAGCAAACTGATCCAGCGGATGGAAGAACTCGGCCTTGGCACGAAGAGCACCCGGCACGAGGTGATTGCAAAGCTGGTCTCCCGGAAGTACGTGGAAGGTGCACCATTACGCCCCACGCTTGTCGGGCGTGTAGTGACCGAATCGCTCGAGCAGCATGCCGATGCGATTACGAAGCCCGTAATGACCCAGACTCTTGAATCGCACATGCAGCTGATCAAGCAGAGCCAGCGGACCCGGGAGGACGTGATCAAGGAGTCCCGGGAGATGCTCCACCATGCCTTCGACCAGCTCGAGGCAAACCAGCAGGTGATCGGCGACGATATCCGGGACCGGACTGCCGAGGAGATGAACCTTGGGAAATGCCCGGTCTGCGGCGGTACGCTTGCGATCAAGCACCTCCGGGGCAACACCCAGTTCATCGGCTGCTCCCGGTATCCTGAATGCAGTTTCAACATCGGCCTGCCCATGGCGCAGTGGGGCTTTGCGGTCCGCACGGACGAGGTCTGCGACAAGCACCAGCTCAACTATGTCCGGCTCGTGCGGAAGGGGGCACGGCCCTGGGATATCGGCTGCCCGCTCTGTCACCACATCAGCTCGAACCAGGAGTCCCTTGCCGAGATACCCGGCATGACCGCGGAACTGGCAGACACCCTCCGGTCCCGCCATATCTACACGGTTGCCGAGATCACCCGCAGCACGCCGGAAACCCTGGCAAAGAAACTCGGGATGGACATCGTGAAGGCAGAGCAGCTGATCCGGGATGCGGGGACCGTGCTTGAGAAACTACGCCGCAGGTCGGAATGCCGCAAGTTCATCAGGGATCATCTCATCCCCCGCAAGGGGCGCAGCTATGCGAAGATCATGAGTTCCCTCCGGGAATCCGGTATCTCCGAGATGGCCGACCTGGCAAAGGCGGATCCATCGGTACTGAAAAAGGCAGGGATCAGCGATGTCGAATCAGAGCAGGTTGTCAATGAGGCAAAAATTGTCTTCAACACGCACATACTCAGGGAGATCGGTATCCCCGCAGTCAGCCTGAAAAAATACATTGCCGCAGGCATCGTTGAGCCGGAAGCATTCTGTACGCAGCCCCCGCTCACCCTGAGCGAACTGACCGGCATGTCCCTTGCCACCGTCCAGCGCCATGTCGAAAAGGTCTGCGAATATCTCAAGAAACCCGTACCGAAGAAATTTTCAAAACTTCAGATCGAGCGGGGCAAAAAAGAACTCCTTGCCCTCAGCGGCCTTGGTGCAAAGGCAGTTGAAACGATGTTAACCGCCGGGGTCATCGATACCGGGGCACTTCTTGCCGCAGACGCAAAGAAGCTCGCAGCCGGGACCGGCATCCCCGAGCAGAAGATCCGGGACTACCAGAAACTGATCCAGAAAAAGAAAGACAACGCGATTATCCAGCTTTAAAATACCGGATCTGGAATTTATTTTTTCAGGGCGAGCTCTATGGCGACCCGCAGGTCTTTATCGTCAAATGGCTTTACAATAAAACCATCCGGTTTCGTTTCTTTTGCGCGCTCAAGCGTGGGGCCATCAGAGTGGGATGTTACATAGACAACAGGGATGTCGAACCCTTTTTTTATCAGTTTTGTAGTCTCGATCCCGTCCACGTCACCTTTGATATTTATGTCCATGAGCACAAGGTCCGGCATGGTTTTTACTACCAGTTCCATTGCTTCTTCAGAACTTACCGCCCTGCCGCACACTTCGTAGCCGAGGTTTTTCAGCCGCCAGTCGGCAACCTTGGCAATGATATCATCATCTTCGACAAGAAGTATCCTTTCACCTGTCATAAATCCTGCCTCCTGTATATAATCAAGAGGGCATCTGCCTGATATGTTTACCTCTTGTTAATCTTTGTGCAACCGCCAGGTACCGTTCGGGATCCGGAGCTCGAACCTGGCCCCTTTCCCGAAAATCCCGTTTTCTTCAATGGATATTCCGGTTATTGCCAGAATTTCTGCGGTCAGGAACAGGCCCATGCCGGTATTTTTTCCCACACCCCGCTTGAAGATCTCGCTTTTCTGCCTGTCTTCAACACCTTCACCATCGTCCTCGAAAACAAGCGAGAAACCTTTATCGGAAATACTGGGATATATCGAGATTGTCGTGAGAGTTACACCATACCTGATTGCATTGTCTACAAGGTTGTAAAACACCTTTTCCAGCAACGGATCGGCGTAGATTTCTGTTTTTTCGAACTCTGAACAGAAGGTGAGACCGGATTTTGCGAAATTCTGCACGGTTTTATTGATGATATCATTGACATTCTGCCATTGCGGCAGGTGAACGCCAACTTCCTGGTATTCCCGGGTAAACGTGATATGGCGCTGGATAACCCGGGTAAGATCCCTGATATCATTGAGCAGCTGCTCCTTTTCTTCAGGAGAGCTTGTTGCTTTTGCCATATCCACACACCCGAGCAACCCGGTGATCGTGTTGAGAATATCATGCCGGGTGATCTGGTTCAGCAGGTTCAGTTTTTTATTGGCGATATCGATCGCATCTTCAACACGCTTTCGCTCAGTGACATCGCGCAGGATCCCGTAAATCCCGATCGGTTTTCCTGAGACATCGAGCTGGAGGGTGCTTTTTTCCTCAAACCAGAAGGGGGTACTCCATTTGTCCAGGATCCTGAACCGGGAAAAGAACTGTGCCCCTTCTTTTAATTCACGGAAGAAATTGGTATCTATCTGGTATCTGTCTGCGGGATGGATGAAAATACGAAGCGGTTTCCCTATCACCTCTTCTTCAAGGAAACCATATTTTTTGACCTGTGGCGAGACATAGGTAATAATCCCGGTCATGTCAGCAGAGAAGAGGATGTCGGGGGTATTTTCCGTGAGGGCCCGGTATTTCTCCTCGCTCTCCTTGAGGGCGTCCTCGATCAGTTTCTGCTCGGTGATATCTGTGATCGTTCCGACCCAGCCATTAAGATTGTCTTTCTTATCGATGATGGGGACGGTCTGGCCAAAAAGCCAGTAGGGTGTTCCATCCGGGTGGATGTACCGTACTTCAGCACTGTTTTTTCTCCGTTCGCTGATTAATTTGCCAATATCCTTCAGAATGCGATTGCGCTCTCCCTGCGGGAGAATATCTGCCCAGTACGTCCCCCTGATTGTTTCAAGCGGGACGCCGGTGATTTTGGTGAATGTCTCGTTGATGAAGGTGATATGCCCGGAAGGATCCGTCCGGAACACCCCCACCGGAGATGCCTGCAGGATGCCGGTGAGGAGGTCGGTACTCTCGCGCAGGTCATGTTCTATCTTTTTGCGGATCGTGTTATCGATGAAGGTCTCCAGCAGGCATGACTTTCCCTGCAGTTTGATCCGGACTACATGTTTGATAATGGGGATTTTATCGCCGCTGCAGGTCAGCAGTTCACGTTCGGTATTGTCCACGTTCTGGTGGAGATCAGTGATGGGACAGCGACCTTCCTCCCCCGTGCAGATGAAGCGATGGCAGCTCTGGTTGACTATCCTGTTCTTTGTAATGCCTATCATCTCAAGTGCTGCAGGGTTGGCATCCACGATCCTGTGCGTCTCGAGATCGATAACAAGAATACCCACTTTTATCGATGAGAAGAGTGTCTGGAGATATTCTTGGCTCTCGATCAAGGCCTCTTCGAGTTTCACCCGTTCGGTGACATCAACGACAATCCCGCGGAAACCGGTACTCGTTCCTTCCTTTTTTATGAGGGAAGTGGAAACGATCGCATTCATGAGGGTGCCATTCGGTCGTTGTAATGCATAGACCTCACCAGGGGATGGTGAACCCGTCATTACTGCTGCGAGACCGCGCTGCATCTGCGCGATGTTGTCCGGAGATAAAAACCGGCTGATATTGACTCCCTGCCCGATCATCTGCTCGGTGATCCCGAATTGTTCCAATCCTGCTTTATTGACATACAGGATATTCCCGGTAGTATCCATCTCAAAAATGATCTGGGGGAGAAGTCCGGTAAGATCGCGGAACCGCGCCTCGCTCTGCATAAGAACATCGTGGGTCTTTTCGATGGTATCGAGCATGCGGTTTATCTCACGGGAAAAGGATGAGAACTCGTCGTTGCCGTCAAGATGTATCCGATGGGATGCTGCGGTATAGATGCCGATGTTATGGACCTGCTGGCTTAAGGAACTGACCCGGGACAGTACAAGCCGGTCGAGGATCAAGAGGACGACGACTCCGAAGAGGAGCCCTGCCCCCAGCACGATCAGGATGTACTGGTAGGTTGAGGTGAGGCCCTGCTGGTAGATATCCCGGGGCTGCAGGATCTCTAATATGAATGCGTCCTTGCCGTTCACATCCCGAATGAGTGAATATCCCGCTATCTGGCTGCTGTTGACGGGGATGACCACTCCCGGGCTGCTGTCCTCAGAACCGGTTCTCAGGGACGAAAGCAGCGAGACGGGGAGCGCTGGATCATCAACCCGGATCAGGTGGATGTTCAGTCTGGATAATTTCGAGAGATCGGAGATTTCATCAGCATCAAGGTACTTTCCCATGATGACTACACCCTGCGGGATACCGGAGTAATCGGTGTGGACAATGGGGCGGGAGGCGGCGAGCAGAGGTTTTCCCCCCAGCATTACGATACCGGTAACTGCATTGTGGGGATCTGCCATGGAAAGCAGGGGGTTTGCCGGGGTCAGAGTCTGCCCGAGTGCATCCGGTACTGAAACCATCGTGTTATTCTGATCATCATACTCGCCGGCATAGACGATCTCCCCCGTCCTGTTGGTGATGACGACGAGGTCTATCCCCAGGTTTTTGTAGGCTTCCGGAAACAGGTTTGTGGATACATAATCCGGCTCGTTTCCGTTGACAAAATTGTAGGTATCGTCCCATGGTCCCCAGTCGGCAACGATCGATGAAATTGAGTTCTCATCGTCCTGCAGCCGGTTCACCCCCTGGTCCACATCCTGCAACATGTACTTGTGTTCCAGCGCGCTGTAGCTCGACATAGAGACAACCGAAACGAAAATGCTGATCAGGACAAGGATGATAATCAGGAGGGCGATAAGAATGACACTCGTCTTTTCCTGGAGCTTCATGGGAATCCTTGGATATCTTCCCGATTACGGTTTATCCGATATATACCATTCTATATTTGCCGGGGTACTCCCCGGCAGCGTGCCGGAAGGGGTACCGTTTATGGGGAGGGAATACCATAATGTACAGTGATTGTGATGAAATGGAAAGACTGGGTGCACGTGACCAAACTGGATCCTGACAAGCAGCTCAAACCCGGCGATATCGACGCGATCGCCTCCAGCGGTACGGATGCCCTGATGCTCTCGGGCACGCTCAATGTCACAAAGGAGAACCTTGCAGCACTCCAGAAACAGGTGAAGGCCTATAACCTGCCGCTCGTGATGGAACCGGCGGGACCCGATGCGGTCCTCGTGCAGGGCATCGACTATGTGTTCGTTCCCAGTGTCATGAACACCACCGATGTAATGTGGCTCGTGGGCAAGCACCGGGCCTGGGTCCAGATGCATGCAGGAAAGATCCCCTGGGAGATGGTGATTCCCGAGGCTTATATCGTGCTCAACCCGGATTCATCAGTCGGGAAAGTAACAAAAGCGGTCTGCGACTTAAATGCCGCAGAGGTTGCCGCGTACACGACGGTTGCCGACCGCTACTTCCGCTTCCCGGTTGTCTATCTCGAATACAGCGGCACGTTCGGCGATCCGGCCGTGGTGAAAGCCGCGTCCGAAGCGATCGACAAGTCCGTCCTCTACTATGGTGGCGGGATCAACTCCGCGGAAAAGGCGGCCCAGATGAGTAAGTACGCCGATACAATCGTTGTCGGGAACGCGGTCTACGACCAGGGCGCCTCGGTTCTGAAGGCCACGGTTGACGCGGCCCGGTAATTCCCTTTTATGCCGGCCATTGACATTGTCCTTGTCGAACCCCTCTACGAGGGAAATGTCGGGTTTGCCGCCCGGGTCATGAAGAATTTCGGCTTTTCCCGCCTCGTGCTCATCAATCCCTGCAAACTTGGCGAGGAGGCGAAGGCACGGGCCTCGCATGCGCAGGACGTGCTCAAAAGCGCAGAGCTCTGCACGATCGAGGATGTCTTTGCCCGGTCCAATATCGTCATCGCCACGACCGGCACGGTGAGCAAGTCTGTCTGCCACGCGATGCGGATGCCATTCTATCCTCCCAAGGAACTCCGCGAGCGGATCAAGGATGCCGATGGCCGGATCTCGATCCTGTTCGGCCGGGAGAACTGGGGGCTCAACAACGAGGAGGTGAAGCGCAGCGACATGATCTGCACCATCCCGACTGCGGAGGAGTACCCTATCCTGAACCTCTCGCATGCGGTCGGGGTCGTCTGTTATGAGCTGGCAAACCTCCCGCTGCCCACCTACACCCTTGCCCCCCCGGAGTACATGGGATACCTGTACCGGCACGTAGACCGGTATCTCGACGCGATTCACCACCCAAAGTTCAAGCGGGAGAACACGATGACCCTGATCCGGCGGGTCCTCGGCCGGGCGAACCTCACGACCCGGGAGGCGAGCACCCTTCACGGCCTGCTGCGCAGGAGCGAGTGGCACATCGATCCCGCACTGCTCGACCGGGACCAGACCGGGAGAAAGAACCTGTACGATGATGGGGAAGAGTGACGGGATAACGGGATCTCACGTTTTCTCCTCCTTGACCGACCGGCGATTTTCTTTAAGCAATACACCCATTCTGGCGTGTATTTTTTCAACTCCCGCAAGTCTTACCCATAACGGCCAGACACCGGTAAAACCCGGCACACAGATATGCTGAATGAAAAAAGAAAAGATAATTATGTCCGTTTCCCGACCCAGTTGCCGTTCGCATTGGGGCAGTTGTCCGCAATCGATTGCCTGCAGGTAGGCGTATCACAAGTGAACGTACCTGCAAACCCGTTATTGTCCGGGTTCATGTAGAGGTCGAAGATACCAGATTCCACCTGCTTGTTAACATCAGTACCGAATGTAACAATGCAATAGGATTTCCAGGTTCCCGTTACCCCGGTCCCGCTCGCGGTACCGGTGAATGTTATCGGGCAGCTTGGCGTGGATACCGGGTATCCCGCCACAGATACGGTCCCGGTCACGTCACAGCCATTCTGGGTAAACGATACCGGGTTCATGGCGAACTCGCCGGCATACATGGTCTGCCACTGGTCTACGCCATTCACGGGAGGATTGAAATGTCCTCTCTCGTCAGCACATTTGCTTGTAGACGCGAGAGTGCTCCAGGTTCCATTCCACATACCCGTCCCCGAGCTGAGTGTCGGGCAGGTTGCTGCTGTAGTGGCAGCTGCTGCCGGGGCTGACGAGGATGAAGAAGCAGATCCGGTGCTGCCCGAGGAATCCGTCCCGGTTCCAATGGTCTTCGATGCGGTACATCCGGCAAGTGCAACAGCGATTACAACAAGCAGAACAGCGATGATGCCATAATTCGAAATCTTCACGGTATTACTCTCCACTCCCGAAAAATCTTCTCTGGAACGGTCCGGAGAAGTGCACAAATTCAGGTAGTTTTTCAGGTTTGGATTGAGCCCTTATATTAATTCCGAATTGTTATCGTGCGTGAATATGGGGATTAATTAATCCCGGCAGTATTTTCCGGTTCTCCGGATGCAAATCCTCTGTTTTATTATCCTGTCCCGGACATATCCGGACCTCAGGCAACAGCCGGGAAACGGTGACTACAGCATGCTGGATAAATGGAAATGGATTGCCGGTATCGTGTTTGTGCTTCTCTTCTGTATCGGTGCGGGATGCACGAATTTCCAGACGGACACCTCCTCGCAGGCCGGCGTGGGATCGGGCGGTAATGGCGGCGGAAGCGGGAATGCAGCAGCCGGTGCGGTCAGCTATCCGCCGAACACCTACTTCACTCTGGACTGCCAAGGCGATTATAAAACTATGGGACCGCAGGGTGATGCACCCTGGAACCAGCACGGCTCATTCACGCTGACCGGCAACGTGCCATTCCCCATCACCTCTGACTACAATAATCAGATGGGCTATGCACTGTATAATGCGGTCCCGCTTGGAACGAACATCCCGCTTACCATTCACGCCGAGTCGGAGGGGTGTTACGGCTCAAAGGATGACTGCAAGCCCTGCCACTTCGTATATGATGGGCAGATCTTCGCCAGTGGAATGATGGTCTACAACAGGACCAATGACCCGGGGCCGTGGAGTGTCACCTTCCTGCAGATGCCGGGTGGCGAGGGGGGATTCTGGCACACCGTATCTCTCACGCAGACCGACGGCGATTGCCCGGTCACTATCGATCAGGCCGTTACGCCGGGAGGACTCATCGATCCGGCATCGTCCTGTTATACCGATAGTCAGGGTGGAAGCCTCGGGACGCCCTTCTCCTTCAGCGATGGCAACGAGTTCGAAGTCTCGCCGCATCCGGACCCCACGGACGTGGTCTTTACGAGTAATTTCAAACCCATGGCAACATTCCACATCGGCAGGGCACCATCCTGATCCACACCTCCCTTTTTCGTTCCCGGAAGATCCCCTTATGTCCGATCAGCACCCATACTGGAGCCGATGATTCTCGTAGACTGGCAGCTCCGCGACCGCATAGCCCGGGGCCATATCAAAATCGATCCCTACGACCCAAAACTTATCCAGCCCAACTCGGTAGACATCCGGCTCGGTAACCACTTTATCTGGTACAAACCCGGGATAGAAGTTATCGACCCCTACAACCGGGAGAGTGTTGCGTCCGAAGTAGAAGAGACCCACGCGGACTCGTTCGTCCTGCATCCCGGGCAGTTCGTCCTTGCCGAGACACTGGAGTGCATCGGCCTTCCCGACAACATCGTCGCCACGATCGAGGGCAAGTCCAGCATCGCCCGGCTCGGCGTCACGCTCCACCAGACCGGCGGCTGGATTGATGCCGGGTTCCGGGGCACCATCACGCTCGAGATGGCAAACGTCAATGCCCGCCCGGTCAAAGTGTACGCCGGGATGCCGATCGGCCAGCTCGTTTTCTATACGACAGAGCGGGCGGAGAAGCCGTACGATAAGAAAGGCGACGCGAAGTATCTCGACCAGCACTCCGCTACGCTTTCACGGTATCATGGCAACCGGAAGTGCGAGTAATGGGTATATCTGATGACCGATAAGATTCGGAATTCGAAGAACACTGATGTGTTCTTCTCGTCTTAGCGTTTGAAGCACTCTGTGACTCCGAATTCGAAGAACACTGATGTGTTCTTCTCGTCCTCATGGTTCTGATGAACCATTCGGAGACTTAAGCACTATATATACCGGGAAAACCCATTTTATACGGATGACCGGATTCATGTGGAGATGAACCAATGCGACTTCTTTTGATCCATTCAGACTACATAGAATACGAAGCAAAAAAGAAGACCAAGATGGCAGAGGAGTGTTCCGTCCTCTCGGATAAGGAGACCGAGGCACTCACCGTCTTCTGCGCCGTGGAATCGATCGATGAGGAAGACCTCGAAGGCGTCATCCTCCAGGGCATCGAGGAGATAAAAAAGACTGCCGGACAGGTCAACGTCACCAAGATCGTTGTCTACCCGTACGCCCACCTCTCGAGCGACCTTGCGTCGCCGGAGACTGCGATTTCGGTCCTCAATGCGCTGAAAGCCGGCCTTGAGGCAGAAGGGTTTGCCGTCAAGCGCGCCCCGTTCGGCTGGTATAAGTCCTTCAAGCTCTCGTGCAAGGGCCACCCGCTCTCGGAGCTCTCCAAGACAATCGTGCCCGGCGAGATAACGGTCAAGAAGGAGAAGAAAGAGGTCACCCACGACTGGTTCGTGCTTACTCCCGACGGGAAACAGCACGACTACAAGGAGTATCTCGACGACTCCCCGTTCGGCTGCCTTGTGAAGAAGGAGCTCGGCGTTGCAGTCCCGGTCGGCGGCGAACCTGCACACGTAGACCTGATGCGCGGAAAAGAGCTCGTGGACTACGAGCCCGCAAGCGATGTCGGCTGCCTCCGCTGGATGCCCAAGGGCAAGATCATCCGCGACCTGCTCGGCGATTACGTGCTCCACATGGTACTCGAATACGGCGGCACGCCGGTCGAAACCCCCGTGATGTACGACCTTGGCGACAAGGCGATCTGTGAGCACGCTGAAAAGTTCGGTGAGCGCCAGTACCGGTTCAAGTCCAACAACCGGAACATGATGCTGCGGTTTGCGGCCTGCTTTGGCATGTTCTCGATCATGCGGGACATGCACATCTCCCCCAACCATCTCCCGATGAAGATGTACGAGCTCTCCACCTACTCCTTCCGCCACGAGCAGAAGGGTGAAGTGATCGGGCTCAAGCGCCTCCGGTGCTTCACCATGCCCGACATGCACTCGCTCTGCCTTGACATGCCGCAGGCCCTCAAGTGCTTCGAGGAGCAGCTTGCTATGGGATGGCAGACCGGCAGGGACTTCGAGACCAAACTCGTGGCCGCGTTCCGGTGCACGAAGGACTTCTATGCCCAGCACGAGGCCTGGGTCAAGAAGATCGTGAAGGAGTCCGACTGCCCGATGCTCATCGAGATCCTCTCCGACCGGGTCCATTACTGGGTCGCGAAGATCGATCTCGCAGCCATCGACGGCCAGCTCCGCCCGATCGAGAACCCGACTGTCCAGATCGATGTCGAGAGCTCGACCCGGTTCAACATCAAGTACCACAAGGAGGACGGCACCCCCGTTTTCCCCCCGATCCTCCACTGCTCGCCAACGGGCAGTATTGAGCGTGTGATGTGCGCAATCCTGGAAAACATATCCACCCAGCCAGTGCCGGCGCTGCCGACATGGCTCTCGCCCGTGCAGGCACGGGTCATCCCGGTTGCCGAGCGTCACGGTGCGTTCGCTGCCGAGGTCTGCAATGCGATCAATGCCGCCCAGGTCCGATGTGATCTCGATGACCGCGAAGAGAGCGTGGGCAAGAAGGTCCGCGAGGCCGGCATGGATTGGATCCCGTACGTGATCGTTGTCGGTGACGATGAGATCGCATCGAAGAACCTGACCGTGACGATCCGGAAGAAGTCGGAGCCGAACAAGCCGCACAAGGAGCAGCTGACGACCGAGGCACTCATTGCCGCAGTGAAGAAGGACACAGAAGGAAAACCGTTCCGCCCGCTCTATACTCCCCGGAAGCTTTCGATGAAGGCCCGGTATATCTGAAACTCTTTTTTTTACGATCTTCTTCCATAATATGCCCGGGCGATATCCTCTTGTGATACAACAGACTAATGGTGTTTGAGATTATGGATATCCAGTACTCTGACAGGAAGATCGTTGTGGGTGAAAAGTACCTCACAATGTTGGATCAGTTCGTGCTGGATTTCATCCGGATACTTGAGCCGGAAACGCCGTATGTAATCGTGAGCGGGTATGTCGCCATTCTCTTCGGGCGTTCCCGGGGTACGGAGGATGTAGATATTCTCATCCCCCTCCTTGAACAGGAGGCATTTTTCAGGCTGCACGATGCTCTTGTGCATGGTGGGTTTGAATTCCTGAATGCGGAAGATGCGAACGGTCTGCACGACATGCTCTCGAAAAATATGGGTATACGTATTGCAAGAGCCGGCCAGTTCATTCCCAACATTGAACTGAAATTTCTCAAGGATGATGTCGACCGTATTGTTCTCCGGGATCGTATTGAAGTGAGCCTGCCGGATGCAAACGTCTTTATTTCACCAATCGGAATCCAGATCGCATACAAGCTCTATCTTGGCTCACAGAAAGATATCGAAGATGCATTGTATCTCTGGGAGATCTTCAAAGACGATCTCGATCATGCCGGTCTGAAGTGCCAGATGGAGATATTCGGAGTCCGGGGGGATGAGTATGGAATTGTTGTTTGACCGGAAGGAAAATGAGAGAGAACGCCTCTCGTTTGTCCGGAGCTATGCGTCCTGGGTGAAGCGAACACCAAATGCCGTGTGGAGCAGACAGCAGGGAGCACTGGTCAACAGTTTCATTGAGAATGCCCGGAATATGCCGCTCTCTTCCCGCGAGTATCTTGAACGGGTGGCCGGACGTAAGAAATTATTACCTCGTCAGTTATGAAAACCCGGGCAAGCCGTTCCGCCCGCTCTATACTCCCCGGAAACTTTCGATGAAGGCCCGGTATATCTGAAACTCTTTTTTTGTTACTTCCGGTAAGAATTTTTTCACGCTTTTTCCTGTTGCCTCATAATTGCCATCCCTCCGGATGAGCAATAATACGGATCTCCCTCAGGAAGATGATCCCGTCCGGGCCCTATAAGGGCTCTGTTTCATGACTTTTTCCATCTTTGACCGGCCGAATTCGACATTTTTTGCATCATGTTTTACGAATATCCGTATAAAATACGTATTTCAGGAAACCGGGTGATTTGGAAGCGAAAAAACCGGCGTATTGTATTCCTTTTTGGATTGAGAAACCGAGAGGGGGTGCCCTGAATGGCGGGGGTATGAGGAAAGTGGGATTTTAGGCTTCCGGGAGGATTGTTGGGGATATTTTTTGTAAATACGAGTCAGCCCACTCCCTGATGGGGATCGCTCGGCTGCCTCGGCGGGGCCTCGCCGGGCAGATTACCTTTGCCCTGAAATTCTTTTTGTACGGTAATTGGACCGCCGCAGTGACGTCCCCCGTCTGGGGGGGGCGGGGCATATCGTTTCATTATTGGATGAAGGTAATGAGTAGCGTAAAACCCGATCGGCGTTTTGCGCGTAAG
The DNA here is from genome assembly GCF_049518935.1 of Methanoregula sp. Taxonomy (GTDB): domain Archaea; phylum Halobacteriota; class Methanomicrobia; order Methanomicrobiales; family Methanospirillaceae; genus Methanoregula. The sequence continues at coordinate 191,242 of NZ_JBEKRH010000003.1, forward strand.
GCATCGCTACGGTCTATTATTTTTAAAAACTCAATAAAACGTACTTAACTGCACCACATCCCCACATCCAGCTGCACCATCTCAAAAACACAAAACCGCATAATAACCGCGATCAATTTTTTTCAATCGACCCCACTGATCGCGTTTAAAATTTTTCAAACGCCATCGTTTTCGCATTTTGATCCTGCTCAAATGCGATCCGGAATGCACACATGCATCCTCAACAGTTCCTGGCAGGTGCACCAGCCTGCTACGAAAACAGGGTATTGTGCACCACGTGACCCGGTTGTGGTGCGATACAAATTCAGATATTCAAAAAGCGGGTGACCCGGTCACACCGCAACAAAAATGCGTTTTCCCGTTACTTTCACCGGGAATGACTGGAGGTCATGGGTTTTGATATGCGACGTCATCTCGCCGATCGCCTTCATCGCTTCCTGGACCGATTGTGGCGCCTCGTCCATCCCGGACAGCGAGAGCTCGACCATGCCGGAGATCATCTTTCCCGTGGTGACGTCGAACTGCGCATGGTGGAGCGGGCAGGTGATGATATTCTCGTTCAGTGTTCCCTTCGAGAGCGGGGCGTTCTGGTGGCCGCACCGTTCGCTCACCGCATAGATCCGGCCTTCAACGTTTGCAAGCACGATCTCGATCCCTTTTGCCTCAACATGCCGGGTCTCACCAGCCGGGATCTCATTAACGGATGCAACTTCAACAAAATTCATGGTTTCTCACTCCTCCCGTCTCCGCAGAAGAGATGCCGGTGCGGGACAGGAATCTGTCTGTTGAACGAAGGAGACGTCTCTCTCCCGCATCGCATCTCTTCTGTCAGACCATCTCCGGTTTGTCTAAAAGAAAATGGACCGGTTCTTACATCAGCCCGACCTGCTGCATCAGGGACATCTTGTCGTAGAAGAGCTTCTCCTCGATGATCTCCCCATTCTTCCAGTGGGCGACTGTGCAGAACTCGACTTTGAATTTCTTCCCGGTCGGTGGGATAACCTTTCCGTCAGGAGCAGTCATCGGGCCTTTAAAGGTCCCGGTGAACTCGGCTACTGAACACGTCCAGTTTCCCTGTCCGAAGAGGGTTTTATACGGCCGGTTCCCGACCTTGTTGTCGGGAAATGCTGTGAAGAATGCGATTGCCTCTTCCTTGTGGGATGGCCGGCCATGGGTTGGCACCGGCTGGCCCGGCCAGAAGACATCTACCTCTTTTGCGTGGCGTTTCTCGAACACTGCCCAATCCTGCGTGTTCCAGGCATCATCCAGCGTCTGCATGAGACGCATATTCTCTTCAACTGTTGACATTGGGGTATCCTCCTGTCTGTTGAACCATTATGCATAACGCAGTGGATAATGATTTTGTAACTTATATATGGGTATAATGTGTATTGTCCCGGCATGAAGATCGATACCAAGACGATCGCGCTCCTGCAGACTCTTGGGCTGACACTGTATGATGCGAAGGCGTATGCCACCCTTGTCGGGATCGGCAGCACGACCCCGTTCATCCTCGCCGAAGAGGCCGGCATTCCAAGGACCAAAATCTACGAGACGATCAAGCGTCTTGAGAATGAGAACTGGATCACAGTAGAACGGGGGAGGCCGGGGAAGGTCACTCCACTCTGTCCTGCGGAGGTCATCGGCAGCCGGAAATCTACGCTGGATGCCGGGCTCGAGAAGATGTCGAACGAATTTACCATGAATTATGAGAAGCGTATGGAGAGGGAATCCCCGAAGACCACCCTCATCCGGGGTATCGGGAACATCTCGTTAAAAACGGTCGAGATGATGGGGAGGGCACGGACAAACCTGTACCTGTTCGGCACCCTCTACTATCCCGAGGAGCTGGAGCTGATCAAGCAGCAGGTATCTGCCGCAAAGCGGCGGGGCATAACGATCCGGATTTCCTCGAATAATCCGGTGAGACTGAAAGGTAATATCGTAGACGTGTACAGTGCATTCTCCCAGGTCACCAAGGATGTCCAGGTAGCCCCGGAGCCGTTCATCCGGACCCTGACCATCGACAACAAGGAGATGCTGATGATGTTCCCGCAGGCCGAGGCGGAGATGGCGGACCGGGAGAACCTGATCGCGATCTGGATCGCGAACGAATCCGTGACAAAAGCGATCAATAATGTGTTCAATATCACCTGGGGAAACCCGAAGTGGACCGGGTCAGGGGACTAAGAGAAGCCCGGCTGCAAAAGTGTCTTTTTAATCCGTGGAATCTCTGTTTCGCCCCGGTAAACCCGGGCGCAATCGCGCAAGGCTGGTATCACAAATATGATGTGCCGGCTGCACCAGTCTCACTCCGCTGATTTACGATCTGTTGTCCGGTACCCGTCAGCCGGCACCAGCAGCTCGAACCGCACTCCTGTTCCCCGGTGGCCGGTCTCCCGGATCGTGATGCCGGTAAGGCCGAGGATCTCCCGGATAAGGAAGAGGCCGAGGCCTGTATTTTTGCCTTTCCCTTTCTGGAAGATGGATTCCTTCTCCCGGTCCGTAATGCCGATCCCGTCATCCTCGTAGACGATGGCAAGCCCGGCTGCCTGTTTGTGACTGGAAAAGCGCATGGAGGTGACATGCCTGCCATGACGGAGGGAATTGTCCAGCAGATTATAGAAGACCTTCACCAGCAGTGAATCGGCAAAGATCTCGATGTCCTTGCACCCTGTGCAGACGGGTGGAGTGATGTCGGGTGGTAACATGGCGACTGCATGCCGGATCGTCTCTCCGAGTTCCTGCCACCGGGGTTTCTGGGAGCCGAGGTTCTGGTAGTCCCGGGTGAAGTTGATCTGCTCCCGGATCGAAGTCAGGAGCAGCTGTTGTTTTGCCAGGTACCCGAGAATCTTCGTATCCTGCGAATCCGCCCTGACCAGCTCGACATATCCGGAGAGCGCCGCAACCTTATTGAGCAGGTCATGGCGGGTGACATCCACAAAGAGATCCAGGTTCCGTTTCTCCTTGTGCCTCCGCACCGCCAGCTGGATCTTGTGGGAGAGTTCGGCAAACTGCCGCTCCTTGTCATCGTGTTTCTTAAGATAGAACGAGGCCCCCTCGTTGAATGCCTCGATAACGACATGCTCGGGTCCGCAGCCGGTCAGCATGATAAATGGTGTTGGATCGCCCTGTGCCTTCAGTTTCTTAAGGAGATCGAGCCCGGTCATCACCGGCATATCGTAATCCGAGACTACGGCATCGTATTGTTTCTGCGCGAGCAGGAAGAGGGCTTCGTGTGCCGAGGGGCAGATGTCCACGGTAAACGAGCCGGTTCCTTCAAGATGCATCTTGGCAGTGGCCAGGTGATCCGGTTCGTCATCGATTAAAAGAACGGAAATCATGGAGGTTCACGGGCACTGCACCGGCTTATGACGGTGTGGTACAGTACTAGTTCCATTTTTTTGTATTTAAATATTATTAATTTGGAAAAACTTCATTCTGTCGATTTCAGGTTAAATTTTCCTTTTGGAACAGAAATTTCAAAACGCACACCCCGGCCCGGTTCTCCTGTCTCCGCGATCGTGATGCCCGTGATGCCCAGGATCTCCCGTGCCAGAAAGAGCCCGATGCCGACATTTGATCGTGTCATGCGGTTGAATATCTTCTCCTTATTCTTTGCGGGTACCCCGACACCGTCATCCTCGTAGACAAGGGTACAGCCATCTTCGGACATTCGTGTCAGGAACCTTATCCTGCTGACTTTCTGCCCGTGCCGGAGAGAGTTATCTATGAGATTGTAGATCACTTTTGTGATCATCGGATCAGCATAGATACTGATCCCGCCCGTCTCTTCATCGATCGTGATCGGCCCCAGCTCGAGCTGGCTTTTAACCTCTTCAATGACCGGTGACAGTTCCTGCCACACGGGGAACCTGATCCCCATGTTCTCGTACTCCTTGGTAAATTCGATCTGGTGCCGGATAGCGTTTGCCGATGTCTCGGCCCTGTGTAAAAAGTCCAGCAGGGCCGGGTCTTGGGTTGATCCAAGGGAGAGCTCCAGGTATCCCAGCACCCCGGTCAGTTTGTTCTTGATATCGTGCCGTGTGATACTGGACAGGAGATTCAGTTTCCGGTTCGCCTGCTCCAGTGCACTGGTGATCCGGACCTGGTTCGTTATGTCGTGCGCATAGATCCGGATTGCGGAAAACTCCGGGGAATAGGCAATAGTCTCGCCAAACAGTGCGCTCCCCACGGGCACTTCCCGGTAGATATCTCCATCATTCCCCTCACCGATCGCCTGGATTATCCCGCCGGTATCGCCGGGAAGGAATGCAGCAGGATCCTCTGGCATACTCAGTCGGCCGAGTGCCTGGTAACAGGCAGGGTTTGCATACGTGATCTCCTTCCGGAGGTTGATCTCGATGACCGGGTCAGGATTCAGGGCAGGGAACGAGGCGAGCCTGCGTACCTGCCGCTCCGCCCGGTTCAGGCCGGTCACGTCGCGGATGATTGCAATGAGCCGGTGTTCGTCCAAAACTGTCACTGTCCGGAGCGAGACTTCCGTATCGATCAGGGTCCCGTCTTTTCTCCGGTGCACCCAGGGGAACACCTGTGCGCTGCCATCAAATGCCGCACGGATATGCGCTGCCAGAGCGTCCCGTGAGCGCTGGCCGTCCGGCTGGATCTCCGGGGAGAATTCTTCCGGGACATGCCCGATGATCTCATCGCGGCTGCACCCCAGCATCCGCTCCGCTTCCGGGTTGCAGTCAAGGAACGTATCGGTCATCAGGAATATCGCATCAGCCGAGGCCTCGAATATCGTACGGTACCGCTCCTCGCTCTCCCTCAAGGCCTGCTCCACTTTCCTGCGCTCGGTGATCGGCCGGGTGGTCGTGACGATCCCGTTGATCCCCGGCACGTCCAGCAGATTTGTCGCAATGGCCTCAACGTCAATGAAGTGCCCGTCGGCATGGCGGACCCGGTATTCCGTCGGTATCCCGGGGTTTGTCCCGGTCAGGACCTCCCCGAGGGCGTCTTTCACGCGTTCCCGGTCATCGGGGTGCACGTAATCGATCGGGTCCTTCCCGATTACCTCGGATGGATCGTACCCCACTATGCGCAGGGTGGACGGGGAACTGTAGACAATATGCCCGCTCCGGTCGATGATGCGGATCATGTCGGAGGCCTTCTGGATCAGGTTCCTGAATCGCTCCTCGCTCCCCCGGAGTGCGCTCTCCATCTTGTTCTGCACCGTGATATCCTGACCGGAGAACAGGATGCCGGTGATCCCTTCGGGGCCGGTAAGGATTGTATTATGGAATGCGATAATGCGCTCCTCTCCGCTTTTCGTCCGCACGGGATTCTCGTGATATTCGGCCGAAGCAACATCTCCCGCTATGAGTTTTCCAAATACGTCTTTTACTTCCGGGCGGATCGTTTCGTCAAGGCAGAGATCGAACCAGTTCCTGCCTATGAGTTCCTCTTCACGGTACCCGAGGATCTCACAGCCCCGCCGGTTGATCAGGGTGATCTGTCCCTCCCTTCCCAGCACCGCCAGCATAACACCGGCAACGTCAAGGTACTGCTGGGCCTGGTCCCGTTCTTTCCGTACCGCTTTCTCTGCAAGAAGTCGCGCGGAGATGTCCGTGATAAAGGCATAGAAATACTGGAGCTTGCCCTCATAATTCACGACCCGGTGAACAAAAATCTCCACCGGCACGCGTGCCCCGTCTTTCCGGACGTACTCTTTTTCGTACCGGAATGGAATGCCGGTCTTTACGAGTTCTTCCAGTGCGAGCCGCTCAGGCTCACGGTATTCGGCAGCAGTGATGCCGGACCAGGTCAGGTTCTGCAGTTCCTCTTCCGGATATCCGAGAAGATCGCAGAACGCAGGGTTGACGATCCCAAAGCGGCCGTCCGGATATCCCACGCCGAATGGCTGGGACGAGAGCTCGAGCACTTCTGCAAGGAATGCCACCCGTTCCTCGCTGCCCGCAAGGGCTTTCTCCGCCCGCGTCCGCCTTGCCTGTTCGTCGAGCATATCAAGCGCAAACGAGATGTCCATTGCGATCTCTTCAAGCAGGGCGATCTCGGTCTCGTTGAAGAAGTTCGTCTCCGACGCATAGATCGTGTATGCCCCGATCACTTCGCCATGGAGCCGGAAGGGTAAAGCGGCCGATGAATGGTAACCGCGTTTCAGTGCCTCATCCCGCCACGGCTCCATACAGGGGTCGGTCCCGATATCATTGCAGATATCGTACCTCCCTTCCCGGAGGGCGGTGCCGGTCGGGCCCCTGCTTTTCCCATCATCACCCCCGACACTAATCATCCCCGATGCGAGGTAGCCCTCCTCGTACCCTGCATGTGCTACGGGACGGAAGGTGCCCGACTCGTGGTCGAGCAGGCCCACCCACGACATCCGGAACCGGCCGAATTCAACCGATATCCGGCAGATCTCGGCAACGAGGGTCTCAAGATCTTTTACCCGAACGATGGCCTGGTTGATCTGGGACAGGACCGCGTAGAGCCGCTGGGCCGCGATCATCCGCTCTTCGGCATTTTTCCGCTCTGTGATGTCACGGATGCTCACGATGCAGATGGTGCGCTTTTTCTGGGGGTATTGGCTGGACGTGGTCTCGGCAGCAAAGACCGTACCGTCTTTCTTCCGGTAATAGAACAGGGGCTGATATGGTACCGTACACTGTTCTGTGACCTTTGTTGCCTCCGGCTCTGCAAACAGGTCCCTGTGCTGCAGGCACTTCAGCTCATCCCGGGTATAGTCGTACATATGGATAGCTGCCGGGTTTGCATCGAGTATCACCCCGGTATTGTAGTCCAGCACAAGCATTGCATCGCCGGCCGCATCGAAGACATTGTGGTAACGCCGTTCGACCGCACTAATCCGGGCCTCCGCTTTCCTGCTCTCAGAAATATCAAGAATAAATCCTTCCAGTTCCTCGTTGCCGGCAGATGGGTTCACGTAGGACCGGAATGAAAGGAGACCAACGAATGTGCTGCCATCTTTCTTCCTGTACACATTTTCGAAAGTTTGCCAGTCACGCGATTCACTGGCTTTCCAGACAAACCCGGTCCGTTTTGTGGGATCGGTATAGAGTGCCCCGGCCACGCCAACACGGTTGACGATTTCTATGAGTTCTTCCGCAGTCCCGTACCCGAACATGCGGGAGTAGACCGGGTTGACGTCGATGATCTTCCCATCCGGCGTTGAGTGGAAGATGCCGATCGGGGCATTGTTGAATATTCCCCGGTAATGCTCCTCGCTGACCCGGAGGGCGTCCTGCATTTCCTTCTGTTCGGTTATATCCGTCAGGATGCCCTGGAGCCCGAGGAGCTTCTCCCCCTCGAAAACCGGGCGGCTGGAGCTCCGGATCCAGCGCCTCTTCCCTTTGTCGTCGCGAAGCCGGAATTCATAGGGTTTTATGATTCCCTGCCTTGCCTCCTCAAACCTCTGCTGGAGATTGTACGCTTTATCCGGTATGACAAATTCCAGCAGCGGTCTTCCGATCACCTGCTCAGGAGTATACCCGAACTGGCTGACCATGGGGCTGATATAAGTGATCGTTCCTTTGGTGTCAACGATAAAGAGGACATCGTTGATGTTCTCCACGAGATCCCGGTATTTTTCCTCGGATTCAAGGAGTGCCGCCTCTGTCCGCCGGCGTGTAACTGCGTGACGGATCTTGTTCTGCAGTTCTGCGAACTGGCTCTTTGGCTCACCACCTTTCTGGAGGTAAAAATCCGCGCCTGAGTTGAGCGCCTCGATTGCCACTTCCTCGCGTCCCTTGCCGGTAAAGAGGATGAAAGGCAGGGTACCGTAGCGGGGACGGAGGTACTTGAGGAATTCGATCCCGTCCGTCTCCGGCATCTGGTAATCGGAGACCACAGCATCGTAAACGTGTGCGTCCAGTTTTTCAATGCCGGCGTGTGCCGATGTGCAGGTATCGACCGTGAACTCACCTGTCCGTTCCATGTAGAGCTTGGTGACTTCAAGAAGGGTTATCTCATCATCGACGTAAAGGATCGAGATCATGGAATTCTCCGGGCGGGCACGCCTGATATTTATTCCTCTCGTCTTATACTAGATAAGGATAGTTGTGGGAACCGGCAGGGAATGAGGCGGTTTTAGTGTTTGAGATACCGGTCTATCGCTTCGCGGAGCTCGGTGAACGAGACCGGTTTATGGAGGACCCCAAGCCGGGGATCATGGATCTGCGCCATCCGCTCTTCCACGGCCGGTGATGCGGTGAAGATGATCACCGGGATATCCTGCTTACCATATTCTCCCCGGAGTTTCTCCAGGAATTCCCAGCCATCGATCGGCGTCATCATGATATCGAGCAGGATGAGTGCCGGTGGCTCCTTCTGTATCATCTCAAGTGCATCAAGTCCGTTTGCGACCAGAACCGGTTCGTACCCGAGTTTCCTGATCAGAATGTCCATCAGGTCGAGGATGGGCTCGTCATCCTCGACAACAAAAATCTTCTGTTTCATACTTTTTCCTCATGCTGCCGCTGTTTCGGGATATGGATGGTAAACGTACTCCCGATATTCACTACGGAATCCACACTGATGAATCCCCCGTGCATCCGGATATACTTCTTTGCAATCGAGAGCGAAAGCCCGATGCGATCATATTTCCTGCTCACGTTCCCCGAGTCGGGGAGCTGGAATGGTTCGAAGATCTCATCGAGCTGGGAGTTGGTGATGCCGACCCCGTTGTCCTGGATGGCCAGCCTGTGCATCTTCTCCTGCGCATTCGAGAGGTAGGCGATCCGGATCTTCCGCGGAGGCTTGGAGTAGTTCACCGCATTTGAGAGCATGGAATCGATCACGATCGAGATCTTGTTCTCATCGGCGTCAAAGCGGAGGCCGGGCGGGACATCCATGCTGATGTCTGCCTTGGTCGTATATCCCCCGGCCTCGATGATCGTTTTAAGCATGTCAGGGACATTGAAGATGGACGACTTCAGCGGGATCTTTCCCGAATCCAGGACCGAGAGCTCCAGCATCTGGTTGATGATCTGGCGTTCGCGGTCCACGCTCTTTGCGCACCGGTCCAGGATCGCCTTTGTCTCGTCGGTCACACCATAGGCCTCAGGATCCTGGGTGAGCAGGTTGAGGTATCCCATGATCGGCTGCAGGGGGGTCCTGAGCTCGTGGGCGACCGTGCTGATGATGCCCCGCCGCCGCTCGTTGTCCTGCTGGATCGTCACCTTGAGTTTCTCGTGTTCGGTGATGTCCACGAGGTTGATCAGCACCGCATGGCTGCCTTTCTGGAGGATCCAGGTAAAGAAGAGGGTGCCGAGGCGTGTATCGCCGGATTTTGTGAGAAACCGGAGTTCCGTCATACCGGGCAGGGGCTGGCGGGGATCGGGCGCATCGGGAAAGACAGGGAACCGGTCCCGGTCTTCGGGATGAATGATCGGCCGGAGATCGTTTCCCATCAGCTCACCGGGTTCGTACCCGGTGAAGGCCCGGAATGTGGGGTTTGCGTACACGATCCGGTTGTGGGCAAGGATGATAATGCAGGTCGGGGCGTTCTCGGTGACCTGCTTGTATTGCGTGTAATTCTCTTCGGCTGCCTGCTCGGCCTGTTTGCGCTGGTCGATGTCGATGACCGAGCAGGAAACGAGGTTATCGTCGATCCTGCTCCAGGACAGGTTCACCCAGACCGGGCGCCTGTCCTTTGCCACAAAGAGGGTCTCGAAGTTGACTACATCCTCGCTCGAGCCCAGGTATTCAAAGAACCTCCGCTGCCCGTCTTTTGCAAAGAAGAGCTGGGAGAATGTCATTTTTCCCAGTTCTTCCTCCGGGAACCCGAGCATTTGCGCGAGGTGCGAGTTGGTCATGCGGATCGCAAAACTGTTCTGGTCGAAGAGGATGATCCCGAGGAGCGAGGTCTCGAAGATGCTGCGGTAGCGTGCCTCGCTCTGGTTGATCTTCTCCGTGAAATACGCGACGACCGCCGCAATACCTATGAAAAGGATTGCCTGGCCGGTGGTGAAGATCAGGCCGCCCGTGTCCGGGAAGACATAGATATACGCGAGGACTTCATAGACAATCGCACAGAACCCGGCAAGGTAGAGGCCGCGTTTCGGGAAGAAATAAGTGGCGTACAGGATAGGGAAGTAAAAGAGCTGGGCGTAGATGGTCTCGACATGCCGGGAGAGGGAGATCGACGTGATGAAGATACAGGAAAGGGTAAGCGACAGGATGACGCAGATACGCACGATATCCGTGTGCGTTATGGAATAGTCCCCGATCCTGACGTTCCGATCCATGGATACTCCCGGTGTTTACTCTTTGAGGTTATAAATATAGTATCTTTTACGCATGTTCAGTCGTGAGCGAAGGCGTGTGTGTCAGACTGTGGTAAAAAATGGAGAAGATCCTGTTACCTGCAGAGCGGTGAGAGTTTTGCGATCAGTTGCTCGACCTGTTTGACAGATGTGCCGATATAGGAATCCGGCGAAAGAAGAGCAGCGATGTCGGCCTTTGAGCAGTACCGCACCACTTCGGGATCGGTGCCGAGGATCTCGGCAAGCGGCCGGCCTTCGGCAAGGGCCTGCATGCTTGCCATCCGGATCCGTTCGTGGGAGTCCTGCCGGTTCATGCCCTTCTTCGTGAGTTCGATCATCACGGCCTCGGCCATGTTGATCCCGTGGAGGAACGCGAGGTTCCGCCGGATCGCGGCGGGGTTGATGACGAGTCCTTCGATGACCACGGCCATCAGCCTGAGGCAGTGGTCGGTGAGGATGGAGGCCTCGGGGAAGAGCACCCGCTCGCAGGAGGAGTTGGTCAGGTCCCGCTCATCCCAGAGCGTGTTGTTCTGGAGTGACGGTTCGACGGAGGAACGGATGATCCGGGCAAGGCCGCAGACCTGCTCGCTCTTGATCGGGTTCCGCTTGTGGGGCATGGTGGAGGAGCCAACCTGCTTTGCCCCAAACGCTTCCTCGACCTCGCCGATCTCGGTCCGCTGGAGAGAGCGGATCTCAATGCCGATCTTGTCGAGTGTTGTCGCGACCCCCGCACAGAACATGAAGTACTCCGCGTACCGGTCCCGGGAGATCACCTGGTTCGACACGTCCACCGCACTGATACCAAGGTTTGCCATCATCGTGGCCTGCACTTCCATCGCCATCGGTCCGAGTGCTGCCTGCGTCCCGACAGCGCCGGTCATCTGCCCTACCACGACCCGGGGGCGCAGCTGTTCGAGGCGCTCGATATGCCGGGCCATCTCGCTTGCCCAGATTGCGAACCTGAGGCCGTAGGTAGTGGGCACGCCCTGCTGCCCGTGGGTCCGGCCTATGCAGACAAGGTGCTTTGTCTCCTCCGACCGCTTCAGGAGAACGGCGAGCAGTTTCCGGAGTTTTGCGTCGATGAGGTCGAGAGTCTGGCCGAGCTGGAGCCCGGTCGCGGTATCAAGGATATCGTTGCTGGTCGCACCGTAATGCACCCAGCGGCCCGACTCCCCGCAGACCTCCGAGATCGCCTTGACGATCGCCATCATGTCGTGGCTGATCTCGAGCTCGATCGCCTTCGCCCGCTCGAGCGAGGCGTTGTGGGCGTTCGTATCGATCTCGATCGCGGCGGCTGCCGGGATCATGCCATGGTGGGCCTCGGCCTTTGCCAGTGCGACTTCGGCACTGACCACTGCCGAGAACCGGTTTGTCTCGCTCCAGATGGCACGCATCTCCTTTGTGCCATAGCGCTCCTCGATGGGGTGGACTGCCATGGGTAGAAATGGGATGTTTTGGGATATAGTGGTTGGGGGATCGTGCCGGGTTGGATCAGCCGGCTGACGAATCCATGAACGTTAAAAGTCCGTGACCTGTCAAAATAATCACTGGTCCCGATCACCGCTCCCTCAGCTCCCGGTCGATCCTCTCCCCAATATTCCTGCCATGCGACCCGTTCCAGTAGAGTTTCCGGCAGTGCTCGCACCAGCTGAAAACAAAACCCGTCCTGTCCCGGGGAGCATAGTCCGCACCTGAAACTTCCCTGTCCCGTGCCTCCCGGAGGAGCGTGTTGCACAGCGAGCACCGGCTCATGGTGATGCGCCGCTCGGCAAGCCCGGCGTCGATCAGCTGCTGCACTTGGTCCATCACTTCTTCCGGCCCGATAAGCACCGCATGTTCCTTCCCCCGCCTTGCCAGCTCTGCGTCCCGGGTCAGGAGTATGCGGTGCTCCTGCATGGCTATATCGAGGAGGAGCGTATCCTCCTTGCTGTTCCCTTCCGCGAGACCGTTTGCGCTCGTGGTGTCGTACCCCATGAACCGGAGGTAGCGGGTCAGGGTGCCGAGCATCCTGTCAGCAATGAACCGTGTCCCGGGACCTGGTGGGGGCGGGTGGGGGGAATCAGGTAACATCTCTCACGATCTCAATGTGTTCGCCGCATTTCCTGCACTGCATTACGTCCAGCTCCCGGAACCGGCTGCTGAATCCCTGCCGTTCGATCAGGATCGCCCCGCAGGCCGGGCAGTACGTGTTTTCGTACTCGTGGTGGTACACGTTGCCGAGGTACGGGAACCGGAGCCCGAGTTCCTTTGCCTTCCGGTAGATCTTCTCGAGCGTTGCAACCGGTGTCCCGCCACGGTCGGTCATCTTGTAGTCCGGGTGGAACGCGGAGAAGTGCATCGGGGTCTCCGGCCCGAGGTGCTCAATCACCCAGCGGATCAGCTGCTCCTGCTCTTCCATGCTATCGTTGAGCCCCGGGATGACGAGCGTCACGGTCTCTACATGCATGCCCAGTTCCCGGGCCAGGGCCGCGGAGTCGAGCACCGGCTGGAGTTTTGCCCCGCAGATCTTCTTGTAAAAATCGTTTGTGAATGCTTTGAGGTCCACCCGGTAGGCCCCGAGCATGGGAGATAGCTCCCGCAGTGCTTCCTCCGTTATGTAGCCGTTCGTGACGTAAATGGTCCCGAGTCCCTGTTTCCGCGCAAGCGTGCCCATATCGAGGGTGTACTCGTGCCAGATGGTCGGCTCATTGTACGTCCACGAGATGCTTCGGCTCCCGTTGGCAACTGCCCTGCGTACACCCTCATCAGGAGTGAGGTCCCGGAGCATCGCGTCTTTGAGATCTGTCCGCGAGATATGCCAGTTCTGGCAGTGCTGGCAGTGGAAGTTGCAGCCCACGCTCCCCAGTGAGTAGGACGTTGTGCCGGGCAGGTAGTGGAAGAGGGGCTTCTTCTCGATCGGGTCGACCGCTTCGGCACTGATCTTCCCGTATGTCCCGGCAAACAGGGTCCCCTTGTCGTTGATGCGGACCCCGCAGATCCCGTGTTTTCCTTCCCTGATGATGCAGCGATGGTTGCAGACGGAACAGGTGACGGTATCGTTCTCCGTCTTTGTATACTGGCGAGCCTCGTGCATTGACGTGCCTCCTGGCAGGATAATAACGGTCGGGTTACTCCCGGTTTTCTGTATCCGGAGTCGCATCCGCCTCGTCGATTTCGAGCACGAACGAACCGCGGTATTTACACTTCTTGCAGGCATAGACCTGGCCCATGTATCCTCCCGCTACCGGGAAGATATCAGGACTCTTGCAGACCGGGCAGTAAAACATGGTCAGCAACTCTATATGAGCACCCGGTACAAAAACTAGTGCAATGAAGAAGGTTGTCATCTCGCTGGGCGGCTCGATCCTGATTCCGTCCCTCGAAAACCATACCATCAAAGAGTACGTCCCCGTCCTCAGGAAGATCGCAAAGAAGCACCGGCTCTTTGTCGTGGTCGGGGGCGGTGGCGAGGCCCGCCGGTACATCAGCATCACCCGTGAACTCGGGATCGACGAGGGCACCTCCGATGAAGTCGGGATCCTGATCACCCGGCTGAATGCGACCATGCTGATCGCGGCGCTGGGCGAGGACGCGTACCCGAAAGTGGCAGAGAGCCACGCGGAGGCGAAGAAGTACGGGGAGTCAGGCAAGATCGTGGTGATGGGGGGCATAACGCCGGGCCAGACAACCGATGCAGTGGCCGCAGTCCTTTCCGAACGGGTCGGGGCTTCGGTCTTCATCAACGCGACCTCGGTCGACGGGATTTATACTGCCGACCCGCGGAAGGACCCTGAAGCGACCCGGTTTGATGAGATGACACCCAAGAAACTGCTGGAAATTGTCGGGAGTTCGGCTCTTGGCGCCGGTTCCAACAATGTGCTCGATATCGTAGCAGCCCGTGTCGTGGAGCGGAGCGGGATCCCGCTCGTGGTGCTTGACGGGAGGGAGCCGAAGAACCTCTCGAACGCGATCCTCAAGGGGAAGTTCCGGGGCACCGTGGTCTCGGAAGGGAAGAAGAAACCACTGCCGCTGTAATACCGGCCTCTCTTAAAAAAATTATAAGAAAAATAAGAAAAAATGAGTGTCAGTTATCGTTTTCTGATGACGGCCCGTCTTTGTCCTCCTCATAAGTGAATACCTGATCGATCCCCACGCCGAAGATGCGGGCGATGCGGAAGCCGAGTTTGAGGGACGGGCAGTACTTGTCCTTTTCCATGGAGATGATCGTGTTCCGCGTGACTCCGGCCAGCTCTGCGAGTTGTTCCTGCGTCATGTCGAGTTCGGCCCGGAGCACCCTGATACGGTTTTTCATGGCAGTCTGCGGTTAGTACTTTCGGTTGTAATAAAGATAAAATGCTCCGAACGTGGCGAGAAGAGCAACAAGGCCAAAGCCGATAGTCATTCCGGCAAGGCCTTTCCGTTCGTTCTCAGAAAAGCCCTCACGGACGTAAGTACAGTACGTCATCGCTTCGGTTTCGTTCATGGCATTCAGGTTCTTTATGGTCGTTGACCGGATAAGGGTCCCGGGGCCCGGTACGCTCCCAGCCTTATACTCGGCGATCGTCATGGATTGTGTCCCGTCGTCATTGATGAACAGTTTTCCGGTTATTACCGGCGTGAGCGGGACACTCACCACGTAGGAGTACAGGATGATCGTGGCAATCGCCCCCCCGATGACGATGACTTCGAGAGTGCGGAGCGCTGCTTTACTCCGGATCCGGTTTTCCCGCTCATCTGCTATTACGGTGTCGACCTGTGCCCGGCAGGCAAGGACCACGATGATCCCAAGCGGAATGGCGATGACGGGGATAAGGAAATTTCCGGCTGCCATCGACCACCCGACCATCGCAGCAACCATGCATGCCACGATAAGGGAACAGGTAAGATAAGTAAGGCGTTTCATGACAATCAGCCCGGGAGGACAAGTCTTTTTGAGCAGAATGTGTCCCCGTATATGGTTTCATATGTCCGGTTATCGATCCGGTCATTACTGATATTCACGAGATAATTCTGTTGGTCCGTATCCATCCTCCCCTTATCCAGTGTCAGGGACCAGAGGCTTGTGCTCCCGTTCCCCTTCTCCACGGTCACTGTTCCCACTGCACCCGACATGACTGCAGCCGGTTGTTGTATTCCCATGTTTATGGTCAGGTCATATTCCATGGGAAAAACCTGTACAAGCAGTTCCGTTCCTGGAGGAAAGCTGGTTGTTCCCGTGATCGTATAGGTCTGATTGATCCACTTGTCGGGGAATGCATCAATTGTGATGACCTGGCAGGGACTGTTTTCCGGTACCGGTGATGCAGCACTGTCCAGGATCGCTTCTTTCACGATCAGGGGTGCAGTGCCAGAGGGGCCCTCCTTACCGATATTCTCCGTGCTGATATTTTCCAGCGTGACTATTACCTGGTACTGGTCCGGGATGAATTCAGTAGTATCGGCTGCAAACGACCACCGGTTGACACCATCTATCCCCGGCAGTACATGGATAAGTCCCGTTCGCGTGGACCCACCCCGTACTTCCTGTTTTCCGGTCTTCGGGTCCACGGTGAAGACCGATGTGTTGGACTGCTGGATGACTGCATAGAGGAGTCCGGTATCTTCCGGCAGGTTGGTTGTTCCCGTTATCAGGAGTTTTTCCCCGCGCCATATCGTGCCGGGGGGATTTACCGTGATATATACAGTCTGGTTCGTTCCCGTGCCGGGAGATTCAGTCAGGGTTGGTTTCGTACCGGTCAGCGTGAGACGGGATGTTGCGAGGAGATCGCTCCGCACGGTTTCATTCACCCAGTAGGCTTTTACCAGGTATTCCCCCGGGGGGATAGCGGAAGTATCCAGTGCAGCTGACCAGGTGTTCGACATTCCCCCGCCCCGGACAATAAACGCATCTGTTGCACCGGCACTGGGGTTCGTCCCGGGAGCGGGTGAAACTGCGACTATATCCAGTTCCAGTACTGTTCCGGCCATGTGGTTCGTTGTCCCCGTGATAACAACGAGATCCCCTGCAGGGTGATCCAGGATAGGATCGATGGTTACTGAAGAGAAGAGGGAAAACGTGCCCGTCAGGAGAATACCCGCGAACATGATGACAAGTATTGCTGCAGAGACAATCCCGGCATACGTCAGATATTTCTTTTTCATAAGGGCCACGTGTAATGTATTTTGTGCATTAAGACAAATTTTTTTATCTTTGATCCCGCATCAGGCTACGGGGTCTTTGTCCGGATCACCGGATGGTGAATTGTGCCGAACCGGAAATTTCTGTCCCGGTATTATCCTCACTCATTGTTGAAACGTTCACAATATACCCGGTCTTTTCATACCCTTCCGTATCCAGGGCACATGCCCACCGGTTGGCATTTCCCGTGTCCCTGACAACAATGCTGTCGACAGCAATACTCGTGGGCGTACCGTATGAGGAGGCCGGCCTTTTTGTTTTATCTTCAAAATATGCGGGATACACCTGGCATAAAAGGAGCGTCCCCGGGGCAAGGCTGGTCGTGCCCGATATAAGGAAGATGTCCCCCTGCTGATGGTCTCCCGGCGGTTGTACGGCGATAGATGGTATACCGGCCGATCCCGATGACCCTGACGTTCCGGAATAATATACCGGATTATCGGTGCCAAGGAACGTCCCCTTAAGGGATAACTGCGCAGACCCCGCCACGTCTTTTTTCCGGGTTGCGACGGTCAGGTTATAGGAACCGGGTCTGAACCCGCTTGTATCGAATGCAAATCTCCAGTGGTTGATCCCGTTCGTGCCGGGAAGGACCTGTTTGTTTGCTACCATCTTCTCCTCTCCTGAGTTCCCATAGGTCCAACTGAGATAGACCCATGTTTTCTCCGGCAGGTTCGTAGTCCCGGAAATAACCAGCAGATCCCCGAGGTTCTTGTCACCGACGGGATCGATTGTTATGGACGGGGAGGACGGATCCGGTGCCGGTGTGGGCTGTGCAGTTATTGGCGGTTTTGGTGCATTCATTGTCCCTGTCGTGGTGGTCGTGCCAGCGGCATGGTTTTCGTTCTGCTTATCATTCGTGGCGGTCATCTGGCCCTGCTGGCCGGGCGTAGATTCCATACAACCGGCGATCACAAGGGTCGCGACTACGATCAGTACGGCGAGGCAGATATGTAAGGGGCCTGATTTCTGTTGATGTTTCATGGTTTCTCCCAGACTTTTTTTGTACGATGCACTTTCCCATGGGGGAGAGCAATCGCTGGATTTTTTCCCGGATCATGGCGAACAGGAACTTTTGCGATAACCCGGTTTCTGGTCGTTGGGGGGATTTTTTCTGTTTTGCCCGGTTTCCGGAAAAAACTGATGGGTGTCTTCTCGTTGTGTGCATAACGACCTATGTTACGGCAAAGAGTGCGGACCCGGTTGCTTGGCCGGGCTCATAATTCCCGCTGGACACATCACTTTTCACATCCGAGACAAAAACGATATACCCGCCCGGTCTGAGCTTCGTTGTATCAAGGGTGACTGAGAAGAGGCTGGCAGTACCGGAACCTTTGACAGCAGCTGTACTTGCTGCAATCTCCGGGTGCTGGTTATCGGTACTTGATTCAGGAATAACCTTCACGATGAATCCCGTGCCGACCGGTAGGCTGGTCGTTCCCGATACAACCAGGGGATCTCCCACGGTTGTATCACCTACGGGATTGATGAAGATACCGGGCACGGAAGTGTCATTTCCGGACTGGCTGGTGCCGGCTGCGCCCGCAATAATGTTGAACAGATAGGACCCGGTTACGGTACCAGGTTCGGAATCAATACCGGCTGCATTGCCTTTCACGTTGGAGACCGTGACGATATGTTCCGCAGGGGGAAGGAGCCGGGTATCAAAGGAGACTGAGAAGCGGTTGCCTGAACCGGAGCCTTTGACAACTTTTGTAATTGCAGCATTCTCCGGGTTCTGGTAATCACCGACGATACGAGCACTATCCGTGGATTCAGGGATCACTTTTACGATGAGATCCGTGCCAACCGTCAGGTTGGTCCTTCCGGTCACGACAAGGAGATCTCCGGCGCTTGTGTCACGAATGGGATCGATGAGGATACCGCCCGGGGCAGCGTTATCTGAAAGCCGGGATGTACCGGCCGTGACCGCTGACCCGGAAGCCGGGTGGACAGTGAATGTCGTTGTGCCGAAAGGATTGCCCGTGGAGAAATCGCCCCTGCTTGCGTCCCCGGTAAATAATGATACATTCACGAGGTATTCCGTTGGCAGGAAAGTCGTCAGGTCTACATCCACAGACCAGGTGTTCGTACCCCCGGTGCCTTGTGTGACTGTCACGGTTCCGGTTGCCCCGGTGAATTCACCGTTTTGTGCGCCGGTCTGTGGATCTGTTGCTGCAGCTTCAAAGGATGCCGGATAGATCTGGAAAAGAATTTCAGTTCCTGCCGGAAGGCTGGTGTTTCCCGTGATGGTGAACTGGTCACCAATGTTCTTATCGCTGATCGGGTCAACGGAGATGAACGGTTTTGCGACCGAAAATCCGGTGACCATGCCGACGCATAATACGACGACGATAATACCGGCAGCGAGGATGCTGCCGTACATGAGGGTCTTGTTTTTCATGATATCTCCTTCATTTGTTCCGTGGTTTCTCTCCTTTCATATGGTGGATAGTAATCGCCGGATTTTTCCCGGATCGTGGCGAACAGGAACTTTTGCGATAAGCCGCTTCCTGCCCGTTGCAAGGATTTTTGCTGGTTTGCCTGGTTTCCGGAAAAGACTGATGGATGTCTTCTCATGGAGTGCATACCGGCCTATTTCAGGGTAAAGTATGTGTATCCATACCGGTTCCCAATCGCAAAATCTGACGGATCTCCTTTCATCTCACCCACAATGACAACGTACTTCCCCGGCACAAGACTGCCCAGGTCAGCAGCGATCGATATCCGGTTCGATGTGCCACTCCCTTTCGTTACCTGGCTGTTTCCCACAATACTCATCTGTGAGTTCCCGTCAAGGCCGGTCGGGGGTGTTCCCGTATCCGGCATGACCTGCCAGAAGAGGTTTGTGCCTGCGGGAAGACTGGTCGTGCCGGTGATGAGGAACTTGTCCCCGGTGTTCTTGACACCGATAGGATCGATCGCTATGCCCGCGGTAGAAAGACCCGGTGCCTGGGTGGGCTGAGCAGTTTTCAGCGGTGCCGGTGCAATCGTTATCCTTGTCGTGACTATCGTGACGGCGGCAGGGTGTTCACTCTGCTGATTACCATTAGGTGTTATCTGGCTCTGCTGGCCCTGACCGTAGTCTACACAGCCGGCGATCGCAATGGCCGCGACGAGGATGAGTGTGGCGAGGCAGATGAGAACTGTGCCTGATTTCTGTTGAATTTTCATGGTTTCTCCTGGACTGGTTTGGTACGATGCTCTCTTTCCCTCTGGGGGTGAGTAATTGCAATGGCGTGTTGTTTCATATTTCCCACAATGCACAGTTTATTGTGCATTATGTATAAACTTTTTGGCATATAGCAAAAATATTTTTGCTAGAACGGCCCCTGTCGGACCTGGTTCTGCCTGATGACAACCCCGGACCATAAAAAGTTCAGACTATCAATAGGTTCGTTCTCTCACAGGCCGTAATTTTTCCAGTGCGCGATCTCACCACTACCTATTTTTATCTTCCCGGCGCAACTATGATGGCGCGGGGTAGTAGGGTAGCCTGGTCCATCCTAGAGCGTTTGGGACGCTTTGACGGCGGTTCGAATCCGCCCTACCCCATTGGACCATGAAAAAACAGGATGCACTCCGGGTTTATTCTCTTCTGCTAAAACGCTATCCGGATGCCCGGGAAGCTCCCCTGACCGTTGCCCGGGGCACACCGTTTGAAGTACTCATCCTCACGATCCTTTCCGCCCAGACGACCGATAAGGCTGTGCTTAAGGTAAAGAAAGCGCTCTTCTCAAAATACCCGACGCCCGCGAAACTTGCAAAGGCAAAGACGGATGACGTGGAACCGATCATCCACAGCCTCGGCTATTTCCACGCAAAGGCAAAGAACATCATCGCGGCATCGCAGGCGCTGCTCTCGACATTCGGGGGAAATGTCCCGGAGACGATGGACGAGCTCCTGACGATCCCGGGTGTGGGGCGCAAGACCGCCAACATCGTGATGTACCATGCGCACGGACGGAACGCGGGGATCGCGGTCGATACCCATGTCCGGCGGCTGGCACAGCGGATCGGATTCTCGGATACCGACAACGTGGCCGTGATCGAGCGGGATCTCATGGCCCTCTACCCGCAGGACGAATGGGGCGATCTTACGGACGTCTTCATCGCCCATGGCCGGGCCACCTGCGATGCGAAGAAGCCGCTCTGTGACCGGTGCGTGATCACGGAATACTGCCGGTATTACCGGGACCTGAAATAATAAGCGGTCTTTCCGTCCTCCTCTCACTTCATTTTTCTGCTCTGTATACATTGTAAAAATAGTAACGCTCTCGGGGGAACCTGCTGTTCCCGAAGGGAAGAGCTGGCTTGAGATGAATCCGCAAGGTTCTTCATGAGGACAGGTACTGTCACAACCTCACTCAAATATAATACTAAAATTGTTTTAACACAAGGATTTCCTTTGAAAATAGTGCTCTTCAGGTTTGATGATGGGGGTTGAAACCCCCATACCCCCGGTTACGATGGAAGCCGCCGCCCCCGGCGGGACGCCCCCGCAACGGATCATTGACTGAAAGCAATTTAAAAAAACTTCCCCGCCCCGCCGTGCCTCATCTCTCATGAGATTCAGCAAGTCGAAGAATCCTTGCGTATTCTTCTCCAGTCAATCCTCGCTGAAGCGACGATTGCCTCCCCGGAGTGGCCCTGAGGCGGGGGAGCCTCACAAATTTTCATCCGGAGTGAACCTTAATGGCTCATGTCTGTTTCTTCAGAGTTCTTCTTTCAGCTATGCATAGATTTTCTCTGAACTAATCGTCAGATGCTCCCGAGGATGAAAATGACGGTGGAGAATGCCAGGTAGCCGGCAAATGCGCATACGAATGCCAGTGGGATGGTGATGATCCATGCCGTCATCATCTCCCGGACCACACGCCATTGTACCGCATCCTTGCCCCGGGTTGCCCCGACCCCGACGATTGCCCCGTTGATCGCGTGCGTTGAGGAGACGGGAATACCGTAGAGCGTCTCCATGACAAGCGTCCCGCTGCTGGCAGTGGCGGCACAGAATCCCTGGTACGGCCGGATCTTCGTGATCCCGTGTGCCATCTTCTCCACTACCTGCCAGCCGCCAAAACAGGTGCCGAGGCCGATGGCGAGTGCAGCAGCGAGGATGACCCAGAGCGGCACGGCAAAACTGGCGAGGATGCCGGATGCCACGAGCAGGGCCGTGATCAGCCCCACGGCGTTCTGGCCGTCATTGCCCCCATGGGCTGCGGCCTGGAGAAGACATGCGAAGATATGGAACGGCTGGAAGATCCGCTTCATCCGGTTCTGACGGGAATGGCGGAACAGGTGGGTTATGACAATATCGAAGAGGAATGCAGAGACCATGCCTAGGATCGGCGAGATGAAGATGAACATCACGACGACGAGCAGGCCGGAGAGTTTGAGTACGCCTGCCACCATAAGGATCGGGATGATCAGTGCCGCCCCGCAGATCGTCCCGAGCAGTGCGCCGAGCCGGACATCCGCCCCGAGCATGTACGTCAGGCCGGCAAGGATCAGGGCACCGGCAACGCCACCGGCAAGACCGTAGAATATGACATGGAGTACCGTGCCTGTACCGGGAAGGAGAATGGCACCGATCCCCCCGACCGCAACACCGGCCCCCATCAGGCCGCCGACCATTGCATTGCTGCTGGAGAGCGGGATCCCGATCCGGGTTGCAACGAATATGAGGAGTATGGCGGCTGCCATGGCTACGATGATCGATGTCGGGGTCAGGGCGCTCTTTGTGACAATTGTCGTGCCGATCGTGGCCGCAACTGCCGTGGTGAATATGAACGGGCCGATCATGTTGCATATCGCCGTGAGGAAGACCGCTTTTGCCGGTGAAAGGGCCCGGGTGGCGACAACGGTTGCTATGGAATGCGAGGCATCATTGAGCCCGTTGACAAATGCAAGGCCGAGCGCAAGGATGATTCCAAACAGTATGAGCGGTTCCATGATGGTCACGGTTACCCGGAAATCTTACCGGGGAAATTCCCTGCACGTACTGGCCGTGGCAGCGGTTGTTGTGTAGTTGTCCTCTTTACGCGTGAGGATAAAAAAAGATAGGACGAACCGCTCCATCCCCGGGACTGGCTGCTTTTGGGGGTACATCGGGGGTGCTTTCACGAAGAATCAATATCCAATGATTACCCGGATCACGGCAAATGCGGCAAACCCGATGATGGCGCTGATCGGGATCGTAAGGACCCATGCGATGACAATGCTCCGGGCTACCCCCCACTTCACGGTGCTGGTTCCCATCGTCGTACCAACCCCCATGATCGAGGAGCAGATCACGTGGGTCGTGCTGACGGGAATTCCTGCGACCGATGCGCCGAGGATGGTGACAGCACCGGCAGTCTCCGCAGCAAAACCCTGGACCGGCCGGAGCTTGGTGATCTTATACCCCATGGTCCTGACAATACGCCATCCTCCTGCCAGCGTGCCAAACGCAATGGTCGTGTAGGAAGCGATGATGACCCAGGCAGGAACGAGGAGGTGGTTCGGGTTGGTGCCGACACCAGCATAACCGACGACAAAGAGCAGGGGCAGGATGATGCCGATGGTCTTCTGGGCGTCGTTTGTACCATGGCTGAAACTGTAGGCCGCTGCCGAGCAGAGCTGGAGCCGCTTGAAATGGCTCTCCGCAGACTGTTTGTTGGCCTTACGCGTCAGCCACAGGATTGCGGCCATAAACAAGAACCCGCAGATCAGGCCGATGATCGGAGAAAGGACCATGAAGAGCGCCACGGTCCCGACCGTGTTCCATCGAATTGCGGCAAGGCCGGCAGCCGAGATCCCCGCCCCGACCAGACCCCCGATCAGTGCATGGGAAGAGGACGTGGGAAGACCAAAGAACCAGGTGATGATGTTCCAGGCAATCGCCCCGATCAGCGCCCCGAGCACGATATAGGGCACGACAGCGAGGGAGACAACGTTGAGTTCCACGATCGTGCTGATGGTGTTTGCCACGGCGACACCGAACCCGAAGGCAGCGACGAAATTGAAAAAGGCGGCAAATACCACCGCGTTCCGGGGGGAGAGGACTTTTGTCGAGACTACGGTCGATATGGAATTGGCTGAATCATGGAACCCGTTCGTAAAATCGAATACGAGCGCGATGCCGATGATGGCAGCAATGAGTTCCCATGTGGCTTCGATCATGCAATCCCCTCACGTATCAGGTATCCCATGGTCATGAATGCCTGATCGCGATGTCTGAGAGCACGTTTGCCACGTCTTCGCAGTAGTCCGTTGCCGTCTCGAGGTGCTCGTAGATGTCCTTGAGCTTGATGATCTCGATCGCATTATCCGTCTTGAAGAGGTCAGTCACTGCGTGGGCCAGCACATCGTCGGCGATATTTTCCAGCCGGTTCACCTCGATGCAGCGCTCATCGATGTAGCGGGGGTCCTTGATCGAGCGGATCCCCTTGACCGCACTCTCGATCTCTACGGTGGACATGTGGATCAGTTTCGCAAGTTCGATCATGTGCGAGTCGGTAGACGCGATCCCGTAATAGAACATCTTCTCCGTTGCCCCGTCGATATAATCCAGCACGTCGTCCATGGTCGAGGCGAGTCGTGAGATCTCCTCGGGGTCGAGCGGAGTGATGAAGGTATGGTTCAGCTGGTCGTAGATCGCATGGGTGACCTGGTCTCCCTTGCTCTCGAGCAGCCAGATGGCGTGGCGTTTCTCCTTGACATTCGTGAAATCCTCGGTCAGGGCTACCAGTTGCCAGGCAGCTTCCTTGACAATCCCTGCCTGCTGTTCGAACAAATCAAAAAAGATCTTATCCTGCGGTATCAGCAATTCACGGAGACCCATAACAAACCCAGTGGTAATAGACGGTAGATCTTAAAAATATAGCGAAATATGTTGACTCTATACTACCGTCAGGGCAAACGATGTGACAAAGTACCCGACCCATGCAACGGTGACGGCAAGCGGGATGGTGATGATCCAGGCGGTCATCATCTCGCGGACTACCTTCCACTGCACCGCGTTCCTGCCCCGGGTAGCACCTACTCCGATTATCGCACCGTTGATCGCGTGGGTCGAGGAAACCGGGATCCCGACCTGGGTCACGCTGACAAGAATCGCGCTGCTGGCCGTGGCAGCACAGAACCCTTGGTACGGCCGGATCTTCGTGATGTCCTTTGCCATTTTGTCCACCACCTGCCAGCCGCCAAAACAGGTCCCGAGACCGATGGCGATTGCCGCTGTCAGGATCACCCACGAGGGAACGTCAAACGTCATGAGTATGCCGGACGCGACGAGCAGTGCCGTGATGACACCGACTGCGTGCTGCCCGTCGTTTGCACCGTGGGCGGTCGCCTGGACAAGGCAGGCGAGCACGTGGAACGGCTGGAAGATCCGCGTCATCCGGTTCCGGCGGGAGTGCCGGAAGAGGTGGGAGACGAGGATGTCCAGGAGGAATGCACTCACCATCCCGATGATCGGGGAGATGAAGATGAAGAGTACGATGGCCAGGAGACCTGAGACTTTTATGACGCCCGCGAGCATCAGGACCGGGATGATCAACGCCGCTCCGCAGATCGCGCCGAGCATGGCACCGAGACGGATGTCCTCATGGAAGGAAGCAGTAAACAGGCCAAGCACGATGCCACCTATTACTGCACCGATCAGGCCGTAGATTACTACCTGCACAAGCACGCCGTTATCGGGGAGGATCACTACGGACAGGCCGGCGGCTGCAATCCCGGCTCCCAGCAGGCCCCCGACCATTGCGTGGCTGCTGGAGATGGGGATCCCGGCACGGGTTGCCACGAAGACGAGGATGATTGCGGCTCCCATGGCGACCACAATGGAGAAGGGTGTAAGCCCGCTCTTTGAGACGATTGCCGTGCCGATAGTAGCAGCGACGGCAGTCGTAAAGAGGAACGGTCCTATCATGTTGCAGATTGCAGTAAACAGGACCGCTTTACCCGGTGAAAGGGCCTTGGTTGCGACCACCGTGGCAATGGAATGTGAGGCATCGTTGAGCCCGTTGACAAAGTTCAGTGCGAGAGCAAGGATGATCCCGAAGAGGACAAGGGAATCCATGATCACGAATGGGCCTTGGCGATGTCACTGAGCGCGTGGCCTACGTCATTGCACTTCTCCATGACCCGGGCCAACCCCTCGTAAATATCCTTGAGTTTGATGATCAGGAGCAGATCCTTTGTCTTGAAGAGATCGAGGATGGCGCGGGACAGGAGCTCGGTCGAGAGGTTGTAGAGCCGGCTGATCTCTGCCACGTGGGTCCTGACCTCGTCGGGATCTTTCAGGGTTGAAAGACTCTTCACTGCGTGGCTGATCTCGATGCTCGCCAGCATGATGAGGTACGAGTATTCCTTGAGCACATCGTTTGTTTCCGGGATCCCATAGTTGCAGAGCTGGTGGGTGACCCAGTCAAGGCGGTCGAGCACATCATCGAGGACCGGGGCAAGGCGTGCGATCTCTTCCGGTTCAAGGGGCGTGATGAGCGATTCGTCCAGCTGTTCGAAGATCTTCCGAGTGATTTCATCCCCGTGGTGCTCGATCTGGCGCACCTTGTGGGCCTTCTCCGTGCCCCCGGGGAGTTCATGGGTGATCTCGTTGAGGGTCGTTGCCGACTCCCCGATTTTTTCCGCCATCTCGAGAAAAAGCGTGAAAAAAACCTTGTCTTCGGGCAGGATCAGGTCACGGATACGCATGATATTCAAAGCTACCCTTATTCCCTGAGTATAAAAAAGTACTTCCTGACTGGAAGGAATTTGCCTGACGGGCCGGAAAATTTCCGGAAACAACCAGGAACCCCCGGAAGATCAGGACACCGGGAAGACGAATCAGGAAAAATCGAAAACGAAATCGAAAACGGGATGGACCGGGCGGGAATTGAACCCGCGGCCTCTTCCATGCCAAGGAAGCGATCTACCACTGATCTACCGGCCCGCTCCTATCTAGTAGGATGCCATAGGTTAAAAGAATTGTTC
>NZ_JBEKRH010000004.1:0-178493 GCF_049518935.1 Methanoregula sp.
CCTGTTCGGCATTCACTACATCCATAATGACGCCCCCCTTCTGCATGGATGCAAAGCCGCGCTTGAGAAGCTCAGTGCCAAATCTCAGTTCTTCCAGTTTCATATGCCAATATTATTGATCGGCGCTCCCAATAAAAACAGTACGCAACAGGCAAATATTGCATACATAAGGGTAACGGCCCGGGTTGCTGTGAGGATATCCGGACCTCCCTCGTCGAGAGTCCGTTCGCCATCGCCAATCGTATAAACCCCCGGCTTCTCAAACCGGATACCAGTCCCGCCTGCCATTGCAGCCATTACAATTCCGCCATTGAACCCGGGGCGCTTGCGGCCGTCGCGGCGCATTACCTGCCATGCCTGAGAAAACGTCCCACGTGTTGTAAACCAGATAAGCAGGAGCAGGACAGTGATGCGCGCCGGGATATAATTGAGAATATCATCTGTGCGCGCAGGCCACCAGCCGATCCGCTCACGTTCATCACGATATCCGAGCATCGCATCCAGGGTGTTGATTGCCCGGCAGGCTGCCGCACCAGCAAGACCGAAGAGGGAGAACCAGAAGAGCGGCGCAATGATGCTGTCTGTGAGGTTTTCGGTCATGGACTCGTACCCGGCCGAGAGGATGTGATCACGGGTGAGATCCGCTGTATCCCGGGATACCAGCAACCGGACTTTCTCCCTGCCGGTCTCCACGCCTTCGTTTAAGGCTGATACCACCGCAAGGGTGTGCTCTTCAAGTGAGCGCCACGCAAAACAGCATTTCAGCAGGAATGGCGCCACAAGGAGGTAGATATACCACGGCGCCAGTACGGTGAAAAGGATGAACGGCAGGGTGAAGAGGAAGACCGTAAGTGCCCATAACAGGATACCAGCAATCCGCTGGAGTCCGACAGGATAGTATGCCGGTCTTCCCCAGAGCCCGATAAAGGATCCCAGAAGGGCCACCGGATGATACCGGGAGTGTGGATCGCCGATCAGCCGGTCCACGACAAGCGCACAAAAGAGAACGACTGCTGCGAGTGTTACTGCTGGCGGTACCATGTGTAGAGCGCCCCGATGATAAGGGTGATGAATGAGGCAATATTGAGGAATTCAGTTTTTGTATAGAGCCAGGTGCAGTACATGATGAGCGCAATACCCATCATTATCATCAGGAGATGGGGCCGGCCGCGGGCCACAGGCTGGAGGGGGAACTCTTCCGGAGACGTGGCCCGGAGGCTTACCGGCTGGATGACCATTACCGGCAGATGGGACTTCATTACCCCGTACCCGGAGATGATCTCCAGATCAAAGAGGCCTTCCTGGCTTTCCTTCCTGATAGGGATGGTGAGTACCGAATCGTCAACAACATACATGTTCTCGTGGAAAAACTCGGAGTACATGCCGGCGTTTGAGGAGGTGATGGTAATATGGATTGGCGCTCCACGGTTCAAAAAACGTATCCGCAGGTTTCCCCCGATCTCAGCAACAATCTTCTCCCGGGGCAGATCAATGGAGTTGATTCCGCTGCGGTTGAGGTACACTTCGTAGGTACTTTCATTTTCCCTGTTACCGGCAGACACCAGCATCATAACAGGTAACGGGAGATCCATGCCTTTGCCTCTTATGATTTGTGGGTGGGTGGCAGGAGATTGGGAATTCCCTCGTGGATGGGATAGTCCACGCCACAGGCAGCACAGTTCAGACTACCTTCGAGAATCTCCTTATCGTTCTCTGTATCTACATGAAGTACGAGATCCCCTTTACATACCGGGCAGCAGAGGATATCCATGAGAGAGTGTTTCATGCCAGTTCATCCCTCAAATCGATGATCTGGGTCACTTCGGGACCAGTAGAGATAATGGTCACCGGGCTGCCGATGTCTTCCTCGGCCTGTTTGATGAAGTCCTTTGCCTTTTTGGTCAGTTTTGCATACTCAGTAGCACCAAAGCAAGCTTTATCGACGTTGTCTATGCCGGTGAGGGCTGCCTGAGTGCACCCGTTGATCATGGAGGAATACCGTGCCATGTCTCCATCCCACCCGCCAACACGGCGCTGGCGGTGGGTGACGGTGCCGAACTCCTGGATTCCCATGGCGTCCGACTTTTCGAGCGACATTTCGGTGCTGAAAGGGCCCTCGCCAACGCGGGTCGGGTAGGCCTTGAAGACCACGATGACGTCGTCGATCTTCGTCGGTCCAACACCATTGTCTGCAGCAATCTGCGACGCTGAGGTATCCTTGCTTGTTACAAAGGGGTAGGTCCCATAATACAGTGAAATGCCAAAGCCCTGGGTGCCCTCGAGCAGAACAGAATTGTTCTTTTTCAGTTCATCGTCAATCGCCTTGGGAACATCGAGCAGGTATTCTGCAAGTTCCGGCACATCCTTTGCCTGCGGGGAGAGTCTCATTACACGGTCAGAATTTGCCGGCCCGCATCCCGAACCGGTACTCCCGATCTTTTTGGCAAGGTGGGCACTCCCCTTATCACGGGCAATATGATCTTCAGTAATGATACCGCAGCGCTTGTCGACAAAGACCCGCCCTTTGACGCCCAGCATCTCAACTTCCTGCTTCAGGACTCTCGGGTCGACCAGAACACCGCTGCCGATGCAGAGTTTCGCGTCTTTATATACAAAACCGGACGGGACCATGCGGACACCATATTTGTGGTCTCCGACCTGGACAGTGTGTCCGGCATTCGGACCCACACCGCCGCGGGAGATGATTACGGGTTTGTCCTTATAGGCAATATGGGCAACAACCTTGCCCTTTCCTTCATCCCCAAAAAATCCACCAACGATGATAGTACAGCTCATTGAAGTATCATGTAGTATTGGTCGAGTTCCACAATAAACTATCCCCCGCCCGCCGCAGCAGGAGGGGAAACGAAAAAACAGTTGTTGATTGTGATCAATGGGATCAAAGGGTGCTGAGGAATGCTTCCATCCTCAGCAATGCCTCGTTAAGCTCTTTCCGGGATACCGCATAGGCGCACCTCAGGTGTCCTTCGCCACCGGACCCAAAGACGCTGCCCGGTACCACCGCCACCCGCTGCTCCTTGAGAAGGCGCTCGGCAAATTCCACATCGGAAAGACCGGTCTTTTCCACGGAGGGGAAGGCATAGAATGCGCCTTCAGGAACATGGCAGGGAAGACCGATGCGGTTGAGACCTGCAACGAACATGTTTCGCCTCAGGCGATATTCGTTGACCATGCTGTTCTTCTCTTCCTCAGCGGATCGGAGTGCCTCGAGTGCCCCGACTTGGCCCATCACCGGTGCACAGAGCATAACGTACTGGTGAATCTTCAGGGCGGCATCGCAGAGCTCCTTCGGGGCGCAGAGATAGCCGATCCGCCAGCCAGTCATCGCATAGGCTTTGGAGAACCCGTTGAGGGTGATCGTCCGCTCCCGGAGAGCGCTGACCGTTGCGGCAGCACAGTGGTGGGTCTCGTACGTGAGTTCGGCGTAGACTTCGTCACTGATGAGCAGGAGATCGTGATCGATTATCAGGTCTGCAACCGCTTTCAGGTCGCTCTCTGTCATAACTCCTCCGGTGGGATTGTTCGGGAAGTTTATGATCAGCGCCTTCGATTTGCTGGTGATCTGCTCGGCGAGGGTATCCGGATTCAGTTTGAAGTGGTCCTTTTCCACGCACCGGACCGGCACTGGTTTGCCCCCCGCAAGCGTGACGCACGGGCCATACGAGACATATCCCGGCTGGGCTACCAGGACCTCATCACCCGGATCAACGATGGCCCTGATGGCAATGTCCAGGGCTTCCGATACGCCGCTGGTGATGATAATCTCCTGATCGCTGTTGTAGTTCAGATTGTAATGCTGTGCAAGGTAGCGGGAGAGTGTATCACGCAGCGTCTGAAGCCCTTTGTTGGAGGTATAGGAGGTTACACCCTGCTCAATCGAATAGATGCTTGATTCACAGATATTCCAGGGGGTGCGGAAATCCGGTTCGCCGACACCAAGGGATATCACATCCTCCATGGTGAGTACAAGATCGAAGAACTTCCGGATTCCTGAAGGAGGAATCTCCTGTGCACGTAACGAGGTGAAATTGCGCATGATGACACCTTACGGGCAATAGGGAAGACGTTCCGTTTCCGGCTGCTCAAAGAAGGCGTTGCCGTTTTCCTTATATGACTTCATGATAATGTGTGTCGCGGTCTCGCGGATCCGGTCCATGGGAGCCACATGTTCTGAGACAAAACGCGAGACTTCCTGCATGTTTTTACCGGTGACGATCAGCTGGAGATCATACGTACCGGTAATAAGTCGCAGGCTCCTGACCTGCCTGAACCGCGAAAGCCGCTCAGCAATCCGGTCGTACCCGAAATCGCGTTCGGGGCTGACCTTGAGTTCGATGATAGCTGAGACTTCCCCGTTTCCTGCCTTCTCCCAGTTGATGACCGTTGAATAACGTTTGATCACCTGGGTTGTTTCGAGTGCACGGATACGGTCTTCAACCTCGGCTTTCCCAAGGTTTGTCATCGTTGCAATCTCATCTGCTGACAGCCGGCTGTTCTCCTCAAGAATACGGAGGAGGTCGAGGTCCTTTTCATCCATCCTGTATCACCTGAACCAGGTCTTCATCCATTTTGCTTCCATCTGGGACACGTCAAGATCTTTGAGTTCGTTCAGACGCGGATCCTTGAGTACAACTTCGCGGATCTTCCCCGTGTTCGCATCGAACCACATCTCTTTTGTCCTGCCATAGCGCCCGCGGCTCACAACCCGCGTGTTGATCACACCAAGCATGTTCAGCTCAGAGATCAGATCGGTAATCCGGCGGTGGGTGAGTACGTCAAGCTGGACGGACGGGGCAATATCCTGATATATGCGTGAGACTTCCCCGCTCGTAAAGATATTCTGGCCCAGCTGCTCCAAGATAAGCATAGAGTAAAGGATCAGCTTGCTCTGAGTGGGAAGGGTCGCAATGCATTCTATCATACTGTCAGTTTCGATCTTTGCCTGAGCCTGCTTGACATGTTCTTCACTGACCTGCGTCGAATCGTCGCGATCGGCGAGTTCTCCGGAGATCCTGAACAGGTCAAGTGCCCGCCGGGCGTCCCCGTGTTCCTGAGCGGCAAGAGCGGAACACAGGGGAATGACTCCTTCTGCCAGTGCACCGGGCATGAATGCTCCGTCTGCACGCTGGGCAAGGATATCAACCAGCTGGGGTGCATTGTATGGCGGGAAAACAATCTCTTCTTCCGAGAGAGAGGACAGGACCCGTGGATCGAGGAAATCCTTGAAACTCAGGTCGTTGGAGATGCCGATAATGCTGACCTTGGAATTTTTGAGATCCGTGTTGATTCGCGTAAGATTGTAAAGCGTATCGTCGCCGCTCTTCTTGACAAGTTTGTCTATTTCGTCCAGTACAATGACGAGGACTCCCCCACCGGCCTCAAGCTGATTTTTCAGCTCGGCATATACCTGGTCGGTAGGCCACCCGGTCATCGGGATATGTGTCCGGGTTTTATCACTGGATACATCATCAACGACATCAAGGCATTTTGCAATCTGGGCAAGTACCCGGTACTGCGTATCAATGACTTCGCAATTCAGATGGACAATCCTGCAGATAGTTCCCATATTGCTACTGGCCTTTTCCAGTTCAGAACCGACATACCGGACACAAGCTGTTTTTCCGGTACCGGTCTTACCGTAAATAAGGATATTTGAGGGGGTCTCATTCCTGAGAGACGGGGCAAGAATGGAGGCCACTTCATCTATCTGAGGCTTACGATGAGGCAGGATTTGGGGACGATAAGAATGTCTCAGAACCTCCCTGTCCTTGAATATCCGGTTGTTGATAAGGTATTTTTTAAATAGTCCTGTTGAGGGATCTTCTGTATCGGGCATGGTTACACTGTGGAGCTGAGAATTAGTGCGACGAGACTAAAAAACGATCGGTTCATCCGGACTACAAACCCCTTCATTTCTTGTGGAGAGACTGTTTAAAACAACTAAATTCTTAAAATACCGACAAATTTTATTATTTTGTTTTTGTTATTTTTTATTTTCCCCGACTTTTTCAGATATTGTTTTTATGAAATGATTACCATGAATGTCGCTAATTAACTGAACAAAATTTTATATCAAAGTGAAGGAGAGTGAAGGGCCCGACCCCTTTGTTTCGTGTGGAACTGGTACAAGGATACCCTTGTTATTTTTTTTATTTTTCAGGAAAGCCATTTGTAATTATGTTTTTAATTGTATATAAATTAATTGATAATGTATGCTTTAAAAAGATTTTCAAATTCGAACAGATTTTATTGGATTTGAAAGTTCGGATGGAAAAAAAGATCGGTGAGAAAATATTTCCATGCGAAATGAAGGGCCCCCCGGTATTTTGTAACAATAAAATACCGGTTCATATTAAGCTACGGAATTCTCTAAATATATCGGTGATAACATGTTTCTTATTATGAATCATGCCCATGTACGAACGATTGAGATCAATGCAGCTATCATAACAGTATCCAGTACGAGAGTGCAGGAAAACGATTCCAGCGGAAAAGCCATATCTGAAATTCTCAAAGAAAATTCTATTCCTGTCACTTACTATACGATCGTTCCTGACAATCTGGAGAAAATCCGTGATGAATGGTTTATCGCAATGAAAAAAGCAAACTGCATCATTTTCAATGGTGGGACCGGCCTCACGCATGATGATTGTACGATCGAAGCGATCACTCCCCTTCTTGAAAAGAAGATTGATGGTTTTGGGGAATTATTCCGGATAAAAAGTTTCGGGCAGGTAGGGATCTCATCTATGTTATCCCGTGCTGTTGCAGGCACATCTTCTGGAGTGGCTGTTTTCTGCATTCCTGGATCTACTCCCGCTGTCATTCTCGCAACAAAAGAACTGATTGTACCTGCAATTGCTCACACGTTGTCTCATGCAAATATGCTTAAATAAAAAGGGTGGGGTACCCCGGAAAAATTTGTGTGGGGTTAGCGAAAAAAATTTTGATTATTGTGATAATACAGGTCCATTCAACGGAGTACCTGCAGGAGTGCAACCCGTTCCAGGATCAGATCCGTAATAGTAGTACCCGTGTCAAGGGATCCCAGCTCCAGCGGTGTTATACTGAACAGATCGATAAGTCGTTCCCGTTTATTCTGATCAGTGATTTCAAACCTCTCAGTATCAACGTACTCAAGGAAGGGAGAGAGTGCAGCCCATACCCGCTCGTTCCCACCGGGATTGCAACAGATGAAGAGATGATTTTCCCCATCATTGATGCCAAACCGGGAAGCCACATTGCACTGGCGCGACCCGGCCGCGTACAGGAGTGCTTCCATCTCAAATGTGTTGGCAATGGCACACTCCCCCATCCAGGAACGCCGGGCAAGACGGACTGCGAGTTCAGCATGCACTCTGCCTGCAAGCATGTCGGCATTGAAGCAGATGATATTGGTGCTGTATTCCCGGCTAATGCTCTTGAGACGCTCAAGAAATGTGTGCCTGTCATCAATCATGCACCGGGCCGTTCGGATTTCACCTTGCTGGACATGTCCCTTCATGTGTCACCTGAACCGGGAGAGAGTTGACTGCCCGGCTATATTATCCTCTCCAGCAGCAGGTGTGGTGGTGGGGTTTCTGGACTCCTCCAGCTGGGCAAATATCTGTTCTGCGATTCCGCGTCCGATTATTCTCGTCACGGTCTCAATCCCCGCTGAGAGTACAGCATCCGGAGAAGTGATGCTGTTGTTAAAAAGACGTCTTGCACGGACCCGCCCGATACCCCGGAGTTTCACCAGTGGGAGGAGCTCACGCCGGATCCCGTTCTTCATACAGATCTCGAACTCGCGGATTGACGGGTTGAAACCCGGGGCAAACATGCGGGAGAGCTCCTGACTCGCATGCAGCAGCCAGTTCACACTCTCCACCATGCCATAGATGTCTCCCGGCCCTACCGAGTAGCGCTCGCAAATCTTTGCATCGGGCATTTCATCGGTCCAGTCACCAAGGAGCATCGCTGTCTTGAGTGCCCGGTAATACCCCTCCATGTCCTCCTCCTCATCCGGCATCGCAAGCCAGAGATCGGACTCGTTTGTTTCGAGCATACGGTCCAGTGCAGGCCGGTCCGTATTCCGGACATAGAGCTTGGGCATGTCCGGCGTGCTGCAGATCAGGTGAAGGAGGCCGATGTCTGTGTAATCGGTACGTTTCCGGAGGTTGGAAACGATCAGGGCGGCACTCCGTGGATCGATATACAATCGCGAAACCATGGTCCCGAACTCGGTCGATCCCAGGTTATCGCCGATTTCGAGGATCATATCGGAGGCGACCAGGAATTTGAGCGCAGCATCCACGGATTTCTGCATCAGGCGGCCTTGCCGGTGCTCGTGAACATAGAAACTCCTGTTCATGAATGTTGTGAGTTCCCCACGTGTTCCGGCAAATCCCGAAGCGATAAGAGAGAGTACGTGTGTGTATAGTGCATTCGGTTCGGCAATTTTGGAGTGGACCTCCTCTGCCGCGGCCTCTATATAGCATTCGAACAGCTCCTCGATCTGGCCCTCATCCTTCGCGATGAGTACTGCCTCTCCGTAGGGATCCAGCCGGGGCCGTCCAGCCCTCCCCGCCATCTGGTGGTACTCGCTTGCCGGGATCGGCTGCATCCCCTCACCTGCGGTGAACCGGAGGTAATCCCGGATTATCACCCGGCGTGCAGGGAGGTTAAGCCCGGCCGCGAGCGTTGGGGTGGAGGAGATGCATTTGATCAGCCCTTTCCGGAAACCCTCCTCGACAACGCCCCGCTCCTGGCGGCTCAGGCCGGCATGGTGGAATGCTGCACCGCGGGATACGCACAGCGCGAGATTCTTCCCCATCTCTGTATCAGCCATGCCCTCGAGCTGTGTAGCATACTCTTTGAGCAGAGGGTCCTCATCTTTTATTGCGCCGGCAGCCCGTTTTGCAAACGCCTCAGCATTGCGGCGCGATGAGACAAAGACAAGGCACTGCCCCCCTTCTGCAATGGTATCGAGACAGAGGTTGAGGTCATCGTAGTTTTTTGATACCTGTTTTACCTTGCGTTCCCCCTCACGGAAATGGATTCGGTCAGTACAGAACACACCCTGGCGGAGATCGACCGGTCGCCAGGTACTGGTGACGAGTGCGGCATCCAGCCATCCTGCAAGCATCGCAGGGTTGCCAATGGTGGCAGAGAGTCCTATTACCTGCATAGACGGGTTGCGGTACCGCATCTTTGCAATCACCATCTCGAGTGTCGGACCTCGGTTCGGAGAATCGATCAGGTGAACCTCATCGATTACCAGCAGGGTGATATCGCTAATCCATCTGGCTTTGTTACGCAGCAGGGAATCCACTTTTTCGCTCGTAGCAACGATGATATCATTCCTGCCCAGCATGTCGTCCCGCCGGTCAAAATCGCCCGTGGCAATGCCCACGCGGACACCTTTGGTGCTGAACTCATCGAATTTCTCGCTCGCCAGTGCTTTCAGAGGCACGATATAGAGGCATTTGCCCCTCTTCGAGATATGATCGTGCATTGCCATCTCGGCAACCAGCGTCTTGCCGCTCGCAGTGGGGATTGAAACAAGAAGGTTTTTCCCGGAAAACATTCCTTGGTTCACACAATCGGCCTGTGGCGGATACAGCTCCCGGATTCCCGCTGCGAGGTACCGTTGTTTCAGATTATCCGGAATGGGCAGGCTCTCAATCTGCATAGTACACCACTTTGCAAACCCCTTTAATTCCACTGAAATTCGCTGGTAATCATGTCCGTTTGGGCAATACTAACTTATAAAACGACATATTTTCCACAGGAAATGTAGCAAAACACATATATGTGGGTTTGCGATTTTATCCAGAATGGGCCTCAGTAGTAATAACTAATCAGATCCTGCTTTGACTCTTTCTTTTTCCGGTCAAGGAAGGCAAAGACATTCTCATGGGGAACCCCTTCGATAAGCATATCGACTGCAGCCCGGGCGGTCTTGAGCTGCTCAGGGTACCCGATCAGGGCGACGGTTTTACCGAATACGGATATTTCAACATCGGTCATATCCTCGATCTGCTCCCGTGCGCGACCGTCCTTGCCGATGATTCTACCTCTGAGCCGGTCAAGTTGTTTGGGACTGTCTGCCATACCGCCAAGATCGATCACTTCAAGGAGGAGATCCTCATCCTCGATCATCTCAAATGCACGTTCCGGGGAAAACCCCCGGTTGATGGCATTGATGATCTCTACGGCCCTCAGCAGCGGGACGGTATTTTCATCTGTTGCCTCGACCTTGACCGTTCCCTCCTTGCTGTCAATGGTTATCGTGGTGTGCGTCTTCGTTTCAAGCTCTTTTTTTGTTGCGCCGCTTTTCCCGATCAGGACACCAACGCGTGTTCCGGAAATTTTTACTTCCTGCATCATCGTTTGCTTCACCTCTGGTTAGATATCCGCGAATCCCTTGCGGAGTTACCTTATATCCCTCAGCATGGAATGCTCAGGTATCATGGTTCTGCTGTATTCAGGCCAGTCACGGCATTGAAAATATCGACATCGCTCTGTACATCGCAACGGCTGCTGAAAAACCGGTTGATGTTCCTGATATCCCTCATGAGAAACGGGAGGGCGCGGGGGTGATCGCAAGTGACTGACTGGCCCATATCTATGAGATATGGTTGATCGCCGTACAATATATTGAACTCGCTCAGATCAGCATGAACCAGTTCGGCCTTTTTATAAAGTACATCGATATACCTGAGGATCCGGGCATACACGGCATCAGGATCGGCGATATCGGCGTTCCGCAGCTGGGGATAGGGAATCTCCCCTTCCCCAATGAAAGACATGATCAGGATGTTCCGGTTCCAGACGAGGGGCTCCGGTACCGCAATGCCTGCCTCCCGTGCACGTACAAGGTTTGAAAACTCTTTCTTGGTCCAGGCAAAGATGAGCTCCTTCTTTGCCTTTTTTACATGGGAAAACCGGCGGTCCCCCACAATATAGGAACTCATTGTGGTGAAATTCGCCGTCCGGATCCGGTAGATCTTGATGGCGATGGCAGTGCCGTCCCGCTCCCCATAAAAAACGTTTGCCTCTTTACCGGTGCTTATTGATCCCCCAATGACCGAGAACCATTTCTTATGCACAAGTTTGTAGAGTGAAAGGAGGGTGATATCGTCGAAAACATCCTCTTTCACCTTGAGCTGGTCGGCATCCCGGATGCGGACACCCATCTCTTCGAGGCGCTGATCGAACTGATCGAGTTGTTTATCAATGTTGGTTTCTTTTCTCACGGCAAGAGTCACCGGCAGGTACAGGATATGCTGCTTAACTGATATACTCTCGGACAGGTGCAAGGATCTCCGCAAGTGACTCCCCGCACGCTTTCTTGAGATCGAGCGGGTGGATCTCTGCCTTGCCGTATGCTGCTTCCAGTTCAGTATAGTTCGCAAACTCACGGTCCCCGCCGAATTTTTCCGGGCGGCGGATGGTGATCCCGGGGAGACGGGGGAAGATGTGGTGCTGGAAGATCTGGAGGATCGGGTTCTCCGCAATTTCCGGGGGACAGAATGCTTTCTGGCACTTCTTCTTGATATCTTCCTCACTGTCTGCGACCGAAATGTAATTTCCCTGAGACGAGGACATCTTCTTACCGTCAAGCCCGTTCAGGATGGGCGTGTGGATGCAGACCGGTGCTTTATACCCGAAATTGACCAGATGCTCACGTGCAAGCATATGGATCTTGCGCTGGTCAATACCGCCGACCGCAGCATCCACTCCGAGCATGGCGATGTCGGCCATCTGCATTATTGGATATACCATCTGGGAGACCGTCGGGTGATCCATCTGGCGTCCCACTTCGTCCATGCTCCGGGTTGCCCGGTTCAGGGTGATCTGCTGGGAGAGCTGGAGCACGAGCAGCTCGTACTCCCGGTTGAGCTGAAGATCGGATCCGAGCACGTACCGGACGTTCTTCAACCCAAGCCCCTCGAAACAGCGCCGATTGTATTCCGCGAGCTCGTGCACTTTCTCCATAGTTCCTTTGCGGTTGAGGAAGGCATGGAGATCAGCAAGCAGTACGGTGACCTCAAAACCCACCACCTGGAGATCCACAAGCTTGTTGATCGTCACCAGGTGCCCGAGATGGATCTCACCGCTGGGCTCATACCCGGCATAAACCTTTTTTTGCGGTTGTGCAAGAAGCGCCTGGAGATCATCTTCAGTGATGATTTCGACGGTGTTCCGGCAAACCCGCTCGTATGCGTCCATTGAAAATAATAGGTGATGATGGGTGTTAATGGTTATTCTGGATAGTTTTGAAATTCAGTGCGGCGTTGGTTGTTGCAATGGATCTGTTTCCGTCTTTTTCTGCACTCATCATCGCCCGGATTGCATCGACATTCTCTACGACAACGTCAGCTTCCTGGTGGATCGCCTGGAAGAAGCAGAGCTCGTTGTCCTTTGCATAGATAGAATCCTCGAAAATGCAGTTCTCGTAGAGATCGGAACGTGGTCTCCCGAGGTCCATGGCAAATTCCTTGAGCTCGGCAGTGCTCCTGATACCAGCGGTCTTCTTGATTAGGCCAAGGCGGGGGTGGTCGTTGATGAGCTCGATGACCCTGTCCCGGGTCACCGTCTTCTTTGTCGTGATCCTGATCGCGTGCATATGCATCATCGTTGTCGGAACGATCATTGCCATGGTGATTATCGAGATATGAGGCAGCACGCTCAGGACATCAGGTCCGTGATGGCTGGGAACGCTGACTGGATCGAGGACTATCGCGTCAATGGGGCCTTTTTTAATCTCGCCCGGATCGGATCCCCGTCTGACCATGATTGCGTGGACATGGGCAACACCAAACTCCCTGTCGATCTCGTGGATGATGCGGCACAGTCCCGTTGTGTTGCAGGATACGACCCGTACAAACTGCCTTCCGATCGCGTCCTTGTAGTTGCATGAGGAATTGAAGGAGAAGCCGGCCAGTTCGTGCTCTTCCCCGCCCTGCCAGAGTGCCCTGACGCCGATTTTTTCATAGAGCGGTTTGTTCGTAGCGCCGACATCGCCCGGTGTGGCATCCACCACAATATCCGCGGCCCGGCACATTTCCTCGACAGATCCCGCTACCGTGAGGCCTGCTTTTTCAAAAGCCGCTTTTTTGGAGATGTCCGCTATATACAGCGGGTATCCCCGCTGTTTTGCCACAAATGCCTCCGCATTCGGGCGCGTCTTTGACACCCCGATCACTTTCATGTCCTTCTGGGCAGCAACCGCATCGGCCACGCGCTTACCGATGGTACCATACCCGTTGATGGCAACCTTGATCATACAATCGTACATTGCGTTTGGAAAGAAAAAACTATGCTGAATGTCAGGGACGTTCCGGATAAACACCAGCCCCCTCAGAAATATGGCTTTCATCGTTGTTTAACATATATTTAAATGGTCTCGGGAAAGAACAACAATTATATGAATTTACCCTCCCTGGACGTATCGGATACACCGGTACGGTGGTGGCAGATTTCCATTATAGGTATCATCATTTTTTTATCCGGTGTTGATGCCTTCTTCTGGACACCTATGTTCCTTGATCTGCTTATTCCACTCTTTGGCATCCTTGCCCTCGCAGTCGGTGTGATCATGATCATATTCTCCATCTCGGTAAAGCAGGATCTTGTATACCAGTTCCCGATCTTCTTTGCAGGCATCCTGTCCCTTGTTGTTGCCTCGATAGCCATCATGATACCGGGACTTATCCAGACCTCTCTCATCATCATCATGGCTTTTGTCGCGATCATCAACAGCGTACTTCTCATCATTGTGGGATGCTCGCTCTCAGATGCATGGAAAACACGCCTCGTTATTGTCCTTTTTGGCATGCTCACCTTGTTCCTAAGCATACTGATAGCGCTGTTTCCAGAGCTCTCTACTATAGCCCTTGTGAAGATCTGGGGTGTCTATGCCTGGGTTATCGGGGTTCTTTGTATTGTTGCGGGAGCCTCGATGAAATGGGTGGTACATTCACCTGCCGACGGACAAAATACCATTGTCCTTCCCTGACACAATCTGAATAATTCATATCGATTTTTACAATAGCAGAAAATTTCGTAACTATCCATTCTGAAGATCGTTTGGTTCACAGGAATAAATTCTGGATTTTTACAACTTCCGTACTATCTTTTGCCTCTGCATAGAGTCTGAGGGGTTCTTCGTTCACTTCGAGAAACCGGATACCCCAGTGGACTTTTGAAAGTAGTTCTGCGGCCCGCTCTTTCTCGCCAACAATATACAGTGCAGCGGCAAGAGCCTCAACTGAGGATAATTTACAGGGCTTGCCGAAATTGACGGGATTTGCCGCCATCAGGAACGGGAGTGCCCTGCGGATCCGCCAGGATCTTACGGCGCCGGTATCCAGAACTACCCACGAGCAGTCCAGCACAGTTATGGATTTGACAAACCTGTCCGCGGGGGAGAGTGCCTGCTCGGCAGTGGGATCGAGCAGCAGAGTATTGCGCGGGATCTGGGAGATCTTGGAAAAGATCTTCAGGAACCCGGCCTTTTCC
Organism: Methanoregula sp.; assembly: GCF_049518935.1. GTDB lineage: Archaea > Halobacteriota > Methanomicrobia > Methanomicrobiales > Methanospirillaceae > Methanoregula. Next base: position 14,530 of record NZ_JBEKRH010000004.1, read on the forward strand.
AGCTTCTTGACCGTACATTTACGGGGATCACAGCTGTTGTCCCGATAGGAGTACAGAGGGATCATTGATCATCTGTGCGTGCACACACTGTAATAATGTACGTGCTCTGCAGTCCCTGCATACTCAACCCGGCGCTCCGGGCGGAAGGGATTACGAAACCTTCTGATCTTGAGGCTTTCGAGCGCACGAAAACCCGGTGTGATGCGTTTGGTATCGAAATGATCCCATTGCCGTGTCCCGAAACCCTCTTTCTGGGACCAGACAGGCCCCCCGGAACATTTCTCGAACGACTGGACACACCCGCATTTTTCAGGCTGATGGATGAACTGGAAGCTCAGGTTGAAAAAATTATTTCGAAACACGGACCTCCTCTTTGTATTATTGGTGTCAATTCCTCGCCCACGTGCGGTGTCACCAGTACCTGGTATGGCAGCCGGGGCAATGAACTCCCCAAACGAAAAGGACGGGGCGTTTTTCTTTCCCGCTTTCCCCGGATTCCTGCGATCGATACGCTTGTCTTTGCTCAGTACAGAATATACCTTGCTGCACCTCTCTTTTCGGAATCTGAACGCTTCTACAATTCCCGGTTAGCGGATCTGTTGCGGAAAAATTTGTTCGAGGTATACTTGCCGCAGGAGACCGGTGACGATTCAGACACACGGAAAAAAGATGAGCAGGAAAACCTGTTTTCCGCCAATAAAAAAGCCCTTGAGGATGCAGATATTATTGTTGCAGTTATTGATGGTGCTGATGCCGATTCCGGTACTGCCTGGGAGATGGGGTACGCATTCGCACTGGGAAAACGGGTAATTGCACTCAGGACCGATTTCCGTAGCGTAGGCATCAACGAAAAAGTGAACCTCATGCTTGAACAATCGGCAACTGTAGTAAACAGCAGCGAAGCGCTCATTGGAGCAATACAATCCCCGCTGAAAACGTGCGTTCCATAAAACGCAGGAATTCACTCCCGTTTTTCAAATCGTCGAAGTATTATCAGAAAAAACACTCTGCAATAACTATATGAGAATATTTGCGAAATAGTACATGGTTGTTATGACGAAAAAACGCGAGGATCGGGAAAACCGGAAACGATCATCCGGAGAGGATATCTGCGATCTGGATAATGGGGTTGTGTCCCCGTGCCTCTCGTTCCGGGATGTCACTGTTGAGAATATAAAAAATGTAATAAGTAACAGCAGGTATGCCCAGCTTCTCCTCGGCCTGACCCTCCTGGGTTTTTTCCTGCGTTTTTATCATCTTGGCTTCAACTCCCTCTGGCTCGATGAAGCTTCCACCTACACATTTGCTTCAATGTCGCTGCCCGGGATCTGGCAGGCTACTGTCGGGGGAGAATTTAACCCGCCATTGTTTTACTGGATGGAGCATATGATGCTCTCTCTTGGGAATAACGAAACGATCCTCAGGTTTATTCCGGCACTGCTTGGCGGTCTTACCATACCGCTTGTGTATCTCGTGGGAAAAGAGTTTGTTGATCGCAATGTCGGTATTATTGCTGCGGCAGCCTGCGCGTTCTCGCCGTTCCTTATTTATTACTCGCAGGAAGCACGGGCATACTCGGTCATGCTTTTCTTCGTCATATTTGCGATGATCTTCTTCCTCAGGGCTCTTAAAACCGACGATATAAAGGACTGGGTGTTGTTCGGTGTCCTTTCAGCCCTTGCATTCTGGTCCCATTTCTATGCCCTGGTCATAATCGGGGCACTGGTTCTCTATGCCCTTGCAGTGAAGTTCCCTTCATTGAGAACGGACATCGGGTCAATAAAACCGATGATAATCGCAGGAGCAGTATTCGTTGTAATCTGCCTCCCGCTCATCCTTGTAACAATACAACTCTTCGCCAAGAGGACGGCCTCTGCCCCGACATACGGTATTCAGGGCCTTGGTATCATAAGTGAGACCTTCCAGCAGATCTCCGGCTTTTCCGATATTGTTATGATCCTGTTTCTGATCCTGTTTATCATAGGGATCTGCCAGGCGTTTCTGATTGATAAGAACAAAGGGCTGTTTCTCGTATCGCTTACCGTACTGACGTTTGTTATCAGCTATTTCCTCTCGTACAAGATTCCGATGGAGCCCCGGTACCTCATCTTCCTTGCTCCCATCGTTTTTATCGGAATCGGACTCTCGTACAAACCGGTCTGGAAATTATTCCACAACCGGGGCGTCGTGTACGGGCTGATGGTGCTTGTCGTGATTCTGGGTACACCCGTCCTTGTGAATATGTATTCCGGCTATACAAAGGATGACTGGAGAGGGTTTGCAGGCCAGGTTCAGCTGGCGACACACCCCGGGGATTTTGTTGTGTTAGTTCCGGGATACATTTACCAGCCGTTCAATTATTATTACTCAAACTCATCTGATCAGACATTTGAATACACGGCCGACACTGCAGCTGATCTTGGTGGGATCGCAGCCCGTAAGACCAACAATACGATTTATTACGTCATTACCGGCGACATCATGTCCGCAAACCCGAATGGTGATGCAATTGCATGGTTGAACAATAATACCAGGCCCTACGGACCGGAATCGACGATCGCGCTGAGGGTATCAGCCTGAATTATCGGGATGAAAAATGTACGATCTGACGGTAATCATTCCCACCTTCAAGGAAGAGGCGAATATCAGGAATATTGTAACGGAAGTGAATGCCGTCTTCAAACGCACCGGGATTAAAGGTGAAATCCTTGTTGTGGACGATAACTCTCCGGATGCCACCATCGCGATTGTCAATGATCTGAAACTGTCGATGCCAAATGTGAACCTGCTCGTAAGGACTGCCGATCATGGACTCTCGCAGTCGGTTGCGGATGGGTTCACGCACGCATCTTCGGATACTTTTGTTGTGATCGATGCAGATTTTTCCCATCCGCCCGAACTCATCCAGAAAATGTATGAGGAGATCCAGTCAGGTAACGAAGTTGTTATCGGCAGCAGGTATATGGAAGGGGGTGGCATCCGGAAATGGCCGCTGAAACGCCGGGTGATCTCCCTTGGTGCGACGTTTCTGGGACGGCTTCTCTTTCCCGATATTACCGACCCGGTAAGTGGGTTTTTCGCCATCAGGAAAAGCGTGGTCTCAGGAGCACAGCTGAAACCGCGGGGATACAAGATCCTTCTCGAAGTGCTGGGGAAGGGAACCTGGGAAAAAGATAAGGAAATCCCCTTTGAATTCAGTGACCGGGAAACCGGGGCCAGCAAACTGAAGATTAAAACGATTATCGAATATGCACAACAGATCGTAGATATCACCCTGTATTCATTCGCCCATCACCGGAGTGCTGCGTGGCGGGAATGGACAAAGGTCTTCCGGTTCGGGATAGTCGGGATATCCGGAATAGTTGTCAACCTCGGCATCCTGTACTTCCTGGTACAATATGCCCATTCCGAGGATTTGCTGGCCAGCTTTATCGCAACTGAGCTGGCGATTCTGAATAACTTCGTCTGGAATGATATCTGGACCTTCAGCTCTTCGGAAAACCGGGAATTATCCAGCAGGTGGCACCGGCTGATTGCGTTCAATGTGGTGTCTGCCGGTGGCGTTGCAATTAATCTTGGAATTTTCTATGTTCTGACCCGCTGGTTTGGGATATATTACCTGCTCGCCCAGCTGGTTGGAATCCTTATTGCGTTCAGCTGGAATTTCCTCCTCAATCGCCGTCTGACCTGGGGAAGGAAATAATCGGACTCCCGTTTATCCTACTATCCTCGTCCCGGTGGTTCCTGAACGTTTTTAATGGATTTAAAAAAGGAGAACTTCAGTCTGCAGTCCAGAACCTTCCGGGAAACTTCTTGTCGAGGATCCTGTCTCCTTCGCCCAGCGGTTCCAGTCCTCCAGCACGCATATCTGCGTCCACCATTATTTTTACCAGGTCATTGAATTTGATCTTTGGTTTCCACCCGAGCTGCTTCTCCGCTTTACGCGGATCTGCGATGAGGACTTCGACTTCCGTGGGCCGGAAATATGCCGGGTCTATCTTCACGTACGTTTCGACATTAAGGTCCGTGTAGGCAAAGGCCTGTTCAAGGAATTCCCTCACGGAATGTGACTCCCCGGTCCCGATGACAAAATCATCGGCGCAGTCCTGCTGGAGTATCCTCCACATCGCCTCGACATACTCCGGTGCATACCCCCAGTCCCTTTTTGCGTCAAGGTTCCCGAGATACAGGAACTGATCTTTCCCGGTGAGGATCCTTGAGATACTGTAGGTAATCTTACGGGTTACGAACGTCTCTCCCCTCCGTGGGGACTCGTGGTTGAACAGGATACCATTCGATGCGAACAGGTTATATCCCTCCCGGTAATTTTTCACCATCCAGTATGCGTACAATTTGGCGCAGGCGTAAGGGCTTCGCGGGCTGAACGTGGTATTCTCGCTCTGCGGCGGTGGTGTGGATCCAAACATCTCACTGGATGATGCCTGGTAAATTCGTATCTTCTGGTTGCTCCTGCGGGCAATCTCCAGGAGCCGGGTCAAACCGAGGGCCGTAGTGTTTGCCGTATATTCCGGCATATCGAAACTTACCCTGACATGGCTCTGGGCCCCCAGGTTGTACACCTCATCCGGCTTGATGTTGTACAGGATGTGGGACATGGCCTCAGAATCGGAGAGATCCCCGTAATGGAGGAACAGCCGGGCATGGGGATCCCTTGGATCAACGTACAGATGCTCGAGCCGCTGCCGGTTGAACGATGAAGATCTCCGGATGATCCCATGCACTTCGTACCCTTTGCTTAACAGGAAATCGGCAAGGTACGAACCATCCTGCCCGGTAATTCCCGTAATCAACGCCTTTTTTATTGACATACGATCCCCTTCTCCCTGTTGTATACCAGAAATGGTCCTCTCCCAGTCTGGTAAATAGTGTTCTCACCCAGCAGATTTTCCAGAATTCTTCAAAATTCTCCAGAATTGATTCTTTTTTAAAATGATATAATTTTTGTAACCGGCCGGCGTGTCAATCCCCGGGACATTACTGTCGCCTGTCGGAGTGCTTATCAGAAGCGGCAGGGCAGGAGATCTGGCTTTGGTTTATTACATCCGGCATCGAATAATGTTAGACAGTTGAGAACAATTCTGGTGAAATAATGCATATCAGCGAGATAAAAAAATGCCGCATATGCGGAAATGATCAATTTATCACCGTCATAGATTTGGGCAATCAGGCATTGTCCGGGAGGTTCCCCGGAAAAGACGATCCCGATCCCCCCCGTGCCCCGCTCGTTCTGGTCAAATGCGATAACTCGCAAAATCCTGATGCCTGTGGGCTGGTCCAGCTTAAGCATTCTGTCCCGCCGCTGGAAATGTATACCTGCGGATACGGGTATCGTTCCGGTATCAATAAAACAATGAGTGTTCACCTTGCTGACATTACCGGTAAAGCCCAGAAGATTGTCCATCTGGAGAAAAACGATATCGTCCTCGATATCGGCAGCAATGACGGAACGCTTCTCAAAAGTTATTCACGGGATGACATACGGCGGATCGGGATGGATCCGGGTGGGGAACAATACAAGAAATATTATTCCGGTGAAATACGTTTGGTCAGCGATTTTTTTACTGCGTCCAATTTTAAATCGGTATTTCCCCATGACAAGGCAAAGATCATCACATCCATCGCTATGTTCTATGACCTGGAAAAACCAATGGAATTCGTCAATAATATCCGGCAGATCCTCCATAGGGATGGAGTATGGATCCTCGAACAGAGTTACCTGCCGGCCATGCTCGCGATGAACTCATTCGATACGATCTGTCATGAACATCTGGAATATTACGCCTTCCATCAGATTGACTGGATGCTAAGACAGAATAATTTGAAGGCCATTGATATTGAGCTCAATGACACTAACGGAGGAAGTTTCAAAATATATGTCACTCATGCCGATTCTGAACTTTCCCGGAACAGCGCTGCATTGGATACGGTCATCAGGTCTGAACAGGACCTGAAACTGGATTCAGAGAAACCATATCGTGAGTTCTGTACACGGGTCGAAAAGATCAAGACACATCTGAAAACGCTCTTACGAACGGAAAAAGACAAGGGCAAAAAAATATTCGTATACGGGGCATCCACGAAAGGCAATGTCCTTCTCCAGTACTTCAACATCGACTCTTCGCTTATTACGGCAGCCGCAGAAAGGAATCCCGAAAAGTGGGGCAGCAGGACCCCGGGTACCAACATCCCGATCATCTCGGAAGAAGAGGCAAGGAAATTGAAGCCCGACTACTTTTTACCCCTCCCGTGGCATTTCAAACACGAATTTATCGAGAGGGAGTCCCGTTTCTTAAAGGATGGCGGGAAGTTCATCTTCCCCTTACCGGAAGTAGAAGTAGTCTAGAGGCCAGGCAGAAAGGATCCAAAAAATGCCACGTGCTATCATTGTTGGGGCAACCGGGCAAGACGGAACCCTCCTGTATCAGCTTCTTGACGGAAAAAAATACCAGGTTCTCGGACTAGGGCGAAACCGCGTTTTCACAAACTGTGAAACCTGGGGAGATCAACGATCTATTGATATCGGAAATTTCCAGCAGGTTTCTGCGCTCATCAAGAAGATCCATCCGGATGAAATTTATCATCTTGCCGCGATCCACCAATCTTCAGAGGATCCGATTACCAATGCCGTAACGCTGTTCAACCAGAGCTACGAGGTCAATGTCGTGTCCCTTTTTAATTTTCTGGAGGCAGTCCGGCTATTCTCTCCCAAAACCCGGCTGTTCTACGCGGCCTCGTCTCATATTTTCGGAAGGCCCAAAAATGAGCCACAGGATGAAAACACCCTCATCAATCCCCTCGGCATTTACGGAATAACCAAGGCATCCGGGCTGTATCTGTGCCGGATGTACCGGTCAGTCCACCTGGTCTTCGCTTCAGTTGGGATCCTTTATAATCACGAATCCCCTTTGCGGGGTGAACAGTTCGTCTCCCGCAAGATTGTCCAGGCTGCAGTCAGGTGCAAAAAAGACCCGGAATACCGGCTCGTTCTGGGCGACCTGTCCGTGGAAGTGGACTGGGGATATGCACCGGATTATGTCGACGCGATGTACAGGATCCTGAACCTTCCGTCAGCAGATGATTTTATCATAGCTACCGGTGAGAAGCATACGGTGGAGGATTTTGTCAGGACTGCTTTTGATACTCTCGGGCTGGACTGGCGGGAATCCGTGATGGAAAGACAAGAGATTATTACCCGTCCTGCGGTTGCGTTCGTGGGCAACCCGGAAAAACTGGTGAGAATGACCGGCTGGAAACGATCCGTTACTTTTTATGAGATGGTGAAATTACTTGTTGAATCTGCAGGGGAACACAATGGACGATAAAAAAATTCTGGTCATGCTGCCGACCTACAATGAACGCGAGAATGTAAAAAAAATGTGCCAGGATCTGGCCCGGACCGGTCTACCTATGGACGTCCTGTTTGTTGACGATAACTCCCCTGACGGAACCGGAGATGTCCTTGATGAACTGGCAAAAAATGTCCCGTGGGTACTGGTGATGCACCGACCGGGAAAACTGGGTATCGGGAGTGCCCATCTTGACGGGATTGAGTGGGGATACTCCCATGGGTACACGCACCTGGTTACCATGGACTGCGATTTCACCCATTCACCGGAGAATATTCCGGATTTATTGGAATTCGCTGATGAATATGATGTGGTTGTCGGATCACGGCACATCCTTGATGACAGCCTGAGCGGATGGAACCTGTGGCGGAGATGTATAACAAGGACGGGGCATATTCTCACAACCCTCTTGTTAAAAATGCCCTATGATGCAACCGGCGCGTTCAGATTATACCGTCTGGATCACATCCCCCCTGAAGTATTCAGGCAGATCTCGAGTAAAGGCTACTCCTTCTTTTTCGAGAGTCTCACCATTCTGAATCTGAACGGGTTCAGGATAAAGGAAATACCAATTGCCCTTCCCCCGAGAACCTATGGACATTCAAAACTTCGGTTCCGCGATATGGTCCAATGGCTGGGTTTTATGTTGAGTATGGCCTGGAATATCCAGTTTAACAGCAGGAAATACCTGGTTGTCTCCGCCAGTGCCAAATCCTGATTTTCAGGAATCTGACGGACAACCGCTTTTTAATATAAACCGGATCAGCCCGCCTTTTCCAGGACAACTACTGCATACGTGAAGAGATCCCCAATGCCGAAGTCATATGACAGCAGCCTGAACCCTGCCTGGTTCACCATGGTTTTTACATGGCTCCTGGATCTGATAAGACTGGGCTCCGGAGGGTGCAGCCGGACCTTTTTGCCCAGCACTGAATTATAAAAGAAATGTACTCCCCCGAGGACAATAACCGTGGCTCCGTATCTCGGCGGCCAGAATAATATGATTCTTCCCTCTTTTTTCAGTACCCGGCGGAATTCACACAGGATATGATCGATCTCCTCCTCACTGAAATGCTCCATAACACCCAGGTTGTATATTCCGTCCAGGGACTCATCCTTAAAACCGGTTGACATGATATCCCCGAGAATCAGGTTTGATCCGGGATGATTTTTTTTATAGAGCGACAAGGCATTGGCTGAGATATCCAGACCTATAACGGAAACAGGGTCGATGATTCCCTCTTCGACCTGGCCCCCGCCACAGCCTGCATGCAGGATGGCCGGCCGGCCTGGGAAATAGCGGGAAAAATAGCGCCTGAGATAGGGTTTGATTATGTATTTCCGGTAAAAAACAGCAATCCCGTCATAAACGCGGTTGTGCGTTTTTGGCGCTTTTGCCCAGTATTCATCCCATTCTTTCATCGGTCACCAAGGAGATTGCATTACACATTCGGTTAAGGATGTATTAATAATTCGGTTGGAATGACCGTCAGGGATTGCCTGATGACATCTCATTGCTTTGCCGGCGATTCATGGAAGCAAACGTCAAAACCCGGAAACAGCATACATACTTTAACGTGTTACTCCCAGGCAGGTATTCTCAATGAATTCCTCCGGTACTCTGATATGAGAATCTGTTTTTACTTCTTGAATAAATATTGAAATACGATGAAATGGGAATATTGTAAATCACGCGCTCTGGTATTTTTATGCTGACCAACCATTGGCATTCATTCAAAGAACAGATCCATACGAAACTTCACCTGAATCTCCTGATTCTCTCAATTTTGATCCAGGCATTTGGAGCAATCTGCACAAAATACGCAGCAGAATCCACGCCCTACGACGCTTTTTTTGGGGTACCTTTGTATATTATCATCTATTTTCTGATCCTGGGAGGGATGGGCGTGCAGGTAATTGTCTGGCAGTACGCCCTGCGGTACTACCCGCTCTCGTTTGCGTACCCGTTCAGGAGCCTTGTCAGCTTTATTGTCCTCCTGGCAGCATTCCTCCTGTTTCACGAATCCATCTCACTGATGAATATTGCCGGCCTGTCCGTCATCACCGTCGGGGTATTTTACCTTGCACGGGATAAGGAGGTCCTCTCATGACAGACCCGTTCATGATGTATTACCTGGTGACACTGGTGGTCGTGGTTTTAACGAGCATCGGACATCTGCTGTTGAAAATTGCAGCAACCCGCGTCTCGGAATCCGGTGGCAGGCTCTATACCCATCCCCTGTCCGTTATCGGGTACGGAATTTTTGCTTTCGTAGCCTTTTTATCCATTTATGCGATGAAAGGACTCGATATGAAGGTTTTTTTTGCCTTAAATTCTCTGACCTACATCTGCATCCCCATTTTAGCATACTTTGTCCTGAGGGAATCGTTCACCCGCAACAAAGTCATCGGGGTCATTATCATCACGATAGGCGTATTGTTGTTCAACCTGTAATTCTCTTCATATACCCCGTCAATACGCCTCTTCTTTGCAAGGATAAGTCCCTCTGGGAAAGGTTTCCGAGAGTATTTGTGGGATAAATGCATACATGCAGTACCAACGACAAGAAAGACCGGGGGCAGTCATGGGCAGGAAAAACGCGGATGACGATGGAACATCGGGAAAAAAGGGGAAAAAAGGGATAGTACCCTTTACTTTCCTGACGAACCGGTTTGAAGATATCGATGAAATAACCGTAAAACGCCATATTATATACCTGATTCTTGCCGCGATCGTGGCAAAATTTGTGGTGGCGTTCGTCACAACAGCAATATTTCATTCGTTTATCGATCTATTTGATATCGGGGTCTATTTCGAGCATGCCCAGATGCTCCTGCAGGGACAGTTTCCCTTTACGCCAGAGTTCCAGTATCCCGTCCTGGTTCTCGTACCTCTGATGGTTGCCATCGTATCGGCACTTCTGCTCCAGAACGTGATGGCATTTGTATACACGTTCCAGCTCCTTATGGTGCTCTGTGATATTGTCACTACTGTCTGCATTTATCTTATCGGGCTCCGGTTGTGGAATGAACGGACCGCTTTCCATGGCGGACTGATCTTTACTTGTGCTTTTTCTTCTGCGTATTTTGTGATCACAAAATACGATGCATTTCCCACCACACTCCTGATGCTTGCAATACTGTTTACCATCTATCGGCATGAGGTGAAAGGGTATGCGGCCTCAACGCTGGGTTTTTTCACCAAGGTGTTCCCTGTACTGGCCCTTCCCTTTTTCGTCCTGTACAATGCCAAAAGAACTTCCCTAAAACAGGAAATAATCACTGTGGCAAAAGTGGTAATCCCGATCTCCGCAGCGCTGTTCCTGCCGTTATTTTTTATAAGCCCGGATACGTTCAGGATATATGTTCCCATACGGTCGGAACTGGGGTACTACTCAAATACCCTGACTTTCACGATCTACTCGTGGATACATGACGTCTTCCACGCCGGGATCTCCATTGATGCAGTATCGGCGATCATGTATATCGGCATGGGTGTAGGGTTCCTTGTACTGTTCTATGCAGCTTATACCATTCCCGGCAGGGACCCGAAACTCCTGATCAAACTGATCTTGTGCTCAATTATTCTCGTCGTAGTCTGTGCAAAAGTCCGAAGCCCTCAGTACATAGTCTGGTTCACGCCCCTGTTGTGTCTCCTTGCCGCAGATGACGTCCGGAAGATTGTGCTGTTGTTTATTTTCCAGGGGATGGCATACCTCGAGTTCCCCCTGATGTTCGGGGCATTCTACACTTCCGTTACATATACAGATCCGGTTTTATCCTCCGGCTGGATAACCACCCTCGTGGTATTCACGCTGGAATACTTCGCCTTGTTCGTATGCCTCTGGTTTGTTGTCAGTCCCATGGAAATATATGATAAGATCCGAAAATCATCCGAAAAAAGCATCGGTCCGGAAAAAACACCGGCCGACTGAATCCTTCAGCATCCGAAAAACTGGTCACAATAAATCAGAAAAACAGGATTGGGAACTATCCCACCGTTTTTTAGAACGTTATACTTCACCGGGGAGACCGATCAGGTTCAACGGAACCGGCAATATAAACTCTCATATCCCTGAATAGTCAATTGATGTAATATTATGTCAAATCTCACAGTCGCAGTCCTCGCTCCCCCGGACTATGCAAAGGATTTGGGAAAGAAGGGGACGACGAGTGACATCACCTTCTATAACCTGAAGAAGGGTGATGCCACGGTCACGTTCATCGAGCCGACCCGGTATCCCGAGAAGCTATCTTCGCTGTTTTATGCGGTCTCCATTTCGGATCGCGTAATCCTTGTAGTGGACGAGATTAATGCCACGTTCGGCGAATCGGTGCTGATGCTCCAATGTGCCAATAAACCGGCCGGATACCTGATCCTGAAAAACTACATCTCACCGGAGCAAATTGCCCCGCTCATTAAGGGCACGGTCGTCGAACAATACGAAACCATTGAAGAGGATATGGTTGGCCTGCGCGAGAAGATGCTCGAGATCGCTGTTAAACAGACCGCTCACGGGAAAGCCCATGAGAGCACAGGTAAAGGTGCCGTACCCGTCGATGCCCACTTTAATGTAAAAGGTGTCGGCGTTGTTGTCCTGGGCTTCGTTGCACAGGGAATGATCAAGAAGCACGATACGCTTAAAGTCTTACCCACGGAAAAGACCGTCCAGATCCGGTCAATCCAGAAGCATGACGACGATGCCGAAAACGCGATTCCCGGTGACCGCGTCGGTCTCGCCCTGAAAAATATTGAGTCGGAAGACCTTGACCGCGGCTTTGTCCTGACCAACGATCCGGCAATCCGCCATGCGACGACAATCACTGGTAAGGCTCAGCTGGTGAAGTACTGGCCTGCACCCTTGAAAGAAGGCATGGTGCTGTATGCCGGCCACTGGATGCAGTTCCTCCCGGCCCGCCTCGAAAAAACCGTTGTCGAAGGAGACTGGAGAATGCCGATCATCACCCTCTCCATGGAGAAGGCACTTGTCTACCCGCCCAATGCACGGGTTGTACTCCACTACCTTGAAGGTGGCAAGCTCCGGGTCGTGGGTTCACTGATTCTTGAATAATCCTCTTTTTCCGGCGCCGTGAAAGGCTGGCTCCCCGGTTCCCAATTACCTTATCACTGGGAACGATCATGAGTGTACTGAGCACAATGCTGGAAGATATTATTGGATGGATAGTTCTGGGCGTCATCGTCCTTGTAGTGATCGTCCTGGTGATTTGGGCAGTCGGAATCTATAACCGGTTCGTCAGCCTGCGGAATTCCTCGGAAGCCACCCTCGGACAGATCCGTGTGGCCATGAAGAAGCGGCTGGACATGATCGAGCAACTTCTCGGCGCCGTGAAGAGTTACGCGAAATTCGAGCAGGATACCTTCACGAAAGTCACCGCCATGCGGGCTGCTGTTGCAACTGCCGGACCCGGCGACCTGAACAAGGTCGAGGCTGAGTCCCGTTCCATTTTCGGCCGCCTGCTTGCTGTTGCAGAAAATTATCCCGACCTCAAGACCTCAGGAACGGTGACAAGTCTTATGGACTCTGTAAAGGGTCTTGAGGACGAAATCGCCCGCCAGCGCTATACCTACAATAACATCAGCCAGGAGTACAACACCATGATAGATACGATCCCCTCAAACTTCGTAGGGAAGATCATGGGACTCATCAAACTGCAGTACCTTCAGTTCGAAGAAGCGATCGAAAACGCCCCCAAGATAGAGTTCTGAGCAGGTCATTTCCGTGGGAGAGACACGACAGCTTGCCGGTCTTGTTGTGGCCGGCCTTGTCATCGGGATCATCGCTCTGATCGTGGTAAACGCAGCGCCGGCCCTGTTTGAAGGAAACCTGGTGGTGGACTCTTACGATGTCACCCTCCAGAGCAATGGGACCCTGACGGAGCACTACACTTACGATGTGCACACCTCAGGGGAGTATCGCATGCTGTACCGGAGCTGGGACGCCCCGCTGGTCTTTTCAATTCCCTCGTCTTCTTCAGTCCAGTTCGTATCGGCAGAAGCTCCTGATGGTGCGACCTGGTATGCAAAAGGTGACGATGGTACTGTAAACGTTGCAGGAGATGCACAGGCCGCTTCCCGAAAGGCGGCAATTGACCAGCTCGCCAATACCAACGAAGTGGGCATCTTCAATCCGGATTATTATACCGACGGTACCTATACCGCCGGATATACCTATATCCTCTACCCCCCGATCGAGTACGACGGCAGCACTACCCACCTCAACCTGAAATTTGCCGGGGATACGCATATCCCCTACCATAATGTCCGTATCACCCTCCCTGCAGACGATGTGCAGCAAATCTACGTCTATCCCCCGAGCCTGCAGACAGAAAAAACCGGTGACACCTACGTGATTACCGGAAATATTGCGGAGAACGAGATCCTGTCAGTCGAGCTGCTGGGTACAAACAATGCATTTGCCGGGATGCCCGGGTTCCGGACCGAGTCTTCTGATCTCAAAGGACAGACGGGTTCCGCGAGCTTCTGGTACGATGCGCCCTATTACGTAGCTTACTTCCTGAACGGGATCGCGACGATTGCCGTTATCCTCGTTCCATTCCTTCTGCTTCTGATCTATTACCGCTACGGTCGGGAGAAGGAATTCACCGTCCCGGCATACCTGAGTACCATCCCCTCTACAAATCTCAAGCCCTGGCAGGTGAACCTGCTCTTCAAGGGCGATGCGATGGATTTCGATGAGGACGGCTACTATGCGACCCTGCTCGATCTCCACAGGCGCAAGAACATCGCGATTACAGAGAAAGCGGACGGCAAAGGCGTGGAGATCCGGGTGCTGTCATCCGCAAATCTCGATACTTACGAGCAGAGGGTTCTCACGTTCATTGATCAGGTAGCTGATAAGAGCGTGCTGGACACGGAGAAGATTGCTGCCATTGCAAAACGGGCACAGTCCGACAGCGGTGCAGAAGAGACCGCCCTGCGTTACCAGCGCAACCTTACAGATGTGACTAGCAGGGTGGACACCAGCCTCTCCACCCGGTATATAGTGGATGGCCGGGACCATGTTACCCCGCTGGGAATGGTTGCCGGCGTGGTGTTCTGCATTACCGTGATACTTGCCGTTGTCTGTTCCATGCAGTCGTACATCCTCTTCCCGGCAGCAGTTCTCTGGGGCGTGGTCCTCGTCCAGACGGGAATCGCTTTTGTGGCCCCATCCACGCTGTTCGGTCACTGGAAGGATGACCGGTATAAAGAGAAACTGGAATGGGACGCATTCACCCGTTTCCTATCAGACATGGCCATGATCCAGAAGTACGCACCAGCCGATCTTTCGATGTGGGGCGACTGGCTCATCTACGGAACCGCCCTTGGCGTTGGAGCAAACGTGGAGAAGGCAATGAAAGAACTCAATATCCGGGTGGCCGATACAGGAGTTCCGCTGGGGGCCATGGCTATGAGTGCCGCTTTTATCCCGCTGATTGCTTTCTCGCCACCGAGCCACGGTGGCTCCGGCGGCGGAGGTTTTGGCGGCGGTGGCGGGTTTGGAGGAGGCGGCGGGTTTGGTGGCGGTGGTGCCGGGGGCAGATGAGCCGGGGTGCCCCGGCTCTTAGGCTCTCCTTTGCGCTGCCATTTTAGTTGTTTTTAGAATCGGCAGGATAACAGAGATCAAAGCTGGCGTATTGTCATAGAAGATATAAAGCCGCACAAACCATATGAATACCAGAAAGGGAATCTGATCTTATGCAATATACGGAAGGTCAGCTCGGCAGGATCTTTGTCGTGAGGATCGATGACGGGGAGGATATGCTCGTGTCGCTCCGCCAGTTCGTCCAGGACAAGGGTGTCCGTGCCGGTTCGATCGTCTTCCTTGGTGCCCTGATGAACGGGCGGATGGTTACCGGCCCCGAGGAACCGGTCATCCCCCCGGTTCCGCATTTTGTGATGTTCGAGGGTGGATGGGAGGTCTTCGGTGTGGGCACGATATATCCCGGTGAGGGAGGCCCGCATATCCATTACCATGCCTCTGTGGGACGGGCCGGCCACGCCCTGACCGGCTGCCTGCGGGATAAGGCGGTTACCTATCTCATTGTTGAGGCCGTGATCTACGAATTCACCGGTCTTTCTGCCCGGAAAGAGTATGACGAAAAGACCCAGATTCACCTCCCTGTACTGAAGAGCCGCGAAGAAGCCTCCGGAAAAGCCGAACAGGCGCTGGTAAAGGAAGAACAACGCCCGGTCACCCGCGAGGAGAAGAAAGAAGAGAAGAGCGAACTGCCGGGCGGTCTTGCGGAGATCATCCGCGACCTGACCCGGCGCCCCCCGACATAACCTGTCTCACAGCCGAAAGGGTACTTAAATTTCTCCGTTTTATGATCACGCAGCCCCCGTTTCTCCCCCTCTCGCGCGAAGAAGGGAAGAAGCTGGGTATTGAACAATTTGATATCATCCTTATCAGCGGGGATGCCTATATCGATCACCCCTCGTTTGGTACCGCGTTGATCGGCAGGATCCTCTGGGATGCCGGGTTCACGGTCGGCATCATTGCCCAGCCGGACTGGAAAAACCGTGCGGATTTTACCCGGCTCGGGATGCCCCGACTTTACTTTGGCATCTCGTCGGGCAATGTCGACTCGATGGTGAACAACTTCACCCCGAACCTGAAGAGGCGGAGTGATGACGTGTATTCGCCGGGCGGCGTCCCGAAACGACCTGACCGGGCCGTGATCGTCTACGCGAACCGGGTCCGGGAACTCTTCCCGGGTATACCTGTAATCCTTGGAGGCATTGAGGCCAGCCTCCGGAGGTTTGCCCACTACGATTACTGGCAGGACCGGGTCCGGCAGGCGATCCTCGCCGACGCCCCTGCAGATCTTCTTGCTTTCGGCATGGCCGAGCGGCAGATGGTGGAGATTGCCTGCCGGATCAGTGCGGGCGAGCCCGTATCATCGCTGCATGACATCCGCGGGACCGCGTATACAATGGAGCTTGCGGAATGGCGGAGCCTAAGGCCGCAGGGTATAGTTGAGATCCCCGGGTTTTCTGAAGTGTCTCAGGATAAGTCCGCATACGCAAGGGCCTTTGCGCTGCACTATGCCGAACAGGACCCGGTCCGGGGCAGGCCCGTTGTGCAGCCACATCCGAAGACGGTTATTATCCAGAACCCTCCGGCAACGCCGCTGACAACACAGGAACTTGATCATATCTACGATTTGCCATTTTCCCGCGAGGCCCACCCCTCTTACCGGCAACACGTTCCTGCCCTTGAGCCGGTCCGGTTCTCGGTGACCAGTCATCGCGGCTGTTTTGGCAGCTGCTCGTTCTGTGCCCTCACCCACCACCAGGGCAGGATCATCCAGGGCCGGAGTATCGCATCTCTTGTCCGCGAAGTCACCCGGATGACGAGTATGAAGGGATTCAAGGGTATCGTGCAGGATGTGGGAGGTCCGACCGCGAACATGTACGGGCTCTCATGCGCACTCTGGGAGAAGGCCGGTGCCTGCAGGGACAAGAATTGCAGCCCGGCGTGCAAGACCCTGCAGACGAGCCACCAGGCCCAGTGCGAACTCCTTGCTGCCCTCCGTGCCATCCCTGGCGTCAGAAAAGTCTTCATCGGTTCCGGTATACGGTACGATCTCGTGGTAGCCGACCAGTCGGACTACCTCGGGATGATCTGCGAGCATCACGTCTCCGGCCACCTCAAGGTGGCCCCTGAGCACATTGCCGGAAATGTCACCCGGCTCATGAACAAGCCCGGGCGGGAGGTTTTCGATCAGTTCCAAAACGAGTTTGCCCGCTTACAGAAAGACAAGCAGAGGAAGCAGTATATCCTTCCCTATTTCATGTCCGGGCACCCGGGCTGCACGATCGCTGACATGATCCTGCTTGCAGAATATATCCGCGACAACCAACTCTATACAGAACAGGTGCAGGACTTCACGCCGACACCCATGAGCTTCTCGACCTGCATGTACTACACCGGAATCAATCCGTTCACGATGGAAACGGTCCATGTGCCCAGAGGACAGGAGAAGAGGATCCAGCGGGCCCTGCTGCAGTACCGGGATCCCCGGAACCGCAGGCTTGTTATTGAAGGGCTGGAGGCTGCCGGCCGGAGGGATCTGATCGGGAGCGGGACACGGTGCCTGATTGGTGGGGATTATGGGCCCTCACCGCAATCCCTCAGAAAACACCCGGGATCGAAAAAATAAGGATCGCCAGGAGATCTTTCCACTACCATTCTTTGCCCCTTCATGTAAAACAGGAAAAGATTAGACTCACTTCCGGCCGTACTCGTCATCGAACCGGACTATATCGTCTTCTTCCAGGTACTCCCCGAGCTGAACCTCGATCACCTCGAGCGGGATCAGGCCGGGGTTCTTCAGCCGGTGCATCGTTCCGCTGTGCACGAACGTGCTCTCCCCCTTCCTCAGCAGCCGGGTCTCCCCATTCAACTCCACCTCAGCGGTACCCCTGACAACTATCCAGTGCTCACTCCTGTGATGGTGAAGCTGGAGGGAGAGCCGCTCCCCGGGTTTTACGGTGACCCGCTTGATCTTATAGACAGGTGTATCCTCAAGAAGCGTGTAAGAGCCCCATGGGCGGTGGACCTGCCGGTGGAACTTGGTTACGGGATCGTTGACGGCATTATACCGGTTCACCAGGTGCTTGACCTGCTCGGTCTCTTTGTTGTTGCAGATCAGGAGAGCATCCGCAGTATCAACAACGATGAGATCGTTGATGCCGATAAGACCGACATGCTTACCGGGGGCATGCACGAAATTGTTGCGGGAGGAAAAGTATTCGGCGCCTCCGACATTACCTTCGGGATCATGTGCCTCCGTATCGTAGAGCGCCCGGAATGTCCCGAGGTCATTCCATTCCGCATCCAGCGGCACAACAGCGACTTTTTTCGAGTGCTCCAGCAGACCATAATCGATTGAGATCGCGTCAAGACCAGGATAGTCCGGATCCCGGTCTTCCGAGAGTGTGGCATATAGCGCCGGCTGGTATTTTTTCAGTTCCGCAAAGAAACATTCCGTGGAGAGGAGAAATATCCCGCTGTTCCAGAGGTACCCCCGGCGGAGATACTCTTGTGCGGTCTTCTCGTCCGGCTTCTCCTTGAACTCTTCGACAATATATCCAATCGAAAGTTTCCTGCCCGGTCGGATATATCCATAGCCCGTGTGGGGGGATGTCGGTTTTACACCGAAGGTTACGAGATATTTTTTTGCAATGGATTCTGCTGCACGGATCTGGTCGAGTGCATTGTCACCAAGAATGTGATCGCTTGGGAATACAACTGCCGTGGCATGGCGGTCGGCGTTCCTGGTACGCTGCATCGCCCACCCGATGGCAGGCAGGGTGTTTTTTCCTTCGATCTCTACGAGGAGATGCGATTCGCCGAGGGTGTACCCGAGTTCATCGACCTGGTTAAGGACAAGATACCGGTGGATCTCATTTGTCACAACAAAGATGTCATCCGGCCCGGAGAGGCGGACAGCCCTCTCGTACGTCTTCTGGAACAGGGAGAGCCCGCCGAGCTGAATGAACTGCTTGGGATAGTACTCGCGCGAGAGCGGCCAGAGCCGTGTCCCTACACCGCCGGCAAGAATGATCGATTTCATGGAACACCTTTAGTGAGTCCGGTCCGGTACTGACGTGTACCGGTCATCCGGGAATCGTCACATAAATCTCGTGGGATTGACCATTTATAAGATTCGATCCTCTGCATTCTCATCATGATCAGGTTAATTCCCTGTACCGTCAGGAAGAATTATTCTCCTGTTCCGGCAGCACTGCGCTGGTCGAAGAATTTCCGGAGCCATAACTCCGCACAGACAATACGCCAGATCTCCGGTGAATATGCGGATTTTCCGTCAAGGAATGCCAGATAATTCTGTATTACTGCTTCCGCATCCCAGTAGGGCCGGCCACGGAACGCATCCGATGAGAGCACCTCAAGTACGAACGGGCGCAGGTCCTCCCGCATCCAGACCTCTTCAGGAGTTACAAAACCCATCTTGTCCATGCGGCAGCGGATGGATTCGGGTACTATCCCTTTGATTGCTTTGCGGAGGACAGTTTTTGTGACACCAGCTCTGATCTTCTGGTTGAGCGGGAGGGATGCAACATATTCCACGAACCGGTAGTCGAGGAACGGGACCCGTGATTCGATCGAGAATGCCATCGAGTTCCGGTCCTCGTAATGGAGGAGGGCAGGCAGGTTTGTACACGTGAGTTCGCGGTACAGCACGCTGTCCAGGTTTCCATTGTACCGGGGGATTTTTTCAGCTGAACATTTCAGGAGGTTCCTTCGCTTTTTACGCTCCAGGAGTTGTCGGATTGCTGAACGAAAGAATACCTGGTGGTGCCGGAGGCTGCCGGTGATTTCGTTAATAGCGGTTCCCCAGCGGAACGAACGAAGGAGCATGCCGGTGTAACTGCCTTGGTACGCGAGGTACCCGGCAAGGAGCTCATCGGCTCCCTGCCCATCCAGTACCACTTTCACGTGCTCTTTTGCCAGGCGCATCACGCAGTACTGGGCATAGATTGCGAGCGAGCCAAAGGGTTCATCCTGCATATAGACCAGCCGGTCGATATCATCCCAGAGCTGTCCCGGCGTTGGTTCGACCCGATGGGCTTCGACACCGGTTGCGTTGACGATCTCGTCCATGTACCGGCTCTCATCGAAGCGTTTGTCGGAAAAGACCGCGGAGAAGGTCTTCTGCCGGGTCCCGACACTGGCCGGGGCCTCCTCGCGGATAAGGTTATTGATGAGTACCGTGAGGGTCGAGGAGTCGATGCCCCCCGAGAGGCAGGTACCGACCGCGACATCGCTCCGGAGGTGGATGCGGGTCGCGTCCCGGAGAATGGCGAGGAGCCGGGATGCGGCCTCGTCATCAGAAGTATCGGAACAGATCGCAGGATTAACCTTCACATCCCAGTACCGGAACGGCTGTTCCGGGCCGGCAGCAGTTACAACCATGGCATGGGCAGGCTCGAGCTGGGAGATCCCCTCGAACATCGTCCGTCCTGAATGGTCGGCTACGCCCCATGCAAGGAAAGTACAGAGCGTCAGATCATCGGGACTTCTCCCCACTTCAGGGTGTGCGAGGAGTGCTTTGATCTCGGACGCAAACAGGAATGATCCGCTCACCCTGGTATAATAGAACGGCTTGATGCCGGTCCGGTCGCGGGCACAGAAGAGCTGTTTTTGCCTCTCGTCCCAGATAGCGAAGGCCCACATACCGTTGAACCGCTCCAGGCACGCGGTGCCCCATTCCTCGTACGCGTGCAGGATGACCTCGGAATCGGATTTTGAGTGAAAGCGATGACCTTTGAGGATAAGCTCTTCGCGGAGTTCGATGTAATTATAGATCTCACCGTTGAAGACCAGCCAGAGCGAGCTGTCCTCATTGGTCATTGGCTGGCAGCCATCTTCAGAAAGGTCGATGATGGCGAGTCTCCGGTAGACCAGCCCGACAGGGCCGTGGATCCGGGTACCATCGCTGTCAGGTCCGCGATGGGCGAGCCGCTTTGACATCTCCGCGAGCAGCTGAGCGTCCGGCGCTGTTCCATCAAGACAGTACTGGCCTGCGATACCGCACATTATGGTAAAGGTGGGTACCGGTGGTTTAAAAGGATGTGAGGGGGTGGGGGGGGCGATTCTCCTGTCTTACACAAGCGCAGCAAACGCGGAGGCGGCCATGATCACATTCACAACGTTGATGAGCATAATAGCCCGGGCTTTTGTATGGTACCCCCATGCGATCAGGAAGAGGCCGCTGATAATCCAGACAACAAAACCGATCTCCTGTGCTGCAGGGCTGCCAATCTGGCGGACCCCCAGCCACCCGGCTATGCCGAGGAATGCCCCTGAGTATTCCAGCAGGTTAGCTGATGTGACCGGGATTTCCGGTAGTGACTTACGGAACCACGAAGAGCTGTCGTTCTGTTGTTCCGGATTAGAATACAGAAAGTCACCGTTCCGGTTGTCGTTCATATCTACCTCAAAAATGCTTCATTATCCTTGCCACACCAGGCTTTTGAATTCCCCTGATGGTGCGGGTTCGATCAGGGAACACCGGAATTATGCTCCGGGTTGGGTAACCGGAAGAAACATTGGCTGATTGCTCCCATCACCGCTCCTTCCATTAAATCTCCCGATGCCACAATCCGAAACCCTTCTTCAGTGTCGTTTGACTATCCATTAGCGTCTGTCAGCGTCTGTATTTCCGGAAGTTGGGATTCATGGCAGGAATAAGCAATCTTTTGCTCTGGAGAAATCCTATTTTTAAAGATATGATTGCCCCCCTTGCGCCATCCCTGCCCCCGTTGGGGGCGGGGGCGCATGTGATGCCTCGATATTACCTGTACAAACACCACTCCCGCATTTTTTGTAAACAGGTAATACGACACTATCGCAACTGGGGCGCCTCAGCGGCGGGGCGAAGCCCCTGGAGCGTTAACAACTCCCAATGATTTCTACAGAGCACAATCTTTTAAAAATCCTTACGGGATCGTACATACCTTGCCACTGACATGCTGTTCCCGCTCCCCCGCCTCCCGCGGTTCATTCCCTGAATCTCCGGGTTACATGAATCCGGCCAAAATCCATGCCGCGATTCGTTGGGATAAATCAAAATATTTTCTTTAAACCGATTTGTATATATATTTGATTTCATCAACCTAAGTTTAATCACAATGCTCGCGGACCTCTGTATTTTTCCGGCATTGAAGATCATGGGCCCCGGCCGCCCGCTACATAAAGCGGAGCGGACTGGTGATCATGATGCTTGTCCGGGTTATACTGCTCTGTGCCATGATGGGATACCCGATCGGTCTTCCGGGTATACCGGAGAAGGAGCCGGACGAACCGTCCGGTTCGCGGGGGGATCTTCCCGCATGGCGTGGTGTCCGTGAATGGTTGTGGGATCTTCCCGGCTGCTGCCGGGATGCATGGGGTTTCACCGCTCATAGCTGCATACGCAATAAACCGCCGGCACCCGGCGCGTAGTGCACTTCCCGTTGCCCGAGGGTTTTTGTAAGACCCGGAGCATGGGAGGCACCGGCCGCACCCACGAGCCGGCCATGGCACGTGATACGTTAGCGTAGCGGATGAAGCGTCTGACTGCATAGCCGATGAAAAAAACAAAAAACTAAAAGAAAATGACAGTACAAGAGAAGAAAACCACTCCCATAGGATCCGCCGGGGTCCTGCTGCCGGAAGGAGCCGGGACTGCCGGTACTTCCTGCGAGGAATCGCAATCTGATGAGAATAAGTCCGGTGCGGTCAGTGCCGGGCAGGAAAAAGAGGAACTGAACTGGGCCTGCCGGCATGTGAAAGATGGGCCGGCGCCGGAACCTGCGAATGAAGTGTTCCGGAAAACAGAGCTGCACACAACACCCCCGGATACCGGATCGGATGAGCTGAAAAAACTCATGCGCCAGATGATGCAGCGCCTCAAAAGCCCCGACCCGGAGATCCTGTACCTGCAGTACGAGAACTCGTACCGGGACTTCATCTGCTCTGTCCTGGCCCGGCAGTACCGTGAGGAGAAACAGCAGCGGGAGCAGGTCGCGGCCCTCTGGGAACAGATCGATCTCCTCGATGAGCGCCTGGAGCGCAGTATTGACCGGCTCGAACGTCTCATCCATGAGGCGACTCCCCGGGGGGTGAGGGCATGAGACGGGGACCGGTATCGCAGAAAGCGATTGATTTCGCGCTGCCGGTAGCGCTGGCCCGGGGTTTTGTCACATTCTGCCGGCAGGGCCGGGGGAGCGTCTCGACTTTCGTGATCCATGCTGCCGGGTACACGGCCGTTGTCAGCGTACAGATGAGCCGGCGGCTGCACGGATCGCTTGCGGAGATGGAAGCCCAGTTCGCCGAGATGATCGCCCTGCTCCGGCTCGTACCCCCGGGGCTGTGCCGGTCCCGTGAGCTCTGGGCCTGCAGCCGGCACGGGGGACTCAGGCTCTTCCGCGTAATGGAGAAGGGTATCATTGAACTTGGCCGCGATGGCGAACCAATCGTGAGTGCATGAGGGGGGATGGCAGGATTGACCAGGACACCCACAAGATACTCGTCTCCGTCGGTGATTTCCCCCGTATACCCTTATTTCAGGGATAGGGAAAAAGAAGCCCGTAAAGGGCTCCGATTCCCCTTTTTCCGGGCCGGAACGACACAGTTTCGCAAAAATGCGTGCCAGTTTCCGTGCGTTCACAATGTGAATTCGGGGGTTTTTACGCCTGAGGGGCCGCGTGTCCCGGACCGTGTTAATATGGGTCAGTTGGAGAGGCCGAAACGGGGGTCCGATGGGGTTTAGCACGTGGCAGGCCCGGGAAAGGCCCTCCTGGATCACTCTCTCCGACGGAGAGGGGTCCGTCTACGACGGTGAATGACGACGCGGCGGATGCCGGAACACAACAGGGAAGGACCGGATGTTTTACCGGCTCTACGTGACTTCACGGATCGCGGATGACGGTACGCACGAGACGGTCGTGCATGATTTCATCGACCCGGAGTTTCTCCGGATCGATCCGGGGGTTCGCAAGCGGGCGGCCTCGGTGAGGGGGTGCTGGGTGGTGGGGGGAGGGACGGGTCGTGAAGGACGAACCGGAATAGGCAATGATCAGGAGTGATATGTTTCTGATTATTCTCCCGATTCCCATTTTTTGATTAATTTCTCACATTCGGGCCGGGGGAGCCAGCGTTTTTTTGCGAGCATGAGTCTGAGGGCCGATGCAGATTCCTGTGGCCGCAGGATCTCGTTCTGAATCATCTCCTCCAGAAGCCAGAGAGTGCCATGGTATTCGATCCGGGTGGCGTCAGCAAGTTCCCGCAACGGGCCATCATTGGACAGGATCATCGCACTGTGCTTCCGGCTCAGGAAAAAGACCGAGACATCTTCGACCGAGAGTTCGATGTGCTCTTGTTTGAGGGTGAATATTTCAAGGACTTCGGCATCATCGAGCTCCCGGATTTCGAGTCCCAGCTGCGCCAGCTGTCTACCCGAATACGACCCGGATATTTCGCTCGCAACGATGTCGGAGGTTTGAAAATCAAAGGGCAGAAGAAACAGGGTATCGAAAATATCCCCGGCAACAAAATCGAAGAGGATATTTGCATCGATACAACAGGATCTTCTGCTCATTCTCATTCCTCACTGGCACGGTACGGCTAAGATGGGCGAATCGTCTCCCCTCAGTTCATCGAACCGGGACTGCGATATCTTGTGTTCGGTCAAAGCTCGGAGCAGGAGCAGCTCAAAGTGGGTCGGGACCTCCGGCTCGATCTGTTTCCAAGGCTCTTGTTTATGATAATCATGAGAACGCATTTCGATCCAGTGGCGATTTGCGGCTGCCTCCGAGATGATGTTTAGGTTTGCGGCCCGGTAGATAAGCGCGCCCATGCTGATGCCGTACTTGTGTTTCAAGACGTAGAGTTCCCTAAGGTCCAGCATCCTTCGTTTTGGCCCGAGTTCCATGATCGCGGTTTCTTTTGGAATCAGGAATGCACCCGCGAACCGGAATGCAGCCGCCTCCTCGTCGATTCCTTCATCAAGCTTCAGGAGCAGGTGCCCCAGTTCATGGGCGAGGCTCAGGCGCTGCCGGTCTCCGGGAAATGTCTTGTTGACAATGATGAGCGGGTGTTCGTCGTTGTACCTCATCGTGAGGGCGTCGAACTTTACCGGCGCTGCAATGACCCCGACCTTGATCCCGTGCTGTTCCAATACGTCCATCAGGTTCTCGATGGGGTTGAGGTTGAGTTGCCATGCTTTTCGCACGAATACGGCAACTTCCTCGATCTGGTCCAGCGAGGACACGCGGCAGAATTCAGGATCCGGAAGATCGAGCGGTTTCTCTGAACCGGTGATCTGTTCCAGGTCGAGGTACCGCTCAAGCCAGTCCGCCGTCTTCCCGTGGATCTTCGTCTCGTCCTTTGGCGACAGCGCTTTCCTGCACCGGTACGCGGGCTTCGAGAGCCGGATCGCGGAACCCCGGAAGAAGTAATCCATCTTCACTTCCAGCGCCTTTGAAAGCGCAATGAGAACTCCCGAATTCGGCGTGACGGTCCCGTTCTCGTACTTTGAGATCGCCATCTTGGTAACGCCGAGCTTCTGCCCGAGCGCCTCCTGCGATAACCCGGCATTGATCCTGGCCGATTTGATGCGTTCACCTATTGACATTCCCTTCCATCCCCTCTTATTTTAGTTTACTAATTGGCAAATTATTACCAATAAAGTAAACTATCCAATTGCATATAAAATATTGTGATTGGGATGGTTATTTTTTCATTGTACAAATTTACAATTTTACGATATTGAATAATTGATTAATTGATTGATTGATTTACTGATTAATGAATAGACAGATAATCCAATTTCCTAAAAGATCTCTCAGAAAAATTTAAATAATAATAACAGGATCTCTTAGGCTGAGCAGCTCCGGACCGGACTGCCAAATGGGGTATAGAAATATGACTTCAAACGATGTGAGACGCGGAATCGCGTACGAAAAACAGAAAGCAGGAGAACACCGGGCAAGACCTGTCGGCGGACCCGGCTTGCACGATTATGAGCGGGGAGATGTCAGAGGCGAGGTCAAAGCCCGACAATCGCCAGTAACCAAGCCCGAACTGCAGCGATTGATCAGGGAGAAAGGAATTTGCGAGGTTGACAGTAAGGGAGGTTTCACCCAACCGGCCATCGAATATCGGGATCGCTATCAGCCCTGTGTTAAACTGATCAGCAGAAGAAGGATAATTTAATTTTTAAAGAAAGTCGGAATATTGCTTTCAGGAGAAGACATGTCGAGAATGTATCGCGGAGGAATTCTGGGCGCTCTGATGTTTGTAATCTGGGATATAGCGGTTTCAATTGCCGATCTGTTCCTGAGAGAACTCTGGGCATTAATTCGAATTCCCTTCGAGATTATGAGCGCGATATTTCAGATGTTTGCTGCCATTGACGCTATGCGGACAAATCTGGATATCCTGAGTTCGGTCCTGAGTATTTATCACAATTTTACGAGCGGGTTGTCTTTCCCGGATAATATTCTTCAGTCGATAAGTCCGATGGGCACCCTGATCTGGATTGGATTCTGGGGAGTGGTGTTCTGGTATATCGGGATACCGGCACTTGGTGTGCTGTTCTCGATATTAACAGATAATTGATTTTTTTCACCACGATTCATGGTTTTTTCTCAGCATCTCGATTAATTTATTCCCCATTCTTCTTCCTATTGTGTATTATTCTTTGCAATATTTTGACTATCTCCCAGATTACAAAGAGAAATCCTCCAATGACCACGATAATTCCTACAAATAAAGGAATATCATAGGATCCATTATCCGGATTTAGACTCACTGATATATTTTCTGTAGAGTTTGGAAAGATTTCTTGTTCCTGAAACTTTGGTATTGGAACATATCCATTCCCAAAATTTGTTGCACGGATTTTATAGCGATTTGATTCTCCGAGTGGGATCGATTCAACAATCTGATTATCTGACGAGGTGACGCCCCGGAAAAAAAGTTCGATCCAGTTTTTCTTTCCATTATCATATTTAGTGACACTGATCAGGTTTGATGAATTAAGTAGTACAGTGACATTGACCGACTGCGTATATTTCGGGGTGAGATCCTCATTTGTCGAAACTACCGTGACGCGAGATATATTCCAGCTCCAGACACCCTCGAAATTTTTCGGGTCGCCGAACCATTTACTCCGGTAATCAGAATTTCTCTGAAATATCTCAACCAGTGTCGGATCAAAATACGTCCAAGAGTCATTTATTTTGACTTCCACCCACGCATGATCTTCGCCTGTTGTTTGCACCATCCTCGATTCGATGTGTGCCTTGTTCGAAATATAATTAAAAAGTGTTGCGAGTTCCCCACATGCTCCACAATGGAAATAGGTTATCCAGTTCGGATCATTCATGAATGGGGATATAAACGCACGTATTTTGATTGGTTGTTGATTGGATGTATTGATGTAAATAGGGTAACGACCGTCACCATAGAGTAAAAATGCTCCAAAATCCAGAGAAAAATTTGGTTTGACACCGTAAATATTGGTAAAATTTTGTTCTTCCCAATCGGAAATCGCATTCACTTTTGCGTCAGAAGGGTTTACCGACTGGACCTTCTCCAGGACTGAGTTGATTTCGGACTCTCCAGCGGGGTGAACGACAACAAAATAATAGGGAACAATGTACACCTCCGGGATGAAAGCAATAATGAATAAAATCAGAATACTGAATTTGATTTTTTTTCGCGAATCTAGTGGAATTTTTTTATCGAGAAAATCCACTAAGGATGTATATTTATTTTGAATTTTCCGGAGGATTGGATGCATATTATCTTCTGATATTCGATTTGCGAGTCTGTACTATAAAGGAGAGTTGGGTGTTGTGAAAGTGAACTCAATCAACTCAATTTAAAATCGCTTTCGATGCGCTTAAAAATATCCGGATAAGGGCAGACTGCCCCCCTGGGGGGTTTGGATAATTTTTTATTAGCAATTTTTTTCTGATGCTTAATGAAAAGGTCGATTATTATTTTTTCAAAGAGCCTTACCTTACGAACATTCGCAAGATGAACCTCACGTTCAATACCGGGTGGAAATTCCTGCAGTGAGTACACGTACATACTGATCGTACTGTGAACAAGGTAATCTTCTACTGCCTGCTTAATTTTTTTATTAAATTTTTCACCCTTATTGTCATTGCTTGGGAATTCTATTACATGCTCTGCCAGATATTGATAGACCTGATTTTCTGTACTGCTCCCGCTATCGCCCAGATGAGCCGCGAGTCTACGGAATGCCGGTCGGGCCGTGGTAGCATTATTGTCGCCGGTTTGCCCGATATAGAAGTGGTTGTCGTTCCCATTTGAGATTTGTATGATGTAAAGGAGATATTGCCTCCGGAAGTGCTGCCCTTCCAGGGTAAGGATCATATCTGCTACCATTATTCACTCACACGAGTCTCCCCGCAAACACCATCCCCAGCACCGCCTGGGTCAACGCCTCCGTCCGCTTCGTCGCCGCCACAACAAAATGCTCAGTAATATTCCGCACGCAACGTAGGAGCGGAATGGGGCCGACGAAACTTGTGATCATAATAATGTCTTTTACACGGGATACTGTTAAAATTCTCGTGGTTTGTATAGATCATCTGGATAGGGAAGTCGATCGTTTATGTAATGTAGAAATTGTCGATACCTTTGCACATCTGTAAAGAATTCGTCGAAATTACCGATGTCTCTGTTTTTAAAAGCATGGACTGCGTTTCGCCGCTGTTGAATTTTCAATATCCATAAATCCCATTCTTCATCCTCTTTGCGCCAGATGCTCTTTTTAAAATACTGGCGCATTTGTTCTAATTGTAGACTATCCGGATCTATCAAGTCACCTCTTTTTTTAATTGCCTCAATATCAGCCGCATACGACGTGTAATAGACGGCTAAAAACAATTTCATCGTTCCTTCGACAAGACTTCCAAGAAGAGCCCAAGCCAGAATTAGTTGGCCGCTGTCGTCATTCGGATCGGGATCAACAATCCAGAGTTTCAAACATCTTGATAACGACACCTGCCAATCGAGTCGAGATTTGCTCAACAACTGAGCAGCTTCAATTGGGGCCCAGCCATCAGCTTTAATCCAAAATTGTCTCAAACCCTCGTTGAGTGTTATTATATTGTGTATGATTTCTCTACGAATTCTTTCCTCTTCAGAAATAAGATCACCTCGTAGATAAGACTAAGATCAAAGACCCGAGTACTTCGTGCTGAAGATTTAATCATCTCAAGAGAATAAAAAGGTAAGAACCCTGGCCTACTTCTTCCCCTTCGCTCCCTTCTTCGCAGGAGCCTTCTTCTGCCCCTTTCTCCCGGGAGCACCGGCCACTTCGCACGGCACACACTTCTCAATCTTCTCATCGAAGATCCGGTAGGCATTGGCGAGCACGGACGAGTTGGAGATCATACCGGACAGGAGAATTACTTCAAGGATCTCATCGCGGGTCGCTCCCATCTTGAGTGCCGCCTGCATGTGGTAGCCGGTACAGTGCGGGCACTTGAGAGCCGCTCCCACCGCCATGCTGATCAGTTCCACGTACTTCGGGTCAAGGGGACTCGTCTGCGCCACCGTACCTTTGTACAGGAGGTGGGAGATGAGTACTTCCGGGCGCTCCCCCATCCTCTTGAAGACGAGGGGCACACGCCCGTACTCTTCCTCGATCGTTTTCATCCATTCGTCAGCGGTTACATCCGCTCCCTGCTCCACGATACGGGCAAGTTTCTCCTCGAATTGGTCCTTCGTCGATAACGCTGATACTTTCTTTGCCATCATACCACCGTATTGGTTTCCGAGAACGGCCGGATCCGCACAAGGATATAATCCCGCATCCGTGAGGGGACTACGTCGGCAACATCGCCAAGGGTGATCCCGTCTTCAATCTCGATCTTCCTGAGGTCCGCGGCAAAGCTGTCGTAGGGAAGCTTTACCCGGAGCCCTGCCATCTGGACCGTGAGGGGAGTTGGCGAGGTTACATCGAGTATAGCAGGCACCTTCTCCCGGATCAGGCCCATGAGCCGGGCCGGGGCTACCGAAAGAGGATCCTTCGCAATCTCCTCGCGTTTCCTCTCGAGCACCCGGGTAACCTCGGCCACGATCTCATCCAGCTTGTCCAGCTGGTCGGCCTCCTTTGTCCTCCGCATAAATCTTCCCACGTTCCCGACGTACCCGTCCAACGGTGGGTCAGTGATCTTTTTGAGGACTTCTATCGAAGGCCCCCCGCAGAGCACGATCGGCACTTCGATACCCCGCCTGAGTGTGGGCATCTTGTATTCGATGCAGGTCTCGAAGTTCCCGAGAAGGTAGACCGCGATGTCGTGCTCGTTGATCACGTCCCGCTCCTCGTCATTCAAGCTTGCAATCCTCTTGCCCGGGCCACGTGCAAGGCTGACCATGTTGCTCTTCGCGCCGAGCCGGCGCACATATTCCGCGATGTCGCATGAGGGGTGAGGGAGGTGGTGAATCTCAAGGCTCATACTGACAACCGCGATCTCCGTTCCCACCAGCGGCGAGTCGGTCACTTCCCCGAAGAGAGGGCGCGAGATCTCGCGGATCAGTTCAATATCCTCGCGTGGCACGAAGCACTGGAGCACGACTTCCTGGGCGATGAGGTGTTTTTGCACCACGTACCCGCCGAGGTCCTCGATCAGGTCCACTACCACGTCGTGCTGGAAGATCCCGCCCTTGTAAGTTACCGGAACGAGTGTCATGGCGGCACCTCACCCATCAGCGCAAACTTCGCCTTGACAACCGAACCGATATCCTCGGCGAGCGTGTTCTCGCTCGCCACGAAGGTAAATTTCTCGGTCGTGAAGATCTCGGTCCTGAGCCTGAATCCCTCGGGTGCAATACACCGGAGGGCGTAGATCAGGTCCTTGTGGAGCGATTCGCTCGGATCGGCCACAACAATCTCTTCAATCTCGGCCGAAGTGGCAGGCACATCGTACAGAACGATGGTAAACCGGTCGGGCTGTTCGACCTTTTCCTTGCCAAACCGCTCCCAGAAGATTTTGAGCGTTGGCGCCAGGTACGTCTCGTCCGATATGACGAGGGTCATCTTGCCCTCCTGCGGGTTGACATTGGCAAAATCCCTGACACGGATCACGGTTGTGATCTTCTTGAGGATGCCGACTGCGATGAAGACCGGGATCCTGGGATCAATGAAGATGTGGAGCTTACTGACAACCTTCAACAGATTGTGGTCGAGGAGTACATCGTTTGCGATCTGCTTGTAGTACTCGGCTCCCAGCGGTTCGGGGCATTCCACCTCAAAGTACTCGACGGCAAACATCTAATCGTCCCTGATGAACCCTGAAGCCAATAATGCTGATCCGACTGCACCGATATACTGGGAGTGGGGAGGCACGACAATCTTCGTCTGCAGCAGCTCGCCCATCGCATGGACGAGCCCTTCGATGAGTGACGTCCCTCCGACCATGATCACCGGTTCCTTGATATCCACTTCCTGCAGTTGCTGCTCGAAGACCTGTTCGGCCACGCTGTGGCAGGCCGCGGCAGCGACATCTTCCCGGGTGCTCCCGGCTGCGAGAGCGTTGACAAGGCTCTGGGTGCCAAAGACGATACAGTAACTGTTCATCGGCACCCGCCCGCCGAATCCTTTCATGGAGAGCGGGCCGAGCTCGGTAATCTCCACGCCGAGACGTTTTGCCGTCATCTCAAGGAACCTGCCGCTCGCACCGGCGCAGATACCTCCCATCGTGAAGACGCCTGGAATACCATCCATCACCGAGATCGCCTTATTATCCATACCGCCGATATCGATCACCGTTGCCGGCCCGTGCTGCCGGTCCGCGAGATAGACCGCCCCCTTCGAGTTCACCGTCAGTTCTTCCTGGATGAGATCCGCTTTGATCTCTTTGCCAACAAGGAATCGCCCATAACCCGTAGTACCGATCGCCTGGACGTCCTTTAACGTGATACCCGCTTCCGCAAGGGCGGTATCGATCACACCCTGCGCACTTTTCAGTACTTCCTGGGTGGGCTGCCATCCGGTCCCGATGATCTTGTTGTCCTTCATCACGATCGCTTTCGTTGTCGATGAACCGGAATCGAGGCCGAGCGTGATCCCCTGCTGGGTCTCGCGGGCGAGCAGGGCACGCCGCCGTGCGATAGTGGTCAGGGCCTCCATTCTTGTCAGGAGCGTGCCGGCTGTAGTCCGCTCGGTGAAGGAATAACTGACGACCGGTAGTTTCGAGTTCTCGTGGATATAACGCCGGAGCTCGTTTCTCACGATCGCGGCTTCGGCGCACCGGAAGCAGGTAGCGATGAAGACCGCATCTGCCTCGACCCTTCCGTCAACAAGTGCCTTTGCCCGGGCAATGGCGAGCTTGAGATCCGGGCTGCGAACATCGAGGCCAAAAGCGTCAAAGTCCCGCTGAACATCCTTAAGGGCGATATCCGGGAAGAAGATTTCGCCGTTCACTTCTCTGGCTGCGGCATCAATCTCGTGCTGGACACCGGAGTACTCCGGGCCACAGGAGATTTGTGCGATCCGTACCGGCGGTGTCATTTCTTACCCCCGAGTTCTCCCAGGAACCGTTTGATTGCAGCTACGAATTTCACACCTTCTTCCTCGTTCTTCGGGTAGTACAGATCGAGCTTGGGGATGTTTTTCTGACGCACGAGGAACTTGATCAATTCGTTTGTTCTTGCACAGCCCATGCACCCGAACGCGAGGTCAGCATCGTTGATGATAATCGCGGCTTCGCACTCCTCGATCATCGGGCCATAGAGTGCCATGCGCCCGCGGACGCCACTTGGAACCTCAACTGCAGCCCACTTAAGCCCCTTCTTAGGTTCTTCTGGCGTGATCTGGAGGGGCGGGGACTCGAGTCCTGCGGTCTGGATGCGTTCGCGGATTGCAACAGCCGATGAGAGCGGGGTATGGCCATGCCGTGCCACCAGGTCAGAGAGGATCAGGCTCGTTGCGGGATAGATGAATACTTTTGCCATTTCAGGACTCCTGTGCATCGATCAGTTTTTTCAGCATAGTGATATCAAGGACTTTTTTGTCGAGCGGGTTCTCCGGTGCGGGGACAGTTGCAACATCCTGTTTCTTGAGTTCCTCAAGCCCGTGGGAGACATACGGGATCACGGTCATCTCGTATTCCATACCGTGATATCCCGGGCGTGCCCCGCCGAGGTTAGCCCGGCACCGCCGGGAATCGCCCGGGGGGAAGCCCCGGTCCTTGACAAAGATATGGTCCGGATCCATCTTCCGGAGCTCAGTCACGATCCGGTTGACATCCTCCTCCTTACCGTTGACGACAAGGCCAAAACAGGTCTCCTTGATCATTGCCCCGTTCGAGATCTCATATCCCCTGATCGCCAGATCGGCAGGAGTGATCTCGAATGATTCCACGACCACGTACTTGGTGACGCTGCCTACGTGGACCGGCGTATATTCCGTCACCGCTTCACCTCCCTGATATACACAGTTTCCCGCTCCTTCACTTTCTTGAGTTTCTGAGTATCGATCACACGCCCGATGATATTAGTCCCTTCAAACGGCTCCGATGTCGGGCCGAACTCCTTGTTCGCGGAAAGCCTGACCCCGACAAGTCCCGCGGTTTTCCGGGAATCGTTGGTGATGGCAAGGGCCGCGGCCGGGACTTCGTCCTTTGGTAAATTCTCCGGCGTTATCTTGGCACCGGATGCTATCGCCGGCTTGAAAAGAACCACGTCATCGAACGTGAAGAAGACCGGCATCATGCCGGCATCATGTTCCTTGAGGCCGGTAAATTTCCGGAAGATTTCACAGCTGTTCGGGGCGGCGGAATCGTCGAGTTCAATGTCGATGACCTTGTCGATCGGTGCTGTGGTCACACCGACACTCTTCTCATTGAGAACATCGAGCGTAGTGCCCGGCTCCTGGGAGACAATGATCCGGTCGCCATCCTCTTTGTCAACGTTCAGGGCAAAGCCGGTCGCGGTTGCGATCTCCTTGGCGGTCGCAAGCGGTCGTCCGAGAAGATCGATCCGGGCAGGATGGACTTTCACTACGAGAACGTCATGTTCTTTTGCCAGTTTTGCAAGTTCGATCCCGCGGACTACCTGCCCGACTGTGTTGTGGGTGGGACTGCTCGGGACATCCGCCCGGTAAATGTAGATACCGCCTGCCGATTTCCCGGCATTCCGCACCGTCACCGTCCCTTCCCTTCGTGGGCGCCGGACTTCCTTCTCCACATCATCAGCTCCGGTGAGGTGCGGGTCGAGGATATGCGTGCTTGCAGCCCGCCCTACCGTGAATTTACCGGACTGCAAGGCGATGAGCAGGTGCTCAACGCTTCCCGCAGCTTCCGTTGTGATCCGGTCCGGTGAATAACCCTGCGCCACTATTTCAAGCGATGTCACGACCTGCATGCCATCTTCGAGGACAAGTCCCCTATCGGTTGTCGTGAATGATCGGCTGGTGTCAGCCCAGCTGATCACAGGCTCAATTTTTATAACCCGGTCACCGTGGGTGAAACGGTCCAGTACCCCTTTGCCGCTCACTACCCTGCTGATCAGGCCCCCGGTTTCGTCGGCCCCGTGATCTGCTGAATGTCGGGTTTTTGAGAAGATCAGGTATGATCGTTGAGGCTCGTACCCCCCGCACCCGAGGATCACATCACCCCGTTCGTACAGGTGGGGTTTTCGCAAAGGACGGATACCTGAGGGGAACGGCCCGAATGCCGCGGCATACCGGTCTACCCAATGGAGGGAAAGTGACTCAATAATGGCGGGGGACTCGAGAAATGCGGCACCCTGCCCGGTAACCTCGATGGTGATATCACCGGCAGTCGTGGCGATCGCAAGGTTTGCGGTTCTCGTCTGCTCCTGGGTTGCCGGGCGGATGATCGCCACAGCGCAACCCTGTGGGTGATCTGAGAGGATTGAGGAGAGTGGTGCCCCCTGGGCAACCTCCATCCTCACTCCGTTGAGGTGGATGGTGGCCATAAATCACCTCATGCGGTTGGCTGGCTCATGACCTTGCGTTCTTCTTCGGTAAGGATCGCGAGTACGTCGGTGGTCTTGCCAATCTGGACGATCTTACCGCCCCGCATGAGTGCCAGCCGGTCGCAGATGTCCCGGACAAATTCCATGTCATGGGAGACCACGATGAACGTCTCATCCATCTCCTCCCGGGAGTGCATGATGGAGTGCTTCACATCGATCTTGGTGATCGGGTCCATGGTACCTGTTGGTTCGTCAAGGATCACGATCCGTGGTTCGCGGATCAGCACCTGAGCGAGGGCGACACGGTGCCTCTCACCTTCGGAAAGCTGACTTGGCATACGGTCGAGGATCTCCTTGCTCTTCTCATCGGTAAACCCGGCCATCTTGAGGGTGACGAGAGCCTTGCGCATGGCGAGTTCCTTGGGGAACTCGAGGCCGATCGCATCGGTAAGGTTGTCCAGGACTGTGCGGTGGGGGAAGAGATCGTACTCCTGGTGGAGGAGCCCGATGTACCCCGTGGCCCTGCCACGTTGCTCAATGCCCGGCTTGGTCATGTCGATCCATTCCTCGCCGATACGGACGTTAATCTCCCCGCTTGTCGGCTCAATAAGGCCTGCGATGATACCCGAGAGCGTAGTCTTGCCGGCCCCGCTCTTGCCTATGACACCGAAGATCTCCTTTGTATAGACCTCGAAGGAGACACCATTGACCGCCTTGACCACACCACGGTCCACCGAGATGTAGCGCTTGACCAGATCCCTTGCTACAACAACTTTGTCCCCGAGTTCAGCCTCCTCGAATTTTTCGGTATCATCGCACCCCTTCATGAACTCCTGGATCACCTCTTTCGGACTGCCGATCTTTGCTATTATGCCATTCTCCAGCAGGATGGCTCGGTGTGCGACATCTTCAATTACCTGGGAAAAATGCGAGGTGACAATGATACCCATATTATTGGTCTTTGCCGCATCGATCAGCATCGCGTGAACCACCCTTGCGGTCCCGGGATCGAGCGTGCCGGTAGGCTCATCGGCGAACAGCATGAAAGGCTCTTTTGCAAGCTGCCGGGCAAGTACCACCCGCTGCTTCTCGCCACCCGAAAGGTCCCGGGCGATGTGCATCATACGGTGGGATAGTTTAACCTGATCGATGAGATCCGCAGCCCTGTTGATTGCCTTATCCTGGGGGTAGTCTATATCGTCAAGTGCGTGAAGGACATTTTCGATGACGCGGTCATCACCATAAAGGGCGAAGGTGCGCTGGAACATGATCGCAGTCCTGCGCATGAGACGCCGCCTCAGTTCTTCATTCGTCTCGTTCCAGAGGTCCACGTTGAGCGGTGAGAGCGTTGCACCACAGCGGGGACATGGCTTTCCTGCAGAACTGCCCACGTCCATATAACTGCATCCGCCGCATGCTGCTACGTGGTAGATGATCCGCCCGCTGGTCGGGGGCTGCTCAACCCCGCGGATGAGGTGCATCAGGACCGTCTTTCCGGCGCCGCTCCTGCCGATAATCCCGAGGATCTCCCCCTCGCCAATCTCAAAGGAAATATTCTTGAGAACCCTCTCGCCATCGAAATCCATGCAGAGGTTGTCGACCGTGATCAATGGAGCCTTCATAATACCCTTGTACCTAATGTGAAAGAGGTGTCATATTACCTTTTATATGATGCAGCTCAGCCGTCACGATCGCTAATGGTTCCGGACCTGAAGCAAAGCCTGAACAATGCCCACCACATCGCTCACGTTATTCACTACATGGTTTGCAACCCTGTACAATTCTTCCGGGCGATCGCCCGGCTGCTGGATAGTAAGGATAGCAATGTCGGCAGTGCGCATGGCGGCCAGATCGTTGATCCCATCCCCTACCATGAGCACCGTATCGTATTCCTGCCGGAGATCGTTGACGATCTGGGCCTTGACGGTGGGGGTAGCGACACCATAGACCCGGTCTCTCGGGATCCCGAGGTGATCGGCCATCTTTTCGAGTTTTGTGACCCGGTCACCGGAGGCGATGAACATCGGTACGCCCATCCGGTGGAGCGAGGTAACCACATCTTTT
Source organism: Methanoregula sp. (assembly GCF_049518935.1). Lineage (GTDB taxonomy): Archaea > Halobacteriota > Methanomicrobia > Methanomicrobiales > Methanospirillaceae > Methanoregula. Next base: position 51,479 of record NZ_JBEKRH010000004.1, read on the forward strand.
GCCCCATCAAACGGCCAGCCGCCGGCAGTAATCGTGAACTCGACGCTCCTGTCTGCCATGTTGATGATCGCGCCGCTGTTGAGCGTGAGCACGGATTCGGCTTTACAGATCGACCACACGTTCCTGATGCATTCCTGAAGATCGCTCACCCGCGCGTGTTCGTCGGTATAAAGGACATCCCCGATATCTTCCGCTGTGATGATCTTACGGGTGCAGCTCACACCGAAACTGACATTTTTCGCGATAAGATATTCTGAGAGAAGCCTGTCACCACCGGCTGCCATGAGATCCTTGGAATGGACAGGGAGGACGATGAGCACACGATCCGGGGAACTGAACGTGAGTGTGGTTGTCTCGATACCCGGGAGCAGTTTTTTGTTGGCAATATCCTTTGCAACCCGATAGGTATTCAGCAGCGTTCCTGCACTGTCAAAGACTACTGCGACCGACATCGATCCTCCCGGCGCCCGCTTCCCGTGACAAACTCTATGTATTTCCCTTTACATTGATTCATTGAAGCTGATGTCCGTATTTGAAACCGCAGAGAAGATAAAGAGCATGGAGATCCGGGGAGCCGGGCGGATTGCCCGGGCAGCTGCCGAGGCCCTCAGGGACCATGCCCTGTCAGTACAGGCGCCGTACCATGCCGCATTCCGGCAGGAGATGGAGAAGGCCGCAGCAATACTGGTTGCAACCCGTCCGACTGCTGTATCACTCCCGAATGCCGTGCATTTTGTCATGACAGGGCTCACCGGAGTAAAGACCACGGAAGAGGCGAGATCCGTTGTTGTCCAGCGAGCCGAGCAGTTCATCCAGTCGTCACAGCATGCCGTGGAAAAGATCGCGGGTTTCGGTGCCCGCCACATCCGGGATGGGGATACAATTCTGACGCACTGCAACTCTGAAGTTGCGCTCGGCTGCATCATCGAGGCCCACCGGAGCGGCAAGGAGATCGAGGTGTTTGCGACGGAGGTACGCCCGAGAAACCAGGGGCTTATCACGATCCGGACCCTGAACGATGCCGGTATAAAAACGAATTTCATCGTCGATTCGGCCGTGCGATCCTTTATCCACGATGTAGATCTCGTGATCGTGGGAGCCGACGCCGTCACCGTCAACGGGGCAGTAGTGAATAAGATCGGCACATCGCAGGTGGCACACACGGCAGCCGAGGCGCGGGTGAATGTGATCGTGGCCGCAGAGACCTACAAGTTTGCGCCGCGAACTATCGTCGGGGAGCTGATCCAGATCGAGGAACGGGCCCCGGGTGAAGTGCTTGCAGACGAGATTGCAAGGACCCTTCCCCATGTTACTGTGCGCAACCCGGCATTCGATGTAACTCCTGCGGAATATATCGATCTCATTGTTACGGAGCAGGGAGCAATCCCGCCTCAGATGGCGTATGTGATCATCCGGGAATACCTTGGCTGGGATATCGGGGAGTTCCATTCGTCCGCTGCCCTTCACAACGGGCAGGATGATTAGCAGGAAAACTTTTCACTTCCAACGGGCACAAAGTGCCGATGCCTTTATGGAAAACCAGAACGCTGAATTATATAACAGGACCGTTCCCGGGGAATGATAACCCTCCGGGAAAAAGAACTACCAGAGGCCTGATATGGAGATACCCTTCACCAAACTGCATGGCAACGGCAATGACTTCATTATCATCGATGAATACGAACGCGTTATCATCCCGGATGAGATGAAGGGGCAGTTCGCTGCAATCTACTGCGACCGGCGTTTCGGTATCGGAGCCGACGGGGTCATATACATTTCAAAATCCGCACAGGGCGATCTGAAGATGCGCCTGCTCCAGCCGGATGAGAGCGAGGCGGAGATGTGCGGCAACGGAATCCGCTGCGTTGCCAAGTATGCGTTTGATGCCGGGTACGCAAAGGAGTCGTGTACGGTCGAGACCCCTGCCGGGGAGATCGGTGTTGCAATGGGGTACCGGGAGGACGGGTTTATGGCAACCATAACGATGACTACGCCGAAGTTCGACCGGCAGGATATTCCTGCAACCGGTACAGGTGAGTACCACGAACGAATCGGGGAATATGATGTCTACGCGACCAATACCGGTGTCCCCCACGCAGTGATCCTGGTGGAGGCCATTGACTCCGTGGATGTTGCGGCGGTTGCCCCGGCAATCCGGCACCATGTCTCCTTTCTAAAGGGGGCGAACGTGAATTTCGTAGAGAAGACCGGCGATGACAGCATCCGGATCCGCACGTTCGAGCGTGGTGTCGAGGAGGAGACCCTCTCCTGCGGGACCGGTGCAACGGCATCGGCGGCAATTGTTCACCGGCTCGGCCTCACGGGAGATGTCGTGCAGGTGGAGACCCGTGGTGGTCCGCTGGTCATTTATTTAAAGGACGGGGCAAAGATGGAAGGTCCTGCGACCACGGTGTTTACCGGGAGTATACCGTTCTGATTTTTCAGGATTTTTAGCAGATTTCGCCCTCTTTTTATCAGAGTTCCACGGATGCCGGAATCCTATATTGTCGTGTCGTGCAGCTGCGATCCTAAAACCAGGCCAAGGGTTGAAGCCAGGGTCATGAGAATTTCAATCTCGGTATCTGCCCACATGCGTTCAGTTGTGCAATCGGAAAAACCGATGAAACCCCAGTATATTCCATTTACCTGTATAGGGACAACGAGGATCGACTGGATGCCCATTTCATCAAGCATCTGGCGTTCAGGGCCGGAAAATCTGCTTTTCGGTCCTGCTACCCAGACACCGGTAGCCAGTCTTCTGGACCAGTTCCGGGAGAACCGCTCGCCACATTCGTGGTGTTGTTCCGGCAGTGAGTTCTCATATGAGTGCCTATCCCAGCGGAATTTTCGCTCGGGCCGGTGTTTTTTTGACGGGGGGAAGGTGCGATCCTCGTAAATATAGGCAGCATCTGCATCGATCGCTTCACCAACCGTTGCCAGAACGCGGGGTATTGGATCCGCGAGTCGTCCAGTAAGGAGAAAGCCTGACGCCACAGCGAATCCATGAAGGACGCGATCCCGTTTATGGGCTGTCTCTTCAGCTTCTCTTCGTAATGTGATGTCGCGTGAAACGTTGTAGACTTCAATAATAGTGTTCGACTTATCGCCCCGGATAATATGGCTTATTGACTCAAACCAGAGATAATGACCTTCGCGATGCCTCACACGGAAGATCAGTGTGATTGTATCAGCACCGGATAATGCGGTATCTACGGCCTGCAGGATAATCGGATGGTCATTGGGATGAATGAACTCAAGCATATTATGTCCCGTGAGTTTTTCGGGATCATATCCAAGGATTGCACGGACTGCGGGGGATACATATTTTAACCGCAGTTCCGGAGTATGGACGTTTATGATATCGAGAGAATTTTCCGCAAGCATGCGGTACTTGTACTCGCTCTCCCGGAGCCTTTCTTCCATTTCGTGGCGGGCAGTCGCATCCCGGATGGAGATGATATTGGCAGGCTCTCCTTCATAGATAATCCTGTTCCCGAGGGTCTCAATATACATCTTTCTTCCCCGTGCAGTGATCGCGGAATATGTCCGTGAGATGCCTTTCCTGTCCGGGCTCATACCAGAAAAATCGCGTCTGACAGCATCCAGCGAATCCGGTGCAACAAAGTCAAATATGGTCAAAGGGAGGGAAGCAGATGAGCTGTCGATTTCGAACATGGTGAGGGATGCATGATTTGCAGTAATTATCCTCCCCTCAAAATCGGTGATGATAATTCCGTCCAGTGATGATTCTGCAAGAAGCTGGTACCGTGTGAGATCAGCTTCAAGCCGGGCCTCTGCGCTCAAAGAAGCCCTCTCTTTTCGGGAACTCATTATTTTAGTAATCGGGATTCCGGAGATTTAATGGTTACATTTTTTATTTTCATGCCCAAACTGGAGCCGGGATAGATCCTGCAGGAAAAAACTGCCATACGGATCGTAGTATCAACATTCCACATTCTGTCCTGAATACCTACGTTCAGTCGCCGGATCTTCTTCCGGTAATGTCCCTGGACACATTCAGGAACTCCCGGATCCGCCCGGTCTTTTCATCCCGGATAATTTTTGTTGAAGATTCGAAGAGAAGATAGTGCCCGTCCCGGTGACGAAACCGGAACACCGATGTCTTGGTGTTGATGCCCTGCGTGGGAATAGCGACAAGTTCACGTTTTACCCGTTCGAGATCCTCCGGATGGATCAGCTCGAGCATGGACCTGCCCACCACTTCCCCCTCGGCATAGCCCAGAACCGGTGTAACTGCCGGGGAAACGTAGGTTAAGATGCATTCCGGTGTCTGCCGGCTGATGATATCGATCGAATTTTCAGCCAGGAGCCGGTACTGCCGTTCGCTTTCCCTGATCTTTTCGTCTGCCAGTTTTCTGTCTGTAATGTCCCGGACCGTGGCCAGAACATGGGGTTTTCCCTTGAAATCGAAAAGATGAGCGCTGATCTCCACCGGGATTCTCTGCCGGTCCTTCGTCAGGTGGATCATTTCAAATGTGGCATGGCCTGTGGCACGGAGTGACCTCACATTCTGAGCCATCATGTTGAGGGATTCAGGTGCCACAATATCCTTTGGGGATTTGTTGAGAAGCTCCTCGCGGGAATACTTCAACCTACGGCATGTTACGTCATTTACTTCGATATAGGTGCCGGGCATCCCGCCCGCATCGAACCCGTGAAGGGTGATCATATCATTGGCATTATTGAAAAGTGTCCGGAACTTTTCCTCGTTCTCACGCAGTGCATCATCTGCTTTTTTCCGGTCGGATATATCAAGAGCGGTAACCGTGAATCCCGCGGAAAGATCGCCGTGGTTCAAGGGAGTCGAACAGAGAATGACATCCACGATTCCACCATCTTTCTTTTTCCATGCGGTTTCCACGGAAGCGGTCCCGGTCTTCTTTATCTGGGCCCACATCTGACTACCTGTAAGAGTGAATTGTTCATCGGTCCTGTAAAAGATACGGGTGGATTGTCCGACAAGCACCCCGGCTTCGTAACCGGTCATCCTGCAGAACTGGTCGTTCACCTCAAGCATGATGCGGTTTGCGATCACCCCAATACCGATAGGGGCGACGCGGATAATGCTGCGCAGTCTCGCCTCGCTCTCCTGCAGGCGTTCTTCACTCTGTTTTCTCTTTGTGATATCCTCGAAAAGAACGGAGACTCCTTTCTGCCCGCTGCTAAAAACTGTCGGGGCGATACGGCAGAAAAAGGTTATGTCCTGCTTTATGAGGTGAAGTTCACCTCTGAATTCCGTTCCGGCAAGTCCCTCCTTCAGCCGTACAAGAAGGTCCGGGAATACTTCTTCGAAGAACAGGGCTATGGATGTATATTCTATGTTTTTTCCCATGATCTCTTTCTCACTCACACTCATCAGATCTAGGAAGGGCAGGTTGAGAAAGACTGTACGAAGGCCACTATCCAGCTGCATGACGTATTCTGATGAGATAGAGAGGACTGAAGAGTGCGGTAACCGCTGGGAGATCGAATAGATTTTGGCCATCCCAAAATGGCGCATCTCGACCTGGCCGGAGATGAGCAGGTTGTCCAGGTAACGCCCTGCCGTATTCCTGTTGATACCCCCGCTCCTGACGATTTCAGTGATGCTGAGCCCCTGAGGGTTTTGCTTCAGGAGGTCGATAATCCGGGTAGTGATTTCCCTCCTCAGTGCCATGGATTATCCAATTATTCGGTTCCAGAAGATATATTGATCGCAATTCCGGAATCTTTATGAAAAAATGCTGTGGAGACAGCGATGATTGCCAGAATATATCATACATCTGCAGGCTATGGTCGGGCCCGGATTCCCTCTTCGACAATCTCATATTCAAAGGAGGAGCCTTCCGGCCGGGAACGGTGCTTGACCAGCCGGGCCCTCCGTAATCCGGGCGTCTCGGTCTTCTCGAGCCGGACAATCGCCTTAGAGAGGTGCTCGAGAGCGGTCCCTCCCAGCCCGTAGAAGATGTTTTTCGTGGTGTCCATGTAGACCTGGTTGGTGATGATGACCGGGATCTCGTATCGTTTGGCATACCCGAGCAGATGGATCATCTGCCTTGTCAGTGCCTGCATTGCTTCCCGGCCCCTCTCAAGATCGGTGCGATAGAGAGCGGTGGCAGAGTCCATCACGAGTAGGCCGGTCTTGTGTGCCTTGAGAATCCTCTCAACTTCCAGGATCATGGATCCCTGGTGTTCGAAGTCGACCGGCTCGAACAGGAAGAGGCGTTCAGCGAGTTTTTCCGTATCCGCACCGGCAATCTGCCGGAACCGCTCGATGGAAAATCCTTCGGAATCGATATAGATTACCGCTTGGCCGGCCCGGAGAACAGAAACCGATGCTATAATACACAATGTACTCTTACCGCTGGCGGGCTCGCCAAAAAATTGGGTGACGGTCCGCTCTTCAATACCCCCTCCAAGCAGCTCGTCCAATGCTGCATTCCCGCTGCTCTTTCTGCTGGTTTTCATTTCCTGTCTCCATTCCGGATAATACGTGATGGTATCTGTTGCCTTTTGATCAGGCTGAGCTTCAGAATTATTATCCTCCTCTTTGATATAAAGGCGGGATATTTGCACAACAATTCTTCCGGTTCTGTTTTAGTATAACCGTTGTGTGCAAACACGCCGACTTGGATTAAAGCCAAAGATGAGCCGCGAGGCGAGGAGATAGCAGGTGAAAAGACTTGACTGAACGAAGTGAATAGTTACAAAAAAAGTGATCCATTATCTGAGTTAACGTGTGGCCCCCTCATTTTATCCAGAAAAAATACAATGTACGGCTTTTTTGATCAATATTTGTTGGCAATCGTAAACAAAATATTTAAATATATAGGAACGAAAATTCTTTCCTACAATTTGCAAAAACTTACAAAAGGATCAGGAAGATGGTAATGATGACATTCGTCACGCAGGCAGGCATCGGTTTCCGGGAGATTTCGGATCGCGGCAATGCGGCTTGCAGTCTGATGCCGGAATCCTCGAATGATCAGTGCCACCGGATCGGGACCAATCATTCCCCGGTCTGGCGGGAATCTCAAATTGTGTTCATCACAGGTGAAATGAATGGCTATTGACACAGGAGCAACAGCATGGGTCCTCGCTTCAACGGCGCTCGTCATGATCATGACGCCGGGCGTGGGATTATTCTACGGTGGTCTTGTCCGGAAGAAAAACTTCATCGACATGATCACTCTGTCGTTCGTTGCCTTTGCGCTTGTCAGCATCCAGTGGGTGCTGATAGGGTATTCGCTTGCGTTCGGAAATGATCCGACCAGTCCCCTCAACGGGTTCATCGGCAACTTACAGTATCTCGGACTAAATAACGTGGGCATGGATCCCGGCCCGTACAGCCCGCTCGTCCCGGGAATGCTGTACATGGTCTTCCAGCTCGTCTTCGCGACGGTTACCATGGCAATCGTGACGTCGGGATTTGCAGAGCGGATCAAGTTCAGCTCGTACCTCATCTTTGCGGCCCTCTGGACCACGATTGTCTATGATCCTCTTGCCCACTGGGTATGGGGCGGTGGCTGGTCATCGCAGTTCGGCGCGATCGACTTTGCCGGCGGGACGGTTGTCCACATCAGCTCAGGGTTTGCAGCACTCGCCCTTGCCCTTGTGATCGGAAAACGTGTCGGGTACGGTAAGTACGCTATGGAACCGGCAAATATCCCGTGGTCCATCCTTGGTGCGGCCCTGCTCTGGTTCGGCTGGTTCGGGTTTAACTCGGGCAGTGCAGTTGCAGCAAACGGTATTGCTGTCAACGCGTTTGTCACAACCAACACAGCGACTGCAGCTGCAGCGATGACATGGCTCCTCGTCTCTTGGTATGTCGGCGGTAAACCGAGTTCGCTTGGGTTTATCTCCGGTGCAGTGGCTGGCCTTGTAGCAATCACGCCAGCAGCAGGATACGTAACACCCATGGCCTCCATCGTTATTGGTGCAGTGGCAGGTGCGCTGTGCTACGGCCTGATGCTCTTCCGCCAAAAATGGGGCGTTGACGAGAGCCTCGATGCCTGGGCAGTCCACGGAATGGGCGGTCTCTGGGGCGCACTCGCTACCGGTATCTTTGCAGCGGCAGCAGTCAACGGTGCTTCCGGTCTGCTCGAGGGCAATGTCCACCAGTTCGTGGCCCAGTGTGCCGGTGCCGGTGCAGCCCTGGTCTATGCATTCGTGGTCACCTACATCCTTGCACTCATCATCGACAAAACGATCGGGCTGCGGGTCACTGAAGAGGAAGAATATGTCGGTCTCGACATCTCGCAGCACGGGGAGCGCTGCTAATCCGGAGGGACTATCATGAGAATGATTAAAGCAATCCTCAAACCAGAACGATTCGAATTCGTCAAAAAAGCACTGGAAGACAAAGGCTTCATCAGCATGACCATCACCGAGGTCAGGGGACGGGGAGAACAGAAAGGCATCTCCCTGGAATACCGGGGAGGCCTGATGACGGTCGATATGCTGCCCAAGATCCAGCTCGAGATCGTGGTCAAAGAGAAAGATGTTGACGCAGTGATTACAACCATCAGCGAATCTGCCCGGACCGGGAAGATCGGTGATGGGAAGATCTTTGTCATCCCGGTTGAAAGAGCGATCCGGATCCGCACCGGAGAAACGGAGGTATAACAGGAAACACGTAGACCAGCAGAACCTATCATCAATCTCTTCCCATACCGGTCGGGAGGTTCACCACCCCCCTGGCCGGCTTTTACATGTCGCACTTATATCAGCGCAGGAACTGCCAGAAACGATATGCACTGTAGTATGTCCCGGATTCTTTTATGATGAACAGGAATTATTGCACCTCCGCCTGTTCTATCAGAGTGCGCCGGGATGCCGGGAATCCTCCATCACCTCACTGTCAGGGTGGTGAGTACCTGCCATGAAGATGATCTGGGCCGTGATCCGGCCGGAATCTGCACAGCGGGTGATCACGGCACTTGACCGTGCGGGGATCGGCGGAATGACCCGCCTCCACGTGACAGGTCATGGCAGGGAGATGGGGATCACCCTTGGCTCTGTTCATTACACGGAAATCCCCAAGGAGATGCTCATGATCGTGGTTCCAGACAATGAAGTGGCCAAAGCGGTCATGATTATCCGGACAGAAGCGAAGACCGGTGCAAAGAACTCCCCGGAAGAGGGAACCATCGGTGATGGCAAGATCTTTGTTACGTACGTCGAAGACTCGTTTGCCATCAGAACTGCAGGTAAGGCTGGCGGAATGTCAAAGGCATGAAGCAGATAATCGCTATTATCCGGGACGAACGGGTCGAAGAGACAAAAACTGCCCTGGAAACGATCGGGGTCAGGGGCGTCACGTTCCTGTATGTCACCGGTCGCGGCCAGCAGAAAGGTACGGTCAGTGCCCGGGAACTGGGCGGGGCCCTGAACCGGAACCTCCGGATGCAGCTGACGAGCGCTGAAGGCGCTAATGCGCAGGCCGGCTCCGGAGAAGAAATACCCGGCGACTTGTTTCCGCTGGAGAAAGAATTTGTGCTCGGGTTTTTACCAAAGCGGATGCTCGTCATCATCGCATACGATGATGATGTCAGATCGATCGTTCAGGCAATTGTGAATGTCAACCAGACCGGCCGGCATGGCGATGGCAGGATCTTCATCTGCCCGATGATCAGCGCGATCCGGGTCAGGACCGGTGAGCAGGGCGACAAGGCCCTGTCGTGAACAGATAGGGGCGGTTTTTCCCCGGAAATATCCCGGACCCGGATGAACCCGGGGCGCTCAGCGTGAAGAGGCGGATCAGTTACTCTGACCTGTCTTTGCCGGACTTTTTAGTCCTCACTTCGTTCCACGCCCGCTCCTCCGCGAGCCGGAGCACGTCCCGGACCGGCACGCCGATCTCCGCAGCAAAGTCCCGGGCCGGTTCGAATTCAGCCTTCAGTGTATACACCGAACCGTGCATCAACCCATATTTTACCGGGAGTTTCCGGTGTTTCCCGGAAATTTCGACCTCGACATCGCCAATCGTCCGGCCCGCGATGAACCGGTGGACGGCCGGAATACAACGGATGCCCAGCGTCCCGAGCTCCTGTGCCATTAGTTCGGCAAGCCGGGCGCTGGTGTCCGGCAGGCTGATCACTTTGATCAAAAAGCCCGGCCTGCCTTTCTTCATCACGATCGGTGTTGCACTCGCATCCCGTGCACCGGCATCCATAAACCGGGTAATTGCATCGGCGATCACCTCCCCACTCACGTCGTCCACGTTCGTCTCGAGCAGGTCCACGGTGTCCTCAGGAAGCCCGGCCGCGCCGGCTGAAGCAGCGGATTCGATGGTCTCCACGATCATCGCCCGGAGAACATTGGGCGTGTGCTGGGGGTCCCGGGTACCGGCCCCGTACCCGATCGCTTTGATAGTATATGCCGGCAGGACCGGGGCCTCAACAGCCAGCGTGGCAAATTCCGCAAGGAGGGCAGCCCCGGTCGGCGTACAAAGCTCACCTACATGGAGGCCGGAGACCGTCGCAAGCCCGGAGTTCCGGAGGATTGCCGCAGTTGCCGGTGCCGGGATCGGGAAGGTACCATGTGAACCCGTACCAATTCCGTTGCCAACGGTAACCGGCAGGACCTTCACGCCATCGACCCCGAGCGTATGGAGGGCGGTGCAGGCCCCGATGATATCCGCTATCGCGTCATCGGCCCCGACTTCGTGGAAGTGGACATGGGTCCCGTGCACCTCTTCCTCAGCAGCATTGATCCGATTGAAGACCCGCCGGGCCATCGCGAGCGCCGGCGCCGGTACGTAAGGTGCAGCTTCGTCCAGCCGCTTCAGTACTTCACCGAGTGTCCGATGAGCCGGCGTTGCTTTCGTATCGATCTTGAGCGCCCGGATCCCGGCCCGGGTGACGTGCGTGATCGCCGGCTCTGCCACGACCGCTTTCATCGCACGTATGACAACTTCGCTGTCCGCCCCGCAGTCCAGCAGCGCACCTGTCACCATGTCGCCTGCCGCCCCGTGGAATGGATCGAGTATGAGGACCCGCATTATCAGTACTTATAAATCCCTGCGTATATGACCTTTAAGGTAATGCCTGAAGTGCAATTAAGGGTGGATTCCGCATACCCCGGCGATCAGGGTGGCGGAAAAGCCCGTCTGGATCCCGAGACGATGCTCGCACTCAAGATCTCCCCCGGCGATCTTGTAGCAATCGAGGGAAAGCGCCGGACGGTAGCGAAGGTCTGGCGAGCCCTCGTAGAGGACTGGAACCAGCGCAAGATCCGGATCGACAACTTCACCCGGCTCAATGCCGGCGTCAGTATCGGTGACACGGTCAAGGTCACCAAGATCACCGAGGAGATCGAGGCGAAAAGGATCGTACTCGCACCCCCAGAAGACCTGCCCAAGAAAATCCCGATTGCCAACAACCCGCACGTGGTAAACGGTCTGATCGATTTCCCGATCGCACAGAACGACTCCGTGCCGATCATGCTCGGGCTGCCCTTCATCCAGCCGCAGATCGTGGCTTTCAAGGTCGTCGAAATCGAGCCGGCGGAAGCGGTCATCATCACCAAGAATACCTCCATCGAGTTCTCTGATAAGCCAGCGCTCGGATTCGAGGGGATCAAGCGCTTCTCGTACGAGGACATAGGGGGACTGAAGGACGAGCTACAGCGGCTCCGCGAGACGATCGAGCTGCCGCTCCGCCACCCGGAGCTCTTCCAGAAACTCGGGATCGAGCCGCCCAAGGGTGTCCTGCTCTACGGGCCGCCTGGCACGGGAAAGACCCTGATCGCAAAAGCGGTGGCAAGCGAGAGCGGTGCGCACTTCATCTCGATTGCCGGCCCCGAGGTCATCTCGAAATATTACGGGGAGAGCGAGCAGCGGCTCCGCGAGGTCTTCGAGGAGGCCCGGGAGAATGCGCCCTCGATCATCTTCATCGACGAGCTGGACTCCATTGCCCCCCGTCGCGAGGAAGTGACCGGGGAAGTGGAACGCCGGGTAGTTGCCCAGCTCCTGACGATGATGGACGGTCTCGAGGAACGCGGCCAGGTCGTTGTCATTGGCGCCACGAACCGTGTCGATGCGATCGATGCCGCCCTGAGGCGACCAGGCCGCTTCGACCGTGAGATCGAGATTGGTGTCCCAAGCGAACCCGACCGGATCGAGATCATGAAGATCCACACCCGGGGCATGCCGCTCTCCGAGGATGTAGTTCTGGAAGTGCTCGCCCAGCAGACCCATGGGTTTGTCGGTGCCGATCTTGCCGCCCTCGCCCGCGAGGCAGCGATCCGGGCCCTGCGCCGGTACCTGCCCGACCTGGATCTTGATGCGGAAGAGATCCCGGCAGAAGTCCTGGACAACCTCAAGGTCTATGCCAGCGACTTCCGGAGTGCCCAGCGGGACGTGGGACCGAGCGCGATGCGCGAAGTGATGCTCGAGGTCTCGCACGTGAAATGGCAGAACGTGGGTGGCCTCGAGTCGGCCAAGACCGAAGTCCGCGAGGCGATCGAGCTCCCGCTCACCGACCGGCAGAAGTTTGAGGATCTCGGAATTGTGCCCCCGCGTGGCATCCTTCTCTACGGCCCACCGGGCACCGGCAAGACCCTGATCGCAAAGGCCGTTGCAAGCGAGAGCGGCGCCAATTTCATCCCGGTCCGAGGGCCTCAGCTCCTCTCCAAGTGGGTGGGTGAGAGCGAGCGGGCAGTCCGCGAGGTCTTCAAGAAGGCCCGGCAGGTCGCCCCCTCGATCATCTTCTTTGACGAGATCGATGCGCTCGCACCGGCCCGGGGCACGAGCAGCGACTCACACGTATCCGATAATGTGCTCAACCAGATCCTGACCGAGATGGACGGCCTCGAGGAACTCAAGGACGTAGTAGTCATGGGTGCTACCAACCGCCCGGACATCGTGGACCCGGCCCTCCTGCGGGCGGGACGGTTCGACCGGCTTGTCTACATCGGGGAACCCGGCCCTGGGGACCGGAAGAAGATCATCGGCATCCACACCCGGTTCATGCCGCTTGAAGGCTCAACGTTCGATGAGATTATCCAGATAACCGACCGGTTCAATGAAGATGCGCTCGGGGATCTGACTGAGCATCTCGGGAGGGACAAGACAATCACTGCGGACGATGTGAAAACATGCCTGACTCCTGCAAAGGAGGACAGCGTTGGTCTTCCCCCGGGTGCCCGGAGGAGGCGGTTCCTGGAGATGCTCGATGAGAAAAACATCAGTTTCTCTGATCCGGCCCGGGAACTCCTTGCCACCGACCTCGCCGGCGTAACGGAGGGTTTCGTGGGATCGGACCTTGAGTCACTCTGCCGGGAAGCCGGTATGCTCGCACTTCGTGACGGCGTCTCGACCGTGAGCAGGAAACACTTCGAGGCTGCCCAGAAGAAAGTCCACCCGACTATGAACGATAACCTGCGGCAGTACTACGATAAAATCCAGCAGCACTTCAAGGGCGGGCTGCCAAAACAGGTCCAGCCACCGGAATATCAGTAATTTTTTGGCCGGGATTGGCCGGAGAAGCACAATCTATGCGTTCGACCGGGTTCAACATCATATTTTTCTTTTGCGCAACTCCGCAAGCCGCAATTCCCTTTCTGTCCTTTATGATCCATGAATGGCCTGCAACGGGATATTCCGGGCGTGGTATGCTGGCAGAGGTGAGATGGTTGTGATCCGTATACTGGCGACATCCAAAACCACCGGCGCTCCCTCCCTCCGGTATTCCGGCAGGTACGGGTGCAGGGCCGGTGTCTCCCACCCCCGCTCCCCGGGTCACTTCGCGTTCCTCATCCTCCTCCTTTTCCTCTGTCTGCTCCTTGTTCTCCCTCCGTCCGCTGCACTTCCCTCTGGCACCGGTCAGGTTGGGCCATCCTCCCAGGGCTTCCCGGTGCCAGTGAACTCGTCGGCTGGCAACCAGACACCGGTGCTCCTGAACCCGACGGTCACGCCGCTTCCGGATGTCATCTACCCGTCGATTGCCGAAAACCACCAGCCCGGTACGATCAACAGTTCATTCACGTTCCGGTTCCGGGAAGAGAACATCACGATCCGGGCAAACGTGAGTAGTGCCCTGTATGAGGGGGCGCGGAACGGGATCAAGTATGCAGTCGCACCTCCGGACAGCCCGGTCGAAGAACTGGCGCCTGGCTATTACCGGGCATTTGTCAATGATCCCCGGCAGGAATCCCTGTACGCCAGCCTCCTGCAGCAATTCCGGTCCGTCCGCTCGGAATACAAGCTCACTGACGACGAATACCTCGAACTGATGACCGTTTTTGTCCAGAACCTTCCCTATGACCAGGACGCGGGTCTCCATCCGGATAACCCCCCGCGTTTCCCGGTGGAAACGGTTGTCGATGGCACCGGTGACTGTGATGACAAGAGCGTGCTGCTTGCCGGGCTCCTCTCACGGGAAGGGTACGATGTGGCACTCTTCCTCTTCATCCCCGAGCACCACATGGCAGTAGGAGTCTGGAACGAGAGCTATCAGTACCGGGATACCGGCTACATGTATATCGAGACCACGTACACAGCCCTTGTCGGGGAAGTGCCACAGAAGCTCATCCTGTCGGAAAAATACGAGACAGACGGCCAGCCGGAGAATCTGTCGATCCTCAACAGCACCCCCCTCGTGATACGGATAGGAGCCGGGACAACTCCCTATACAAGCGGAGACGAGACCGGGTTCATTCTTTCCAAACGGCAGGAGATCGATGAAAAGATCGCGGAGCTCCGGGTGAATATGGGCAACTGCACGTACGGGAACACGAGCTGCAATGAGTCCGTCGAACAGGAGTACAACAGGAACGCGGAATTCCATAATTATCTTGTGAGACACCCCTACGACCGGGCCGGCCTGTACCAGTATCTCCATCCGGTTGTTGCGGTAACGGACCGGGGATCAAACTCCACCTGCTCCCCCTGTGTGAACACAACACACCCGCCAGATGCCGGGGCTCATGCAACCGGCTTCGCAGTCTCTTCCCTGTGCCTGCCGGGGCAGGAACTCAGCCCGCTGACCTGTCTCTGGCGGGATCTCAGGCACCTGTTCTCCGCCGGCCCGGTACGGGGCGTTCAAACCACTACACCGGTTTTCCGGTAGTGAAACCTGGTGCCTGACAAGGATTATAACAAAGATACATGCCGGGAAGTCACGTACATTCAACGATCCGTTCTGTCCCTGTACGGAGAAATGAATGGGGAAAAAAAGTGCAGGACCGTTCCAGGGTCCCGTTTTTTGGCACGGCCGGACTGTTTCCGCTATTCGCAGTAGATATCGCTCGCCCACTCTTCGATTACTCTTTTAGGTGGCCTTCCGCCCCGGTGGTGCCGCTGACGGGAGGAGGAACGATCGTTCTCGGTCTCTTCCTCATCGTCGATCCCTTCCTCTTTCTCTGGTGCATCTGCCGGCGTGGGGCTCTCCTGAGGCGGCCTCTGGGGGTGATCCCTCCGGATATGGTGCCTCTGCCCGCCCTGGTGCCGGCGGCTGCGATCATTCCGCTGGCCGCCGCCCTCCCGGGATTGCGGGGACTGCTGGGACTGCGGGGGCCGGGCTGCCGGTGTCTGCGTCTGCTGAAGTTCGTCTGCCATATTGTTCAGACTGATTAATCGGGGCAGGATACAGAAATAAGTTGGCATGTTCATGGGATATCCCGGAACCCGGGGTCCTGCATTGCCGGCACCTGCCTCTGCATGATGAACACCTATATACATCAGCGCCCAACTTTTTACTGCGAAAGGCAGTACCCATGTCCAACGTCACCACGCTCCTGGATGCAAAAAGTGTTCCCGCGGCCAAACCCGCACTCATCTGTCCGTCACGGAACGAGACGTACAGCTACGGTCGTCTCCGCGATGAGATGGATCGCATAGGTCTCGGTCTCCGGAATCTCGGCGTGAAGAAGGGCGACCGGGTCTGCATCTATCTCGACAGCTCGCCTGAATACCTGATCAGCTACTTTGCCCTCTGGCGGATTGGCGTCGTGGCCGTACCGACCAATATCGTGTACCGGGGCGATGAGCTCCTCCACGTGCTCAACGATGCCGGTGCCTGTGCCGTCATCACGGACTGCCAGGGAGAGGCCGTGATTAGTGGCATTCGTGCACGGGTCCCCGGCCTCTCCCATGTCATCTGCATCGGGGGTGCCAGCGGGAATTCTGTCAGTTGGGAGTCGTTTCCCCCTGCCCCGGAGAATATGCGGTCGGAAAACTGCTCTACCGAGGATCTCTGCCATATTCAGTACACCGCGGGCACGACCGGAAAACCGAAAGGAGCAATGCTCACCCACGGCGCCTGGATGACAGCCCTCGACACCGAACGCGATGCCCTCCGGCTCCGGCCCGTGGATGTGTACCTCGGTATTTACCCGATGGGGCATGTCGGGCTGTCGTGGGGGCTTGCGGTGATCCGGGCCGGGGGCACTTACGTGATGATGGAGCGGTTCGAACTTGAACGCTACCTTACGCTCGCTGAGCAGTACGAGGTAAGCGTGCTTGCCGGTATGCCCCCGGTCATCCATTCGCTCGTTCACGCAGTACCCGGCACCGAGCAGCGTCTCCGGCACGCCCGGGTGATCATCTCGGGTGGCGGTCAGCTCCTCCCGGCAGTCTGGGCCGCTTTCGATCACCGCTACCATATCCCGGTCGCGAACTCGTACGGTCTCTCGGAGACGATCGTGATCGGGGCAGGTACGACCACCCTGCCCGAATACACGCACCTGACAAAAAATTACCAGAGCGTTGGCGTGGCGGTAGGATATACGGAACTCCGGATCGTGGACACTGAGAATCCGGAAAAGGAGTTGCTGCCGGGCGAGAACGGGGAGATTGCTCTCCGTGGCCCGGCAGTGGCAAAAGGGTACTGGAACCTGCCGGAGGCGACCCGCGATGTATTCCGGCCGGACGGCTGGTTCCTGACCGGGGATATCGGGAACCTCGATACGGACGGGATCCTCTGCATCACCGACCGGAAGAAGGACATGATCATCATGTCCGGCTGGAAGATCTATCCCACGGAAGTGGAGAATGTCCTCATCCGGCACCCGTCCATTGCGGATGTGGCCGTGTTCGGTGTGCCCGATGAGCGGAGAGGGGAGGTCCCTGTTGCAGCCGTAGTGCCAAAACCCGGTGCTTCTGTTACCGGGCCGGTGCTTGACATTTACTGCCATGAGCATCTTGCGGGATACAAGGTGCCCCGGGAATTTTTGTTTGTTGACTCGCTGCCCCGGGTCCATGGATGGAAACTATTGCGCAGGGATCTCCGGCAAAAGTTCGGCGATTCGCGCTCCTAATCCGATTTGGGGGGGATATTCTGCGACAAAACCGGCCGGATCCCCACAAACCTTTTAAGCAGATATTAAATAATACTCTCAAGTGCATAGCCGATGGTAGCCCCGACTGACACCAGAAGCCATATTCAGGACATCCCGATCAGCGGGAGGGTCAAGAAGCGGACGACCGGTATCGTAGGTCTTAACCTGCTGCTCGATGGCGGGTTTCCCGAGGGCACCCTCGTCATGATTTACGGGACGCCGGTTGCAGGGGTCGACCTTGCTGCCATGCAGTTCTGGAAGGCTGAAGGCGGGGAAGAAGGCACCTACTTCATGAATGACGGCGATGTCGATGTCGGCATGATCGATGCCGTCGAGATGCACCCCGAGATGTACCTGACCCAGATGGCCGGCAGCAGGATCGTTGTGGACTCGCTCTCTGCCATTGTCGTGAAGTACGGCATTGACGGGGCCCTCAAGTTCCTGCGCCTGGCCCGGGAAGAGATGAAGAAACGCGGGGCAAATCTGATGTTCATTGTCTATACCGGCATCCATACTCCCATGGAAATGACCAAACTGATGCGGGCAGCAGATGTGGTAATCGAGTATAATACCACGATCCAGCAGTCAGAGATCGAACGGACGCTTGCGGTACACAAGATCAAGGATGCGGCTGCACCGCAACGCCTGCTGCCTTTTATCATCACCGATAAGGGCATCGAGGCCTCGACAACATCGAGAGTGGTGTAATCTTTTTTTTTCAAGATTTTTTTGTTTCTCAATACTGAATTATGGGCAAATAAAAAAATGTAATGTTAAAAAATATCAATCGAAAAAATCACAACGCAATCCGGACTTCCTTTGCCGCATCGCACATGTTCTTGAGTTTCCAGTAGGCCGCTTCCCGGCTCCGCATCCGCATGCCGCAGTCCGGGTCGATCAAGAGGATCTTTGGATCGAAATATTCCACGGCCTTCTCGATCCGCTTCCGTATCTCCGGTACGCCATCAATGTCCTCGGAGGATGAGTCCACGCACCCGTACCCGAGCATCTTCCCGGTGAGGTCCCGGCGTGAGATGATGTCGAGGTTCGCCTGGTTGTTCGAGAACTCGAAGTCGAGCACAGTGACATTGTACTTCAGGATCTCATCGATCACGTTCGCGATGTTCCCGCAGACATGCAGGCAGGCAGGGATGTGGACCGAAGATGCGATCATCTCCACTGCCTGTTTCCCGATTGCGAGATCGGCGATGCCGGTCGAGAGGATCGGCTCGTCGATCTGGAGAAGAGTGACGCCGGCGGCCTCGAGGCTCCGGGCCTCAACGATGAGGGCAGCGGCGAGATCGAGCGCGAGCTCCTCCTTGTTCCGGTACATGGGGGTACTGAGGTGCAGCCCGTGGGCGAGCGTGGAGGGGCCGGTGATGATCCCCTTCACCTTCGGGAACTTTGAGAGGGCATATTTCGTGTCGGCCGCCGTGATTGCACCTGAAGCGGGCTGGATCTTGCCGATCACTTCCTGTTCGCGCACGCCCGGGAGTTTCGATGCAAAGGTAGTGATCATGTCCCCCCGGACCTGGCCGTCGGAGATGATATCGATGCCGGCCCCAATCTGGTCGGCAACCGCAGTCTCGACCGCGGAATGGAGCGGGTCAAAAAGGCTCCGGAGGCCGCCACCTTTGACCACGGGATAACTGCCCACGACCGTTGTAGCCAGTACTTTATTGATAAAATATGCTTTGGACATGAGAAATCCCGGCCTTTTTCGTTACAGATCGATTGCTTTGCAAGGAAAAATAGTTCGTGGTCAGGGGACCAGCCGGTGCATGTCGCGGGGGAAGAGGACCGCTTCCCGGACATTCCCGAGCCCGAGCATGGTCATGACAAGGCGCTCGGCGCCAAGGCCCCAGCCCGCGTGCGGCGGCATGCCGTACCGGAACGGGCGGAGGTAGAAGTCGAAACTCTCGGGGTTGAGGCCTTTCTGTGCGATCTGCTTCACCAGTTTGTCGTAGCGGTGCTCCCGCTGGGCCCCGCTCGAGAGCTCCATACGCGGGTGCATCAGGTCGAACGCCTTGCAGATCGATGGATCGTTCTCGTACTGCATCGCATAGTAGGGCCGGATCTCGCTGGGCCAGTCCACGATGAAGTAGTGACCGCCCATCTCGGCTCCGATCGCCCGCTCGGCCGCCGGGCTGATGTCGTCGCCGTACTTGATCGGATCCGCGATCTTCTTCTTTGCGATCTCGATCGCCTCGGTGTAGGGCAGCCGGGGGAACGGAGCTTTCGGGAGGATGAACTCGGTGATCTCGAGATTCGCGAGCTGTGTGGAGCATTTCTGATCTACGTACGCGTAGGTTTTCACGATTAGGTCTTCGAGGATGCGCATGACCTCGAGGTGGTCGGCGAACGAGACCTCGATATCGATACTGGTTGCCTCGTTGAGGTGCTTGGTGGTGTTGTGCTCCTCGGCCCGGAAGATCGGCCCGATCTCGTACACCTTCTCGCAGCCCGCCGACATCATCATCTGCTTGTAGAGCTGCGGGCTCTGGTTGAGGAACGCCTCCTTGTCGAAGTAGGCGATGGGGAAGAGTTCAGTGCCGCCTTCGGTAGCAGCGGCCACGATCTTGGGGGTGGTGATATTCGTGAACCCGGCATCGTGGAAGTACTGGTTGATCGCGTGGAGCGCGGCGCTGCGGATCTCAAAAACCGCAGCAACGCGGGGTCTCCGCACATCGAGAAATCGTGAATCGAGCCGGGTGTCCATCTCGGCCATGACCTTCTCGGTGACATCGAGCGGCAGCGGCGTTTCGGCAAGGCTGATGATCTCGATCGTCTCGGGCACGAGCTCGCGGCCGCCCGGGGCCTTGTCGATCGCCTTGACCGGGCCGGTGACCCGTACTACCGATTCGCGGGAGACTGCTTTGACTGCTGCAAGAACGGCTTCCGATACTTTCTTCTTCGGTATGGTCACCTGGATGATGCCGGTCCGGTCGCGGATGAGCATGAAGGCGAGGCCGCCGAGGTCCCTGACCTCGTGGACCCAGCCGCAGACCTCCGCCTGGCCGCAGTCCGGTGTGACTGACTGGATGGGTATGCGCATTGAAAATCCTATAACAATGGGCCGGGGGGGATTATGGAGTTTTTGGGGAAACAGATGCTCCGCTCAGGAGCATCAGGCTTGAGAAGAACCTAATGGGTTCTTCGATTCTGCTGTTCCCGAAGGGAAGAGCAGACTGAAGTGGAATTCATCAGAATTTCTTCGATGAGGCTCCCAGGAACGGAGGTTCAGGCCGGGGAAGTCCTTCGCAGAAATATCTACGGCCAGTTTCCTTGAAGGACTCTCATGTCAGAAAAGACCTTCGTAAGAATATCTTCAACTAATAATACCTCCTCCCGCCGGGGAATCCGCAGTCCACGGCAGAAGAATTTCATTTATGCAGGAAAATTCCACAATCCATATAAGATAACCAGACTCCTGTTTAATAGAAGAACTATGGCGGATGTTACACAAAACCCCGCGGCAAAAGGGGGCTGGAGTACCGGGACCAAGGTCCTGGTCGGGATTATAGCGCTTGTCGTGGTTATCTCCGTGCTGGCAATCCTTACCCTGACCATCTCGGTCCTGGATACAAAGGCAGGAACGGAATTCCCCTATACCACCACCTATCACGTCACCCTGCCGGATGGCCAGCCTGTCACGATCGGCAACAGCCATATCCTCGTCACCTCGTTCAATAATGAGCTCATCGCAGACGTTGACGGGACCAAGGATAACCTGACGGTTGGCCAGGAACGGGTCCTCAGTCCCCGGCACGCCCAGATCACCATCGCGGGCGTCCCCCTCCTTGACACGGATTTCCAGATCACCCTCACCTACCGGGGCTCGAGTGGCGACAACGCGAACTTCGACATGACGGTCAGGACCTCAAAACAGATCCCGGAGTACGTGATCAATCGCCTGATTCCCCCGTCAATGAATGCCCAGCCGGCATAACCGGCAGTACACTTTTTCCCCTCGTAACGGCGCCGGACAACGGTTAAAAAATTGAGATGCTGCAATGACAGTACACCGTACCGTGCAGCGTTTACTGTCTTCCGGTTGCTTCGGTCAATTTCTCCACGTTGGACCTGGTGAAGAACCCGTCGAAATCCCCGTACCGCTGAATATATTCGTTGACGATCAGGGTGTGCGGTGAAGGTCCGGAGAAGATCTGCTTAAGCCCTTCCTGTTCGGAGCCTACAATGTCGAGCAGGAACTCCATGCCGTCCTTTTTCAGGCTGTCCACCGTGGCCTCGATCCGTTCTGTACGGAATGCCATATGGTGAACCCGGGTGCCATAGTTCCGGATGAACTTCTCGGTCGGCCCCAACTCGCCATTGCCGGGAAACGGTGTGATCCCGGACGTGAATACCATGGCAAAGTTCTCCCCCTCCCTCCTCGCCACGCTCGTGATCGAGTTGAGGGATTTCACGTACACCCCGAAATCGTAATGATAGTTCGTGAGATTGAGAAATTCGAGGATTGCGGATGATCGGTCCTGCGCCCGGACCCGGGTCGCCGCATGGTCGAGCCCGGCAATATTCCCGAGATGGGCTGAAGCAGGTTTGATGAGGTCCGGGGAGATCACGGTCCCCCCATGCGGGACATAGGACTTTTTGCCGGTTTTCCACTCGATGAACCCGAGGGAATTTCCCGTGAATGGGGAGGGGACGGTCTGGATGAAGGAGCAGGAGGCCGATTCGAGCGGGCTGTCCGTGAGGAACCGGACACATCTCCCCTTCTGGATCTCAACGTATTTCCCAAGATTGGGTGTGGTAAAAACAAAGGTCTCGATCCGGGTGTTGGGGAGGGACCCGGACAGCCGTGCTCTGTTCACTTGGGAAAAGGGATTTCCTTCACCGGCCCGGGACCGGACGATCACCGATGCCGAACCAGCCAGGCCAAGCACATAACTCTGGGAATCGGCATCGAAGAATGCCTCATGGATGGCGAGCCCGGTATACCGCAGGAGTTCAAAGACTGCCGGCACAAGATTGCCCGTCTCGGTTGCGAGAATGACCGAATCGAGGCCGCCGACCAGTCCTTCGAGCCCTGCATCCCGCCGCTCCTGTATGACCATGGATGCTTTCGCCAGCAGCCCGAGTTCTTCCCCCGAGAGGGGCGGATGCGCAGGTTCCTTGTTCATGGTATCGCCAGTCCTCCTATCTACTCAGTGCCATCATACGTTCATAAAAATTATGTATCGGGCAGAAACGGTGCCGTCCCGGGCACATGCTCTCTCTTCGCCCGGCTTTCCGGAATAAATGCTATTTATATACACGCACAATAAGGAATAAAGGTGGATACATGAAAAACGTTCAGGAACCCACGTATTCCTTTGTCATTCTTACGCTCATTCTCATCGTTGTCGACACGTTTCTTGCATGGATCTCGGTGAAATTACTCCCCGCGGCCGGTGGCTCAGTCTCCCTGATCTATATTGCGGTTGCGTTCATGATCCTGTTCACGCTCTGGTTTGGTGCGTACGGCGCGATCGCGGCCTATGTCGGGACTCTTGTCGGCGCCGGGCTTATTGCTTCCGACAGTTTCTCCCGGCACCCGGAGATTGCCATCCTGTGGGCGGTTGCCGGCCTCCTCCAGGTGCTCATTCCCCTCGTGGCGGTCAGGAGTTTCGAGGTGGATCTCGCCCTGGAGAATCCCCGCGACCTTACCTATGTGCTCATCTTTGGTGTGATCGTCAATAACATTGTCGGGGCAGCCTGGGGTGCCTGGATGCTGGCGCTCGCCCAGCCCGTGAACACTGGCAGCATCTTTGCTACGTGGCTGATCGGCAATGTTATCGTGACGATCCTGATCGTACCGCTCGCGCTGAAATATTTCACCCCGAAAGTCCGGAAATCGAAATTTTTTGTAAAATATTACTGGGATTAACCCCCCTCTTTTTCTGCCAGTATCCCTGGTTCCCGGCTGCCAGCGGAGCGCTCTCCCCCGTTCCCCTTTTAATGCTCACTTTGCCGGGGTGGTTCCCTGCCTGCAGAGCGAAGTGCAGCCCCCGCAGGTACCGCTGCACGGCTCGATATGGATGGTGATGCTGGTCCGGGGGAATTCGAGGAGGATGTCGGCCTCCAGGTGATCGGAGAGATCATGGGCCTCTTCCACGGTCGTGTCCTTTGCCACCACGAGATGGAGGTCGATGAACCGGTCCGCCCCGGACCGGCGGGTCCGGAGGGCATGGAAGTTGGCAAAATCAGTAGCATGATCGCAGAGGATCTCCCTGATCCTGTTCTCCTCCTCATCCGACAGCTTGCGATCGGTGAGGGTGCCAAACGATCGCACCGTCAGTTCGTACGCGGCATGCATGATGATAACGGCAACCCCGAAGGCAAAGAGCTGGTCGAGGATCAGGATGCCGGTGAGCTTGATCAGGATGAGCCCGGCCATGATCCCGGCCGAGGTATAGACATCGGTACGCAGGTGCCAGGCATCGCTCTCGAGGGCTATGGACTCGGTCTCCTTTGCCACTTTCATTAACCTGCTGGAGACATAGAAGTTGATGACGGCAGAGATGCCCATCACGAGGATACCGATCCCGAACAGCCCGAACAGGTCAGTGTTGAGGGCGGACGACCCGTGGATCAGCTTCATCACTGCCTCGTACATGATCAGCACGGCGGCAGCAAAGATCAGCAGCGCCTCAAAAAAGCCGGACATATCCTCGAACTTGCCGTGCCCGAACTCGTGGATATCGTCAGGAGGCTCGCTCGCCTTCTTCACCGAGATGTAGGCAATCACTGCAGCGAGGAGATCGATGCCCGAGTGGATCGCCTCCGAGATGATCGCAAGGGAGCCGACCGCGAACCCTACGGAAAGTTTCATCAGGACGAGGGTGATGTTGGAGAGGACCGAGAGACGGGCAGTCTTCTGTTTTTCCTCATCGGCAGAACGTTTCTGCACATTCCGTGTGCGCGAAAACAACTCGGGCATGCTGGTGAGAATATTGGGCGGAAGGGGAAAAAAGGCTTATGCAGCATGGTTTAGGCCAATGGGTGCCCGTCCGCGGGGGATCCATACCGGGTCCCCTGATCACCGCGGCACCAGCTCCACCATACGGGGTACGGAGACTGCAATAAAAATATTGAAAAAAAGTGATGCCGGATCAGGACGGTGTCCGGTTCTTGATCATCTCGAGGGCTTCAAACGCCTCTTTCCTGACCGCGACATTGTCATCGGAGAGCAGGCCGGTGAGGTGATCCACTGCTTTCTGGTCGCCGATCTCGCCGAGCAGGAGCGCTGCCCGCTTCCGGACATCGCTCTGGTCGTCCTTTAACACCATGATAAGGGGTGTCGTGGCCGGCTGGCCGAGCATCCAGAGTGCCTCCATTGCGCCGGTCCGCATATGGCCGTTGCCTTCGCGGAAGATCTGCATGAGCGGGGCGATCGCCGGGACGCCAAGTGCGGCAAGAGCCTTGACGGATTCGATCCGGACCAGCCGCTCTGGGTCGTTGAGCCCTTCGATGATCTTCGGTATGGCCCGGGTGTTCCCGATCTGGCCAAGCACCTCTGAAGCACCCTTGCGGATGCCCGGGTTCTGGTCGCCCAATGCCGCGATCAGTGCATCAATGGCCGGTTCCCCGATCGTGACCAGGGCAAGCGATGCCCTGCGGCAGACATCATCGTTCTGGTCCACAAGGGCTCGGATCAGCGGCTCAATTGACGGGGCGCCGAGGGAGCAGAGCGTGGCCATGGCGGCCACACGCACATGCTCCTGCGGGTCGTCCAGACTGTCGATGAGCGGGGCGACGCTCCGGGGATCCCCGATACGGCCGAGAGCGACTGTGGCCTCGTACCTGACACCGGCGTCCGCGTCCTTCAGGGCCTCGATAAGGACCGGTACCGCACGGCTCTCGCCCATGATGCCGAGAGCCTGGACTGCACCGCGCCTGATCAACGGGTGACCGTGCTTTGTTGCCTGCACAAGGGGAGCTACGGAAGGTTCCCCGATCAGCTGCAGGGCCCGGATCGTTTCCTGCCGGATGTCCTCGAGTGGTTCATCAAGCGCCCCAATCAACGGTTTTACTGCAGGCGCCCCGATCTTGCCCAGCGTATCGGCCGAACCGCGCCGGATGATCCAGTACTCGTCCTTGAGCCCCTGGATCAGCGGTTCGATGAACGGCTCGCCAAGATCGCCGACCGACCTGACGGCCGCCCAGCGGGCATCGAGGTCACCTTCGGTAAGGGCCCGGAGGAGATTGTCGTAGCGCTCCTTCTGTGCATGGAGGCGCGCTTCATCCTCTTCTCCTTTCCCTGATTTGAACAGGTTGAGGAATTTCTTGATAATACTCATATTACTTCTCCGAACAAATATTAGTATATAAATCCTTCAAATAGGTATCGGATGGCGGGACCGGGTTTTACAGGTTTTTTGTGCGGATTCCGCACTGGAAAAGGATTTTTTTATGGCCGGGACACCGCCCCAGAGGGAGCGTGCGATCGCACGGTACTGTTCTTCCCCGCAGGCCAGCTTCACTGGGTCTGGATATTAAACCCGGCTGATGCCGATGCAGTCCTCTGCTCATCATTGACATTAATGGTATATGCCCCGAGCGGCGTCGACAGGGTGGTCTGGAACGGGAAACTCCAGCTCTTGTCCCCATTGACAGCCTGTGTTCCCAGGTTTGCGCCGTTCGCGAACTGCCCCGGGCCGTACAGGGTCAGGACCACCCGCTGTGCCCCGGTGGTGCATCTGCCGGAGATGAACACCGTGCTTCCGCGCGAGTACGAGTACCTGTCTGTTGCAACAGACACGATCCCCCCGCCTATCACGGTAAACTCCTCCCGCGAGGTGGAGGTTTTCTGGGCATCGGTGACAACGATGGTGTAGGTCCCCGACAGGATGGAGGTCCCCGGGTTCCAGGTGTACCTCCAGTTCCCGTCGGCGCCCACACTTGCCTGGATCAGGTTTACTCCGGTCGTGTACTTTCCCGGCCCGTAGAGGGTAAGGGCCACGTTCTGCCCGGGGGTCGCAGTTCCGGTGAACAACTGCGAAGCGCCGATGATCAACGGGTCCTGGGCCACATTTACGGTGAGCGGGATCGGGGAGGCTGTTGCCGGAGTTGTTATTGTCTCACTTTCCGGGGACGCTTGTGCGGCAGCGGGGAGCAGGGTGGCAATGTAAGTCGTCGAACCGGGGGAAACGGTGATCGCCGAATGCCAGATCTCGTACCCTGCGGACCGGTATTCGAGCGTATGGTTCCCCGGGCTGATACCGACTACTGTTGTCGGGGTGCTGCCATGGTACACGTTATCCAGATAGACCTGCGCACCTACCGGTGAGGAGAGAAACTGAATCGTTCCCTGCTCTGTGGCCAGGTTGATGCACCCCGTTGCAAGCACGCTGATAACCAGAATGAATAAAACAAGTTTCTGGACCATTCCCGCTCCTGTAGTAACGACCGGATATCTGGATTGAATCCTGAAATACTTTTTGAGATTGTACTCCGGCAGATCCCGGAGACAAAACCACGAGATCTCCCGGCACTTGTCAGTGCTTTGCGATCAGCCGCAGGATCTCCTCTGCCAGCGCCACGCTTTTCTCTTCGTCCACCATCAGGGTATCGAACCGGACGGACTGGCTCACTTCCACCGGGTCCCGGGTGTCCTGGACGAACACGTCGGTCAGCCCCCCGTAGCAGTTGAACGTCCCGATCGCGCTCGGTTCGTACCCGGCCGCCTCCATGAGCGCGCCAGCCGGGCCGCTGACGGGAGCATTGCCGATGAACGGGCTCACCGCGACCACGAACTTGTTCTTGATCGCCTCCCTGATCCCGGCGCAGTCGAGGATAGGCGAGATGCTCGTGATCGGGTTCGAGGGTCCGATCACGATCGCATCGCTTGCCTCAAGCGCCTCAAGCACCTCCGGTGTTGCCACCGGGGGCTCACTGAAACTCCGCATCACCTTCTGGATCTCAATCTTGCCCCGGGCCCGGATCCAGTACTCCTGGAAATGGATCAGGCCGAGATCGGTCTGCACCTGCGTAGTCACCTCGGTGTCGGTCATCGGCAGCACGGTCTCGCGGACCCCGAACCGCTCGCAGAGCAGCGTGGTCACGTTCGTTAAGCGCATCCCGCCGCGGAGCATCTCGGCCCGCGCAATATGCACGGCCCTGTCCTTGTCTCCTACAGTGATGAATTCATCGATACCGAGCCGGGTCGCTTCGTCGTGCGTGATGAAGGTGTCGTTCCGGACTCCCCACCAGGTGTCCGTGTTGAGGATGCCGGCAAAGAGGTACATCACTGTATCCACGTCGGGCGAGATATGGTTGCCCGATATCCAGATGTCCTCGGCCGTGTTGACGATCACTGCGATCTCGTGCCTGTCCATCACTTTCTGCATGCCCCGCAGGAGCTTCGGGGTGCCGGTCCCGCCCGAAAGGAAGGTAATCATTACTCAATACTTTTATGCGATGTATATGAAGATTCTTTAGTGACCCTGAAGATCATCAAGGACCCGGTCCATGGCTATATCGAGGTCGAGGATTTTGCCCGGGCGCTGATGGACGCCCCCGCACTCCAGCGCCTCCGCTACATACGGCAGCTCGGCTTCTCGTTCCTTGTTTACCCGGGTGCAAACCATACCCGGTTCGAGCATTCCCTTGGGACCATGTATCTTGCTGACGTTGCCTGCCGCAGGTTCCAGATGGCCGATGATGAACGGCAGCTTGTCGTTGCCTCTGCTCTCCTTCATGACATCGGCCACGGCCCATTCTCCCATGCGAGCGAGCCCCTGATGGAAAAATACCTGCACCGTACCCACGACGATCTCGGGGCGATCCTGGAGGAGACTGTCGGTGGCCTGCTCAGGGAGAATGGCATCGATCCCGGGGAACTCTGTGCCGTGGTGAAGGGGACGCACCGGCTCTCGGCGATCATCCACGGCGATTTCGATGTGGACCGGATGGACTACCTTCTCCGGGATGCCTACTATACCGGCGCACCGTACGGCACGGTCGATGCCCAGCGCCTGATCAGGCACCTGATCCGGACACCTGAAGGTACCGTGCTGGATGAGAACGGCGTGAATGCTGCGGAGTCGCTCCTGATCGCAAGGACGCTGATGCGACCTACGGTCTACTACCACCATGTCAGCCGGATCGGTGAGAGCATGTTCCAGCTGGCAGCCCTCGCGCACTTGCAGGATACCGGCGGGAACGATGCGGAGCATCTCCTCCGCCTGGATGATGCAGGATGCATGTATGTGCTGGCGAACTCGGAGAATGCCGTATCCCGGGATATCGTGTCCCGGCTCTACGAGCGCCGGCTCTACAAGCGGGCGATTACCGTTGGCAGCGAACAGGTCTCAAGCGCGGCATACCAGGATGGCATCCCGCTGGAGAAGAGCCGCGAGTACGCAGAGCGTATCGCGGAGCTCGCCGGTATCCGGCCCCAGGAGGTGCTGGTGGATATCCCCGCCGTTCCCCGCGAGATGTCCCTTGCTGTCCGGGTCAGGAACCGGCATTCCGAGACCAGTTTTGAGGAGATCTCCCCACGGGTCCGCACGCTCAACGCAACCCGGCGCGAGCAGTGGCGGCTCGGCGTGTACACGCTGCCAGCCTTCCGGGAACAGGTGGCTGATGCGGCCTGCGAGGTCCTGTACATCAGGAAACCGACCCGGCAGGATACGCTTTTTTAAAGACACGCTCTCCCGGGACACGCGTTTCAAATCGGTTCCGGTTACCGGGAGTGTCCAATGGCACTTCCGATCAGGGCCGGTTGGAACCCTGGTGAAGAATCGGGCAGGATGGACCGGAATCACAAATAACCATAATATATTACCATTCCCAAACACTCCATCATATGCAACACAGTGTACTCGTAGCCCTTATGCTGATTATTACAGCGGTCGCGATCGCCGGATGCACCCAGAGCCCGGCACCCGTTGCGACTCCGACGCCGGTCCCGGCAGGCACTTTCGCTGCAGCCGCAACTACTGTCGTGCCGCAACCCTCCTTCTCCCTGGGTGACCACTACCTGCAGAAGTCCTACTCGTTCCAGAGCGAAAAGGACCTCTATACCGAACAGTTCCATGTGGACAACCCCTCGTGGGGTATCGACTTCAACGTCCTTCCGCTCAACGACAACCTGCAGTACTGCTGGTTCCAGATGAATGTGACGAACATGGACACCGGCCAGACCGACACTTACGGGTACGGCCGCTCGTACAGCTATGAGACGCACCAGCAGATTCCGATGTACACTACCGGGCCGTATAAGATCGATATGACCGGCAATCTGGTCAAGGTCGATGTGACCGCGGCGAAGAGGAACCCGTAACCCCCCAAAGAAAGCCCGAGGTAATTCCATGCTTGAAGATACAGTTGTCATAACCGGCGGCCTTGTTCTTGTCATCATCATCCTTGCCGCAGTCCTGTGGAAACTCCGCAGCGCCGAGACGAAGATGCACGAGAGCACCCACAAGCTCAAGGTCTATACCGATCTGCTCAATGCGATCACCGAGCTGAACCTGGCCGGGGGCGATCCCTATAAGATGGACGTGGCAAAGAAGAATCTCGCCCTGACACTCAACCGGCTCAACCTGGTCGGAAGTACCGGCGTGCTCAGGAGCACCAATGACCTGCTGGACTTCCTGAATGAGCACAAGGACAAGGACTACGATACCCTGCGGCTCCACAACATCCTCAACACGCTCGTGATCGAGGCGCGCCGGGACCTCAACCCCTCGCACGCAAAGAAGGTCGAGGAGGCGCAGGTCCGGTACCGCTTCTTTGCCCCGCCGAAGAAGTAACGTACCGGGTTGAACCGGTCGGCCGGAGTATCCCGGCACAAACTCTTTTTGTCACCAGTCCGACATTGGTATCACAGGAGAGCGAATGGCAACCATGAAAAAAGAGATCGTAGTCGGGGTGACAGGTGCAAGCGGGGCCATCTATGCCCGCCGCCTGCTCGAGGTGCTCTGTAAGGATGCAAAGGTCCACGTCATCGTCTCGGATGTGGCGGCAAAGATCGCTGCCCACGAGGGAGTATCGTTCGAGGGCCTGAATGCCGAGTACCATGCCATCGACAAGCTCTTTGCGTCCATTGCGAGCGGGTCACACAAGTACGACGGGATGGTAGTGATCCCCTGCAGTTCCAAGACACTTGCAGCCATAGCGAACGGGTATGCTGACAACCTGATCACCCGCACTGCCGACGTCTGTCTCAAGGAGCACCGGAAATGCATCCTCGTCACCCGCGAGATGCCGCTCTCGAAGATACACCTGAAGAACATGCTTGCCGCCGAGGAGGCGGGTGCGACGATCATGCCCGCAAGCCCCGGCTTCTATCACAAACCGAAAAAGATCGACGATCTCGTCGACATGGTCGTGGCCCGGGTGCTCGACCACCTCGAGATCGAACACAACCTCATACAGCGCTGGAGCGGTTACGATGCGTGACTTCATTGAAAAGATGCGGAAGGCAGGACTCGTTGTCGATGTACAGGAAGAAGTCTCCGCGGACATGGAAGCCCCGAAGATGGCTGCCGGCACCGATAAGCTCGTCTTCTTTCACCGGATCGGAGGATCGCGTGCGGTGATGAACCTCACCGCGAGCCGGACCTCCCTCTCCCTCGCACTCGGTATCGACGAGACGAAGATTGTCAAAACCCTTGCGGATGCCCAGTTCAACGGCAAGGTCATTGAAGATGGCACCCTCCCAATG
Organism: Methanoregula sp.; assembly: GCF_049518935.1. Lineage (GTDB taxonomy): Archaea > Halobacteriota > Methanomicrobia > Methanomicrobiales > Methanospirillaceae > Methanoregula. The sequence goes on from NZ_JBEKRH010000004.1 coordinate 82,431, forward strand.
AAGAAGCCCGATCTCGCAAAGATTCCCATCATGCACCACTACCCGAAGGATGCCGGGAAGTACCTCACCTCGGCCATCGTCTTCTCCCGCTGGGATGGCGTGGAGAACGCCTCAATCCACCGTATGCAGGTACTGGACGACCACCGGGTCGCTGCCAGGCTTGTCGAGGGCAGGCATACCCACGTGATGCTTAAAAAAGCCCTTGCAAAGGGTGAGAAACTCCCTATTGCGGTAACGATCGGGACGCACCCGGCCGTGACCTTTGCGAGCTGCACGCGGGTGCCGACCGGCATGGAACTCCCGTTCGCCGCAGAACTGATGGGCGGCGAGATGAAGGTGAAGCGGTGCAGCAATGGCGTGCTGATCCCTGATGCGGAGATCGTGCTGGAAGGGTTTATCACCGGCGATCTCACCGAGGAAGGGCCGTTCGTCGACATCACGGGGACTTATGACCCGGTCCGCATGCAGCATATCATCGAGTTCACCGGGATGTATACCAAGCCGGACTTTATCTACCACGGGATCCTGCCCGGAGGTGACGAGCACAAGGTGCTGATGGGCTGCCCCTACGAGCCAAAGATCTACAAAGCGGTGGCCGGCGTGACACAGGTTAAAAATGTCGTTCTCACGAAGGGTGGTTGCGGCTATCTCCACGCGGTGATCCAGATCAAAAAGAGTACGCAGGGCGACGGCAAGAACGCGATCATAGCGGCATTTGCCGCCCACACCTCGCTCAAGCATGTGGTTGTTGTGGACGAGGACATCGATCCCATGAACCCCCATGAGGTCGAGTACGCGATCGCAACCCGGGTGAGCGGCGACCGGGACATCATGGTGATCACCGGCGTCCGCGGCTCCTCGCTCGACCCGTGCCAGCTCGAGGACGGCACGAACGTGAAAGTCGGGGTCGACGCTACGATGGTGCTCGGGCGCGAGGCGGACTTCTCGCGTGCCACGTGGTGAGCCGATGTTTCTCGATAAGGACGATGAAGGGATCCTTGCCGGAGAACAGGGGCAGACCCGGCAGCAGATGCTCGAGCTCCTCGTGGCGCTCGGGAAGGTCTTCGGGGCCGAACGGCTCGTGCCGATCAGAAGTGCCCAAGTGAGCGGGGCCTCCTACAAGACGATCGGCGAATACGGCCTCCAGTGGCTCAACTCGCTTGACGCAAAGGCCGTGGTCCCGGCCGTGCTGAACCCGATCGGCATGCCCCGGGAACGCTGGCAGGAGATGGGCGTGAACGAGGACTTTGCGCAGAAGCAGCGGGCCGTGGTCGCCGCATACGAGCGTCTTGGTATCAGCCTCGAGTGCACCTGCACGCCCTACTATCTCCGCGAGACACATTTCGGCGACCATCTCGCATGGTCGGAGTCCTCCGCGGTCAGTTATGCGAACTCCGTGATCGGCGCCCGGACGAACCGGGAGGGCGGGCCCGGCGCCCTTGCTGCCGCACTCGTGGGGAAGACACCCTGCTACGGCCTCCATCTCGAACAGAACCGGAAACCGCAGGTGATCGTCCGCGTGCAGGCTGACACCCGCAACTGGAGTATCGCAGATTACGGTGCGCTCGGCTACTATGCCGGCAAGCTGGTGGGCAACCGGATCCCGTTCTTCTCCGGGATAAACCCGGATAAGGACCAGCTCAAGGGGCTCGGGGCGGCGATGGCGGCGACCGGCGCGGTTGCGCTTTACCACGTGGAAGGCGTGACACCGGAAGCGGTGAAAACGCCGTTCGATCTCACCGGTCTCGACACAGTCGTTGTCGAATCAGCCGAGATCAGGAAACTGTTCAAAGAGATCCCGGTAGAAGCGGTTGCGGTGGGCTGCCCGCACTGCTCCCCTGCGGAACTGGAGGAGATCGCCCGGCTCCTCAAAGGGAAACTTGTCACCATGCCGTTCTACGTCTTTGCAGCTCAGGGTGTTATTGATAAGAACCAGCGGACGGTTGATTCGATTGAGAAGAGCGGGGCCCGGGTCTTTGCCGACACCTGCATGGTGGTCTCGCCCGTTATGGAGCAGTACGAATCGATCATGGTGAACAGTGGTAAGGCCCTTGCCTACGTGCCGGACATGTGCGCCGCGGTCGCCCGGATCGGGACGATCGAAGAGTGCATACGGGTGGGGACGGAGTAGGTGGGGGAACGCCTCCCTTTTGCGAGCTCTTTCTCTAAAAAAATCACAAAACAACTGATGAATTTCAAAAATTTTCCGGCGGGCAATCCTAAAAAAGAAAAATCCTTCATCCAATCGCAGTCAGGATCGTTCTGATTCTGCCCGCCTTCGCCGGTACCGGTTCGCGGAGCTGCGAGGGGTGTACGACTGGAACGTAAAACCCGTACCCTCCGCTAACGGTAATAATGAATATTCTCCCGGCATACTCTTCTTCCGGTATGCCTGCACAAAAATCCCTCAGGTTCCCTCCGGGAAAGACGCTCCCGGAGGAACTCAGCATTGCCATGAAACGGATCGAAGCCCACGGTGTTGTATATCCTGAGGGGTATTACCAGACACTCCTGGAGAAGTACACCCGGGAGGGAGTCCGCTATCCTCACATTCTCATGATCCTCGGGCAGCCGCGGATCAACAACCACTTCTTCTATTCCCGTGCGCTCAAAGGGACCGGCAGGCTCCTCGATTACGGGTGCGGCACCGGCGACAATGTCCGGCAGTTGCTCCGCGACGGGTTTCCCCGGGAGAGGATCACCGCCTTTGATATCAACCGGGCGAGCATCGACCTCGGTTTTGACCTGTACCGTGACAAGGAGGAGATCAATGACTTTTTTATCGTTTCAGATACGTTCACGTCCGGGCCGGCGGAGTTCGATATGGTATATTCCGCCTCTGTCTTCCACGTGATCGCCGATGATGAGGAATTTAATAATTATCTTGCGAACGCGTGGTCTGTCCTCAGGCCCGGCGGGACTCTCTTTGGTTCCACGCTCGGGCAGGTTGGGGAAGGGGCATCCAGGCCTCATGAGGAATGGGGGCCACCACGCATAATGACGAGGGAGCAGCTGGCCGGCTGTCTTACCGGCGCCGGCTTTACCTTGCCTGAGATTGTCCAGCGCCATCATGTCCCGCATTATATTGCTGACAACAGGTGCGTTTTCGAATTCTGTACGAAAAAACCGGCATGACACCGGCTGAGGGAACAGCCCTGCTCCTCTTGAAAAAGAGAAGATCATCCGATTGCGAGAAGGATCTTCCTGATCTCGTCGACCTGCACCGGCTCCGGGTTTCGCCCCGGTTGGACTCCCTCCCCGTACGAAAGGATCTTCCGGACATCCTTTATTGTTATCTTCATAAACGCGATCCTGTCCCAGATCTCCTGGTCGATCGTATTCCACGTGCACTGGAGCAGGTGCGAGAGCAGGTGCACATCCGCCTCGGAGAGGAGCTTCCAGTCCACCCCTATTCCCTGCTGCATCAGCTTCATCGCCTGCTCGATCCGCTTCTCGCGGTGGACATGGTATAGCCGCCTGCCCACCTCCGCCTGAGATACATCCGGCATGTCCTGATTCCTCCTGTCCCGTTATGAGGGTGATGAACAATCCCGCTGTGTAACCATATACTTTTTGGCGCGCTGCCGGACTGTAGGCAGGGTACACCAGCATCGTATACAAGGGCCGTCAGAATATACGGGACCTCATTCCCCCCCTTTGCAGAAGGGTAGGCCATGCAATAGCCGGTGCGGTGCCCTAAGAGATGCATACGTTCCCACCGGTTCCGGGAACGGCCCTCCGCCATTGTTACAGGTCCGCAGGCAAACAAGGTAGAAGACAGCTTCTGGCGGAACCCAGCGCAATACCTTAATATGTCTGCACTCTGTTAGGTTGTATCATGAGTGTGGCTGGTTGGGAAGTTCCTATCGGGGCAGCGATTGCATTTGCCGGTGGTGCCATCGGGACGGGGTGGGCCCAGTCGCGAATTGGCTCGGCCGGGGCAGGGGCGATCGCCGAACGGCCGGAGGTCGTCGGGTCCATCATCATCCTTGAAGCGATCCCGGAGACGCTGGTCATCCTCGGGTTTGTCGTTGCCGCGATGATCATCCTTATGGTAAAATAAGCAGGCGTTAAAAACAATTCCCGAGGTTCCCCTGCAGTAATCCGGGCAGTACCCGGCAGGACCGGGTGAGGCCATGGCGTTCGAAAACCTGTTGAGATCCGTGGAGGAGAGTGCACAGGAGAGGGAGCGGGAGCTCCGCGAGAAGGCCCACGTCACTACCGAATCGATACGATCCGAGGCAAAAAGCCGGGCAAAAGAGATCGAACAGACCTACATTTCCGATGCGGAACGATCCTCAGAGATCGAGCGGAACAAGGAACTCTTCCTTGCCAGGGCGGAGATCCGGGCCCTCCAGACAAGGGACCGGCAGCAGGTCTTCCAGGCGGCTTTTACCGAGGCCCGCCGCCAGCTCGGGGGCATCCGGCAGGACCCGGAGTACCCATCGATCTTCGAACACCTGGCCCGCGAGGCGGTCCGTGCGATTGGGGCGGAGAAGGGAATGATCAGGGTCCATATCGATCCGCAGGATGGGGAGCTATGCAGGAAGACCGCAGCTGCCCTGCAGCTGCCCTGCGAGATAGTCCCCGACCTTGCCAGCATGGGCGGCCTCGTTTTATGTTCTGCCGATGATGAAGTGATCGTTTCCAACACGTTTGAATCCCGTCTCCTGCGGACCGGGGAGCACCGGCAGCTCGAACTCTACGCGATCCTTAAGGGGGACTAAAAATGGACTGGGGCTACACCAATGCCCGGATACGGGGCATGAAAAGCCGTCTGCTGGATCACCACACGCTCGATACCCTGATCCTCCAGCCGGATCTTGAATCTCTTCTGGGCGAGCTCGAGAAGACGCCGTACCGGGAGGATATCGTTGCAGCCCGGGGAAAATATACCGGTATACCCTGTATCGAGCATGCCCTGCGGGACAACTTCACCCGGACCTTCCGGAAGATCCTCGGTTTTGTCCGGCAGGAGGAGGCAGAGCAGTTCATCACGATCTTCCTCCACCGCTGGGACGTCCAGAACCTCAAGACGATTCTCCGCGGAAAGAACATCCATGTTACAAACGAGGAGATCCTTGACTGCCTCGTCCCGGTCGGGGAGCTCGACGAGGCGACCCTGACCGAACTCGTCCGGCAGCAGGATGTCCGGGCTGTGATTGATCTGCTCGCGACCTGGCGCATCCCCTACGCGAAGCCCCTGACCGCAGGTTTTCCGGCCTTTGCAAAGAACGGCGACCTTTCCGTGCTCGAGTGCTCGCTGGATCAGTATTATTACCGGGATGCCCTTGATACGGTGAAGGCGCCGTCCGCAAACCATGCTATGATCCGGAATATCCTCGCGATCGAGATCGACGTGCTGAACCTCAGGACGGTCCTGCGGATGATCCATGATCAGGTCAGCCCGGAGGACGCAGGTCCTTTCCTTCTCGAAGGCGGCAGGGAGTTCGATGCAAAGAAGCTCGATCGCCTCCTCCGGCTGCACTCAGGTGAAGAGGTGCTCGCGGCGCTCGGGACTACTCAGTACCGGTTCCTCGGTACGACCCAGGAGCCGGGCATCCGGACCGGAAAGATCTCTGTCATCGAGCGGCAGCTCGAGCGGTTCCTTGTACAGAAAGGCGTGGGGCTCTTCCGGGCGGACCCGCTCAGCGTGGCCTCCCTGATCGCCTACTTCTGGGCGAAGTACAACGAGATCACGAATATCCGGATCATCTCCCGGTGCAAGACAGCGGACTTCCCGGTTGAGCACCTCCGGGAGGAGCTCGTGTATGTATAAGTTCGTCATCGTGACGGACAGCGACCGGGCCTCGGGGTTCCGGCTTGCAGGTGCGGAGGTCTTCGAAGCGAAGGATGCAGCCGAGGCAGGGGCGATCATCCCGCCCCTCCTGAAGAGGGATGAGATTGGGATCGTGGGCATGAACGAGGAGTACATGCTCGCGCTCGACCCGAAACTCATGGACCGGATCGAGAAGCTGCACCGCCCGCTCGTGATCCCCATACCCTCGAAGTCAAAAGAGGTGGACCGGCGGACGTACATCGAGCGGCTGCTCAAAAAAGCGATCGGCTACAACATCGTACTGAAGAGGTGACGCATATGATCTCGGGAACTATTATACGGATCTCCGGCCCGGTCATCATCGTCCGGGGCATGAAAGGCTCCAAGATGTATGACGTGGTGACGGTGGGCAGCGAGGCTCTCAGGGGGGAAATCATCCGGCTCGAAGGGAGTGATGCAGTCATCCAGGTTTACGAAGACACGACCGGCCTGACCCTTGGCGAATCCGTGGCGAACACGGAGACGCCCCTCTCGGTGGAGCTCGGGCCCGGGCTCCTTGCTTCTATTTACGACGGCGTACAGCGGCCGTTGCCGGTCCTCCTTGCCCTGAGCGGCGACTTCATCGGCCGCGGCGTCACCGCACCGGGGCTTGACCGGTCCCGGAAATGGGCGTTTGTGCCCTCGGTAAAAACCGGCGATGTGGTTTCCGGCGGGGACGTGCTCGGGACCGTGCGTGAATTCCAGTTCGAACACCGGGTGCTTGTTCCTCCTCTGGATGGCGGGACCGTGACGGAGATCCGGGCCGGGGAGTTCACCGTGGAGGAGACAGTCTGCATACTCGACAACAAGCGGAACCTGTCCATGATGCACTACTGGCCGGTCCGGATCCCCAGACCGCACCGTAAGAAACTCGATCCAATCCTTCCGCTGATCACGGGGCAGCGGGTCTTCGACTGCATGTTCCCGGTAACCAAGGGTGGCACCGCGATGATCCCGGGCGGATTCGGGACCGGCAAGACTGTCTCCGAACAGACACTTGCCAAGTGGTCGGACACGCAGATCGTGGTCTATATCGGTTGCGGGGAGCGGGGCAACGAGATGACGGACGTGCTTGCGGAGTTCCCCGAGCTCGTTGATCCCCGGACAAAACAGCCCCTGATCGAGCGGACGATCCTGATCGCGAACACCTCGAACATGCCGGTCGCCGCCCGCGAGGCCTCGATCTATACCGGGATCACGATCGCGGAGTACTTCCGGGACATGGGATATGACGTGGCGGTGATGGCCGACTCGACCTCCCGATGGGGCGAGGCGCTGCGGGAAGTCTCCGGCCGGCTCGAAGAGATGCCCGGTGAGGAGGGCTATCCGGCGTACCTCGCTACGAGGCTCTCGGCCTTCTACGAGCGGGCCGGGCGGGTGATCTGTTATGGTTCAGGTGAACGGAACGGTTCGATCACGGTGGTCGGGGCGGTCTCGCCCCCGGGCGGGGACTTCTCCGAGCCGATCACGCAGAACACACTGCGGGTGGTCGGGACGTTCTGGGCGCTGGACACAAACCTTGCCTACCGGCGCCACTTCCCATCGGTCAACTGGATCAAGAGCTATTCGCTCTATCTCGACAGCATCGCTGAGTGGTACAGCAAGACCATCGCCCGGGACTGGCGGGAGCTGCGGGATGAGGCGATCTTCCTGCTCCAGAAGGAAGTTGAACTGCTGGAGATCGTCCAGCTCGTGGGCCCCGATGCCCTTCCGGACAGCGAGAAGGCGATCCTCGATGTGACCCGGATGATCCGCGAAGACTTCCTCCAGCAGAGCGCATACAGCGATACCGATTCGTTCTGCCCGATCGAGAAGCAGTACCTGATGCTCAAGGTGATCATCACGTATTATACCGGTGTGAACCTCGCGATGGAGCGGGGAATTTCCCTGCGGCAGGTCCAGGCGCTGCCGCTCAAGGCAGCGATCGGCAGGATGAAGGATGCGGCCGATATCGCTGCGGTCCGGGCGATCCTGGACGACGTGAATGTGACCCTGTCGAACCTCGAGGTGGAGAAATGAGAAAGGCTGACCTGCTGACCCGGGAATACCGCACGATCGATTACGTCTCCGGCCCGCTGATCTTCGTCACCCGGGTAACCGGGGCATCGTTTGGCGAGATCGTACGGATCACCCTCAGGGACGGCGAAGTCCGGACCGGCCAGGTGCTGGATATCTCGGAAGACCACGCGGTGGTGCAGGTCTACGAGGGTACCCGGGGCATCGACACAGCGGGCACGACTGTCAGGTTCACCGGTGAGCCCGCCCGGATCAGCGTCTCTCTTGATATGCTGGGCCGGGTCTTCAGCGGCGTCGGGAAGCCACGGGACGATGGCCCGGAGATCATCCCCGAGGCTGTGCTCGATATCGCGGGCACGCCCATCAACCCCTCCGCCCGGGACAAGCCCGCCGATTTCATCCAGACCGGCATGTCGGCGATCGACGGCCTCAACACGCTCGTCCGGGGCCAGAAGCTTCCGATCTTCTCCGGCTCCGGCTTGCCGGCGAGCAAGCTCGCTGCCCAGATCGCCCGGCAGGCAAAGGTCCGGGGCGAGGGGGAGGAATTTGCGGTGGTCTTCGTGGCGATGGGCATCACGCACAAGGAGGCATCGTTCTTCATGCAGGACTTCGAGCGGACGGGAGCGCTTGACCGTGTCGTCTTCTTCATGAACCTGGCCGACGACCCTACGGTCGAGCGGCTGGCGGCCCCCCGGTGCGGCCTGACCGTAGCCGAGTTCCTCGCCTTCACCCACAACCTCCACGTGCTCGTGATCCTGACCGACATGATCAACTACTGCGAGGCGCTCCGCGAGATCTCGACCGCCCGCGAAGAAGTCCCCGGCCGGCGGGGATACCCGGGCTACATGTACACCGACCTTGCCTCGATCTACGAGCGGGCCGGGCGGCTGAAGGGCAGGGCGGGTTCGATTACCCAGATCCCGATCCTGACAATGCCGGACGACGACATCACCCACCCGGTTCCCGACCTGACCGGTTACATCACCGAAGGGCAGATCGTGCTCTCGCGGGACCTCTTCCGCCGGGGCGCAGACCCGCCGGTCGATGCCCTCCCCTGCCTCTCGCGGCTGATGAATCTTGGCATAGGACCGGGCAAGACCCGGGAGGACCACCGGGGCGTGGCAGATCAGCTGTATGCCTCGTATGCCTATGGCCGCGACCTCCGCAGGCTCGTTGCGATCGTAGGGGAAGAGGCGCTGACCGAGCTGGACCGGAAGTACCTGAAGTTCGCAGAAGGATTCGAGCGACGGTTCATCACGCAGGGCGATGAGGATCGTCCGATCGAGAAGACTCTCTCGATTGCCTGGGACCTCTTTGCCACGCTGCCGGAGGATGAGCTCAAGCGGATCAAGAAGGAGCATATCGCGAAGTTCCACCCGGCACGGCAGGGGCCGGAGGGTGAGGCGCCGGTGAAGGGAACGGGGGAATGAGGCGATGGAGCAGGTAAAGCCCACCCGCATGGAGCTGATGAAGACCCGGGCCCAGATACGGCTCGCGGAGCAGGGCCGCGATCTCCTGCGGCAGAAGATGGATGCCCTGATCCGGGAGTTCTTTGCCATCCTCTCCACGGTCTCGGAGTCCCGTGACGAGCTCGAGCAGGTCTCCCGGGCAGCGGACCTCGCCCTGCTGATCGCTGAGGCTACCGACGACCCGGTCACGCTCCGTTCCGCTTCGTTTGCTACCCGCCGATCGATCACGGTCGATATCGGAGGGAAGAACATCATGGGTGTCCCGGTCCCGGTGATCGAGAAGAAACGCGTCTCCCAGAAACTGCTGGACCGGGGCTACGGCATCATCACCACGAGCGCACGGATAGACGAGACGGCCGAGCGGTACGAGGCGGAGCTCGACCTCCTGATCCAGCTCGCAGAAACCGAGACTGCGATGCGCCGGCTGGGGACCGAGATCCAGATGACCAGACGGCGGGTGAACGCCCTCGAGCAGATCCTGATCCCGGAACTGAAGCAGAACGCGAAATACATCAAGAACGCGATTGACGAGCGGGAGCGGGAAGATTTGTTCCGGCTGAAGAAGGTCAAGAGTATTTTAGAGAAGAAGAAAAAGAAGGCCAAGGAGAAGCGGGCGGCGGGGGGATCCGTGGACGCTGTGATTCTTCAGCAGTGCTGACCTCCTGTCAGCTGCCCGTTCCTCTGCCGAACCGTCCCCGGGAAATTTTTTATCAAACTTTTATTTTACACCTCAACCGGCGCTTTCGGCTTTATCTCCTTCTTGAACGGCCGGTACACAACACCGCCGCCTTCGTAGAACTTCGAGAAGAATTCCACGAGGTGCAGACGCACCGCATGGATCGAGGGGCTGAACATTGCGAGCAGCAGGTTGAGGAGGTGGAGCATGATGGCGATGACGATCCCGATGATCGCGATCCCGAAGGCGCCGCTGAGCCGGTTTGCCACCATTGCAAGGATCACCGAGGCCATGCCAATCGCCATCAGCCGGGCGTACGAGAGGATGTTGCCGGCCGTGCTCATCACTTCGATCGTGCCAAAGACCCCGGCACCGAGCAGGATAAGCGGCAGGGAGACGACCATGAGGAGTACGACGGGCCAGATCAGCGTATCCGGAGCGAACCCCCCGAGCATGAGGACAAGCAGGATCAGGGCAGAGATCATCATCAGCATCCCGGTCTTCTCCATAAGGTGCTTGCGGCTCTTCCTGATGATCGCGTTCCGGATGCCGATCGCAAGCCCGAGGAAGACGTGGATGACGCCGAGCGTGATGGCAAAGGCGAGCATCGGGATCATTGCGTCCACCCGGTTCCAGCTGATCCCAATGATGGTCACCGGTTGGATCCAGCCCATCGTCTCCCCGAGATCGCCGAAGAACTCCCCAAAGAGGAAACCGAAGAAGATTGTCGGGATCGAGGAGATAATCAGGATGTCGGCAAGGTTCTTTGCAAACGAGACGGCTGCATACCGGTGCCGGATCGCGAGCGCGATGGCGAGGATCAGGATGCCGTACCCGATGTCGCCGACCATGATCCCGAAGAACAGCGGGAAGAAGATCGCGAGGATTGGGGAGGGATCGACTTCGCGGTACCGGGGCGCGGCGACAAGCTGCATGATAAACTCGAACGGTTTCACCCACCGGGGATTGTCGTAAAAGACCGGCGCGTCCTCCATATCTTCTGCCCTCGTCTTCAGCTCGTTGATCACCACCCGGTCCCCGAACGCATCATGCAGGGCCTTCCTGGTCTTTTTGAGGTACTTCTTCGGGATCCAGCCCATGATGACAAACGTGTACTCCGAGAGTCCGAAATTTGCATATGCCGAAAGCTCCGCATGAACATCCTCAAGGTGTTTTTTTATGACAACGAGTTCCTGGTACCATATCGAGGAGAGGGACATGAGCTGTGTATCGATTGCACGGATCTCCTCCTTAGCCCGTAGCCGGCTCTCCTCGATCATGGCATACATCTCGTAGAACGGTTTGCCGGCATACTCTTTTGGCAGCCGGACCTCGTTCACGTTCACGGAATAGATGAATGTGTGCACCTGCCCGGAATACGACTTGGGAAAGACCATGATGGCGGCGAGGGTTTCGGCATCTACCGTAGTCGAGATCATCTCGAACCGGTCCCCGGTGATCGTTGCAATCTCCTGCCGGATCAATCCGAGAACGTCGCTGTGCTCCTGCTGGATAAGGAGGATCGTGACCTCGAACCCTTCGAGGGCCGGTAGTTCTTTCTCGATCGGGTGGATGATGTCCAGCACTTTTGCATACCGGTTCAGGGCAGTTACCGAGAGGGCGAGTTCGCTCTTTTTTGCAGAAAGTTCCCGTGTGGTGGTTTCGAGTTCCCGGATGATCTCCCGTGCCCGGGACACGAGTTCCCGGTGGGACCGGGCATCCATCGTGGCGCTGACGGCTGCCTGCCTCACGGGGTCGTCTTCCACTACCGGCAGGGTGCCGGTAATCGCATCGATCGCGCTGAGCACATCGGCAATGTCCCGTGCCTGCTCCACTTCCCCCGGGACAAGGCCAATCTCTTTCTGCGGGACCAGCCGTGTGGCATTCTCGAGATGGATCGTTCCCGCCCGGTAGAGGATGTCGACGGCCCGGCCCAAGTCCTCTTTTGGCCCGACCACCTGGATGCGTTTCATCACCTGGAGCATGAAAACCCCGTGCCGGGCTGGCCCGGCTATTCCCCTTTCACGTACCGGATAATCCTCTCCACCGCGGGCGCGAGGTTCCTCTCACTCTGAAGTCCTGAGGTGTCCCGTGCAAGTTCAGCCTCCCGTTTCAGATCCGCGATCTCGTCCGCGGTCGCTCCCCGTGCCTTCCAGTACACCTGCTCGGCAGTTGTCTTCCCCGCCTTGTCGGCAGTGCAGATCAGGTCTTCTGCCTCGGTCCTGGCCGCCGTGATCGCGGTATCAGTCTCCGCCTTTACCTTGTCTACCTCGACTGCAAGTTCCTGCTCCTTCTCGCGTATCTGTTGCAGCAGTGTTTTCTCCTCAGCCATCGCGGTCACCTATAGGTTGTGCCTGCTTTTCAGGATCATGGTCACGCCGTAGCAGGTGCTGCTGCCCGGCCCCTCCTCACCGTGCCGGGGATCACCGGGGCTTGCCACCTTTCGTCTTTCCGCAGCCGCTGCGATCCGCTTCCGGCAGTTTCCGAGTGCTGCCTCCCGCAGTGCCCGGACGGTTTTTTCAATATCCTGCACCATAATCATGCGGCCCCGTATCGGGGTACCGTTACTCATGTGGTCTGTAATCGGATGTAGGCTAAATACTTTCCTGTGCTGCATGACCGGCTGGTGGGGGAAAATCCCAAAAGGAATCCATTAATGTTCCGGACATCCACAATTCTGTCAGGTACCGGCCAAAATACAGCCGGGTTTTTCAAAGGTGAGGGACATGGATGTGCTGGCAAACCTCGGGCTGCTCGTGATCTTCCTGCTCGTCCTCATCCTCCCGTTCCGGGTGAAGTGTATAGAGCACAACCTCGAGGCCTTCCTCTTTGTGTGCGGGGTTGCGGCCCTGACGATCGCAGGGTTCATCGCCATCCCCGGGGAGCAGACCGGCTGGAGTCTGGCGGTCGCAGGGGAGGCGCTCCTCTCCCCGATCAATGTCACGAACCTGTTCGGGATTCCGGTGGGTATCGTCCAGATCGTACTCGTGGTCGGGCTCCTGATCCATCTCTTTTACCACCGGATGCAGGAGGCAATCACCGGCCTGGTCGGCCGTTTCTCCCTTCAGGCAATCGTCTTCTGCCTTATTGTCATCCTTGGCCTTGTCTCAAGCATCATCTCCGCGATCCTCGCGGCGATCATTCTGGTCGAGATAGTCAACGCCCTCCCGGTCGTGAAGAAGGCCAGGACGGAGATCGCAGTCGTTGCCTGCTTTGCGATCGGCATTGGCGCCGGCCTCACCCCGCTTGGCGAACCGCTCACTACCATCGTGGTAGCAAAACTCGAGGGCGCCCCTTATCATGCAGGGTTCACGTACCTCTTCGATAAGCTGGGCTGGTATGTTGTCCCGGCAGTCATCCTCCTCGGTGTTGTCGGGGTCATCCTCTTCTCCCGGAGCCACAAAGGGGATGCCACGCTCTCCTGCACGATTGACCGGGAGACGATCCCCGAAATCTTTCTCCGGGCCGGCAAGGTCTACCTTTTCATCATGGCACTCGTCTTCCTCGGTGAGGGTTTCAAGCCGCTCATCCTTGAATACGTGATCGCGATCCCATCGGCAGGGCTGTACTGGATCAACATCGTTTCGGCAGTGCTGGACAATGCGACCCTTGCCGCAGCAGAGATCAGCCCCGCACTTGCCTCCCAGCAGATCACGAGCGCCCTCATGGGACTGCTGATTGCAGGCGGCATGCTGATCCCGGGCAACATCCCCAATATCATCGCCGCCGGCAAGCTCGATATCAGCAGCAGCGAATGGGCAAGGACCGGCATCCCCCTTGGTATGGCGCTGATGCTCGTCTTTTTCGTCATCCTGTTTGTGCCCGGCTGGCTGGGCCTTGCGTAATCCCCCTCTTGTGACACTGCCATAAAAAAGGAAAAAACAAAGAGGGTGGAGTGTCCAGATCAGTATCAGGTATGGCAAAAACCGGTGGGAAGACGAACGTGACCGAGGAGGAGATCCGGGAGCAGATCGCAACCCTCGGGTCACCGCTGATCGGTCAGCGGCATGAGGCCATCGCGGCCCTGAAGGAGACCGGGACGCCTGCGATCGCACCCCTCATTGAGGCGCTTCTGGATGCAGAGGACAATGACCGGCGCTGGTACGCTGCAGTTGCCCTTGCGAAGATCGGCGAATCGTCAATTATCCCGCTGATCGAGGCGATGCAGGAGTACGGAAGCCGGGATTTCAGGCGCTATGCGGCAGCAGCGCTCGGCGAGATCGGCATCCCGGCAATCGGGCAGCTGATCACGGCAATGGGGAGCGACGACCGGGAACTGCGGGGGTTCCTGTCGCAGGTGCTCTGCCGGATCGGCACGCCTGCTGTCGAGCCCCTGCGGCAGCGGCTCAATGATGCCGATGAGATCATCCGGTCCTGTGCCACCCTGACGCTCTGGCAGATGGGGGAGACCGGGGTGCCGACGATCGTGGAGAATGCAGAGAAGGATGAGTAAGAAGGGCAGGGTCTTACCGCTCCTCAGGCTGGCATCAGTTCTGTTGTAATACCGGAAAAGTTCACTTTTTTTCACTATACCTGGTTTTCTCCTGCTCTTTCGCCCTGAACCGAACAGATATATCCCCTCCCGCGCAACCGTACCCCTATGCTGATATGCTCACCCATGATGGAGGCGTACGAGAAGTCCCTCATGGACGAGCTGCACCGGGCAATCGCGATCGCAAAAGAGGCCCGGTCCCGCGGGCTCGACCCGACCATGGACGTTGAGATCCCGATCGCAAGCGACCTTGCGGACCGGGTGGAGGCGCTCCTCAATATCAAGGGTGTTGCGGCACGGATCCGGGAGCTCGAGCAGCAGATGTCCCGGGAGGAAGTGGCGCTCCGGATCGGCGACGATTTTGTTGCCCGTAAGTTCGGGGAGAAGAACAACGACGAGGTGCTCGACCACGCAATCCGGGTGGCGATGGCGCTCCTCACCGAAGGCGTCGTGGCCGCTCCCACGGAAGGGATCGCAAAGATCGGCCTTGGCAGGAATGACGACGGGACTTCGTACCTGATGATCTTTTATGCCGGCCCTATCCGGAGTGCCGGTGGCACGGCACAGGCATTGTCGGTGCTGGTCGGAGACTATGTCCGGCAGAAACTGGGCATCAGCCGCTATATACCCCGGCAGGAGGAAGTGGAGCGGTACATCGAGGAGATCCGGCAGTACAACTCGATCATGAACCTCCAGTACCTGCCGAGCGAGGCGGAGATCCGTCTCATCATCGAGAACTGCCCGGTCTGTATCGACGGTGAAGCGACCGAGCAGGAAGAGGTCTCGGGCCACCGCAACCTTGAACGGGTGGAGACCAATACCGTCCGGGGCGGCATGGCGCTCGTCATCGGGGAAGGCATTGCCGGCAAGGCCCGGAAGCTCAAGAGCCGGGTCGAGAAGATGAAGATGGAGGGCTGGGACTGGCTCGACAAGCTGATCGCCGGGGCAAAGGCCGGCGATGACGATAAGTCAGTGGGCATTAAACCCCTCGACAAGTACCTCCGCGACCTGATTGGAGGCCGGCCCGTCTTTGCGTACCCGATGCGCAAAGGGGGCTTCCGGCTCCGGTACGGGAGGTCGCGGAACACCGGGTTTGCTGCTGCGGGGATGCACCCCTCAACCCTCTATGTCCTTGGCGAATTCCTTGCCACCGGTACCCAGATGAAGACCGAGCGGCCGGGCAAGGCCTGCGGTGTCGTGCCGGTCGACACGATCGAGGGGCCAACCGTCCGGCTCTATAACGGCGACGTGCTTCGGATCGATGACGAGGAGACCGCAAAGCGGCTTGAGAAGGGGATCGAGAAGATCCTCGATGTCGGCGAGCTCCTGATCTCGTTTGGTGAATTCCTCGAAAACAACCACCCGCTCATTCCCGCAGGCTACTGTGAGGAATGGTGGCAGCTGGATGTAGGCGACGGCGTGAAGATCCCGCAGAGCGAGGAGGACGCGCTTGCACTCGCACGGGACGGCAGCTATCTCCACCCGGCCTGGACCTGGTTCTGGGATGATATCACGGCCGACCAATTCCGTGTGCTTGCAGAGACGATTGCCACAACGGGTGCTGTTACCGAAGGTGTTCTCACCTTCCCGCTGGACCCGGGCCCAAAGGAGGCGCTCGAATTGCTTCTGCTCCCGCACGAGGTCCGGAACGGGAAGGTCCTTGTCCGGACGTACCGGGCACTCATCGCCGGCCTCGGGCTTGGCGATGACCTGAAGAAGTTGGACTCCTGGCAGACAGCCCCGGCCTATGCGGACCCGCTCGCGCTTGCCATGCACCTCTCCGGCCTGAGAATGCGATCCCGGTCCGGGACCCGGATTGGTGGCAGGATGGGCAGGCCAGGGAAGTCGAAACCCCGGAAAATGAACCCGCCGCCCCATGTCCTCTTCCCGCTCGGCGACTCCGGAGGAGCACGGCGCTCGTTCCAGTCCGCCTCCGCCCATACCGCAGAAGTGGATGCAAACGACACGGAGATCGACTTCCAGAAAGAGGGCGGGATCATCGAGATCGAGGTCGGTCGCCGGCGCTGCTCGCAGTGCGGGGAGATCACGTACCTGAACCGGTGCGAATGCGGCGGGCACACGACCGCCGTCTTCACCTGCACGAAGTGCGGGCGGGAGATCTCCCAGGACCGGTGCCCGGCCTGCAATGCCCCGGCCGCCTGCATCCAGCGGATTTCCCTGAATGTAAAGGGCGAGTACGCCAAGGCAATGGAGCGGCTTGGTATGAAGGCTGACAGCGTGGCGCTCGTGAAGGGTGTCAAGGGCATGATCTCCCGGGAGAAGACCGTGGAGGCGATGGAGAAGGGGATCCTCCGGGCGAAGCAGAACATCTTCGTCTTCAAGGACGGCACCACCCGGTTCGATATGATCGACCTGCCCCTCACGCACATCCGTCCCGACGAGGTCCGGGTTTCGGTTGAGCAGATGCGGTCGCTCGGGTATACAAAGGACACGAAGGGCTACGATCTCCAGAATGGCTCGCAGGTGGTGGAGATGCACCCGCAAGACCTCCTTGTATCAGACTCCTGCGCCGAGTACATGGTGAACGTGGCGCAGTTTATGGACGACCTGCTCGTCAAGTGCTATGGCCTTGAACCGTTCTACAATATTAAGAAGCCGGCTGATCTCGTGGGCCATCTCGTCATCGGGCTCGCCCCGCACACAAGCGCCGGCGTTCTTGCCCGGATCGTCGGGTTCACCCGGGCCAACGTGGGGTATGCCCACCCGTTCTTCCATGCTGCAAAACGCAGGAACTGCTTCTTTGGTGATACCAGTATCGAGATCTATGACGGGCGGACGTGGACGAAGTCCCCGATCCGGAAGTTCGTGCTGGAGAATTTCGATTTGAGCCGGCCCGGCCTCGACCGGCTCGGCACCTACTACTCGGACCCGGGCCGGCTGTTCTATACCCGGACCGTGGACACAAACGGCCAGATACACTTAAAGAAGATCACTACGGTCTCGATCCACCGGGCGCCTGCACACCTGATCCGGTTTGTCACCTCCCGGGGGAAGGAGCTCGTGGTCACCCCCGACCACGCAATGCTCTGCTGGGACACCGGTTACCTCCGGAAGATCAAGGCAATGGAACTCAAGCCCGGCGATGCCGTGCCGGTCTACGAGGGGTCGTGCGTGATCTCCGACACGATCCGGGTAGCGGAGCCGGTCCCGGCACCCGAGGAGCGGGTCTATTGCCTGACGGTCGCTGATGACCACACGGTCGTGGCGAACGGGATCTTCACCGGGCAGTGCGATGGCGACGAGGACTGCATCATGCTCCTCCTGGACGGCCTGATCAACTTCTCGCGCTCGTTCCTGCCACAGAACCGGGGTGGCTCCATGGACGCCCCGCTGGTGCTGACGAGCCGGATCGATCCGGCTGAGATCGACAAGGAGGCGCTCAACGTCGACGTCTGCGAAAAGTACCCGATCGAGCTCTACCTGGGGGCACTCACCTTCATCGAGCCCAAGACCATCGCCGGGCTGATCGACCGGGTCGAACGCCGGCTCGGCACCCCGGCGCAGCTTGAAGGCTTCCAGTTCACGCACGACACCTCGGACATCTCCGCGGGACCGCTTGAATCGATGTACACCCAGATGAAGACGATGACCGACAAGCTCGAGGCGGAGCTCGTTCTTGCCGAGAAGATCCGGGCCGTGGATGCCGATGATGTGGCGGAACGGGTGCTCAGCACCCACTTCATCCGTGACCTGATGGGCAACCTCTCCGCCTTCTCCAAGCAGAAGTTCCGGTGCACGAAGTGCAACACGAGCTACCGACGGATGCCGCTCGCCGGAAAGTGCACGAAGTTCCGGGGCAAGGGCCCCTGCAACGGCCCTATCATCCCGACCGTGCACGAGGGCTCGGTGAAGAAGTACCTGGAGATGTCCCGGGAGATCTGCCGGAAATACAAGATCTCGGAGTACACCAAGCAGCGGGTCGAGGTAATCGATCTCGCGATCACTTCCACGTTCGGTGAGGAGAAGCATGAGCAGCTCGGCCTTGCGGACTTCATGTGAACGTGGCATCCGGGTTCACGGCCTGTTACACTTTTTTCCAAATTGCGACTGCGGGGCATCAGGAAGGGATCATCCCGGTGATCTTAAAAATGAGAGCCGATCAGGCTCACAGGGGAGCTTCCTCTCCACTCAAAGCCTTTTACTATCCTTAAATCCAATATACTACGGAAGCGAGAATAACCAAGTGGTCAACGGTGATCGACTCAAGATCGATTCGCGCAGGCGTTCGCAGGTTCGACTCCTGCTTCTCGCATCAGAAATTGTTCATACTCTTTTTAAAAAAGCGCAGCGGGAACTGCCGGCAGTTATTCCCTGACCTGTAACTTCCTGCCGCAGATCGGGCACTGGTATACCGCATCGCCATGGCCATCGGCCCACACCCGCCGCATCTCGGTCGGTTCGTGGTTCTTGTCACACGTCGGAATCTTGGATTCAGCCATTATTTATCCTCCGATACCATGAATTATCAAGTGTTGGCATTTATGTGTATTGACCCGTGTCCAGGGCCGGGTGCCGCAATGCAACATTGATGTTGAGGGAACCTCAACAGGTAAAACAGCGAACTGTTCCGGGAGTTTTTTCGTGGATGCCAGCCTCGTCCTGCAGGGAATCATCATCGGCCTCATCCTCTCAGCGCCGGTCGGCCCCCTCTCCCTTATGTGCATCCAGCGGTCGATCAATGATGGGCGCCTCCACGGGATCCTCTCCGGGATCGGGGTTGCGACTGCCGATGCGGTCTATGCAGCGGTTGCCTTCCTCGGCCTCACCGCGATCTCCGGGTTCATTCTCTCCTGGCAGGATCTCTTTCGTTTCTTTGCCGGGCTCGTCCTGATCCTCGTCGGGATCAGGATCTTCCTCACCCGACCCGGGGAGGAGGGCGACAAGAGCCCGCACGAGAGTTATGCAAAAGACTACCTCTCCATGGTTGCGATCGCGATTGCAAATCCGCTCACCATCATCTTCCTCATGGTCACCCTGCCCGGCTTCGGCTTTGTAATCGGAGGGACTACGCTGGTTGCTGCTGCCGAGTTCGTAGGCGGCTTCCTGGCAGGTTCCGTGGCATGGTGGATTATCCTGTGCGGTGTCCTTGGTTCCGTGAGGTCCCGGATCAGCACCGGGCACCTGGTCCTCATCAACCGGATATCCGGTCTCTTCATTGTCTGCATCGGAGCCGTCATGTTACTCAGTATCCTCCTCACTCTTGCGGGGATGCTGTACTGAGCGGAATGGCTGGCGGCAGACATTCGCATGGCCTTATCTCCGGCGAAGGAATAAATATATTTTCTCTCGCACCAACAATTAAGCACATAAAATCCTTAAAAAACCGTTGGAACAGGAGAGGTTGTACTGACAGAGAAGAAACCGGGAGCACCTCCGGGCGATGAGATTATCAGGGTCAAACTGCCCCAGAAACGCAATCGGGAGATGTTCGGGTGTGCCGAACTGATGATGGGGGCAAACCATATCCGGGTCCGCTGTTTTGACGGCGTGACAAGGATGGGCAGGATCAAGGGAAAGATCAAGAAGAAAGTCTGGATCCGGGAAGGGGACGTCCTTATTGTAATCCCGTGGAACTTCCAGGATGAGAAATGCGATATCGTGTACCGGTATACCGGGCCGCAGGTCGAATGGCTCCGGCGCAATAAATATCTCTGAACTTATTTTTGCTGGTGTGATAATGCCCCGGCAATGGCGTTGTATTTTTCCCGGATAAAAAAGGTTATTGGAGTTTTATGAACGATCTGCCTACCGTGGTATATGAGAAGGGACCCACCTCTGCTGTATTCGTAGCATCATTCGTGTAGGCGTGCACTTGGATCGTGTAGCCGCCCGAGGGAAGTGTCTCCATATCCAGTGTTGAAGCCATTGGGGGGATTACACCAGTAGTGGGATCGAAAGTCTTCACATCGAATTTTACCGGGGGATCGTTATCATGGATATAACTTACCTCTTCGGTAATCAGATCTTTACCGTTGTAGTTTGTGGTCCAGGTAACCGGTAACGTACTCTTAACCAGGTCGGTCAGTCCCCCATCCGTGCGGGTGAGGCCGACTACCGTCATGGTTGACTGTGATACGCCGAGATTTAACGGGTTCATTGAAATAGAGGCCGAAAGATTGGGGAGTGCCATGCAACTATTACCGGCATTACCGTTTGTAAAGCAGATTTTTGAATCCGGGCCGAATATCTGAATATTGCCCTCTTTTAATGCCATCAACTGGAAGTCAGTCTTCCATGTGTCGTTCACTTTGATGGTTCCGATGTTGAATTGGAGCTGCTGGTTGTTAGCGTTATAGTAATCCGACTGGTTGATGATGATCGGGCCGATTCCGTAGGGAAACCCTGAAACAGGGTCGGTTCCCGGACTGAGGTGCTGGTTGATTGCCCCATTAGGTGTTATGTTATATTTATCCAGCAGGGTCGAGCCCGGCGCAGTTGTGTTGGCAATATAACTGAAATAGTTACCCGCAGCAGGAGGATTGTTATTGACAATTAAATTTCCAAAGTCCAGAGATGTAACGGTATTCACACTGGCGTCGGTAAAAACCTGCCCGTAAATCGTTGTGTATACCTGAGCCAGTGCGGTCCCGTCACTGGCTGTATAATAGCATCCCGGCGATGCAATTGC
Organism: Methanoregula sp.; assembly: GCF_049518935.1. GTDB lineage: Archaea > Halobacteriota > Methanomicrobia > Methanomicrobiales > Methanospirillaceae > Methanoregula. Next base: position 103,551 of record NZ_JBEKRH010000004.1, read on the forward strand.
TGTTAACGTCGCAGTATCAGCATCGCTTCCAAACCCTATGGTATATATCTTGATATGCTGGTTCTTGATGTTCGTTGCGATGTTGATAGCGGCAGTTTTTGCGATAACACTGGTGTCTGTTCCTCCATTATAATCCGACGGCTGGTATGATTTCAGGGGGAATGTCGCGTTGATGGGAGCCATGTTGGCAATACCATCGGTCATGAGGACAATCGTCTGGTTGTGGCCGGGATATCCCTTGGTATTTAACTCCTGGAGGCCGGCATTCAGGCCGCCGGCAATATCTGTAGATGCCTGATCATTGTAATTACCAATTGTGGTATTGAGATTTGTTGAACTTGTCGTCAAGTCCCGATCAATCATGGCGTCTGAGGCCCCGGTATTAGAGGGTTTTGTACTAGCCCGATCCGTAACACTACCATATGGATTGAAGGGATGTGCACTTGCATTGGCACTTTGTATATTCCACAGTTGCATAGCTTCATTGGAGGGAGAGGGGGAGTTCCCGTACGATGCGAGAGCGATATTCACTTTACCGTTTGACAGGGCCACGAATTGTTTCAGCGCAGCTTTTGCATTGGTAATTTTGGTTCCGCTCGGGGCCATATTCTCCCCCATACTTCCCGACAGATCTGTTACTAGCACTACATCTGCAGGTGGCGGTACTAACGCCCAGCCATCCCCCGTCAGGATGATGGAGACATTTACAATGTCACCCACTTTGACCTGTTGAGGGTTCACGGCAACAACGGCACTGAGATAGGGGTAATTCTTCCATGTGAGCTGTATGTCTCGCTGGTTGCCGTCCCAGTCAGCAGTGACAGTACCCGTGCCGGTAACCTGTTGATTATATCCCGGTTCGGTTGTTGTTGCAAATTTGGCAGGATACAGTTTCACCGTTGCAAAACCATTTACATCGGAAACAGCGGTTGCGGTCAATACTGTACTGCTGCTTGAAAAGGAAGCATTCTTTGTCTCATTGGCAGAAACAGGAGAGTCTGTCACTCCATGCAGCGTGAATGTCACCACTTCCCCGGCAACCCCATTGCCCATAATATCTGTTATTTTTGCCGAGATATTCGAATAAATTGCTGGAGATGCATCCCGGCTTGGCATGCTTTGTGGATTAGCCGAGACATCGATGTTCTGGGGAGATGTATTGTAAAACCGGACGACCTTTGAAAGCGCCAGCGATGAATTCCCCACCGGGGTCGCGTTGATCGTAAAGAGACCGGTAAATGACTTGGGTCCAAAGTAGGACCAGACCTGCCCGTTTTCCATAGTGTAATTAAGTGTCTGACTCCCGTCTGTGGCGTTGATCAAGATCCCCTGATTCTGAGTCGGGTTCCCGTATTTGTCTGTAAGGGTGTAATAATACGTGAACCGGCTTGTCCCGTCGGCAAGGACTGTTGCATACGGGCTGCCGTCAGGGCTGAACGACTGTGTCATGTTAAACGGTACCCCATTTGCCACCGTGTTGAACAGTTTCATCTGTTCGGGAATACTACCCATAGGATCCATAAGGATGTAATGCCAGCCGGGTTTTGTTGCAGGTGTGATATTGACGTTCACGATCCCGCCTGAATTGAGGTTGAGGTTTTGATCGTGAACAAGCCCGTAATTCGTAAAACCGCAATTATTCGGTGGCGATGGTCCGTTTACATGGAGGGTTACGTTGTGGGCGGGCCCGGGTCTCTTGTCATCAATAACGTTGCCCCACCGGTCGAAAAATGCTATCTGAACCGGAACTATACTCTCAAGAGCCACCTGATTGGGATAGGTAAAAACGGCATTATAGGGAACATTATGATCAATTTTTTGTTGCCAGGTCAGGTTAGTATGATAGGTCGCGCCTGTCAAATCCTCTGTAGTAACCAGAGTTGCGGTTATCGTTACTGTACCACTTGTCGGCTGAGTACTGTTAACCGTGAATGTACAGTTTGCCTTCCCGAGATTATCGGTACTAATTATTGCCGGACTTATTGTACCCAACAGGGGTTTATCGATGGTAAAGGAGACCTGTGCGTTTTTAACGGGGCCATATGTGGCATTCGTTGCAACCAGGTAGATGACATTCTGTTGTCCTGTATCGGCAATAATCCAGACTGTACTTGGATCACTTGGGGCGAAACTGGTACTGGAGGCGTAATACGCTGTCGCCGGGCCTATAAGAAGGAGAAGACTCAGCAGGATCAAAAATTCACGTTTCACTATCATACCAACAACCTTGGAAAAGGTAATAGTATGTTATGATATATATTATTTTGTATTGTCCAAACGCCCCATATCTTTGTTGCATTCTCAAAATAACCAATAATTCTCCGTAAACTGAATGTTTCCCTCCCGTTCTTGGTATTGTAAGCAAATTCGTTCGAAACCGGTCTTCCTCTATTTTTGAATAGAAGAAATCCGACCGGAGCGTATCAGGAACGTGCTGATGTCCGTAAAAAAGGGAATGCATCAGAGTGATTTGATAACTACATCATATCTTTTGATGACCAGCGTCATCGGCTGGGAAATCGATACTGTATAGGTGAGTTGTGCCCCGTTACCCGGTGTTCCGCTCCGTGAAACACTGATATCCGGGGGATTGTTCAGGTTTTCCATGAAATAATTATCCCAGGCAACAGAATAATCCTGACCGGGATCAGGAGTGTATACTACACACAGGGGCCCATTAACCGGCGAGACATATGTGTAATTAATTTCTCCTAATGCAGTGTCCACCGTGCTGATGCCTGTCCGTGACATGATTCCAGTATTATTGACTCCTATAAGATTGATCACCATCGTGTTCGTCTGGTTATCATAAAACCATCGTGGCTCTGCAAGCATAACGGATCCATTAACGGACCCCGGCGAAACCTGCGGGCGCATCACCACAGCACCGTTCTGGAGGGATATGTCGGTGCCTGCACTTTCCGATGAGTACCGTAAATCGCCAGACTGGAACGCACTCACATACTGAGTGGCCCCACAATTCGTAATATCAATCTTTAAGACCGCCGGAATGGACGTTGTATTATAAACCGTCAGTGACCCCCCCTCTACCTTAAGTGATGTTTCTTGGTAAGGCACGGTCTTGTATGCAAGACTTTTCACATCGTTTTGCAGGACAATCATGTTCTTTTCCATGATCTGTTCGTTTGCACTCGACTGTTGCTGCATGAGCATGGGATATCCATACAGGGTTACCAACCCTATTCCTGCGATCACCATGCTGAAGATGAGGATGAATCCTATCGCTTCAGAAACGCCCCTCTCTGATAAACTGTACTTTCTCATCGCCATTAAGAAAACCCACCCGAATTATAACTGATCCTGTTCAATCCCCTGCCTGTTGTATTACCCGCTACCCCGCGGGATGCCCCGATACCGGCGAGCGAAACATGGATATCAATGAAATCCCGGGATATTTCCACATCCTGATCTATCGGGTTATCTCCCTGTCCGATCAGAACGAAATAATCCTTTCCAGCCACATCTTCCGGGATGTCAAAGTTAGTAGTAATCGAGCCATCACTGGGTGCAAGGGCATACACATCAACAATCCGGGTGGAAACGCCGTTGCCGATATCCGTGAAAGCGACATAGGTCAGGGTGTCGGCAGGTGTCTCCATGAACATTGAGTTCACCAGCAGCAGCATTACTACAAGAAGGGTCATGAGAATCCCGCTCACCATGATGTACTCGATCAAATTCGCTACCCCGGACTCTGTATGGGGGAACTTAGTATGAGGTCCAGTTTTCACTATAAGCCGTCACCCCGTTGTTGTAGTGTATCATGGAATAATTACGCTCATCCTCTGTTGATGATCGTGTGAAAGTGGTACTTAATGTATAATTGACGACTGCGTCTTTCCGTTGTATAGAGAGACTTATGATGTCATGATATACCGGGTCACCAATCGCGCCGTTAATTCCAGCATGTTCTTTGATCACATGGTTGATGTCCCTGATATCATTTTTTGGGAATTCAATAACACTTTCTGCAGTTGTTTGTCCAACTACCGTTGACTGGTTGATGACCAGTGCCAGAAAGAACAGGCTGAAGCTTACCAGAAACCCCATCAGGATGATCCACTGGGCATCATCATTCAGTCGCGCCACAGAAGCACCTCCACAAGTACCGCCCGGTTCTCAAGAGTCCCCCCGACCGGGGGCAGTTTCTTGTTCACGATCACCCATCTTGTCACCCGGACCGCATGCTCTCCTCCGGTCAGGTTACGCGAGGAATTGATCGCGGTACTCATGATCGTACCCGTACCGGGCACCACGTACGTATAATTTGCAGAAAACTGAATGTCATGCTTCGGGCCGTATCCGGAAGCATTGGTATAATTCATGAACATGTTCCTGAACTGTCCCCCACCATAAGAATCGTTCTCGATCATCTGCTGGAGCGGGCTTTCCATCACAGAGCTGTTCGGAGCGATGTCCATCAGTATCAACGCGTCGCTCCCCAGCCCTTCCAGCTGCATATCACTGATGTGTGCATCCCCGGGAGTGTAAATCGATGTTCCTCCTACGACCATATATGCAGTTAAAAGCATGATGAGCCCGGCGGCAACCCCCTCTATGGTATACAGTTGCCCCTTATCGTTCACCACGTTGCCACCTCCACGACAGCGTCCCTCAGCTGGGGCTGGGTGACATTTGCAGGATTGTAATTGTAATCAAATGGGCTTGAGAGCGAATTATTTAAAAATGAACTTTTTATTGGAGCTCCCAAGCTATCCTGCATATCGAAACTGAGATTAAAATACACCTGGGAATAACCTGCCTGCATAATATCGAAGACGCGGGGATTTATTATCAGGGATATATTATTCTGAACCACAACAGGAGGTACTGTAATCGTACTATTGCCGTCGATATACGGTGTATTGAACGTACGAACCATGGATAGTGTACCCCCATCCAGTTTGTAGACATTGATACTAGTCAGTCGGATATTGACTGATGAAGCTGAAGCAGTGGGCGGTGCCGGGAATATCGTTGATCGAAGATCAGTTACATTGATCATGATCTGATCCCTCGATGGATCTATCTGGTACGCCGGATTCCTCATCTCTCCCTGTAGATTGGTACTATTTATGAGAATCGAAAATTCATGGTGGGTGACATTATAATCCGAGGGTATGGCGGTGTTGTTATACTTGTGCGCAAGGATATATGATGAGCCGATCGTGGCATTGCTGTTACTTTTGATTTTTACGAGCCGGCGGATATAACCGTACCCGTCAGGGAGAACCTCTCCTATGGATTGACCCGTGCCCGTTCCCATATCTGTAACAGAAATATTGAAGCTGTAGGGATAATCCCCGAAAATTGCACGGGAATGATAGTCATCAGGATAAATAAACGATGAGCAGAAGAACCGGTTGATTTTGTCCTGAGAGAGGATTCCGGGGGCATCCTTTGAGATCGCAAGACCGAACCGGGATATTTCATACTTTTGGGCATCCTCGTAGAATTCCCATGGCGGAGACGCCGGCCAACCGGGATCTTCTACAAGTATTACTCCGGTCCGGTAAGCAACTGCATCATAATCTATGTGACTTGACTGAAGACCCACCATGATACCGGAAATCATGGATGCTACCCAGATGAACGCAAGCAGGAATATCGTAAAGCCGATAAGAAAATCCATTGAGAGATTTCCTGTTTCATCACTCATATTATTCAATCGCCGCACCTGTAGTTGCATTGAACATCAGGATTTCTGAAGTGCTCCCGGAAGTTATGGTGAGTGTATAGGTTCCGTTTCTCAGTTCAATGTCCCGTTGGGCAGTAATTGTTGAAGGAGAGCTTTCGAGGATCTGATCCTTGTTTTGATCAAATATGGCCGCGGGAGATACTACGTGGTCCAAATCTATCTCGTCTGCAGAGATGGAATTGTTCCAGGCGATGATCGTCCAGCCTGAATGATCATAGACCCTCAGTTCATTGGTATCCCCCTTGTTAATACCAAAAACCCATCGTTCGGCATTTCCCGATTCATCAAGATTGCCCCCTTGGATGAACAAAATCCTTGTCTCTTTTTGGAATTGATTTAAGGACAGTGACTCACTGGATTTCAGTTTACCTTTCGCCTCGTCAAAACTGATGGGGCTCAGATCTGGTGTTATATTTATTGATGTAATGCCTACGTCAATTTTCGGAGATGCATTGGGCGTGGGCATCTGCGGCGTTTGATTTACAGGACCCAGAGGGGAGACGCATGCGCTGAAAAGGCATATCGCAAAGAGGAGAGCGATGGTGATCATCAAAGGACGATATCTGTGCATATTCTTCCTTAATGCCTTATTGGCGAATACCTGATATAAATATTGGTGTTTTTCTGACCCGGAATCCAGATTTCATCTATCGGGGCACGCGCTGGACGAATTGCGGTCTGGGAATGTTTATTAGTAAGTACCGGATTTACCCGGTTTTCCCGGGCTGTGCCCGGTTCGCGCATATAATAAAAAGGATTTCTGGGATTTTTGGCATTAGGGAACGATTTTCGAAATCGGGATCTCGAGGATATCTTCCGCCCCGCACTGCTTGAGTTTCGGGATCAGCTCGTTGACCGCACTTTTCTGTACAACGGTCTGGATACTGTAATAATCGATCCCGTGGAGCCGGCTGACAGTCGGCTTTTTCATTGCCGGTAACGCAGCAACAAGCGCCTCCATCGACCCGGTCGGGACATTCATAGTCAGGAGTACCTTGTGCCGGGCCTCAATGACACCGAATAGCAGCGTCCTGATCTCTTCGATCTCCCGCCGCTTCTCCGGATCGCTCCAGCTCGCCTTGTTGGCGATGATCACCGTATGCGACTCCATGATCTGGCCGATGATCTTGAGCCCGTTCTTGCGCAGCGTTGTGCCGGTCTCCGTCAGGTCCACGACTACGTCCATGAGGTCCGGAACCTTTGCCTCCGAAGCCCCGTACGAGTGGAAGAGCTGGACCGGGATGTTCAGCCGCTCGAAAAACTTCCGGGTGAGCTCGGGGTACTCGGTTGTGACCCGGCTGTCCGGCCGGATCTGGCTGACATTCCCGATCGGTTCGTCGCGGTGCACTGCCACTACGATCTTGACATTACCCTCGCCGGTCTTGCTGTACGAGAGGTCGGCAACTTCCACCACGTCCGAGTTCGTCTCGTGCACCCAGTCGAGCCCGGAGATGCCGAGATCAAAGTACCCTTTCTCGACATAGGTCGGGATCTCCTGTGGGCGGAGGATCTTGATCTTGCCGATACGGGGATCGGCAATGCGGGGGTTGTAGTCCCGGTCGGTGCGCCTGACCTCGAGGTCAGCTTCCTTGAAGAGCTGGAGCGTCTGGGTCTCGAGGCTGCCTTTCGGGAGTGCGATGGTGATCATACCATAACACCAACGCTGTAAAAAACGATTAAGGGATCGGAAGAGTTACGGCTTGTCGAACGTGTGGATCACAAGACCGCTGAGCAGTTTGGGTTCGAACCATGTGGACTTTGGGGGCATGACGCCGCCGGCATCTGCTATGGAAAGGACGGTCTCCACCCGGACCGGCTGCATGGCGAACGCAAGTTTGAACTCCCCGCTGTCTACCAGTTTCTGGAGATCCGAGACCGGCCGTGCCCCGCCAAGGTACTGGAGCCGGGTATCCCCGCGGGGATCGGTGATGCCGAGCATCCCTTCGAGCACGTGCGTCTGGAGTACGGCGACATCGAGCGCTTCAAGGGGGGAGACACTTGGCGCGATCGGACGGGTACACTCATACCACTTCCCGCTAAGATAGACGTGGACTACGTGATACCGTTCGGGACGGACAATCTTCGGGGGAATATTGTACCCGCAGCCATCCAGCGCCCCGTACGGCTGCACTGCAAACGACTTTTTAAGTGTCTCAAGAAATGTTTCCGGTGTATAACTCCCAAGATCCGTGAGGAGGCGGCTGTACCCGTGAATCTTTACCCGATCGTGGGCAAACATCACGCCCATGAACCGGCAGACCTCCGGGTCCGGGATCCTGCCCGCAGCGATGATCCGGTCCGCAAGGTTCACGGACGCCTTTGCCCTGTGGTGCCCATCAGCAATATAGAGGGCAGGAACGGAGGAGAACCGGTGTTCGAGCCGGGAGAGCACGTCAGGATCAGTGATCCGGAAGATCTGGTGGAGAATACCCTGTTCCGTCCGGACTTCGGCAACCGGTTGTTTTTTTGCCACTTGTGATTCGATCGAAGAGAAGAGATCACCGGAATTCCGGTAGAGGAGCACCACGGGGCCGTTGTGGGCCTTTACTGCTTCGATATGCCGGGTCCGGTCCTCCTCCTTGTCGTACCGGGTCTGTTCGTGCCGCCGGATGTTGTTCTTCCGGTAATCGTCCACGTCAAGACAGCAGCAGAGGCCAAGGAATGTGTCGCCGCCCTGCTGCACGCGGTAGAGGTACAACCCTGGTTCAGTGTCCTGTTTCATGAGCCCGTCGCGCTTCAGGGCTTCGAAGTTCTCGTGCGCCCGCTGATAGACCCGGTCGTCGTGCGGGGGAATACCGGGGAGTTCGGCATCGGACCGGCTCACCCGGAGGAAACTCTTCGGGTTCTTTGCTATGGCCACCCTCGCCTCTTCCGCGGTCACGACATCGTACGGCACTGCTGCGATCTCCGGGGCGGCCGAGGGAACAGGCCGCACACCTGCAAAACGATAGATCTTCACCATGAGAGACAACGCCCCGAAACGGTACGCAAGTTGCTCTCATTGTTGGGGCTGATCCCATATATATCCAAAGACAGGACGGGAATGCCTGCAAATCCGTAAGCCTCTTCCCCCTCTCCAATTGCCCCGGGGGCAAACATTTTTTGTCCCGGGTGCTCATGCATATTCCAGCAGGGCACAAGGGGACCCCCAGATGATCCGGCCGCACGATCTTGCCACCTTCCCGTTACCGCTCATCCGCAGAGCGATGCCGGCCGATATACCGGCTATCGTCGCCATCGAGAAGGAATCCTTCATCGACCCATGGGACCAAACGGTCTTCATCGAAGCGCTCGCATATTACCCCTCCACCTATTTTGTTGCAGTCTGTGACGGCGCTGTCCAGGGTTTCGTCGTCGGGGCTCTTGAGGATACCGGGGAGAATATCTACGGCCATCTCTGCAACCTCGGTGTAAACCCGCGTTACCGGCGCAAAGGCATAGGAAAACTCCTCGTAAACCGGCTTGAGCACCAGGTTGCGCTGGAACTCGGGACCGGTATCCAGCTGGAGGTCCGGGTGTCCAATACAATGGCGCAGCGGTTCTACCAGCGCATGGGGTACCGCCCGGTGTTTGGCATGGACCAGTATTATGCAAATGGCGAGGATGCTCTCGTCATGATGAAATGGTTCCGGTTCTGAACAAGGGATTATTTCAAAAAAGTGTTACAGGATGGGGAAAAAATTATCCCCTTCCGAGCTGCTGGTGGGCGCGGGCAAGGTGCTGGGCGGCGAGTGCCCCGAGAAGGGAGAGTTCGCCGGCGAGGATGCCGGCTCCGATGATCTCTGCGAGTTTCTTTGCATTGGTCCCCGGAGGTGTCCCGCTGCCGGCGACCCCGAGCAGTTTCAGGCACTCCTGCTGCGTATCGACAGCGGTCCCGCCGCCAACAGTACCGACCGGCAGCGAGGGAAGGGTAACGGCTACATACACGCCCGTCTCGGTGAGGTCGACCGTGGTGATGCAGGTGCTCCCGTCGATCGCGTGCGCCGCGTCCTGGCCGCAGGCAATGAACATAGCAGCCGTGACATTTGCTGCATGGGCGTTGAACCCCATGGAGCCGGCCCGGGCAGAGCCGACAAGGTTCTTGCGGTAGTTCACTTCAAACATAGTCTTTGCATCGGTCTTGAAGACCTCTTTGATCAGCTCGTGAGTGAGGGCAACACCTGCGACCACGCTCCGGCCACGCCCCATGATGTTGTTGATTGCTGCGGGTTTCTTATCGGTGCACATGTTGCCCGAGAGGGCGATGAGCTTTGCGCCTGTTCCCTGCGCAATCAGGTCTGCTACTTTGGCGCTCGCGATGGTCACCATGTTCATACCCATCGCATCTTTGGTATCAAATTCGAGCCTGACAAAGACGCTTGTCCCGGCAACGAATGTGACAATATCCATCAGCTTCCCATGGGAGGTGGTGCTCTCGGCTGCTATCCTGAGCTCCTCGCGGTGCACCTTCACCCAGTCGCCGACCTGCGCTGCGTGGCCGACACTGTCGGTCGAGAAGACCGGTGCCCGTGTCATGCCATCGTGGAGAACCCGTACTTCCGCCCCGCCGGCTTTGGTGATCGCGCTGCACCCGCGGTTGACCGAGGCGACGAGTGCTCCCTCGGTGGTTGCGAGAGGGAGCCAGTAATTCCCGGTTGCATAGCCCCCGTTGACGAGGATCGGCCCGGCAACCCCGAGCGGCACCTGCACAACGCCGATCATGTTCTCGCAGTTCCGCTTGACCACCCGTTCGACATCGATCGAGAGGATGCCGATGTTTTCGAGTGTTGTGCCCGTTTCCTCCTGGATGAACTCGCGCCGCACCCGGATCGCGTCGATCGGAGAGAGCTCCTTCTCGAGCTCGTAGAGTTTCAGTGTCCCATCCCTGATCCGTTGGTGAATGATAGTATCCCTGTCCCTGTCGTGACCTGACTTCGCGCTGCCCTGCCCGGCGCTGCGCTCCGCATCATCAGCCATGATTAATGGTTAGCACCTATACTGATATGATATACGTGGTCAGGATGACGGTCTCGCAATGGGGCGTCCGGGTGCCGGCCCGGCAGGGAGAGGAGACGAGGCAGGCGCTGATACGTGAGGGCGCGCTCGATGCCTCGCTTAAGCTTATCCATGACGGGGACTCGCTCATCCTGCCGGTGCTGGAGGAGCGTGAGGGTGCGGAGTGGTGCGGGTTCCAGGCACACCCGGGCCGGGAGTCCCAGCCCCGGCACGAGCTGGTCGGCGGGATCGCGATCATGCAGGATGATGATCCGGGCGGTGCGCAGAAGTTACTCGCTTCCCGGCCCTCGCTCCACACGGTCGTCTTTGCCGAGGGCGAGGTTCACGGCGAGTACCGGACCCGGGAGTTCAGGGTCCTTGCCGGTATACCCACGACCCGTACTCAGGTGACCGAACACGGGTTCACGTTCGCGGTGGACCTTGCCGGCGCGTACTTCTCGGCCCGGCTCTCTACCGAGCGCCAGCGGATCCTTGCGCAGGTCCACGAAGGGGAGGTCATCCTCGATATGTTTGCCGGGGTTGGGCCGTTTGCGATCACGCTTGCGAAACCCGCCTCGCTTGTTGTTGCCTCGGACCTTAATCCGAAGGCGATTGAGCTGATGCTGGAGAATATCGCACAGAACCGGGCGAAGAATATCCTCTCCATGCTCGTGGATGCCCGGCACCTCGATCGTATCCTGCCATGGAAATTTGACCGGATTGTGATGAACCTGCCATTGTCCGGCACGGAATTTTTACCGGAAGCATTCCGGCTTTGCCGGCCGGGTGGGACGATCCATTTCTACTCGCTGGTTTCTGCGGAAGGGATGCACTGCGCCCGGATCCAGGAGTTGGGTGGAACGGTGCTTTCCGAGCGGGTGGTGCGGTCGTACTCGCCTGGGCAGTGGCATGCGGTGTATGATGTGCGGGTTTGCGGATAATTCATTAATTTGTTACCTAGCGCTGTTGTTACGTTTACGATGCCTTACGCGCAAAACGCCTCGTCGGGTTTTGCGCCACTCATTACCTTTTCGGACATCTCGCAACCGGGGGCATCCACGTGGCGGGGACGGAGCCCCCTTGAGCGTTAAATCTCTCCTGAATTTCTCATTCATCCACCCCATGAAAGGCGGATTCTGCCAACCCCATGGGGGGAGGGGGTACCCCCCACATGCCATTTTTGCTATCGAAACCAGATCGTTCCCGTCGGCAAACGTACATCTTCATACATCACAACGGCGGGGGGTACCCACCCCTCTCTCAGTGGGAGGGGTAGCTACCCCCTCCCCCCCTTCGTTTTTAATGGCACCCCCCGACCCCCGCTTATGAAACGGGAGGGGTGGGTACCCCCCCTTGATGTTAAAAGCCGGTATTTTACATGGATTTCATCCGACCGGGTCGGATCATCAGTATGCCGGTCGGGAACTTTCCCACGTCGTAAACAAAAAAAGAGGTTACTCCACCGGCACGAACTTCGTGCCATAGTGGATGATGCCGCTCTCGCCATCGGTGGCGATCCGGCGGAATACACTCTTGACCCGCATGCCGAACTTCACGTCTTTGGGGTCGCAGATGATCTGGGTGGTCATCTGGGGCCCCTCATCGAGCTTGATGATGGCGAGCACATACGGCCCGGGGGAGGAGAACTGGTCGGGTGCAGTCTGGATGATCGTGTAGGTCACCACGGTTCCCTTCCCGGAGAACTTGTGGTCTACGATCTTGCCGGTCCTGCGGCAGTCAGGGCAGAATGTCCGCGGGGGGAAGAAGTGCCTTCCGCAGGTCTCGCATTTCGTGCCGATCAGGTTGTAGCGCTGGGGGATCTTTCTCCAGAATCGTGCTACCGTCATGTTACACTCTCCCGAGAATGTGCACGGCAACTGTTGCACCGGTGCCGCCCACGTTATGGGTCATGCCGATCTTCGCGTTCTCGACCTGCCGCCTGCCCGCGTCGCCGCGGAGCTGCTGGACGATCTCGTACACCTGCTTGATACCGGTTGCGCCGACCGGGTGGCCGCAGGCCTTGAGGCCGCCGCTCGTGTTGACCGGGATCTTCCCGCCGAGCGCGGTCTCGCCGTCTGCGGTAAACTTGCCGGCCGTGCCTTTCCTGCAGAACCCGAGGTCCTCAATGGCACAGATCTCGGCGATAGAGAAGCAGTCGTGCACCTCCACCATGTTGATGTCCTTGTGCGTCAGCTTTGCCATCTTGAACGCCCGCTGCCCTGCGGCAACGGTCGCGTCAAGGGTCGAGATATCGCGCCTGTCGTGGAGGGCGATGGAGTCGCTTGCCTGTGCGGTGGCCAGCACCTTGATCGGTGTGTCCGTGAACTCACGTGCCCGCTCAAGCGGTGCAACGATGACCGCAGCTGCCCCGTCCGTGATGGGCGAGCAGTCGAAGAGCCGGAGGGGATCGGCGACCATGGTGGATCGCAACACGGTTTCCAGCGTGATCTCCTGCGGGAACTGGGCGATCGGGTTGCGTGCACCGTTGTAGTGGTTCTTTACGGCCACCTGTGCCAGCTGCTCGCGGGTCATGTGGTACTTATGCATGTAGTCGTTGGCGATCATCGCGTAAAGGCCGGGGAATGTCGCGCCGACAAACCCTTCCCACTCGCGGTCCGCTGCCCCGGTGAGAGCGTCGGTGGTTGCACCGGGCTCGACATCAGTCATCTTCTCGACACCGGCTGCGACAACGATATCTTCCATACCACTTGCGACCGCGATCACGGCCTGACGAAAGGCAAGACCGCCGGATGCGCAGGCCGCCTCGACACGGGTCGAGGGGATGTGCCGGGTGGCCATTCCTGCGTAGTCCGCGATCAGGGCACCGATGTGCTCCTGCTCGATGAACCGGCCTGCACTCATGTTGCCGACGTACATTGCATCGATCTTTTCACCGGAGAGCTGGGCATCCTCAAGGGCAAGTGCCCCTGCCTCGACGAAGAGGTCGCGGAACGAACTCTCCCACTTCTCCCCGAACCTGGTGCAACCTACACCGATTACTGCTACGTCTCTCATACCTGCATCACCAGTTTTCCCTTGTGTTTCGCGTACCGTGCATAGTCCAGGTAGATGGGGTCCTTGAGGAGTCTCTCCACGCTTGGAGCTGCCTCGCGGTTGATTTTATCCTTGATCGCATCGGTCACTTCGATGTCGAACGCGTCGCTACCAGCACCGGAGCCGAACGAGCAGACGAAGATCGTATCGCCAGGCTTAGCGATGTCCAGCGTTGCTGCAAGACCTATCGGGGATGCCCCCGAGTAGGTGTTGCCGAGGCGCGGGACGACAAGGCCCGGCTTGATCTGCTCTGTGGTGAAGCCGAGGTCCTTTGCCACCTTCTGCGGGAACTTCGCGTTGGGCTGGTGGAAGACCGCGTAGGTGAAGTCCTTCGCCGTCTTCTTCGTCTGTTCGAAGAGGAGGTTGCTTCCGCCCTTCACGTGCTTGAAGTACCCGGGGTCGCCGGTGAACCTGCCGCCGTGGCGGGGATAGTCCTGGCCCTCGCGGCGCCAGAAGTCGGGCGTGTCGCTCGTGAACGAGCAGGTGTGGTGGATCGTGGCGATCGGGTCGTCGTTCCCGATCACGAAGGCCGCACCGCCCGCTGCCGCAGTGTACTCGAGCGCATCGCTCGGCGCACCCTGCGAGACATCGGAGCCGATTGCAACCCCGTACTTGATCATCCCGCTTTTCACCATGCCCATGCAGGTCTGGATCGCTGCGGTGCCTGCTTTGCAGGCAAACTCGTAATCCGCTGCGGTCATGTTCGGCGTGGCACCAATTGCCTCGCCCACGGTACATGCGGTCGGTTTGACGGCGTACGGATGGGACTCGCTGCCAACGTACACGGCGCCGATCTCTGCAGGGTCCACATGCCTGCGGAGCAGGGCATTGCGGGCCGCTTCGACAGCGATCGTTGCCGCATCCTCGTCCATATCGGGAACGGACTTCTCAAATACGCCAAGACCGCCGGTGATGTCGGACGCGTTTGCGCCCCACACACGGGCAATCTCTTCGACCTTAATGCGGTATCTCGGTATATACACACCGTAGGTAATGATGCCTACCATTCTTTCTCCCTCAGGGTACTCACGATCTTGTCTACATCCATGCTCGTACAGAATACGGTGATGCGATCGCGTTCTGCCATCTTTGCCACAATCGGATGTACGTCAGGAGCATCGATTCCCTGCAGCACCACGCATCGCGGCTTGAACGGAGTAACGCGGATCGCAACCATCGGCGATTTGCCGGTCGAGACGTTGGTGAAGACCAGCGCCCGCTCGGTGCTCCAGCCATAAATGCGGTTGAACTCATCGGATGAGAGCTGCATGATCGCATTCAGGCTGTTCACCACCGTGTAGCCGAAGATGAGCTGGTCGTCCGACCCGCAGAGCAGGGTGCAGTTGATCGCATCGGCAAAGTCTTTTAAGGGGACTGCATTCCCGTACTCGTGGAGATCGTAGATCACGTCATCCTCGACATTCGAAAAGAGCATGGTTGAGAATTTCTGGATGTGTTTCCCGCCGGTCTCCTCGTCAATAGCGAGGAGTGTGTCGACTATCTTGCCGACAACGGCGGTGCCGGGACTTTTCCGTCTGCCGCTTTCGTAATCGCTGATGACAGACGGGGAGACCGCGAGGCGATCCGAAAGGACGCCCGGCGCGATCTCAAAGTTCATACGCCACTTCTTCAGCGCATGTCCCGGTGAGTCCGACAGCGTAATTTCACCTGCCATCTTCTCGGCAAGCTGGTTCCGCAATCCGGATTTCATGCTCATGATCAAGGAGCCCGGGTGTTATATAATTAACGAACATGCATTCGACACAAAGCGAACCACGACGGAGTATTTCCCGGAGAGCAACCCATAAATAATAAGCATCTCAATTTTGATAAGCATGATACCAGCGGAGGATCTCCAGTGTCTCAAGGCGATTGCAGTGCGGGGCGGGTGCCATGGTCCGGTCTTCGTCTCCACCCAGAGCATCGGCGAGATGCTTGCGATCAGCCAGCAGACGGCGTCGCGACGGCTCAAGGGGCTTGAAACAGCGGGTTTCATCACAAGAACGATGGCCGCGGACGGCCAGCATGTCACTGTGACCAAGTCTGGTGAGGAAGTGCTGCGGAAGGAATACCAGGAGTACTGCCGGATTTTTTCAGAGGGCGGCAAGACCTATCTTCTGAACGGTACTGTGGTCAGCGGTATCGGCGAAGGCAAGTATTACATGAGCCTCGGGCCATACAAGGAGCAGTTCACTGCCGCTCTTGGCTTCGAGCCGTACCCGGGGACCCTCAATATCCGGCTCGCCCCTTCGAGCATGACCGTGCGCAAGAAGATCGATGCTCTCGACTGGATCCGCATCAAGGGTTTCTCTACGGATGGCAGGACCTTCGGCGATGCCCGGTGCATCCCATGCCGGATCGGGACGATCAAGTGCGGCATCGTGGTACCCGGCAGGACGCACTACCCGGACGATCTTGTCGAAGTGATCGCGCCTATTGCTCTCCGCAGGAAGCTTGGCGTCGAGGACAACGACAGCGTCAATGTCGAGGTGGGGCTATGATTGACGATGCCCTTGCGGCCCTCCGGGACGGGAAGTTTATCCTCCTTTACGACTTTGACGACCGCGAGGGAGAGACCGATTTTGCGATCCGGTCTGATGCGGTTACGCCTAAGGATATTGTCCGGATGCGCAAGGACGGCGGCGGCCTGATATGCACCGCGGTCCACCCGGTCGCGGCCCAGCGCCTCGGCCTGCCTTTTGCAAGCGATGCCCTGCGGGCGATAGCGGTTGCCGAACGGGAAGGCGACATCCCGTACGACCGGAAGAATCACTCCTCCTTTTCGCTCTGGGTGAACCACCGGAACACCTTCACCGGCATCACCGACCGGGACCGGGCGCTCACCGTGAACGCGATTGCCGAGCAGGTAAAGCGTGCCCTCAACGGCGGCGGCGTGAACTTCCACGAAACGTTCCGGACGCCGGGTCACATGGCGCTCCTCCGGGCTGCGGATGGGCTCCTCGATGTCCGGAAAGGCCAGACCGAGCTCTCGATCGCGATGGCCGAGATGGCCGGCATTACACCCTCGGTCACGATCTGCGAGATGCTGGACGACGAGTCCGGCTATGCCCTCTCGAAGGCGGACGCAAAGCTCTATGCCCGCAAACACGGGTTCGTCTTTATTGAAGGGAGCGAAGTCCTGGAGCGGTGGGAACAGGAGAAGAAAGTGCGGAAATAAAACACTGAATACCTTCTTCTTTTACAATATTCCGGGTGGGCTTATCATAAGCAATGTCCGTTTGAAAAAGCCGCTTCTAAGCGGCTGTTGAAACCGTCTGGAAGTTTCAGACATTTTCAAACGCGATCACAAGGTGTCAGTTAACCAACCGTGACACGGATAATTATCCGCTACACGGATGTACAACTAACGCCAGCTCTCTCTCCGGCGTTGACTTTTTGTCCGGATCCGGATTTTTCAGAAAAAATCGCGATCGCAAAATTTCTGAACATTTTTCAATCGCGCCTTTTATCCGGACTTTTCCGGAACGTATCACTATCCCTTCATTATGCAATAATCCGGAATTTAATTTGACAACGCATATAACGCATGAAATAAAACAGCTGAAATGGATGGCAATGAAAACCTGCCCGAACTGCGGCGCACCCGTGGAATCCAGTCGTACCGTCTGCCCGAACTGCCGTGTCCTCATGAAGGAGAAGAGTTCCCTGGCACCGTATCTCATCATAGTTGGCATTATCGTCGTCGTGATCCTTGTTGCCGCGGTGCTCCTCATGAGTTCCGCTCCTCAACCGGTGACCATACCGGACCCGGCGATTACCACCCCGCCTACTGCAGTGGCTGCGTCCGCTCCGCAGGCCCCGTCCTGCATAATTGCGATCACCGGGTCGAAAGTCCCGCCCTCATCTGTCCAGCTCCGGGTTATGACCAATCAATGCGGCTCAGGCGATATTTCCGAGCTCAGGGTGACTCTCAACGGGGCACAGAAAGGTACGCTTGGCACAAACGCGGGCGCGAGCAAAACGTTTGACGGTACTTCAGGCACCAATAACGTGATTGTTGTGGCGAAATACGCGAACGGTGCAGAGAGCGTGATATTCCAGAATGCGGCTCTCTGATTCTCCCCTTTTAAAAAATACCCGGATTACTTAAAAAAAGTTATATCTTGATCTGCGCCAGCGCATCGTAGGCGATCTTCCGGAAGACCGACGGGTCGATCGTGGGATACTGCTCCTTTGCCTTCAGGATATCCGGTGTCGGCTCCTTTGCATACGCGTCGACCCGGTCCAGCGTGTGCTTTGCTGCATCCAGTACCCAGAGGTCGCGGGTGTCCTTATCGACAACCGTGATCGACTCGACCCGGACCGAGACCATGAACGTTCCGTCCGGCTTCTGGTACAGGTTGGGCTTGCCGATAACGGCAACGAATGCCGGCGTCTCGATCTTCGCCAGCTGCTGCATTGCCTCGGGCTGGTAGCTGCCGGCCATGATGAAGAACGTGCCGGTCGGATCGACCACGCGACCCCGGTAGAATATGTTCTGCTCGCCCTGCCGTGTCTTCTCGGTCAGTGTTCCGACAATGAATATACGGTTCGAGCGTTCGCCGCTTGGCAGCAGGACAAATGTCGGGCTCTTCTCGTCTTCGCCGTCCTTGAACTGGTACCGGCATTCCCGGAGTTCCGCGGCAAAGACCCGGCGTGCGGGCTCGCGCTCGAAGGCGCCTTCCCTGCGTCCCATGTCCTTTGCATTCGTGCTCATGACGGTGCCCCCCCGGCGCGGTTCAGCAGGGCCGTATGATCCGCCGTGCTGAACGTAATTTTCTCGCATTTATTGACGAGCACGCGGTTCTCGATTTCCCTGCCGTGGCAGGTGATATACCGGCCGAGCACCTTATCCCGCATCTGGAGG
Source organism: Methanoregula sp. (assembly GCF_049518935.1). Lineage (GTDB taxonomy): Archaea > Halobacteriota > Methanomicrobia > Methanomicrobiales > Methanospirillaceae > Methanoregula. The sequence continues at coordinate 122,165 of NZ_JBEKRH010000004.1, forward strand.
AAGACCTCGTCCATGCCGAGCGGGTTGTTCTCCGCGATCTCCTGCGCCCCCGCAAGGGTGATGCCGGTGAGCGACTCCACCACGTCCCGCTGGAGCAGGACGTTGTGGGTCTTCTCCCCGTCATCGAGCCAGCCCTTGATCCGGAGATCGTATACGAACTTCGGCTGGATCTCGTGGACCGGGCAGTAGTTCTGGCGCGAGAGGGCACGGTTGCAGCCTTCCACCGGGCAGCGCTTGATAATGCCGGACCCTGGCGCGATATGCACGATCGCCCCGGTCACCTCCGCCTCACCTCCGCTGACCTCGATCTCGCCCTCCTCCTGCAGGATAGTCGCCGTGTTCAGGTTCAGGGAGAGCCGGCCGTTGAACTCGTCAACACCGGCATAAAAGATATTGTAAACAGCGCCAGGCACGAGTTTCTCTTTGCCGGGCTCCTTCCACATCACGAACTTGATCGTGCCGGTCTCGTCGCCCAGCAGGCCGGACTGGAGCATCCGGTCGTGGGAGGCGTCCCACTCCTGGACAAATTTTGCCCGCACGCAGCCGATCCCGGGGTGCTGGTCCTTGATCGGTGTCGGTGTCGGGATGAGTGACCTGTCATCGTTGATCTCCTTGATCGTGGTCCCGGAATGGATCTTGAGGTTTGCGATCCCCTTGAACTCGTCCACGACCGCCGATTCAATACGGTACCACGAGCCTTCGGCCATTGCGGGGGCGTTCGACTTGGCCCAGACCACGAACCGGATTGCTCCTGATTCGTCTGCGATGATCCCGCTCTGTGCGATCGAGGGGGAGGCTGGCTGGGAGAGACCTACAACCTTGCCCTCGATGGTTACCCACTCCCCGGGAACGCTCTCTGCGATCTTCTTCTCTTCCGTCCCGCCACCTTTTCCGCCGGCCGGACTGAGGCCGGATCCCGGGACGGGGAGGTTGTACTCCTTTGCGAGTTCGTTTGTTACACTACGTTCCGCCTCGGAGGGCTGGACGCCGAATTCATCCACGAGCCTGCGGAGCTTTCCCTCGATCTTCTTTACGTCGGGGGTCTGGCCGCCTTTTGCAAATTTTCGGGAGATTCTGTCTGCTGCTTCTGAATAATCCATTTTCATACATCTCCAACTATAATTCAAAAATTACTTAGGGTATAAGTGTGCTACCATGCGGAATGAAAGTGTTGCTTTGCATCCGGGATCGCAGGTGCCGGATTACCTCACCTGCCCGAACCGGGCCGGCTGCTTGTAGCCACTATGGAGAGATTTATCTGACCTGAAAACCGACTAAGAGATACTATGACTGAGATCACTGCTGACAGCACCATCTATGAACTCCTCAAGGCAAAGCCCGAGGCCACCGAAGCGCTCTTCAAGTTCGGCATGGGCTGTGTCGGGTGTGCGATCGCCCGCGGCGAGACCATCCGTGAAGCCGCCGAGGCCCACGGCATCCCCCTCCCCGAACTCCTCTCTGCCCTTGGCGTAAAAGAATAATTTACAATATTCTTTTAGTCGTGCAGTAAAACCGCACGAGCATCAAGGAGTAAATACTTTTTTTTATGTGGGCCTGAGGCTCTGCATTGGTATTGGATAATTGAAGTACACTATCCTGTCTCTGCATCCGGGATCCGGATCATTAAAACCAGGAAAAATACAGGTCACGGGATATGCCGTAACGGGACTCCTGTACCGGCAGCAGCCAATGATCACTGCCACAGGATTACGGTATTTCTCCCTTATGTGCTGCAGCGAACTTCATCAGCTCCCAGCGTGATGCCCCGGGGTATTTCCTGAGATAGGTTGCAACTGCCGGTGCATGGAGGAGCGTGCAGCCCGCGCAGTTCCAGACCCGGCCGCCATGCGAGCTCTCCACCCACTGGCCGAGCGACTCGGTTTGGCAGGGATAGAACGGGCAGTAACAGAAGTCGCAGGACTGTCCCTTGAAGTGACAGGGATAGTACGGGCATTCGTGCGGGGACCATTCTATCCAGTGCCCCCCCTGAAGCCGGCTGTAGACGAAGAAGGCGGGTCTTCCTGACGATACGCCCGCATCATGGCGCCGGAGAGCCTCGGGGATACCGTGGAGCACTGCCTCGCGTACCCGGAGGCCGGGCTCCGTGAGCCTGCCGGCGTACCGGTGCCGGGTCTCACCCTCACAGGCAGTGATCACGGCGTCCGCTGGTGTCCCGGTGAGCGGAAGATCGAGAGCAAGCAGCGCCTCGGTTTTGGCTTCCGTAGCCACCATGATCAGTTCAAGCAGGGCCGCGTCCTCCATCCCCTCTCTGCTGTGCACGATGATGTTGATCGTGCCGGCACCGGACGGGGGTTCACGCCGGATGCCGGCAGTGATGAAAACCGTGATGCAGTCGTACTGGAGCACGCACGTCTGGTTGACGGGGATCGCAGTCAGGAGCCCGAAGAGTTCGCTGCCGATCCCGGCGCCAGCAGCAACAAGCTCTATCTCCTTTCCCGGGTCCGCATCATCCCAGCCGGGCGGCACGGTGTGGTTGAAGAGCGTGGCAACGGAACGGATGCCGCCGGCGATGCCGGTGCTGGCAGCGCGGAACGTTCCGCGGATGAAAAGAGTATTGGTATTGAGGTAATATCTCATGCAACGGAATATCGGGTACGGTCCTTGAGCTCCTGCTGCTTGCCGGCATTCCAGCCGGAGACGTCCTGCAGGTACCCGGTGACCCGGCTGATTTGGGTGACGTCATGGGAGCCGCACTCGGGGCAGACCGCCTGGCCGCAGAGCGGGCAGTACTCGATCCCCGAGATCACTTCATGGGTGCAGTGGCAGTGGTCGAGCGGACACATCAGCTCGAGGTGAGTCTCGCCGCAGTTCGGACACGGGTTCTCCTCAACGATGAGGTGGCAGGTGTGGCACTTGTACTTGCGTTCGCTTTCCGGGATATCGGTTAATTTCTTGTATTTCTCTGCCAGCTTCCGGTGTTCTGCGGTCCAGTCCATACTATAACATTGCAGAAGTCCTTAATAAATTTTTAGAACCTTCAGGTTCGACCAATCCGCAATTCGTCGTATATAAAACGCTCATATGCGGATCTGGTCAGGATTTGGAGTATATTAATAAATCTTTACTCCTTACCGGACAGATGAAAACGTCTTTATCGCGGTTACCGGGTCCTTTGCTTCGTAAATTGCCCGTCCCACGATGATCCCGTCCACGATCTGTGCGATCGCTGCTGCGTCCCCGCCCTGGGCTCCGACTCCCGGTGAGAGGATCTTCCGGTTCCCCACGATCTTCCGAAGGATTTTCACGCGCTCCGGCCGGGTGGCCGGGGCAATGATCCCGTCGGCACCGCAGGAGACCGCGAGCTCCGCGATCTTCTCCGCGGTCCCGCTATGGAAGAATGCGGTGGCCCCGGGATGGCTCATCTCCGCCACTACGAAGCATGCGCCCCCGTAATCGGCGGCCGCGTCCACGCAGGCCTGCACTGCATCGCCCCCGGTGAAACCGTGGCAGATGATCGAGGAGAACCCGGCATCGAAGACCTGCTCGGCGATCAGCCGGTTCGTGTTGGGGATGTCGGCCAGCTTGAAGTCCGCGATGAGCGGGAGGTCCAGCGCCTCGAGATCCCGCGCTATGGAGAGGCCGGCCGAGAGAACGAGCGGGTAACCGAGCTTGATCGCGTCGAGATGCGGGGCGCACAGTTCGGCGATTGCAAGCGCCTCTCTCTTTACGGGTACGTCCAGCGCAAGAATCAGCTCTGTCATTTCGCCATCCGCTCCATGACAGCGGCGACCAGCATGGGGAGGGTGATCGTCGCGTCTCCATAGACAGTCACAGCCTGCGCTTCCTCCGTGATCTTGCCCCACGACCGGGCCTCGTCCAGCGTTGCGCCCGAGAGCCCGCCGAGGTCCGGCCGGTCGCCCGTCAGCTGCACTGCGTAATCGAACCCGTTCGGGGTCATGAGCATGCTCTGGAGGATGAAGTTCTTGGGCACGCCGCCGCCAACGAGCAGTGCACCGGCCTTTTTCACCGAGAAGCAGCGGTCCATGAGGGCCGGCATGTCGGCGAATGCGTCCACGGTCACCTTGTTCGTCTGCGAGAAGAGCCAGTACTGGAGGCCGATCATCGAGTCCTGCACGGCAGGGCAGTAGATCGGAATATGGTTACGGGCCGCGGTGTGCAGGATGCCGGATTTCGCGTGCTTCCCGATGTGTTCAAGGAGTGCGGAGATGGAGATTGTGCTTCCGGGCTCGAGCTCGCCAAAGACTTCCTGCATGAACGCCTCGAAGTGCTCGAATGCCTCGTTCGGGAGGTAGACATCGTAGATCCGGTTGATCTCATCGTGCCGGAGCTCGATGTCGTTGCAGAACGCGGTGCCATGGAAATGGTGGCACCCGATCGCCTCGATGACATCGTGCGTGAGGTTGGCGCCGGTCGAGACGAGCACGTCGATGTGTTTTGCCCGGATCAGGTCCGAGACGATCCCGCCCATTCCCGCAGGCACCATTGCCCCGGCCAGCCCGAAAAACTTCGTAGCCTCGGGGTCGCGCAGCATCTGCTCGCAGATGTTGGCAGCCCGGTACAGCGCCCCGCCGTTGTAAGCGCCGGCCCCGCCCATTGCCTCCACCAGTTCGTTGACCGTCATGCCCGGCTTCACATGGAGCTGGGTGACCGGCTCATCGCATGGTTGCGTCATGATTCTCCCCACTTGGTGCAGGAGTATTGATCTTCTTGGCTGATAACAGTGTTTCAGGAAGAATCACGTCATGACCCGATTGAACGAATCTCCCCTGTCCTTATGGAATCGCCCGGAATTCTCTGCCACGTATTACACAACGACCAGATGGATATATTTTTTGTACCGGTTTCAGGAAGGTATATACCCTTTCGGGATGGTCTTTCCACTATGCAGGAAGTCCGGCTAACCCTCAGAAAGAGGGCATTTCCGAGCCAGGGACGGGTGCGCTTCAATATCGCGCACCTCCCCGATCTGGGAATACTTGAAGGGGATCGTGTCGATCTCATCAATGAAACTACCAAAAAATCCGTCACAACCACGGTCATCGCTGATACCATGGTGCGGCAGGGGCAGGTCCGCGTGAGCGAAGAGGATCTCAAAGCGCTTGGCCTCAATGATGACGATGAAGTTCTTGTCAGGAAAACCCCCCCTCTGCAGGAAAAGATCAAAAAGGCGGCAGCCAATGCAGGCACATCCCTCTCAAAGAGTGCCGGTAAACTGGATGACGCGATCAGGAAAACTGCGGGCGGGGTAAAGACCGAAGCAGCAGAAACTGCAGTTTCTGCAAAAAAAGAGACAAAGAAAGTATCGGACCGCATCGGAAAGGCGGCAGTAAAAACTGCCGGTACCGTTAAGAAAACCGTGAAGAAGGCAACAGGATCCAGGGATAACCGGTAATAGCACCGGTTTAAAAAGAAAGGGATAACAATCCGGTAACAGGGAGAATCAATGGCACCAGATGCAGTAATCACCGACACCGTTCTTGTGGGAATCCTTGTCGTTCTCGGTATGGCAGTCGTGTATCTCATCATCCGTGAGATACGGATCATGAAGACCTCCAACCGTACGACCGAACTGGAACTGGAGAAGGATAAACTCAAACTCCTCCAGCAGCACGAAGCCTCCAGGGTATTCTCATTTACCCGGCTCTCTGCAGAGCAGACCGCTGCGATCAGACAGGTCGAAGATGAGAACACAGACCTTGAAACGACTCTCTATGCAAAGGAAAAACTCCTTGAGATGCGTTTAACCCGGCTTGAGAACCTCGTGAAAACGAGAAAACTGGATAACCTCCTCAGTAATGTCCAGGAACAGGAAAAGAAGGTGAAGTAAACCATGTACCCTGTTGTCAACCAGAACCCGGACCAGAATCTGACGGGCGGTTCGTTCTGGGACCAGTTCTCCCAAGTCCCCGGGACGATCGAATCCAGGGTCCCGACACTCGATAAATCGCTTGATGCCTATTTCGACCAGCACTTTGCTGCCATTATCGAGGAATGGGACCTCGTGACCGAAAGCGATCTCCACCGGCTCGAAAGCCGGCTGACACGGGTAACCGATGAGATCAGTGGTTTTTATGCAGGAAAAGTGACCATCGAAGCGCGGGCAAAACAGCTGGATGACCTGATCGCATCATTGGAGAGATCGCTATGATTGGCATGAACACGTATCTCAATGCCTACGTGGATCGCCGGATGAAATACATAGTTGACGAATGGGATCTCTCGACCGGGGCGGATCTTATTGACTTTACGAACCGGCTGGATGCACTCGAACAGGAGATCCCCCGCATGAAAGCCTTTGAGCATGCAGCATCGGACAAACTGACCGAGCTGGAAAACCGTGCCGGCAAACTGAAAGGGAGGATCTGACATGGACATACTGGAATTCATAATCCTCGTCCTCATCCTCTGTGTCACCGTGTTCTTGGTGTATTATTTTTTCCGGGGCGCAAAAGGGAATATATCGCTCACCCGCCCGGTGGAGAGCCGGGTAGATGAATACCTTGACCGCAGGTTCCAGAGCATGGTGGAGGAATGGCAGCTGGTCTCCCACCCGAAACTCCAGACGTTCAGGGAACAAAGGACCCCGGAGATTGAGCAGAATGAAGCACGCCTTGCTGATCTGAAGAACTACGAGTCCGGGATGCAGACCATGCTGGTATCGCTGGAGGCACGACTTGACACTCTGGAAAAAGAGCTTGCCGGGAAAGGAAGCACAAAAAAGTAAGGACTCCCCCGATCGCTTTCGCGAGCTGAAAAAAGAGGTTACGGTGATGCGGAAACAGGGGGAACCCCCGGCAAAGGATCCCCATAGCTTCGCGCAGTACACGTGTGATCTCTGCAGCACGCCCCACCCGGTATCAGAGCTCCGCCAGTGCGTGCTCTGCGGGCGCTGGGCGTGCGATGCCTGCTGGAAGGAGGATTTGTACACCTGCAGGTCCTGTGCCGGGCTGATAAAGATCCATTCGCTGACGGGCAAAGGATAATCTTCCCCGCTTTTTTCCATCCATATGATTATTTTTCCTCTCACGAAGTACTACAACAATGTCGTGCCTGGATCCTGCAGCACCGGAAAGGTCGGATGCCCCCTCCGGAGATCCAGACCGGGCGGCAAACGCCCTCTTCCACGATCTCACGCACTGGCGGGAGCAGCTTGCCCGGAGCATAGCACGAAACAACCTTGCCCTCAGGAGCGGGGGGATCGCTGCTGCCACGAACCGGATCCTGTTCTCGTTTCTCTTCCTGCGGATTGCGGAGGACAGGGGCCTTGTTGGGGAAGGCACCCTGCAGGAAATAGCAGATCACGCAGACCGGTACGGGCAGCTGCTCGAGATCGCGGCCCCGCTTGCTGTGCTCTTTGAAATGGAGACGGGTGCGGCCCCTCACGGTGCAGTGCCGATAGGGACACTGGTAATTGAAGATCGCGTGGTCCATGCCATCCTTACCCGTCTCCTTTCCACGGGCCGGCCGTACAGGTTCGCCGTTATGGAGACCGAAACCATTGCAGAGGTGCTGTCCCGGTACCTTGCCCGCACGATCCGTCGGTCTGCTGTGCACCAGGCTGACGTGGTCGATACTCATGACACGGTACTCTCCTGTGGCAGTCAGGTACCCCCGCCCCCCGTGATCCGGTATCTCGCCGGGAATGCCCTGCGTGCGGCCGAAGAAGGCCGGTCGAAGCATGAACTGCTGCCGGTCCGGGTAATTGATCCCGCCTGCGGGACCGGCACGGTGCTGCTCTCCGCGTTCCGGTACCTTCTTTCTTCCCGTGGCGGAGAACGGCTGACCTTTGAGGAGCGGCACGCGATCCTCACGGGCTCGCTCCACGGGGTGGACTCAAACCGGCACGCAGTTACCGCAACCACGATGCTCCTCCTCTTCATGCTCTGCGAAGGTGACAGGCCGGTCCCGCAGGCACAGTTCCTCGGCTTTTCCGCAGGGATCTTTCGGGAACTCAGGCATATGATACGGTGCGGGGATGCCCTGATCGGTCCGGATATCGTGGACGACGAGTCATGGGCGTTCTGCCCGGCGCGGGAACGTCACACGATCCATGCCTTTGCGTGGCACGTGGAATTCCCGGAGATCTTCGCCTCCGGGGGATTCGATGCGGTGATCGGGAACCCACCCGGGGGCTTGATCGAGCAGAAAGAGTGGATCCAGCGTTACCTCCAGCGGTATTACGCAGTCTATGATCCGGCAGCCGACCGGTCTGCATTCTTCATCGAGAAGGGATTCACACTGCTCCGGTCCGGCGGGACCCTTGGCATGTGTACTACCGATCGCTGGCTCCGGGGCCGTACCGGCACATCGCTCCGCTCGCTGCTCATAACACACCAGATCGATGAGGTTACCTGCATTGCCGGTACTGGCGGGGATCCTGATGGACCCGGGCTTTGTATTATCCGGGTGATCAACCAGCCCCCGTCCCGACGGCCCCGCGTGGCGCTGGTGGATGCGGGGTTTGTGGGAAATATTGAAGAGTTCGTGGTGAGGTATGCGTTTCCCGTAGACCACGAAGCGCTCGGCGAGGGCGGCTGGTCGTTGCGGGATACCCGGGCGGAGGCGATCGTTGAGAAAATCCGGCAGGCTGGCACTCCGCTCGAAGAGTACGTGATGGGGGAACTGCATACGGGAACCGGGTGCATTCCGGGCCCGGGATTCGTGATCGATGCCCGGGCCCGGAATGCACTGGTCAGCGCGGACCCCCGGTGCAAATCCTTCCTGCGGCCGGTGATTGACGGTGCTGCGATCGGGCGGTACGAGCCGGCGTTATTGGGTTTTTATAGGATCTTCATACCAGATGGCTGGACTATTGGCCACCCGGCCGCAGTGGCCAACCCCTGGCGCTGGTTTAAGAAACGGCACCCGGCACTGGCCCGGCTCCTCAAAGAACAGATCGGTCAGGCAGCGCATGCCGGTGGCGGAACGAAAACGAAGCCGGCTGGTCCCGGGGATTGCTGGTGGGAGACCGCGTGTGAAGATGACAGCTTCCGGGAAAAATCCCCGCAAATCTTTTTCCGGGAAAGGTTTAGGCAGCCTGCATTTTTCTATGATGGCGGCCTGGCAATCCCCGGCAGCGGGGCTGTTGCGCTCCCGGCGTCCGGCCCGTACCTTGCCGGTGTCTTGAACAGCCGGCTGATCGCGTTCGTGTTTGCGAAAACTGCGAGCATGTCCGGACGCGAACGGGCGGAGTACTCATGGGACGATCTCCGGTACCTCCCGGTCTACACGCCGGATTTCGATGACCCGGCTGATGCTGGCCGGCACGACCGGATCGTTTCGCTCGTGACCAGGGTGCTGGATCTCAAGAAGCAGGTCTCGCGTGCAGAGACGGATGAACAATGCGGGACACTCCGGGAAAAAATTGAGGCAGCCGACCGGAAGATCGACCGGATCGTGTATGAACTCTACGGGCTGAGTGAAGAGGAGATTGCAGTGGCTGAAGCGAACTCTGCCTGAACGGCAGAGCAGGCTGGAGTGGATGGAGAGGAAATTCCAATTTCTGCGATGTGCGGGGGTCATCAGACCCGGGTCATGAGAAGAACCCGGCAGGGTTCTTCGACAGAGGTCGTGACAGTGTCTTTCCGTCACGGCCCCCCTCCAAAACGGTCATATCAGCCTCCGGGCAGCCTCTTTTTTCAAACCTCCTGAACTATGTGCAAAAAATGGGGGCTGCTGCAAGCCCGCTATTTTGCAGGTTCAAAAGCGCCATTTCTCCTTTTATTCCTGCGGAATCGTGTGATACACAGGATTTTTCATTGGCGTGGACATCATTTCCACTCCGCCCGGAAATGACCTTCGTCCGTTTGGCAAAAGGAGCGTTTTACGGGCTTATCTGACTTCATCCCTCCTTGTCCCCCTCCTTACGGAGGGGTATGTCAATCCGGTACGGGGCCTTCTTCCAGTACTCTTCCCGGTAGTGGGTGTTCCGGTAGTTTTCCGCTGTGTTCTCTTCGATCTCCGCAGTGGTATCGGGCAGGAACGTAGAACCGGCGATAAGCCCGCTCGTTCTGGGTCCGGACCCAGAGCTCGCGGGGAATGTACGGCGGAATGGGAAGCGCCCGGAAATCCGCGACATCCTCCGGGAATTCTTGTTCAATGATACAATCATAGCTGAGCCCGTACCGGTGTTTTTTCAGTTTCACCGCAAACATGATTGATGGCCTGTACATAAACCCGTCAAAACTTACGGACGGATCGGTATTGTCCGTCCAGTGGTAGCCCATGCGTTCTGCGCATTTTTTCGCTTCATCCTTCAGGCTGGCTGCCTTTCGTCCCCGCATAACATTTCACTTCCAGTTCATCGCGTATTATAAATTCACTCTGAAATATTTCTCTAAGAGAATGAACCGGAATGTTAAAGGCTTTCCCGCTTCGAAGGTTCCGCTTTAAAACCGGGGGCGATCTCCGGCAGCCAATTATTCAGGCAGCCCACGGCATAATGGTTTGGCCAGGTGTCGTCTCGCTGTCGGAGGGACCTCATACCATCCAGTCTCCAGCGTGCGGGGAATCTCCTGTACGTCTGGCGCATCTGTCCGGGCCCCGCATTTTTTGCATTTCCAGCCCTTGGCCTTGCCGTCGCTGGTCATCCGCTTGTTGCATGCAGTGCAGACCGGCGGGCGCGTTGAAATTGTCGAAGCCCGCGCTATAACCCGCATCTTCTCCAGATTGATGCTCCCTTTCTTGTAGCTCCCACACGCGATCACTGCATCGCCAGGCACGAGCCGGCGGACGATCTGCCGGAAATTCTTCGTGGGTTCGTAGGCCATGCACCGTACCTCATGATCGCCGTCCCGGATCAGGAGTGAAACATGCCCGCCCGTGCCGGTCTCTGGCGCTCCCCCTACAATCCCGCGGACCCGGTACGAGAGCCCCTCGCTCAATGCTCCGATGGTCCCGTCGACCAGGTGGGCATCGGTTCCCTGGTTCGTCACCCAGATCTGTTCGAGGCCGGGTTGTTCGGATGCAACGAGCTTGCGGGCGGCCATTACCCACTTCGGGCTCTCCCCCCGGATCCCGAAGAGGACCGGGTCGGGCGTATGCGGTACGCAGACCACGACATCGTTTACGCGATCCACCGTGTCCCATGTATGCGGGAATGTGGCAGCCTCCGCAGCAAACAGGCTCGCCCGGTCCACTGATCGGGGCGTGCCGAACCGGCCGGGCTCGCGGTATACCAGGATCTCGGAAGTCCGGTCTTCGAGCCTGCTTGATACCGCAGCCGTAGCACCGATCAGCCCCCGCCGGTTCTTCCAGCCCCGGTACCGGGCACCTGCCCTGTCAAGGATATGAACAGCATCTTCGATCTCGCAGAAGTCTTTTACCGCCCGCTCATAGAACGTCGGATTGAGCTGACGGTCAACAACAACCACGCCGGGATTTGTGTTTGCGCACGAGAAGTCCGCGAGTTCCTCCACGAATGCACATGCCATCCCAAACGCACGGTCCGGGTCGCCTTCAACGTCCAGCATAACCGCAGCATTCCCCCGGGTCTTGAATGTGACATTCGGATTGAGCCGGACGAGCCGGGCCTCGCGTACCTGCATATGCTCCCGGATAAGACTGCGTGCGAGTACGGCCCCGAGGTAGGTTGTGCACATACCCTCTGGCGAATCCGTGTCATCAATGCCGATCAGCATGTCTATATTAATATATGGGAGCGCTCCATCCATTTGTATCCACATGTCCCAGGACCGCCAGCTCCAGCTGGTCACCAGCGTAATGATCACGGCAGGTTTCGATGTCTCCGAGCGCTTCACCCTGCGCCCGCGCAGCTTCGACCTCATAGCACGGAACGATGGGACGCTTCTCGTCATCAAGGTGGTCTCGCACATTGACTCCGTCAGCGAGGAGGTGGCCTTTGACATCGAACTGATCTCGCGCCTGCTGGGTGGGATACCCCTCATTGTCGGCGAGAGAGCCCGGGATGCGGAACTAGAGCGGGGGGCGGTCTATGTCCGGTACGGGATCTACGCGGTCAGCCCATCAACACTCTACGATTATTTCGTGGAGAAGATCCCACCCCTCGTGTACGCCTCGCCCGGCGGGCTGTATGTCAACATCGACGGGGATGCGCTCAAGGATCTCCGCGAGAAACGGAACATGTCGCTTGGCGATCTCGGAAACGTGCTTGGGGTCTCGCGGCGCACGATCAGTAAGTACGAGGGCGGGATGGGCACAACCCTCGATGTCGCGATCCGGATCGAGGAGTTCTTCAACACAGGGGTTGTCGAATCGATTGATCTGATCCGGCACGAGCTGCCAAAGGCGATGGAAGCCGAACAGAAGACTAGTTCGTACCTCCAGAACCCGATGGAGTTCCTCGAGCAGATCGGGGTCCGGCTCCACACGCTCCACGGCGCCCCATTCCAGGCCCTTCTCACGTTCGACAAGCATACGATCCTCACCGGGTACGGCCCGGCGCAGAAAGTCGTAAAGCGTGCGGCGCTGATCGGCAACCTCTCACAGATCGCAAAGAAGCACGCGATGTGCATCATCACCGATTCAACAAAGGAGAAGAAGATCGGCAGGACGCTTGTGATCAGCGAGCAGCGCCTGCACAAAATCGAAGACGGTTTTGAACTGCTCGACCTGCTGGGTGAGTAGGTTTTCAAGGTTCTGTTGCGTTGGCGGTTGATCAACTGTGCAAACGGTTGGTGTTGCGTGGAGGTTGGCAACGCGCAGATAATCCTTAAAAAGAGTTGGCAGGGCCTGTTTATATACGATTCAAATCTTTATTTGACGAACGATTGATGTACAGCTTAGCTGGGTTCACAGTCCCTTTCTCTTGAGCCACCCTTATTCTTTTTGCTTCTTCGATGCATGATAATTTGCGTGGCTTAGACCAGTTTAACCGATATAATTTATCGTGTTTCAATTCTTCGGATGTTGGAGATAATGGCAAGCCGGTTATTGCAGGAAATTGACCATTTTTACGAATATAATCCACTACATCGCGTTTTTTCAACTCCACACACTGGTCGATTAAATATACCTTCCCAAATTTATCATCGGGATCATCTGAAAATCCACCTTTTCTATATTTTATAGATCCACTCATCATGGAGCTATACCCCTGTATCCCATAATCCAATAAAGGAAGACCATAATATGTCGATCTAGGAAGAATTGTAGGGATATTATGACTATTACCGATCATAATGGCATCGTTAATCAACATCTTGAATTTTGTAAGATGGTTGCTATCGAACAATTTATCATATCCATTTACCGTGATTGCGATGCCCGAAAATTGTTGGCTTGTATTCTTGTTTAGACCGTCTTCCAAGATTTTGAGAGCGGTATTAATGTTATTACCGTTTGAATTCTCAACTATGTCAGAATCAATATACAAATGGAAATACGGGAGAATATATTTCGTTTTTGACTCGTTTGATAAATATTGACATGCAACCGACGCCGCATTATTTGATGAGACGATACGCGAAATGACTGCCCGATTGCTTGATTTCGTTAGTGGAGGGACTGGGGGAATTATTGTGGAATTGGGCATTTTAATTGCATTATTTCCAATGTTTAGCATATATTGGATATACGATTCATCAACACGGGGATCGAGCCATGCTTTTTCAATATGACCCGAATTCTCTTCGTTGGGGATATCCTCTGAATTGATTTTAAGATCTTGAAAGATAGTATTCCATTGTCTCTCAATAAAGGGTCTAAAAAAGGGATCGACCAATTTTAAAGCATTTTCTCTATCGTTTTTCTTTAATAGATTTACAAATGAAGATTTTAATTTTTTGTCTCCTTTAAGTGAATACTTTAAAAGTTCATTCCCCATCGTATAACGGAAAAATTCGGGGGGATCAAAGAAAATTATCGGGTGGTTCTGTAAGAAAAGTTGTGCTGGTTGAACTCCTCTAGATGTATCACCGATAACAAACTTTGGGTTATTTATGATCTTCAACCACTTGTTTGCAGGTACAATAACGGGATTATTTTGAGGTTGGGCACTTGTATGTCTTAATAGAACATCGACATCCTCTTCACCTTTAATTTCTGGGATGAAAGATGGTGCTTGAACCCAAGAGTTCCCCACAAGATAACTCATAGTGCGTTTTAAAGGCTCATCTTCTTTTAGAAATTGCATCGGCATCATAGATTATCAACCTCGACACTCTGTTTCAACTCCATTAAAGAACGAATGAATTCATCGATTTTATTAAAGGGAATCATAACGGCCCCTTCGGCAACTTCACCATCTAAAATCGTATATCGTTTTTCAACAATATAGAAAAATAACGACTCTTTAGCTCCCTGTGCAATACAAATCTCTAACAGGGGATTCCCATCACCAATCTTTTTTATTCCGAGCTGATGGAGGGGTTTTCCATTGGGATAATATTGAACACTTTTGGCATTTTTTCTTTGTGAATAGATTTCTCTGAGATTGTTCAATTTTTCTAGATGTTTTGTAATCTCATATCTGCTTAATTTGGTGACTTCCATTATTTCATCGATACTAAGTCCGTTTTCTCCATATTTTCGGATAGCTCTTCTAATCTTCTCTCGAATTAGAATATCTCTCACTTCTGGATCAAACTGTTTACGGTCTTCTTTATCAATTGTAAAATCATCAATCTCGTCCGTTGGCAGGTCAATCCTCTCTAAGTCTGATAACTTCAATGTTGAAAGTTTTGACATCATGTTTATGACCATTTTAAAATATATGCGCATGTTGTATAAAAAGTTTTGCCAATATCACTTAAAAATTTTATAAATTAGAACTTTTCGCCAGATTAATTATTTGGAATGTCGTTCGACTTTCTCAATTGTGATCCTCACAAAATCCCCTTCTTGGATATTTTCCAGCTCTCTTACCTCAGTCGGGATTGTTATTCGTCCACCTTGGATAACTTTCAATGTAGCGGAATGTATCTGTGTCATACAAATCTAATATTTGAATACGCCATTTGCCCATTTAATACTTTTCAATTGAAGCGGTAGCGAAAGGTTTATACTGTATTAATACGTATAATAATGTATAACAAATACATTAAAGCATAAAGTGAGTGAGTGAAAATGATCCGACAACTAACCAACCCCAGAGAATTAAAAGGACTTGCGATCCTTTCGCAGCCCGATACGGTTATCCAGACCGACAAGAACGAGTGGGATGTTCGATCACAATCGAAAGATGCATACTATCACGTTGTCCGTGCGTTCCAGGACCGGCATGCACAGCAGCGCGGGCAGGCAACATGGACGTGCACATGCCCCGACCACACAACGCGCAACGTGATCTGCAAGCACATTCACGCTGTCCAGCTCTCGTTAAAGATTGCCGGTGACGTTCAGGAACACAGCACAGCCACCGCTATTGCCGAGGCAGAACCCAAGATCTCTTGCCCCGTCTGCAAGAGCGAGAAGGTTACAAAGTGGGGCAACCGGAAAACAAACTTCGGAACAGTTCAGAGATATTCCTGTAACGATTGCGGTCACAAGTTCGTTGTCGATAAGGGATTCTGTCAGATGAAATTCAGCCCGAAGGTGATCACACTCACTCTCGATCTTTACTTCAAGGGCGTCTCTCTGAGGAAGATTGCCGACCACCTGACACAGTTTGAGAATGTCACCGTTAATCAGGCAACAATTCTCCGGTGGGTTCGCAAGTATCTGAAGAAGCTCTCGACATATGCGGAGAAATACAAAGCTGACGTTGGCAACATCTGGCACTCTGATGAGACAACGATTTTCATCAAGAAAGACGGCGAGAAGAAGTACTATCAGTGGATTTGGAACGTCATGGACGCCAAGACGCGATATCTCCTTGCCTGTGAGGTCACAGAGACCCGTTACGTCAAGGATGCACGCAAACCCTTGAAGATCGCCAAGGATGCAGCCCTGAACGTGCCGGACGCGATTGTAACCGATGGTCTTCAAGCATACCGCGAAGCGATCAAGGATGAATATTATGGACTCGGACGAATCCAGAACCCGCACATCCGGCTGAAGGATTTTGAGACAAAGCCGAACAACAATATTCTTGAACGGTTGAACGGAACCTTCCGAGAGCGCACGAAGGTGATGCGGAGCCTCGACAGCGCGATGGGAGCGGGTGAATTTGCCGCTGGGATGCAGACGTATTACAATTACATCCGGCCCCACATGGGGATCGATGGAATGACACCGGCACAGATGGCAAATATCCCGATCAATCTGACGGGGAACCGGTGGGAAACGATGATCGGATTGGCGGTAAAATAATTATTTTAAAGAAATCCTACTATAAGCGCACCAATAACCGCGCCGATAACCCCAGAAATCGTCATATAAATGAACATTTTTCTATCGTCGGCTGTTTTTTCGGCCCTTCTTCGCACGTCAAAATCTATTAAAGAGGCTCTTTTAGATTCTATGACTTTGATGTGCTCTTTGATCTCCAATATTGTACTATTATATTTTCTTAAAGCCTCAAGATCGGGTTTCCCAATATCCTTATCTTTTTTATAAGTGGGGATCTGCTCAATAAGTACTTCCAATCTGGGTCTTATAATATTGTAATATTCGGGGAATACGCCAACCAATGCATCGTTGGATACGTCGCGTAATTTTTCACTTATTGCATCTTTTTGACAAATTCGTATGTAATCCAACGACTCGAATGCAGCCCTATAAAGATGAGAGAAAACTTTATCGATATTCTTTTTTGTATAATCTGTAGGCATACCCTCGTTTAGCCCGAATTTAACAGATAGAACTCTCATCAAATGATCATGTGAGTCTTTAATTTCATTGATGGGGGGAACAAACGATTCGAGATTGTTAATTTCTTCGGAGTAAAGAATGAGGGTTTTGGTGATACTGTATAGTTCGGTAATCTCTTTCAATTGGGTTAACTCGTCACTAGAAAAGAGATCATCTGGCATAAAAATCACAAAAATTTATGGGAGGGGTGTACTAAGGATTTTCTGCTTAGCTGCATCAAAATCTTCTTGGGTACAAACCCTACCTGTAGCTAAGCGCACGCTACCAATCCGATAACGTTTTGAATTCTCAACAAGTGATTCCCGATTAATTTTTATTTCGGGAAGCTCTTGATCCCATATGCTTTCTGCCATTGTGCCTCAACCCTCGAAAACCTTGAATGAAACCTTTAGGTTTTGAAACCTTATCAGATACTCATCTTAAATATATAAATTTGCTCGTAATTCCTTTAAGTTCTGAAAGGAAAATTGAACATATTTGTACATTTGTTTATAAGTTAGACGTTTTTATTGATTAGAGTTTTGCGCGGTTTATCATTCAATTTTATACAAAACGGGCTATCATTTAAAAACCAGTTGGTTGAAAATGCAACCATGCCGCATACTATAATCGATAAAATCTCTAAATATCTTGCTTAAATTAGATTTATCCGCGCGAAAAATTAGTTTGGTATTTTTTCTGTTTACTGGAAAACTTACAACTTTTTTGTAAGAATTCCTATTATTTTACGTTTACAGAATACGCTCTATAAATTAAAACCGCGCGCCTCTCTTTCCTATAACATTCCTATTTTTGTACAATTTTAAATCATCAAACGGAGCCCGAATTGGGCTTCGATTGAAGCACTAAAAAAGTGACTATCGGAATCGTTATAAGGAGACGTTCTGACCTTTGTTTATGCGGGTCGTGATAGACTCGTTGGGAGTGATAAAATGAAAAAGAAAGTTTCGGATAAAAAATCTATCAAACCTATAGTATATACTTGCCAAAAGTGTGGCAGTAACAATATGATAATTGATGAATTTGATTCAGAAGAGTGGGAAGGATTAAGCGATGGTGATCTTGCTGAACGTGAAGCAGGGAACCACGGCACTATGACTTGTAGTGACTGTGGTCATATACAAGAATATGATGCGTAACCAATCCCATTTTTTTTATTTTCTGCGCTCACCAACCACGATGCAACAGCGGCCTTAAAATGCAACGACCCACCGCCAACGCAACAGAACCGTTTTCAACAACGTTTATATAGAACCGCAGACCAATTTTAGTGCTAAAAGTGGTGATTTTTATGTCACAACAACTTGGAGGACAGCAGATTCTTATTCTTAAGGAAGGCAGCACCCGTACCCGCGGCCGCGACGCTCAGGGTATGAACATCACCGCCGCAAAGGCCGTGGCAGCTGCCGTCAGGACCACACTCGGTCCAAAAGGCATGGACAAGATGCTCGTCGACACCATTGGCGACGTAGTGATCACGAATGACGGTGTCACGATCCTCAAGGAAATGGACATCGAGCACCCGGCCGCAAAGATGATGGTCGAGGTCGCTAAGACCCAGGACGATGAAGTCGGCGATGGAACCACCACCGCAGTCGTCATTGCCGGGGAACTCCTGAAAAAGGCAGAAGACCTCCTTGAGCAGGATGTCCACCCTACCGTTATCGCTGCAGGCTACCGTCAGGCAGCCGAGAAGGCACAGCAGATCTTAAAAGAGATTGCCTTCGATGTCAAGCCAACCGACAAGGCGCTCCTCAGGAACATTGCAGGCACTGCAATGACCGGCAAGGGTGCAGAGGCCAGCAAGGACAAGCTCTGTGACCTCGTTGTCAGGGCAGTGACCATGGTCACTGACGATGACGGCAAGGTCGACATCGAGAACATCAAGGTCGAGAAGAAGACCGGCGGATCGATCGAGGACTCTGAGATCGTTGAAGGCGTGCTCGTGGACAAGGAACGCGTCCACCCCTCGATGCCCAAGAAGGTCATCAATGCAAAAATTCTCCTGCTCAACGCAGCAGTCGAGTTCAAGAAGACCGAAGTCGACGCCGAGATCAACATCACCAGCCCCGACCAGCTCCAGGCATTTCTCGATGAGGAAGAGCGCATGGTCAAGGGTATTGTTGACAAGATTGTTGCAAGCGGTGCAAACGTCCTCTTCTGCCAGAAAGGCATTGACGACATTGCACAGCACTACCTGGCAAAGGCAGGGCTCTTTGCAACCCGCCGTGTCAAGAAGAGCGACATGGAGAAACTCGCCCGGGCAACCGGTGCAAGCCTCGTCTCCTCCATCGATGCAATCAGCAAGGATGAGCTCGGCAAGGCCGGACTCGTTGAAGAGCGCAAGGTCGGCGGAGAAGAGATGACCTTTGTCGAGCAGTGCAAGAATCCGAAGGCAGTTTCCATCATCGTCAAGGGTGGCACCGAGCACGTAGTTGACGAGCTCGAGCGCGCAATCCACGACGCACTCCGCGTTGTCGGTGTCGTTGTTGAGGACAAAAAGGTTGTCGCAGGTGGCGGCGCACCCGAGACCGAGCTCTCGCTCCGTCTCCACGAGTACGCAGCAACCGTTGGCGGCCGGGCACAGCTCGCCATCAACGCATTCGCGGATGCACTCGAAGTCATTCCCCGCACCCTTGCAGAGAATGCAGGCCTCGACCCCATCGATATGCTTGTCGAGATCCGGGCAGCCCACGAGAAGGGCAAGAAGACCTATGGCCTCAACGTGTTCGAAGGTAAGGCAGTTGACATGAAGGCGGCCGGTGTTGTCGAGCCCCTCCGCGTCAAGACCCAGGCCATCTCCTCTGCGGCAGAAGCAGCGGTCATGATCCTGCGCATTGACGATGTTATCGCCTCTTCCAAGAGCCCGATGCCCGAAGGCGGTATGCCTCCGGGTGGCATGGGTGGCATGGGTGGTATGCCCCCTGGAATGGGTGGCGACTTCTAATCCCAGAACCAACCTTTTTTTACCATTGTTTTATCCGGGAACCTCCGGCAGTCAGGATTTGTATTCGGATCCTGTGTATTGTTGTTTCTTTCGCGATACCTGCCCAGATATAATCTGTGACACGGATTTTTCTTGCACTCCCTAATCTCAGGGAGACATGATCCAAACCCCGGGGTATCGGAAAACTATCAAGAATAAAAAAAAGAGGCTGGGTTAAGAGGTAGTTGTCGGAATGGCTGTTGCCGATGTGGCGGGGTTACCGTAGAGGGCTTCCCCACTCTGGATGATGATCGTTCCGGTCACGTTCATGTTGTAACCATCTGCATACTGGTAGGTTCCCTCTTTCTCGCTGAAAGTATAGCCCCACCTTGAACCGCTGACGATGTTTCCGGAATTGAACATGCCCTGGCTGTCGCCAATCGCCTTGACAGAGTGGACGACTTTGTCATCATTCTCCCAGGTGATCCCGGTTCCCGGGAGGACCATGAGAACTGAGGGTGTAAAAGTGTTGTTCGCAATGTGGATGAGGGTTACCTTGGTCGAGGGAGTCATGCTCATGGTCGGGGTTACGGTAGGCACCATGGTTGTTTCTGCCGGGGCGGTCGCGTTAGCATCAACGGTCTCGTTTGTCGCCACTTCGGTTGTTGCCACCGGTACTTCAGTAGTCGGAACGGCTGTGGCAACGGTAGTTACCTCTGTTGCTGCCACGGTTGTCGGGACAGTCGTGGTCACGGGTGCTGTTTTTGTCTGCTGGGTACATCCACTGACCGCAACAAGGACAATGATCAAAATAAGAAGTCCAATAACTTTTTTCATACAAGTAGTTTGATTTCGCCTTGTAATTAAATTTACTGACTCGTTCGCGACGGGTTTTCCACAAGAGCCAAGAATTATCCTTGTGCGGGAAAAATCTTCAGAAATTCGTGTTCCAGGGAAATAATGAGATCAATACTCGTACCGGAACCGGGGTCTGTGAAAGGTCCCGGGTACACGTTCACGTGCGTTGGGGCACGGAACTCCGGCTTTCCGGGTGTGTTATGGTGGACTGCATGGGCATCGTGACCGGCAACAGGTTAATGAACCCGTACACATCCACTATCTCCCATGAGTGACCGGTTCATCTTCATAAGACACCGCACGGAATGCTATCACTGCAAAACAAATGCAGACCAGATCATCAAGGCCGTGCCGTACCAGGCCCAGGTAGCCTGCGACAACTGCGGGGCTACCCGGGTCTTCATCCCCCGCATAGAGGATGTGGATGAAGCAGGCCTCCTGACAAAGATCGGGAAATACCCGGTCTGGGAACTCGTGCAGGATGCAGCTTGTCGGAACTGTCATCTCACCGCTCCCCATGATATTGTCGTCAGTTCCCGGCATCTCACGGTCCGGTGCCGGAACTGCCATTTCACGCACTTCTATAAATTCGATCTCGAGTACATGGCAAAGGACGAGCTGAAATTATAAGTGACCAAAATAAGTAACCCAGAAAAGGTGCAGGATTACCGGCCTCATTCATCGGCGCACGAACGGAGCATGGGGTACGTGTTGGCATAGTTTGCCACGATATCAATGAGCCGGCGCCGGACCTTTGGCTCTTTTACCAGAAGGAAGAAGACAATCTCGTTGTCAGTGATGGAAACCGGTTGTGTGCCGGTGAGTTCGGATAATTGCGTACACCTGCTCCGGATATACCCGTTGCGCATCTCCCGGGGAAAATGCTGGTAGATCATCAGGATAGAAGTGTTGTCCATGTGGTCCGCAATCTTTTTCACTTCATCAAAGAGCAGGTGTCGCCGCGTGGGATTTTTCACTTCGAGCCCGGTATCGGGATCGAGAAACACGAGGGATTTTTTCGGGAACTGTTCAAACAGTTTGCTGAAATAATTCGTCCGGTGCTCGTGGGAGAACCGGTCTTTCTGGAGTACGTCTACAAGGATGTTTTCCTGCTGGAAATAGGACTCTATTCCGGTAAAATAATCCATGTCATCCTCGATCTCCTGGAGTTTTCCCAGGTGTTCCATCAGGCTCCTGTTCTGTGATCCTGCCTTCCCGGCTTTTGCTGCTTTCAGGAGATCGGTCGTAGCGCTCTTTTTCTGCTTCGTGGGTTCCACCCTGTCCGTGAGCATGGGAATGAACGTGAAACTCGCCAGCTCGGGAAAGCTTTTCATGAGGTGGCGGACGAGATCAAACTTGAAAAGGTCGCGGGTATCCCCGGAAAAACGGATATTCATGCGATCAACTCCATGCGGTGATATTTGGCCGGAGGGAGAAAAAGGTTGTGAAATTATGTTTTCAGCAGAAAAACAGCCGGAAATAGTACCTGCAAGCCAGGAAAAACGGGTGTGGCCCTATTTTTCTTCCCGTACCATCGCGATCGCTTTTTTCGGGCACTCGTTGGCACAGATACCGCAGCCTTTGCAGAACTCGAGATCGATCGTGAGTTCCTCATCGATTGCAGCATCGGGGCAGTAGCTGGCACACAGCCCGCACTCGTTGCACTTCTCGCGGTCCACGACCGGGCGGAAGACCCGCCATGTGCCGGTCTTCCCTGCGGCTCCCTGGATTGGCCTGCTCATGGCGAGGCGCTCGCGTTTTGCCGGTGGTGTCATGCGCTCATCTCCGTATAGGCCGCCTCGGCTGCTTTGACATTGCGCTCATCCGAGAACATCTCCCGTATCGCTTTCTTCGCCGAGTCTGCCGAGACAATCCCCATCTTCGCAAGAGCACCGATGACCGGCGTGTTGAGGATGGGACTTCCCGAGACCACGAGGTTTTCTTTCAGCGCGATACCGGTCAGATCCACATTGTTTGATGTGTAGCCGGCAAATTCCTTCTTCTGCTGGCTGTTGACCAGTACCTTCCCGCCGGTTTTGAGACCCTGCAGGACATCGACCACGTCCATCACGCTTGCATCAAGGACGACCACCATGTCAGGTTTTTTGATCTGGCTGTAGACCTTGATCGGCTTGTCATCGATCCGGACGAACGAGACGATGGGAGCCCCCCGGCGTTCAGCACCGTAGAACGGGGCGGCAGTTGCGTATTTGCCGTCGTGAATTGCGGCGAGGGCAAGGAGCCGGGCTGCGGTGACGCCACCCTGGCCGCCCCGGGAGTGGATGCGGATCTCAAACATGGCTGTTCACCCCGAACCAGAACTCCGTTCCCATGCTACGTTTCCGGACAAAGTCTGCTACGTCCTCGTAGGTTACTTCCTGGCCGCCAAGACCGGCGATCACACTGAAGACCTCTTCTTTTGTCTGCGCCATGATCTCCGTTGCGAGGATCCCGCCGCGGCCAAAGGAATAATCGCGGTCGATGACTACGATCTGTTTACCTTTCAGGTTCATTTTCGGGAATGGCCGCAGCCAGCGCAGGCGCATTGAGCCTGCCGTGATCCCTTCATTGCGGAGCAGGTCGATTGCAACTTCCGCCTCTTTCCCGAGGGTGCCCATGGCGACAACGATCACATCGGCGTCCTCGCACCGGTAATCCTCGGTGAACCCGTACGTGCGGCCGAAGCGCTTTGCAAACTCCTTCCCGGTCTCTTCGATCACTTTCACTGAGTCCCGCATCGATCGCTCGATGTCCCAGCGGAATTTAAACTGCTGGTCGGGACCGGTGAGCCCGCCGTAGCCGGCCGGATTCTTCACATCGATGGCGTGCGGGAGATGGAGCTGCGGGATGAAGTCGCCCGGCTCGACCGTGTCGAGCGGCTGCATGATGTGGGAGAGGAGGAACCCGTCGAGGTTCACCATCACCGGCAGGAGCACGTCGTTGTGCTCAGCGATCCGGAATGCCATCAGGGTTGTATCGTAGGCTTCCTGCACGGTGCTCACGTAAACCTGCAACCAGCCGGTATCGCGTTCCTGCAGGGCATCGGTGTGCTCTGTCCAGATGTTCCAGCCGGGCCCGATTGAGCGGTTGATGTTTGCCATCACGATCGGGAGGCGTGCCCCAGCTGCCCAGTTGGTCATCTCGTGCATGTAGAGAAGGCCGTGGGAGCTTGTTGCAGTGAATGTACGGGCACCGGTAATGCTCGCACCGATGCAGGCAGCCATCGCCGAGTGCTCGCTCTCGACTGCTATGTACCGGCTTTTCATTTCGCCGCTGGTAACGAATTCGGCGATCTGTTCAACCACTTCAGTCTGCGGGGTAATTGGGTAGGCAGCGATCACATCAGGCCGTACCTGCTTTACTGCCTCAGCAACTGCCTTGTTGCCGGTTGCGATCTTCTTCATGGTGCCGCCTCCTCTGCCGCGAGTTTTGCGAAGTTCTTTGCAATGCGCTGCCTGAGAATATCCACCGTCTTTGGATCAATGCCCTTGAACCGGCCCTGTGGTGCGAGATATTCCTCGAGTGGCAGGGGTTTTTTCATAGCCGCTTTCGACTGGGCACCGATCGTTACTTTCCCATATTCCCGCTCGTAGAGCACCCACATCCCGGACTTCACGGCAAGTTTGCCCATCTCGACCGTCTTCTCGGTGGAGTACCTCCAGCCGGGCGGGCAGGGAGCAAGGATGTGGATGAAGCTCGGACCCCGGAACGTGAGGGCTTTTTGTACTTTCTTGAAAAGGTCCTGGGGATATGCTGCGGCAGCTGTTGCCATGTAGGGGGGATCGTGGGCAGCAATGATCGCATCGATGTCCTTCTTTTGGTCGGTCTTCCCGGCCGGGGTGGTTGTGGTCTTTGCCCCAAGCGGCGTCCCGCTTGATCGCTGCATACCGGTATTCCCGTACGCTTCATTATCGTAGCAGATATAGAGAAAATCGGTTCCTCTCTCGAATGCGCCGGACATGGCCTGAATGCCGATATCGAGCGTCCCGCCGTCGCCGGCATAGACGATCACGTTCGTCTTCTTCCCGGCAGCCCGGAACGCGTTGCTCATGCCCGAGGCACAGGCTGCCGCGGCACCGAATGCGATATTGTAGACCGGGACGTTGAAGGCAGTATTCGGGTAGATGCCCTGGATGACGCTCGTGCAGCAGGCAGGCACAACGAGCACGGTATCGGGTCCTGCTGCCTTGAGCACGTACCGAAGGGCGAGCGAGTCGCTGCACCCGGCACAGGCAGACGTGCATTTCAGGATATATTCTTCCTTGGGGATTTCGGCGATGGTATCCAACTCCTGAATTACTTTATAATAAGGTGAAAGGGACGGCGATGATGGGATCGCGGTTTTTAACACTAATCATCGTTTTCGCATCTCAAAAAGTGATCTGTTGGATCCCGGGCAGGAACAAATCACTCTCCGTCTATCACACGATTGTCTTAGGGTACCTGCTGTAGGTAAACGGCAGAGGTTCTGTGTGATGAGGTTCTCAGGTCTTACCCATGTATTCAGCTTCTGCCCGGCTCCGGGATATCCCGATGAAGAAGAGGGGGGCCTGACCGACGATCGCGCGTCCCGTTTCCGGCAGCCGGAACTGTTCAATGATCACTTTCGCCCCGCCCGGTCAGGAGTTTAAACAAGGCATGTGCCAATAGAGTATGTGGGGAGGACGAAAACCCTCTCAAAGAGTCAGGTGCCACATAACCGCTCTGGCGTCTTCTCCCTCTCAAACCCTGATGCCGGTCTATGCCCGGGAGTGATGCCCTCTCTCACCCGCTGAATCCGGCAAGGCACTGGCCATTCCGGCCAGACCAAAAGACCCTCTTTTCTTTGTTTCCTACAGGCATCACGTGCTGCCGGCGGTACCTGATTGGGCAATCATAATATATTTTAGGATCATTTTTCTAATGTCTGCTATGGCTCTCCGATCTCTCAATCTCCCCGGTGTGGGAACAAAATATGAATTCGAGACTGACAAAGGTGATACCGTCGCGATTTTTTTCACGAAGACCGGACTGATCCAGATGTACACCCTCCAGAAAGGGTGCCATACCTCCAGTGCCGCGGAAATGACCCCGGTTGAGGCACGGAGGCTGGGAAATATACTTACGGGCGCGATCATTGAGGCAGATCAGGAGAGCGTGGAGATCGCGTTTTCCGCCCTTGCGGATCTCCGGGTGACAATCCACACGTATTACGTACCGAAAACCATTGCCGGGAAGACCATCGAGGATCTCCAGATCCGGGCCAAGACTGGCGCAACCGTAATTGCTGTCTGCCGCCATGACAGGAATATCATTAACCCGCCACCCGCGTTTGTCTTTGAGACCGGGGACGCGGCCCTGGTCATCGGAGAGAGTGACCAGATAAAAAAGTTTGAGCGCGAAATCATGGTGGAGTAATGGAAGGTCTCGTAATCGCGCTTTTCCTCTGCCTTTTCCTGGCGCTGATTACCAAGTACCTCTCGGTGCCGGCAATCCCCTTCTATATCCTTGCCGGAGTACTTCTGGGCAAGGCCGGGCTCGGGCTGGTCCAGGCCGATGAGATCAGCCAGTTCTTCTCGGAGATGGGGCTGATCTTCCTGCTCTTCTTCATGGGCCTCGGCCTGAAACCTGAGCGGATCGCGGCTAACAGGGCGGCTGTCCTCACGAGCGGGATCATCGACCTCAATGTCAACATGATCATCGGGTTTTTCGCCGCATACCTTCTCGGTTTCACGCTCACGGAGTCCCTGATCATCGCCTCCGCATTCTACATCTCGAGCACGGCGATGGCGATCACATCGCTTGTCGAGAACCGGAAACTGATGCTCCGCGAGTCTGAGACGATCATCTGGCTCATGGTCTTTGAGGATCTCGTCCTGATCATCTTCCTTGCAATCATCTCGGCAGGGGACCAGAACCTTGTCTTCTTCTTCTTCAAGATCCTGTGCGTGCTTGGCATCCTCTACGCGCTTGCCCTGTACGGCAAGGAGTTCCTCATCTCCATCCTCGATCGTGATGATGAACTGCCTATCATCTTCACGTTTGCTGCGGTCCTGACCACGGCGTCCTTTGCCCTGGTGCTTCAGATCCCCGAGACCATGATGGTGATCGCCCTCGGAGTGGCATTTGCAACAACGGATCCTGATGCCTTCGAGCAGCATGCCCGTCCCTTCAAGGACGTCTTTCTCGTAGTCTTTTTCGTCTTTTTCGGGGTGACGATCGACCTGTCCGGGGGGGCGAACCTTTTCAGTATCTCGGTCATATGCATCCTCGCAGTCATAAGTAAGCTCATCTCGGGTCTCATCACGGGGATCGTCATTCACGACTCGGCAATGTCGGGTCTTGAGATCTGGGCCAATACGATCGGGCGGGGGGAATTCTCGATTGCGCTTGCCGTACTCTATGGATCCCCGGTTGTCGGGACCACGATCGCTGCAATGGTGATCGTAACCTCGATCATAGGCTCATTTGCAGCAAAATACAGTACCCTCATGCGCCGGGGAATCACCTCCATCGGCCGGCGCAAGACACCCTCGCACAGAGGACACTTGGGCCGTTGAAGGCGCACGGCTCATCTCATCAGGCTTTTAAAAGAGAGAACCGAGTATGTCTGCTGAGTAAACGGCAGTGGTGGTATGGTATTTTCAGAAATGATCAGCCGGGTGGTGCTGGTCGTGGGAGCGCTTGTCGATGATGCGCTGGACCACAAGACGGGAACTGCAGAGCTCCCCGTCGGTATACTTCCCGATACGGACAATCTTCGGAGGGAGGTTGCGGGCTTTGAGCTGCCCGGCCAGTTTTATCTCATCGAACATCTGGTTGAACCCGATCGTGATGATATCGGGCCTGAGTTCCTCGATCGGGCGGAACATGTCCGATTTATCCCCGAGGATCGCTTTGTCCACGGGCTTTAATGCCGCTACCATTCGGAGCCGGTGCTCCTCAGGGATAACCGGGTGAGGCTTGTGCTTCACATTGGTATCCCGGGCTACGATCACCACGAGTTCGTCCCCCAGTTTCTTGGACTCTTCAAGATAGAAGAGGTGGCCGGGATGGAGGATATCAAACGTGCCGGTGGCAACGATGCGCCCGGCAGTCACGGTATCACGTCCATGATGCAGGGTTCACCGTCAGCAGTGAAACAGCGCCAGTCGTTTTTCCGGTAGGGGAACCCGATGATCAGGTGATACCGGCCGGTGCGCGGGAAGAATCTGACATCGGCATCGGACGGGTGGAGAACACCGTTCGGGTGGCTGTGGGCGCTGCCCGCAAGATGCGTGTCGAGCGGCATCATATCGTAGAGCAGGGACGCGGAGTCCCCGCGCCCGATCGTCCCGGGCAGAAGGTTGAATTCTTCCATAATCCCGTCCTGCTCGCGGATCAGGCCGACAAACTCGTTCGGATGGCTCTCGCGCCCCATCTCTATAAGCAGGGAGAGGAGTGACTGTCGGATACCGCGTATGTTCATACTAGCGCCCTTTTTAGCACATGACGTACTGTACCGATCTTCTTTGTGTCGATCGCAAAAAAACTCTCCTCATTAAAAAAAGAAAATTATTTCTCTCCCCTCTCAAGATCGCTGCTTAAATCCTGCGAGTGACTGACTTCGGTGAATGAACTGGTTGCAGGCAGTACCTTGGTGCCCCGGGCAAAAAGAATTATTTCCTGCCGGTGACTTTGATAACGTGGTACCCGAACTGGGTCTTGACCGGCCCCACAACCTTGCCGACCTGCTCTTCAAAGGCAATCTTCTCGAACTCGGGCACCATCATTCCTTTGCCGAACCAGCCGAGATCGCCGCCCTGTTTTCCCGAAGGACAGGAAGAGAACCTGCGGGCTACCTTGTCGAACTCCTCACCGTCGGCGAGACGTTTCATGATCTGGTTGGCCTGGTCTTCGGTCTTTACAAGAATATGGGATGCGCGAGCCTGTGTTGACATGTATAGGAATGAGGGAGTACTGGAATAAAAGTGTTGACGCACACGGTGGGTTTTCTCCCCCCGTCAGCGTGAAAGAGGCCCGGAAACACCTGCCGCCTTGTATGTATTTTAAAGGAATCCGATCCTGCGGATATTTATCTGCCGGTTCCCGATTATTATTTCAGAAGGTATCATGACAGACGATACAGGGAAGTCACCGTCAGGTGCAAAGAGCGACACTCCCTTTTTTGGGAAGACTGCCATTGCAGTGGTTGTAGCAATTGTTGCGGTACTGGTCATCGCACTTGTGATCTGGTTCTTACCTTCCGGTGCCGATCATACGGTCACCCCCCAAGTATGCGGGGACAAAGTTCTCCAGTACATTAACCAGAACCTGGCCCAGCAAGGCTCCCTGGCATCCCTTGACCATGTCACAGAAGTCAATGGTGTGTATGAGGTGGCAATCCAGTACAACTCGCAGCCACTCTCTCTCTATGCAACGCGGGATTGCACCCTGTTGTTCACCAATTACTATGATATGAACACTTCAGCCAGCGGAAACCGGCAGGCCGCTGCTCAGCAGCCTGCGGTAAAGTCAGATCGCCCCGTTGCAAACCTGTACGTTATGGCGTTCTGCCCGTATGGAACGCAGGCTGAGACTGCGATGAAACCCGTTGTTGATCTGCTGGGATCCAAAGCGGACATAAATCTGCACTATATCACGACGGTTTCCGGTACAAGCGCTGATTCGGTCAGCTCCCTTCACGGTGCCGGCGAGGTACAGGAAGATCTCCGGCAGGTCTGCATCCAGAAATACAATCCGGAAAAGCTCTGGGACTATGTCAACCGGTTTGATACCTCGTGTTATCCTGTATCAGCCAGTGCGGATACCCAGAAGTCCTGCGAGCTGAATGTGAGTACAGCAGCCGGGATCAATATGAGTGCGGTCGAAAGCTGCGCATCAGGCCCGGAAGGAGTCTCGCTTCTGAAACCCGATGAAACGGATTCTGATAAAAACAGTGTTTCGGGATCCCCCACACTCATCATCAATGGTGTTACGTACTCCGGTGACCGATCACCGGAAGCTTTCAAGGAGGCGATCTGCAACAGCTTCACGACCGCACCCGCCGAGTGTGCCACGAACCTGACGAGCACGGGCGCTGTTGCCAGCTCTGCCGGGGGATGCGGATAGGTCCCGGGATTCCAATATTCTTCTTTTTTAGTGAGCAATAAAAAACCTGTTTTCAGAAATGTTTTATTTCCACGTGCAAGATCTTAGGGGTTCACGTATGCTCATTACGGAACTCATTTACCCTGTCTCCTTATCGGACTGCGGTTTTTTATTGTGCGGGGAGGAAAAAAGAGAAGATTAATGCCTGTGGCCAGGCGTTGGTGTGGGGGTCGGGGTCTGACGGTACGTGTCCTTAACGTTAAAGGCCGCAGTCATTACTGCTGACTGTCCGTCCGGGTTGGTCACTACGACATCCCATGACCCTGTTGCTGTGCCCCGCGGGAGCGAAAGGGTGCCGGTAATTGTTCCTGCACCGTTGACGGTGGTTCCCATGAGCATGACATCACGCTGACCAGACATCGTGAGGGTTACTGTTGCCCCGCGCTGGAAATTCTGTCCCGAGACTGTGAAATCCCGGATAACCGAACCCGCTGTTCCCTGCGTGGGTGAGATACGGGTGATCACCGGGGATTTCGGAACGGTTACGGTAAATCCGGAGCTGAGCGTTGCTGACTGTCCGTCCGTGTTGGTGACAACGACATCGTAGACACCTGCCGCAGCAGTCTTCGGAATTACAAGGGTTACCACGATCTTACCTGTGCCGGCAACCTGGACCTGGGTCGGGATGATCGTATTCTGTCCCGATTCCACAAATTTCACCGAAGCCCCTCTGCGGAACTGGCCCCCTGATATCACCACATTTCTGAGGGTTTTTCCGGCTTGACCGGAAGATGGTGAGATGCCGGTAATTTTCGGAGCCGGTACCGGCTTTGCGATAATGGTTATCGAGGCCGAGGCTGCGTTATTCGACATGTCCGGATCTTTGGTTGCAGATCTCACGATCTTCGCCGATTCGGTCTTTATACCTGTAACGGAGTATACATCAGTCTCCGTCATTTTTACGCTCTTGCCGCTTGCGAGTTCCGGGATATTCCAGGCGTTGTCCCTGACAAATCCGGCACTGGGTGCACCGATTTCCCTCCTGTTTGCACCCATCGAACGGCCTCCGTCCTTCTGGACAACGATATCTCTGGCAGTGTCAGGACCAAGGTTGGTGACCGTCATTGTCCAGGTCACCCGCTGTCCCACATACGCAGTTGCGTTGGATACGGTTTCGGCAACCGAGAGATCGGCCTGCTTTGCAGCACGGGTGAGCCTGAAACTGGCGTCGGCTGTCGATCCTGCGGAGACTGTCACGGTCTTTGATGCCGTGGTATATCCGGTAAGGCTGACGGTGACGGTATGGGTTCCCGCGGAGATGGTGTCAAGAGTGGCAGGAGTAATTTTGCCCGTACTGGTGCCGTCAAGGCTGATCGAGGCGCCTGCAGGGACCGATGTTACCGTGATCGAGCCACCCTGCTGGACCGGGACCAGCGTGAAGTCGGCAGTGGTCGTCGACCCGGCGGTAACAGTAACGGTCTTCGACTCCTGGGTATATCCGGAGAGACTCACCGTGACCGCATGATCACCGGGCGAGATCTTACTGAATGTTGACGGTGTAACATTACCCGTTCCTGTCCCGTCGATCACAATCGCTGCACCGGCGGGTGTCGAGGTCACGGTAATGGCTCCGTCCGTTGGAATCTGGTTGAGGACGAGATTGGCAGTTGCAGTCGATCCTGCAGAGACCGTGACGGTCATGGACGCAGGGTTATATCCGGTAAGATCCACGGTTACGGAGTGGTCGCCCGGTGCAATCCCGTCAATGGTGGACGGTGTCACTTTTCCGGTGCCTTTACCATCAACGCTGATGGCCGCTCCCGGGGGAGTCGACGTGACTGAGATGGATCCTGTCGTAGGAATAGCGACGAGCTGGAAGTTGGCAGTTGCAGTCGATCCTGTCGAGACCGTGACGGTCATGGACGCAGGGTTATACCCGGAGAGGTCTACTGCTACTGTGTGACTGCCCGGTGCAATTGCATCGAGGGTTGACGGGGTAACCTGGCTGGTATCTGTGCCGTCAAGACTGATGGCAGCACCTGCCGGAGCCGAAGTAACGGATATGGATCCCGTCCGGGGAACCTGGACAAGCTGGAAATCTGTTACTGCTGTATCTCCGGCAGCCACCGTGATTGTCGTGGAGGCGGGGTTATACCCGGACAGGGTGACGGAAACAACGTGATCGCCGGGGGCGATGTTATCGATGGTAAACGGGGTCACTTTTCCGGTGTCTGTACCATCGATACTGATGGCAGCACCTGCCGGAGTTGACGTGACTGAGATGGATCCTGTCGTGGGGATTGCGACGAGCGTGAAATCCGCAGTTGCAGTAGATCCGGCCGTAATAGTAACGGTCCTATTTGCGGTCTGATATCCTGCAAGGGTTACTTCCACGAGATGATCACCTTCAGCGATCCCGCTGAACGTGAAGGGTGCAGTATTCCCGGTATCCGCACCATCGATTGCAATCGCTGCACCCGTAGGTGTCGATGTGACCGAGAGCGATCCGGTCTTTAGTACCAGGACGAGCTGGAAGTCAGCGGTTGCAGTAGATCCGGCCGCGACGGTCACGGTCTGGGAGTCCGGAGTATATCCGGTGAGACTGATAGCGACGGTGTGAGTGCCGGGAGTAAGGGAATCAGCGGTGAACGGCGTCACTTTTCCGGTGTCGGTCCCGTCAATGGTAACCTCGGCACCCGACGGAGTCGACGTGACTGAGATGGATCCTGTCGTAGGGATTGCCACGAGCTGGAAGTCTGCGTCTGCAGTAGATCCCGCCGTGACGGTTACGGTCTGGGAATCCGGAGTGTATCCGGTAAGACTGACCGCGACCACATGATCACCGGGAGCAAGAGTGTCAACAGTGAATGGTGTCACCTTTCCGGTGTCGGTACCATCGATACTGATGGATGCACCTGCGGGAGTTGAAGTGACTGAGATGGATCCCTTCGTGGGGATTGCTACGAGCTGGAAGTCAGCATTTTCTGTCAACCCTGCGGTTACCGTGACTGTCTGTGACGATGGCTGGTAACCGGTAAGGCTGACGTTTACCATGTGTGTTCCCGGCACGATGTTCCCAAGAACTGCCGGTGTCACTTTTCCGGTGTCCGTACCGTCAAGGGAGATTGCTGCACCCGAAGGCGTGGATGTGACCGATATGTTTCCCATCGGCGGTGGAATGATGGCAAGTGCAAAATCAGCTTTCGTATTTGCGCCGGCGGTGACAGAAACCGTCTGGGAGACCGGCTGGTACCCCGCAAGGCTCACGCCGACTGTATGGGCACCGGGAGTGATGTTTTCAATAGTGAATGGTGTTACGTGGCCCGTGTCGGTCCCGTCAAGAGCGATTGCTGCACCGGCAGGTGTCGAAGAGACCGTGATATTCCCGACAGGCTGGGCTATGGTAACGGAAAAGGTACCCGGCTGGACCGTTGGCGAGACCATGTTTCCTGCATCATCATCGATCTCGTTCACGGTGATCTGGACCTGCGAGGACCCGCTTTTGAGTCCCTGCAGGGTGACCGTTCCCAGCGTTACGGGGCCGTTCGTGGCCTGGACCTGATCATTCAGATCTACGCCCACAACCCGTGTCTGGGACGACGGGAACGTAGTGTTGCTGTTGAGTGTCGCCCATGATGGGAACGAGTACCCGGTTATATTCGCAACTGACGGGTCGGCTGCCGAGATGGTAATATCGTAGCCGGATAAGCCCGTGGAGGCGGAGTCCAGCGTCACGTTCATCGACGCAGTCCCACCGATGGTATTCACCTGGCCGTCCCCTATGCTGATGACGCTCGCTGCTGCTGCTGAAACGAGCAGGGAGAGCGCCACCAGCGCGAGGGCAAGTATGGATATTCTCTTCATTGTTTTATCTCCTCTGATTGTTTTTCCGTGTTTTCCATGGCGATCGAATCGTGGAATCCCCATGTGTTCATCCATCTCAACAGATCCATGGCATACCCGTCTGCGCTCATGCCGATCCCACCTCCTTCGAGAGTACCACTATGTCATTGAAGTCGATCCGGCCGTTATGGTTGAAATCGAACGCAGTGACGGGCTCGTTGGCAGTTATCCAGGCCATGTTATGGAAGAACAGGACAACATCGTTGAAGTCGATCCGGCCATTGCCGTTGAGGTCCTCATAAAGGCCATCGTGATTGGGGTCTGTGGGTGGTTTTGCAACACCCGGAATAGCCGGAGGCGTGAGCGTGAGGTTCACGTTTGACGTCTGCCCGGCGGATACCTGGACCTGCTGCGACGCGTTCAGGTATTTCTGCATCGTAAGGTTTACCCAGTGCTGTCCGGCACTGGTACCGCTCACCAGGTAGGGGGTCACGTGGCTGATGTCTTTCCCGTCGAGAAAGATCTCCGCCCCCTTCGGTACCGAGCTTACGTTGATACTGCCTGACAAAACCGTCGATGAGAACTTCTGGATCCGGTTGTTATACGTGTCAGCAACGTACAGGTTGCCGCCGCTGTCAATCTGCAGACCTATGGGGTGAGAGAACTGGCCGTCACCTTTCCCCTCAGATCCAAACTGTGTTACGTACGCACCGCTCGGGTCGAATACCTGGACCCGGCTGTTCCCCCAGTCTGCGATATAGATGTTGTCGCTGCTGTCAACCGATATCTTCTCGGGGAAGTTGAACTGGCCGTTGCCGTCACCGCCGGTACCCCACTGGGATACGTAATTCCCGCCGGTGTCAAAGATCTCGGTCCGGTTGTTGTACCCATCCGTCACAAAGACATAACCGGTGCTGTTTATTGCGATGCTGACGGGATAGTTGAACTGTCCGTTACCGGATCCTTCCGATCCCCACTGGGAGATATATGCCCCGTTGGGGTCGAATATCTCTACCCGGAAATTTCCGCCGTCAGCAACATAGGCATACCCGCTGCTGTTTATTGCCAGACCGCGGGGCTGGTTAAACTGCCCGGCACCGCTCCCGGCCGATCCCCATTGCATGGTATACGCGCCCTGCGGGCTGAAGATCTGGAGGCGGTTGTTGTTCCAGTCGGTAACATACACAAATCCGCTGCTGTTGACTGCCACTCCTTTGGGATAATTGAACTGCCCGTTACCGGTTCCCGCAGCTCCCCACTGGCTTACGTATGCTCCATCGGGAGTAAACTGCTGGATCCGGTCGTTGTAGGTATCGGCAACAAAAATATTCCCGTTGGTGGTTGTGGTGATATCATAAGGAGCAATGAACTGGCCATTACCGCTTCCACCGGAACCCCATTGTCGCAGATATGTTCCGGCTGAAGTAAATTCCTGGATCCGGAAGTTGTGGCTGTCGGCACAGATGACATTCCCGGTACCATCAACGGCAATACCATAGAGTGTATTAAACTGCCCGTTGCCGCTCCCGGCGGAGCCCCAGCTGGTTACGTATGCCCCGCTCGGATCAAATACCTCGACACGGTTGTTGCCATAGTCAGCAACGTACACTCTGCCACCGGTATCCAGCGACAGGGCCATAGGGGTTGCCAGCTGCCCGTTACCACTGCCCGACGATGCGAACTGGGTTACAAAGGCCCCGTTCGGATCAAAGACCTCAATTATGCCGTAACCGTAATCCGCGACATAGGTGTAACCCGAGCTGTTAACGGCAATTCCTGTAGGATACGAGAAAAGGCCATTTCCATATCCCCATCCACCCCATTGGGTAATGTATGCCCCGGACGGGGAAAATTCCTGGACCCGGCTGTTCAGGGTATCGGTAACAAAGACTGTGCCATTGGGGTTTACCGCTATACCTGTAGGAGAACTGAACTGGCCGTTGCCGGTTCCCGCCGATCCCCACTGGGTGACATAGGCACCACTCGGGTCGAATACCTGGATCCGGTTGTTCCCCCATTCGGCAATGTACACGTACCCGCTGGCGTTCACTGCTATATTTGTCGGCGTATCGAACTGGCCGTTGCCGGTCCCTGTTGAACCCCATTTTGTGAGCAGGGTGCCGTCCGGTTTAAATTTCCAGATCGTGTTATCGGAATTGTCAGATGCATAGATATCGCCGGCGCTGTCCGTTGCTACGCCCCAGGGGAGATCTATACTGGTAGTACCTGGTTCTGCCCACTGGAATGTATAGGACGGATTCGTGGATCCGGCGAGCGATACGGCCGCGTTCATGGCCCGGTACGATGTTTCATGCGCCGTACCGGTACCCGCCTCGTTGAAGACCAGGCTGCGGATATTTGCCGGCCCGGACCCCGGTGCAGCTGCGGCTCCTGCGATCAGCAGAAAGAGCAGGCAGAAGGTGAGTGCAACAGAATGTGGTCTCTTATGTTGTGGTGTATTCATGAGTCAAACTCCTCTAAAGGATAGTGCAGGACCTCAGGAAGCCAGATCCATCCCGGGACATCATCAGGAAAGAGTGACTGACTTTATCGAAATCGGGGATGAGCTTCCCGCTTGAAAGTATGCCTGGCATCGGCTTTCGAACAGGATACTTCAGGGCAGGTCCAGGGTATTGGCAACCGGTTTTGCGGAAAACTATAAGAATGGACACCAAATCTGCATAATCCGGTAGTGCATCGGGGAAATGCAAAGGTGCGCCATTTTTCCTGTGCTGCATGTGTCGGTCCATGGGATCTCGTTGTCCCCGTCGAAGAGGTCGAGGCGTGCCGGTGTACGGCAGCCATCTGCACATGGACTTCTAAAAAATCTGGATATATATTGGTAAAACTGCGCAGGTTTAAACGCGGAACCGTTCGGTTACGATCTTTAACCCATTATATAAGTCCCGG
This sequence comes from Methanoregula sp., assembly GCF_049518935.1. Lineage (GTDB taxonomy): Archaea > Halobacteriota > Methanomicrobia > Methanomicrobiales > Methanospirillaceae > Methanoregula. The sequence continues at coordinate 158,484 of NZ_JBEKRH010000004.1, forward strand.
TTTCGGCGGGATACCGGGAGAGGTCTGACATCCGGCAGAACACGATCCCTAAAAATGGTTTTTCTACGTCGGGGCGTTATGCTGGTCCGGACAAACAAAGAAAAAATGCCTTTCGGATGGCGCTGTACTAATCCCACAGGTATATCCGGGCTGCCTACCTCAATTATTGATGAGGATGAAGATCGATCTCAAGGGAAATGTCAAGGGAAAAGGAAAATCGGATACACACCTCGTAATAAAAACGTGAATGAAACCGCTGGAGTGTGTGTATTTTTTAACCTTTGCAAAATCCCGCTTTCCCGACGATCTCTTCCTGCGCAGATTACTGTCGTACGACAGGGAAATTCCCGATTCGACTTGGAATTCTTATACACGACAAAGAGCCGTACTCTTTTAGAATTCGCCGTCCTGTTCGAAACTCCGGCCGTACCGGATCGCAAGTTCCGCCTTGTATAGTTCCCTGCCGAGATACCCCCCATGGTCGAGGAGTGATACATCCCCGTGGGCGATGATCGTGTTCAGCACATCCTGCCAGCGTGTGCCGGTTGCCGCCTTCCCATGGATCACGGCAACGATCCGGTCTCCTTCAATCCCGATCCGGAAGTTGCCTTTCGGGTCATAGGAGATATTCTCCGGAGCCTGCTGAAGGGGAAGTACCGCATCGTACTCCAGCGGGGGCTCACGCCGCCGGCGTTTCTCCTTGAGGATAAGGAGATCTATACCGAGGTCCTTTGGGTATGGCCGGCTTTTTGCAAGCGCCATCATCCCGGTCGCTTTCCGCATCTCCCGGATGGACCCTCTGGTCTTGTCGGAATGTTCGCTCGTGAAGAGTACGGCTGCGCCCAGCTCCATCGCCATCCCGGCGAGAAGTGCATTCATTCCCGGTGAATCTGCGTCAAGAAGCTCGGTCACATTGCCGGCACCAAAGAAGAGGGGGTACCTGCTTTTCCGGAACTGTCGCAAAGATCCAACAAACCCGGATCCGACCGGCTGGAGAAGAGGGTCGGCGATGATACAGGGGATCCCCGCCCGTTTTGCCATAGCGATATTCTTTGTAAGCGTGCTCCTCCCCGGTACGATGATCGCGGCAGCCCCGGCTTCTGCGACCGCAGTTCCCACGAGTGGAATATTCTCCTCCTGTAAACTGAGGATGATATCTGCCCGGCATAAGGCAGCCTGTATCAGGGCAGGGTCCTGGGTATCGGCGGCAAGAGGCTGGTCGATACCGTCAAGCGCACCAAATACCCGTATGACCTCCCCGGGTGTCGCATCAAACCCAAAGCCGAGATCCACGATATCCGCCCCTTCCGAAAAGAAGGATTCAACGAGATTCCGGATATCGTCCCGCTTGTGGGCATCCATGATCTCGGCGAGCACTTTCATCCGGGATCCGCCGCCGATCTTTATTCCGCGGATAATGCATTCGCAGTCAGCATCCCGCTCCAGTTCGTTGATCCGCCGCATCGCATCCGCCGCATTCCCGCTGGCAAGAAATTCGTCGGCCGGGATGGTACGCGAGAGCGTGATCGAGCCCAGTTGCGGGAGGATCAGCGCAAGATCTGCTGCATGACGGGGCCCGCGGTAGACCGGGACACCTGTCCCGCGCTCCACCTGTTCGAACGATGCGGTACTCATGCCGGAAACGATGACCATATCGTACGTGCCCTTCGTCACCAGTTCCCTGAGCCGGTGCGGGGTTAAAAATGATGCAATCTCTCCGGTCACCACGACATCCGCATCGAACCCGGCGGCTGCTTTCCGGACCATCTCTTCGGTGGTGGCACCGGTGGGAAGGAGGATGCGCATAAGTTCCCTTAATACCAGAGAGATAAAAACACTATGATCAGATGCTGACCTGCGACCTGCACGTACACACCAGTTATTCCAAGGATGGCGAGAGCAGCGTAGAGGAGATCCTCCGGGCTGCCGAGGCCGCAGGGCTTGATGCGATTGCCATCACTGATCACGACTCTGTCGACGGGGCAAAAAAGGCACTCACCCTGTCGTCATCTGTCCTCGTGATCCCGGGTATTGAGGTATCGACCAAACAGGGCCATCTCCTCGTGCTCGGGGTGACAGAGATCATACCCCCGGGCCTTGATGTGGTGGACACGGTCAATATAGCCCGGCGGATGGGTGCACTGCTGATCCTCCCCCACCCTTACCATGTCTGGCGCCACGGGGTGGCCCGGCGCAAGAAAGTCGGGATGTCGGTTGTCGACGCAGTGGAGTCCTTCAACAGCCGGTACATTGTGGGCTCGGCCAACAAGAAGGCGGCCCGGATCGCCCAGCGGCTGGGGAAACCCTGTGTCGGGGGAAGCGATGCCCACAACGCGAAGTTTGTCGGGTTTGGCAGGACCTTTGTCGAGGCAGAGAAGAACGTACCCGCGATCCTCGAGGCGATCCGGGCAGGAAAAGTATCCTGCGGTGGCAGAAAAACACCGCTGCGCACCTACACGCGCCAGTCTATCAACAACACATGGAGAAAGATCAAAAGGATAACAAGGCACATGCAGCTCCGGTAAGGCTGGCATTCCGGGTCTCGTACCTGGGAAGCAGGTTTTTCGGATCCCAGATGCAGGTGTCATGCCGTACCGTGGAAAGCGAGTTTGTGGCAGCATGCCAGAAGCTCAGGCTGTTCGACGATTGGCGGGAGGCGGGATTCCTGTTTGCCGGGAGAACGGATCGCGGTGTCCATGCAACCGGACAGGTTGCGGCTTTCACTACCGCCGCGCCGGACCGGGCGATCCGGGCCATCAACACCCGGCTTCCCCCGGACTGCTGGTGCACCGGGTACGCCGAAGTTGCGCCCCTGTTTCACCCGCGGTTTGACGCAAGGAGCCGGACGTACCGCTACTATTACGTCACACGTCCGCGGGATATTGCCTCCATGAAAGCAGCTGCTGCCAGTTTCCTTGGAACCCACAATTTTTCCCGCTTCGCACGCATTGAAAACAAGAATCCCCTCAGAAATATCCTGCGGATTGCGGTGCTGGAAACAGACGGGTTCGTCTGTCTTGAAGTGATGGCAGAGAGTTTCCTCTGGCATCAGGTGCGCAGCATGGCGGCGGCACTGCTCCTTGTAAGCAATGGCGAGGCAGATACGGACTCAATTGCCCGGCTCCTCGATGCGTCCGGGGAACCCCCCCTCCAGCCCGCCCCTGCCGAAGGGCTGATTCTCCATGACACGGATTGCGGGATTGCATGGAAACCCCTGCCCCCGCATGAGCGGAGCTCCGGATTTGTCAGGGATCTCTGCCGGCACCATGCCCTCATGGAACATGTGTGCAAGGCAGTGAAACCGGAATAATGAAAAAAAACGGCTACAGGAAACCATGTAACCGGGCCGGGTCTTTCTCCGGATTGCCGGGTATTATCCGATGTTGCGGGCACACCCGCTTGCTTTTGCCGCTTCACTGACTGCCCGGGCGACCGCGGTCACAACCTTACGATCGAGGACTGCCGGGAGGATCCTGTCCCTGCGCGGCCTTTTTACGTAGTCTGCAAGTGCATGGGCCGCGGCGACTTTCATCTCATCGGAGATCCGGGTTGCCTGCACATCGAGTGCGCCCCGGAAGATTCCCGGGAATGCAAGGGCGTAGTTGATCTGGTTGGGAAAATCACTCCGCCCGGTCCCTACGATCGCCGCCCCCGCTTGTAGTGCATCACCTGGCAGGATCTCCGGCATGGGGTTTGCCAGGGCAAAGATGACTGGGTCCTTGTTCATCGACCGGACCATGGAGGGCGTGATAATCCCCGGCACTGATACGCCGATACAAACATCAGCGCCATCCATGGCATCGGCAAGGGAACCCGTCCGGCCCGTCCTGTTCGTCTCCTCGCCGATGATGAATTTGTACTTGTTGCCGTACAATCCTTCGCGGTGACGGTGGATGATCCCGCGGGTATCGCAGACAATGATATCATGCACGCTGCTGCAGATGTCGGGGTTGTACCCGATGCACCTGAGCATCCTCGTGATGGCAAAACCGGCAGCACCCGCCCCACACACTACGATGTTGAGATCCTCGAAGTGTTTCTTCGTCACTTTGCAGGAGTTCAGCAGCGCTGCCAGCACAACGATCGCTGTGCCATGCTGATCGTCGTGCATGACCGGAATGCCGATCCCCTGGAGTGACTCCTCGAGTTCGAAACACCGGGGTGCCGCAATATCCTCAAGCGCGATCCCCCCAAACACGGGTGCAATGTTCCGGATGTCGTCGGCAAATTCCATATGGGAGTGCTCAAAACAGATCGGGAAGGCGTCGATCCCGGCCAGTTTTTTAAAGAGAAGGGCTTTGCCCTCCATTGCGGGGATCGCGGCATATCCTCCGATGTTCCCGAGCGAGAGTACACGTGACCCGTCGGTAACGATGGCGATGGTATTGGCCTTGATGGTGTACTTGTATGCAAGATTCCGGTCCCGGTGGATCTCCCGGCAGACCTCGGCAACGCCCGGGGTATAGGCAAGGGAGAGATCATGCCGGTTCGTGACCGCAACTTTTGACCGGATTTCGATCGCCCCCCGGTGCTTCCTGTGGAGCTCGAGGGATTCCGCATACACGTCCTTCGTTCTCTCCCGTTTCATACCCTCGCACCTCAGGTCAATGAACGCGATGACATGACATCAATGTTGTTGTCAAACGTCAGGATAGATCCCTACCGCCAAAGGTGGTATCGATCCACGCTGCGATGTCATTGCGCACGGAGCGGTAAGCCGCGAGAATCTCCTCGTCGGATCCGCCATATGCATGAGGATCACGAAAACCCTGATGCAGGGTCTTTTTCGCGTAGGAGAAAACCGGACAGACTTTGTGCGCCCGGTCACAGACCGTAACTACGATATCGATGGGCTTACTCCGGAACTCGTCAAGCTGTTTCGACCGGTGATGGGAGATATTTATCCCAATTTCCTGTATGACTGCAATAGCACGGGGGCTTACGGTCGATTGCCGTGTACCGGCACTGAATACGTCATAACGGTCCCCGTATTTTGCCATGAGCAGCCTCTCGGCTATCTGGGACCGGGCGGCATTTGCCGTACAGATAAACAGAACCTGTGGTTTTGTCGTGTTTCTCGCCCCGACGCGGTTATTATCGTCAATCCCGATCTATTGCTGAATAATTCTTCAGTGCCATCTTCATCCTCTGTTTCATGCGATCCGCATAAAACTCCGCCATCAGGGATCTCGCATAGGCCCCCGGCAGACGGGGGAATGTAGTTGTTTTGCGCGATTCGCTGCAGGAGGGCTGCCTGAATGTCCGCATCCGCTGTAAGATTTAATGCCATCACTTCACTGATGGATTCATCGAGCCGGATTATGCCCACTTTTTGCCCGTCAATCGCGATTTGCCTGACTTGGGAAAGGGCATCAGCTGCAAACGGTGAGAGTTTGGCGTTCATACCCGGTGTCCTGTTGAATGTTCTTATTCGCTTTTGGAATTTTTCAGCGTGGGGATACAAAAAGTGTTTGTTTCCATGGGCCGGTTCCCGACTGATGCTACCGTTCACCGCAACAGGGGCTCCCCTCCCCGCCACAGCCACACTCCCCGCTGTCCATATTCTTTCCCCTCAGGGCAGCGCCGATCATTGCCCAGGCACACCCGACACCGTTTTGCACTTCGATCGCCTGGACCGGACAGTTCCGGGCACAGGCCCCGCACTCCATGCATATGGACGGGTGTTCGAGCCGGACAGTACCTGTTCCCGGTGAGAAGACCGCGTGGGGGCAGACCTGGAGGCAACGGGTGCAGTTGATGCACCGGTCAGGATAGAACGTAAGTGTGGTCTCAGTGTACGAGTCGAAGGTCAGCAGTTGCCTTCCCTCTCCTCCTCGGACTTTGCTTTGCTTAATTCCTCGGAAATTAAAGAATCCCGATGAATTTTTTTCCTTCCCGGACGTTTGCCGGATTTTTTCCGGAGCGGACATCAGATCGCCCCCAGAAGCCGGCCTGCACCCAGCAATATCCCCAGCAGCACACCAGCGCCTGCCATGAATGCCATGACCGGCACGTACCGGAAGATCTCCTTTTTTACCCCGGTCCGCGAGGTGAACGGGGTCGAGCCGGTGAAATTGAGTGCGAGGTACGCGGTCACGGCAGGGATGATGAGCAGCGGAATGATCGCGCACGCTATCGCCAGCCACCCGGCAAGATGGGGATCCGTTCCGTACAGTACGGCAAAAGGCAGGGCGACGATTCCGCCGAGGATAAACCCTTTTGTTGAGAAATCGTGCGTGGGAATGAACGGCAGGAGGATTGGGAAGAGGATCGTCCCGGCAATTACGGCCGCGACCACGGCGAGGGCAGCGGAGAGCCCGGCAAGGAACCAGAACATGATCGCCGCCACAAGGGCCGGCAGCAGCACATGAACCAGCTCGACCGGTGCAAGTACTGCCCGATCCCGGAGGGGGAACTCCACCCTGCGCATCGCAGGTGTCGCCGTGTGTGACCTGAGATATTCCGGTAGATCGCGTGCCCGGACAGGGCCGTACTCTACGGTGAACCCGGTGCGGCGCAGTACGTCCGGCCACGATATGCCGGGAGCACCCAGCTGGGGGACGATGATCCGCCGGTTCCTGACAATACCTGCCAGACCCGCTGTCCCGATCTGCCGCACCAGTTCATCGGTGCTGAATGTTCCTTTGCCGGCAGCGCACCACACATTGATCCCTTTCGTGTCCAGTACCAGGATATAGGCATCTACTCCTGCCAGTGCAGAGCGGAGCGCATCGAAACTCAGCGTATAGTTCGCCGATGCAAAGACCGGGGAATCGGGACCGGGATTCCCGAGTCGATACAATCCCGGCATAATCCTGTGCCCGCCACGGTTAACGGCCCAGCGGGCAAGGAAATGGTCGAGCCGGTTGGCAGCGGTGATCCTGCTGTCAGCAACCAGGATTTCCGGGGATGATCTGTCTTGGTCCGCGCAGTTGGATGGGGCAGGGTCTGTCTCCTGTGTGCATGAGCAGGATGAAACAGGTGCTGGTGTCACAATTGTCCCTCCTTACACGAGCGGGGGTGAGAAGGTTGCAAGCAGGAGCACCCCTTCTCTCCCGGCAGTGATGCTGTGGATCTGGTCGGCAGGCATGATGCCCATCGTGCCGGGTTGGTACCGGATGTCCACTCCTTCAAGCATGCATATCCCTTCCCCGCACAGGACATCGTGGATCTCCACCATGTCTGCATGGGTGTGATTACCGATGGAGCAGCCGGGATCGATCCGGACATGGTGCAGGGACATGCGCCCCCCGGTATCAGCACCCGTGATCAGGTGTCGCAGGGAGACGCCGGTGAATTTCGGGTTGGGGTTCCACGGAAGCATGGAAACCGTGTGAAGTTCCTGATGATGTGCAACCGTAAGTTGGCCAGGGGAGGGTGCGACTTCGCAGCCGCATCCGAAGGCTGCAGATTTTTTGTGGGAATTCATCGTGATCATCATTTCAAATTTTATTGAAACAACATGAGCGGGTGATGATTAAATAGGTTTGCATTTCACAATAATTTGAAATGGTTCGCACAAAGTCATCGTGTTGTAGTGGCAGGCTGCGCCGTGCTAAGACGGCCGACAGCGTCATTCCGGCCCAGGTCTTGGAGGAGCCTCGACCGGCTCGGCGGATTTGAGGCGCTCGCAGAGCATATCCCCGCCACGGACAGGCTTGAAGTGAAAAGCCGGATCCATCATGCATTCGCAGACCCGCTCCGGCTGACGACTCTCCATCTTGTCCGCGACCAGCCGCTCTGTGTCCGTGTCATCAACCGGTTCATGCGAATCTCCGACTCAAAACTCTCCTACCATCTCACCATCCTGAAAGATGCCGGTCTTATCGAAGGGGAATACCACGGCTACTGGATCATTTACAGCATCACCGGGACCGGCAGCCGGTACCTTTCGATATGGGCCCTCTATTATTGCCTGTATGCGTCCAGTGATTCACCACCCATTTTTTTATCAGGCTGCCGGCCTAAGAGACGATTACGGTATGACAAAATTTGTCTGCGATGGCTGCGGGAAATGTTGCGCCGGGTATGGATCGTTCATCAGGATAGAGCGCCAGCTGAATCACTGTGACTACTACTGCCGGTACAGCCTGAGCGGAGACGTGTTCCCGGTCCACACGGATGCTGAATATGCTGACGAGATCGCGGACCGGTACTCCGATGGCACCGGGATCGTACCGGGTGAGAAAAAACCATGTCCGTTCCTCTGCCGGAATAAGAACGGCGAAGGATTTGTTTGCGGCGTTTATGCCACCCGGCCTCCCGTCTGCCGGGAGTTCCAGTGTTACCGGATGCTCCTCTATAACCGGGAAGGGCAGCTGGTCGGCAGGGTAATCGGGGCCGGTGGGATCAGCACGTCCGATGAGTCTCTCGCTCAGGTCTGGAATGAGCACGTCGCAGGCCTGCCGCATGCGCATCCCCCGGGCGCAAACGATCCGGTATGGGTGAAAAAGGTCACCGCAATTCTCGCAGAACACGGATTCCATGGAGATCCGGTAGAATAAGAAAAAATTTTGAGAAAAATTATGTTGAAGTATTGACTGCAGTCACAGTCATGCCCGCACTTGCATTGGCTGATGTTGTAGCCTGGGTAGTGACATTTGTCACGCAGCCCTCGTTTCTGAAGAGTGCCCACTCCTCGCAGCTGGTTCCGTTGGTGAATGTGCACATACCATACTGACCGCCGTCAGCAGCGGTCTTAATCTCGGTTGTTCCACCGATCTTGCCACAGTTGACTGAGGCGGGGTTTGCCATGCCGGCAGTTCCGGCAGATGTGGGTGCCGCTGTTGCAGCGGGTGTTGCCACGGGCTCGGCGATTGTCGGAACGGTGGTCTGGACAGCGGCAGGTGCCTGCGTCTGCGTACATCCTGCAACAAGTAAGCCGGCAATAATGCAGGCTCCGAGAATGACAAAGATACTGGTTTTTGACATCATGATAATTCCACATATCATAAGCAGGCTCCAGATAAAAAGATCGTCGGAATGATATTACTACCGCTGCCCGGAGTGAGCAGCGGCTTTCATTCCTGACACGTAATCCCTGAGCTGCCGCTCCATCGTGCTGGGATCCTTAAGATTCCTCTCGACAATGTCAACAATTGCACTTCCGACGATAATACCCTCGGCCCCGGCAGCGGCACATGTTCTCGCATGGTCGGGAGTGGAGATGCCAAAGCCCAGCGCCAGCGGGAGGTCCGTGTGCGTCCGGACCCGGCGGAGGAGATCGAGAGCCTCTTCGGGAACCGTGTCCCGTACACCCGTGACACCGAGCACAGAGACAAGGTAGAGATACCCTCCCGCTTTTCCTGCAATCTTTGCGATACGCTCCTCATCTGTAGTCCTCGTGATAAGGAAGATTGGATCGATTCCGTACCGGGCAGCGATCCCGGTTACTTCTTCCGACTCCTCCACTGGCATATCCGCGATGAGGATCCCGTCAACGCCCGCCTCCTTTGCCTCTTGGTAAAACCGCTCGATTCCCCTTCGGTAGACGATGTTGTAATACGTGAGGAAGACGATCGGGACTTCTGAATATTCCCGGATCTTTTTTACCAGTGCGAAGATCGTTGTGGGTGTAGTGCCGGCTGCACGCGCCCTGTCGTCAGCTCTCTGGATGGTTGGGCCGTCTGCCACGGGATCGGAGAACGGGATGCCGATCTCGAGGATGTCCGTACCCCCGTCAATCAACGCCCGCGCAATCCGGAACGAGGTCTCTGCGTCCGGATCCCCCCCTACAGTGAACCCGATGAATGCGGTCGTCCCGGGTTGTTCAAAGACTGTTTGTATCCGGCTCATAATGCACGTCCCTGCAGCCTAGCCACTTCAGTCACATCCTTGTCACCGCGCCCGGAGAGATTCACGATAACGATATCGTCCCGGTCGAACCGGTCCCGGTTATTCATCACCCAGGCAACGGCATGGGCCGATTCGAGCGCAGGGATGATGCCTTCCGTTCTCGACAGGAAGGAGAACGCTATGAGCACGTCTGCGTCGTTGGCAGCCGCATAAGTCACCCGGGAAGTGTCTTTCAGCATTGCATGTTCGGGACCAACGCCGGGATAATCGAGGCCCGCGGAGATGCTGTGGGTGGGCAGTACCTGCCCGTCCCTGTCCTGCAGGAGATAAGAGAGCGCCCCATGGAGTACGCCCGGCTCACCGGCGCAGAGCGTTGCGGAATGTTCGCCGGTCTCGATTCCTTTCCCCCCGGCTTCAACGCCGATCAATTCCACATCGTCGTTCAGGAACGGGTAGAAGATGCCGATCGCATTCGATCCGCCGCCGACACAGGCAACGATCGTGTCCGGGAGACGCCCTTCTTTCTCCATCACCTGCTCCCGCGTCTCTCTCCCGATCACGGACTGGAAATCCCGGACCATGAGGGGGTACGGGTGCGGGCCCACCACCGAACCGAAGAGGAAATAGGTGTCCTCAACATGCGCTACCCAGTACCGGAGTGCCTCGTTTACGGCGTCCTTAAGGGTTCGGGTGCCCGAAGTTACCGGCACTACTTTTGCCCCCATCAGTTCCATGCGGAAGACATTGAGCGCCTGCCGCCGGGTGTCGAGCTCCCCCATATAGACCTCGACCGACATACCGAGTGCTGCCCCTACAATTGCGGTGGCAACCCCGTGCTGGCCGGCGCCGGTCTCGGCGATCAGCCGTTTCTTGCCCATGCGCCGGGCGAGGAGTGCCTGCCCGAGAGTGTTGTTGAGTTTGTGCGATCCCCCGTGAACAAGATCCTCGCGCTTGAGGTACATCCTGAACCCGAGTTCCCGGGAGGCATTTCCGCAGAACGTCAAGGGGGTCATCCGCCCTGCATATTCTGTCTGGAGTGCGGCAAGTTCCCGGGCAAATCCGGGATCCTTGCTGGCCTTCTCGTACGCGTCCTCAAGTTCGATCAGGGCACTCATGAGTGTCTCTGAAACATATTGCCCACCGAATGTACCGTATCGTCCTTTCCGTGTCATCTCACTGTCTCCTGGATGCGGCGATGAACGCTCGTATCTTTTCATGGTCCTTGATCCCCGGTGATGTCTCGACACCCGTGGCCACGTCCACCGCGTAGGGCCGGACCTTCTTTACGGCCTCACTCACATTCTCCGGTGTTAACCCCCCGGCAAGAATGACCGGGATGGTCGAGCGCTCCACGGCATCGCGGGCATACGAAGGATCATATACCCTACCCCTTCCATGGCTGTCGTCGACAATAACCGCATCGCAGTCTTCCGGTAACGGATCGCCCCTCCCGATCACCCGGATCACCTGCACGCCCGGATCTTCCTCGAATTGAAACGGGTGCGAGATCTGGATAGCTGAGGGGTTCAGTGCGATCATCTGTGCAAGATCCTCTTCGGATCTGGTATGGCTCACTGCAACGGTCGCTGTGAATGGGCCGATAGCGTTAAAGATCTCCCGTGCCCGTTCTATAGACACAACCCGGTGCGATACGCCCCCGGAAAAGACAACAACGCCAATCGCGTCGGCCCCGGCTTCTTCGGCAAACCGCGCATCTTCCAAGCGGGTGATCCCGCAGATCTTTACGCGCATACGAACTCCTCGAGCTTCTTCCGCGGATGCTCATGGGCCATGATGGACGAGCCGATCAGGAATGCATCGCAGTACTGTTTCATCTCACGGACATCATCCGCGGATCTCATGCCGCTCTCGGAGACGATCAGCCGGCCTTCCCTGCAGACGCTTTTCGAGAGGATGCGGGTAGTCGAACGGTCAATGGTCATTGTCGAGAGATTGCGGTTGTTGATGCCGATAAGTATTGCTTTCGTATCCAGTGCAGATTCCACTTCCTCAGGATTGTGGACTTCGACCAGCGGTTCAAGACCATAATCGGCTGCACGGTCAACAAAGTCCGGCAGTCGTGCGCCAAGAACAGCGGCGATCAGGAGCACGGCATCAGCCCCGAGCGCCCGTGACTCGGCGAGCTGGCGTTCATCAATGATGAAATCCTTCCGTAGGATAGGGAGGTTCACGGCACTTCTCACCCTTGCGATGTCCTGTCCGGTCCCCCCGAAGAAGTAGGGCTCGGTCAGCACCGAGAGAGCTACGCACCCTCCTTCTGCAAGTACGCCAGCCATCTGCGCCATATCTACATTGCGCCGGATCATACCCCCGCTCGGCGATGTGCACTTGATCTCCGCGATTACCGCGTTTTTCCCGTTCTTCCCTCGGATAGCGCCGGCAAGACTTGCGTGAATACGCGATGGCGGTTCCGGAAATGTTGCCGGAAGCAGGGCTGCCCGTCTCTCCGATCGCCGGACAATCTCGTCCAGTATCATGCTGTACCCCGTGTAGCCTCGACCAATGCGTCCAGCCTGCCAAGGGCGCATCCCGAATCGATCGATGCAGCAGCATGGGCTATCCCCTCCCGGAGATCGCGGGCTCCGCCGCCCACGTATATTGCTGCACCGGCATTCAGGAGCACGATGTCCCTGCCGGCACCCCGCTCGCTGCCAAGGATCTCGCGTAAGATCCGGGCGTTTGTCCCGGCATCTCCCCCGGCAAGATCCGACAACTGGGCACCGGCGATACCGAACGTCCCGCAGGAGATCGTATAGTTCCGGATGTGATTATCGGACAATTCTGACACGTTCGTCTCTCCGGTTGTAGTGATCTCGTCCAGCCCGCTTCCGTGCACGACCATTGCCCGGGAGATACCAAGCAGGCGGAGCACTTCTGCCATTGTGAGCGTGAGGTTGGGATGGTAGACCCCGAGTACCTGTGCCTCTGCCCCGGCAGGGTTAGTGAGCGGACCGAGAATGTTGAAGACCGTCCTGCACCCGATCTCCTGTCGGGCGGCCATGACGTGGCGCATTGCGGGATGGTGGCTCGGTGCAAAGAGGAATGCAATCCCTACCTGCTCGATAATTCCCGCCTGGGCGCGCGGATCAACGGAGAGATTTACTCCGAGAGCGGAGAGAACATCCGCTGAACCGCAGGTGCTGCTCACGCTCCGGTTACCGTGTTTGACTATCGGAATCCCCGCACCTGCTGCGACGAATGCCGCGGTAGTGCTGATATTGAACGTATGCATCCCGTCACCGCCTGTCCCGCAGGTGTCCACGAGCGGTTTACGGTTGGACGGCCTGACAACGATCGCGTGTTTTCGCATCACCGTTGCAAATGCAGCAATCTCTTCCGGCGTCTCGCCTTTCATGTGCAATGCTGCCAGGAATGCACCGATCTGAGCCTGCGATGCTTTCCCCTCCATAATGGCATCCATGATCCTGCCGGCCTCGTCCTTGCTGAGATCCTGGCGACCAAGAAGGCGTTGCAGGCCCTCTTTAAATATCATGATACCACTCCCGTCTGTTCCAGGAAATTTTTGAGTATCCTGTCCCCCTCTGTCGAGAGGATGCTCTCGGGGTGGAACTGAACCCCCTCAATCGGGAATCGTTTATGACGAACACCCATGACATACCCGTCATCACCGCTTGTTGCAGTCACGATGAGGTCGCCGGGAAGGGACTCCTCACGGGCTACCAGGGAATGGTACCGCGTGGCAGTGAACGGCTGCGGGATGCTTGAGAAGATCCGTTTTCCGTCATGATAGATGGGCGAGGTCTTGCCGTGCATCAGATGCACTGCCCGTATGACTTCCCCTCCGAATGCCGTGCAGATTGCCTGGTGGCCGAGGCAGACTCCGAGTGTCGGGATTGTCCGGCTCAGGGTTTCCAGCACATCGAGGCAGACACCGGATTCCTGTGGCGTGCCCGGGCCCGGTGAAAGAATGATCCGGTCGCAGGCAATCTCTTTCAGAACCTCAAGGGATGTATCACAGGGAAGCACGACCGGCTCGGCACCCAGTTTTCCGATCTGCTGGTAGAGATTGAAGGTGAAGCTGTCGTAACAGTCCACGATCAGGACCTTGGGGCTTTTCACAGGCATACCCCCGATCGCTCGATCGCCCGCAGCATCGCCGCAGCTTTATTCTCAGTCTCCTTCCACTCATTCTCCGGAACTGAGTCTGCTACGATTCCCGCCCCGACCTGCACGGAAGCCAGGCCGTTCCTGACTTGGATCGTCCTTATTGCGATAGCAAAATCAAGGTTCTTGTCAAAGCCGATATACCCTACGGCACCTGCGTACAGGCCGCGGGGACCTGCCTCCTGATCATCGATAATCTGCATGGCCCGGATCTTGGGTGCGCCCGAAACGGTCCCGGCCGGGAAGCAGGACCGGAAGGCATCGTAGCAGTCAAGGTTGTCGCGAAGTACACCGCTGATCGTCGAGACGATGTGCTGGACATGGGAGAACTTCTCGATGCCCATAAACTCGGTAACCTCGACCGATCCGAACCGGCAGACCCGCCCGAGATCGTTTCTCGCAAGATCGACGAGCATTGTGTGTTCGGCCCGCTCTTTCCTGTCAGCAAGAAGTTCTTCTGCGAGCCGGTCGTCCTCCGCTTTCGTACTGCCGCGGGGCCGGGTCCCGGCGATGGGGACTGTTGTCACCCGCCGTTTTTCCACACGCACGAGCATCTCGGGACTTGCCCCGATCACCTTCTCATCACCAAAATCCAGATAATACATGTAAGGGCTTGGGTTGATCTCCCTGAGTGCAGCATACACGGCGAACGGATCCTTGCTGATGGAAAATTCCATGCGGCGGGAGATCACGGCTTGGAAGATATCGCCAGCCACAATGTGCTCCTTGACCCTCTGCACGGCCGCATGGAATACATCCTGTGAGATGGAGAGGGAAGCCTGTGCGGGAGGAACCGGGGTACCTGACGGTAGGTTCGTTCCTCCATGCCCTCCGGTCAGCGTAACGATGCGATTAACCTGGGCTTGGATCTTTGCAACGCTCCGGTAATATTCTCCTGATAGATCCGAATCGTACGTCAGGAACGGGCTTGAGAAGATGAAGAGCTTCCTGTCCCGGTGATCGATTACGATGCAGTCCTTGGTCAGCATGAATCTGGCATCGGGTTCTTTACCCTCCTGATCCAGATCAGAAGTCTTGGTCCTCTCTACTTTTTCAAAGAGCGAGTAAATGCAGTCGTACGCAAAATAGCCGACCAGCCCTCCGAAAAACCGTGGCGCTTTGACGTTCATGTAATGAAACCGGGACAGGATCGACCTGACCTGATCGACCGGGTTATCCCCTTCCGGATCCCGGGCAATGGCAACGAATGGGTCATTGCCCTGCACGTTTACCGATGTGCCGATGGTGACCACCATCTCCGGATCGATGCCGATGAACGAGTACCGGGCAAGTTTCTCGCTTCCTTCCATGGACTCTAAAAGGAACCCGCGCCCGGTTCTGGTCCCTGTATAAATGTCAAGGGGAGAGATATCCGGCAGGGGCAGTTCTGCGCACAGCGGGATAATCAGCGGTTTTGGCTGGGTACTGACTGCGGTGATAAACTCCTCATGGCCGAGATTGAGTTTCAGTTTGGATTGCATAGGTCTCTCCCCGGCTCGCTCCTGGGAGCTGCCGATTCTTCTGGGGGTGTTGCCGGTGTGCTGGAACTTCCGGTAAACATGTCTGCTCTACAGGTTAACTTTGTACATATTTATACATTATTGTAATTTTTTGAACGACAATGCATTTTATATTGCAGAGTACAATCCCCTATTACTGAATGTAAAAACGCAAACTACTAAAGAATCTGGCCCGGGTAACACTTGTGAGATCCTGCAAGGCCAGATGAAAGAAGCAGAATACAATTTTTAAAAATACGGCGGAACCGGAAATTGTTGTGTCCGAAAACATATAATTAAAATAAACTGGCAGGGAGGTACAATAATCTCATTCGGTCCGGATGCCACGGCCTTTGAGCACTTCAGCTTTTTTCTTTGAACACTCCTCGCAACGGAACTCGGGTTCATGATCATGAGTCTTGTCATAATCGCCGGACCGCACCAGCCGGTACCCGCGTGCGATCCTGCCGCAGTCTACACAGGTGATGTTGTCCCTGACCTCCCATTGTGCGGCCAGTGACTGCGAGGTGAAGATGAACTGGTCCACCCAGAAGAAGATCAGCCCCCCGATCAGGTTTGCGATGATCGCCGCCACCAGATACCCCTGACCCATGGAAGCAAGAATGATCCCCGCCCCTGCCAGAAGGGGTGTACTTGCCTGCCACCGCAGCAGGTAGAGCCCGTACCGTTTGTAATTGACCTGCATAGCACATGATCACCCGGCCGGGATTATACATATTGTGCCAGATATCATCTTCAGATCCAGCTCCGATCTCCAACACTCTTATACCTCCTTGACAAAATAGGTACAGCATTTCCGGGGCAGGGGATATGGTGCGCTGTCGTACACGATCATTTGGCTGGGTATTTGTATCACGGATGATCGGGATCATTGGGTTCCTGATCGTGGTGGTCCTTGCAAATATTCTCACGTATTATGTCTCAAACCCGCTTTACCACGCGGGAGTCGGGTTCATCAATGAAAACTTCTGGCTCCTCCTCCTTATTGCGATCATCCTGTTTATGGGGGCGATCTTTGGTGCATTCCCCTTCCCTCTCAATCTGCCGGGGCCCATCATCATGGCAATCGGCAGTGTCTTCTGTATTGCGTTTTTCCTGCGGGTGTTCCAGTGGGTAGACTCTGTGGCGACAACGAACCTGTATCCCATGTTCTGGTTCCTGTCTTTCCTCATCGTACCGCTGGTATTCATCATTGTACTTGCAAGCGGCTACTTCGAGATTATGCGGCAGCTCTGGTGGCAGCCCCGGATCGACCAAACAGATGATGACCAGGTTGTCCACGAAAGTCACATGGGTGTATCTCCCGATGATCGGGTGAATGACGCCAAGTCCTGGGAGGAGATCGGGGGGGAATTCCGCATGATGCTCTATGATATTCTTCACCGGTTCCGCCAGGAGATCAAAAGGAAGGAATAATTTACAAAATAGGCCCGTCACCGGTAACTGTCGGAATTACCAGTCAGGATTCTCCTGCAGGAATTTTCGCTCTTTCTCTTCGAGTTCCTCACAGCTCAGGTGCGCCGGCATGCAGAGGCAGCGATGTTCGATGAAGATCCCGCCTTTGAACGATCCCTGCCGCTCTCCTGCCCCGCAGGCCCCATAGTGTTTGTCATCGCAGTCATGGTAGACCTGCGGCAATCCCTCTCTGGCTGCGCACTCTTTTGCCTCTCTCCACGACTCTGTCATGGAGAAGAATGGGAATAGCAGTATCTTGAGGCTATCGGATTCGGTATACCTGATAAAACCCAGGCCCCCGGAAAACTATTGGCAAAAATGGTTAAATGAATGGAATCAGAACCGGGGTTTCCGGTGCTTGGGCAGGCAGTCCCTGCAATAGACTGGCCTTCCTTCAGTTGGCTTGAAGGGGACTTCGCATTCTTTGCCGCAGTCTGAACAGACTACCTTTGTCATTTCTCTGGGACCGAAATCTCTCGGGCCGCCAAAACTCTTTCTTTCCATGGTATTACTCATGCAGTTTTGTTCTGCGTATATACAATTAACGGTTCAATATAAATACATCTGCATTATGGTAGTGAGAGTATACAACCCATGAAATGGAAAATCTACGGAATAATCTCGCACCCGTTGAATTTTTCGTGGGTGAAATCCTCCTGGCAGATGGTACCACGGGTGATCAGGTCCCGGACCCGGGGCAGCGCCTCAACCAAGGCATCATGCAGGTTCTCAACAGTTCCGCAGACAAGTCTTCGCTCAGCCTTATCCCACGGCCGGGTGATGTTGGAATAGAGGCATCTCCCTCCACAGAAATCCACAATCCGGCATCCGATACACTCGCCGCCAACCGGTATAATTGGAAGGCATAATGGATTGGCGGTTTTGATGTGGCCAAGATAGTACTGTCGCATACCGATCATGACCGGGCAGGGAACGATATGACCATCAGTCAGGATACTGTAATTGGCATAGCCCGAACCGCACCTGAGATGGCTCAGTTGTCCGCGGAGCAGATCCTCCATCGGGTCGAGGAATGGGTACCACTTCGGGATGATGCCCGTCCTCTCCATGCGGTTGACCCAGTCATGGACCAGCGTGTGTATCCCGGGATTGTAGCTCCCATCGGCCCAGTCAGAAAACCGCCGTTGCGAAAAATCTCCCGCAAAATTCGCGTCGATTTGCCAGTGGATTGAGGTGAAGGAATAGTCAGGATTATCGGCTAGGTAACTGACTGCATCAACGATATCGGTCTTTTCCGTGACGGTCATGCGGGCGATGAGTTCTCCTTCATATCCACGCGACCTGATCTTCCTGACGTTCTCCATTACCCTGCGATAGACTCCCTCCCCCCGGTGTGCATCGGTTAGTTGCTCCCGGCCATCAAGAGATATAAGGATTGTGGCAAACCTCTTCACGGTATCCGGTTGGAGCCGGTCGAGTAGAGTACCGTTGGTCTGTATCATGAACCGCTTCACCGGAGCCTCGTGTACGATACGCTCAATCAGGTCCGCCCGGAGGAGCGGTTCGCCACCGTAGAACGTGAGAGTAGGGGACGGATCCCGTTTCAGGAACCGGTAGAGTTCTTCTGTATCATAGGCAACATCCACGGGAAGATCCTCATCAATGATCATATCACGCTCCCCTTCGCTCTCGGGAAGATCGAGAAATGCCTTTGCCCGGCAATAACTGCAACAGAGATTGCATTCATCAGTGAGGATGAGGTGGAAGTACACGGATAACCCGGTAATCATGGGTTGTTTTCTGCGATAAAGGTGAGGCGCGCATCTCAAACACGGCCGGAAGATTCATCGCAGGGGGATATCTGATAGTACTCCGGAGATTCCCGTGGCCGAGAATACATACGGACCGGCATTCCGCTGGAATCCTGAGGATTACCGGAACAGTTCCCCTGCCCAGAAAACGTGGGCTGAGGAACTGGTGAGAAAACTGGCACTCACCGGGAACGAGCGGGTGCTGGATATCGGATGCGGAGATGGCAGTATAACTGCCGGGATTGCACGGAACCTGCATGAGGGAAATTTCCAGATCGTCATCAATGTCGCTCCCCCCGGAGGCCTGGAACTCCACGCGCTGAAAGGACGGCCGAAACGTCTCGTGGATCGTCGGGGACACTGAACGGACTGGAATGTGGATGGTTGGTATGTCTGCGATTATGAGAGATGCGACGAATTGTTTAGAGGGACGATGTCATCCTGCAACGATGAGGCAATTACCGGGCTCGAACTTTTAGTCACAATATTTATTATTGTGGTAATTGCTGGGTCCCTTCCTTTCTCTCTGGGAGAAAAGGGAAGTTCAAGCGATACCGGACCACGGGGCATCATCCACCATTCGATGATAGTACAATAGGGCAAACATCCATCAAATCGGCAGCATGATCGGGACCCCCGCAATCGATACCGTGCAGAACAATGTTCTTATCCGGTTTTCCCGCCCCAACCGCGACCGCGTTGGCGGGGTGAATATGTTCGTATCTTCGTTCACTGGTGATACCGATGGAATTGACATGGACCGGGTGACCGTATTGTGGATGACAAATGGAACTGTTTCAATTATTCCGCAGAGCCGGGGGCCATTTCTCATCTGCCCAAACTGTACGATCACTGGGAAATATAACCTGCTCCCGGGTAACGAGGCGGATGCGGATAATATCCTCGATCCCCATGAGCAGTTCGATCTCTTCATCTGTCCGGAAGAGGGTGCCGCGCCCTGCCAGCAGTTCACCGTCGCTATAACCCCCCCTGAGGCTGCGCTTCCGCTTCCGGTGCGCATAACCGCGCCGTGACGCATTCAGCCCATTATGGTGCTGAATTAGGTTAAACGGAGCATTTTAAGCGGGTATTTAATCGGCGTGAGTACTGCGCCAGAATGTCAAAAATACCCCCAGAAAAATGGCTAAAAACCGGACTTCGACGGCATTTCGACGGAAACCTTTTATATTATCAGGCGTCAATTCTCATTATCAAAACCCGATTGAGGTTTTGAGGTGTTTAAATGGGAACCAAAATTGGAAAAGAAAAGATTCAGCGCGAAAAGGGATACCTCTACTTCATTGGCAAGGACGGGTATGTCT
>NZ_JBEKRH010000005.1:0-121165 GCF_049518935.1 Methanoregula sp.
AATCCGATCCGGTCATCGACAAGGGCATTATCGGTCTCCTCACGTCCCGCAGCGGTCAGAATACGGCCCAGGTTCCCGACTTTTTCGGTGAAGCCCAGGGTATCAAGATAACTGAGGTAATATTGCACCGCCCGGTCGCTCAGGATAAAACCACGTTCCGCCATGAGTTCCGAGAGCCTCTTTGCTCCCACGGGGTCCTGGTGGTCCTTAAGAATCCGCAGGATCTCGATATATTTTCGTTCTGTCCGTATCATGGTCACTTCGCCTCCACGACACCGTGGCTGTCCCCTGGTGACATACAAAGTCCATTCGGTCGCGGCCTGCGGGTATGAGGAAGAATATATCTGCAACCTCTCCAGGAGCGTAGATCCGATTCATACTGGCATGGGACTGACCGGGAGATTAAATTACTGGAAGAACTGGTAACCGATATCTGTTTTGCCTTGGAACGGATCGATGCTGATGGGGGGGCCACACGTATGGTTACACGGCGGTCAGAACATACATTCCATGCCGGACGGATACTCTCCGGCACCAGGGAGGGGATCTGGAAAACGGTATACCTGATCACCACTTTCACCCTTCGCCTGTCTTTTCTTAATACGCTGCACGCTGCTCCGTTCACGGATCATGGAATGCCAGTACACAAGCTGCAGCGTGACCTGCCACCGGTGTGGTCATGCATGGACATACAGGGTAAGCCGCCTGTCATCACTCAGCAGGACCAGAAAACCGGTCAGGATCGGGTGTCCCCGGTGCTATGCAAAAATGGCGCTCCTTGCCGAGGCTGCACGATGAGCACACGGGCAATAAAACGTTCTCAGCTCATCCGTGCCTGACGCGCTGCTGTTCTTCGGGAACATGGATCTCAAACAGGGCCCCGGACCCGAACACACCGGTCTCCCGTAGGGTCAGCCCGGTAATTTCGAGGATCTCCCTCGCCAGGAAGAGGCCCAGGCCGGTATGCTTACCTACGCCCCGCTCAAAAATATGCTCTTTGCTCCCGTCGGGAACACCAACTCCGTTATCGAAATACGTGATGACGAGCCCGTCGGAGATTTTTTCCCAGCGGATGCCGATCGTGGTGACGTGTTCCCCATGCCGGATGGAATTGTCCATGAGATTGTAAAAGACACGCTCAAGCAGCGGGTCGGCGTAGATCTCTATTTCCGCATCCGGGGGAACAAATGTGATCCCGTAGGTCCCCATAACCGGAAGCAGGTGGGAGAAGATCTGGTTGATATTCATCCACTGGGGTGCTTTTACCCCGAGATTCTCGTAATCGCGGGCAAACTCGATCTGGTGCTGGATATTCTTTACTGCACTCTCCTGGATCTCCATCAGCTCCCGCACCACCGGCTCGTTCACCACATCCTTGGCTGTATCAATATTCAGCAGGAGCACGGTCACCTGGTTGAGAATATCATGCCGGGTGATGCTTGAGAGCAGGTTCAGTTTTTTCCGGGCCTGTGCAAGAGCGATCTCCGCGAGTTTCTGGTTTGTGATATCCCGGATCATGATCAGTTTTCCCTTCATCCCATTATCGTGCGAAAGGATCGGGATGCACCGCAGTTCGAAATACTGCTTCTTCCCGTCGATCATACGATCCATCTCATGCATCTGCTCGGAAAAACGGCCGGAACCATCAGACAGATCGGCAGAGGACCCGGAACACGGGAGGAGCGTCTTTACTGACATGCCCACGGATTGCCTGAGGGATATGCCAAGGAAACGCTCGGCGGGTGCATTAAGCGACGTGATCCGGTCCTGCGTATCCAGGACAACAACACCGTCGCTCATGTTTGCTATGACCTGATCCTGGGCCATGGGGGTCACATCCAGCAACTGGTAGCGCATCATCCCGACAATGATCGCAAAGCCGGATATGATGAATGCGAACGGTGTGGGGTCGATGACGATGAAGCCGATCTGGCGGATCGCATAGGCAAGATTAACAAAAAACGGTGTGAAAATCGCGATAAGGATCGCAATCATCTGGCCGCGGTACAGGCCGGACGTGAACACAAACCGCTGGACGATGAACATGACGCTGAGATAGATGATCAGGTAGGAGTAGATGGAGCAAAACCAGAAAAACGGGCCATAGATGATATTTGCATAGGATACTCCCCCGACGACATCCTGAGTTACTGCTGTGTAAAAAAGGTGGTGGACACCGTTGGTGGCAACAAGGAGAATACTCATACACGGTACCGCGAAAAGGAGGGCAAGATTATTCCTGGTGATCCAGTGCTCCCTGCCGGTATATTCAAAGGCAAAGAGAAGCCAGGCAACAGGAACGGCAACGATTCCCGGGTACTCAAGAGTGACGGCAAACATCTGGGTGAGGGGGTCGGCCGCGGACACTTCGAGGGCAGAACCAAACGACCATATGGCGGCCGCAAGCATAAGGAGAGTAAACGGTTTTGCACAGACAAAGGACCGGTTCCGCCAGCCCGTGACTGCAAGAATAAGGGTGATACACCCGCAGGCAATAAACGGGATATAATACGGGGAGTATTGCCAGATCATTGATCTCAACCTCGGGTCAGTGCAGAGGGGTAACGGGAGTGGCCATTATCACCCGGGGATTTTCCGGCGCCCATCACGTTCAGGGCAGTTTTCCGGGTACGACGTATCCTCATTTTGTCTTGCTGGTGAATAAACCTTCCACCAACTCAATTAATTATTCTGCCGGAAAAAGATACCCGCTGTTCCTGAACGCAGATCACAAGGGATTACAAGTTAAAAAGTGATTATCGTTCTATGAGGCGGATGTGATCATCCGTTGTTTTCTCAAGATCCTGCCGGGCCTGGAGCCGCGCAACATCAGAGATCGCCTCGAGGACATGAACTGATTCTTCCAGGAACGACAGAATATCCGCGGGAAAGAGCTCGATGCCATATTCATCCTGCAGGTACGAAGCGATCTGACGGTGATCGAGCCCGTTCTCACGCAGCTCGATCACTTTCCTTGCAAATTTCTTCTCAGGGCAGCCGCAGAGCGGGCAGTCGCGGCAGTCGCAGCGAAGGAAATCATTGAAAAAAGCGAGGATCTGGTCCCGCACACCGAAATCGAGCGCATCATAGTTCAGGCGGGAGCAGAGCGTCTCGAGCATATTTCCCGAAAACGCCAGTTCGGGAAGGCGATAACCGGCAAGCCGTTCCAGTTTTTTTGCGTGACGGAACCGTGCCCGGTCAGCGATCAATCATCGTCTCCTGCGGACTCATCAAAGTTCTTGAGGGAGGCCATTGCTTCGTTGATGCGCTCGCACTCGATAAGCCATTCGTCAAAGAGCGTCGGGTTTTCCAGATCATCTTTCACGTATTTCCCGCAGCAGGCTGCGCCGTCCATGACAGCAGCCGCAATATTTGCAGCGGCTTCCAGGGCAAGTTCCATGTCCTTCTCGATCTTGTCCCTGCCGGTCTTGATCAGGGTCTTGATCTCCTTGTCAAACCCGCCCTCGAGATATTTCCGGCACCCGGCGAAAAGCGCGAGTTTCGGGAGCTGGAGGATCCCGACAAGTTCCCCGAGATCGCCTTCCGGGGAGGCAGTCATGACGATCGCTTCAATCTGCGAGAGCTTGTCGAGGGCTTCCTCGTGTGAGTAGCGCTTGTTCTGGAAGAGCTTGATCACTTTGAGGACTGACAAGGTGATATCGACCGAGAAACCATCGAGGATCCTGAACCCTTCCGGCAGCTCCTCGCTCTTGGGATCGACATCGAAACTGGCTTCACTCAGGGTTTTGAGCCAGTTGTCCCACCGCTCCTGATTGTAAAAAATATAGAACAACTTGAGCGGCTCTTCTTCTTTTTTGCTTGCCTTCTTCGCCATTTCAGTACACTATTCCCTCCCGCAATTAAAGGGTTTTGTTGTCAGGGTTTTGTAAACGGGTTTCCGAGTGTCGCAATCATGACAACTTTCTTAAAAAAGCATAAAAATGGTTCAGGGCTGTGCGCCAGGAACCATCCATCTCCCGCCAATAGTTATGTTTCCCGGCATCCAATACATGGTAAGACGATGACTGAATCTCCGAGTGCCGGAACTGATATTTCCGCAAATCCCGTTATGGTAAGATACGGGGAATTATTCCTGAAAAGTGAGCCGGTCAGGCATCACTTCATCGGGATGCTCCTGCGCAACATCCGTCATGCCCTTACTGCAAACGGCCTTTCTGCCTGCTTTGAAACCCCCCGCGGGCGCATCCTGATTTTCGGGGAGGAGCCAGCCCGTATCGCGGATATCGTGGCACGGGTGTTTGGCGTCATCGATGTCAGTATTTGCGTCATTACGGGGAAGGAGGTCGAGGCACTTTCAGCAGCAGCGGCTGATCTTGCATCCGCTCACCTCAGCCCGGGAAAGAGCTTTGCCGTCAGGGCAAAACGGCAGCAGAAGATCGGGCTCACCAGCCAGGTACTCGGAGAACAGGTCGGTTCAGCGGTATACGATCGCATTCCGGGCCTCCGTGTTGATCTGAAAACACCGGATTATGAGATATTTGTCGAAGTGAGGGATTTTGGCGGTCTCGTGTATGATTCCCGGATTCCCGCTCCCGGCGGCCTGCCACTGGGCACGCAGGGGCACGTCCTTGTCCTCCTCTCATCAGGCATAGATTCCCCGGTCGCATCCTGGCTTGCCATGAAACGCGGGTGCGAAGTCACCCACCTGCACCTTGACGCCGGCCGGTGGGCAGGAACAGATGTCCTTGCCGCAGCAACCGAAAACCACCGGAAACTCTCCTGCTGGTGCCCGGGGGAGGATGTCCGGATGATTGTCGTGCAGAACGAAGCACTGTTTGACGAGATGCAGCGCCTTCGCATACAACCACGATACCGGTGCGTGATCTGCAAGCGCTTTATGCACCGGGTGGCGGCCGGGATCATGCAGGCAGACGGACAACAGGCACTGGTTACCGGGGAGAACCTTGGCCAGGTCGCATCCCAGACCCTTGCGAACCTCTCGGTCATTTCCGAAGCGGTCACGGTGCCGGTCCTCCGCCCGCTCATCACGTACGACAAAGAAGAAACCATCACCCTCGCCCGCAGGATCGGGACCTTTGACACCCACCCGGGCGATCTTGCCTGCCGTGCGGTTCCGAAGATGCCATCTACTGCTGCGTCCCTTGTGGAGATACAGGAATGCGAGCAGAAACTGGATATGGATACCCTCATAAAAAATGCATGCGGGAATCCCCTCGTGATAACGGCACGCGATGGCAGGATCAGGGAGTGATGACCCGTAGGACACCCCCGGTCTATCATTGATGGAGGGGGCGGCACTCCGTTTTGCACTAAGGGATCAAAGAAGCTTTCGTGCGCAGTCAACGACCGTGGTCAGTGCCTTGACCCGGGCGTACCATTTGTCATCGGATTCGACAACCGTCCAGGGAGCGATGGGTGTGCTGGTCCGGGCGAGCATCTCATCGATCGCGTCATCGTACAGATCCCACTTCTCCCGGTTTCTCCAGTCTTCCTCAGTGATTTTATGGATCTTGGAAGGATCGCTTGCACGCTGCTGGAACCGTTTGAGCTGCTCCTCCTTGCTGATCTCAAGCCAGAATTTCACGATCCCGCCGCCGCTTGACCGGACATATTCCTCCTCCATCTCATTGATCTCCTGGTAGGCCCGTTGCCATTCCGTGGCAGAACAGAATCCTTCCACCCGTTCGACAAGCACCCGACCGTACCAGCTGCGGTCATAAATCGCGATGTGACCTGCTCTCGGGTAGTATTTGATGAATCTCCAGAGATAATGATGTTCTTTCTCGCTCTGGTCGGGAGCAGCAATGGGAATGACATCGTAGCCCAGCGGATTCATGTAGCGTGCAATCCGGGTGATGTTGCCTCCTTTACCAGCGGCATCCCAGCCTTCGTACATGATTACAAGGGGTATCTTCCGCTTGAAGAGGAGATAGTGCAGTTCGAGCATCTCGATCTGGAGGGTATTGAGCTGCTGCTGGCAGTCTTCCTTGCTGCAGGCATCCTCCGGTGCAGAGCTTCTCTTAACCTGATTCTTCCGGGGCCTTACCGGCTCCTTCTCCTTCCCATGTTTGGATTTTCCTTCTTTTCCGCTTTCAACACGTTTTTCAAGGGCTTTTACCAGCGTTGCATAAACTTTCAGGATCGCATACTGCCGGTCCGTCGCCTCGATCACATTCCACGGGGCATATACGGTATTGGTCTTCTCAAGGAATTTGTCGATTACCGGCATCGATGTATCGTACTGATTATGGAGATGCCAGATTGCGGGGGTTACCAGCCATGCGGTGAGGGGATTGCGTTCCCGTTCCTCGAGCCGGAGCTTTTGTTCTTCCCTGGCGATATGCAGGAAGATCTTGATGATTACCGTACCGTCATCTGTCAGCTGCCGCTCGAACGTGTTGACGGCATGGATCTTTCCTTCAAGGGATTTCTGCCATGCAGACCGTTGCATCTCTTCAGAGATCGCCCTGCTGTACCAGCTCCGTGCAAAAAGGGCAATGCGTCCCCGCGGAGGAGTACGGGTCCAGAACCTCCAGAGAAACGGGCGTGATTTTTCCTCATCCGTGGGTTTGTCGATCGCATGCAGCGTGAATCCGCGAGGATCCAGTGACTGGATGATCGCCTGGGTCGACATGGTGATCCCGGAGGCATTCCAGCCTTCAATGAGAATGATCGTTGGAGTTTTCTGGTCCCGCAACACCCGCTGGAGCACACTCAGGCGCTCCTTATAACCGGTGAGGGTTTCATCGAAACTCGCTTCATCAACAGTTTTTGTCAGATCAAGTTTATCCAGCATGGTACCAGCCCACCGGTGTAATGGATTCTTTCTGCACGCTCATCCGTCTCGTCTGTGATATCTGCTCTGTCTACCTGCTGGTGTTGATTACGCCAGATATTAATATATCGCATACAAGGACCGCGGAAGCAAGGGCCGCGGAATCATAGATAGTAATTCCCGGAATTAATTATATTTAAATAGAGTGGAATACGGTTTCCTTCTAATTTATGTAGTACGGTATCGTACCGATCAATCGGTTTTACAAAAAAAACCGCTGTGTATTTTCCCGTGTGGTGACGGGAGATCCGTACGCAGCCATAAGCAAAGATCCAACAATCACAGAGGAAGAGACAACATGGTAGCAGATAGTGGTTCCACGATCGCATGGCTCATCACCGCAACGGCACTGGTGATGCTGATGACCCCGGGCGTAGGATTTTTCTACGGGGGTCTGGTACGGAAAAAGAATTTTATTTCCATGATCTCCCTTTCCTTCATTGCCTTTGCCCTCGTCAGCATCCAATGGGTACTGCTGGGATACTCACTCGCGTTCGGAAACGATATGGGCGGCATTCTGGGGAACCTCCAGTTCGTGGGACTGAATGGCGTGAGCATGACAGCAGGAGATGCGGGATATCCGCCGCTCCTTTTCATGATCTTCCAGCTGACATTTGCCGCGGTGACTGTTGCGATTGTCACATCCGGGCTTGCTGAGAGAGTGAAACTGAGTTCGTTCATCATCTTCTCCCTGCTCTGGACAACGCTCGTATATGATCCGATTGCGCACTGGGTCTGGGGCGGCGGATGGCTCGCCTCGATCGGCGCCATCGATTTCGCCGGGGGAATGGTCGTACATATCAGCGCGGGATTTGCAGCCCTTGCACTCGCGCTGGTCATCGGGAAACGCGCCGGATACGGCCAGTACACCATGGAGCCGCACAATATTCCCATGACCCTCCTCGGCGCCGGCCTTCTCTGGTTCGGATGGTTCGGGTTTAACGGCGGTAGTGCTCTTGCAGCGAACGGTATGGCCGTGAATGCAATCGTAGTCACCAATACGGCTGCTGCCGCAGGGGCACTTTCCTGGATGGCGATCAGCTGGATCAAAGGAAAGCCAAGTTCCCTCGGCATGGTCACGGGTGCCGTTGCAGGTCTTGGTACAATTACTCCTGCTGCCGGATATGTAACACCGATGACCGCAATCCTGATTGGTGCAGTTGCCGGGGCGGTCTGCTACAAGGTAATGGTCTGGCGGATCAAAAGCGATTGGGATGAGAGCCTTGACGCCTGGGCAGTCCATGGGATTGGCGGGTTCCTCGGCACCATCTGTACCGGGATCTTTGCAACAACAGCAGTCTGCAGTTATTCCGGGCTCCTCGAAGGAAATGTCCACCAGTTTACCGCGAATGTGATTGGTGCTGTAGCCGTCACGATCTATGCCTTTGTGGTGACCTATGTACTCGCAGTCCTCGTCGACAAGACGCTGGGTCTCAGGGTCACTGAAGAGGAGGAGTATGTCGGGCTCGATCTCTCCCAGCACGGAGAGAGTTGCAGATAATTTTTTTTATCTTTTTTCTGTTGATGAACGGGGATGAATCTGTACGTTCACATGCTAATGATAAAAATGATGGAATAATCAACCACTAACGAGGCTTCCCCGCCCCGGGGCCTCTCCGGGGACCTACGACGGAGGTCGAGAAGTTCGCATGAACTTCGAGGCAGGAAGGGGTTGGAAATTCACGGATTACTGTTCCGCATCGGTTGCGCCCGGGGGGGACCGTTGCTGGTGCAGAAAATAATATTCTGAGGAATTTTCTCTCTGACTGCCATGCCTTTGACGATGGCCAAAGAACCCTGGAGCGATTACCTGTCAGAAGCTTTCCAAAATACCGTAGTACAAACGGATTTTCTTATGAAAATAGTACTAATCAGAATGGAATGAGCAGGTTGAAACTATCATATCATCCATTATGATGAACTCCGCCGCTCCCGACGGGGCGCCCCCGCGGCGGATCAGTGACAAAAAAACAAATTAATCAATCCTCATTGCCCCGCCGTGCCTCATCTCTCATGAGATTCAGCAAATCGAAGAATCCTTGCGTATTCTTCTCCAGTCAATCCTCGCTGAAGCGACGATTGCCTCCTCGGAGAGGCCCTGAGGCGGAGGAGACTCACAAATATTCATTTTTTTTACGATTTTCACGTTCGGGTCAGCGGGACAGAATCTGTCCCGGTGCATCTCAAAAAAAACGCTTAAGAAATGCAATGATTTATTCATTCACCGCAATCCCGTTTTCCCGGGCAATATCCACGAAAGCAGCCGCGAGATGCGCTGCCTGCTTGCCGGTCATGCCATACGTATTGAACTTCCAGACCTTTGTCGCCCCGGGAATTACGCCGGTAATCCCTTTTTCCTCCAGTGCTGACGAGAAGTAATACCCGCGCTTCTTATGAGTTTCGGCAATCGTATCGAAAGATGCAGTGGTATCAACACGGGTCATCGTATGTTTCCGCGGGAATTCCGAGAGAATCCTTGTGCCGGCAACAGACTCAAGAGCCTCGGTGACCACGCGGTGGTTTGCAAGTTCCCGGTCGAAATGCTTCACCCGCTCTTTCACATGGGGGAACGAGGCCATCATACCAATAAGCGTTGCACCCATCAGCGTGCAGCCCATCATCTCCGGTTCCTTGATCCCGAACTTCCTTTTTGTCACATCCCCGATAATGGACGTTGTCCGGAACACTTCGGCTGCACGCTCTGCGGTTGCTGCAAGGATACCGGAGGGTGCCGGGGCGGCCATGCTCTTATGGCCGGACCCAACAACGAAATCCACACCAAGGGCCTTCCCGTCAACGGGCAGGATACCCACGGTATAAGCGCCATTATATACGATCGGGACGTCATACTGGCGCGTCACCTTCGCAATAGCGGCGATGTCATGCATATTGCCGTACTGGTAATCGATATGATCGATGAAGGCGAGGACCGGGGCCCTGCCGAATTCGCGTTTTACTTCTTCGATCTTCGCTGCTGCTGCATCAGGTGTTACGAGCTTGTGCTCGTTTGCAGGGATCTCCCGGGCAACACCCCCGGCTTCTTCCACCGCGAGGAACTCGGTATAATGCGAGAGCGAAGTGAGGAGTACCGGCTCACCTTTTTTAACATAGGTCTGGGCAACGGCCTGGAACCCGCGGCGGGCCCCGGGCACCGTACGGACGGCATCCATGTTAAGCCAGCCCGCAACGTCCTTATGGAATTCCGCAATCGGGGGCTTGCTGATATAATCGAGCCGGTTGGGCTTCCGGCAGTTGTCACAGACCGAATACCCGTCCCCGTACGCGATCACCGCTTTCATCGCGTCTGCAGTGAGCCGGCCCCCGGCCTGGATCGGATCGATATTGATGAACAGTTCGTCAACCTGACGCGCCTCAATTCCGTTCCCGCATCTCATTTCAGCATCTCCTGCTTAAGGGAGGAGACCTGCCGTTCCAGATTATCGAGCAGGCGCTGTACCTGCACCTTCTGGCCATCATCGAATTCATGCCCGGGCGCAGTCTGCCGCAGGAGAACCCGTAAATCAGTCAGCGTATAGATTGCCTGGAAGGTCATATCGACAGCCCGTTTCGACATGGGATCACCACCACACTATTGCATGTAATGAATTAAGTAGGTGATCAAAAACTATCCCGCAGGGCGGATCCTGACAGAGGATTCGGTGTCCTGGAAGTAACAGGGATCGCAACCGTCCGGTATCATCGAATAATCCCATGAGGCCCCCTCACGGAAAAAATCACCTCACATGAGCTGAAAATTCTTGTTATTGTAGTCAGTGCCGGATATCCGGGAGGGATATGACTGTACAGGACACCCGGAACGTTGCAGGACAGAAATACCCCGGTTGCACCAGGAAATTCCTGCAGGAATTCTCCGGATTGAACATGAATCTCTCTGCAATCCCCCGCCACAGGAATCATTTCATGCATCTTTTTGAGCTGGGACTGTCAAGGGAGAGGTATGGGTCTCATGGAGATACTCTGGCCACTGTTCTTTCCGATCCTCGCATCGATAATAGCAGCCATCAATATCGCCGTAAAAAAATATACCGGGACAAAAGCTCTTGAGACATTCCTGATGTGGCAGCTTGCCGCAGGATTCGGCCTCTCCCTGCTTTGGGGCGGGATCGGACACCTTCTCTTTTCCGACATGGTGGCACAGTCGATCGGGTGGCCGACCGGCAGCCCGTTCCAGCTCGAGGTCGGGATGTGGGATGCCGCTATGGGACATTCCACAGTCATGTTGGAATCCCTCTGATTCCAACCATTTTCCATAACAATGAACCTCCGTGGTTCTTGTAATACTGGCTATTTTCAGAAGATAAGAGTTATGCTGGTTCAGACCATGAAATTGGAAAAAATGTATTGAATCATTGGCACAATGCAAAATAGGAAATCACTGTGCCGATGAATAAGCAGTATTGTGTAATGACAAACAAAAATTTTCCGTGTTCCCTGTGTTGTTGCCCGCTCCTTGTTCTATCACCCCCGTTAGGATACAGAATTTATGAGGATATTCATAAACCAGTACTCTGGTTCACCAGAACGCGCGCCATCATCGGTCTGATCTAAAAAAAAGATTATGCTGGTTCTGAACCAGCAACAGGGCAAGTTGAATCATCTGTTTCAGCCCAACCGAATACTTCGTGTGGAAGAATATTATGCCCATGGATCCTAAAGAATGGAGCCGAAAGGATTACCATTGTAACTTCGATCCTGACCCATGAATCCTCCGCGGTGTCCTGGTCCAAGTTGCACGCTATGACAGTCGCCACAAGGTTGCGGAACGACTTCCATGCTTCTTCCGAAGGATAATCCGTCTTGAATTTGAACATCACGAAGAATTCGTTCTCCAGAAGACAGCGTGAATCGTTTGGACAACTCCGACCATAGCACGCTCTCACCAATTCAATCCCGGGGAAGTCTTGTTCCAACCCTTCTTCTATTGAAAATTCTCCCGTTTCATGCGAACACATCTTATCACCTCCTTTGTGTTGGACACCAAGTCAATAATGATATTCATAAACCAGTACTATGACTTCGGACATCGGAGACAAGTTTAATCGAGTTTACACCCGTTAGGGCATTGCTACGATCCCTGGTAATACTTTCCGCCGGAGTCAGGTCTTACACATGGCATCGTTCGCTGCCCACAGACTTTACACTCCATCAGACCGGTACTTATATCGACAATTTTCATGACTTTCTTCGTCGTATTCTCGACCCTTATCCGTATCATGGACTCCGAGAAAGTATACGAGGATATACATGAACCACTATGCTGGTTCGGTAAACACGCAGAGAAAGAAATACCGCGAAAAGTATCGAGAATTGGTAAGATCCGAGGATATCATGCGAGTGCGGGGCTTTCACTGGCGTAATCCATAAAAATTAGAATTGCGTTAAACACTACTTTTTCAGGTTATCGTATATTTCCCGATATTCTTCGAAAGTGATCTCGCCTTTTGCATATCGCATTTTCAGCACTTTGGTGATTTCGCCATCATCGGGGCTCGTTTTAGCTGGGTTTGTAGATTGTTCATGTTCCTTCTGACTTGGAGATGCAGATACGGAAGACGAGTTCTCGATACCTAATATTTGATTTTTCTTTGCCTCGAATTCCTCATATGTCATAAGACCCTTGTCACGTAACGTCGAGATTTTCTCTATTTCTGACACATAATGTTGATACGCGGCTGTTGAACTTGAAAACTGAGGTGTGCTATTTGGGAATGCGAGTGAGGATGTTTTCATACCCGAATATTGTTTTTTCTTTGCTTCCCTTTCCTTAGCCGATAGAAATGGCCTATCCCAGAACGGGATTTCCTCTATTTCTGGCGTATTATCTTGGGGAGTAAACGAATGATCACTCTCATATGTCGATGGTATAACCGTTACAGTTTTTTTCTCATGTTCGTGAGCTAACTGTATACTTAAATACTTTATAAAAATAAAAAATAAAATCACAATCCCCACCAGAATAGTGATGGGGAGGAAGCTATCGGATACGGAATAAACCGAGTATCCTGATCTATCGGGAACAGAATAGATGGTTGCTGATACGACTTGGACAAGAAAAGCCATACATAATAGAAAAAGGGAAATCTTGATCGAAATTCTCATTTCATTCATAGATACCTGATTATTTTAAACCTTTATAAATACCATCCCAGATTACACCATATATTTCTTCGTGGTTAACAGGTTGAGATGCAATATAACCAAGCCCTCACTGAACCCACACTTTCACGCTCCATTCTCCCAGCACTCATATCTCAACAACACGACTTTCTGACGCATGGATCTCCGCATAAATGATCGTATCATCCTATCGCCCGGGCGTTTTTATGCAATAGTGGCACCTGTGGAACTCTTTCTAGCAGGTCTCAACGATAACCCGGCCATAGAGAGGTACACGACCATCTTCATTAGCGGGAATTTTTCACGACTGTTGAATGGAATTAACCGGACTTCGGAAAACTTCGAGGTACAGCGTGCGTTTACAGTACATCAATTGCTGACGATTTTACAGGAAGAATATCATAGCATAGTCATCGTTGAACACGATCCAACCCTCTACGAAGACGCGGGGGATGTGAAGCGGGTTGTCCCGCCCTCGATGAAAGATGTGTCTCGGGATTCGATATTTGTCTTGTACTCCCCGAAAATGGATCGGCACTTTGCGTATCTGGCACAAACGGCAGATTATCTCATCTATTACGAGGATACGAGTGATCCAATAGGCACCCGTATTAGAAATTCTTCAAAATCAAAAACACGACATAATGGACTACCGAATACCCAGAAGACGTTGTTTTGAGAATCGAATCTCGCTGCTACCACTTATACATAGACCTTGCCGACGCCCCGAATACGAAACTGTAATGTATCGCCCTGCCACATGCTGTCAACGTGACGACGTTAGAATCGTTTACCGGCGGGTTGTGGTTTAACTTTAACACGAATGAGAAGTCCGTGTCGTTTGAGGATTCGATGAACGGTTCGCCATGAACAGGGGAGATCGAACTGGTGTATGATCCGACGGGCACCCCATGAAGGATAGTTCTCCTTAAGTCGGATAATTCGTCGTTTCAATGCCAAAGATATTGCATACGGAGACCGTTTCGGCCCGATCTTTTTTGGCCGTAATCCCTTCTTCTGATCCTGACTACGGGTCTTTGCCCATCGTCTCACTGTCCTTTTGGATAGATTATACGTCTCTCCGATCTCTCGTGCACTTCGTATTCCTTCTTCATAGAACACGACTGCTTTGATCCTGATCTCCATTGTCGCTTTCACCGCAATCACCTGTTCGGTGCTCTTGAAAGCGGACATAAATGCTGTCACTACATTAGGACAGAAACTCTGGCACACTACATTTAAGATCAGTTACGGTTGAAATTTTTGTTAAATAGAAAACAATTTGCGAACATTTATCGATACACGAAATAATCATTTTTAAACAGCGTGAGGTATATTATGAAAATTGGAAAATTTAGTTTTTTATTCCTTATTTCCGGATTGATTGTTCTTATGATTGCATTTGCCGGATGCACGTCATCAGGTCAACAAACTAGTTACAGTCCACAAGTACTCCCACATGCAGAATTACATGTAAATATGGGCCAGACCGAAGAAAAATGGTCTGTAGGTTTGGGATGTTATTGGCTTGCAAGTGGTACAGCATATAATGCTGGTAATGCACAATCCAATAATGCTGTTGCAACTTTAAATCTGATAGATTCAAGTGGTGCTATCAGAGATAGTAAGAGTATCTCACTTGGAAGCTTAATGCCAGGTGCATCTCAAAGTTTTCAAGCTACATTAGATGGAGAATGCGGTCATACTTATTCTCTAAAATATTCAATTTCCTAATTTTTACGAAATAAATTAATTAATGGCAAGATTTTGAACATTTAAGGTCAACCACGACTGATGAGTTTCACATAACATCCTAAATAATAATTCACTTTATTCACAGTTGACTATGTATTTTCCGTCAGCAAAGCAAAAGCACATTTGTATACGTGTTTTCAGACGTTCACGTAAAAGATAAAAGTCCTGATATCGTTTCAACGGGGCTGGATAAGTTCAGTCCAGTTAATTATTATTATTCAATTATTCTGTTTCTTTATCGAACATTTTTTACAAAGCCAAAAATGTTTAAACTTGAAAATGGATATAGAAATCTATTATAAAAAACGAGTGGGACGAAATACATGACGATTGTTGACTCATTACTCGGAAGAACAACTTTTGACAGCATGAAAATAAAAGATTTGGAATTAGAGAATATCCGGTTAAAAACACGGACTAATACCCTCATTAAAAAAATTAAAACCCTTGAAAGAGAAAAATCAAAATTGTTTAACACGGCTGTCGGTTCCAGCCCTTTAATGATAAAAGTCCATGCTCATGAGATCAAACGATTGAGTCTGGAAGTTGAACAGCAATACAACTTTTTTATGCGATATACCAAGATGAGTGTCGCGATCACGAACCTCATTTTATTGAAAAAATATGAGAAAGAACTCAAACAGAGCAATTTGTGGACAAAACTTTCGCATATGGATTCAGAATCACTTATTGAGACAATGGGGAAAATCAACCTTGTCGGTAAGAATTTTGAAGGTATTGTCGATCTGGTGAATGACACTCTCGAAAGCGGATTGGATGACTATAAAACCGATGAAGAAGATGATTCGGTCCAGCAGATTGTTGATGCGATTACTAGTGTCCAGAAGGGAGTACTCCCCATAGAGGAGGCCCAAAAAGCAATTTCTTTTGATCAGAAGCTTGAGGAAAAAGAGGCATAATCAAATGATTCTTCGAAGAATCAAATATTTTTTCACAAAAAATCCACTCGATTTGATCGATCCTGTCGCTGTCAAAGACGAAAAAATCAGATTAGAAAGTGAGATCGAGTCTCTTCACAGAAACGTTCTGGCACTGGAAAAAGTAATTGATGAGACCTGGAACAAAGCGAAGGAGACAAAATCCCCCGCTGATGAGCAGGTACTTGCCCAGCGAATCAATACCCTTTCAATACGAAAGAATGCCACTCTGAAAAAAATATCTAGTAAAGAATCACGTCTTCACACGGTCGAAGAATTTGATAATAAAATAGAGGAGAGAAAAGAGAAACGTTCTCTTGCTCCGCTTACAAAAGGGTCCGAACTGGAACTGCAGGAATTCTTAAACCAGATCTCCGAATTTGAAGAAGGCAAAAAACAGACAGACAAAATATTATCGGGAATTTCCGATTCCGACACCGTGGAAATGGATGATGGAGTTGCTGAGGTTCTGCAGGCAATAAAAGCAACAAAAATAAGTGACACGTATAAAATTGCGCCTGATACAGAACAGGTTGCTCCCAAAAAAAAGAGCCCCGAGTTTGAGAACTAATCGTTCCCTACCCGGGATTTTAATCAATATTCCAACAGTCATGTGAAGTTATCGGGAGGGGATGCGGATGTCAATAAATATTGACCTGACAATACCATTAAAACGTGAATTAGAGAAAGCGCATAAGCAATTTGATGATGCAAAAACAAGGGGCGAACCTGAAGAAGCGAAAAAAATGGCTCTGGTTTGTTGTAATATCCTTATCCAGCTCGCAAAATCCGATCCAAACAAAAAAGCCGAATATATTGAAGCGGCAAAAAGTTTTAAAAATTATGCAGATTCCGGTGCAAAAACAGTTTCATCGACGTCTCCCCCAAGTAGTTTTGAGCAAATCCGGGACGACCAGAAGGATCTTGCAGGATATGCAGAGAGTCTCATCGCAAAATCCAACGTCACTTGGAAAGATATCGGGGGTCTCGATTCCGTAAAAGTAAGAATCATGGAGACTATCGTCATTGCAGGGTTAAAGAAACCGGTATCGATCAAATCGGATAAAGGAATTCTTCTTTTTGGTCCTCCGGGTACGGGGAAAACCCTTCTTGCAGCGGCTGCTGCGGGGAGTCTCAACGCCACATTTTTCAATGTTAAAGTAAGTAACGTGCTCTCAAAATATTTCGGGGAGTCCTCAAAATTAATCACGTCGCTGTATGAAACGGCACGAAAAAAGCAGCCCTCGATCATTTTTATTGATGAATTTGATTCCATCACCTTGTCCAGAGATGAGGAAGCCGGTGATGCATCACGAAAAGTGTTATCGACCTTACTTTCAGAACTCGACGGGTTTCAGGATAAAAAAAGTGACGAATTACTTTTGACACTTGCTGCAACGAATTCTCCTTGGGACCTTGATGAAGCGATTCTGTCACGGTTCCCCTTGCGGATTTACATCCCCCTGCCGGATGCCAAATCCGTTGAAGAGATCATAAAAATCCAGTTGAAAGGACTGGACATTGCTTCATTAAATCTGGGCAAAATCTCTGAAATGTGTATAAAGAAAAATTACTCCGGGAGGGATATTCAGTTCCTCTGCCAGGAAGCTCTCCGGAGTATGATCAGAGTCCATAATCCTGATCTCTATAAGAAATCAGAACTTCCCTTTGAAGAGTTGAAAAAACAGACATTATCTGTTGGACCCATCATAATGGAATATTTCCAAAATGCGTTTGAACGGGTAAAATCTCCTATGGCGCAGGATGATATTGAGAGATTTAAAAAATGGAATGATGAGTTTGGAATATAACTTCTCTTTATCAAATCCAGTAAAACATCCGAGACCTCCATGAAAATCGATATCACATCAACTCTTATCCAGGCCGCTGAAGGGTTTTCAGCGGATTACAAGGCTGCGCTCTCAAAAGGAGACCTCGATACTGCAATGGTAAATGCACAAAAATGTCTTTTCATCTTTAAAAAACTGGCAGATCGTTACCCAAGTAGCCCACAACACTTCCCTATAAAAGTGAAAGAATGGAAAAAAATTGAGGCGTCACTGAAAGAGCAGATGGGTAATAACCCTCCCTCTTTTCATCCCGTAACGGAAGAAAAAGAAAAGAAGATTCAGCCGGATTCTGCTGAAATCAATGAACAATTCTGGCAATCCCTTATTCCTGCGAATTCAGATATCCAGCTATCCGTGCTGGATTCGGTTTTTCATATTGCTCTGGAAATTGCCCGGGAAGGCAGAGAGGGAAAGCATGTGGGTACTGCGTTTCTCATCGGAGATGCTGATGCCGTTCTTGGATATTCCAAGCAACTGATTCTCAACCCTTTTTTTGGCCATAAAGTGGAAGATCGAACGATAACAAATCCCGAGATGAATGAGTGTATCAAAGAACTTGCACAACTTGATGGTGCATTTATTGTCCGGGGAGAGGGAATTGTTGAAGCAGCAGCCCGGTATATTACGATTGATACCAGCAAAGTAAATATCCCTCAGGGACATGGGACCCGCCATTCTTCAATCGCAGCTATTACCCAGGAAACCAGGTCAATAGGAATCATTGTATCGCAAAGTGGCGGAAAGATATCTGTTGTCAAAGAAGGCAAAATATTCAAAACCATCCACCCATAACAGTTGTATATCATATTGACGATTTTTATGACCGAACAGGAAAACTGGGAATGCCTTAATCAGGTATTGAAGTCCGCTACACAGGTACTCAATCCCGCGTTCTTTTTCCATTCTGAATCTCGTGAACGTATTGATAAATTATTTAAAAAAATTCAAAACGATTACGAAAAATTTACTGATGGTCAATGTGGTTACTATAAGGCACATGTCGAACAGGAAATGCATGCCCAGTTCCAAATGGCATTACTAATATTATACTCATATGCGAAAAAAGACAAGCAGATATTGCAGCCAGCCACATTCTCTTTTTCTGATACTGAACTTGAAGTATGTGATCTGCTGAAAAAATTTTACATACTTGAGAATTTCACCCCCCTTGAACTTCACCAGAAATTACTTTCTGGAGATCGGTCGGTGGAATCATTTTATACCGGATATGCCGGATTACGGCGATCGATCAATCAACTAGTAATCCATGATGAGATAAGACCTGCGATCCGGCATTATTTGAAAAAACAGGGAGACCATTATAATGAAAAGTTTTATGAGGCATTTGGATCCGAGCCGGGTCACTTTATCGTATCAACGTCTTCTGCCCAACAAAGGGAATTTGATTTTATTAACAGAATTGAACACAAGCTAAAATCCAATAAAGACTGCATCAGATTTTCAGGCCAGTGTTTTACGGTTGATGAGATTATAAAAGGAGATACATTCAGTAATTGCTCAGCAACGTCGAATTCAATGAATGACAAAAAGTTCAAACGAACTGATACTGTTCCAAAGAATCAGTATATTAAGGCAGTATTCACTGAAAAAAGCATAACGTTGAGGAAAAAATCCTTAATTTTTTACGCGGTGTTTGTATCACATATTGAGGACTATCTAAAAAATGGATTCGACAGTAAACCCCTTGAACTCAAGGAAATTCCCGCATATCTGGACCTTGGTATTAAAGAGTCTTGTAAAAATTTCCATCACATTTTGTTTTGTATTGCTTCACCAACCGGATTCGAAAATATTGAGGATTCCAATTCAGATAAAAAAATTATGAGTAGTTTTATCTCCTCCAATGTGACGTTATGTTTTTTGGATTTACATAAAAATAAAAAATTTTTTAATGAGTTTGATAAAAAATCTATCGAATTATCGAAAATATGTGACTTAGAAACAAAAGGAGAAACACTCCTGAAATTAAAGAAGATTCTCTATCCTGAGATGGATCAAAAACTTCTTGTCAGCCAGTCGGTTTCATTAAAGCACTGTATTGAATTTTCAAAAACCAATGAATACCTGGATTCGGGACTTGTTGAAGAAATATTTTCTCACTATGCAAAGGAAAAAAAATTAGTAATTAAGGATATACCTCCGATGGGACCGGTAATAGTACTATAAACATAAATCCGAATCGGGAAATCCAGAAGAGTAACTTATAGTAATTAAACAATAATCTCTTAATGAAATAGGTTCATTGAAGGATATTCGTATGGACACTCATTTTTTGATCAGTCTTCTGATCATATTTGGCTTATCGATCATCGTCCTTTTCGTGTGTTCGTATCTTCGTATTCCTACTATTGTTGGTTTTCTATTTACTGGTGTTCTGGCAGGACCTTTTGGCCTGGCATTTATCACTGATATGAATCAGGTTGACACTTTTGCCGAAATCGGCGTGGCATTATTACTCTTCACCATAGGTCTGGAATTCTCTTTTAAAAGTCTGATCAAGGTAAAAAAAGCTGTAATCCTCGGTGGCCTGGTACAGGTTTTAACAACCATTATTGTCGCTTTCCTTTTCCTGACTTTTTTGGGACGCAGTATCGGAGAGGCGGTTTTTATTGGTTTTCTTATTTCGCTCTCCAGTACTGCAATTGTCATAAAACTGCTTCAGCAACGGGGTGAAATCGACAGCCCCTATGGGAAAAATATTCTAGCCATCATGATTTTCCAGGATCTTGTAACGATTCCGATGATGTTATTGATTCCTGTGTTATCAGGAAGTAATAGTGGAATTGGGAGTTCCCTCCCGATTCTCCTGTTACAAGGGTGCCTAATCATCGTCGTTGTCTATATTTCTGCGCGATGGATTGTACCCAGAATTCTTTATGAAGCAGCAAAATTCCGGAGTAAAGAGTTATTTTTATTCTGTATTCTGGGAATATGTGTTGCAATCGCCTATTTAACGTCGAATGCAGGCCTTTCATTGGCACTCGGGGCATTTTTTGCCGGATTGATCATCTCTGAATCAGAATTCAACCTGGAAGCACTTTCAGATATTATTCCATTCAGGGATGTGTTCACCAGTTTTTTCTTCATATCCATTGGCATGCTTCTGAATATTCAATTTTTTATGCTCAATATACTCGTCATTATTGTCCTCGTGCT
This sequence comes from Methanoregula sp., assembly GCF_049518935.1. GTDB lineage: Archaea > Halobacteriota > Methanomicrobia > Methanomicrobiales > Methanospirillaceae > Methanoregula. The sequence goes on from NZ_JBEKRH010000005.1 coordinate 20,676, forward strand.
GGGTGTAATCTTAATAAAATTTTTTACGGGGAGTTTCTCCGCCCTGATTCTAGGATTACCAGTCAGAACTGTTTTTCTGATCGGGTTTGCGATCGCCCAAATCGGTGAATTTTCTTTTGTCCTTTCACAAACCGGACTTCAGTATAATCTTATTTCAAATGAGACCTACCAGTTGTTCTTGAGTGTATCTTTAATCACCATGGCATGCACGCCGTTTATGATAAGTTCTGCACCCCGTATTTTTGATTCACTCTCAGAAAAAAAAGCCTTAAAGCGGCATTTCTCCTTGACGAAAGTTGAGGGAAAAACGGATCTATCGTCCCCGATTTCTGATCACATTATCATTGTAGGTTATGGATTGAATGGCCAAAATGTTGCCAGAACTGCAAAATTGTCCGCAATTCCGTATACCATTATTGAGATGAATGCCGAAACGGTGAAAACGGAGAGAGAGAACGGAGAGCCAATATTTTTCGGCGATGCAACCGAAGAAGACGTGCTTAAACATGCAAATATTCAATCTGCCCGGATTATTCTGATTGTTATTTCTGACCCGGTAGCAATCAGCCGTATTGTAAAAAAAGCCCGGTTCATGAACCCAGGTATCTATATTATTGCCAGAACGCGGTACCTTCAGGATGTAAATGATCTTTACAAAGCAGGTTCCGATGAAGTTGTCTCTGAACAATTCGAAACATCAATAGAATTGTTCACACGAATTTTATCTAAATACCTAATTCCGAAAACGGAAATTGATAATTTCGTCGGAGAGATCCGGAAAAATGCCTATGTGATGCTCAGGGATTTTCCCATTCCTGACCTGTCGTATAAAGAGATGAAGATAAACAACCCGGAATTAAATATTGCATCGGTCAGGCTGTCTTATCCATCACGATTTATCGGGAAAACAATCTCTGAATCCGCTATCCGTCAGAATTACCGAGTTACTATTCTTGCAATTAGGCGTAAAAATGCCGTTATTACCAATCCCACTGGGGATGAAAAATTTGAAGAGAATGATCTTATTGTCGTTCATGGAAATTCTCCGGATATTAACCGGTTTATCGAACAGGCTACAAATTTTTATAAGAATCCAAAAGAATAATCTACCCTGTAAAACATATATCGGATATTCTAAAGTACCTTTATAAATTGGTGATTTATGTGAGAGTAAATGAACATACGCAAAAATTTTTTATTAAATTGTCAATCTTATGCAGCCTGATTCTCTCAATTTTTTTCTCTCTGATAAGCGCTCAGACGATTAATGGGGGTCTGAATACCACCCTGCCGGGTGTGATTTTTTACCCGGTCGTTTCGATCATATTGGGTTTCCTACTGATCTGTTCCATCGGGCTCTCTTATGACGAGAGTACAAAGATCTGGGGGATATTTTTATTTGTCTTTCTGATACCTCTGATTGCATCATACACGATATTACATAATGTCTTGTACATTGATTTCCTCCTCTATGGTCTCCTGGGTGGAAGCATATTCACCGCGTATTTTTTTATCAATCATCATCATGAGATTTTTTCACGATATGTGAGATATTTAATAAAAATTTTCATTGCGATGCTGGCGTTTATTATACTCTACAATTTTTTGATCATTATACTCTCTGACGGTTTTGTCAACAGTTATGTAAAGGACCGGTTTGGCTTTATCTCATATATCGTGAACCTCATCATAATCTCCGGCATATATCTCATCGGCGTGGATACCCTCAAAGGTGTTAACGGATCCAAAGTCTTCGTGTTCGGCCCCAGGAGATCCGGAAAAACCTACTTCATGCTCGGGATGTTCAAACAATTCGTAGGCTTTCATGAGGGGCATTCCAAGGAAGTTATCTTCTGTGGTGACCAGAAGGAAGAGAAATTTTTCAGCTATGGGTATTATCTTGGTCAGATAGAAAAAAATGAGCCCCTCCGTGCAAACACTACTGATATGGTGGGTATCTATACCCTGATAGGAAAACAATGGGGGCTCAAATCCGTTGAGCTCACATTGGTGGATTACGCCGGTGAATGGGTTCATGATCTAACCTCGAAGATTGATCCGGTCAACTATACGGCCATTATAGAAAAATTAAGTACGAGTTTGAATATCGATCAAAAAATCCTATCGGAAAATATCGGATACATAAAATTTCTTAAATCGATCAAGGAGAGCCACCGAGAGATCATTCCCAACATAATTGAAGACGTGGTCCTATCGTTTATCTATAAACGGCTTACTGACTCGGGAAAGATCATCCTGTTGATTGATGGGGATATTGTGGCAAAAGATGATGGTGCTTCGCGGGATGAACTGACCCGTCTGTTCACGTATTATGCAAATATTATGGATTTTATAGGGGAAGAAAAACAATACGCGTTGGTTGTTACGAAGACAGATAAGATCAGGCCGATAGAATCCATCGGTGAAAACTCCCCCCATGCTGAAGAGATTGAAGGAGACATTTTTAATTATTTACATACCTTAACCACATTCCAGGCGATTGAGCATAAGGCAGGTTCGATCCCCATTTTCTTCTTCACGATAAGTGTAAATCCCATGAGTAAGAGCGATCAGCAAAATGTAATCACGCAGATTTTCCCCTGGAGGTTTGGTGAAGTTGCCAAATTCGAGCTCTGATTTCTCCGTATATTCGACGAACGGGGAGCAATTAACCGGAGATCTGGCCGGATACAATGAACTGGCGCACCAGTTAGATAAAAAAAGAATTGTGTTTTATTTTGAGGTCTCGGAGAGGATCATCTTACTCGGTACCAGATTAATGGTTCAGATAATCGGTGGCCGGGAAGAACGTGCGATTTTTATTAAAAAATATGCAGCATCTGAATTTTCAATGAAAGGCGATTTTATTAACCGTTTCTATGATGATGCTAGGACCCATGTTGAAAATCTTCAGGAGATTAAATACCGGGTACTCGGTCTTCTGAATGAAGGTGATTTACCTGTACGGGAGCGAAGCAGTAGAATATCCACACTTTCAGCCATTATTGGAAAAATACTGATCCATGTCCCGGTAAAGATCAAAATCGAGGATCTGTCCCTGTCATTCGGGATGTTAATGAAGATTGTTGAGTCGTGCAATCAAAAAAATATTCCCAACTATAAAATTACAATTGCCCAGTATCCCTATGATGAAGACGTCCTCATTTCCCCGAATATTATGGGAATGGATCTTGAAATTCTTAATAATGGTGAGGAGAAGATCCAGCCAGTTTTTGAAAAAGACCAGACTCTCTTTCGGGCTATTTCAGAAATCTTTGAAGAACAACGTAATAGAATAAAAAATACTGATTTTCAAGATAAAAACAAATTTTCGCGGATCCTGAAAAGTTACCTAATTGATTCTGATATACTGGATGAGATCATCAAACAAAATCCAAAAGAAACTCAGGATATTCTGGATTTATATCAGGATGACTCTACGTTACTCTACGAAATCGCACGAAAAATTTTCGTATACAACAAAACACTATATGGAATTGATAAAAAATTCATTATCCTCATCGTTGATTATATTATTAAATCGGTTAACCCTCCAGACTCTGACGATATAGAAATTTTAAAAACCGGCTATATCAATGGAAATAAGGATTTAAAAAATGTCATCCGAAAATACTTGATCTCTCACGGAGTATTTGAAGAATATTTCTTAAAAGATCTGCTTAATACCAGCATCAAGACATGTGACCTTCAATTGTTGGAATCGGTGATAACAAATCCGTCATTCAATGAACAAAGACTTCAAATTTTAAACAATACCATACAGTTACACAACTTTGAACAAACCGAGGTTCTTGATTTTATAGAGTGTATGTTTGAATCCAATTTTGAACAGGAGCGGAAAGGGCATTCGATATACCAAGCAGTTTTACAACAATATCAAAAGAAACAATTCAATAAGAAAAAATTGAACCAGTTACAGGATCAGTACAAACGGGCTCTCATTCCATTACCCCAAGCCACATTGATCGACACCATTTTTGTTGACGGCATCAATAAAAAATTATTGATTCTTCTGCTGGTTTCATTAATTGCAATAATCGGGATTATCGTTTACATTTTTTTTATTGGTCTTCCCGGGTTGAGTGGTGAAAAGGCGACAAATCAGATCGTAAATCAGACAATACCCCCACCAACAAACCAGATGGAAAATCAGGTACTACCACACCCATTAAATCAAACAGTAAACCAGACGACACTTCCTACTGACACTCAGACAATACCTCAATCTATAAATCAGACAGGAATCACGGCAAATCCACCACCCACAATCCAGAATCCTCACGGTATTCCGATTTAGTGTGAAAATATCAGATGATGATCGCTCACGAGGGTTCAATGATGTGTTTTTTGAGATGTTTTTTGAAAATTTTCTCGATTTCCGGTAATCGTTCCTCCAAAGGAATCTGATGGGATTTGTAAAATTTTATTGCTTCGATCTCAGTATCAAGCATTGACCGGATTTGCTCATCTTGAGAAAAATTTTGAATTTCTGTCAGATTGACAATAACATCATCATATCTGTTTTTCCGGCAATAGATCCTTATGAGTTCAAGGTGAGCCTTTAGTTTAACATAGGGTGGGGCGGGTGTGATTGTCTGCGTAGTAAAATCTTCCAGCAAAATCCTGTCGATGTCCTGAATGAGATCATCCGCTGAATTATACCGGTTGTTTCTCTCTTTTTGCAAACAATTTAAAAGAATAATATCAACCCGTTTCAGATTTGGATTTATTGTAGACGGGAGTTCGATAGGGTCATCAGAAATGATCTTTTTGTAAGTGCGGTTCGGATCTCTCTCATCAAAGGGATGTTTTCCCGTAATTAATTCATATAGAACTACACCAACCTGCCAAATATCAGTTTGGACATCAGTTGTTTCATACTTCAACTGTTCGGGTGCTGCATATAATGGTGTATAAGATGTCTGTGAAGCGAAATTTGATGGCGATACTCCCGAATGTCGCCCTAACCCCCAGTCAGCTAATTTGGGTTCATTGTCTTTTGACAACAAGATATTGGCAGGTTTAATATCATTATGAAGTCTCCCCTTTTTGTGGGCGTATGATAGGGCATCAGTGATCTTTACAATCATCTTTAACGCTTCATTTGTCGGCATGGGTGTTTCGATATGACCTAAAGATTGGAGAAAGAATTCCATCACAATGTATGGCGGGTTTGCTGAATAATCAAAAATCTTAACGATGTTTTTATGATCCAGATCTCTCCAGGTCGCGATCTCATCGATAAATTTTTTTGATTTTTTCCGATCAAATTCTTTTGGAATCTTCACTGCAACGATAAGACCATCTTTTTTTCTTTCACATTTATAAACACGGGCAGTTCCACCTTCGTTAATAAATTTATGATTCGGGTATTCCAGCACCAACTCATCCGGAAAAAAGGAGTCATATCCCCCATGTTGTGGCTTATCCGGCGGAGGGACGGGAAAATTATCTTTAATGAAACTTCTGATAACCGACCACATTTTGGTCTCGTCAATATGGGACTTTGCAATTTCAAAATCGTGTTTTACATGAGAGATATTTTTATTGTATTTTTTATAAAATTCAAATAAAATGTCAAATCTTTCCTTAACATAATTCGTTTTACCAATACCACAACTGAATGAGTCTTTGAACGATTGAAGCCCATCACCCTTTTTAAGAATAGAGGTCGTAATACCCAGATTCAAATAGGCGTCAATATTTTTTTTATTTGAATTTGTCGCGTTTTCAAAGCACATTTGGGCCTCGTTAAGTTTTCCTACCTTGACAAAATCGTAACCCATTTTTAAGTATTTTACCGTGACCTGATCAACAAAATTTGGAATTACGGGGTCGTCGATCGGATCCATAGATTTCGTTATTATATTTGATGACTATTGAATTTAACGTATCACAATGCCAGTTCGACGAGAGACACCTTATTTTTTACCTGAAGACCTGAACCGGTATAATTCAAAAAAACCAAAACACAATCCAACAATCAGAATACTGCTCCATAGTGCATAATCACTCTTTTCAAAATTCCATTGGGTTGGGGTGGGTGTGGGTGTGGGTGTGAGAATATGTGTTGGCATTGGGGTTGACATCGAAGATGTCGGTAGCGGGGTGAATGTCTCGGAGATATCATTGGTAGTGGGAATCGTTGTTACCGGTGCAACGTTCTCCCTGACAACTACGAATGCGAGGTTGTTCCCTTTAGATTCATATCCAATATTTTGATCGTATTTGTACCATGATCCCAAACGGGTCGCGAATATCGCTGGGTCCACATTAAAGGAATACCATGCGCTACGGTAGTTTGAAAGGGTGAGGATGTACGTTGGAGCGGAATCATATTCATTATAACCATCCCAATACGCCAACTGAGGGTATGGGGGTACAACACCTGAAATATCTATGATATTACCGACTGAAACTTTCTGCCCCTGCTGGATTCTTATAATCCCGGAATCTGCTGCGCTGGCTTCAGGCAAGAACATCGGTGCGATTACAAATATCCCAAATATGAAAACCATCAAACAATGGGATAAATGGTATTTTTTCAATTTCGATCTCTCATCGAGTATCTTTCTTTAAATAATATATGAATATAGCCATATCAGCTCAAGATTATTTTTTATGAGATAGTCTCCCAATCAACATATTGCGAAAATATGGTACCTGACGCTGACACTTTTCGGAGTGCTCTGATTCAAATTTTCAAAGATTCACAACAAAAGGGAATAACGTCTATTGATGTTCGTGCCGGGGGTTTACATGAAAAAGTAGGTGGTTACCCCGGCCCAAATTATCGAATGCCTATTTGTTTCTTTGTCATGCGGAGCTTTCTTGATTCCCAAGATAAAATAGTAACTGTACGCCCAAAAGGATATGGTGCCAATTTAGTTATTCGCTATCATATCCCTCGAAATAAAAATTAAAACGCCTGATAATTGGATAAAAGCCCTAAAATTATATTCGTATCCTGTGAATTTTAATAATTTCGGCAACAAAAAGGCATTCCCTAGCTTTTTTAATAAGAATATTTTGGGGATAACGATAGTACCGATGAGTTTGAGAATGAATACAAAAAGAATGCGCCCAGCAATCTTGATGCTTTTTGAGGTTATTTATTGGGCATACTATTCTCAGGTTCGGATACGTGACTCCAGATCAAACGAAATCATTAAAAACATCCTCCAAAGTGGTATCAAACCGCAACAACTCTGCAAGCACTCTGATCGCGCACACAAGATGCAGCGGCTCTACAAGCGGGTTGATGGTTGATTCATTCTCTGCTTGGATGTACCTGAACTTCGGGCAGATAGTGATGGATTATCGAGCCGGAATTTTGAGTATTATTTTCGTTAATTCAAAAGAGAATCTATTTCGGCTCAAAACTGCAAATCCAGTTCATGGGTTTGTTTGATTTTCTCTCAAAAAAACCATCCTCGAATAACAATCGGAGCCTGAAAGTCAAAGATTTGATGACACAAAATCCGATTGTAATATCAGAAAATGCGACAATTGCCCATGTCGAGGAAATATTTAGTAATAATCGTTTTTGGAGCATATATGTCGGTCATCCTGACCATTATGTCGGGATCATCACGAGAGATGATCTCAAGTTTAGAGTGAAAACTCAAAGTAAATCTTCCCCGGCTTCTTCGATCATGTCAAAAGGAGTTTTCAGTATAGATGAGAATGCAGATGTTGAAGATGCAAACAATTTTCTTTGTAATAAAAAAATTAACGGTCTTGCTGTAACGAGGAATGGAAAACATTGTGGAACCATTACACGATATGATATCAAGAATAAACAGCCAAAATCTCCTGAATTTATGCAGAAAGAAACAAAACGGATTGATTCTCAAATTCCCCCATCGCCCCCCCCAATAGACGCAGGTTTGCTTTGGACAGATGAAGATGTACAATTATTGAGACAATTTTGGGATGATGGAAAACCCATCCAAAATATTGCAGATCTATTGAAAAGAAGTCCCGATGCGGTCGTTCATAAATTAATCGATACCGGACTCATCGGATATAATGATGATAATTGTAATCCAAGACCGGCCCGGTTTGGACTCGTGTGGGATGACCGTGAGAAAAGACAATTATTATCTGAATTTAATTCCGGAATCAGTATCCCTATCATTGCATCGGTTCATCAAAGAAACCTGAATGGCATCTTGCGAAGGTTAGTGAAAATGCATATCATTGATTTTAATGACAGGGGCATTTTGGAAAAATATTCCCAAAATCGTGCCCCCCCCCAATATATCACACCAAAACAGCTCCCGCCAGATCTATCAGACAGGTATACCGAATCAGAAATTATCGGCAAAGGAGGGTTTGCCTGGGTGTTTAAGGCAAAGAGGAAAGATGGGAAATTTGTTGCGGTAAAAATCCCTATTTCACTCGATGAATCAACTGGAAAATCATTTATCGCAGAATTGCAGAATTGGACACGGTTATCTCACCCCAATATCGTTAAAGTGTCCAATTTCAACATTATGCCAAGTCCATATTTTGAAATGGAGCTCTGTGACAGTTCACTCGCAGATAGAAAAAAACCGATTGAGAATGAAGAAGCGGCATGGCTTCTATTCAATATCTGTGAAGGTTTAAAATTCACACATTCAAACAAGATTATCCACCGAGATCTGAAACCCCAAAACATCCTCTTGAAAGATGGGGTGCCGAAGATCTCGGACTGGGGGCTTTCCCGCGAAATTTCGGAGTCAACATCAACCACAGCATCATTGTTCACACCCCTTTACGCAGCACCAGAACAACTTGGAAACAAACCAAAAGATGAACGGACTGATATCTGGCAGCTTGGCGTCATCTTCTATGAACTCGTTACGGGATTACTACCGTTTACCGGTGATTCTATGGTCGAGGTCATGGCAGGTATCGCAACAAAGAATCCAATACTGCCTTCTGCTATAAACCCTTCTTCAGACGATGTTGAATCTATAATTATGAAATGCTTAGAAAAAAACCCAGATAAACGATACCAATCGGTTATTGAGCTTCAGAAAGATCTTGGCCTATATTTGAGGATAACCTATACTAAATCGTTGAAGATGAGTGAAACTGCCAATGATCTTGGGCGAACTGCATATTATTGCGGTGATCTTTTTATGGTGAGTCTTGTAACCGGCGATTTGGAATCGGCATACAAGTATCTTGTCAATCTCGTACAATATGCTAGAGGTGATGTTAAAGATGAAGTCCAAGATTTAGCTAAAGAAATCAAAATGAGAATGGATATGGGGGTTGAACTTCCCGGGGAACTCATTCAGAAATCTCAGATTGTCGCGCATAAAATGGGTTTGATATTTAGTAAGTGCAGTAGTAACGTTACGATTCAGGATAATGTTGCTATAAGAACCGATATCCTAAATCCAGATCACGATAACACCATGGATAAAAAGATTAAACAAACTGAAAATAAAAATGTGACTCCCACACCACGAAGGGGAGATTATGCAGGAATATGCCCAAAATGCGGGTCGAGATTGGTTTGGAGAGTTGCACAGAAAACAGGCGAATTATATCGTGGATGCGACAACTTTGATGGTGGTTGCCGATATCAGGAAAGAAGTTACTGAATCTGTATCGCGAATCTATCCTCCAACAGTTTCACACAACTCCTGCCCCACCATTGCGTTTCTGTTGGTGTATATCGGCGCTGATGAATGTAAATATGCACGCCACTACAAGCGATTTGAGGATAAATTTCTTCCCTGTGCCTGGATGTGCCCGGACTGTGAATAGATCCACGTGGATCAACATATCCAACATTGTCATGGAGTCCGTTATCTTCTCCCCGGAGTCTGCGGGGAGACAAACGACTTGTCCAAGTAGGGATACGTAACGCAAAGAGAGAACGGGGCTCCGGTTCGGGCGACGAAGGCACGGCAACCACAAGAACCCCGTTCTACGAATTACTCATTCAGGCAAAAGGACCTCCTTCTGCAATGGCATGCGAATTCAAAAATCCCGAAATATTGAACTTACGAAACGCAGAAAACGTGGTTTTAAGAAACGAATCTCTCCACCAGCACTTGTATATAGCGCATTAGTAAAACAGATTCGGATCGCATCTCTGTAAGATCCCAGTACCCCGTGTAAGCAAACCAAAAACACGGTGTTTATGCCGAACCCACTCGTTTGATCGGGGCTGCTGGGTGGTCGGGGGGGGGTCAGGAACCCCGTTCTCAGTATCATTTACGCGATATTTTCAAGTTTCTTTTCGATGACGTCAACTCCCTTTTTAACGTCTACCATATTCTTGCCGCCCGTGAGAATGATCTTTCCAGAAGAGAATAGAAGAATGACGATCTTGGGATCTTTGACCCGGTATACAAGCCCGGGGAACTGTTCGGGTTCGTACTCGATGTTTTCGACATCAAGCGTGACCGTTAACTTGGTGAGATTGATGGTTCTACCGAGGTTGTATGAGCAGACCATATTGGTGACTGCAACTTTTGGCTCTTTGAGAGGTTCAATGCCTGCCGTTTTCAACGATTTGACAATTGCCGCAAGTCCATCTGCAACCGCCGTTTCGCTTCGGGCGCCGGTGAGCACAATCTTACCCGAAGAAAAGATAAGGCACGCAACCTTGGGATCCGCGATACGATAAACTGCACCCGGGAACCGTTTCTTATTGAGTTCGCAGTTCTCGACCTTATTTGAAAACTCAACCAGATCAATGGATTCTGCGATGACACCGGATGCGACGATGTTCTCGATCTTCAAGGATTCGTACTTCTTATCTGCCATCAATTATCCTAAGGTTTTGTCTGAATCATAATAGTAATGGAAGACCCTATGGCAGGTCTCCGGTTTCTGATTCGACACCCCACGCGTCTGCGTACTCGGTTGAACGAGACTACATGACGTTGGACGTAGTGCAGGCTTTATATATGTAAACACCCTCTAGCAGACCATGCCAACGACGGTTACACGGGGTTCACGTTCCCTTAGGAAAACTCCCATATTGAAGACGCGTATCGTTGAAGAACAAGAAAATTCTGATATTGTTATCACACTGAACCGGAAGCATCCGTCCACCCGGACGGAGTTTGTGATCGATGTCCTTGAATCGGCAGGAGCTGCGGGGTTATTCGTGAATGCACTCCTTCGAGGCTGGAACGATTACCGGGACAATCTCGGTAAGCCCCGGAGTAATTACGCCGCCTTCCGTAAGCTGGTATTCTCTATGAGGCAGAAAAGAATCATCGAGAAGATTCCCGATCACGAGATACCGCCTAACGATCTCAAGGGAACTGCACCATGGAAACGATCATTCTACCGGTTGACCCGCGAATTCCTCGCATCACGGTATTGAGTGTGGACATCATGGACACGGAAATCAATCGGTTCACCCAGTACCTCACGAGCGTAGGAAAAATACCGGCAGCACGAATATACAAATCCAGCCTGCGTGGATTCTCCTTCTGGCTGAGTAATCGCCAGAAGACGCTTGACACATTCACTGTGATAGATGCACAGGAGTACATGTCAGGTGTGAAGAACAACTCGACTGCGAACCTCTTCCTCGGGGCAGTTCGTGGATACATGAAGTTCCGAAACGTGACGCTCCCTATCGGAGATCCACGAGTATTGATCGAAACACAACGGGAGAACCAGTTGCGAGGATTGAAGAGTCGATCGAAACGCACCAAACGTGAGAAAGTTGCACTCACTGTCGATGACTTGCGGGAATTTCTCGCAGTGTTGGGGAGGATGCCAAAGACCCCGCGCAACGAATTGGTTTACAGTGGCGTGATACTTCACTGGTACTTTGGCGCCCGTCCCGTTGAACTTGGGTACTGGTTACGTACCTCGGGTGTGGAACACCCATCAGAGATAAATTGGAAGAATCGCACCATGCAGTTGTATACGGCGAAGACGGGAGATTATAGATTCCTTGCATGGCATCCCGCAATCACATCCCACCTTAAGCGGTGGTGCGCTGCAATTCCCTCATTTCTCCATCCCAATGCGTGGCTCACTACGAGGATCAAGGAATATACCGTTGGCGGAGTCCGTGTTACTGCCAAGACCGGTAGACGCACAGTGCAGACCCAGTTCCGGCTGTCCGGTATTCCGGATTATATCACCGATGCAGTAATGGGGCACGTCAGTCGCAGCTCGGCGATTGGCGATATCTACACGGATTTCACGCAGCTGGAGTCCCAGATCAAGGATGCTATGATCCGAGACCACTACATGATCAAGAACGGGATCATCTGATGCAGGAGATCGAATTACTGATTTCGTGCATGTTCAGCGTCGGAATTTGGACACCATTTTTGAAATTCCGAGAACGGGGTTTTTGCAGAGTTGACTACGTTCCCGACTACGTCCCTTCTTCGGGATAGATTATTACTTATTGTTCGATAATCGGGTTGTTGGAAGTTATGGCTGATCAGGTGCGACGCTAGATTACGCTGCGACCGTCCACAACTTTCATATTTTAATCCACGTACTCCAAGGGGTGCGACTTACTATGATCTTTCAGAGAGTAACTCCGAGCTGATTTCAATCCACACACCCGCACGGGGTGTGACCCGGATGGCGCTGCTCATCATCCTGCGCGATATCGGATTTCAATCCACACACCCGCACGGGGTGTGACTGCCGATGCGACGGAGTAGCGTATATATACAATGTATTTCAATCCACACACCCGCACGGGGTGTGACTTCTACCAGGGGACCACCTATTTTCATATTCAAATTTCAATCCACACACCCGCACGGGGTGTGACAACACCACTTACCAGATAACATATAATGTGTATAAATTTCAATCCACACACCCGCACGGGGTGTGACATAGGCATTATGTGCGCCTCCCAATATAGTCCTATTTCAATCCACACACCCGCACGGGGTGTGACATCCCCTTCCCGTGCAGCCCGGTCAGCTCATTGATATTTCAATCCACACACCCGCACGGGGTGTGACTCAAAAGTTGGCGTCCCACTGCAATTTGTATCCCGATTTCAATCCACACACCCGCACGGGGTGTGACGTCCCTGCACCTGTGGCATTAACGTTATTTGTTGATTTCAATCCACACACCCGCACGGGGTGTGACTTCTGGGGCTGGTGTGAGCGATGACGGCGAAGCAATTTCAATCCACACACCCGCACGGGGTGTGACTGGTTCTCGTCCCAGTTCGGCAGCGGGAAGACCAATTTCAATCCACACACCCGCACGGGGTGTGACTGGTTCTCGTCCCAGTTCGGCAGCGGGAAGACCAATTTCAATCCACACACCCGCACGGGGTGTGACTTACGCAGGCGATCACGATCGGCTTCTTCTTTGGGATTTCAATCCACACACCCGCACGGGGTGTGACGTGTAGTGGTAGTTTATCGCCACGGCTCCGATAAGATTTCAATCCACACACCCGCACGGGGTGTGACCCAAACGGGCACCCGGCACGATCGCGGAATATGAATTTCAATCCACACACCCGCACGGGGTGTGACCTCATACACCTCCGTTATCCATTAATCTCTTTTTGATTTCAATCCACACACCCGCACGGGGTGTGACTACCAACTCTGCGGCATGGATCGCCATCAGCACGATTTCAATCCACACACCCGCACGGGGTGTGACAGGGGTGGTATTATTTACCATCCCCTCTTCCGTCATTTCAATCCACACACCCGCACGGGGTGTGACCTCTATGGAGGAGATTACCAGATGGGTGCATTATGATTTCAATCCACACACCCGCACGGGGTGTGACATTACAAGAGTCGTAGTCTGGTGATCGGTAATCGTATTTCAATCCACACACCCGCACGGGGTGTGACTTTGCATTGCTCACACCAATCTCTAAACGCTTTTATTTCAATCCACACACCCGCACGGGGTGTGACAACCTCATCCTGTAGACGAGCCTAATGAGTTCAGATTTCAATCCACACACCCGCACGGGGTGTGACGATGTTTCAAGAGACGCGATCTCAAACTCTTTGGATTTCAATCCACACACCCGCACGGGGTGTGACTCTGCGTCGCTTACATCCGACATGATCACGCCTCATTTCAATCCACACACCCGCACGGGGTGTGACGTCGGGAGTTTCACCGATTCATTATCGGTCATGTGATTTCAATCCACACACCCGCACGGGGTGTGACCTATCGTCACGACCTGAACCCTTATTGTCGGCGTATTTCAATCCACACACCCGCACGGGGTGTGACATTCCCGCTCCTGATGGAAGTCGTACCCCTCATAGAGATTTCAATCCACACACCCGCACGGGGTGTGACATAGCCATATCACTATGTATCTTGTATAGTGGTATTTCAATCCACACACCCGCACGGGGTGTGACGCTACAGTATCGGCAAATCCCTCTTATTCCACTGATTTCAATCCACACACCCGCACGGGGTGTGACTTCCACCGAATAATATCATCATCCAATCCAATCTATTTCAATCCACACACCCGCACGGGGTGTGACAATTATGCCACCCAATCCCAGACAACAGTCAATGATTTCAATCCACACACCCGCACGGGGTGTGACCGCAAATGATCAGATTATGTTCACAATGAATTAAAGACTAATCTCTCATTAAATCCAGAATCAACACAAATATTAACCCGGATCAATATTTTTTCCAATCTGGAGTTTCGAGAAAATGATCTACGCTTATTAAATCGGACATAAAATATAAATAGTATATTCCAATTTTTCTTGCGAAGGTCTCGGGATAGTCATGGTCACTTACGGTTCGCAGCGATTATGCAACTAATAATCCTTCGGGGTCGTATCCTTTCTTGTTCCCAAAGTGTTCGACACGCTCTTGCCAATTACTACCAAGGTAATAGAACCGGATACTGTCCTTCTCGATATTCATAATACTGCACAGGGAATGTTTAAGCTTTGCAAACTGGGCGGGATCAACGAGACATTCGAAGACAGAGTTCTGCACTCGCTGTCCATAATCCACGCATTCCTTCGCAACCTGCCGGAGTCTTCTTCTTCCTTCCGGCGTTTCTGTATTTACATCGTACGTGACCAGAACCATCATACCGCACCTCAGTTCATAAAGAATGGCGGATACCCCTCCATATCCCCCCGAAGGAAGCGGGCCATCAACATTGCCTGGGCATATGGTAAGAGTCCGACAGGAATCTTCTCGTTCAGATACGGATGGGTTATCTCGTCCTGTTTCCTCTTTTGCCATGCAGCGAGCACTTCCTTCAGTCCCTTCTCCGTCATGATGATCCCGCCGCCTTCCTTTTTCAGGAAATCATCGCCACATACCTGTTGCAGGTTTACAAGGTTCAGCGCGAGCCGATCCACGATGAACGGCCGGAGCTCTTCCATCATATCCAATGCAAGGCTCGCTCGTCCCGGCCGGTCTGTGTGGAAAAATCCTACGTATGGGTCAAGTCCGACAGTTTCAAGCGCGGACTCGATATCGTGTGCGAGAAGGGTGTACAGAAACGATAGCAGAGAGTTCATGTTATCGCGGGGCGGCCGACGGTTCCGCTCCACTACAAAGAAGTCGTTCTTCTGTTTCAGGATCAATTCATCGAGAACATCGAAATAGAACTTCGCACAGTTCCCCTCAATGCCCCGAAGCGAATCTGCATTTGTGCATCCCTCGATCTTGAGGAGATTCTCTACGAGAAGTGAATCTGTACACCGGATCCTATCGCATTTTATCACGTCGCCGTGGTCCCTGATGCCTCTCCCGAGGACGGTCCGGCAGTTGACAACCTTTCCTGCGATGAAGCATTTCGCGAGATTCAGCGACGCTTCAGCATCATCTGCCATGCGGTACTGGGTGCGTCTGAGGAGAACATTTCCACGGACCCGGCCGCTCACTCTGCCGAGAAATTTCCCGTGAGGCGTTAGGAACGAGAGACCTACATTATTATCGGAACAGAGCCTCATCAAGGCGGGACTCGCTCCCATGTAACCGAAGCAGACGATGCCCTCAAGGTTGTGGATGGGAATGCGGAACCGTTCTTCATTGCCGACCTTGATGATGACATTTCCCCCGTCCCGGTGTAGGAAGGATTCCGGAGTTGTCACGTAGAGGGTGTTGAGCAATTTTCTCATGCTGGGAATATCCTCGTAATACTGAAACGACCTGGAGGTAGATCGTTCATATTGTCTTCAGCAGTCATTCGTGCAGGCATCTTGCACATGTCTTCCAATGTAATTGCGGACAGAGACTTTTCTCTTCGTCAATCTCGGAAGACAGACATCGACAAGGGAACAGAGGGAGCAGTTGGAACCTGTTGCTTCGGGTGTAGTTCCTCCACGGAATAATTCGTGCATCTCATTGGCGAGAGATGAGACAAGACTCCGCAGTTTATCGGTAATTTTGAGGTGGAGTCTCCGGTGGATTTCGTTATAGTAAAAGTCAGCCTCATCGATCCTGACTCCGAACATCTCCTCAAGACACATAACCTGAGCGCAAAGCTGGACTGCATCGCGTTCATCGATCTTCGGCTTTCCTCGCTTGTATTCCACCGGCTTCATGGTCCATAACCCATCAAAGCCGGGAAGAAAGATTCCAGCGTCAGACCTTGTGCACTCGATAATGTCGGCGACTCCGTTCAGCCCTAATGTATAGGAGACGAGTGGGAATGCACGTGAGATGAATACATCTCCCCGGCTTTCGTTGAAGAACGGGTCATCGACATTCTCATGGATGATGTGGCCTTCAGTTGTCCGGAGATTATCTTCCCACTGACGCTCGATGTGGATCAGAGCCCACTGCCGCTTGCAAAAACGAAAATGCTGTATGCCGGACAACGAGAGGAGTTCATCGTCGGTATATCGTTTCCCGGTCATAGCTTTTCGATAATCTCGACTCCCTTTGGTACATCTTTCGCGATCGTAATCTTGTAATCCGAGAACGAACGCGGGGGCCGGTCTTTCGAAAGCCGTTCGACCTTGACCTTGTCGAAGAGTATGTGTGACTGGCAGCATCCGAGCTCGGTATCGTGCTTGAAGACAATCAGCTTCCGGGCAGAGAGTTTTCCCCGGGATGCTGAGTGATCGTGCTCGAACATGTTGACGAGAGCCTCCCAGAGAAGGGCGAGATCCTCTTCAGAGAAGCCGGTCGTCTTCTTGGCCAAATTGGCAGAAACGTAACCCTCTGCACGGTACAGACCGTACGGCACGATCTGCTTTTTGCCCATCGTCTGGCCTTTCTCGGCATCCTTAGCGTTCGAGACAGCTTGCCGGGTGATCGTCACTTCCTGCTGGAAGATCGGATCCTGACTTCGGGAGAAATTGAGCTGAACAGGACCACGGACCTGACCGCAATTCACTTCCAACATCATGACCGCACCGAATGCGCGAATGTCAAAGAAATGCTTGCACATGAATTTTGTCAGTTCGTCATCCTTGGGCTTCTTTGAATCCGGCTTCCTGCCAAGAGCGGCGAACGCTTTTGTGTGTTGCTCGTTGAGGACAACACCATCCTTGACATAAATGTCATAACCTTCTTTCCCCGCTCTGACCAGATCGACATAATCCCTGATCTTCCGCTTGAGGCAGACATCGGTTACTATTCCGTAGCCGGTCTGGGGATCGACCCTCGGCATGTTCCCCATATCGGGATCGCCATTCGGGTTTCCGTTCTCGACATCGAACAACAATACAAACTCATACCGGTTCTTGATTACATCGCTCATGATTCACTCCCCTTTTTTTTCTAGATTGCTCTCTTTCTTTTTGAAGAACTCTTTGCGCTGGTGATAGTAGCCGATCATGAACATCCCCTGCTGCTCAAGGTTCAGGTATGCCGGGAATTCATCGACTCCTACCAGAACATCCTCAATCTGCTGGTTCGACTTGAACCCCCAATCCGATTTGGCGATATGGTGCTGGGCAAGTTTCAGCAGGACAGGGAAGACAACGGCTGGCGTTGTCGAAGCGCTGCTGAAATACTTGCTGTTGATGGTGCTCTTCATGTCCTTGTTCGTATCACTCTGCGTTTTTTCGAGTACCGCAAACAATCTCCCGAGACGGTACGGTACACTCTGGCTTTCTTCGTTCAGACTCACGGTTATCATATCCTGTTCATTCTTTGTTCTGAATCGGGCGAGGCGCACCAGGTAGGCTTTGATAAAACCCGCCCGGACGTAGTTGATCGATCGCTCGACTTTCACCCGGTTCAATATCATGTTATACATCTGGACCGGGTAGGGCATGTTGTCGAGAATCGATCTCATGAGAAGACCCCCGAGGAGCGGGGACGACACCTTGTCTGTGGAGCTCTTGGGAATGGTCTCTTTCAGCAGGCGGTTCACTGAGATGTATCGCGGTCCCAAATCATCCCTTACAATTTCCATATCGAGATGATGGCGGGCCACCCTGGTAATGAAATTCCCGAAACTGTCTTCGTGCCAGTATCGGACAGCGAGGCGCGCATTGTTGGGAGACAAGCCGAGAATGTAGAATTTTGTTTTTTCCGGGTCAATGCCTAGATCATTTTCCTGGAGATATTTCCCGTCCTTCACTTTCTGGAGAATATCACTGACAAGTTGCAGGGTCTTATGGTCCTGGACTTTCGAATCCCCAGAAGACTCTTCTTCGGTCTCTTCCTGATCTTCGGTGGGGTTGATGAGAAAATGTGCGAGATCCTCACAGGTATTCTCACGTGTCTCTGCCCAGAAAACCGTTGTCGAATCCCCGATCTGGAGCCGGTTCCTACTCTTCCGGTCAAGAAGGAAGTTCAATGCCGTCGTGTATTTGAACATCGAAACTTCACCGACAGGGGCATTGAAGCCTTGTGACTTGCCATAGGATTCGAAAGAATCCTCGTTGAAACTAACAAGAGATGTTCCCGATGGCTGAGCACTTGGTCCGTGTACTCCTATTATTTTTTGATGCAATCGACTTATCCGTTCAGTTTTTCCACTCACGAGACACTGTGCAACAGTGTTCTTTTGCCCTAAACCATCTGACGAGGAATGTCTCTCCCACACCAGTCGAACTGAGGGAAGTTTGTGGAGAGAAATCCCGTTCACATCGAATACAAACATTCCGCCAGCGAGGATCTGCTCTTTATACTCGGCGATTTTAAGGTGATTAAGAGTTAGTTCCGGTTTCCACCCGTCAAGAAATTTCAGAAATGATTTGATTTCAGGATCTTCGCTCCCATCAAGAAGCGAATGATGAAGGATTCGGAACTGCCTGTAGCATTCAAGCGAGCGTTTTGATACAACTATGGACTCGTCTTTTTCCGTATCAAGAACCGCGATGTAGTCCTTCTTACCTTTCGATTTTTTCTTCTCATTGTTGTCGACTTTCTCAATACCAAAAACGTATTTTTCATTATCGCACAGGAAGTAAGGCGTGACTGCAACTACCCGGGACTTTTGGTAGGGAACTTCCATCATCTTCGGAATCGGTTTTTTTCCATCAGTCCTGAGATCGAGAATATTAGTGAGCTCTCCCTTGCTCGAAATTATCAGTGCGAAAGAAACTTTTGCCGGGCTGTACCCCAATTTGGGTATTGGTACTGAATCGTCTCCAGCGAGAATATCATAATACCGGGCGAGGGACTGGATGATCACGAGAAGACACCTTCTTTGAGGCACTTCTGCACATCGATCACACCGTCATTCATGGAAGCCCTGAAGAAAACAGCTTTCATATCATTCGGGAAATCGATATCCCAGAGCATAAGCCCGAGATCTTTATTTCCGTTCAGATTGGATCTAGGGATTTCACTATCGACAAATTCGAACTGGACCGGGAACTCCCGGCACCCGAAGTACGGGTGATGGAAACACTGCCCCTTTCGCATCCGCCGGAGCGCGATGTTGTAATGTTTCTCGACCGTGTCCTCCGTACCGGCCTTGTCTGTCAGGTTGAAATGCGCTTCGATGTAGTAACAGACGTCGCGCAGAACGAGTGACGCACGTTGGACCCGTTCATCATTGGAATCTGTGAATAGAACTGCTTCCTTCCCTAGAAACGCGTTTTTCACTTGGGCGAGCGGAATTTTTCCCTTCACTTCGTTCCTGCGGATGTTATCAAATTTGATTGGGTTCATGACATGAATCTGATCAATCTCCCATGTGATCGCGGGTTTCCAGTAGATGGCTTCAAGAATCCCTCGTGCCGCCGAAGGCGTCATGACATCGTAGCTCACCCGCTCGACCTTCATCTCCGGTCGCGTAAAACAGGCGTAATCCCCCCAGACTTTTAACCTGATTCCAAATCCTATCGTTTCCACCCCCTTATACAATCAATAGTGATCCGTTCGCACCATTATTTTTTCGATTTAATAATCCTGTCTTATCTGAGTAATCATCCCGGGATTTTAATATATAAAACCGGTCACCGACTAGGTCGATGGCATGCAAACGTTCGAGCTCCCTGAATTCATTTGGATATATGTTGACCGTGTATCCCTGGAGTTGTCTGACGAATCTCCAGGGAAAATTAGAGTTCCGAAGATCCTGGATATTCGATGCTGCTTTTTCATCGTACGGAATAATCAGATCCTTTGTTCCTTCTTCGATAATGCTGAATGATGACCCGATATCCTCAAACGGAAATGCGAGTTCCCTGCTTCGCTTTTCAAGAGACTGGAGAATTTTCTTTGTATCGAGTCCATCATCACCCTTGTAGTGATAAAGCTGTCTGAAATAATCTGATACCGTTGACGGTGCAAGTGCATCAGTTGAATTCGCAAGAACCATCTCCCCGACTTCTGCGACAAGGCTCTGCCAGTGGGTAGCCTTACCCCACAACTCCGTTGATTTAAAGATGTAAACCTCTCCGGATGCTACCTTCCCCTCGCGATTACACCTCCCTGCTGCTTGGGCGATTGAATCGATCCCCGTCATCGCCCGGTATACAACCGGAAAATCGATGTCCACGCCAGCTTCGATCAACTGTGTTGAAATTACCCGACAGCCCCCACCTTCCTTGAGCAGATGCTTGATTTCAGCGATCTGTTCCCTCCGGTGAACCGGGCACATCCTTGCGCTGAGGTGGTAACAGTGACCGGATTTTTCAAGTTCGTCGAAGAGTTTCTTCGCGTGATTCCGTGTATTCACGATGCACAAAACCTGATGGTGCTGCCGTAACCTTTCGGAGAGAACGTCATCACTAACAGATCCAAGATCCGTAACGTTCACCCGTCGGAATGCATCATATAATTCTGCCGGTGATTTCATGATCTCGACTGGTTTCACCAGATCATCAAAAAGCTCGTCGAGGTTTGGCTGCGTAGCTGTGCAGATAACCACCGTAGAACCGTAGTTTCGGACGAGCTCTGACAGCGCAGCAAGGCAGGGTTTCAGGTAACCGGTGGGCAGCATTTGTGCCTCGTCGAGAATGATCACGCTCTTCGCAAGGTTGTGCAACTTCCGGCATCGGGATCGTTTATTGGAGAAAAGCGATTCGAAGAACTGGACGTTGGTGGTTATGACGACGGGCATTTCCCAGTTTTCTGTTGAAAGCCGGAGAGCTTCTTCTCCGGAATCCATATCACCGGTATCGACTTTGTCCGGGTCGAAGTTGCTGTGGTGTTCCAACACATTACGGCTTCCGAAAATATTTCTGAAGACATCCGCGTTCTGTTCAATAATGCTCGTGTAGGGAATGACGTAGAAGATCCGTTTAAGATCGTTTTTCTTCAGATGCTCAAGAGCAAAGCCCATCGATGCAAGGGTTTTCCCCCCCCCCGTCGGAACCGTCAGGCTAAACATTCCCGGAGGGAGAACGGCTTTTTCAACACACTGATCGTAGATTTCTCTCCGGTATTTGTTTATCCTGTTATCTTCAGCACCGGAAATTCTCGTACACATGTGCTCTTCGAATCTTTGCTTGAGGATCTCGAATGACTCATACTGTCCACGAACAGAAGATTTTTCAGGACTCATGAACTCTTCGGTGTCCAGCGAATCTGCGTCGACAAGACACGAGTAAACCATCCGAGTAAAAAATGAAAAGCAGAAACCGGTTTGTTTAGGAAACGGTTTCAGGGCTAGACGGAATGAACTTTGATCGGGAAGAGTGATTTCATTCCGGTAAGAAGAATAATCTGGTAAAACTGATTTCGCCATTCGCTTTTCTAGTCCACTCTCGGGGCTGCCATAATTAAGGAGGCCTCCATGGTGACCGGTTATCACATACGCCAGCATCCGGCTATAGGATGCATGATATTTTTTTATGGCTTCTCTTGCCCCAGCGGTTGCGTGGTCGACAGGGATGTTGACACCTTCAAGGCGTTTCTGGAATTCGGGGGAATATTTTCCAAGATCGTGAAGAAGGCCGCCCGCATACGCAAATTCACTCGCTTTGAAAACATCTGCAAACTCCGAAGAGATTTTTGCAACATTGTTCAGATGAACCCTGAGGAATTGCCAGTCGGATTTATCTGGGTTTGGTGTCGTATGTGCGTAAAACATTGCCGGCCGTATATCTATCTTCCAATACTAGAGTGTGTAAAGTTTTCGCCTCTTACAGAGATTCTGACAAGTTGCCGGTTTGAAGGATATTATGATGTGAAAATCAGTTATTAACCCCACCCTTATCAGAACCGGCAAGCCCGTGGTTTTGAGATTATAGTGTCTCGCTGCTGGTACATTCGGGATAACCTGCCGTTGCTGTATAGGTTCATATTAGTTGAATCCATCCATGTGATGAACCTGGCCGACCAACATTCATTAAATCCGCCTTGCAAGAGAGCAATTCTTATCAAGTTCCTCTCCCACCTCTGCAAGAGCCCCATTCCGCCGAATACACAAGTCCGGTGTAGCAATATTCCGATACATCTCGACGGTTGACATCCCGAACCGTCATTTTTCTGGGTATGAGCAATTTCAGATAGTTATGGTTTTTATCATCTGATTACAATCGTTAATACTATGGAAGGCACCGGACCGTCCAAAGGCAACACCCATGTTATTTTCATCGGAGAGGTTTCCCGGGTACACGAAGCATTCCGCACTTCCCAAAACACTGACCCGTTGAAGAAAATAGTACTGGTGATCCCGGAGGACAGGTTACCCGAATTCAAGCACCTGCGCGACGAGTTCTCGAAGTTTTGCACGGAGGTCATTGTCAAGGGCGTCGACATCGCGGATGTTGCAGGATGTGCGTTAGCGGTCTATGAACTTATCACGAACGAGAAGAAACGGGGGGGCGTTGTGACGCTCAACATAACAGACTCTTCCGTATTTGCGTTCACGATCTCTGCCGGAATTATCGGATCCGTCACTAAGTGTAAGGTGATAACCTCCACGGGGAACGATATCCCCGTTTCAGTACCTCTAACCCCGTACTGCCGAATAGCCGCGAAACGATATGAGATACTCAAGGCATTGGGGGGGACGGGTGCTGACAATACTGACTCTTTGAAAAAGAAACTCGATAAACTCTTTAAAACGGGGGGGATTGTGGATAGCAACCTGAGCGCGCAGTTGAAAATCCTCGAAGACCGTGGATTCATTGTCCGGGAAAAGAATCGTCAGAATCCTCAATCCAAGACTATCAGAAGAACCACCCTCGGCCTTCTCATCCAGAAAGCGTACGAGGATTATCCGTCCTCCCGCTCCAAGAAATAGACCATATTTTTCCTCAGTTCACCTAGCCGGCCATCTTCCCACATCATTTTATACTTATGATTTAGAACATAAGTATAAGGTTTGTAAAATAAGTAATTATCAACAGACCTTATTCGGGGAAGTGATAGCATGGCAACGAAGAAAATACAACCTCCCCAACGGGAGGATTTCATTGAGGCGGATTTGCACGACCTGTCCGATTGCATGAAGTTACGGGGTGTCCGGGAAGTTTCACGGAGCAAGGACTTGAGTCATTTCCGGAGCCTGATCCGGGTATTCTCAGAGATTGATCGTAACAACAGACCACGATCAGAGCAACTGGAACTCATACGAGAAATCTACAAGATTTTCGTCGTATTGGGGACTTTTGCCCTCATGGAACTGACGGACGCACTATCGTCCACTGATGAAAAAATCCGGAGTGCTGCTGCCCAGATCATCGGGTACCTCGGATTCTGTCAAGCAATCCCGGCATTGCTTCAGGTTCTGGATGACGAGTCCCCGGACGTTCGGAAGTATGCGATTCGGGCATTCGGTGTGATCCGGTATTCCAGTGATACGATAGAAGGTGCGGTGATCAATGCACTAAACGATTCTGATCCGGGAGTGGTTCAAGAAGCGATCATCGCTGCCGGCCGGCTTGAGTTGAAGAGTTCAGTACCTCATCTGTCGGTAATGGTAGAGAGGATCCCAGAAACCTGCGATCTCTCGGATATCGAGCATGATCAGATATTCTATGCGACGCGTGCGCTGGGGTTTATCGGCGACCGTTCTGCAACGCCAATGCTCCTGAAAGTACTGAGAGAACTCGTGGACGACGGTTGTCATGTCCCAAACCTGCTGACATTCGGGGTTATCGACGCACTCGGGGATCTCCGGGATCCCGAATGCGCGAAGGTGCTTGTCATAGCCTTATGGGATTTTCAGAGGCAAGCTTTCAATATAACAGACGAAGATGGTTACGAGATTCGTCGTGACGACTACGATGCGTTAACTGAGGCGGTTGCCAGAATACACCGGGCGCTGTACCACTTAGAACGGGAAGCGGATGAGATCATCATCAAAGAATTTATGGAGTGGATAAAAGATCATCGCGAAGGTCGAGGGTCTGAATGTAACTCCTTCGAAATTCCAAGACCCCCGACAGGAGGAATGCGACTTCTTGGATATATGAGCTCAAATCCACAGGAATCCTTCGCCAACGGGCTCATCGAAGTTCTCCAGGCTCGCGGGCAACCGGTCATCGATCCGGCCATGGGCATGCTTAAGAGCCCGTATCAAGAAGTCCGCATTCAGGGAGTGCGAATTCTCGCGGGGTTCGCGGCGGGAAACGAGAACGTCGTCGAACTGTTCCGGAACCTGTATGCAAACGAGGACGAAAACGAGACCGTTAAATCGGTCGTATTCTCGTCACTGTTGGAAGTAGAACCTGCAAAAGCGCTTGCAATGTTCAAGACAACCGTCGCGAAACCCCGTAGAACCTTGACCAGCGGGTCGGAAATATATGTCATCAACCAGCTCGGGTACTCGACGCTCCAGCAGTTAACGGGTGTACTAACGAGTAGTCGAAATGACGCGACGAAAGAGAAGGCTCTGGATATTTTTTCCGTGCTTGTTAATGACACCAACGCAATGGTTCCGCCAGTGGATAAGAAAAGCCGCCGATTACTCCGAAGGAGGAGGATCTATCATGAAAGAAACTACATCAGATAAAAAGCAGGACTCAACACTTCACGTCGTAATCGTCCTTGACAGATCGGGTTCGATGGGAGAAATCCAGCAGAGTACAATCGATGCGTTCAACGCCTTCGTTGACAAGCAGCGAAAGGAACCGGGAGCAGAGACAACCCTGTTCTCACTCTATCTTTTCTCGGACACTGTTCAACGCCTTTGGAGCAACGTTCCTATTGGACAGGTCACTAACATCACCCAGGCGGACTACCTACCAAATGGTCAGACTGCTCTTCTGGATGCGATTGGAACTGCAGTGAAGGAAACGGAGCAGCAGCAACTGGACGATGTATTGGTGGTCACCTTGACCGACGGTCAAGAGAACCATTCTCGCATATACGGTTTCGTGACCGTCAGAGACTGCGTATTACAAAAATCCACCGAGAACTGGGAGTTCATCTGGCTGGGTTCGGATGGGGGGTCACGACATTTTGCACAAATGCTCGGGATTCCACCAGAGAACATTGAACTCTTCGCGGTTACAGAAGAAGGAATACACGATTCTTGCAGTAAGATTTCGGATTCGATTTCCTTGAAGAAACAGTCCGGGAGCACATCCGGGTGGAAAGGCGACGCTGCCGCCCCAACAGCACCCGTAAAAAAATCTGCACATAGGAAGAAGCACAGTAAGAGTCCATGAAAGAACCGGGGTACCTAACAGGATCCCCGTTCTCGCATGATCTCTTTTTTCCACTTAACTTGTATTTTAACATATTGGCGCGCGCTTTTGCAGGTTTACGTCTGAAAGATCACCACAAAGTATAAGTAGCCTTACTGATACTATAGTTACATCGGTGACATACCAATGAAGACTGTTAACACTTCAACCAAAAAACTCATCAGATTCTCTGGTGAGGATGATGAAACGCCAGTAGAGCTCAGAATAGTGCTTTCGGTTACACCGGGAGACGACGAGCACGCTCCATTGTACGAAATTTCCAACGTCGCGATCAGCCCTGTTGACGAGGATCGGGATCCCGAAGAGAGCGATACAGACGAGCAAGTAGATGAACTCCTTGCAAAAATCAACGAACTCCGCCGCAAGGAGACCGGCAATTCTGGCCGTCGTATCGTAAGGAAGAAGCGCCGCGTGGAAGATCGGGACGATGAGGACGATGATGATCAGGATGATGACTCGTATGACTCAGAATCTCTAACGGATGCGGATTGGGAGGACGACGATACTGAGGAGCTGGTATCGGTTACACAGCGGGCTCGTGTCAAGAAGTACCGAGGATAGGCACCCTCATTCGTTTCCGCATTTCCCCCATACTGCGGAGGCACCTCCTCTTTTTCTGATTTTCGAAATTATTGTCAATCACGATCTGATAATATGAATGCTTTATCACTCAATGTACCTTTATAAACCATGAGTAAAAATCCGTCGGGGTGACATATGACATACTACATTTACGATGTGAACGGATATGTGGGTGATCTGGCAAGCAGTCGAGGGTTATACGGTCTTAAAGAAGCGTTACAGGGACGGGGAGGGGCGCTCGAAGAACTGTTCGAAAATGGTTGCATCGAGGATATTAACGGTGTGATCGCGGAACTGAAAGGTGCGAAGAATAAGAACACCGATGTGGCAAAGACAATATGTAATCTGCGCGCTCTGGTCAAGCGGTGCGACTCGATCATTATAATCACTGATGGCGTGGGACTTGACGACGGTACTCCTGAAACGACGGATGCAGAAATCGAGGCGCACCTCATGAGAATCCCGGCATATGCAGCGAACCCTGAGAAATACAGGGTGATGGAAAGAGAAATGAGGAAAAACCCGGCGAATAAGAAAAAATAGACCTTATTCCTGTTCTTTTTTTATGATAGAAACAACCCATTTATTCAAATATCCAACACACTCCGGACAGAGATAACGTCTTTCCCACGTCGCAATACGGTCGGATGAGTAAAGACCAGATTCAAGTTTTCGTTTCCCGAGAGCATAATTCCAAAATATCAAGCCTTTCTCCTGATCCGCAGCAGTTCTCGCATCCACTTTTGTGAAATTCTTGCGACTATTATCAATGAAACAACCACAAAGGCGGCATTCTCGTAAATCCAGTTTTTCCAGCAAACGCAGCTGTGCACTTGTCAATGGTTTATAGTAAGGGCTGGTAAGGATCTCTGTGCATTTGTTTCCTTTAATCTGAATAAGACCAATTCCCAGATGATTTGCAATAGCGATTTCGTCAGTACTGAATTTATCGTCGCGAATATCAGCCAGATATACCCTATTTGCATATACCTTGTAACCGGAAGCTTGACCACAAGAGGT
Organism: Methanoregula sp.; assembly: GCF_049518935.1. Taxonomy (GTDB): domain Archaea; phylum Halobacteriota; class Methanomicrobia; order Methanomicrobiales; family Methanospirillaceae; genus Methanoregula. The sequence goes on from NZ_JBEKRH010000005.1 coordinate 48,302, forward strand.
TGCAAACTGCCCCGTCCCTTTTTTTACTTCTACCGAAATCGTTTCAACTTCTTCGGATAGTTCCCCACCGGTATCTCGGACGCCCACTACATCGATCCGGCTGAATTGTAATCCGGTATCAGACGCCGTCTTGAAACAATGCTGATATGTTTTAAGCCATTTTTCTACTAATGGATAGAGTGATTTTTCATCGATTGTATTTTTTTGCCCGGTCTTTTGCATAGAATTTCCTGTCAATTTCTAGGAATATAAGGTATGCTGAATAATGCTTGCCGAGTCCCGGTAGGGAGCGATCTAACCCGATTTGTGATTACCGTGCAGCAGCCTGTGCACTATTCGCTTTCACGTCCGTGCATGCTTGATCCTGTTCCCTGTTACTGACACTTCCCTGTAGGACATCCCCGCGGTACGCTGCACCTTTGAACTTAAGTACGATGGTGTTTTATCCCGTGCATTTTCCAGAAATCGCGCGCTGACCAAGCGTGATCAGGTGTCTGACGAAATCCTGCACTACGGGGTTTTTGCTGTATTATACCTGTTAGGCACAAGGGTGCGACGGTTCGGGGAAATTCGATCCGGCGACTTACACATATTTACCCACAAATGAAGAGTTTCGCTAACAGAATCAATCTACAGCCTCTTTGGCGGGGCTTCTGGATACGGCGTGCGGGGCTCTTCCACAATAGTTATGAGCGGTGCCTTACCTCCCCTGCGTTCAACCGTGACCAATCCCGCAAGTTCCAGCAGGTGCAGGTTCCGTGATACTGACCATCGTGAGATCCCAAATTGATCAAGGGTTGATCGAGTAACCTTGATTGTGAAGGATTTTGTCAATCCTGCGAGATACCACAGGGCAACTCCGAGATGCAGGGCTTTCCCGGAAAGTTTTGCAGCCATCGTAAGCCAGACCAGTGGTACCGGGCCACACAGGAACTTGTCATACCGTCTCTTGCGGGGCGAAGGCGGCGCTTTCTTGGTGATGCTCTGGCATGCAGGCAGGTCAATTTTGTTCTCATTTGCAAGATCAAGCTTGTCAGCAGACCTACCGGGTTCACGAGCCATTCCAACACCTCTTATTAAGAGAATTGATCTTCAAAAAGAAGATCATATAATATATAGGACGGGTGGGGTACGGCGCTACAAGGGATGGTGCACCGTGCACCATCGTTGGTGCAGGGTACCCCATGTTACTCGCTGAGTCTTTCCGGGTCATTGGGTGCCGGCCTCCGCATCAATTTCATCCAATAACCGGGTTACTCGATTCCATGTCTCTATCCCCCGAGGGTCGGAGTACCTGTACGGATACCGGATGATATCATAGTCTACCCGTACTACTCGCTGTTCGCCCAAGACGTAGGAGGATGCTTTTTCCATTACGGCCACTGCCTTCTCGGCTACATTGTCAGCATCTTCCACCGGGCATTCTAACAGTACTGCGTCATGCACCGGGCCTACGACATCTATTCCGTTCCGCTCAAGGAGAACACTGGCCATCCTCAATATGTCCGCGCCAGTGCTCTGCATTTGCCAGTTTCGGATCGATCTTGAAGCGTCTCCACCATCTCCAGCGATATGGAATTGCCATCCAAAGGAAGTTGTCATCCTTCGGGTCAGTAGTGCATCGTTCAATACCCTGTCAGACCAGTCCCAGTACGTTTTAAACACCCTGCGATGTTGCCGCAGAAGTTCCCCGGCATAAGCCGGTGGCCGGTTCATCTGCCGAGCCAATGACTGTTCTCCCATACCAAATTGTACCCCGAGCGCGCAAATCTTGTACAGGTCTCTCACGGCTTTGTGGCTCTCCTTCGTTGCGTCTTGAGGAGCTGCTCCTGCCATCTTTGCGAAAGAAAGGTAGGGATCCGTGGATGCGTATGCTGCCTGCATGGCAGAATCCTCTGAAAGATACCCGGCTATGGCGAACTCCTGCTGAGCATAATCCGCATAGATGAGTGCTTTCCCGGGTTCGGGCTGGATGAGTGATCGAAGCCAAACAGCGGGGCCGAATATATATTTGGCTGAGCTGGGTTGGTTCCTGCCAGTCTTGCTCCGGAATGGTGACAACATAGTGCGGTTTCTACCATCTGCCCCCACAGCCAGGTCATTTAATTTCATCGCGCCAAGGATGTGGCGGAGATCCTTGAGTCCTTGCAGAAAGGGATAGGTCGTTGTCATGTCCTTGAAGACGTCGTATGACAAGCTGAGACGACCTGTCTCTGTTCGGTGCCACGGTATGTCTTTCTCTGAAAGATACCGTTCGAATTCCGCTGTCTTGAAGGTCAGCCCATCGTAAACACCATAGTCGGCATCGATCTCTTTCACGAGCCGCGCCTGGAGTCCCTGCCAATGTTGCCGGAGCCTGTTTAACGTTACAGTGTCTATAGGGATTCCCCGATACTCCATCCGCGCGATGGATTCCTGATATATGCCACGGAAGAGCGCCCGGGGCCAGTCAATGGCGTGCTGCATCTTCAGGAATAGGTCGGTAGTGAGACGGACGTCTTCCGCGCAGTAATCTAATATGCTTCGGCGGTCGCTCTCCGAGTATGGTCCGCCGGCAAGAACGAGATTTCGCATCTGTTCCTTATGGTCCGAGCTTGGAATGGAGGGTACTCCCCGGTATTCACACGCCGCGAGAAGTGAGTTCCCAACACCGAGAAGCCCGTTTGTCTGGACGCGGTGTTCTGCGAAGAGGTCAACTAAGTTGGCCGGCATCTGCCACCCAAGGGCCAGATGGCAGGACATCTCCGCAGGCGCGTAGAAACTGATGAAGATTGCATCTTTCCCGGGGGAATAGGGGGGCGATTTTAGATCCCCGGAATTCTCTCCCTCAAGCCATATGTTTTCAGTCTTCCCGCTCCGCAGCTCCCGTGCCACCAGACATACCGGATTTGGTCGCTCACCGGGATTGCTGGTGTATTCGAAGTCCACCACCCATATAGACTGGCAGTCAGCCGGGACGGTCATAGCCGCCCCTTGAGCCGATTGATTATCGGGTGATCCGGTTCATTGATATACCTGCCCTTAAATGCGACGGACAACGCTTCCTTCAGTGTGGTCGGGGGTATGGGCCAGTCAGGTTCCGGCAGGTTGACTTCTGGTTTCCAGACATCATAACCCCCGAGAGCCTTGTTAGCGCTTATCCGAACCCACTCGGTTTCGGCTTTGAGATATGCCTCTTCCCTGCTCCGGTTGAACGAATTGTGCTTGCCGTCTGCGTCAGGAAGGCCTACCGGACTAAGTAATAACACACCAGATCCGTGCACAATCAGGGTGTGTATCCGCGCACGCTTTACGAGTCCCTGATCATTCAGGAAACCGAGACACACGGGGCCGACGAGATAAGTCTCTCCATCCTCATCCTCGTAAAGGGGCAAATCAATTGTCCACTCGCTGCCGGGACGTTTTCTGAAGTACTCAGTCTTTTTCGTCTTTCGTATCGGAATAATACTGAGATCTCTCTTCACCATTATCTGCTCGGATGCGGGGAGTCGCAGAGCATCAAAGTCGATGTCGTTTATCCCGTTTTCAACGTTCAGAACTTGCGAGGGAGAATCCATTACAGATCCTTCCGGTTTTCTCGAACGGTTAACATCATTGCTGACCGGAACTTGCTCGTTACACTTCATGCCACTGTCCCCCCGCTGGATGGTTGTGCCTGGCTCCATGGGGTGTAGTTGATCACCCTCCAGAGCCTCTTGCCCCCCCTCTTTGAGAACCTGAGTAGTCCAGCGTTATAGAGACGCATATAAGCCCGGTATTCGAAAGAAGGCAGGGTTTTAGCGTCTTTGAAGGTGTACTCCCGCGCTGTGTATGCAGCAGCGAGCTCAGCATAGAGTGCGGTTTTACTTGCACCCATCCCGCGAAAAGTAGTAGTCAAGACGACTCAGCTCCTTGATGAACTGCCGAGTCGTCAACGATCTCAATATCTCCATTCCGAACAAGGACGTATGCTAAGTCCTTGTATATTGACGGCAAATGATCGATCTCACATGCCGTCGTTCTTAGTGTCCTCGGTCGGGATTGCCCGACAGAGGATGTCTCGTTGGGTTGTCTCATGGTGATAAACACCAACATATAACTTTGGGGCTCCTAGCAAAGCCAGAATGAGCCTAACCCAATCCCCCGTGTTTCTTTTCCCAATCAGACCCCGTATATCATTTTTTTCAATATTCCGGGGATGAAAAAATTCCATACTGCCAGTTTATCACCTTCAGGAAAAGAAGGTAAAACATGGCGCGGAGACTGAAAGCACAAGGTGAAAAGAATCCCGTTGGAATTACAAAAATCGTTATATTGACCCTCGTTTTCAACAATACGGAGGGTGTGACGGTCGACGGCATTCGTGACGTTTTATTCTCTCGATTCGGCATTATCGAGAGAGATCCGATCAAAGAGCATCTGAAATACTTTGTCGAAAAAGGGTACGTACAGCAAATTCAACCCACCCCGCAGGATGACCCCGTCTTCAAGCCTACGAACGATATAAAAAAGTTCAAAGAATTATGGTTGGATGTCCCACGTATTTGGAAAAATGCTGATAAAAAGGAGATGGATGCCTTTATCTCAACCCATCGGGTGTCACAGTTCATCGAAAAAGATATTGTCCCGGCGTTTATCGGATCTCCCGTTTCAATAACAATCAAGGGGGAGGAACCATTCGAGGTAAAGGATCTCTATGCCAATCTCCCGCATAATGAACAATATCGTCAGAATCCAGAGTTCAAACGGGTTTGTATATGGGCAGTCAAATCGTGCCCATTACTGATTACCCACATCTTCAAGCCGAACAACCAGGTTCTTCTCTGTCTTTCCATGACGCTTCAAAGATCCCTTAATTTACCCGATGTGAAACGATCATTATCCTCGCTTATTGATCTGTCCCCGCAAGAACTATCAGAGAATTTTGCCCGAATTGGCGGATATATTCGCGACGATTGGTATAGAATACGTTTTTCATCGGGCTCTATCTCGAAGGAAATGGTCTGCATTTTAACAATGATCACTTGCTTCTATATTTATCTCGAACGATCCCCAGACCGTGACCTCGCGAAGTCGTATTACACAAATGAAAACTACCTTGCTCTCTGGGGACAATACAAGATGATAATGGAACAATTGTCCAGAGAAAATCAGGAAATTCTTATGGATGCGATGAAAATAGTGTTTATTGTCTCTCTTACAGACCAACTATTACACGAGAACCAAACTAAAGTTAAAATCCCACCAAATGCGTTTTAGAGCGGGGTATTAGGGACCCCCCCCTACGCGTATCTTCGTGACAGGATTTGCCGAATCTCTGGGTGGCTGTCGATATAGTTTATAAGATCATTCTGGGTGGCTGCAACTTCCTCCGTCAGGGCACACCCGCAGATAGTGCAGAACCGAGCCGTTGGTGTGTTGCTCTCCCCACACTTCGGGCATTGAGCTGGGATGTACTTCTTTGGGGCTTTCCGTTTGTTCAACGGTACTCCCATCAGTTCGAGGTATCGAAGATCCGTAGCATCAGTGGTTACCTGCGCATAGGTTGCAAGTTGCGTTGTGCGAAGCGTCCCCCACATAAACATCTTGATAACTGCCTCATCGATCCCCTCCTCGACCATGTGCGTTATCCGTGTGTGCCGCATCAGATGGGGGGTGAACTTTTTTTGGATCCCCGCACGTTTTGCAATGTCTTTGAGATGCTGAGCTAACCCCTCGTACTGGAGAGGAGTGTTCTGACGTGTGAAAAACACAAGAGCGTTTTCCGAGGGGTCGTAGGGATAATCGTTTTTCCACGCCGCGATATAGGGTTTTGATGCCGTCAACCGGATCGTGCGGGGGAAATCCGTTTTTTTACAAACATGAATACGTGCACCATATTCGTCGAGTGTGATGTCACCCCAGCTCAATTCCCCTATCTCGATGCTACGAAGTCCGGCTTCATATAAGATCGAGACCATTGCCCGATCTCTGGAGGATTGGCAGGCAGCAACCATCGCTCGAACCTCATCCCGTGTGAAGATTTGGTCTGGCGTCTTGGTGATGCGATCCATCGGGGGAGCCTTGATTTTTTGTATACCCTGAAGAGGTATCGCTGTGACCTGATTTTCCGACAGCCACGTGTTGAACTGGAGAAGAAATTCGATCTTATCATGAAGGGTGTTCCGTTTGTAGGGTCTCCCTTTCAGTTTCGCATCCTGAAGACCGATCACTCCCTTGTGCAGATCCGCCAAGGTGTTTTTCCTGAACTCACCAATATACCGTCTCCAATCCACCAGATGGTAGATGATCTTGTTCACACGACCAACACTGATCTGACGATTTGCCTGACGTTCTGTTGCGTACGAGAGGATAAGATCCGCATCGTCTTGGGTCAAACGACCCTGCTTAACCGCCTTCGTGATAGAATTTAACCCCCACGCACTCCGTACTCCGTGAAAATCGCAGTCGAAGCGGGTAGGGGCTTGACGGGTAATCGGAATTTTCATGCCATGGTCGTTTACGACCATATTCTTAAGCGCGCCCGTTGTGGGGCATCCAACATGAGAAGGGAATGCTGCTATGGGGATTGTCGGTCTGCTCTGCCTGAAATATAAGGACGGGTTCTGGACCGCGATGGTGGTCGGCTCGGGGCTTTTTTCCTTCAGCGCAGGGCTCGGCCATGTCTGGGAACTGGTCGCACATGGCAATACCGCCCCCAACAATGCCGGTGCGGTCATGTACATGGACATGCTTTATCCGCTCTTCCTTGCCATGCTGCTTATCTGGTACAGGAAAAAATGCACGGCTGGAGAAGCTTCGCCCGTTTGAGCCGGGAACATCAGCGGTAAGGGCAGGGAGGGAGTACCCATCAATACAAATCTTCATCTCCATTGGTGCCCTTATAATACTCTTCTGGAGATGTCTGCATTAAGGACGGCGTGAAAAAACCAGGTGAACCGGACGGCCCGGCTGAATTCAATGCTGACGGGACGCCGGTCGTACGCGTGAGGCTGCCAAAGAAGAGGAACGGCGAACAGTTTGCCTGCGCCGAACTGATGATGGGGGCAAACCACATCCGGGTCCGTTGCCTTGACGGCGTGGAGCGGATGGGCAGGATCAAGGGCAAGATCAAGAAACGCGCATGGATCCGTGAAGGCGATATCCTGATCGTAGTACCGTGGAGTTTCCAGGATGAGAAATGCGATATCCTGTACAGGTACCTTCCCCCGCAGGCCGACTGGCTGCGGAAGAATCACTACCTGAGCGTATAATCCGGCAATCAGGCGCGTTCCTTTTTTTTGTTCAGCAAGTCCCCATCAACAGGGTGTACAAACATTGCATTTATTATACAGTGCCGACAAATAATTGACCACAGTTTTGTACAAGACTGTTTGAGTAATAACCATGTACGGATCAAATAATTTTGGTGGAAACAGAGGACCCAGAGATTTCGGGCCCCGCGAAATGACGAAAACTACTTGCTCAGACTGCGGAAAGGAATGTGAAGTTCCGTTCAAGCCGACTGAGGGCCGCCCGGTGTACTGCCGTGACTGCCTCCCCAAGCACCGGAAACCCCGGTTCTAATTTTTTTGTTTTATTCTCTTCTTCTGCAGTATTGTTTCCGGTACGGTTACGTCCGGTTTCCGGGTTGATAAATTCCCCGTAAGAGAGTCCGGGTACGGCTGCGCATGATATCCGGCGACCACCGTGATATCAGGAATTCAGGAGGGATCCATGATTCCCGCCTTGTCATCGCAGGCCGTTATTGCGGGCACCAGCTGCCAGAGCTTATGAACCGGAACGGCCAACAAATACGTTACCAGGCACCAGCCCCTGAATAACCATGAACCCGATCTCTATCTTCGGCCACCGCCAGCCCGATACGGACAGCATCGCGAGCGTGATAGGGTACGCGGATTTCAGGAACCGGTCCGAGCCGGGCAGGTACATCCCTGCCCGGTGCGGGGAGCTGAACCCGGAGTCCCGGTTCATGCTCGATCGTTTCGGTCTCAGGGAGCCGGCCTTCATCCCCTCAGTAGAACCAACGCTCGGCGATATTCATTATAAGCCGGTCTTTGCCCTGCCGCAGGATATCCCCACGGTTGACGTTGCAACCCTGATGGCAAAGGAGGGACTCCGTAATGTCGTCATCACGGATGCAGCCGGAAAACCGGTGGGGATAGTAGGTGAACACGCGCTCGCGAACGCTTATATCCAGACCATCCATCTCGCCGAGCTTGCGGTCTCTTCGGTCCCGATTGAGACACTTGCCCGGATCCTCCAGGCGAGCGTCATCGTCCCGGCCCACCCGGTTCTCGAAGGCCGGGTCTATATCGCAATCGATGCCCTGCACGTGACGCTCTCCAAGATGACTACCCGGGATATCGCTGTTGTCGGGGACAACGAGCCGGCGCAGCTTGCGCTCGTCTCGGCCGGTATCGCCTGCCTGATCATCGCTGAAGGAGCGCCGGTCGGTGAGCGCCTTACAACGGCCGCCTCCCGCAGGGGCGTCTCCGTTCTGGCGACAGGACTCGATGCATTCGGGGTCGGCCGCATGATCAACCTCTTCCTTCCCGCACGGGAAGTGATGGAGGCAAATGTCCCGATCCTCACCTTCTCCGATACGATTGCCCATGCACGGCAGGTCGTCTCCGGCTCGCAGTTCCGGGCGGCCTGTGTTGTCGCGGGGGATGGGACACTTGCCGGCGTCCTGACACGGACTACCCTGCTCGACGATGTACGCAGATCGGTGATTCTCCTTGATCACAACGAGGCCTCTCAGGCAGTGCCCGGGATTGAGGAGGCAGAGATCGTCGAGATCATCGACCATCACCGGCTCGGGGCTATCACGACATTGAAACCGATCCGGTTCTTCAATGATCCCGTTGGTGCGACCTCGACCATCATTGCGATGAAGTTCATGGAGTCCGGGCTCACCCCGTCACCGCCCGTTGCCGGGGTACTGCTCTGCGGCATCCTCTCCGACACGCTTGCGCTGCGGATGTCGACAACAACGCACCAGGACCGGCAGGCAGTGAAGTTCCTGGCCCGGGTATCCGGCGAAGATCCTGAGGAACTCGGCATCGCCCTGCTCGAACAGGGTATGGACCTCTCCGGGGTATCCCTTGCGACCCTTCTCGCCCGCGATACAAAAGAGTTCGCGCTCTTTGGCAACAGGGTGCTGATTGCACAAGTGATGGTCCCGGCCTTTGGCTGGAACCGGGAACGGGCCGGGCCAATCCGTGACGAGCTGGAGAAGATGCGGACCGCTGCCAATGCTGATCTTGCGCTCGCCCTCTTCACCAATGTACTGGAGAATGCAAGCGATCTTGCCGGGGCGGGAGACCCGGGGCTGATCCGGGAACTCTTCGGAAGCGATCTGCCCACCTGCCTCCCCGGGGTGATGTCCCGCAAGAAAGATTTCCTCCCGCTGCTGGGCGAGAAACTCCGCGGGCAGGCACGCCCGTAACCGTTTTTTGTCTCTGCCCGACAGGATTTATACCGGTGCCTGCCAAGATCTCCAGAGGAACCGGACACCATGAATCATGAGTTTGACACCATCCGAAAACACGTAACCTCTGTGCTCGGACAGGCAGGATCGCACGGGATGGATCACGTTAAGAGGGTCACCCGGCTCTGCGGGCAGATCGGGGAAGAGGAGCATGCTGACATGGCAATCCTGATCCCCGCTGCCCTGCTCCACGATATCGCCCGTCCGATCGAGAAGACGCAGGGGATCCCCCACGAGGAGGAAGGGGCACGGATCGCGGAGCAGTACCTGCGTTCCATCCACTATGATGAAAACCATATTCCTGCCATTGCCGGGGCGATTCGCACCCACCGGTTCCGGTCAAAGGAATTACCGGCAACGCTGGAAGCGAAGATTCTTTCCGACGCGGATAAGCTGGACGCGATGGGGGCGTCCGGCATCGCCAGGACTTTCATGCGGGCGGCGGAGCACGGCGGGGGAATCGATGACGCGATCGCCCATTTCCATGACAAACTGCTGAAACTCGGGGAACTGATGTACACGGGGTCCGGTCGCAGGATCGCAAAAACACGGCATGCATTTCTTATCAGGTTTCTCGAGGCCCTTGATGAAGAGAGGCGGGGTGCCGGATAGGCAGCGGAGCATGGCAGGGAAACGGCTGCGGTTCCGCCGCAGGGTCAGGACCTGCCGGTGATGACCCCGGTATATTCCGGTGGGAATATGCCGTGGGTCCCGCCCTGTCCGTCAGAAAGTAAAACTCATGAGAGGGAGGTTCGGGTTCATCAGATAGATCATCACCGTGACATACGTAGCCGCGATCAGAATTATGAGGTAAGGGATCTGGAATAATACGGCGAGAACGGCCGACCTCATGGACTGGAACATCGTGGCAACGATCATCGTCAGCAGCAAGGCCATCACCACCATACTGAAGAAGACCGAATGGGCCCAGAAGAAGACAAAAAACCAGGCCACATTCAGGAACAGGCTGGTGATGAAGAGCCAGACGGCGAGCTGTGCCTCCTTGTTTTTTTGGGCCGAGTTCCAGATGGAATACAGGCAGAACGCAAGCAGGAGCGAGATCGCTATAATTCCGTAATAGATGAACGAGACTTGGGGAACGAACGAGGGTTTCGACAGGGGTCCGTACCATACCGGAATGGAGGGAATAAAAAAATACAGGTCCGCGTATCCGGCTGAAAGGCAGATAAAAAGGGCGGTGATTAAACGTACTACGGGATGCATTGTAATCATGATCCGACGGTGTCTCCCGCTCCATTACCTATAGAGATTCTATAGATTTCCGGGAGCGTAATTAATAGGAATTATTTTGTCAACTATTATGTATTGTGGTCGATTCGCGCAGGAATCGGCGTAAAGCGGGAAACCGAAGGTGTCTGCGACCGGATGGCATAGCAGGTTCGCTGATCCCCGGTGATGCCGGGGCACGGGGTATCAGGGTGCCGGAAACCCGGGCGGCAGGCGTGCCATCGTGTCGTTTCACCGTAATGATGAAAGAAGGGTTTCCGGGTCAATGAAGTCCCGGAAATTTTACACCGTAGACCTGACTATCGTGGAGGCGGAAGGCTGCGGCGGGCCGTATTGTCGCTCCATAATGCCAATCAAACAGGTGCATTTTTTGCCGGGAAAACGTGGTTCACCGGGTGTGCCGGCCCTGGGAAAAATGATCAGTCCCCCGGATTTGCCGGGGTAAAGATGAGCGTCGGTTTCCCGCCGATCCCGTAGAGGGTCAGGACCCGGTCATGGACCCGCAGTTCGTCCACACCTTCAAGCATGCCATAGTACCGCTCTTCCTGGAGATCGGCATTGCTGTCCCAGCATCCCATATCGGTTGTCGTCACCTGGGATATAACAATCTCCGTCTCCCGGACCATGTACCGGGCGGAGTACCAGTTGCAGCCCCCCCTCCCGGTCAGCATCCCGTCCGTCCGGAAACTTGCGTTGATGACCGTACCGTTCAGTACCGGGGTTACGTTGCCATCGGGATCGACAAAGGACTGGAGCGACCAGGTATTTTCGGTTATTGCTGTCGCGGCCGTTGCTCCCTGGCCCGACAGGTTCATGTAGACGATGAGGATGATGAGGATCGCGATGAGTATGACTGCAACGGAAACCATGAATCCCTTCGGCTGCTCTGCCTCGGGCTTTTCTTCCGTAACGGGCTCTTCGGGCTCCTGATCATCTGGCATAGCCGGTGTTCACCCGGTGACGCATTAACCGTTTCGTTTGGGGGAGGTCTGGATAGTATCCAGAGATCATGAATACGGTAAATGTGGACTTTGTTACAGATTGTTCCGGAAAATGTTCCGGAAAATTTTCAGGTTTAGTAAAAAATCTGTTCAACTTTTTTCAGCTAAATCCCGCTCAAAAATTTTTGAACAAGAGTCGTTTAAAAAAATCCAAACGCGATCACATTGATCGATTGAAAAAGCCGTTTCCAAGCGGCTGCTGAAACTGCCCCGCAGTTTCAGACATTTTTAATCACGATCGGTTGGGCCGGTTGAATTTGCTCAGGTCCGGACCGGCCGTAATGGTAAATAAAAAATCATTAAAAGAAATCCCACAAATGGAGTCCTGAGGGGAATGGTGAATAGATCTCCTCCGGTCCCACTCATCCATCGTAGCATCTACCCCACAAAACCTCAAACCTGCACCCCGAATCCGGGCTATTTACAGCCCCGGTTTGCCAATCCGGGCAATCAGTTTCCGGCCGGACTGCACAAAATCACGAATTCCGGCACACATTTTTGAACAAAGCCCGTATAATCGTTTTTAAGGCAAAATACGCATTTTACCGCCTTTTGAAAAACGCTAATGTACGCTTTTGGGAGGCGAAACCGGAGGGGGCTGGACTTGAATGGCGCAGGGTCCGGGAAATGCGTCTATGAACGTTCCACGCGAAATACCCCCAGTTACAACAGCTCCGTAGAGAACGGGTTGATCTTCCGGACCCTGTCTTTATGAAAAACCTCCAGGAGGATCGCATCAAACAGGGGGTTGTCGGAGGTCAAACCGGGCTTAAGTTGGGCTTTGTTTGGAAACGGAGGCCGTAGCGTGCCCGGATTCGGGGTAGTGTGAGATGCGAAAAAGGGGGATCGGGATATGGTATTTCAGAGTAGATTAGATGGAAGTTTGGGCGGGTTTGGGACCGAAGTTTTTTGGCCGGTCCGGAATATTTTTGAAAAATTTTCTTGGGAAATTTTCCGGAATAATTTTTGGACCGGGAAAAATTATATTGAAAAATTCCGGGGCACGAGTGATCGCAGAGATGCGATTGGCGGGGAGGTCCGGGAATTTTTTTGATGAGGGATCTGGGGAGTCAGGAAAAAAAATTTGATAAGAGGTTGGGGGAGATGATAGATTCAAAGACGGGATAGTTTCCGCCAAATATTATCTCCTTGCTTTCTTTTTGGAACTCCATAATCCCTTGATCTGCCCGGCCTCACCATTTACGGTCGAACGCTGCCGTAACTCATAATATTTGCCGGTGACAGGATTGTGGATTCGTCTGGTTGTCATATCACTAACATAACGTTTGTCCAGGGGCTATTATTTTTTTCTGAAGATATTTTCACATCTCAAAAAAGAATATAGTGCCGGGGTTCCCCCAATCCAAGCTCATGGGGGGTAGCTACCCCACCCCCGGCCCGGAATTCCCGGAGGGGGTAGGGGGGGTGGCTCCCTCAGCGGGTGGGGTGGGTACCCCTCCCTGCTGAGAAGGGGTGGGTATCCCCCTCTTCCTCGCGTTCCGGAAATCCTGGCGAAACGTCCCGCCGTCTGAAGCTCCACGCGAATTGTCACGGTTGTTCATGCAGGCAAGGGGGTGGTGGGGGGGTCCTGAAGGGAGAGAGGGGGCTACCCCCGGCGCAACCCTCATCACCACTCCTCGCACAATAGAGAATATGGACACCCCCGGAACCGGTAAAGCAGCACCAGCCCTCACCCTCCTGATCCTCTCCATATCCCTCGCCACATTCATGGCGGGACTCGACGGCACGATCGTCAACATCGCCCTCCCGACCATCTCCGAGGCGTTCCAGGTCTCCACGGCCACCGTCAGCTGGGTTGCGACCGCATACCTGCTCGTGATGGCCGGCTGCGTACTGGTCTTCGGGAAGATCTCCGACATCATCGGGTTCAGAAAGGTCTTCCTCGCAGGATTTGCAATATTTACCCTCGGATCGCTGGCCTGCGGGATTCTCCCTGACATCTTCGGCTCGCTCACGTGGCTCATCGCCTCGCGGATCTTCCAGGCGATCGGCGGTGCGATGATGACGGCGATCGCACCGGCGATGATCACCGCCTATATCCCGATGGACCAGAAAGGCAGGGCAATGGGCATCGTCATGACGCTCGCGGCGCTCGGCACCGCCCTTGGCCCGACCATCGGCGGGTTCCTGACCCAGTACTTCTCGTGGCACGCGATCTTCTTCATCAATGTGCCGGTCGGGATCGTGGCCGTGCTCCTCGGGGCAAAGGTCATTCCCCGGGATACCGGACAGAAGGAACTGGCCGGGTTTGACACCACCGGGGGCGGCCTGGTCTTCGTGGGGCTCGCCTCCCTCCTGTTCGTGGTATCCGAAGGTGACAGTATCGGGTGGACCTCCCCGGGCATACTCGCTCTCGCGGCACTCGCCGTAATCACGCTCGGATGGTTTGTCCGGCACGAGCTCATGAGCGCCGACCCGCTCCTCGATCTCCGGCTCTTCAGGGACAGGAATTTCCTCCTGACAAACCTTCTCCTCTCGCTCGTCTTCTTCAGCTTCGCGGGGATCAACTACCTCCTGCCGTTCTACCTGAAGTACGTCAGGAACTATGACACCTCCTCGGCCGGTATTGTCATGACCTCGCTCTCCTTTGCGATGATGGGGGCCGGCATCCTCTCCGGGTATCTCTTCAACCGGACGGGACCCCGGGCGCTCTGCGTAGTCTCCGGCATTACGCTGACGGTCGGGTACTTCCTGATGACCCGTCTGCACACCGACACTCCCCCGGGCTACATAGTCTTCAGCCTTGCGCTGATCGGCTTCGGGCTCGGCCTCGTCATCACCCCGGCCTCGAACATGGTCATGAACTCGGTGGCCCGGACAAAACAGGGCATGGTCTCGAGCCTGACAAGCCTCGAACGGTTCGCCCCGCTGACCCTCGGGATCGCCTTCTTCAACCTGGTCTTCATCCAGGGCGTCCTTACGATTGCCGCAAACAGCGCGGTCACGAGGGAATCCCCGTCAGACCTGCAGATGCACGTGCTCGCGTCAGGGTTCGACTTCGCCTTCTTCTTCTCGTTCCTGCTGGGGATAGTGATCATCGTGATCGCAATCGCTGCACGGGAAGAAATCCATCCGGATTACTGCAATCCATCTGAGCCCCGGGAACCGGGGGCAGGGATGGTCTGAAATTCACCCGGGTTCCCCGTCACCTGTTCGCTCCGGGGGGACCCGGGCCCTCTTTTTCCTTCGCATCAGGAAACGGACCCCCGGAAAACGCTCTCATGCATGCTGATCCGGCAAAGAGCAGGAAAATGCCGGTGACCGTCAGATACCGCGGGTTCACCGGATCACCGCATAACTCAGGCACAGGAAAAGTGGGACAGGGGCAGAAGAGGGTTTCCCGTGGGATCATGGTTAACCGGGACCCCTCCCATCATGCTATACACTAGGACAACGTATACTAGTATAATCATAAATGGTTTTGACACCATTGCCCACCCATCGGGATCACCGGGCATAGGAATGTCCCCTCCTGCTCTCCGCAAAACCTTTTTTGAACATGGTACCGCATCTCCGCCGGAGATCCCGGTTGAATAGTGAACAATCAGTCCTTAAAAAAAAATACACGAATGACAAAAAATTTCCTGAAACCTGAAGTCTTGGGTACGAGAACCGGGTACGTAATCCGGTTCACCTGCCCGGCCTGCTCTGCCGAGAACGTAATCGTCAACAAAACCCCCCGTGATCATTTCAAGGAAGCCCGGGATTCATCCTGCACAAAATGCAGGAAACGCTCAAGTGTAGTCACCCCGTATGCAAACCAGCAGACGGGACGCTCCCGGATACCCTCGCCCATCGGGTGCCACCCGGTAAAATAAACCCGTAAACCCGTCATTGGACGGGAAAACGGGCCAGTCAACTCTTTTTTGGCCAGCTGCTTCAATCCACGGATGAGAACCCGTCAAAGATCCTGACCCGGGTTCTCCGGCACGACCAGTACGACGCGGGTTCACGCAGAATGCGTACGGACGGGCCCCCGGGGCCTGATGCCCGGAACAATGCCGGTCGCGGGGATGCCGTACCACCGGGTGGGGGGATCTCCGGACGGTTTTTGCTCTATTCCAATAATTTATCAACAGGCAGAGGGAGTATTCACTATGTCACCGCGACACGAGCACAAACCCCTTCCACGTGATCCGCCGTCACATGCCGGGTCACACCCCAGCCCTGACAAGGAGCGCCAGATTGAGGATGCCGGGCACCATCCGATGGCTCACCCGTTGCCCCACCCTGCCCACCACCCGGTCCCAAAACCGGCCCTCCCGCCCCGGCATGATGCCCATTCCCATCCCCACGGGGATGAGCTGCCGGCCCATACCAATCCCCCGGGTCCGATCAGGCCCTCCAAGAAGCTGACGAAGACCGGGAAGATCTGATTCCCGGAGTTGTTACGTACAGGGGGATACCTGGATCCGTTCATTATGTTTAATGCCGACTGTCATGAATAGTAACGGGGAGTGAATCGCTTTGGGAGTCTTCCGGTACGAGAACAAGTATGCTGCGCCGACAAAGGAGCAGCGGGACCGCTATATGCGGGGAGAGCGGGAAGAGCACTCCTTTGGACCCGGGGGACAGATCCTGCTGATCGCGTATGATGAGGCCGTCTATATCAAGGACGACATCGACGGGGTCCGCATTCTTTTCACCGGAGTAAAAGATAAGCAGAAAGCCTACGATGAGGTGCGGAGACTCATCGAAGAGCACCAGCAGAAAGACGACCAGGATTCATCGTTTGAAACCGGCAATGACCGGTGAGACGGAAGATCCCGTTCCGGAGAGATTCTGGTTTTTCTCCAACGGTCGCAAGACCCCGTTGGAGAACGAAGTTCATCAGAACTCTTTGATCTCAATTCTCAGTTTACGGACTCCCCCGCAACAAAGAACTGCCTGCCCGTGGCGGCAGTTCGGCTTGAGGGGGTTGGGGGGAGCGGAAAATTTGAAATTCTGAAATCAGTTATATCCCCACCCTCAGCGGAGAATCGTTCTTCGGCCCGCGGTTATTTCCTGAAGGCTTGATTTCATTCACCGGCCCGGCAGGGATCCTTCTTCAGGTGTCCCGGTCATCAGGATCATCATCCTTCAGGAAGATCGTCTTCCATGCGACCCTGCCCTCCTCTACCGCCTTCCTGATCAGCACCTCCTCACGCGTAAGTCTGCCCTTACCTTTTTTTACCTCGACAAGGACAACCGTGACCTGATCGCCGTTCCCGTCTTTTGCATCCGTGTACCCGTCAAAGACCACAAAGTCGATCGGGTTTCCGATGAACCGGGCATCCGCCGGGGACCAGGGGAACTCCGGAAGGAGCGGGGCCATCTGTTCTGAGATCCGGCCTTTCAGCGTGGACCGCGAGCGGTTGACGGAATCCTTCCGGATCTCTTTGGTGTGCTCATTCTTCCAGCGGTCGAAGTCGTTCTGCGCCCGGCCTTCGATGACACAGACCTTTGTCCGGTACCAGAGATATGCAGCAATGCAGCCGGCAAGGAACACGGCTATGAGAATGAGAGTGTCGAAAAACGTCACAGATTTTTTTTAGCTGGCGGGGATATTGAAGAAGTGGTGCGGGGAGTGAAACTAAAAATCCACTCCCGACAAATGGCATTCATGGGATTCCCAGTATACCCGACAGGGAAAGCACGAAGATGCAGGCACACGCAACCGCAACACCGATCCAGAACCATCGCGTCTTCCATACACGCGGCGCTTCCATGAAATCAAACCAGCACGAATTGTCCTCATCGTTTCCATTGAGCCATTCCGTCCAGGTCAGGGTCACGGCAGGATCCTGCACGTGTTTTTTCCCCGCAGGCCGCAGGGGAGTTCCACGATGGGTTTTACCGGGCCGTCAAGAGGTGCAGTTTGCATCAGAGCAGCCCCCGGGCCTCATCTATCAGTTCTATCGTATACTGGTGGGGATAATCGCATTTCCGGAAGGGAGAGGTTCCCCTGATGTAGAATCCAAAACGGGATTCACGGATATGGTTGGTATACAGGAAGTTCAGCATGGCGCTGATCGACTGGGAGGATTTTCGTGACAGGTGATGGAACAGGGCTATGTCCCGTGAAGTCACCACCGCCCGCCTCATGTTCTTGGTGAGCAGATAGGCACAGATAAGGTGGGCGCACTCGTATCTCCGCGTCGAATCTGTACGAGTATGTCCCATTTTAGTCCCCTTTTTGTATTTCTCATGCCCCTTTGGTTCTTCTGGGGATATAGTTGCGTGTTGTTGGCAAATTTTGAAAAAACCTGAAATTCCGGCCCGGAATTCTTTTCTTCCAAAGACGGCCAGAGAGCGGGGAGCCCTGCTCCTGAGTGTGGGGACGGTGATTTTTGCCATGGGCTGACACGGGTAGATTCAATTACTCACATCCTGCATTATGGTACCGTGGAAAAGATCTATAACAGCGTCCAGACAGATACCGGTGTATCACTGGACTGGATGGACGGGAAGCGGAAGAACAACGAGTACTTCTCGTTTCCGGAACTGGTAGAAATGAGAATCAAAGTCCCGGATCTCATCAGCAATCCCGAGCTCTTCAGGATCGACCTGCAGGAGCACAAAATCTACGTGAGCCAGATCGGGCGCGGCTCGTATTAAGCGGGGATTTCCCGCGGGTTTCCGGGCAATTCTTTATCAGCCCGGCCCACCTGCGCAGGGTTCGGCGCAGGTCCTGCTCTTTGCAGTACCTTTTCGGGATAGTCATCAGGCAGCCGGATACGGTACATTTTTTGCGAATATACCGGGCTGCCCGGGAAGTTCTCCCGGGTCAGGAACCAACAGATACAAGGGGTCTGCTGAACATGCCCTGTGCGGGAATCCAAATCGGGGGACATTCCGGCGGGGAACCACGGTGCAGGTTTCGCCGGGAATCAGGAAGAACAGGGGATATCACCGTTTGGTGAGGGGGGATGATCACCGCACTAATCCATCCCCACCACTTCCGACAGATTCAGAGATTCTGCGCCGGCACCACACTGTTCCCGGCGTGCAGCACAACAGTTCTGGGCAGCTCGATACCCAGCGCTTCTTTTAAGACCTCTTCAACGGTCTCGACCGGTACGAACGTAAGTTCGCCCCGGACATCTTCGGGAACGTCCTGGAGATCCCGCTCGTTCTCTTTTGGCAGGATGACTTTCTTTATACCCGCCCGGTGTGCGGCAAGGATCTTCTCCTTGATACCCCCAACCGGCAGGACGGCACCGCTCAGGGTGATCTCGCCGGTCATGGCGAGGTTCGGGTCAGCAGTCTTCCCGGTGATCAGGGAGGAGAGGGCCGTAAAGAGGGTGACACCTGCCGAAGGTCCGTCCTTGGGAGTCGCACCCGAAGGTACGTGGATATGGATGTCGCTTGTCATGAAGTTGAACCCGCCCTGCGTATCAGCGAGCCGGGACCGGATGAGGCTTAACGATATCGTTGCCGACTCCTTCATCACGTCCCCCAGCTGGCCGGTGAGGGTGAGCTTGCCGGTCCCGGGCATGAACGTGCCTTCGATGAACAGGATCTCCCCCCCAACAGGTGTCCACGCGAGACCGGTCACTACGCCGGGGACGGGCTCTTTCCTCGCCACTTCCTGCCGGATGATCTCCTTTCCCAGGATCGCGTCGAGCATCTCCGGTTTCACTACGAACGGCAGCTCAGGTGTACCGGAGACGATCTTCTCGGAGACGTGCCGGGCAATCTTTGCCAGCTGTTTCTTGAGCCACCGGACCCCCGCTTCGCGGGTGTACTTCTCGATGATCACTTTCAGGGATTCGTCTTCGACCCGGAGCTTCTCCGCATCGAGGCCGTGCTCTTTTAAGACCTCAGGAATCAGGTGGTCTTTTGCAATGGCGAACTTCTCGTTCTTGGTATAGCCCGAGATCTCGATCAGCTCCATCCGGTCAAGGAGGGGGGCCGGGATCGTAGCGAGCGAGTTGGCAGTTGCGATGAAGAGGACATCGGAAAGATCGAAGGGGACTTCCAGATAGTGGTCCGAGAAGGTACTGTTCTGCTCGGGATCAAGGACTTCAAGGAGGGCGCTTGCCGGGTCCCCCGAATAGGACATTGCCAGTTTGTCGATCTCGTCGAGTATGAAGACCGGGTTCTTCGTGCCGGCTTTCTGGATGCCCTGGATGATCCTTCCGGGCAGGGCTCCGATATAGGTCCTCCTGTGCCCCCGGATCTCGGCTTCGTCCCGGATACCGCCAAGGCTGACCCTGACGTATTTTCGCCCGAGCGCTTCCGCTATGCTCTTGCCAAGGCTTGTCTTCCCCGTGCCGGGCGGGCCGGCGAAGAGAAGGATCGAACCCTGTTTCTCCTGCTTCAGTTTCATGACCGCGAGGTGCTGGATGATCCGTTCCTTGACCTTCTCGAGGCCGTTGTGGTGGCTCTCGAGGACGTGGCGGGCCTGAGCGATATCGATGCTCTTCTTCTCTTCCATTGTCCAGGGAAGATCGAGCAGGAGATCGAGGTAGTTGCGTATGATGGAACTCTCATGGTTCTGGCTGCCCCCGGTCTCAAGTTTCCGCACCTCTGCGAGGGCCTTCTTCTTCACATCCTCCGGCATCTTTGCGTTTTCGACCCGCTCCCGGTATCCTGCATCGCCGCCGGTTCCATCGGTCTCACCCAGCTCTTCCTGGATCATCTTCAGTTGTTCACGGAGAATCGCTTCCCGGTTCGATTTGCTCACCTTGTCGGAGACTTTCTTTGCCATCTCGATCCGGATAGCGATGTTCTCCCGGGTCCTTATGAGCAACTCAAGGAACGTGATGGAGCGCTCCCGGACCGAGACGGTCTCAAGCAGTACCTGCTTCTCGGCCAGGGGGACCGGCAGGAAAGGCATGACGAAACCCATGATCTGGTCCACGGAGTCCATCCGGTCGATCGGCCGGGTGAACTGTTCGGAGCCATGGAACCGGCTGCTGATCTCGTGGACTGTGCTCTTGATGTCCATGAGTATCCGGGCCTGCAGTTCGTCATCGATATCCTGCTCGTCCGGGACCGGCTCGTATGCAGTATAGAACCGCCCGTCCTTCTCGGACAGGGAGAGTGCCCTCACCCGCTGTACAACCTGTGCACAGACAAGGTACCCGTCATCTGCAGGCTGCACGTGCAGTACCTGGAACAGGTTGCCGATCGTATAGAGCGATTCAGTGGTCAGTTCAAACGGACGGGTACCGCTCTTCACCGTGAGGCCTACTGCATGGGCAGTATCCGGGTGTTCCATTGCGGCCAGCAGGAGCTCGCCCGTTGTTCCATCAACGGGGAATTTTGTCCGGCTGTCCGGGTAGACTACAATCTCAAAGAGCGGTATGACAATTTTTTCCTGTGTATCATCAGTTTTTTCTGGTTGCATGGTTTCCTCATTCATTTAGTTCGAATTTACCTAACTAAAGTCCAGGACAAAAAAAATTACCTGACCTTCTGCAGGATCCCGATCAGGAGATCCGTCTCGTCTTCATCAAGTGTTTCCATCATACGTTCAATCACCCGGCGCAGGGCAGCCTGTTCAGCCTTGGCAATCTTCTGTCCCTTATCGGTCAGGCGGATGTACAGGATCCTCCCGTCATCGGGGCAGGGATCACGGTACACGCATTCCATCCGGACAAATCTGTTGATCATCTCGGTGATCGTGGGTTTCGAGTTCCTCGTGATCTCCGCAAGCCTGCTGAAGGTGACTTCCCCCTGTTCATCGATGGCTTTCAGATAGGCGATCTGTTTCACCGTCATATCCGAGAGGCCGCATTCGGAGAAGATGGAGCAGGAGCATTCGTTTCTCATCCTGAGCAGGTTCTCGAACACTTCCAGCAGATGCTCCTCTCTCTCCATCATACTCCGATCCTTCGTTAGTTAGGTCTTACCTAATCATAAAGATGCTGGTCGGGATATATCTGGTGTAATACAGGTAAGGAGAAAGAGACAACGCTGCACCCTCAGACCGGCAGGATAAGCGAAAGGAAGAGGAAACCGGCAATACCTGCTGATGCACGGGATGACGCCCGTTCACGTATTCTTCCGTTGCCAGAACCACATGGTATCGGATTTCAGGTCCGGTTGTCTTCCGTTGGGAGCGGGGGGTGATGATAAGGTACGGATCAATCACGGTGCAGCTCTCCTTCTTTTGGCCCGGCATGACCGCAAGGAAATTTTCACTCAACGCCTGATTTAAAGGCCTGCAGGAATAATGACTCATACCTTCCGGTCCGGAAACCGGGACAGCGAGCTGTTCCGGTGAGGAGCGGATACAGGAGCCGACATCACCATGTTTGAATCCATCGATCTGACCGTACTTGTCAACCTCCTGCTGAGTCTCACCATTGTCATCGTGAGCATCTGGGGATACCTCCGTATCGGGAAACTGACGCCGCTCTATTTTGGTATCGCGTACATCCTGTTTGCCCTCTCGCACCTTGCCATGCTGACCGGTTCCACACTGGTCGCCGGCTTGCCGCTTATCCTGATGCGGAGCGGGGGGTATCTCCTCGTGGCAGTCGGGCTTTTTGCCCTTATCCGGGATATCATAGAACGGCAGCGGGCCGAGCAGGCGCTCCGGGAGAGCGAGGAGCGACTCTGCGCCACCTTCGATCAGACCGCGGTCGGTATCGTGGAGTTCCTGCCCGACGAACGCATATGCCGGTGCAACCGGCGGTTTGCCGAGATCCTTGGCTGCACGGAAGACAAACTCCTTGCTACTCCCATCTGGGATATCGTCCCACCGGACGACAGTCTCTGGCATCTCGACGCGATCAACCGGGTCCTGATGGGGGATTACGATGAGTACTGCGCTACGATCCCCCTTGTCAGAAAAGATGGTGCCCCCATCTGGTGCCAGTCATATCTTTCTTCCGTCAGGGATGCCGATACAAAACCGAAATACTTCATCCTGGTACTGGAAGATATCACGGCACGCAAACTGGCGGAGGAAGAGCTGGCGAACCTGAATACGGGACTCGAGAACCGGGTCCGGGAGCGAACTCATGAACTCGAGTGGGTGAACTCGGCCCTGCTCACCGAAAACCGGCAGCGGTCGCTTGCAGAGGATCAGCTCAAGACCTCGCTCCACGAGAAGGAGGTGCTGCTCAGGGAGATCCACCACCGGGTCAAGAACAACCTCCAGATCATCATCAGCCTGCTCTATCTCCAGGCGAGTAAGACTGAAAATCCCGGGTTCTCTGAGGCGCTGATGGAGAGCCAGACCCGGGTCAGGTCCATGGCCCTCATCCACGAGAAGCTGTACCAGTCGGATAATCTCAGTTCGATAGATTTTGAGGGATATCTTAAGAACCTGGTCGCCAACCTCATGGTCTCCTACGGCGTAGACCGGAGCCGGGTAAGGATCAATATCGCGGTCGCGGATCTCCCCATGACAATCAATACCGCGATCCCCCTTGGCCTGATCATGAACGAGCTGGTCTCCAATGCCCTGAAATACGCTTTCCCGGAGGGAAGCAGCGGGGAAGTCTCCATCCGTGGGAGCATGGAGGGCGATACCATCCTCCTCAGGGTCCGGGACACCGGCCGGGGCATACCTGAGAACTTCGACTGGAAACATGCCGAGTCGCTGGGCCTCAATCTTGTCCAGATGCTGATACGGCAGTTGAAAGGCACCATCGATCTCTCCCGTAACGCAGGTACGGAATTCACCATATCAGTCCCTGCACGGGGTACGGGGGTAAAGGCATGACCCGGGCATCGGTTCTGGTAGTAGAGGATGAACTGATCGTTGCCGAAAACCTCAGGGTCGTCCTGAGCGGGATGGGATACCGGGTTACCGGTACTGCCGGCGACAGTACCGAGGCAATTACGCTTGCCATGCAGAGCCGTCCCGATCTCATCCTGATGGACATCGTGCTTGAGGGCTCGGAACTGGATGGGATCGATACGGCCCGGAAGATCGCCGGTTTCCACGAGGTCCCCATCGTCTTCGTGACCGCATATGCCGATGACGGGACGCTTGAGCGGGTGAAGGGGATCGCGCCGTTTGCCTATATCCTCAAACCCTTCAACGAGCGTGAGCTGTACTCTGCAATCGAACTCGCCCTCCACCGGCACCGGATGGAACATGAGATCAAAAAGCGCGACGACATCCTCTTTGCACTCAGTTTCTCCATAGAGTGGTTCCTGAAGTTCCAGAAGGAGTGCAGGGGCGCGAAGACCCGGCCGGTGGAGACACTCGAGCGGGGTATCCACGAAATACTCGAACATGTCGGTCTCGCCGTTCACGCGAACATCGTGGCGGTCTTCCGGATGAACCTGGACCAGGAAGGTCCCTGCGGCGCAAAACTCCAGTATATCTGGGCCGCCCCCGGCACGTCGCGGTACCTGCTCCATCCCGGTGATAATGAGTCCCGGATCACCTTCTCGACATCGCTCTGGCGCACGCTGCTGGCAAGCGGGAACACGGTTGCCGGGGAGATTGAAAAGTTCCCAAAAGAAGATCGTATCTTCTTTGAAAAATGCGGGATCTCCTCGATCGCGATGCTCCCGCTGTTCCGGAATGACGCCCTGTGGGGGTTCGTAGGTTTCTCCGGCGATCGTTCCCGCGAGTGGTCGGATACCGAGATGGAGGCACTCACGCTGGCCGGTAATATCGTGGGCGGTGTACTGGATTAGGACCCGGGCCGTACGTGATCCACGAGCGGAACATCTGTCCGGCACAGGATATCCAGTCAACTGCCGGTAGGGTAGTTCCCGTTACAAAAATTGATGCCAGCCTGGTCCTGCACAATAAACAGGGATTCCGGCAGCACCTGTTCTCACTGGTTCATGCCGATCCCGGGGTATAATTCCGGGGCTGTTCGTGTAAGGGGGAGGGTATCCCCTCACTCTGGCGGATATCGTCCCTGTACCCGTACAGGAGAGATCCCCCGGGATTCACGAACGGATCGGGCATCTCCCCAGGCCACGGGAAGGTCAATAGCGGGAGAACATCTCCCGTATCTCATCCTGCGATCGTGTCTTTGCCAGGGCAAGCCTGAGCAGGATGCGGGCTTTCTGGGGACTGAGGGTATCTGCCGATATAAACGGCCATGAGGTATTGCCCACCCGGGGACTCACCATACCGCAACTGTTCCGCGACGATATCACCACACAGACGCCCTGGTGTGACGCTTCGGCAAGTGCGGTCCGTACCATTTCAGGGATGCACCCCTCCCCCATGCCGGCCACCACAATCCCGTCAGCACCGGTGCCCAGGAGAGCGTCGACGGTGACTCTGTCCTGGCAGGTGCAGGTGTAGAGGATCTCGACGCGGGGAAGGCTCCTGATGGTGCCCGGAGGAAATCCGGTCCCGGTGGTATTGTCCCGGGCCGGCACCCGGCAGAAGAACGGCTCGCCGCCGGCAATAAAGCCCAGCGCTCCTGTAAGAGGGGACTGGAATGCCGCTGTACCGCAGGAACTGGTCATCAGCACATCCCGTGCGGCGTGGATCGTCCCGTCCAGCACTACCAGTACTCCTTTTCGGGCAGACCTGCGGTCAATGGCAAGCCGGACGGCATTGAGCAGGTTCTGGCTACCATCGCAGCTGAGCGCTGACGGGGGCCGTGTTGCACCGGTGACAATGACAGGTTTACCGGTCCGGAGACAGAGGTCCAGGAACCAGGCAACCTCTTCCAGGATATCCATGCCCGCGGCGATGACGATTCCTGATACGTCCGGCTGGCGGAGCGCCTCATCTGCATTCAGCAGGAGATCCAGCAGGTGTGTATCGGTGATGTCTGCACCGGGGATGCAGGCGACCTGCATGCCCCTGATAGTGGCATACTTCCGCATCTCCCGGACTGCCGCAGTACAGTCGTAGAGGCCCAGCGTCCCCCCATAATAATCTGCAAGGTTCACGTCCGCCTGGCCCGGATCGCAAAACGAACTGCCAAACGAAAATATAACGACGGTGGGTAAACGCGTGCTTCCCTGTTCGGGCGCCTGGTGCCGGGCACCCGACAAACTTCGCGGGTTCATAGTATAGTCTCCTGTACCAGCTTTTCAAAGGTGAGCTGCCGGTGCGGGATTTTTCGGGATCTCACACCAGAACATGAGGAGAACTTTTGGATAACACTGGCGATGAGTGAAAAAAAAATTTCGGTCAAGGCCAGCCATATTACCGCGATCATCCAATAGTTCCGGAGCATGACCGCCGCCGAACCTGTGTCCCATCCTCCCTTCCGGGATATACCTGTTGACATTCTCCGCGGGTTTGCCATCGCGATCATGGTGGGTGCAAACCTGGTCCCGTATGCCCTCGCTCCGCCGGCCCCATTCTGGCTCCGGCTGGTCTCTTCCGTTGCGGCCCCGCTTTTTATCTTCATCTCCGGTCTGATGGTGGCACTTTCCTGCAGTACAAAAAAGCGCCCGTTCCGGTATTTTCTCATCAGGGGCGGTTTTGTGATACTCATCGCGGCCCTCCTTGACCTTGGAGTAGCGGGATTAGTCCCGTTCCTGAGTGTGGATGTGCTCTATCTCATCGGCATCTCCCTTCCCGTAGCCTGGCTGTTCCTCAACCTCGGCCTGCGGGAACGGATGCTGGTCATTGCTTCCGTCCTGATCGCAACCCCCCTTCTCCAGTCCTTCACAGGGTATGGCGCCCTCCCGCTCCAGCTACCGGTCCTCTCGTTCCTGTCCGGTGCCGCACTTCCTGCACCCGCACTCGTGATCCACCAGTGGCTGATCGACGGCTGGTTTCCCCTGTTTCCCTGGATAGTAATCTCCCTCCTGGGAGCCCAGGCCGGTTCATTCCGCTGGCGTGATGGCACCATCGTCAGCTTTGCCAGCAGGGAGATCACGATGCTGGCCGGGGGGATGTTCATCACCGGAGCCCTCTGCTGGTACCTCTGGCCCGGGGCAATGCTGACCCGGTACGGCTATGTGGAACTGTTCTATCCCCCGACAATGGAATTCATGCTTGCGATCACCGGCCTGATATTCTGTCTCTTCGCACTGGCTGATCACCTGGTGGCTGCGGGCTTCCGTTCCGACGTCCTGAAAGCCATGGGGGAATGCTCTCTTGCGATCTACATCCTCCACATACTTGTCATAGGAGTGCTTATAGGACCGCTGGACCTGAGCCTCCCGCTCCCGCTTTTTATGGCAGGATATGCCCTGCTTCTTGCGGGAATGATCGTGGCTGCGTACCTGATCCGGTACATCCGGGGCATCCTGAAGGCACCCTCCTTTATAGTCCGTACGCTCATAGGGGGCTGAACGCCGGATGCAGTCCGACCGGATGGACACCACGTGAGGGTCCGGGACCGCATCCGGATGACCGTTTACCGGGTCACATTCGCCCGATGGGCATTCCCTGAATTTTGTCGGAATATGCAATGACCGGCGGAAAACGAAAAATGGGGCGGAAGATCGTTTCCCGGGAATTCCACCCCCTGCCAGCAAAAAATAACCGCAAAAAAATTTTCATTCAACGCCAGGTTCATGGAGTTCTTTTGCGTACAGGATAGTATCCCGAAAGGCCGGGAATATTCGATCGGAGATGATGACATGAGATACAATACCATTTGCACAGTCGCCCTTATCCTGCTGGTGAGCATGGGATCGGCATGGGGCGCTGGTGCAGTCCTCGGGCTACTGGCAAAACCGAAAGTTATGGACACAAACGCCACACCAGACGATGCATTGCCGGCGTTCCTGCCATATACTGAAAGGGACGACGGGAGCAGCTCGGTTATCCGTGCCGGGGAACCTGTCACCATCCGGCTCTATGAGAACCCTGCAGCCGGTTACCGGTGGACGGTCACACCGAGCAGCGGGTTCAGGGTAATCGGCGATTATTTTATCTCGGCAGACCCTGCGGGCAGCGTGACTGATGCAGGAGGGTGGCGTCATATCACCATGATACCGGAGTTGCCGGGCACCGGGTCAGTGACAGCCGTTTACAAGAGGCCGTGGGAGCCGGATACCGGCAGCGGGCGCGGGTACGCGCTCAGTTTCACAATCCGGTAAACCCCGGACCTCATGCCGGCCATTTCCATTGTATATTCACCGTTAAAGCGGTGAATGCGTCCCGGTTTCTGGCATAAGTGCAAAAAAAATTTCATTTATCGCTTGGTTTATCCGATTTCGTCCTGATATAGTACATTGTTGTGCGCATGACGACAACGCGGGCCCGATCCTCTGGTAATCAATCATAAGAAGTTCTCCCATTCAAACAGGATCTCTGCACAAATAGTAAAAAACGGGTCCCCCACAGACGGAACCCCGGGCTCCCCGATCCATGTAGTGTGCATAACCGGGACGGAAAACGTCCTGCGTGACGGGGATCTCGCCAGTACCGGCGCGTGAGATCCCCGGCAGACACGAAGATCCCTGCTCCGGAAAACCATCTCAGTCAACTACGCGGTACTATATACTGGTCCGGGGATGATTTCCTGGCCCGTCCCGGAAGACGCCGGCATATTTCTGGCCGGGCTTCAGGCTCTCGCGATCACAGGACACCCATGGATTTGTATGCGCACCCGTCTTCAGACTCTCCGGAAACACCCGATGTTCAGGACCCGATCCATCGAGCAGCTGACGCGGCAGAGCCAGGGAGAGCAGGGTCTCCGGCGCGTACTTGGGCTGTTTGAACTGATCCTTCTCGGGATAGGGGCAGTCGTCGGCACCGGCATCTTTGTGATCACCGGCATTGCTGCCGCCGATTATGCGGGCCCGGCAATCATCCTCTCGTTCATCATATCCGGCCTCGTCTGTATCCTTGCCGCCCTCTGTTATGCGGAATTCTCAGCTATGGTCCCGGTCGCGGGAAGTGCATACACGTACTGTTACACATCCCTCGGGGAGATCTGGGCCTGGATCATCGGGTGGGACCTGATCCTCGAATATGCAGTCTCGATCTCGGCAGTAGCGATCGGGTGGTCGGCATATGTCACCACCCTTCTCGCCGGTTCCGGCATTTTCCTGCCCCCCGCATTCGTGCACCCGCCCGGGGTGGAGGGCGGACTTGTGAACATCCCGGCAGTCCTGATCATACTCGTCATCACCGCAGTCCTCGTCATCGGGATGCGGGAGAGCGCCCGGCTCAATACCCTGATCGTGCTGATCAATATCGCTGTCATCCTGATCTTCCTTGCCCTCGGTTACCAGCATATCGACGGGGCCAACTGGTACCCGTTCATGCCATTCGGCTGGTCCGGTGTTCTTGCCGGGGCGGCGATCGTCTTCTTTGCCTATATCGGGTTTGACGCAGTGCTCACTGCAGCCGAGGAGATCGAGAACCCGCAGAAGAACCTGCCCATAGGGATCATTGCGTCGGTCGTTATCGTCATGGTGCTGTATGTTGCAGTAGCGGCGATGCTCACCGGGATCGTGCCGTATGGCGATTTCCATGAGACCGGCGCTCCTGTTGCCTTCGCCCTGAGCCGGATCGGCTCCGGGTGGGGAGCAGCACTCGTCTCCATCGGGGCGCTCTGTGGCATCACATCGGTGATCCTCGTCACGCTCTACGGCCAGACACGGATCTTCTTTGCCATGTCCCGGGACGGACTGCTGCCCAGGTACTTCAGCGAAGTCCACCCGGTGTTCCATACTCCGGCAAAAGTTACCATCATCGTAGGCCTTGCAACCTCGTTACTTGCGGGGTTCATCCCCCTTGATGTGATCGCGGAGCTGGTCAATATCGGTACTCTTGCGGCCTTCATTATCGTCGCGATCGGCGTCCTCGTCCTGAGAAAGGCCCGCCCCGGCATTGAACGCCCGTTCCGGTGCCCGCTGGTCCCGTACGTCCCCATTCTCTGTATAGTCTCATGCGCCGGTCTCATCCTCCTGCTACCGGGCGTTACCCAGCTCAGGTTCATCATCTGGATGATTGTCGGGCTCCTGATCTATTTTGCCTTCGGGCTGAAGAACAGCGAAAACAACGGAGCTCGTACTTCCTAGCAGGAGCCTTTCAACCGGTATCCGTGCAGTACCCCGGGGTCCGGTCCGTGGCTCTGACAATAAAAAATGTAATTAGAGAAAAAGTGACGGATCAGTCCCCGGCGGGCTGCCGGTCCCTGAAATATTCACGGACCTCGAACCCGACCAGAAGCAGGAGCGTGATGACGGCGGCAACGAGAAGTGCTGCCACAAACCCCTGATCGGTGACAACTTCGCCCCCGGACGGCAGGAGAGAACCAGCGAGCGGGAGCGATCCTGATAGTTCCGGCAGCGGGATGAACGCGAAGAGCCCGATGGCGATCAGGATATAGATCCCGAGGAAAGAACCGTACTTCAACACGGCAGAGATGATCTGTTTCTTCTCTGTCATCCCCGGTGCCACGATGAAGATCTGGTTCTTCATCCGGTAGATCTTGATCTTCCTCCCCTTGACACTGTACCGGGTATTGGAGATCTCGAGGAGCCCGGCATCCATCATGTTCTCAATATGGTACTTGGTAGCATTGAGCGACATGCCGAGCCGTTCGGCGATATCGGAAAGCCGGAGTCCCCCGCCGTCTTTGAGCAGCTGCAGCACATCGCTTGCGCTCTGGTTCGACATCACCTTAATGAACTTCTGGGCCTTCTCATGCCCGGCTTCCAGGATGATCACCTCTTCTTCCTCAGCATGCACGGGCTCGCCCGCGCCGGGAACCTGCATTCCGTTCATAGTGTCCGGGCCATGGGAAAGGCCCATACCGGTGGACCCATTCCCGATGGACTTGATATCTCCGTCTCCCATTTCATCTCCTCCGTTTTAGTTCTTCCTTGTCAAGCCCGTGCCGGAAGGGCACGGGCAGATCGCCTGTTCCACGGGCCATCTGATCCTTTCGGCCCCTCACGGTGCCGGGCAGTTATCCGGCACAATGTCTCTCCCCTCTCGCGCACAACGATACCCGTGATGGTGATATAAAGTAAAAGCTGTCGGGAAGTATTATATATCCGCCGATAACTGAAAAAAAAATTTCACTCAAAAAACCGGGACCGCATCTTCCTCACAGTTCCGGAAGAGATGCATCACATCCACGCGGGATCAACCCGAAAAGAACCCGGACGGGATCCTTGAGAGTTATGGGAGCATGTTCCGGGTGATTGTTTGTGCGGCCGGCAATATTCCTCATCGTATGTTTGTTTCGTGCCGGAAATTTTTTCATCAGGGTGGCCGGACACACATGCTCCCGTGCATGAAACGGACAGGGGTGTCCCTCTCAAGGTGCCATGTGCTGGCACACATCTATTCTCCTGTCTTGAGAGATAAATCACCGGTTGAGTGAAAAAAAATTTGCACGTGTTTCCCGGCTGAAAACGGGGGACGTGGCAGTGGAGCGGGACAGCCGGGATGCTGCCATAAGCTACCATTTTTGTATCAGCGGGACAATCGTCATACCAGGAAAGACACTTCAGGACCAGTCTTTCCGGGATATCAGCAAACCATGGACCTCCTGCCGGTACTGGCATATTTCCTGCCGATTGTCTTCCTCGCGGCATTTGCAGGCAGCCTGGGACAGCGGAGCATCCTGTACCTTGCCTGGGGATGCGCAGCTGCAATCCCGGTCTTCTTTCTTGTGCCGCTTCTTGCAGAGCGGTTCCCGGAGATCGTGAGCCCCGCAGTCACCCTCTCGCCACTCCTCGAAGAGTTCTTCAAGGCACTCCCGCTTGCGATATCCTTTATGCTCGGGATCCGGAGGGACAACCGGGAGATCCTTGCCTGCGCCATGGCCACGGGAATAGGGTTTTCCATCATCGAGAACTGGATGCTGTTTGGCCCCGTGCACGCAGGGATCATCGCCCTTGTGATCCGATCGTTCTCCACCACGCTCATGCATGGTTGTACGTGCGCGATTCTCGGGTACGGGCTCGTCCTGATACGGGACGTTCACCGGGCCGCTCTTCCCGCGCTCCTCCTGGGATTTTACATGGTGGCGGTCACCGTGCACGCGCTCTTCAACCTGAATGCCCTGTACCTGGGGACTGCCGGGGTTATTGCAGACCTTGTATTCCCGGTCATTCTCTTCATCTTCCTGCTGCTCTGCTACCACGTCGATATCCCCACGCTCTTCGGGCCGGAACCGGATCCCCGGGAGTGAGAGGATCCGATGCCCGCGTACGCGGTTTTTTGCGACCGTTGATCCTTTTCTCCAGTGGGAGATCGGGAGATAAATGGTCCTTTCCGGGTTACCCGCTTTGAGGAGTACCCCTGTTTTCTGAAAGGTACGCGAACAGGCCGAGCTGGATAAGCGCCAGGGAGCAGATGATCATCGGTCCGACCACGCTCATGAAGTCATAGAGCGAGAGGGGAGCCATGAGGCTGTTACCGGGAAAGTGCGTAACCGGGTAGATTGTCAAAAGGGTCTCCCGTATCCCGTACAGCATTGATGAGAGGCAGTAAAGGGAGATACCGGCAAAGAGAATTGTGTGGCGATAGACCCCGTAACGTATCGTGATCGCGACCAGCTGCTCAATGAGGAAAAACCGGATCAGGAGCAGCCCGAGCCGGACCGGCTGGTTATCCCCACCCACCCAGATGATTGCAAGGGGAATGGACAGGAAGAGAACAAGGAGTCCCGCGGCACGGGAAAATCGCATTCCCTCGTCGGGGAACCCGATGGAGAAGGCGGCGATAAAGAAAAGGAAGAAACAGAGAAAACCGAGCTCTGCGATGGTAGTGTATACGAACGCACGGCCGAGGGCCAAAGTGTAAAAATACCAGAACGCGTTTGAAAGGGCATAGCTGAAGAACGCGAATGCCGCAAGGAGCAGGAGAACCTGGCCGGAGATATACCGGTAGGCGTAGAGGCAGCATGCCATGCAGAAAACTGAGACAAATATTTCAAAGTAATTCCCTGCCATACGGTAGGTGTCGAGCGGAATGACAAAGATCAGGGCAGCGAAGATTACCGAGAAGGCGATGATCCCCCACAATGTGCGGATCATCCACGACGGGACAGGAAATATGGTGGGAGATCCGGTTCCCGGTGCTGCTTCCATATACGATGTAGTTCTGGTTCCGTGCTATATAGGCTCATCTGGTAAAAGAGAGAACTAACGATCCGGTCAGGTATCCCGGGCGATCACCGGGGGGGTTTTAAGTGTCCCGGCAGCGGGATCTGCACGGGAATCACGGGTTGTGATCTCCGGCAGGGGCGCGAGGGGGGCTCCGGGATTTATCGTGCAGGGGATTGGTTCGGGAAGGCAGGTGTTCCCGTTCTGCCGGTTGGCACTCTTCTTCACACCATACAGGAAGTACACGACAAGCCCGAGGAAGAGCCAGATGAGGAAGAGCTGGTGGGAGAGAGTGTTGAGGTGGCAGATGAGGAATATGCAGCACGCAATGCAGAGCAGGGGGATGTAGGGGACGCCGGGGCAGGAGAACGGCCGCTTCAGTCCCGGCTGCTGCCAGCGGAGGACGATCACGCCGAATGCCACGATAGAGAATGCGACAAGCGTCCCCATGTTCACCAGTTCTGCCACTATGGACAGGGGGAAGAGCCCGGCGATGACGGCCGTTATAATCCCGGTAAACACCGTCACGTTCACCGGAGTCTGCGTGACCGGGTTTACTACGGAAAAGATGCCGGGGACGAGCCCGTCCCGTGACATGGCAAAGAGGATCCGGCTCTGGCCAAAGAGCATGACGAGGAGTACCGAGGTCATGCCGCAGATTGCACCGACAGACACCAGCATGGCACCCCAGGAATACCCGATCTTCTCAAGCGCGAAGGCTATCGGTGCGTTGATTGCATCCGGTGCGGTCAGTTCGGTATAAGGAATGATCCCCGTAAGAACAATCCCGACGATGACATACAGGATCATGCAGATGACAAGGGACCCGATGATCCCGGCAGGCATGCTCTTCTGGGGCTCTTCTGTTTCTTCCGCGGCCGTGACCACGGCATCAAATCCTATGAACGCGAAGAAGACGATTGCCGCCCCTGAGAAGACACCGAACCAGCCCGTGGGGGGCATGAACGGCTGCCAGTTTACGGGATGGATCGCACCTGCGCCAAGGACGATGAAGAGGAGGATGACAAGGATCTTGATACCCACGATGATCGCATTCAACCTTACGCTCTTCTGCGTCCCGTGTATGAGGAGGACCGTCAGGCAGAGCACGATGATGACGGCGGGCAGGTTGACGATGCCCCCGTCAACACCGAATGGGTGTGACAGCGACGCCGGAATGACGAACCCCAGTGAACCCGCAAGGACGCAGAAATATCCGGACCACCCGATTGCAACAGCGGAAATAGCAAGACCATACTCCAGCACCAGGTCCCATCCGATAATCCAGGCCCAGATCTCACCAAGGGACGTGTAACAGTACGTGTACGCACTCCCCGCAACCGGGATCATGGTGGAGAACTCCGCATAACAGAGGGCAGCAAAGAGGCAGACCACACCGGCGATAAGGAATGAGAGCGGGAGTGCGTTGCCGGCGTGGAGGCCCGCAGCCACTCCTGACAGGACGAAAACGCCGGTGCCAATGATGGCGCCGACGCCCATCAGGACCAGGTCGGTTGGCCTGAGCACCCGTTTCAGGGAAGGGCGGTTCGCGATCTCCGCGTGGAGATCCTCTACAGGTTTTCTCCAGAACATGGAATGGTTGAGTGAGAAACGCTCTTTCATTTCCTTACCTCGCGTGCCCATCGTTACGCCGGATCCTGCCCGCACCCTCAGGGAGAGATGATCCGCTGATATGTGTATTCGGAGCGGGCGCAGGATAAAACAAAGGTTGAGTGAAATTTTTTTTTCACTCAATTTGTGCGTATTTTGCGAAAAATCGGCAAAATATTGGTGCAAAATAATTTTCAGTTAACACTTGGCTTAAACCGAATCAGACAAAAGATCCCTGTAGACCTCACATAAAGGTCATGAACCTGCACGCATGTGCGTGCCAGAATACGGAGGAAACAAGATGAATATGCCAAGATTATTCGCCGTTGTTATTGCGGCTGTCTGCATTCTCGCGTGTCTGCCGGGAGTTGGAGCAACCAGCGTCCAGCTCGATCCGATCAATGGAAACGCTGTGAGCGTATCCACCGCGAGCATGTCCGCCGCAAGCGTTGCATCGGTCAATGACAATTATCCCATATCGGTTGAACAGGCAAAGAACAGTATCCGGGTATTCGTGGGCGATCTGAGCATCGAACCGGTGCTCGGCTCCACCGGCAGCCTGGAAATCGGGAACTATTACCATTTCACCGTGAATAACTCAACATTCGATGTGAACCAGAATTCCGGCGTTGTCGAGTTCGTTCATTTTGGTGACAATGTACCGAACTCCCCGGATCTCACTATCAGCAG
Source organism: Methanoregula sp. (assembly GCF_049518935.1). GTDB lineage: Archaea > Halobacteriota > Methanomicrobia > Methanomicrobiales > Methanospirillaceae > Methanoregula. Next base: position 83,246 of record NZ_JBEKRH010000005.1, read on the forward strand.
GGATAAGGCCTATGCAAAGGCAACGGAATATGCCGGTTTAAAATACGACGGGTTCTCCGGGAAAACCTGGAAACTGATCGTTGACAGGGTGTATGAGACTACAGACTGGAAGTACAATCAGTCCTCAGGTGAATATGAGCAGGTCGTGTTGTCCAAGGCATACGATTTCGTTCTCCGCGAGGAGAAAGACCATGTCCTTCTCCCGAGTATCGTCCATGTCCGGGTCAACGCGGCTACTGGAGCCATCGTGGATTACTGGGGTGTAGACCGCGTCCTGACTGTTTCAAGCCTGAAGAACACCGTCTCTCTTGCCAGCGCAATACAGACGGCTGAGGACCAGGTATACAGCGAATTCAAGGTCAACTCGGCGGAAGGATATCTTGCTGTGGTTACGCAGAACCAGAATGTTGAGAACCTTGCGTGGGTCATCAAAATGACAGGCTCCTACCGGTGGGACAGCGATTATCAAAGCACCTACATCGTGATCGTTGATGCGACCGATGGGAAGTACCTGGGATACGGCTGGGACGATATCTGGCCGGAGTCACGTCTTAACTATCTCTGAAAACGGTATGATCCGCAGGTGCAGTTCCTGCCCTGTGCATCCTTTTTTAGGAATTTCCTGGTTCTGTGAACGGTTCGGGAGAAAAACCATCCGACGAGTGAATACAGCAGATCGTGATCATAAACCCCGCGTTATTCCTCTCCGCGTTGAGAGGGGCGGCGGCGTAACAGGAAACGATATCATGACAGGAATAACCGTCAGCCTGATTCTTATTGCACCTCTCCTGCTCTGCGCGGGTATGCCGGCAGCGGCACCGGACAGATACGTTCAGTAAAAATAAGTGCAGTAAAATTTTCACTTAACGCCAGATATATGCCCCTCAAAGGAAATGCTGTAGCATGCAAACCAAAATCCGCTGTCCCAAGGGACTCAGGTACTCATGCTGCAACTGCTGGTTCCGCGGCTGGTGCCCATATTCGAACTGCAGCTAGATCTGATTGCTGCTCTTGAACCTCTGAGTAACCAGATGAACCGATACCGGAAATGGATCAAATTTCCGGAAGGCTCACTCACTTTCCTGTTTTTCTTACGAGTATTCCTAACAGGAGGAGGGGGGCCGGTATCCGGACCCTGGAAAAAGAGCCGGCGGGAAAACCATGTTATCCACGGCTCCTGTCTCTTGTTTATATTTTGATCTTCCTGAAGAGGAATGCTCCCGCCACGGTCATCGCGAGTGCAAAACCCCCGATAACCGCAAGACATACCACCGGATTGATCTGGGATACCCCGGTCAGGCCGTACCGGATCCCTTCCACACCGTACGTCAGGGGATCAAAAAGGGTAATCGGTGCTATCCATGACGGCAGCGAGCTGATGGGGAAGAGCGCACCGGACAGCCCGAATATCGGGAAGATAACAAAGTTCATGATCAGCTGGAAACCGGTCATATCGTCCATCCTTGACGCGATGGCAATACCGAAGGCCGTGAAGGAGATCCCAATCAGCACCATGAACAACAGCGCGATCAGGAATCCGGCTATGCTTGATACACGGAGCCCGATGAACAGGGAGATGACCATGATCATGAATCCCTGCAGGACCGCCGTTGTTGCTCCGCCAGCAGTCTGGCCCAGCATGATTTCCAGCCGGGAAACCGGCGCAACGAGGGTCTCTTTCAAAAAGCCGAACTGCTTGTCCCAGATGATCTGGATGCCGGAGAAAACGGAGGTGAACATGACGCTCATTGCAACCATGCCCGGGACAAGGAACACGATATAATTCCCGCCGAGCCCGGGCAGCTGCACTACGGAGTTCAGGCCGAATCCGAGGAAGAGCAGGAAGAAGAGCGGCATGGCGATGCTGCCGATGATGCGGCTCTTTGACCGGATGTACCGCTTCATATTCCGGAGCCAGATGGTGTAGATGATATCCATGGTTCAGCGCCTCATCATTCTCTGGTATGTGCGCATCTGTTCCTTTGTGTCGGCTTCCTGTTCGCGGATGGTCTTCCCGGTGAAGGAGAGGAAGACATCCTCGAGTGTGGGCTTGTGGATCGCGATCGATGCGATAGGGACCTGCCGGGCGTTGAGGAGCGTGACTATGGAACTGACATACTGGTCAGCATTTTTCAGGCTGACTACCACTTCATCGTTATGGGTTTCCACCCGGACTACCCATGGTTCTTTGAGGGCTTCAGCCACCCCCGCCGGGTCGGGAGACCCGATGGTCACCAGGTCCCCGCCGAGGCCGTCCTTGAGGTTCTTCGGCGTGTCGATAGCGATGATCTTTCCGTGATCGATGATCGCGACCCGGTTGCATAACCGGTCTGCCTCATCCATGTAATGCGTGGTGAGGATGATCGTGATCCCTTTCTCCTTCGCGAGGGTGGCAATGTAGGTCCAGAGATGGTTGCGGGTCTGGGGGTCGAGGCCGAGCGTGGGTTCGTCGAGGAAGAGGACCGAAGGGTGGTGGAGAAGGCCGCGGGCGATCTCAAGGCGCCGCCGCATCCCCCCGGAAAAGGTCTTGACAATATCATCCCTGCGATCCTGGAGTTCGACCAGCGTGAGGAGCTCGGTGATCCGCTGGTTCCGGGTCACTGCCGGGATCCGGTAGAGCCGCCCGTGGAAGTCCATGTTTTCCCACGCGGTCAGTTCCTCGTCCAGGCTCTGGTCCTGGAAGACGATCCCGATCGCATTCCTGACCCCGTCAGGGTCCTGCCCGATGTCGATACCGTTGATCGTTGCCGAACCGGATGTAGGGGGGAGCATGGTGGCGAGCATCGAGAGGGTGGTTGTCTTCCCTGCGCCATTAGGGCCCAGCAGTCCGAAGATCTCCCCCTGTTCGATATCGAACGAGATATTATCTACGGCGACCAGGTCATTGAAGCGCCGGGTCAGGTTCTGTATGTGCAGTGCAACAGTCATGAGATCGTATCCTATCCTGCCGGAAAGTATTCCGGTAAAATTTCTGCCTGTTCTTTTAATACGCTTGTTATCAGGGTCCGCCATTTCATGGAGTGAGTATACCGGAACTGAGCGGGGGATGGTACCAGCGTCCTGAATATTATGCTCAGTTCAGAGGGGAATAGATAAAAGCGGATTGTTAACTTAAATTGTTTTTTCACTCAACAACGAATTTATTTCACCGGTATCCGATACTGCATTACCGCGCTGAACAATATCTGTCTGCACCGGCAGCGTTACGCAACGGTGAGAATATCCATGAAACCGATTACCGAAACCTCTGTCCGCTCGCTCTTTGCAAGCCTTGAATCGGGAAAGAGCGATCTCTTCTTTGCACACGTATCCGATTCAGTGCACTGGACCGTGATGGGAACGCACCCGCTTGCCGGCACCTATACCGGCAGGCAGGAATTTACCGACCATACCTTCCGGCGTCTCGACCGGGTCCTCAAGGATGGTGTCCGTCTGCGGGTTACCGGCGTGCTGGTGAGCAGGACAATTGCCGTTGTCGAGCTTGAAGCCCTGTCTACCGCCAATAACGGGCTCCCGTTCCACAACCAGTACTGCTGGATCTGCCGGTTTGACGGGGGAAAAATTGTTGAGGTGAGAGCATACCTTGATTCGGCACTGGTGCAGAAAGTCATTGATGAGAACGAGACGGAATTCCCCGGAAATAACTCTGAATAATGACCCGGGACTGGACGAAGGCTCCCTTCTGTTTTGTGGGTGTTCCGGCAGGGGGAATAATCCATCAGGATTCTTCAAATTCCAAAACGGTCTTCGGACCGTGAGGAGGTGAAGAATTCATGAGAATTCTTCAAAATCCGAATCGGTCTTCAGATCGTGAGGAGAAGAAGAATTCAAAAGAATTCTTCAAATTCCGGCCGAATCCGTATCTCTCCTGCCAGATACGCGATATATACTTCAGGACCGGCACGGTTCCGGGGGGAAAACGCGGATGAACCGGATGCCGCACCACATCCGCCTCTTATTTTCCAAAATATTCCCCCACTTTTTTCAGGTGTTCACGGATCGGGAGGCTCTGGGGGCAGTTCTCCTCGCATTCCCCGCACTCCTGGCAGAGCGACGCATAATGGGGAGTGCCGTCGAAGAAGCCTCCGAGGAACATCGAATAGAGCTGCCGGGTCTGTTCCTCATCCTCGTAGATGTGCCCGCGGTTGAACATCTCGAAGCATTCCGGGATGCTCACGCCGTGGGGGCACGGCACGCAGTACTTGCACCCGGTGCAGGGGATGATAATCCGTTTCTCCAGCTCTTTTTTGACCTTCCCGAACAGGGTGAGCTCTGCTTTGGAGAGAGAGTCCGCAAAGCCGGTTTCAGCAAGGGCGACATTCTGCCGGACCTGCTCCGGCGCCGACATGCCTGACAGGACGACCGTCACTTCCGGGTGGTTCCAGACCCAGCGGAGCGCCCATTCGACGGGAGAGCGCCGGACCTTCGCCTTCTGCCAGATCTCCCGGATACCGGCAAGGTCCCGTGCCAGCAGGCCGCCACGGATCGGCTCCATGACCACGATGCCAAGTCCTTTCTTCGCTGCGTATTCCAGCCCCTCGGTCCCCGCCTGGTAGTGGTCGTCCATGAAATTGTACTGGATCTGGGCGAACGTCCAGTTGTAACTGTCCACGATCTCCCTGAAGAGCGCCGTGTTGTCATGGAAAGAGAACCCGGCATGGCGGATCCGCCCGTCCGCGATCGCATCGTCGAGAAAATCCGTGACGCCGAGTGCCGAGAGGTTCTCCCAGAACGGCCGGTTGAGACCGTGCACAAGGTAAAAATCGATGGTCTTTGTCCTGAGCCGGGCAAGCTGCTCATCGAGATATTTGTCCATATCCTCCCGGGACTTGATCAGCCAGCTCGGGAGCTTGGTCGCGAGGTGCACCTTTTCGCGATATCCACCTTCAAGTGCACGCCCTACGAACGGTTCGCTCTCGCCGTTGTGATAGGGATACGCGGTATCGACATAGTTCACGCCATGATCGATTGCGTACCGGAGCATCCCGGTTGCCTGCTCCTCGTCAATCTGCCCGTTATCCTTCAGGGGGAGCCTCATGCAGCCGAACCCGAGGATGGAGAGTCCTGGTGCGGCCTTTTTCATCTTCCTGTAGAGCATAATCCTTCACCGATATCCTTGATCCTGATTGCGTGAGCAATACTGTATAAATTCTTGCATGGGAGGATTGGGTAGCGAACTATATCTGACAATTTTATCACCAAAGAAAAATACAGATTACTATTCCCGGATGGTAACGGACATTTCCCGCATATTCCCCGCCGCAGACGCCCGGAGCGCTACCGGCCAGCACCTCATTCTTACCTGCGTTTCCCTCGCATCGCTCCTTGGGGCACTGGATATGAGTGTCGTGAACATTGCAAACCCGGTCATCATCAGATCATTCCAGGTCTCGGTCGGGATGGGCTCACTGGTCATCCTCTCCTATGTGCTCACCATATCGGCACTTATCCTCCTGATGGGGAAACTGGGCGACCGGATCGGATTCCGGCAGCTCCTCATTGCGGGCCTCGCAATCTTTGGTATCGGCTCGTTTCTCTGCGGGATCGCTCCGGACATCTGGTTCCTGATCGGTGCACGCGTCTTCCAGGCAGCAGGCGCTGCAATGTTCTCCGCGATCGGGCCCGCGATCATCACCGGGTTCCTCCCGGAATCCAGCCGGGGAAAGTCGCTCGGGTACCTGATCTCACTCTCTGCGGTCGGCTTTGCGCTCGGCCCCGGGATTGGCGGTTTCATCACCCAGTACGCGAGCTGGCATTGGATCTTCTTCATCAACCTCCCTGTCGTTCTCATCGCAATCGTCCTTGCCTGGCACTACATCCCCGGCCAGGCGCTGCCTGCAGTGCAGAGACCGGTGCGGCTTTCCGGGCCGGTTACCTTTATTCTCGCTACGGTCTGCGTCCTTCTCTCATTCTCCCTCTTCCAGGTCCCGGGTACGCCGGATCCCGTGCTCATCGCGCTCTTCATCGCCGGTATTGCATTCGGCCTCATATTCTGGCAACTCGAGAAACGAACCACGGATCGGCTCATCAGCCCTGCGCTCATCAAAAACCCGGACTTCCTTTCGGGGATTGCCTCCTGCCTCATCGTAACGATGCTCTTCTCCGGCATCACCTACCTGATGCCCCTCTATCTCGTCAACTCCCGGCACCTCGACCTGGCCACCGCGGGGATGATCATGATGGTCCCGGCACTCTTCTCCATCATTGCCGCTCCGGTAGCCGGAAGCCTTGCCGACCGGCACGGGACCGTCCTTGTTTCGTCTGTTGCGATCGCACTCACTGCTGCCGGGTTCCTCATCTTTGCCACGTTCGATTCGCTGACGGTCGTATTCGTGATCGTAGCCGCGATGGTCATCACCCGGGTCTCGACGGCTGCCTTCTTCGGGCCGAACGGGAAGCTGATCATGAACCATTGTCCCGGGGACGTGGTCGGGAACGGCTCCGGCGTGATGATGACCGTCCGGCACATCGGTCTCGTCGTTGGGATTGCCCTCTTCCAGAGTGTCTTTGCCTTCCGCATGTATGCAGCGGGGATCCCCCGTAACGGAACACCGCTTGTGCCACGGCTCACCCCGGCACTCTCGGAACTCGGGTACCAGGCGGTCTACCTGACGTCGTTCATCCTCTGTGTCCTGGTCATCCTCATCCTCCGGAGGACAAACGAAGAGCCTGAAGGCATACAGGAGATTCCGGAAACAGTCCCATAAGGTGTAACGGCTGTTTTTCTGGATTGCTCAGGTCCCGTTCTGGCGGACCCGACAACTCGAAGAACACTGTGTGTTCTTCTCATGCATCGTCCTTACGGACTCGGCAAAAAAAAGATTAAAGGTACCGGTTCTTCCGGAGCCATTCCGTCTGTGGCTTGAGGTACCGGTAGATGATATCGCACTTCTCGTCCTGGAAACTCCAGGGGATGACGAGGACGGTATCGCCTTCGCGTATCCAGGCCCGTTTCTTGATCTTTCCCTTGATCCTGCCCATGCGGGTGACCCCGTCCATGCACTGGACGCGGATATGATTTGCCCCGAGCATTGTCTCGGCAAGGGCGAACTGTTCCTTGGCCCATTTCTTTGGAAGCCGTACACGTGCTACAGGTGTACCGTCGGGATTGACAGCATTCGGATCGATTGCTGCTTCATTATTTTTTTTATGAAAACCACTCATTCAACCAACTACGTATGCACTATGTATGGTGGCTGACATGTTGAATGTATATATCGGGAATGCCGGGCCTGCATGCCAATGAAACGGGTTGTGGCACGGCGGCAGCTGGCGGGAAGCGTTTCATTTTCCTGACGGGGGAGGGCCGGCATTGGCCCGGGATACGTCCGTGTTCATCCCGGACAGATACATCTATGAGCCCGCGAGGCAATTGTCACCCATCACAGCAGAGTGATACAGTCATACGCATCAGTCGTTGCGCTGGCGACAGCCCCGGGAACCTGGTATCGTGGGGCGAAACTGTTCCGGAGTCCATTTTTCACAAAGGGATTGCGTGATCATCAGTCTGCCTGTCGCACAAAACGGGAGTACCAGGGCACCGTAAGACCGGCAGTGCAGATCACCATGAGGGAGCTTTTTCCTAATCAGGGAAGCGGACCCGGAAATAATCATAAAAAACGAGGAAAGAAATGTCACAACAACTTGGCGGGCAACAGATCGTCATTCTCAGGCAGGGAACACAGCGGACCCGGGGGCAGGAAGCCCAGAACAGCAATATTGCAGCCGCAAAGGCGGTTGCAGCCGCGGTCCGTTCAACCCTCGGGCCAAAAGGCATGGACAAGATGCTCATCGACGGTATGGGCGATATTACCATCACCAACGATGGCGCCACCATCCTGCAGCAGATGGACATCGAGCATCCGGCCGCGAAGATGATGGTCGAGATTGCAAAGACCCAGGACAAGGAAGTCGGCGACGGCACTACATCAGCCGTCGTACTGGCCGGCGAGCTCCTGAAGAATGCAGAGAACCTGCTCGAACAGCACATCCACCCGACCGTTATTGCGGAAGGATACCAGCAGGCTGCGGTAAAGTCGCTGGAGATCCTGTCCGGGATCGCAGTTGCCGTGAAACCGGGCGATCACGAAATGCTCAAAAAAGTCGCTGAAACAGCGGTCAGCGGCAAAGGGGCAGAGGCATACAAGGACCTGCTCTGCACTATTGTCGTGCAGGCGATAACGAGGGTTACCGATCCTGACGGCACCGTCGATATCAAGCACGTGAACGTGCAGAAGAAAGTCGGGGGCGCCATTGAGGATACTGCGATGATCGAGGGGATGGTCATAGACAAGGAACGGGCGCACCCGGCTATGCCAAAGGAGATTAAAAACGCAAGAATCCTCCTTCTCAACGCAGCTCTCGAGTACAAAAAGACAGAAGTCTCTGCAAAGATCAATATCACCCGGCCAGAGCAGGTGCAGGCGTTTCTCGATGAGGACGGGCAGATGGTCCACGATATGGCGGACAAGGTCATCAAAACCGGTGCAAACGTGGTGTTCTTCCAGAAAGGCATCGATGACGTGGCCCAGCACTACCTTGCAACTGCAGGAATCTTAGCCGTCCGCAGGGTCAAGAAGAGCGACATGGACAACCTCTCACGGGCAACCGGTGCAGCAATTGTCAGCAGCATCGACGCCGTTACACCGGCTGATCTCGGGGCTGCCGGTCTTGTCGAGGAGAAGAAACTCTCCGGGGCCGATATGATCTTTGTCTCGAAATGCAAAAACCCGAAAGCAGTCTCCCTGATCATCCGGGGCGGGTCGGAGCACGTGGTCGATGAACTCGAACGTGCGATCCACGATGCACTCATGGTTGTCAGTGTTGTCGTGCAGGACAAGAAGATCGTTGCAGGTGGCGGGGCACCCGAGATCGAGCTCTCGCTCCAGCTGCACCGGTACGCCTCGACGATCGGGGGCCGTATCCAGCTTGCAATCGAGGCATTCGCAAAAGCGCTTGAGGTCATTCCGCGAACGCTCGCCGCGAACGCCGGCCTCGATCCCATCGACATGATCGTTGCGATCCGGGCGGAGCACGAAGCGGGAAAGAAGACCTTCGGCCTCGATGTCTACAAGGGAAAACCGGTCGATATGCTCAAAGCCGGCGTTGTGGAGCCCCTCCGGGTGAAGACGCAGGCAATATCAAGCGCTGCCGAGGCCGCGGTCATGATCCTGCGCATCGACGATGTTATCGCATCGTCAAAGGCAGCAGGGCCGGCCGGAGGTATGCCACCGGGCGGAATGCCGCCGGGAATGGGTGACTATTAGGTATGAAGGCAACGTCAGCAGAAGTCCGGGGAGGCAGGGGGTTTGAATGACGGTCCTGGTACGATTCATGCAGTCGGGTGCGTTCCATGCAGGGGATTTCAAATCCCTTGATCTCGACAAAATTTCCAATCTCAAGATAGCCCGTCAGCGCAATACCTGTGAACTGCTGGCCGCCACCCCGGAAAATCCCCAGCCGAACACACCGTATATGATCGCACGAAGGGACAAGGAGTATGAGTTGCAGGCCATCCTGCAGGACCTCCAGCAGCTCAAAACGGAAAAGACGGATGTTATCTACGAGATTACCGATACCGAAGCTCATCGGGTAACAAAATAACCGGATTTTTTGACCGGTTCATCTTTTTTCCACGGGACGTGTCCGATAAGGGACGATTGTACGCGTGATGTAACCGTACAGGTGTCTCAAAAGTTACCTTAAAATATAACCATTCTGCATTACGACACCAGGGAAAAAGTATCCAACTGCAAAAAAAAGATACGGGTGTGGGACTCATCCGGATGGGGGGTAAACGGGAAAAAGAAGAATTTTTTTATTTTCAGGAACCGGGTGAGATGAGGATTAACATTCAGGATTTGAAAGCACATCCCGGTTTATTCAGGGTTGATCTGCAAGAACACAAAATATATCTGAGCCAGACAGGTCGTAGCTCGTTTCAGAAGTGCAGTTCAACTCTTTTGCATCCCTGACGATCCGGTTATTCTTTTTTCTGCAGGTTATCCCGGCGCACGGTATCCATCTCATCATCAGATATCTGGACAAGCTTGGTACCACAGATGGGACAGAGTCCTGCCCGGTTCCCGCTCGTCTGCTGATATTCCCGTTTACAGACCGGACAGTAATTCACAATAACTACTATACGCTCTCCGGTATAACAATTTAGCCGGCTGCTTGTCCTTTCGGCACACGGTTTCCCTCTTTTTCCGGTTTGGGGAAGACCCGGAACCCTCGTGAAACACGACAACCCGATACCTTTTTAAAAAAATCAGTTCCGGGGAGACCGGAACGCCGGGTCGCGTGCCTCTTCTGCAAGTATTTTATACCCGGTCACTGCGAGCGCGACGAGCACCGGGCCTATAATGAAACCCACAATCCCCATAAACGGGACACCGGCAAAGATGCCGATCATCATCATGACCGGGGGAATTGAAACCCGTTGTCCCATCATCACCGGCCGATAGTAGAAATCAATCCAGCCGCTCAGGAGAGGATACCCTATGAACAGTGTGAGGAGGGCACTACCGGTTTCACCGATGCTCACGAAATAAAGGGTGAAAAAGAGGATCATAATCTGGGCACCGATGAGCGGGATCAGCATGGCAAGACCAATCAGGGTTGCGAACAGGATTGGGTCATTAACACCCAGAAATAAGAAGAACGGGATTGCAAGGAGAAATGAGATTACTGCTGCGGAGATCTGGACAATGATAAGGGCATAGATGGTGCTGGCGGAAATTTCCGCCATTTTTCCCACGGCAGAAAAAAGTCCGGGAGAAAGGGTTCGCGTCAGGGTGTCCCAGATCTGTTCCCCATAATACAGGAACATCGAGAGCGATAGGAAGAAGATAATGATCGAGATCAGTGACTGCATGACATTACTGGTCAACGACAGAAGCGATTGAAGCAGGAGCTGGACAAGTGTGTTGGGCATATGGGAAATCTGCCCTTCTGTCAATGTTGGCAGGAATGCAGAAACGCCGGTATTTTTAAAACCGCGTACCAGTGATGAAACCATATCCCCGATTTTGAGGATGTTGCCATACATTATGCTCGCCGATACCGAGAGGACGAGCAGGATTACGAGAAGAACCCAGAGGGTAATGAATGTGACAGATACGGATGGTTTTACTACGCGGGAAAGCCATTTATGAAAAGGCATAAGGGCGATTGCAACTGCCGCTGACCAGATAACAACGGTCATGAGCGGCCAGAAAATCAGGATGCATATGATATAAATCGCACATATAAGGAGCAGCACCTGCTGATCTTCACGTAATCTGAACGAACCCATAAATGTCACATCCCTATAATGCGTAATGTATATTTTCCCGGCATGGCCAAAAATTTCTCACGGGAATCGGAAGGAAAACAGCTGTACCAGGAGATGCGCCGGGAATCCCGGTGCCTGTTTTTCCCTCTGTATCCGCTACAGGATGAACGTGATGATAGCAATTACAACGAAGAGTATCACAAGCCATTTTGCGATCTCCATCGAAAGTCCGGCTATCCCCCGTGCGCCAGCCAGGTAAGAAACCAGGGCAAGCACAAGGAAGATTATCGCAAGATAGATCAGATCAGCCACGGTTCACTTCACGGTTATTTCTTCTTCAATGTGGATCCGGCCTCATGGGCTGCGATTTTCGCATCAGCGACAACCTTGTGGACGCCGATTTTTACCTCATCGGACAGGTTCTGTGCTTCCACCCCAGCATCTTTGAGAGTGTTATGGGCTGCAACGGTTGCATCATCATAGACTGCATGGGCTGCTACGCGTGCGTCATCGACAGCTTTGCTGGCCTTTACTTTCAGATTGTCAGTCATTGGTTTTTCAACTCCATTCCCTGATATGAAGATTACGAGAATGTTCCCATATATAATAAATTTTTTATACACATACCAGAGCACACGGGTACAAGACAGGGATGGGGATAAGCATTTGCACGTGTTGCAAATTGTGAGGCAATCCAGCATTTCCGAGGCAGAACATTGAAAAATCATTCAATGCTTTTACGGGCATACTCAGGAGTATATCGCCCGTATCTCATCCGGTTTTTCTTTAAAAAAATCTTCGGGAATCAAAAAAGCCGGTAATTCATTGAAACGGCAGATTTTGTAACATCGGGTAATATTTATATAATATTGGGATATATTGGGCATGCTCTTGTACGGTTACGGAACAGATGACTGAACGGACAATGGTTCCATCGCAATAAAAAGTCATCCCAGAAAGATCTGCACGTGTGTGGGATTGTTGAAACTCTATGAGAGAAAACGGGAGAATTTTATATGACTGATATAACTTCGCGGGAAGATGAAAAAGGCCGGGAACTGGCAAAAGACGCAGGACGGCAAGAGGAACAGAACAATCAGCGGGATCGTGACCTGGCAAAAGAAAAAGGACGAAAGCAGGGGCAGGAAGAGGAACGTGCCAAGATAAAGCAGAAGACCGGATGGGGAAGCGGGACAAAAATCGTCATCTCCCTTGTTGTCCTTATCATCATAGTAGCGGTGGCAGGAATCCTGACACTGACCGTATCAGTTACGAACGTATCACCCGGTAACGCATTACCCTACACCACCAACTATGGTGTTTCGTTCCCCGAAGGTCAGACCCTCGCAATAGGGAATACACAGATCAGTGTTCTCTCGAACCAGAATGAGTTATTCTCAAATATCGACGGTGACCAGCAGAAACTTGTGGTAGGGGAGGACAGGAATATATCAGAGAGGCGTGCCGTGATCACTACACTTGGTGCAATCACCCTTGTTGATACCTACTTCCAGATAGATCTCAAATACGATGGCGACCGGGATAACCGGGCATATTTCGATATGGCGGTACACACCTCGCGACAGGTACCGGATTATCTTCTCAACCGGCTGCTTCCCACCGAGATCGATGCACGGCCCATATGAGAGCGGAGGGATTGTATGAAAGTTATGTACACAATCGCAGTTTTTGGAGTGCTGTTCTTTGTACTCCTCTTCACGGGATGCACCAGTACATCCCCGCCAGTCCAGACACAGACTTCTGTTCCCACCATTGCAGTGGCGGCACTATCGCCAGTACCAACTGCAACAGCAGTACCATTTCCGAATGCCCTGAGCCTGAACCAGTACGCCTCATTCGGGAGCGGAAATGCACAGGGAAAGGCAACCGTATACCGGTTCGAGGTAAAACCGAACTACAACTGGACATCGCCGTCATGGAACAGCGCCCATGAGCAGGCAGCAGCTTCACCGCCTCTCGAACTCCAGCGTGGTTACAATATGGAGAAGCCCCAGGAGGGAAACACATTCCTGTTCATATATGTCACGGTCCAGAATACCGGCAGCAGTGCCGTGTATGCCCCTTCAGCAAAACAGTTTGTCGTGATCAGTGACGGGAAGGCGTACAATTATTCCTCCGTCCACGGTCCTGATGTAATCGTCGACACTATGAGCGGGACACAATATGATTACCAGATCGATAGTACCGGAGCTGTCGGGTACCTCCAGCCCGGCGAAAGCAACAAGGCAGATGGCTATCTCATCTTTGAAGTCCCGGCGTCATTCTCACCCGATACAACATATGTGGTTTGCAATCTTGACTATCAGAACAGGATAGCATGGAAACTTGGCTGAACAGGAATATTCCTGTTCACAACCACGTTAGCATCAGCCGTTTTGGAGAACATGCCCGGAGATTTTTTTCGTGCTTCGGATACAAGGCAGACAATGTGGGGTGAATGTTTGTGAATGAAAACACTAAAGCCCAGATCATCATTATCGTCATCGGTGTCCTTATCGGGGGTGGAATGGCCCTTACCAACTCGCTTATCCTCTATAACACGTCATTGAACAAGGACAAGGGAGACATCGCCGAGGGCCTCTATCTCGATGTCTCGTCATTCGGGAACGACCTCAACAATACAGACCAGGTATTTCTCGCAAATCCTGGTGGCAAATATATCTTTGTCCAGGCCACCGCCCTCTACCCTGACAATGGCCTGTACTTCACCTACCAGCGGGACATCCCCAAGATGGACCGGAAGATCGCAAAGGATACGTTTTCGTTTTACAATCACCTGCTGCTGGCGGAGCAGGACCGCAGCCTGATCTTCGAGATCCAGCGGCTTGGGGATGAGCGGGATCTCACCACTGCAGAAATAACACGGCAACAGATCCTGACCGAGGATGCCGCCCGCGAAGTGAACATTTCGGTGAGCATTCTGCCAACCCTGAAACAGGAACTGGACGCTGCAACCTGATATTTCTGATATGAATCGCAATCTTACCGGGGGTTTCTTGTGCGTTAACGGGACTTAAAGAAAATGAACTCTTCGTGTTCGATACATGTCCTGGATTAAAAGTCACGACAAAACACGGGAACCCCGCAGGAGTCAATTGCCGAAATCCCGGAAGGAGCAGGGTACCCAACCCCAACATATAACCATTCTCACGTATAGTTAGAATTTTATGAAACATTTTATAACCGGAATCCTTATTCTTCTCATCGCACTCATTCTCTTATCCGGGTGCACTCAGTCGTCACCCGCCCCCCAGCCGTACACAACGGTTGTAACCCAACCTGTCGCTACAACAGCACTACCGGCGGAGACGCCTCTGGCCACCGTCACTATAAGCACCCCGCAGGCAGTCGTCACGATACTCCATTACATTGTGCCTACGAAGGCATGGAAGGAGTCGGATCTTCACATGGCATTTGAGGCGCCGCAGGACTGGAATGTGACGACCCGGCTTGTGAGTCTGCCTGAAGGATCGCAGGGTCTCGTGTACAAAACCGAGCTCGTTGCAAATGATGTCTTTTATATTATGACTTATCCCATCAGCCTCAACGGTGACCAGGCATACCGCGATACGTTCAGGACCTGGGATCCGGCACCAATCCAGACCACGGTCACCATAAACGGCATCACTTATGACCGCTTCGAGTCCTCAAATGACGGGAAAACCCATGTCGGGTACGTGGTCCAGAAGGGCAGTGCCAGCGATATCGGTTTTGCCAGCGTACTCATCTACACGACAGACGATGTGTCCCGGCCTTTCGATAAAGCTGATTTTGAGAAGGTAGTCTCATCGTTCACGTATTTCACGAGCAGAAATGCTGAAACGGTGACGGGCGAGGAGATACCCCTTGTACGGTGAGACCATAGTATTCTTTTTTGACGATTGGGGAGTACAAGCGTCTATTCGTAACCGGTTCACGGGGGGACGGATGAAGAAACTGATACGTTAGCGTCAGAGGACTGATCATTCATATCATTAAAAATTCCCTGTCAGCAGTCCACGTATCAGAATCTCGTCCGGATCCGGTTTCTTAGCCAGTTTTCCGGAAGTTTGAGGGGCAGGAGACTCTCACCCTGGTTGATGAGGAGAGGATCAATTCTCCTGTGCAGCGGGTGGGTTTCCATCCCGGGTTACCTACTTTGCAGTACATAAGATGCAGACCCGGGCGGTTCCAAAAAAATCGCAAATCCGGGGATGTTTCATGGCTGAACGTTCAATAGTTCTTTCTTACGTGCCATTTTCTTGATTTTTTCATTTACATTGGGACTGTTCTCCATACGGTGCCACTCATCGTTACTCATCCCCATAAAAAAACCGCAGGACGAACATTTGATCCAGCATTCGTAATGATCAGGGAATTCTGCATGAAGGGTTGATTCTCCGCACCGGGGGCAGGTAAGTTTTACCTGGAGGATTGACGTGTCAACCTCGCTGACCCTGTCATGGGGGACAACCATTGAATCCGTATAACCGGACTTTTGGTCATTGGCTTTTACATCATCCGATGCAGGATGTGCAGCGAAGAGGCGGCCGTCATTCATGGCCCGGGTAACCGTTACTTTTTTATTGGCTCGCATTTTCATAAACTCCATTCCCTGGTACGATTCAGTTAATTCCCTATCAGAGCATGCCACCCTGAAGCAGGACAGGGTAAATATCTCTCCGGTCATTGCAAAATGTGAATCAAAATTCCGGCATAAAAACACCAATTCCCGAAAAAGCAGCCATATTGTTTTTGGGTAATGTGCCAATACAGCCCCTAAATTTCTTTATTTCCACGACGATATTTTCGTAAATTTCTCGTAACCAGAATTGAAATGGAAAAAGTTACCGGGGTTTTGCCGGCATACATTTTTCGTGTTATGAAAACTGTATGCGGATATATCGCTATGCGGGGGTCGCCACAGCGGCGAGGGCGGAGGCATTGCCGAAGCCCCAGGGAGCGTCTGAATGATTGATCCGGGAAGTATTATCGGAAAATTTTATTTGAAATATCAGGGGCTAAAATAGCACTTTACCCTTGTTTTTTTAGAAAACCGCAGAACGTGTTCGGTTTGACCATATCCGGCATAAGGCGGGCTCCGGAGATGGACTGATCCTGATAAGTTCACGGGGGATCTTCAATTTCTCATCTCGTAAATAATTTACCATCAATCGATACATTATCAGAACCCCCGGTTTCACGCATTGCTTTATCATCAGGCAGCGGGAGTATTCACTATGTCTCCGCGACACGGACCCGGACCACACGCACGGGATCCCTCGGGCTCTCCAGGAAAATGACAGGGACCGTAAAATCCTGAAGAGACCGTGCGTCTTTGCCAGGGACCACCGTTCACCGGGAAGCAGGATGACATTTTTTCCTGCTTTTTCCGGGAGTGCAAAAACACCGAACCCAATTACCACCGTTACGACGATAAGAACAGAGATGAACTATGCTACGACCAGAAGATATTGAAACGATCCTGACGACACGCGACCTGTCCGTGTTCCTGAAGGAGATGGTGCAGAAGGATGATCGCGATCTGAAAATTGATATCGATTGCGAATCCGGTGAATTGTACATCAATTGTCCGGGCTTTTCCAATGGGCTCTCCGTGACCACCGATCCCTTCGGCGTCTGGGTGATCAGCGAAGTGATCTCAAAGGATAATAACGGGATTTTTACCCAGAGCGGGAATCTTCACAAAACCGAGAAGACGATGACCGTGCTCAGGGCCGTTGCCAGCTGGATTGCGGATCTCGAAGAGAGTACCCCTAAGGCGTAAAAAAGATCATCCTTTTTTGGTTAAGACGGACAGGTTCCGGAGGAGAGAACCTCATTCAAAGCGATAGCAACCGGGTATTCCGGTAATACGAGTTGTACAGGTAAGGAAGATCCGGGGACTTGGACATTTCCTTCCTGACCGCAGGTGCCTGGCCGGCCTCACCCTGTTTTTTTGGCCAGGTCTTCCATCAGTTCCAGCTGGATCTTCTGGATCTCCAGGAGTCTCTCCCCCTGGTTGATGAGGAGGTGATCGATCTTCCTGTGCAGCTGGTGAATTTCCATCTCGGCATTAAGGTTCACCTGGTAATCGTGTTCGGCATTCATGCGGTCCCGTTCCTCCTGCCGGTTCTGGCTCATGATGATGACAGGTGCCTGGATTGCAGCAAGAGCCGAGAGAACGAGATTGAGCAGGATGAACGGATACGGATCGAACGGCCTGAACACAAGGACAATGGCATTCATGGTAATCCATACAATAAAGACACCGGCGAATATGGTGATGAATATCCAGCTGCCGGCAAAATCGGCGAGCCGGTCGGAAACACGATCCCCGAAACTTAGCTGCCGGTCAAATTCGACATTGATATTTCTGGCCGTAAGTTCGTGATCTTTCATGCTTTGAATGATATTCTCTTCCAGGGAGGAGAGCTCATCCTTCTCCCTGTCCAGGATCTCCCTGACATACTGTGCCCGGAAGCGGTTCAGGTCGGCACTGCAGATATAGCCTTCCCGTGACCATGCAGGATACTCCTTCCGTATTACATCAGCGATCGATGCGTGGACCGATCCTGCAGGCACGACCTCGCTCTGTTTTCTGTGTTCCCCGCACACCTGGCAGGGAAATGTGTCCTGATCAGCCATCCCATTTCCTCTAACAACGATCAATGGATCTGCGATCATATATAACGAAAGGAGCGGCGGGGAACACATGGGGGCCGGGAGAGCAGACTACAGAGAAACACGCGTTTTTCCCCGGATTCCGGGAACGACCACCCCTCACTTTGAGAGAAGGAGGGCGGAGCCGGGGGTGCCCGGCCGCAGGGGTATTCCAGGAGATTACCGGTAAGTGCGGCAATCGGTATTCGCGAATATTTATCCAGCCATCAACCCCACCTTATCAAAGCAGAATAGAATTGTGATGTGTCCGATGTATTCAGTCCTCTATGTCGATGATGAGAACCAGCTTCTGGATTTGTGCAGGGTGTATCTCGAAAAAAGCGGGGATTTCAGGATTGAAACAACGGATTCAGCACCTGAAGCAATGGAAAAAATAGCGAACACATCGTATGATGCCATCGTATCCGATTACCAGATGCCGGAGATGGACGGCATCACATTTTTAAAAGAGGTCCGCTCGCGGTTTGGGGATATCCCGTTCATTCTTTTCACCGGAAAGGGACGCGAAGAGATCGTGATCGAAGCGATCAATAACGGGGTCGACTTCTATCTCCAGAAGGGCGGCGATGCCAGAGCACAGTTCGCTGAACTCGCCCATAAGATCAGGAAAGCGGTCGGGCGGAGGAAGGCGGCAGAAGAACTGATAGCCAACGAATCCCGGCTCAGCTTCTTCAAGGCCTCGGTGGACCGGGCATCCGACGAAGTGTACTGGGTTGATTTTGAAGGAAATATCCTGTACGTGAACGACTCGGCCTGCAGGAACACCGGGTACACACAGGTGGAGTTCCTGGCGATGACAATCTTTGACCTGGACCCGGATTTTACCCCGGAACTGCTGGCAGGATCAAGGCAGCATCTGCGAGAGATAAAAACGTCCGTCTTCACGACCCGGCACCGGAACAAGGACGGGACGTTCGCAGACGTGGAAGTTATGGCCAATTATGTTTCAAAAGATGGCAGGGACTACAGTTTCGCATTCACCCGCGACATTACGCAGCGAAAACAGACTGAAGATGCACTGCGCGAGAGCGAGGAGAGGTACCGGCGGCTGATTGCACAGTCTTTTGACGCATTTATCATCCACAAGGAAGGGACGATCGTTTTTGCCAACGATGCCGCAGCACGGCTGGTAAAAGCAAAGAGCCCCGCTGAAATGGTCGGACGGGCAGTCCCTGATTTCGTTGATCCGGAATTTTGCGGGATCGTGAGCGAGCGGATCAGGATCATGTCGGCATCCCCGGAGTCAGCGGTCCCCCTGGTCGAGGAACGGTTCCGCTGTCTTGACGGGACCACCGTGGACGTGGAAGTGATCGCAACCGGTGCTATCCACCAGGGAAAGCCCGCCGTCCAGGTGGTGGCCCGCGATATCTCCGGGCGTAAGCGGACCGAGGCGGCGCTGCGGGCTGCAAACCGGCAGCTCAATCTCCTGAACAGCATCACGCGCCACGATATCCTCAACAAGATCACGATCATTGCCGTTTACCTGGACCTCGTAAAAGATATGCCGCTCGATCCGAAGGTGAAGGAAATGATTGAAAAACTGGAGTCCAATACGCGGGCGATCGGTGAGTATATTGAATTCACCAGGATTTACCAGGACCTTGGCTCTACAGAACCCCTGTGGCAGGACCTCGTAAAAATACTTCCCCCTGCTCGTGTCAGCAATGATGTCACCCTGCAGGCGGATGTCAAAGGCGTTTTTGTCTATGCAGACCCGATTCTTGAAAAGATCTTTTCCAATCTCCTCGACAACACGCTGCGGCACGGGAAACATGCAACAACGATCCGGGTTTATACAAGGGAGTCCCCGGACGGCCTGACCATCGTGTGGGAGGATAACGGGACCGGTGTTCCGGCAATGGAGAAGGAGAAGATATTCGGTCAGGGATATGGCAAAAATACCGGCCTTGGCCTTTTCCTGACCCGGGAAATTCTTTCCATTACCGGGATTACCATCAACGAGACCGGTGAGCCGGGCCATGAAGCACGGTTCGAGATGCGGGTCCCGAAAGACTGCTACCGGTTTTCATCCGATAAAAAAGTGAACGGTTGAACAGGAGTTATGGGAAGATCCTGAAGAGACGGGTGGCCAGCTGCCGGATTGGATGAAGGAGCGGGGACTACGAAAAAACACGCGTTTTTCCCCGGAGCCCGGGTCTGCACGATCCTCACGTAATGGAAACGAAGAGCTGTTCCGGAAGAACGGGCGGAAGGGATCCCGGCATCCCGGGCATACCCTGAATCACTTTGTCCCGATAGCAATCCTGACAGGCGTTTCAACATCGCCGTCCACCATGAAATATTCCCGGGGCGTGTATTTCAGGAAGTCCGCGACAATGACGCCCGGTATCGTTCTGATATTCGTATTGTACAACAGCACCGAGTCGTTGTAGAATTCCCTGCGCTGGGCGATCTGGCTCTCTATCGTGGAGAGTTCTTTCTGAAGATTCAGGAAATTGTCGCTTGCCTTGAGATCCGGGTAGTTCTCGGCGAGGGCAAAGACCGAACCCAGCAAGGTGCTGACCGCTTCGCTTCCCCGCGCCTTCTCGGGGATCCCTTCTGCCTGCAGGGCAGATACCCGGATCTTCGTGATCTCCTCAAGCACGCTCCTCTCGTAGATTGCATAGCCTTTGACAATCTCCACAAGGTTCGGGATAAGGTCCAGCCGCTTTTTTAAGAGGACATCGATGTTCGCCCACGCCTTGTCGATGTTGTTGCGGAGCGAGATGAGCCCGTTGTATATCGCAATCACGAAAAAGAGCCCGATGATAATGAGCCCGAGGACGATGAATCCGCCGCTGATCTCAAGGGCCGCCACGTTAGTCTCCACCCATGGAGAGGATCAGGTACAGGCAGAGAGCGGAGAGCGCAAGGCCCCCGAGGATCTGCCAGTACATGTGCCCGGCGATCGTCTTCATGAAAGTGCGTTCCGAGGAGTCGCTGATATACAGGGTCGAATCGCCGGTCCCCTGCCGGACGACCAGAGTCTCCTGGTTTTCCAGGCCGGGTACGCCGTCTGCCGGCAACGCCGACCCCAGTACAAAGAGGGGATCATTTTCCCGGATCACGTACTCGTTCACGAGGATCTTTTCATCCCTGTGCATGTGGAATGCCGCTTTCGTATCCGGATCCAGCGATTCGATGAATTTCAGGACACGCGGGTCCATGGTCGCAGGGGCCTTCATGATCAGGCCCTGCTCGCTGATGTACCCCTCGAAAGACAAATGGGACGGGATCTCGATCTGGGCTCCATCCGGCAGGACCGGGATTGTACCCGTGTCGTCTTCAAGAGAGATCATATTCTTCGAGTCAGCAGAATAGATCCCCTGCCATCCCCCGTTTTTTCCTGACTTGAAATACGATCCATAGATCCGCCAGAACGCACAAGGGACCTCGCTGACCGGGCTCACCTGCTGCTCGCGGAGCCGTGCCTTGCCGGCGAGTGCCACGAGACCCACCGAGGCCGAACTGACCTTCGAGAGCGGCGTGTTTTTAATCTTCTGCACCACGAGATATCGCCAGAAGCCCGCGACTATTACGATCAGGCCGATAAAAAAACCGATCGCAGATATGAGAAAAATATCAGAATATGACAGAGTTGTATTCCTCCTGTGGGAATGGTTTGGTTCGTGAGTTAATAATAACCGACGAGGGGCAACCGGGGATTTTAATTTTATCGCCGGGCGGGAGTTGGTTTTTCCGTTTTTATTGAACGGAAGATGTCATACGACCCCCACCCGGCGGGTATTACGGCCGGGTTGATCAGCCTCATGCATTATTGGGCCCGCGGGAGACGATTGGACCGGAACACAGGCAGTGAACAGGAGAAGGCAGGCAGGAGAGGTGTATCAGACCGGAGATCCGGTAAAGATACCTGTGGCCTTATCCGTTTTTTTTGACCAGCTCTTCCATAAGCTCCATCTGGATATTCTGGATCTCCGTGTGTCGTTCCCCCTGGCTTACCAGGAGATGATCAATTTTTTTATGGAGCCGGTGAATTTCGAGTTCCGTGTGGACGGACACCTGGTAATCACGATCGGCATGGAGACGGTCCCTGATCTCCTGCCGGTTCTGGCTCATGATAATGACGGGAGCCTGGACTGCGGCAAGAATCGAAAGGACAAGATTGAGCAGGATGAAGGGATACGCGTCGAACGGCCGGTACAGTAAAACATAGGTGTTCAGTGCGACCCACAGGAAAATCAGGCCGGCAAACACTGCAATAAAAGACCAGCTGCCGGCAAAACCGGCAATTTTATCGGAAAGATGCTCGCCGAAGGTCAGCTCACTCTCATATTCGATATAGTCATTTTTAGGGAGATGATCCTCTTCTTTCACACCGGGCTTATCAGCCTCTTTGAGAGAGGCACACTCGTCTCTCTCCTTCTCCAGGACATCCCGGACATACGCTATCCTGAACCGGTCGAGATCCGCATGGCAGATGTACCCTTCGGGCGACCACGCCGGATGTCCCTTTATGATCAGATCAACAACCGGTGCACGGATCAACGCCGCTGGTACAAGCTCATCTTTCCGTTTCTGTTCCCCGCAAACCTGGCAGGGAAAAGTTTCCTGATCGGCCATCACCATTACCTCTTATAATCATCAATGGATCTGCAATCATAAATAGAGAAAGGAGCATGCAGGTAGGAGGGGGGCCGGCTGGACGGGGAGAACAAGAGCCGGGACATGCCCGGAAAATCATGGGGAGAGGGAGGTTGTTATCAGTACGCCTTAGGGAAATCATGCGTCTGCTGCTGGCTTAATTCAATGATCTCTCCGGTATTATCGAGGAGGCCGGCCAGATATTTTTTTACCCAGTCCTCATTCTCATATTCCCCGAACGGGCGGTATGATCCCTGTATCATGGCATGTTCTTTATCGAAACGCAGCAGGCCTATGGGAGACCCGCCATTGTGCACCAGCTGGTTCAGTTCTTCCAGCGGATGCCTTCGTGAACTGAAGACAAATTTTGTCTCCGTTTCAAACCCGACTACAATTGCGACAAGCCAGGCATCTTTTGCTTCAGCACGCATCTCATCTACCAGATCGGAAGTTTTTCTCATTTCTCGCTCAGTTCAGGAAATTGCAGGTCATCGTTTAAATAATTCGCTAATTGAATTACCGGGATGAACGAAGAGTGCCAAAAAAAAGGATGGATGCCGGGGTGTTTTCGTTTATACCGGCTGTGCTTTTTTCAGATGGATATCGAGCACACCGTTTCTCAGGCTCATTTTCGCACCGTTCGTAATAACCTGACCGGGGAGCGGGATCACATGGTTGAGGGAGAATATTCTCTGTTCACGCAGGGTATTCCCGTCAGTATCCCCGGTTCGTTCATCCACCCGTTCGCAGGTGATCTTCAGGGTCTGTTCGTTGATGAGATCAACGGATATTTTTGCACTTCCGGTTCCCGGGACAGTGTCCACCGTCACCATCACTTCATCACCATGCTCGGTGACTTCCGCGTTCAGGCGGTGTATGTTCTGGCACACGATATCGGGATTATCTCCTCCGGGCAACAGCGGGTTGTCAGTTGGTTCAAGAGCAAGCTGGTACAGGTAGTCCATGGATGCCCTGAGTTCGTCGAGTTCGTCATAGATTGATCGGTGAAATCTTCGTACCATATGTCTAACCTCCTCTCTTTTTTGTTGCCCAGGTGCTCTTCCCACCTGGATAGAGAGACGGTTGCTGTCCGTCTCAATAGAGGTTTTGGTTAAGAGATCTGGAAATGGCCTGCCGGGAGGACGAGAGAAAAAAGCGTTTCCCCGCAGGCCTGGTCCGGCGGACTCTCCCGTTGAGAGGGGGAGTGCAGGTTATGGGGAGTGGGGAAGTGAACGGGTGCCGGGAACTCCTGTTAATTAATATATATCCACACCCCCATTTTTATTCAGGAAGATGATACTATTTACCGCCACACGAATCCGCGGAGCACGTCTGCACGGGCAGAAAACCGGCTGCGTGAAGGTGCTCCCGGCCTCACACGGTATACCCTGTTTGTCGCCCTCGCAATCCTCGCAATCACCCTGATTGCTCTCCCGGCTGCCGGAGCGACAGCAAACGAGTCAGTACAGCCGGCCGGAACCGCTCCCCAGGTCGTACAGATCGGCGCTTATGTGGTGGACTTCAGCCGGTTCGACGTGGCGGACGGGACTTTTGCTACGAATTTTTACCTGACCCTTACCTCCGATTCCCCGGTCTCGATCAACGATATCGAGATCATGAACGGGCATGCAACGTCCGTGGATACCATCATCGACACTCCGCAGGAGAAGGAGTACCGCATTGTTGCGGACCTGACTGCCAATCCCGACCTCCGCCGCTACCCCTTTGACAAGCACCAGCTCCCCATCGAGATTGAGCCAAAACTCAGGACCGAGCGGGAGATGGTCTTTGTGATCGACCCGGCAAACACCGGTATCGATCCCGAAGCAGACCTCCCCGGTTGGACATATACTGCTGCCAATGCTGTGGTCACGAACAAGACCTATGTTGCCGGGGAGGTCCCCTATTCCCGGGCTGTTTTTGACGTTGGCATTGAGAGGGCCACCGCGTCAACGGTCCTGAAATTTTTCCTGCCGATCATGCTGATCATCATCGTCTCCCTCTCGAGCCTGATGATGAAGGTCTCGTCCCGGCTGGGATTAAATGCCTCGATGTTCCTTGCCGCAGTGCTCATCCACTGGCGCATCGCCGATGCAATCCCGCTCGTGGCCTACGCCACCTTCCTCGACATCTTCATGATCATCACGTATGCAACGCTCGTCATGGTGCTCGTCTCCGGGATCCTTATTCTCAAATATACTGAAGAGAAGGATACGGCCCGGGCTGACAAAATCTATTACTGGTCGCTCCGGGTGATCCCCCCGCTTTCCATCATCCTGTATTGCGTAGTATTCATTTCGCTGCTGGTATAGGGAGGATAAGATACCCCGTGAACAGGGCGGGGGAGGAAATTTACCGGAATTCCGAACCGTTATACTCAATGTCTTTTAACGAGAAACGGGCGTAAGTAAAGGATCCTGCCGGCAATTGCCAGCTCGCCTCCCCATTTACCGGTACCTTGCGTCCATTGAAATCCCGGTATTCCGATACCTGCGTCGACCACTGGTACCGGGCATAGGTCTTCCCGTCTGCCGTCATATAGCGGTCATCCGAGACAAACCGGACCAGTTCGCCGTTTTCCCCGAAATACAGCATAGCCGAGACGGTAATCCCGTTGCGGGTAAACCGGGCCCAGACTGATAGCGGGTCCACCGTTTCCCAGAGAATATTCTCATCAATCAGCGTGGCGGGAGCAAGCACGCACATGTCGTTGAAGAACGTCACCGTCTCGCTCATGATCATCTTTTCACCGCCTGCATCAACCACCGGGAAAAAATATGCCACATTGATCTTCATGGTAGCACGATCGCCGGTATATGTATGCAGGCCGTCAAACGGGATCCCGAACAGCGAGGATTTTATATAATACAGCCGTGCGGGATCATCAAAGAAACTGTACTGCCAGGTGGAGATCCTCATCCAGCTGCTCCCCGGAGACCGCCGGAAGCTGCCGGTACCTTCAGCCCGGAAATTACCGATTTTTGGTTTTCCGACCGCACCGGTAAAATGCAGGTAATTCCGGACAGGCCCGGGAAGATAGGCAAGATCTTCTTCAGTTACAACAGAATCCGCGGTACCCGGCTTCAGTCGTTTCTGTACTTCTGATGTGTAGAGACCCCGGAAGCGGGAGAGTGAGGGGAACATTCCTGAGTGAATATGGAACGGGACGGATTAATGAGGTTTCCGGGCGGTCTGCCGGACTTCCGGGAAAGCAGGAGACCGGGAGCAGGAGTGATTTATTTAACTACCTGTTTTGTCTGGAAACGGGGCCGGATCTTTTCGGAAAAGTATTTTCCGATCTCATCTGAATGCATGAGATCCGCGTAGACTTTTGGAATGACTCCCGAATACTGGTAAACAAGTCCTGAGTGAAATTCTATCTCCAGAATTTTTGTACTCTCATCATATCCCACAGAGCGCAGAATACGGGATTTAACGGGCAGTCTTTCCACGATTATCACCACTTTCTTACACGTGTGCCGGAGGGTTAATGGTTTTTATAAAAATCATGATGGCCGGCGCTGCAGGATCTTTCGTATTCCCGGAGTGCCTGGACACACCAGCTGAATAGTGTCTGTCCACTGCAGCGGCCGGTTACCGGGGTGTGTTTTCGCGTGAGGTTACTCCCCCGAAGGGAGGGGGAGCCCGGGAAGACGTGATCACGATCCTTCGAAGGTAACTATTCCGTACGGTGTATGCGCGGGAACTGAAAAAATACAGGACGCATATTATTCCCTGTGCAAGACAGTACAATTCCTTCATCCACAGAGGCCGGATCATGTTCGGGACACAGGATTTAGGGATATTTCTCCTCGCCGGGATCGCACTGAACCTGGTCCCCGGCCAGGATACGCTGTACATTCTCGGCCGCAGCGTTGCACAGGGGAGGATGGCCGGCATCGTTTCCGTGCTCGGGGTCGGTTCCGGCTGTATCATCCACATCCTTGCCGCCTCCATCTGGCTCTATGCGGTCCTGGCACTCTCGCCGTTCACGTTCACGGCGATCTGCCTCGCCGGTGGCCTCTACCTGATCTACCTCGGCATCATGACGGTCGCCGGCCGGCACAATACCGGGCCGGCCTTCACGTTCGGTGATACGCACGAAGCGAAATGGCAGATCTACCGGCAGGGGGTGCTCACGAACCTGCTGAACCCGAAAGTGGCGCTCTTCTTCCTCGCATTCCTGCCCCAGTTCATCGATCCCGTCTCGAACCTCGGATGGATCTCCTTTCTCTTTCTCGGGTGCATTTTTCTCTGCACCGGCACGATCTGGTGCATGTTCGTAGCCATCAGTGCATCATCCATCACCGATACATTCAGGGACAATGCAAAAATCCAGCGGGGTTTTGAGTATTTCACCTGCATCCTGTTCATCGGGCTCGGCATCGGTGTCCTGCTGATCCATCACTGAACCGGATTCAAAGGGCAGGAGATTTTTAGGTTGAGGATAAAACAGAAGAACACCAATGATCGTTTTCGAAAAACGGGAACACGTATTTCCTTCTGCCACACCTCCGTAATTTCCGGAGAGAACAATCCCGGAGATAAAACCCTGTGCTGACCATGAGCAACGACCGGTACAAAGAAACACCCCCCGGCGGAGATATTGACGAGGCCGCAATCGACCGGAAGGTCTGGTGGCGTATCATCCCGTTCGTCGTCATCCTGTTGGTAATCGCCATCCTTGACCGGGTCAATATCGGTTATGCTGCGCTGACCATGAACGCGGATCTCGGCATCGACCCCGCCTTCTTCGGGTTTCTCTCTGGCATATTCTTTATCAGTTATGTGATCTTCGAAGTGCCCAGCAACCAGTTTCTCGTCAGGACCGGGGCCCGGATCTGGCTCACCCGGATCATGGTAAGCTGGGGGATCATTACGATCCTGATCGCGTTCGTCCAGACGCCGGTCCAGCTCGCGATCCTCCGCTTCCTGCTCGGGGCAGCCGAGGCAGGATTCACTCCCGGCATCATGCTGTACCTCACGTTCTGGTTCCGGAAGAACCGGATCTCACAGGCGCTCTCCGTTTTCTTTATCGCAATCCCCCTTGCGATGGTGATCGCCTCACCGGTATCCACCTTCATCCTTTCCCATGCGGCATGGTCCGGCCTTGCTTCATGGCGCTGGCTGTTTGTGCTCGAAGGAATCCCGGCGGTTATCTTTGGCGGCGCGATCCTCGTGTACCTGCAGGATTCCCCGAAAGATGCGGCCTGGCTCGGCGGGCGCGAACGATCATGGCTCGTGTCCCGGCTTGACGAGACACGCGTGCAGGCAGAGACCCCGCTGGCCATCCCGTTCCGGCAGCTCGTTACTACCCCCGGGATCCTGCTGTTGTGCCTCTGCGGATTTCTCGTCGGCCTTTTCCTTACGAGCCTCCTTTTCTGGATCCCCCAGATCGTGAATACGTCCGGGCTCTCCCGTTCGATTACGGATACGGGGCTGCTGGTGATGATCCCGTATGCTCTTTCTGCCGGGGTGATGTATGCCTGGTCACGCCACTCCGACCGGCTGGGCGAGCGCCGGTGGCATGTGGCAGCTCCCCTCGCGGTGGCGGCGATCTTCTTAATCCTGCTGTCGGTTGCCCACAGTCCCCTTGTTGGATTTATTCTCCTGTCAGGTGCGATCGCATCCTCTTACGCCGCTTATGCCCCGTTCTTTGTCCTGACTCTGGAAACATTTTCCCCCGGCCTCCGGGCTTCCGGCGTGGCTCTTGTCAACGCCATCGCTTCGGTCGGATCCTTTGCCGGGCCGATTCTCCTTGGCCTGGCAGGAGGGAATATCGGCAGCCCCGGTATGACCGTGTTATTTCTCTTGCTGGGGATTGCCATCATTATTTGTGCAGCCCTGCTGGTCCGGAATGATTCAGGTGCACGGATGAGTGGGGAATAGGAGATTGCATACCCTCTGAGGGGGTGATACAGAACCGTTCGTCCGGATTCCGGCCCGGGGGCTCTGGCCTCGTACTCGCGGCGGCGCAACCGGGGGCCGGCGATTGCGGGGCGTTTGGCACGAGCCGGTGGGGAGGGCTGTGGAAGCATGAGAGAAATCTCAGAAATTCTTCGGGGGAGAGAAGTTATCGGTTACCGACAGATACAAAGCGTTAATGTGTCGCAGCGTAATATTCACAAAAAATCTCTGGTTTATTTCCGGGTGCCGGGGAGCGGTGGGATCCGCAGGGTCGGTCTCCATTCTGCGAATACCCGGCTCTCCCAATCAGAAAACAAGGGGAGTGCAATCGCATGCAAACGTGTAAGTTGACAAGTTGTGTTCTGGTAATCTGCCTGGTCCTCATCGGATCTTCTTTTCTTGCAGGATGTACCCAGAATGAACCGGCATCCGGCATTGTGAAGACGGAAGCCGGGTATGTCTCAGGAATAAACCAGAACGGCCTCCGGGTCTATCACGGCATCCCGTTTGCGGCTCCTCCGACAGGCGAGCTGCGGTGGAGACCTCCCGCACCAGTGCAACCATGGGACGGTATCAAGGAAACGAAACAGTACGGAGCTACCTGTCCTCAGCGGGTCGTTCCGGATAATGTCCCTTCACCGGGAACGCCTCCGCTGAACATGAGCGAGGACTGCCTGTACCTCAATGTCTGGACCCCGGCACAGAGTGCTGACGAGAAACTGCCGGTCATGGTCTTTTTCTATGGCGGGGGATTCGGCGATGTGGCCGGCTCCATGCCGCTGTATAACGGGACCACCCTTGCACAGAAAGGCGTCATCATCGTCACACCGAACTACCGGCTTGGCGCCCTCGGGTTCCTTGCCCATCCCCAGCTGGACAACGAGTCCGCGCATAACGCCTCCGGCAATTATGGGATTCTCGACCAGCAGGCGGCCCTGCAATGGGTCCAGCGCAACATAGGGGCATTCGGCGGCGACCCGTCCCGGGTGACCATCTTCGGCCAGTCGGCGGGAGCGGAGAGTGTCCTCATTCACGTTGCCAGCCCGACAAGCACGGGACTTTTCCGGCAGGGAATTGTCGAGAGCGGCCCCTTCTGGGCGCACGGGGCAATCATCAATGCCACCCACTCGAAGGCCGATGCGGAACAGTTCGGGGTACAGTACGCAGAAAGCCTCGGGTGCTCCGGCCCGGATGCCATTATGCAGATGCGGAAGCTCAGTCCCGAAGCCCTGATCAACGCAACTCCCTCATCACCATCCTCGTTCTGGAGTACCCACACCGTCGAGTTCGAGCCAACGATCGACGGGTGGATCCTCCCCGATACTCTGGACAACCTGTATCTCAGCCACCGCGAGAACCCGGTCCCCCTGATGATCGGGAACAATG
This sequence comes from Methanoregula sp., assembly GCF_049518935.1. Lineage (GTDB taxonomy): Archaea > Halobacteriota > Methanomicrobia > Methanomicrobiales > Methanospirillaceae > Methanoregula. Next base: position 113,103 of record NZ_JBEKRH010000005.1, read on the forward strand.
CCAACGACGGGACAACACTCTCTGCGAATGCGAACATGACCGTGCCGGAGTACGTGACATTCATCAGGGACCGGTTCGGGAAGGATGCAGATTCCGTTCTCACAGCGTATCCCGCCAATTCGACCGCCGAAGTCCAGCTCCGCCTGGCACAGATCATGACCAACTACGACTTTTCAGACTCAGTGAAGTTTGCAGCAGGTTCCATGGGTGACCTGAACCGGAACACGTACTTGTACCGGTACAGCTATGTCCTGCCCGGGCTGAACCTGGGGGCATTCCATGGCAGTGAGACCCTCATGTTATTCGGAGTCCCGGGAATAAGACCGGATCCGGCGGTTGCCGATAACCTCGTGGATCTCTGGACCCGGTTCGCGAAGACGGGCGACCCGAATGGTGGGATGAATGTGACCTGGCCGGCCTATACTTGGGAAGATGGCCGGTATCTCGATATCAATGAGACCCCGACGGTGAAGAGCGGGCCTGTCCAGGCACCGCATACAAACGCAACCGTTCATGTAAAAATTCTCGCGATAAACGATTTCCATGGGCACATGTCCCCGGGACAGACCCTGAACGAGCGCCCTGTCGGGGGGGCGCCGGTACTGGCTTCCTATATCAAATCAGCGATGGCGTCCGGGAATGCGGATGGCACCATCATTGCCCTGCCCGGGGATGTGGTCGGGTCATCGCCTCCCGTATCCGGGCTGCTCCTTGACGAGCCGTCCATGCTGTTCTTCAACAGCTTTGCAAACCAGTACTGTACCGTCGGATCGCATTCCCCGGATGATTCCTGTAATATGGTTGCAACGCTGGGTAACCAGGAGTTCAATAACGGGATTCCGGAACTGATGAGAAAGATTAACGGGGGGGACGGGTCGACGAATATCACCCACCTCGCTGACCCGTACCCCGGCGCGAGATTCGACTATGTCTGCGCAAACGTGGTCTGGACCGCCAACAATACTCCCATCCTTCCACCCTATACCCTGCGCAATGTGAGCGGGGTGACGATCGCGTTCATTGGTGCAGATACGATGACCACGCCTGAGCTCACGAATGCTGCCAATGTCGAAGGTGTGACCTTCCTTGACGAAGCCGATTCCATAAACCGGTATATCCCGGAGATCCGGAATAAGGGTGTGCACGCGATCGTGGTCCTCCTCCACGAAGGAGGAAACCAGGTTCCCTATGAGGGCCCCACGCAGGCGGGCGGGAACGTAACCGGGCGGGTGACCGAAATTATTCCCCGGCTCGACCCGGCGGTTGACGTGGTACTGTCCGCCCATACCCATGAGTTCACCAATGCCTTCCTGAACAATTCCGGCGGAAAACCCGTACTCGTCACGCAGGCGTATATGTACAGCCGGGGGTACGCCGATATCGATCTCACCATCGATACGGGCAGCGGGGAGATCGTGGGGAAATCCGCACAGATTATCCCGGCCTATGCAGACCAGCCCCCCGGTACCAGCCCGGACCCCGCTGCCACGGCGCTTCTTGCAGCGGCCCAGGGGGCCGTTGCCCCGGTCGAGGACCAGACGATCGGCGTTGCTGCCGGGAATATTACCCGGGGCGAGAACAGTGCCGGGGAGTCGGCGATGGGGGACTTGGTTGCAGACGGGGAGCGGGCCGCGATGAAGACCGATGTGGGATTTGATACGTCCGGTGACATTTTTGCAGACCTGCCGGGGGGTAACATCAGCTGGAACGACTTGTATGCGGTCCAACCGGCTGCCGGGACGGTCCTGTCAATGACCCTGTCAGGTGTTCAGATCCGGAATGCCCTTGAACAGCAGTGGCAGGAGCCGCTCCCCCCGGACAATCTCATTGTCTCGGGGCTTGCATATACCTATGATGCAGCAAAACCTGCAGGCAGCAAAGTGACTGCGGTGACGATACACGGTGTCCCCTTAAACCCGGACACGAACTACACCGTTTCCACGGTCGGATACCTTGCTATGGGTGGTAACGGGTACACGACCTTTGAGGGAGGACAGAACATGACCTACGGGCCGGTTGATGTCGATGCCCTTGTTTCCTACGTGGGGTCATTGCCGCAACCGGTGAACGTGACGGCTGACGGGAGGATACAGAGAATAAACTAAAAGCCGGACCGGCCCACCGCTACATTCTGTCCGGGTACGCGTGAGAGGGGGATCGATGCCGGGAATGTCTCGCGCATCGGGCACACTGGAACGCCGGACGGCGGTGAATGCTACTGAGCGTGGTGGCGGGGGTGCAGCCGGTGGGGATGAGGAGCCGGCTTCCTGACACACACCCCGAAAATGAACAGGCCGCTTCCGTCACAGATCCGCTCCGGAGCCGGGACCTGATATACGCTTCCGCAGGTACGGTCCATTTTATATGGCAGCGTCCCGACTGTCACGTCCCGGCGGGACCCGGGAAAATCAGGCCACCCAGTGCAGCACGTCCCGGACCACGGACCAGCGGGGTTCTGTTGCAGACGGGATCTCTCCAAGCACCCAGTAATCGTACTTCTTCTGGAGCAGCCCGTAGTCATTCTCCGTCCGTAGCCAGTAATCGAGCGCGAGGAGCCAGGAGTCGCTGCTCTCCTTCGCCACCGGGTACGCGTACATCATCTGGTAGGAGTCACTGGGCTGGATGATAGCCACGTCGAAGAGCGGGTACTGCAGGGTCAGGGTATACCCTTCCTCGGCGGGGATCATCAGGGCATCGGCCTTCCCGCCCACGAAGAACTCCTCCTTTGAGTCGATCGGGACAATGGTTGCCCGGGGAAGGAGCTGGTGGGCTACACCGACAAGCGCCGTGTTGTTGTAGACGGCAACCCGGAGGCCGTCCATCTTCTGCACGTCATCCAGCTGCGTGAACTTATCCTTATTCCCGTCCGGAACCACGAACGCCAGGTGTACGGTGACAGTCGGGTCGGTGAATTTCATCTGGTCGAGCCGGTCTGCGGTCACCACGACTGCAGACATGGCGATGTCGCAGTAGCCGCTGTCGAGCGACTCGGCAAGGTTGGTCCCCGTGATGGGAACGAACGCGATCCGGGAGACATTCAGGGTCCGGGCCAGGTCATAAGCCATCTCCACGTCGTATCCGACCAGTTCGCCCTTGCCATTGAAGAACGCGAAGGGGACATTGTTGCTGTTGTACCCGACGCGGAGCACGCCCCGATCGCGGATCTGCCGGATCTCGTCCCTCCCGACGGGGGGCGGGGGAACAACGGCCGGGACATCCTCCCTGTTCAGGTAGACGGTCGTGTTCACGACACTGTCCAGCCGGTTCCCCGCCGGATCCAGGGGCAGCTCGATCTGCGAGATCCGGTCGCTCCCGTGATAGGTACCGGCCAGCAGGTACGCGAAGCCCGCGTGCAGCCCGGCGATCATGATGGCGGCGAGCAGGACGACACCGATGGCGGACATGACCGCCCTCTTCCACCGGAACCGGGCCCGGTTCGTGGTGAGGGCGATCGTGATGGTGGAGAGCGAGAAGATCGAGATGACGCTCAAGGGGGCTACGAAGGCCTGCCTGAGGATCCCCGAACTGACGTACAGGTTATTCGCGTCCGCCGGGAGGTGCATCAGGTTCAAGAGAGAGATCACCGAAAGTTTCGATGAGCCGAAGAAGCTGGGGATACCGATCGCGATGAGCCTGAGCTGCCCGATGAGACCGAGCGGGTTCTTGTACATCCAGGCCACGAAGAGGATGAAGAGGAAGGGGACGAGCCCGCCAAGGAGCGGGAAGGTGTAGGCCACGGGTACCATGATCTCGCTGAGCGACCGTACATTCCCCCGGTCCGTGCCCGGGGCCGGGTCTCCTTTGGGATCTCCGGCCGGGCCAGTACCGGTCCCGCCGGGTGTACCGGGATCCCGGTCCCCGTCCTCGTCTTCCATGCTCCCGTTGCCGGTCTCGCTGGCCCGGCCCTGGAAGAGCTTCTCCACCCCATCGGAGATCAGCGGCAGGGTGATGAATTCGGTGCCGGTCGAGAACGCGAGGAGCATCGCCCGCGAGGAGGCGTCAAGGATGTCCCGGTACCGGAACGTGGTGAAACAGGTGACCAGCAGGGGCATGACAACGAGGCCGAGCAGGACCGCGGCAGCCGCGAGGGTGATGATGAAGACCTGGAGGTCCAGGAAATTTTCGAAGGTAAGGGTCCCGGCCGTGACCGCCGTGATGACGAAGATGCCGACCGGGAATGTCAGGGAGATGATGTGTGTCATCCGTTCGAGGGCACGCAGCAGGGTCCGCAGGATGCTCACGATCGGCCCGCTCCCGTCATCCAGCATCAGGGCAAAGCCCAGGAAGAGGCAGAAGAGGACGGTGGCAGGGATGATCCCATCCGAGAGGGAGAGGAACGGGTTTGACGGTATGAACATGTCGATGAAGTTGATATCGGTTACCGGGGCCAGGAACTGGGTGCTGAAGAACGAGGCCTGCACCCGGGGGGGAAACGCCAGCTGGAACGAGAAATACCCAATCACGCAGATTGCCCAGATCAGGAGGAGGACCAGGAACGCCTTGAGTGCGATCGCCTTTGCGGTGTCCCGCTTCAGGCTCCCGATACCGACAATGAGGGAGATGGCGACGGTTGGCAGGATCGTGATCTGCCAGATCTTGATGAACGCATCGCTGACGGGTTGCATCACCGAAGTGAGGTCGCCGAAGAAGAGCCCGGTGGCGATCCCGAGGATGAAACCGAGCAGTATCCAGATGGTGAGGTTCCAGCGGGGCAGTCTCATGATGTTGTCTCTTCTCCGTGACCAAGGCCAGGGTATGCACGAGCGGGCGGGATCCCGGAACCCGCGCGGGCAGGCGCCGGGGAAACCGGTGTGCCGTAACCGTGAATCCATGACCATACCGGGCGTCTGTTACGGCCGGGCTTCAGGCGTAAGCGAATATTACTCTCGTCATTATTTAACAGTTCCCGGGGGGATTGGCCGCCCGGGGGGAACCGGTCCGTATGCAGGCAGGCCGGTTCCCTCACCCGCCGAAAAAAGTTACCAGATGACCGGACGCATGCTCACGTTCCGGTACTGGGCATCGCCGGGCTGGATCTCCGGGAACGCATCATAGAACTCCGGGACATTGAAGAGGGGGCCGTTCACCCGGTATTTCAGGATGCTGTGGGGATCGGTGTACACCAGCGTGCGGGTCGTGTCGTCCCGGTAACTCCCCTGCCAGGCCCGGGGTCCGGTGCCGGGAGGACGGGCCTCAGCACTGCACTTGCGAGGGGGGCAGCCGGGTGCCGTCGAGGGCGTGGCGTTTGGCCTGGCTGCGATTCGGATGAGGAGGCTTCAGTTTATAGGATCGCGGAACGTCGTTCTCCCTGTGCGATCGTTACCGGGAACTCAGCAGCCGGGAAATATCCCGGGATGGCCCGGCTCTTATATTCCCCTTTGCTCTGATGCGGGAGCATGCTTTTTCTGAATATGCCCCGGGTACCATATCGTAAAGATGATGCCGGCAATCAGGACAAGATACGTGAGCGGCGGGGCAATCCCCCCGGCAGTGTGCGGGTATGCGAACGTAAGATAATTCAACGTGAGATTGATCACAAAGATGCCGCCCCAGACCCCGGTCATCAGGACGTTTACCCGGATAAAAACCGGGTTTTCCCAGAGCGTCCGGTCAACCATCTCACGTGCATACTGCAGGGTGAAGGGGATCTTTGCAAGGATTGATCCGAAGGTAACAGCTGCGAATGCTGCATAAATCAGCATTCCCATGATCGGAAGTATCCCGGTCATGCCAAGGACCCCGAGAGCAATGAGCAGGGCGCCGAACAGCAGGAAGGTTGCCCAGGTCAGGATCCGGCCTTTCCTGAGATCGGAAAAGCCGGTAATTACGGTGACGGCCAGTGCAGCGCCGAGTGCGAAAACCACGCCCGATGCGGAACTTCCCGCAAGTACACCATAGACGATCAGGGGGAGAAAGCCCAGAAGGATGCCCGCGTTTTTCATTTTTTCTCCCGGACTAATCAGGTGTTTCCGGGCAGGCGTTCCTGAGCACCGGTCCGAAGGGCTCGATCATATGGTGTTTCATATCGGCAAACACTTTTTTCCGGAAACCGGGTATCTTTGTTAACGGGATGAGAATCGCGTTCAACAGCCGGGTCTTCAGGTCAGCCTGTGGGAAATCGAACATCCCGTGTTCCTGATAATACCGGTAGTCCGCCTGGAACACGAACCTCATTCCCGCGTAGATGTTATCCCGGAAGATCTTGTGGCCGCCGATTGCATAGAAGGTCCGCGGGGGGATGTACCCTGCTTCTGCACAGTGTACGAGACGCACTGCCAGGGCATCGAGCAGGGCATCAAGCTCGCCGGAATCCGTGACCTCGTCGGTAACGAACTGTGCATGACACCCGCCGTTGTCTGCCCATGCCACGAGTGTTTCCTTCAGGGAAGGGATCTGGTGGAGGGGGCCTGCGATCACAAAGCCAATCTGTTTGCCCCCGAGACCCGGGGTATGGCCATTGAAGAAACTCCGGTCGAAGAACTGCTTCCATGTCGATGAGAGGTACCGGTCGTGCACCGAACCTGCCATGATAATGATATCCGCAGGCACCAGTCTGTTTTTGAAAAAGTCAGTGTACCCGTCGTTATAGACACAGGTATTGTTATAGCCGCACTGGCAGCACCCGAGGCATCCTCCCCTGATATTCACGTCATGGAGATTGATCATCTCCACGGGACCGGGAAAAATTTTGAGGAGCCGGTCAGTCATAGCCGCAAGATTTGGTGAATTGCCATCGGCATCCGTGAGAATGACAACCTTTTTTGTACCGGTATCAAGAGGTTCGTGTTCTGTGCCCGGGACATAGGTATAGTTCGGCCATACGAGCGGGGCGTTCTCCCGCTGGACCGGGCACGTTTCCTGTACTGCGGTGAAGAGGAGCGATGCGAATGTTTCCAGGCGCTTTTGTTCCACTTCAGATAAGAGGTCCTTCATTTCCGCGGAATAAAACCCGAGGTACTTCATCCCGAGATCGTCGCTGACTGCATGGATGTAGGCATGGGCGGTCTGGTCGAAGAAATGGATCGATGTGGAGAGCGATGCTGCATAGGTGCCGGCAAATACATCCTGTGCCTTCCGCTCGAAGATAAGTTCGATAAACCGCTTGTACTGGGAACAGACAACCAGGTAATAGAGTGGAAATGCCCAGAGGACAAGGTCTGCGGACCGGATGCTGCCGACAATGGTATTCCAGACTGCAGTATCCTTCTCGATCTTTCGTATATCCTGTGCCACGTTGAAAATTTCATACGTATGTCCCGGGAATTTTTTCCGGATGTACGCAACATACTGCATCGTGACACTGATCTCACCCTTCGGGCTGCCGTTCAGTACAACAATTTTCATGATGATCTCCCCGTCCGTGCTTATTCATCCGGCCTGCTGGCACTGTCAAGGATCTGCCGGGCGAACTCCTGGAGGGCATCAGCTTTCACGAGCGCTATGCCGCGTTCCACATCGCCCAGCACCAGCAGGATGTCCCCCTGTTTTATGCCGAAGATCTCCCGGGCTTCCTTGGGGATGACGATCTGCCCGCGTTCGCCCACCTTCACGCTGCCGAAGAGGTGTTTTGTCTTCTCCTTCCGAGGTGCGATCAGCTCGTCCACCAGATCTTCCGTTCCGCAATTCTTACTTTTCATACTTATCATATTTGTGCGATTAATTGTATTTATCATTTTTTGTTTTGGAGACCAGGTTGTTCTCACAAGGGCAGCCGGGAGCCGGTGCCGGGACCGGACGGGCCTCATATTAGTACTTGCGAGGGCAGCAAACACCGGGCGATCGCATGGCGTTTGGTAACCAACGGTAATCGCAAAATTCAGCTGATTCTGGTAATTCTATTTGCACTTTTTCGCTCAGTAATTTTTCATTTGTTTTTCTGATACCTGATATGTAGAGGAATGCGTTAGAAAGAATAAATGCACCCAGTATAAATCGCTCATTGTGGACAGCCGGAGGTTGTTCCACAGAAGAAGAGGACGGGTCCACCTACCGTACAAGTCAGATGGCCCGCATCCTGCCCGTAGGCATGAGATCATTATCTTCCATTCCTATGAAGGTTTTCC
>NZ_JBEKRH010000006.1:0-113004 GCF_049518935.1 Methanoregula sp.
ATGCCCTGTTCATCGAGGTGAGAACCCATGGTGATAACAGCCACCGGGCTGTTAGCGTCCCCTGAGTGGAAGTCTCCCTTGACGAGCGGCCATCCACTTGCTGGTGATTTCTTGTCTGCCATATCAGCTCACCTTGATCAACTGGAATGCAATGATTCCTGCAATGAATAGTCCAACGGCAAGTCCATACCACAACGAGGTGATCGTGCCACCGATTGCAAGCCCGTGCTCCCTGTTGGGGAACGAGGCGAGCAGGTTACCTTCTCCGGAGAGCATGTTGACCAGATCGTCGCTGGTTGCTTCGAGGATTGCAACTTTTTCGAGGACCGGCGAGAGTGACTCGCCCGCCGATGTAATGATGCCGATCATCGGGTCAGCGACAAGGCCGAATTCCGGGAGTACCTGAATGTATGCCATGTCAGTGCCCCTCCACATCAGGAATTGGCTTTGCGTCGAGCCATGCGGCTGCGTCACGCTTGGACAGGACCATGTACTGGCAGTAGGTGTATCCCCATCCGATGATGGCGATGACCAGCGAGATAAGTGCCGAACCGACACTGATCAGGGCAAAGGACATGATGGCTGCAACGAGCATGGAAAGGAACCCGCACTCTGCAGTAAGCATGAGCATGCGGTCCTGTTTCCAGCCGGGTCCGAGACACGCGTTGAACGGGTGCTGGATTGCGATTGCTCCAAGGAGGAACGCGACTGCAATCAGGCAGCCGCCCATGAATGACTGCTGCTGGGTCAGGAGAACCTGGCCGAGAACGGTGACGGTTCCTGTGGTCAGTCCTGCGAACGTGAATCCGCCGGTCATCAGTGCTGCAAAGCCCATGAGGGACAGTGCGCCGACAACTGCCATTTCGGTCAGTGCCTGCACCATGGCCGGGATCTTCATGTTCAGGATGTTGTTGGAAACATAACCGAGGATGAACCCGATGATGGCTGCAAGGATCAGTGCGACAATGGGTGCCCAGATATTGAACCTGGTTGCCAGCAGCATCGCAATAACACCTGAGCCGAATGCAATCATACCTGCTGAGGGAACTCCGGTACCGATACCGTAGCTGCAGAGCACCTTGATGGTGTGACTCCCCCAGATCAATGCTGCGACCACCGCAAGACCACCGAAGAATGAGAACATCTCGGTGCCGGTGAGTACATTGAGGTATGTGAGGTAGAGACAAACAAGGGTGCTCACGACTCCCGCAATCATGATCTTATTGTGCGGGACGCCCCCTTCAATTACTTCAACTTTTATTGACATCTTCTACACCTCAGAATGGTCCCAGCGGCAGCACGATAAGCACAGCTGCAAGTCCGCAGAGTGCAGATGCAACAGCGGATGCAACAATTGCCCGTGGCCAGCGCTTGAATTTCGGGTCATGGGGTCCTTCGATGGTTCCCGTGATGTTGTAGGCAGTGAGCACTGCATTCACGAGGAACATACCCACGGCGAACATACCTGCCATGGATATGGCGATCGGCAGGACCTGTTCCGGCTTGAGGCCCATCAGCGTCGGGAGTGCTCCCTGGTAGAGGTTGAGCAGCTCGAGATAGATGAGCGTACCGCCGGCACCGGCAAAGATACCCCCAGTAACGCCGCCAACGAAGGAGACGAACGGGAGGCCGTGGCCCTCAGTACCCTGGGATTTGTATTCCGCCTGGGTGTCTCCGGTGATTGGGTCCCTTGCTACCTTACCTGAGGCTGCAGGGATACCCATGCCGAAAACATAGACAAAGTTGACCATCATGCAGGTGATTGCCATCATCAGGCCGCCACCAACGCCGCCAGTGATGACGACGACAATAGGGTCCTGGCCTGCTGCTGCTGCCCATGCTCCGCCGAAGAGACCGGCAAGTCCGCCACCCGCTGCGAGCATCGCGACACCGGTAGCAATACCGGGTGCCTGGCCCATTGCAGCGGGTGCACCGCCGACCGGGACGAAGTGGACACCGAACCCAATCATGACACCACCAATGATGATGCCGATGAGGGCCATGAGGCCGACGGTCGGGGAAACGAACCAGCATATTCCAAGAAGGATCAGGACCAGGATAACACCCACACCCATTGCGGTCGGGTTCATTGCAGATCCTGTTGCTGGCTTTGCTGCGACTGCGCTCATGAGGATGCCTCCTTGATTTCCGAGTAGGGTCCGTAGTTCTTCCGTGCCCATACCTCGATGTACCGGTCAACGACCGTGAAGATGAGGATCAGGAGAACACCGATTGCGATTGAACCCCAGCCGGCTCCGACTTTGTCGAAGAGAATCGTGCGCCAGAGTTCGAGGAAGACAATCAGGCCGAAACAGATACCGGATGCCGAGCCGCCAATCTTTGCGGTGAACCATCCGTTGTCGATTGAGTTGCGTTCGCCTGCTTCTGCATAGCGTACGATGTTACCGGACGCTGAGATCGGGACACCTGCACCGAACTTCTGGTTCTGGTACTGGCGTTCCTTCCCGTAATACGGGTTGCCTGTCGCAGATCCTGCTGCACCGAGTGCAATACCCCAGATCAGCGCGAGCAGCGGCAGCGGGAACGGGTGTCCCAGTGCGCCGTTGATCAGCTGACAGAGTGCAACGGTTGCAAAGATTGCGATAAAGGCGTGTGCCATGGTAACCGTCGTCATGGACTTCAGGATGTCCACGTAGACCGGCTGCCCGAACTTGGACAGGCTGGCTGTCCTGCCTACATATGCGGTGGTTGCATAGACGCCCTGTACAAAGACTGCAAGTACAGAACCGAGAACGATTGCAAGAACCGCGTTAAACTGCATCGCCATAAAGGCCCATGCGAGACCTGCTCCAAGACAACACCAGAGACCGTATGCTGGGGGTTCACCTGCGACCGCCTTGTTGAAGATGCGGTGCAGGAAACCCATCTGCGGAGCGAGCTGAACCTGTGAGTTCGGGTCACCCTGTGATCCGATGTTGGATTCAGTATCTTCCGCAGCACCGGCTACAGTGGCAAGAGCTCCTGTCAATGCAGTTATTCCAATGCCAAATACAATTTGTTCCATTTAGCCTCCTCCCTACGTGCAAATGCACGAGAGTATTCAAAATGCAATGCCACGCACATCGAGTAAATACTCTTTGTGGTTAGTGTAAATTTGGTCTGGTCTCGATTAAAAGGTTTCGAATTTATTCCGACGAAATCGGAGTATAAATCACGCCGATTAAAAATCAGGGTCAGATTCAGGATTATTTAGTCATCTGGATTTGTGTTAAGGAAAATTTAGTTGAGTTGAGGTCAATCGGGTTTGCGTAATGGATGAGATCGGCAAGGGATCTCTCCCCTGCCGGTTGTTCTTCTGCGTTCCCCGTTCCCTCAGGCCAGGGCTGCTACCCCATCTGCCCCGCGATACCGGATGCGGTCCGGGAATTACCGGATCACGTTCTTCATCCTTCATGACAGGCCGGTTATAGAAGTGATATCCATCCGGAGAAAAAAGACCGGTATGGACTACTGAGCCGGTTGCACGGGATGCTCCGTCTCTTTATATTCTCATCACCGCCCGTATCAACTCCATCATGCACGGCTTCGCCCCGGATAACCTGCACTCCGGGACACCTTCCGGGAGTATGACCTCCCTTCATCCGGCCCGGCCGATCACCTTCACCCCGCACACCAGTGCCGTATAAAACAGGAGCGACAAATACCTGATCAGGAGCATTCTTCAGAATGATCGTCTTCGGGATAGACCCCGGGCTGGCACGCGTGGGATACGGGGTTATCGCGGTCAATAACCGGAAACCAGAACCGGTCTGCTATGGCTGCATCGAATCCGGCAAGGACCAGCGCACATCAGAGCGGCTGCTGCACATCTATACCGAACTTGCAGCCCTCTTTGAGAAATACCCGCCGGCACATGTCGCGGTCGAAAAACTGTTCTTTTCCAAAAACATCACGTCGGCCATGAGCGTCAGCGAAGCCCGTGGGGTGATCCTCCTCTTGGCAGAACAGCAGCAGATCCCGGTCACGGAATACACCCCGAACCAGGTCAAGCAGGCGATCACCGGATCCGGGCGGGCCGACAAGCGCCAGATGCAGGATATGATCATGCGGCTGCTTCATCTGTCCGAAATCCCCCGGCCCGATGACGCGGCCGATGCCCTTTCGATTGCCTTATGTCATATCCATATCATGAGATAGTACCATGATCGCGCTTCTTTCCGGTGAACCGGTCCTTGCAGGCGACCGGTGGGTGGTCATCGATGTCCATGGCGTCGGGTACCAGGTGCAGGTCACCCAGCCGGCCCTCCAGCAGCTGGTAAACACCCATGAACCGGTGAAACTCTTCATCCACATGGCGGTTCGCGAGGACGCGATCACCCTGTACGGGTTCCTGCACCAGAGTGAACTGGAGATGTTCCGGATCCTCATCGGCGTCACCGGTATCGGCCCGCAGATTGCCATGAACCTCTTGTCCCAGATCGGGATCGGGGAGTTCGCCATCGCGATCCTGAACGAGGACGAGAAGGTCCTGACCCGGATCTCCGGTATCGGGACGAAGAGTGCGAAACGGCTGATCTTAGAGCTCAGGGACAAGATGAAGAAGATCAGCGAGACGATACCCCGCGGGGAGACCGGAAAAGACAGCATGGCGGTTCATGACGCAGTCAGCGCCCTTGTCTCGCTCGGGTTTTCGGAGAACGAATCCCGGGATGCGGTCAATGCAGCAGCCCGTGCACCGGGCACCCCCTCCGTTCAGGGTCTCATCAAGGCGGCCCTGGTCAGGTTAAAGGAGCGGTAAGGTCATGACCGAGCGGATTATCTCACCGGACCCCCTGACAGAAGAGGGTGACGATCCCACTATCCGGCCGGACCGGCTCGAAGAGTTCGTCGGGCAGGTGCAGGTCAAGGAGAGCCTGAAGATCGCAATCGAAGCCGCCCAAAAACGTGGTGAACCCATAGACCATATCCTGTTCTCCGGGCCGCCGGGGCTTGGCAAGACCACGCTTGCCCATATTATCGCCCGCGAGATGGGGGCGGATATCCGGTCCACGACGGGCCCGGTGCTTGAGAAACCCGGGGATATTGCCGCACTCCTCACCCCCCTCCAAAGGGGGGATATCCTGTTCATCGACGAGATCCACCGGATCAACCCGGTCGTCGAGGAGGTACTGTACCCGGCAATGGAGGATTTTTTCATCGATGTGATGATCGGTGAAGGGCCGAGTGCGCGCTCGATAAAACTGAACCTCGAACACTTTACCCTCATCGGGGCCACAACCAAGCAGGGGCTCCTCGGCGCACCGTTCAGGGACCGTTTCGGCATCGTCTCCCGGCTCGACCTGTATGCTCCCGCCGAACTGGTCCGGATCGTCACACGGAGCGCGACGATCTTAAAGATCCCGATCACACCCGAGGGAGCGGAGGAGATTGCGAAACGGAGCCGGGGAACTCCCCGGATTGTCAACCGGCTGCTGCGACGGGTGAGGGATTATGCCACGGTCAAAGGGGATGGCACGATAACGAGGGAAATAGCGAACAATGCCCTTGCCATGCTGCAGATCGACAATCTTGGCCTCGACGAACTGGACCGGCGCATTCTCGCGGTCATAGCAAATGACTTCGACGGGGGTCCGGTCGGGGCAAAGACGATTGCCATCTCGGTCGGCGAAGAAGTGCGGACAATCGAGGATGTGTACGAACCATACCTTATCCAGATCGGTTTTGTCAAGCGCACTCCCCAGGGACGGGAAGTCACGTCCGCTGCAAAAAAGCATCTCAACAATCCGCAGAAGACGCTGGTGTGACAGCGTCGTCTGATGACGAAGCCACGGGAACGGTATATCGTGGAATTACCCATTCGTGCTTCGGTACCGGATGCGGACCGGTTTTCTGTTGTTGCGTTTACTTCGACACAATCGCCCGCATCAGCGCCATCACACCGGGCTTCGCCGGTTTTCGTGACACTGGCGCACCGAACCCCATCCCCGGCATCGGCTCATCGAACATCTCGCTGTTCAGCCTCTCATTGAGTTCATCGAAGATCTGCTTGTATGCCACACAGTGGGGATCCACCCCGTCCAGCGATCCTCCTGAAGGGGCGATTGCATTATACGGGCACCCGCCCCGGCAGTATTTGATGTGCGAACAGTCCTTGCACGCTTTGTCTACATACTCAGAGAATGCCGTCATCCGCCGGCCTGGCTCTGACTGCATGAGCTGCTCCATTGCAGGCCGGTCCCGCACGTGGCCCATCACCCACTCCGGCATCCCGACAAACCGGTAGCAGGGGTAGATGCTCCCCTCGGGGCCGATGGCAAAGGTGTTGCCCATGCAGTTGACGAAAGTACAGACCGATCCCCGGCGGGTAAAGACGCACCGGCAGAGATCGTTGATGTTCATCACTTCCATAGTGCCGAGATTTTCGAGGGACTTGTCGAGGAGATAGACGAGCAGCTCTCCGTACTCTGCCGGCTCCAGCGCCCACTCCTTCGGATTTTCCGAGCGGAGCGATGGCAGGGCCGGGTGGAGTTTTAAAACGAATCCCTTCGCCTTGAAAAAATTGAAGATTTCCTCCCTACGCTTCATCGATTTGTTGGTGAACGTACAGATGAACCGCACCACGAGCCCGTGGGCTTTCGCAATCTCGTAGCCCTGCATAGTCTTCTTAAAATATCCATCGCCCCGCTGCGAATCGGTGATATCCTCAGGACCGTCGATACTCGATCCGATAGGGACATGGTACTCCGCCAGCACCCCGGCAATCTCCGGTGTCATCCGCCAGAGGTTTGTTTGCATCGCGAACTCCGGGGTGATTTCTTTCAACTCGCCCGAGAGCAGGGGCAGCGCCTGCCGGTAAAAGTCTGCGCCGGCAAGGAGCGGTTCCCCCCCATGAAACGTGAATGTGACCCGGTCAGAACGGAAATTTTTGAGCCACGCAACCACGTCTTTTACCGTATCGATGTTCATGATCGGTGACCCTTCCTCCGAACTCCAGCAGTATTTGCACTTGGAGGGACATCCTAATGTCGGGATGAGCATGATGTGGAAGGGATTTTTCATGATACTTTTGTGTTTCTCCTGTGAGGGTAAGATGGTTACGAAACCAACGCTTTCCCTTGTGTGACCGTGATGGGTTTTGCTCTCACCAATCTCCTTCTGCGACCGAGCGACATCAATGAAGCTGGAACATCCGTTTTCAGGGATCTGGTTGCCTTCTTCTGCTATCCGGCACTCTGCAGTTTCCGGAAAAACGATCTCATCCGCTAACGCAAAAAAAATCGGACCGGTACTGAACTGGTATGAAACACCGGAAAAAAAGAAAAAAATTTGTGTTGGGGAAATCGTGCTTACCTGGCGGGGATGATCAGTGAGCGTTCGCCGGCTGGCATGAACTCACGGATTGCACCACGTGCGAACTCGCGGCGGGGTTCGGAGAAGTCGAACTTGAGCGACGGGTCTGCGAAACAGATCTTAATCAGCGGGGAGAGGGTCCATGCATCCTGGCGTCCATAGTGGGCGGCGGCTGCAATGGCTGCATATTCTCCCTGGTGACCGACGTTCATTGCATAGTTCGGGTAGTTCGGTCCACGGAGCTCGCCGATACAGCCTTCGTCGGGTCTGATCGACATTGAGTTGGTTGAACCGCACTGGTCCTGCAGGTCGTAGCCGAAGAAGCCGAGACGTGACCAGCCTTCCTTGTGGGCGAGCATGGACATATACCATCCGTTCAGACCGGCGTTGGAGTTTGCCGTAGCCAGTGAACAGGAGATACCTGCTGCTGCTGCAAGGACGGATGCACGCTGGGATCCGCCGAAGTGGCTCTCGAGGGTGGTGGGGTACTGTTCGTACTGTTCCATACCGTAGAGAGTGACCTCAGTTGCGATGTCGTTGAGGACTTCCTGGGTCTTCTTTGCCTTGCCGAGACCACCGTGCTTTGCCTTGATGTAGTCAAGACCGTAGTAGCAGTAGTCATCGAGGATGTTGTCGGTGTATGCAGCGGTTGCATACTGGGTGAATCCGACACCACCGGACATGTAAGATCCGAGCCAGATCTGGTCGAAGAGCATTGCACCTGCACCGACGACTTCAAGGGTTGCCTTGACGGGGTCGTTGGGGTACTTGCGGTCTCCCTGGATCATATCTGCAAAGTGTCCGAACTTGATGCCACCTGGCTCGTTCGGGCCACGTGCACGGCGGGCGGGCAGGATGTCTGCCATCTGGATAACACCGGCGTGCTTTGCGGCGAATGCGAGGTCAGCGACTGCTGCCTCACCGGCGCACATGTGGTAGGCACCGATGAAGGACATACCGATCTGCATTGCAGACCACCGGGAGGTGGTTCCACCGTCGCAGGTCCTGCTGACGGTCGTCGGGATGTGCACTGCCTGGTACATCGACTTGCCGACTGCTGCTTTGAGTGCTGCTGCACTCTTTGCCGGGAAGAGCTTGTCGAGGTTTAAGAGGAACTGGGGCTCGATGTCATCTGCCATCTCGTCGTCGCCAGTGAAGATCTTCACGTAGCAGTCGTCGACAAGTGACGGGTGGGTCTCGACCATGTGTTCCTGAACAACGGCTGCACCGGGCATTGCATGGTTCAGCACGTGGAGGTACTCGTTGATGGTTTCAGGAGTAACTTCCTTGCCGAGCCGCTTCTGGAGGGTGTTGTGGGCGAGGTCAAGACCTACGAT
This sequence comes from Methanoregula sp., assembly GCF_049518935.1. Classification (GTDB taxonomy): domain Archaea; phylum Halobacteriota; class Methanomicrobia; order Methanomicrobiales; family Methanospirillaceae; genus Methanoregula. Next base: position 8,649 of record NZ_JBEKRH010000006.1, read on the forward strand.
GATGGTCCTGCGGATGTCGTCCCACATCTGCTGCATTGCGGCGTTGTTGACGAAGTGGAGGTCGTCGCCTTCTACAAAGACGTTGGTTCCGCTGACTTCGTAGGTCATCAGCTGGCGCTGACCGAGCGGGATACCACCACAGTGGCAGCGCTTCGGGTCATACATGGAGATACCGCGGTCCATCTCGGCCTTCTTACCGGCCTTCATGAACTCGACTTTACGCGGGGACTGCTCAAGACCTTCACGGGCAAAGACGGTGTGGGTTGCCTGGGGGTCCTCTGCAAACTTCTCCTTCATGGCCTTCAGGAAGAGCTTCTGGGTTCTCTCAATTTTTGCTGCTTTTGCCATAATTATGCCTCCTTTGGCATGAAGCCGTATTTTACCCTCAGTGAGTGGATACGCTGGATGTATTCAATCAGTTCAGGGTCGTCACGGTAGGCTGTGCCCACGAGTGAGTGGTAGATGGTTGAGTTGGCCTTGATCCACTTTGCGTCCATCGGCTTGCCGATCTTGACTTCTCCGTCAAGGGGAACGCCGACCTGGTCCTTGACAATCTTGACAATGCCTGCCTTCTTGTCGAGGATACAGCGCTGGAGCATGTCGAACATCATGCCGTTCTCATCGAGACGGAGGGAGTGCCCGTGCACGGTACAGCCACGAACGCCGGTGAGTGCGGGGTCAAAGAGCTCGGTGTTGACGAGGTCTTTTGCATATTTTTCAAGATCTCTCTCACGGCACTCGACGATCTGACGGCCTGACAGGGTACCCGGGTCAATGCCGCGGAAGCGGTATGACTCGAGGTAGGATCTGAGGTAGGGGTGGCAGGGTGCGTTGTACATTGAGTCGGTAAACTGGATGTACCGGACGCGGTCGCCGGCTTTTGCACCGTCGGTCGGGGTCACGAGCTTGCGGACCGGGCAGTTGGGCTCCTGCTGCTCAGCGAGCGGCGGGTGTGCACTCTTGTAGGCTGAGCCTGGTGCACGGTGTCCCATGATCAGGACGAGATCCTTGTCAGAGACATCCCGGAGCTTCGTGAGCTTGTGGTTGGGGTCCATCTGCTTGCGCCTGTTGTCGGCGACAGCGGTCTGGCCGGGACAATACTGGGGTTTGTATGCCATTTTTTTATCACTCCAATGTTTCCTTTTTTTTCACAATTTTCATTACTGACGAAATGACTTCTGCCATCTTCTCGCGTGTGGGGGTCTGACCCCGGGTCACGCCGCTCACGATGGACATGACCGTACCTTTGGTACGGATCTTGTCTTCCGGCGGCATCACCACTGACGTCTTCACTCCCTCCTTTGCGAAATCCTCATAATCAACCGGGGACTGGGAGACCACGACCGCCTTCACATCACAGGCCTGGAGAATAAACCTGACCTTGTGCACCACGTGAGAACGTACGTTCCCGTGGTGAAGGATGGCGATTTTGTGTTTCTCGATCTGCACGATCTCTTTTGGAGTAAGCCCAAAAGAAGCGCCGAGGACGCCACCGCCTATTTTCGGTGCGTCCGGCGGTACGCCACTACCGGCATTCAGCACCAGCGTACTGATACTGTATTCCACGCCCTGCTGTCGCAGGCCCGAGGTAATATCGCACACCGGCTTGGTCACGTGGCGGCGTCCGGGAGACATTCCGACCACGATCACATCCGGGTACCGGCACTCGGAGATGGTGCCCCTCTGGGCAATTCCGCCTCCTTTACCCATGCCCATTGCCTCGCGGCAGTCAACAACCTGGGTTACTCGTCCAATCGGCATAGTTATTTTATTCCCTGGAGGATTATCGGCTTGGACTTGCTGCTAGGATCAGCAAGGCCGAGCATTTCTTTGTCCGCGTTCGGACCGAACTTGCAGTAATCCACAAGTGACGGTTCGGTCTTCATGTATCTGCCTTCCTGGATCCGGAAGGTAAAATCCGTAAAGACCGGTTCGATTGCGGCTTGCAGTGCGGGGATCACATCACGGCTCTCCAACTCAAGCAGAACGGTGCCGACATGGACCTGGAGGGGAACCTCCTGGTCGCCGACGCGGATGGTCTTCCTCATGGGATGAGGATTGGCCTGTCCTTTTGCCGGCCCGTAAGGTATGGTGGCGGGAAGGCGGGGCCCGTTGAGGACCATCCGCCGTACACCAGCAACACTGACGACTTTGTTCAGCAGGCGTTCTGTTGTCTCGGGGTTGAGCAGACGCTCGGTGATTATCCTGCACTGGGGGAACGTGGCTTCGGTCATTCGTATCCTTTGAGGGTTCAGATACCCTTTGCAACTGCCTGGATCGGCTTCTTGAATGCGTCAAGCTGGCCGAAGGTGTCCTGGTAGATCTTCGAGGTGTGCTCGGGTCCGAACATCTGGGTTCCTGCGTCGAGTGCACAGGCTGCAACGATACAGGGCATACCTACACCGGCTGCGTGCCTGGTTACGACGTGGTTACCGTTGAAGACACCGGGGCCGCCGCCACCGTAGATTGAGTGGCTGAAGAACGAGAACCCGACTGCGACACCCATTGCGCGACCGAAGTCGGAGCCTGGGAGGCCGGTCTCGTGCTCGAGCAGGTCGTTGAAGTAGAGCAGGGTTGCTGAGACTGCCTGGGCGAAACGTCCGGCACCACAGTTGACCATGGTTGCTGCAAGAGTACCTGCGGATGCGTAGGCGTTCCAGAGCATGGGGTCCTTGGTGTCGTAGAAGATGTAGCCGCTCTTGCCTTTCTTGCCTGCCTTGATGACCTTGTCCTCAAGTGCACGCTCGACGAGGCTCTGCACGACAGTACCGATGGTACCGGTCTTGCCGTTCTTCTTGACGAGATCGTAGACAATGTTGTTTGCGTTGAGTCCCTGGTATGCGTAGAGAAGGAGCTGGGCGCGTTCGAACGGGCCGACTGCATTACCCATCTCGAACATACCTGCCTGTTCGAAGGTTGCTGAGAGTGCTGCACCCTGCATTGCATTCCGGTGGGTCATCATGACCGCGTGGTTGGCCGGAATATTACGGAGTGCATAGCCGAGACCTTCGTTGAACTGGGGGATCGACAGAATCGAGACGACATTGCCGCCCTGCATGTCCATAGTCTGCGGGTAGGTACCCCAGACTGCTGCCTTGACGTAGGAACCGTCGAACATGTCGACCTTGTACTGGTCAACCAGTGCATAGGTGGTGGCTGCTGCCACTACGGTTGATGCGACATCGTAGGTTGATGCTGCATCCATACGGGCAGTCGGGCACTCGACAAGGATCATCTTGCCGCCGCCGACCTTGGTGATCTTGGTGTTGTCACCCTCGTTGACCTGGACCATGTCCTTGATCTTGGCTGAAAGTGCGTCACAGTCCTTGACAACGCTGCAATTCATGTTGCGGCCGAGAATCTGATTCGACTTGCCGCCGACCTTTCCGGTCTTTAAGGCATCCTCGATACCAGCAAGGTTGACTGCAACGGTCCTCTTGGTCAGGTCAATGACCTGCAGAGCGCCCTTGTTTACAACCGGGCTGATCTTGTCAAGAGTGACACTGCTCTTTAAGAGCTTACCCTCATCGTCGTAGAGGTCGATCGTTTCTTTGTATTTTGCCATGTGAATTCCTCCAAATTTCCATTTAACCGCGGTACAATACTGTCACTGAACGATGGTGTGTACTAACAGGAACACTGGTGGTGAATGAAAGTCGCTATTGCACGTCCCCTAAGATGGGACAGACAATAATTCCCAATTTCTCCATATAAGCATTCCTATTTTATCTCGGAAAAAAATTTTATATTTTTTTTAAGATACAAATAAAAACGGAAGCAATGTTCAAATATTACATAAATTCCTGCTTTCATTGTTTTACGCAGTATTAACTATGCAAAAAAAAGTACTACTGGTTGTTATATCAGCTATAATAATGTTCGATTTTCCTGTGCGCTGTGTAGAAAAAAATAAAGGATTTTGGCCAGGTTGCTGATGCGCTTGATGCGTTCCCGGTTAATCCATGGTTGCTGTTTGCAGTGCGTTATTTGTTGAATTCACTGATTGGACTTGGTCCGAGTTCGCGTACTATGTTGACAACATCCGTGACAACAGCACCCCACTTTGCACCTTCGGACGCAGATACGAAGGTCATCCTGAAGCGTCGGTCATCAAGCCCGATGCTCTTCATCAGGCGCTTGACCATGAACATGCGCTTGGCTGCCTTGTAGTTGCCTTCAAGGTAGTGGCAGTCACCAAAGTGACAGCCCGAGACGAGCACACCATCGGCGCCGTCTGCGAATGCCTTAAGGATAAATAGCGCGTCGATACGTCCGGTGCACATGACACGGACGATCCTGATGTCGGGCGGGTACTGGATACGACCGCCGCCGGCAAGATCTGCACCGGCATAGGAACACCAGTTGCAGACGATACCCTGGATCTTGGGCTGCCAGATGCCGGGTCCCCGTTCAGGGATGGTGAAATTTCCTGGAGCTGACATTTACTGCTCACCTCCGAGCAGGAATGCATCGATCTGTGCCACGATTTGTGGTGTTGTAAAGTGGTTCATCCAGATGGCACCGCCAGGGCAGAAGCCTCCGCAGGTGCCGCAGCCTTTACACTTGGCTTCGGTGACCTCCATAACTGTGCGACCGTCTTTTTCAACAAGTGCCAGAGCACTGTAGGGACAGAGGTTGACGCACATGCCGCAGCCTGCACATTTCTCTTCGATGCAGGTAGCAAAGTACGGCTCAAGTTCCACTTCCCCCTTGTGGATGGGGATGCTTGCCGCAGACGCTGCACCTTCGGCAGATGCTACGGTATCAGGGATATCCTTGGGTCCTTGGCAGACACCGGCAAGGAAGACACCGGCAGTTGTTGTACCGCACGGGTTCAGCTTCGGGTGTGCCTCAAGCAGCCAGCCATCCATGGAACAGGAAACACCGAAGAGCTTTCGGGTCCGGTTGGTGTCAGCCGAAGGCACTACTGCCGATGCGAGTACAACCATATCGACTTCCATATCAACCGGGCGGTCGAGCAGGGTGTCGTCTGTCATGACATGGAGGTTCTTGGTGGCCTTGTCTTCGAGAATGTTTGCAACACGACCACGGATGAATTTCGCGCCCTCGTCCTGAATACGGTAGTAGAATTCTTCATACATCTTGCCGAATGAACGGATATCCATGTAGAAGATATAGGGAGTGCATCCTGGGATCTTCTCTATGATCTGGTGGGCGTGCTTGAGTGAGTACATACAGCAGAACCGCGAGCAGTAGGGCTTGCCGGTTCCGGTGTTGTCACGGGATCCTGCACAGAGTACAAAGGCGACCCGCTTCGGGGTCTGGCCATCACTCGGGCGGACAAGGTGGCCGCCGGTTGGGCCGGATGCACAGATAAGCCGCTCGAATTCGAGGCTCGTGATGACGTTCTCGTACTTCTTGTATCCCCACTCCTCTTTCTTCTCAATGGGGAAGATGTCGTAGCCGGTTGCGAGGATTGCTGTTCCGACCTTGACCTTGATAAATTCGTCCTTGGATTCGAGGTCGATTGCCCGCTTCTCGGGACCGCAGATAGTTACGCAGAGTCCGCACTTGATACAGGAGTCGAAGTCAATCGTATAGATAAGGGGAACGACCTGCGGGTGGTTGATGTAGATTGCCTTGCGCGGCTTCATGCCAACTTCGAACTCGTTGGGCTTGATGACCGGGCAGACTGCATCGCAGTCACCGCAACCGTTACAGCCGCCACCGACAATTCCGCGTGCCTCTGCCTCAATGGGGGTTAGCACACCGCGTGCCTTCTTGCGGATGGTCACATCGAAGTTACCAATGTAACCTTCGACTGCATCAACTTCCGAGTAGGTATACAGCTCGATATTTTTGTCTCTTCCGACATCCACCATCTTGGGTGTTAAGATACACTGGGAACAGTCAAGGGTCGGGAAGGTCTTGTCGAGCTGGGACATGCGTCCGCCAATGCTTGGGGCAGACTCGATTAGGTAGGTCTTGATGCCCGCTGCTGCCAGATCGAGGGCGGCCTGCATACCGGCAACACCGGCGCCGACGACCATCGCTGCCTTTTCGACAGATACTGCCTTCGGGTAGAGATCCTGGAGGAGTGCCGCCTTTGCGACTGCAATCCGAACTGCGTCCTTTGCCTTGTCAGTGGATCCTTCGCGGTCGTGCATATGCACCCATGAGTTCTGCTCACGGATGTTTGCCATCTCAAACCGGAACGGGTTTAACCCGCCCTCTTTTGTGGCGGTCCTGAATGTTGGCTCGTGGAGACGGGGCGAACATGCTGCTACAACGATACCAGTCAGTTTGTGGTCCTTGATTGCCTTGTCAATTTTACCCTGCCCGGGCGTGGAGCACATGTACTGGTAATTGTCTACATATTCAACGCCGGGAAGTTTACTTGCATATTCCTGAACCGTAGGGATATCCATTGACCCTGCGATGTTGGTACCGCAGTGACAGATGAACACGCCGATGCGTGGCTTCTGCGCGGTCGTGCTACCGGTTGTTGCTGCTACTTTTGCCGGGGCTGCTGCCTTTGGCTTAGGGGTAGCTGCGGGGGCCTGTTTCTTGACTTCCTGTTTCACGGGAGCTTCCTTCTTTGCATCCTGCTTCTTGGTCACGGGCTTTTTGGTAGTTGATTTCTTCTTTTCTGCCATCATTACCACCTCACAGCACCTTCTGCAGGAAAGACTCACAGCTGATCCCATGGAGATCAAGCCCGAGGTCCTGCGGACTCATTCCCTGTGCCAGTCCAAGGAGTTCAGCGAAGTGAAGGACGGGCAGGTTGTAACTAACACCAAACTTCTCCTGAATCTCGATCTGGCCGCGGTCGAACTGGAGCTGACAGAACGGGCAGATATCGGTAAGGGCATCTACCTTCTCTTCCTTTAAGTTGATCAGCTTCTCGTTGGTGATGTCCAGTGCATGGACAATATCGTACCCGCGGACACCGCCTCCGGCACCACAGCACTGCATCTTGTTGCGGTATTCAACCGGTGTTGCACCAAGAGCAGATATCAGTTCTTCCATCCATACGGGGTGCTCCGTGTTGAGCATGACTTCCTTCTCAAACTCCCGGTCCTTGTGGGGTTTTGTCAGGTGGCAGCCATAGTGGACTGCGATGCGGGCACCGGTCAGGGGATTCGTGACACTGTCGCGGACCTTCTCGACACCGATAAATTTGTCATTGTAAAGAAGCTCAGCGGTGTGGTACACGTTAATGGTACCCTTATACTCCATGTCGACTTCCTTGAGGACTTCATTGACATTGTCGCGGAGATCCTTGTTGTGCTTGAGCTTGTGGTTGACCTCCCAGATTGACTTGTAGCAACCGTTGCAGACAAGGGCAATGTCCATCTTCATCTGCTCGGCGAGCACGAGGTTCCGGGCCGCCATTGCATAGAAAACACTGAGGTCGATTGAACCGAATGCACCTGGTGCGGGGCAGCAGCTTGCACCCTTAAGGGGAACCAGCTCTACGCCAAGTTTTTTCATGGCCTTGATGGAGGCCGATTCTACGCCAGGATAACGGTTGGGGGCGATGCATCCGAGATAGAATGCGAACTTGTGATTTGCACCTGATTCAGACATTATCAGCCCTCCCTCTCCTTGACGATCCTGTCGGCATTTGCCTTGAGCTTGTAGTGGTCAATGATCTTCCTGATACCGGGCATATATTCTGTATATGTGTGAGTGGTTGGCGGATCACGGGTCAGACCGAGCCGCTCGCGGGCTGCACGGTTGACATCGTTGTTCGGGACACCGTGGCCTGAGTTGTAGATCGCTTGAACGGTCTTGAGGAAGTTGACAGGTATGATATCCCTCTTGAATGCGAGGTTCCTCATGGACATGATAACATCCGTGGGGATGATGTCACGCGGGCAACGGTCAGAGCAGCTGTAACAGGTAGTACAGAGCCAGAGGTCCGGGTCGGTCAGTGCCTCATTCTCGAGACCGAGCACCGCTCTCCTCATGAATTTGCGGATCCGGTAGGTGCTGCGGGGGGCTGACGGGCATGAGCCGGTGCAGGTACCGCACTGGAAGCACATGTGGGCGATGGTGCGGGAGATAGCCCTCACGTTCTTGGTGAATTCAGGATTTGAGTCCTCGCGGAAGTATCTCTGCTCGTGGAGTTTTTTCTCCAGCGCTTCGGGATAACCTTTTGTTCGTGCCATGCTGATCACGCCTTCTCCATCATCTTGAGGTTGACCTGTCCGGTAATTTCTTCTTTAACTTTCGAAGTTCTCTTCTCGAAAAGTTTTGCCTTTATCTTGTTGAACAGGTCAGTTTCCTTGCCCTTCACGCGGATACCGGTTCTCTGCAGGACGATGATGTCTTCACCGGGGCATGCATTGACGCAGGCACCACAGAGTATACAGTAGTCCTTGTTGACGGCAATAGTCGCTTCGATGCCGTCACGCTTCATCTCGGCTGCGGGTATCGATGACGGGAGGTAGATTGCATTTGCCGGGCAGATCTCTGCACAGGTTGAGCAGCCACCGGGACATTTATCGGCGTGGAATTCGATGTCGCCTTCAAAAATCTTCTCAACGGTGATTGCCTCGGTCGGGCAGTTCCGTGAGCACCATGTGCACGTGCAGCAGTTGTCCTGGATAATGTCAACTTTGCCGTCAACTTTATCAGAAATAACTTCGCGTTCAACGGTAATGCACTCTTCAGGGCATGCCTCAACGCACACCTTACAGGCATCACACTTGGTCTCATCCCAGATGACGTCGCCTTCGACTTTGCCGGCTTCTGCGGTGAACTGCTTGTGTTTCACCACGATTGCCGGGCAGAGGGCACCGCACAGACCGCAGAGAGAACATTTCTCTTTGTCTACGGTAAATATCGTCTTGGTTTTGATTGCAGTCTGGCGGTCCTTGGCACCGGCCACCGGACCCTTGTACGTTCCCTCGTACGCAGGGACATTGCGGTCAATGGCATCACGCGGGCATACCTCTTCACAAATGGTACACCTGACGCATTTCTCGTCGTCAATTTCCGCTTTCATGTCGTATTGCGGGAACCCTTCCTTTTCGATGATTGGGAGTCTCTCCTGTCCATCCACCTTCAATGTCAATGCATTGAACGGGCACATGATGACACAGACGCCACAATACGAGCACTTGGTCTCATCGACATCAATGGGAGCAGCGTAATTTATAGCGCCGCGTCTTGACGCACCGACCAGTCCAAGGACAATGGCGTCCTCGGGACATGCTTCGACGCATATGCCGCATCCCGTGCAGGTCTCTGCATTGAGAATAAGGTTATTTACGTTCTGAAGGAGTTTCTGCTCCATCACAACGTTAATACCGTCTTTCTTTTTGGAAAACTTTGGAAACAATGCCATGAATTAACCCTCACGCTGTTTCTTATTGCACATCTGCCGCTGATCTTGATTCCCAGGGGCCTGCAAGTCTGATAACACCATATGGGCATGCCTGAACACATACGCCACACCCGGCGCAGAGTTCAATCCTGAGATCAAGGATGACGGATTTTCCGTCCCTGACTGCATAGATCTTTTCTTTTGATGCAGGATCTACTGTATGAATCTCTAACGCGTCAACAGGACATGCAACCACACAATTATTACAGCCAGTACAACGTTCCATGTTGATGTGCACTGCAAATGCCATTCGCTTTTCACGCACCAGCTATGATCGATTCTGAAAATCGACTAACAAAAAGTGGTAGAAGAATCTAGATAAATGTTCTGAAATTGGTTGAGGGAGCATGCCCGTTTTATACTGATTTTATTTATTTTAGTTTAAATACCCGATTGGGCAGTTAACGTAAAAATCCTGTAAGTTAAAATGATCTTTTGTACTTTCCTCTTTTTTTTTCATGCGCTCCCGAAATACCGGTTTACTCAAAAATCAATTTAGAAAATTTATTCAACCACCATCATTGTACCTTTGTTGTACCGGAGGTTATCATATGGAAATCAACGGCGTTACGATTGACGATACCTATGCAGAGGCATTCCCCACCTGGGTCTGCCGGATCATCATCACTGCGGTTACAAAGGAATGGGCAAAGAAAGCAGCTACCGAGGCAACCGGTTTTGCAACATCTGCGATTGGCTGTCCCTGCGAGGCAGGCATTGAAGGTTATATCCCGGCAAGTGAAACTCCAGACGGTAGACCCGGCGTGGCCATCCTGATCTGTGCCAGCAAGAAGAAACTCAAGGAACAGGTTGTGGAGCGTCTGGCAGAATGCGTACTGACTGCACCGACCACCGCAGTCTTCAACGGTATCACGAATGCAGAAGAGAAGATCCCGGTCAAGCTCCACTTCTTCGGCGACGGCTACGAATACCAGAAGGAAGTTGGCGGCCGCAAGTGCTGGGTCATTCCGATCATGAATGGAGAATATGTCGGCGAGGAAGAGTTCGGCATTGTCAAGGGTGTTGCCGGAGGCAACTTCTTCATCATGGGCGAGAATCAGATGGCCGCCCTCATGGGTGCCGAGGCAGCAGTAGAGGCAATCGATGCCGTCCCCGGTGTCATTACCAGCTTCCCCGGTGGCATTGTCGCCAGCGGTTCAAAAGTCGGCAGCCTGAAATACAAGTTCATGCCTGCATCCACCAACGAGAAGTACTGCCCGACCCTTCGCGAAAAGGTCCCGGACACCAAGATTCCGGCAGGAGTCAAGGCCGTGTATGAGATCGTCATCGATGGCGTGGACGAGAAGTCGGTAGCAGCCGCAATGGGTGCCGGTGTCAAGGCCGCTGCAAAGATTCCCGGTGTCACGTTCATATCGGCAGGAAACTTTGGCGGCACGCTCGGGCCCTACAAGATTGACCTTCACAAAGTACTCTAACTTTTTTTAACTGAAAATTTTCCGGTAGTTATCGATCTTTATATATATGGTTATTGCCGATTCTTTTGTTAACGAAAATTTCGGCGATAATATGATCACGCTCACTCCCGACGATGTAAAACAGCGATTTGGGCCGCTTTTTGCACAGAAATTCCTAGTGATGGTGGATGAATGTACTGCCCGGGCAGAGATTATTGAGCAGTGCCGGGCACGGGGAACAATTGAATGGGATGCAATGAACCGGCGCAGGGCCGGTGGTGCCGTGACTTCATGTTCCGTTGAAGGGACCTCAATGGTAATCAGCGCGAAACTCGGTAAGTATCCGGTTAATTTCGGTGCAGCTGCCGGGGATATAGGGGGCCAGGCCCTGGAATCGGTGGACGTTGATGGCAACGAGGTGATAACCTCGTGGGCCGGGATCGCCGGGGCTGGTGTCGGTATTGCCGCGTGTCTGCCCCAAGCCCCTGGCGTGCTCCGCGCAGAGTATCCCACTGAGGAGGATCTCAACGTTGGCGGAGCACGCACTAACCGGGTCAGGATAGTTTCGCCGAAATACGAAAAGGTCTGCATAGGGATCGATGACACTGATACGAAAACTGAAGGAGCGACTTGGGTGATGGCGCTGAAGTGTGCAGAAGCCTGTCGCATCGAAGGTGTTGAATTTCTGAATATGCGTCTTGTCCAGCTCAATCCGGCTGTCCCTTACAAGACCACGAATTGTGTCAGCTCAGCCCTCAATTTTGCTGGGAAGCCGGAAAAAATTCCGGAACTTCTGGAATTTGTCCGATCATTTGTTGAAAAAAATACCGTTTCTCCTGATACTGGCATTGCGTACTTCCGGGGTATCGGTTTTTCGTCAGAATCACCAGCATCGGTATCAGTAAAGACTGCGATCATGACACTTGCCGAAGCCGAAAAAGCGGCACGTGAGATTGGCATCGGATTTATCGATGGGAATGCGAGGAAGGGACGGATCGGAGCACTGGGTGCTGTACTCTGGGGCAACAGGGGTATCGAGGCGGCGGGACTCTATGGTGAACATCTCTGAACCGTACGTGATTCACTATCCGAAGATCGTTGCTGTAGCGAATGCAGCGGGTGACCACGTTGAACTCATCGAATTTTTTGACTGTGTCGGGGGAGCCATGTGGACGAAACGCCATTATGCGCAGAGCCCGCTCGTTAATAATGTACGGTGTGTCGGATCCACCATGCGGTATTCCCTGAAAACAGGATCCGTGGATCTCGCCCTGGAAGGGTCCCGGTTTCCCGCGGGAATTTCTGCCTGCACCGTGGATCAGAATGAGATCGCGATTACGTACATCGGTATGGGCGGTGGTGGTGTGGGAGCCGCGGCCTGCCGGTCGGATGCTGGGGGTGTCCTGCGGAGTCGCAGCGATCCTGCCGGCGGGGGAAAAATTGCCGGCGCGACGATATGGCTGCCCCGGCGCCAACGCGTCCTGATTGGTGTTGACGATACCGACACACCGGAAGAAGGGGCGACTTGGACACTTGTCCATAACATCGCAAAAGCCGCTGAGGATGACCAGTCGGTATACTTGTCGCATACGATCGTCCAGCTCTTTCCAGTCCCCTACAGGACCAAGAACTGCGTTGGTCTTGTTGTGGAATTTGCTACCAATGATCCGGAAGGTCTCATCGGAAGGTTCCATAAGTTCCTTGAACAGTATACCCTCTCAACAAAGACCGGAATGGCCGTATATACCGGGTTCACACCCTCTGCAACCCTGTTGGCCTTCGGGAGGAGCGTGAAGCGGGGTGAAGTTGAGCCCGGGCTGCTGGAAACCGTCAGGGATGGACATCTCCGGATCATCATGAACGGTCGGGGGATTACCGGGGCGGTTGCTGCGATTCCATTTTATACGAATTACGAGGAGGCACTTGAGTTATGCAATGGAAAGAACTGAAAGCCCGGTTGCTTGAAGCCGGGTCGGCCCGACTTACCGGAGAGCCAGCGGACCGGTTCATCGCGAAGTCGACTGCAGGACCCGGAGCCGGGGGCAAGGGGTCGATCTTCTTTGCTATGGGCAGCCACCGGGTCAAACTGGCTCTCAACCCGACGAGCAGTATCGAGATTGCACACCGGGGTAACGGCACTGCCCAGCTCTATTTTGAAGGCCAGCTCATCATGGGTCGTCTCCTTGAACCCGGGTTCCATTGCCCTGACCAGGCGTTCATCACGGTCACAGGCAGCTGTATTTTCAGGTGCAGGTACTGCACAGTACCGAATCTCGGAGGAAGGAGGAAGAGTATCGAAGAGATCGTGGGGATGGTCGATTCCGTGCGTGATCGGATCCATGCCATCTCCGTAACGAGCGGCGTGCTTACTACCATTGAAGATGAGGAAGCTTATGTGCTTGCTGTGGTGAAACGCCTCACGTCCTTTGACCTCCCGATTGGCGTCTCCATTTATCCCACAGAGAATACTCCGGACCGGCTCAGGGAACTTGGAGTCGCAGAGGTGAAGTTCAACCTCGAAGCGGCGACACCCGGGCTGTTTGAGAAGGTCTGCCCGGGACTGGATTACGACAGGATCTGGAAAACACTCGACCGATCGGTGGATCTCTTTGGCAGAGGTCGTGTCTTCTCCAACGTGATAATCGGGCTTGGAGAAACCGATGAGGAACTTGAAGCCTGTATCCGGAAGATGATCTCCCACGGAGTAATTCCTGTTCTCCGCCCCCTCAACCCGGTAGCGGAGTTCATGGGAAAACCCCGGCCATCTGCTGAACGGCTGACGAAATTTTTTGCCCTGCAGACCGAGGCACTGACAAAAGCGGGTCTTGATGCAAAGCAGGCATTGACCATGTGCACCAACTGCGCAGGCTGCGACCTCGTGCCCGGGAGGGACGAATGAAGGGCATAGATGCGCTTGCGAACGCCCTGAAAGTCTATACCGACTGCCAGTATACCGTTCCGGGATTCCCGATCACGGAACTGGGCGGGCTCGTGAACGCTGAAATGGTCATCAACGAGAAGATCGCTCTTGAGTATGCCCTCGGAGACTCACTCTCCGGTAAACGGGCTGCCGTAATCATCAAGAATGTCGGCCTGAACGCCTGCGCCGATCCCCTGCTCCAGGCAACAGCCCAGGGTCTCATCGGGGGCGTTGTCCTCGTTGCCGGAGATGATCCGGATGCACAAGGATCCCAGACTGCCCAGGACTCCCGGTATTACGGGGAACTCGCGGAACTCCCGGTGATCGAACCGGGTGTAACGACCTGTTCCCATGCAGTTGAGGCCGCTTTTGAAGCCTCCGAGAAATTCTCCCGTGTAGCAATCCTGCGCCTGACTCCCCGTATTCTTGAAGCCGATGTTAATCCGGAACCACTTCAGATTCAACGATCTGCGGGGAAAGGACGCCTCTCCGAGCGGACCTGGACAATGAATGGCCGTGTTACTGCCGCAGAGGAATTATACCGGAGCATGTTTGCCTGGTCCGATTCATTTCCCCTCAACCAGTGGGCGGGAGAACCGGCAGGGACCGGTGCCGAACCAGGAAAAACCCGGATCGTTACGGTTCACCCGTTGCCCCGACAGGTATCTGCTATTCACGAAATCCATGAATACGGGAGGACTTTTGTCCGCGATCACCGCGGCATCCAACCGCCGGTCCCGCAGGAACGTCCGGAAGCGATGGAAGACCGGGGTTATTACCGCACGTTCTGCAGCAACTGCCCGTTCAAGGGAATGATGGACATTCTCAAGTCCCGGAATATGCCCATGATCTGCGATGCGGGCTGCTCGGTGCTCGGCATGAAACCGCCATACGAGCTGGGTGTCGCCAGCTACGGGATGGGCGCAAGCATCGCGGTAGCTGCACGGAGCACAAAGCTCGCCCTTATTGGTGACTATGCCCTGCTCCATTCCGGGCTGAATGCACTGATTGATGTGTACGAGAAGCGTCTGCCGCTTCTCTGCATTGTTATGAAAAACAACTGTACGGCGATGACCGGGAAACAGCCCACCTGTGATCTGGTTCCCTACCTGTCATGGGCCCGACCGGTGATCTGCCGTGCGGATGACCGGAAGATGCTGGAGAAAGAACTGGTGATAGGTGACCGGCCGAGAACGATTGTGATCGAAGGTACCTGTCCGGAGGGAAGCAGGCATGAAACCATTGAATATTGAGATCTGTGATGTGACACTCAGAGACGGGGAGCAGACGCCGGGCGTCTCGTTCTCATGTCAGGAGAAAGTAGAGATAGCAACAACGCTGGACGAGATCGGCATCGAAGTCATCGAGGCTGGCTTTCCTGCCGTGTCCCTGAATGAGAAGCAGTGCGTGAAGACGATTGCGAACCTCGGTCTTGATGCCCGAATCTGCGGTTTCTCCCGGGCACGCGAAGCCGATATCCAGACGGCGATCGACTGCGATGTCGACATGGTGAGCATTTTTATCCCCACATCTGAACTGCACGTACGACTGAAGTTCAAAAAGCCCCGGGAAGAGGTACTTGCAGATTCGCTGAAGATGATCGACTTTGCCCGCGATCACGGTGTGCAGGTAAGATTTGCTGCCGAAGATGCTTCCCGTACTGATCTTCCCTTCCTGAAAGAAGTCTACCGGCAGGCTGCTGATCACGGTGCGGTTCTGCTCAGTTTTGCCGATACGGTTGGTTGTCTCATCCCCTCAGAGATGAACTGTATCATGACAGAGCTTGTCGCATCCGTCGATCGCCCGTTCTGCGCCCACTGCCACAATGACATGGGATGTGCGGTGGCTAACACGATTACTGCCGCCGAGGCGGGGGCATTCCAGCTCCATACTACCGTAAACGGAATCGGAGAACGATCGGGGAACGCATCACTTGAGGAACTGCTCGTTGCCCTGTATATGAAGAAGGGTATCGACAGGTACGACCTCTCCCAGCTCAACCGGCTCTCGCACATGGTCGAAAAATATTCCGGCATTGCACTCCCAAGGAATAAGCCTGTCACCGGGGAACTCGCGTTCTCCCATGAGAGCGGGATACATATCGCGGCTATTCTTGAAGATCCGTCGACTTACGAATATTTCACGCCGGAACTCGTAGGTGGGGAGCGTCATTTCATACTTGGGAAGCACACCGGGAAAAAAGCACTCGAGCATGTTGTGGCCTCCCTCGGCTGCGAGTTGTCGGACAAACAGATCTGCAGAGTGCTTGACATGGTCAAGGACCATTCCGAGCATAAATGCAACATCACTCCTGAGGTACTCCGTAAACTGATCAAAAAAGCAAAGGAGACGCATCAATGAGTACCTTATCCGAAAGGATCCTTGGAGCGCCGGCGGGGGATTATGTCGATCGTAAAGTAGATCGCGCCTATGCCCATGACGGTACCGGTGTCCTTGCTCTCGAGGCCTGGAAAAGCATGGGCGCAGAAAGGCTCTCCGACAAGACCGAATTTTCCCTCCTTTTCGATCACATAGTCCCGGCAAACAACGGCACGACAGCGACACTCCAGCACGAGCTCAGGGATTTTGCAAAGAGTTCCTTCATGCATTTTGCGGATATCGGCTGCGGAATATGTCACCAGCTGATGAGCGAGGGAATTGTCCTTCCCGGCGAGATCGTTATCGGGGCCGATTCGCACAGCGTCACGCTCGGGGCGTTTGGGGCTTTTGCTACCGGTGTCGGTGCAACAGATATGGCAGCGATCTGGCTCACCGGTGAGACTTGGTTCCGGGTGCCGGAGTCGGTTGGCATTCACATTACCGGCAGCTTCTCTGGAGCCGCCGAAGCAAAAGATCTCGCGCTGACCTATGTGGGAAAACTGGGCACGGACGGTGCGTCTTACCAGGCGCTTGAATTCCTTGGTGACGGTATGAGGCATCTCTCGGTGGACGAGCGACTTGTCCTCTCCAATCTCTCGGTTGAAGCGGGCGCAAAGGCCGGTCTCTGCTATGCAGACGAGACTACGGTTCGGTACCTCAAGGAGCGGGGGCATGCTGTCAAACCGCAGATACCGGAGCAATGCTCCTATGTACAGGAGCTTGATTTTGATCTCTCCGACATCGTCCCGCTCGTTGCTGTACCGCACCGGGTGGACACGGTCAAGCCGGTACAGGATCTGGCAGGACTTCCGATCGATCAGGTGTTTGTTGGCACGTGCACTAACGGGCGATATTCCGATCTGGCACGGTTCGCCCGGATCGTGAAGGGGAAAAAAGTGGCGGTCAGAACGATCGTAATCCCGGCATCCGCCGAAATTCTCGGAAAGACGATCCGGACCGGTGTGCTTGCTGACATAATTGAAGCCGGCTGCACCATCGGGACGCCCGGCTGTGGTCCCTGTATCGGGTACCATATGGGTGTTCTCGGTGAAGGAGAAGTCTGTCTCTCGACAGCAAATCGTAATTTCAAGAACCGCATGGGTGTGGGAGGAGAGATCTACCTTTCATCGGTGGCTACGGCTGCTGCCAGTGCACTCGAAGGTGAAATTACTGTGCCGGAGGTGGCATGATGCAGAATGAAGTACCTGTGGTCCACATACACGTTGATCCTGCATCAGGGACGATGGAGAAGAACGTGGGGCACGCCGTATGCCTTCCCGCCGATATTGACACCGATGTCGTGATTGCCGGGAGGTATCTCAGGACCAAGGACCGGAGCATCTGGGGTATGCATGTCTTCGAGGATCTCGATCCCGGACTTGCACCACGACTGAATGGGTCGGTGATTGTAGCAGGCAAGAACTTCGGGTGTGGCTCTTCACGGGAGCAGGCAGCGATCGCGATCAAGGAAGCTGGTGTAGTTGCTGTTGTTGCCCCATCATTTGCCCGGATATTCTTCCGGAATGCGATCAATATCGGCCTCCCACTTATTGAATGCGACCTCACATGTACTGAGGGGAGCACCGTGACTTTCAACCTGGCGGAGGGGTGGTTGGAGACCGAAGGAAAACGCCACGAAATACGGCCCCTCTCACCGCGGATGCAGGAGATCCTTGCAGCGGGCGGACTTGTGGAGTACTGGAGAATTCATACATGATCTTTCCCGAACATTGCAAGTATATCGGTCGTGCTTCAACAAAACCCTGCGGGGATCGTGTCTACGCACTGAGCAGGTACCTGCTGAGGGACACCCCCGAAGGGCTCGAACTCCTTGAGATTACCCTTGATCCACTCCAAAAGGGCGTGATGAGGGACATCTCCAGCTCGCGCATCCTTGTGTCACCCCGGGAGATCTACACTTATCCTGAAAAAGTCCAGCTCAACGACCGCACGCACCTTGTACGGCTTGCCCTTGAGAGAGGGTACCGCTGCACCGTCTTCACAGGCCTTGAAGAGAATATGACCTTCGTGCTCGATCCTGACATGTCCGGTTTTCTTACTGTCCATGTGTACGATGTCATTCCCCCGCGACCGACCCTGTCAGCGAGCCTCAGTGAGCTTGAGGGTATCGGGTTCTTCGGGGATCTCTCAGTAATCTTCGATCATCATGTACGGGATATCTCGCAGATTACGGCAGACGTTTTTCCGTGTCGGGCTGCAGGGTATATCCGTACGCTTGATGCCGATCCCCTGTATGGTGGTGAACGCGTGGCCGGATGCCTCACGGCAGTGCAGCTGTTCACAGAATGCTATGGGAACAACTTCGAGCTGGTGAACATCTGCCCCCTTGATCAGATCCTGGAGGAGCCGTTCATTGCCCGGTGCTGCAGGGCCGAGCGGGAAGGGGTCGGGACATGGAACGGGATGTTCGGGGCGATCGTCCATTGGGGGGCGAGCCCGGCAAAGATTGCGTGGTCGGTGAATGAAATGGTCAGGCAGTGGAGGAACCGATGACAACAATTGCAATCGTGGAAGGCGATGGGATCGGACATGAGGTGATCCCGGTTGCCCGAAGTGTCCTTGAGGCCCTGCATCCGGCATACGAATTTCTCCCGGTGGATGTGGGATACGGGATGTGGGAGCGGACCGGCTGCCCGTGTGCAGACAAGGAGATCGATGCGCTGAAGACTGCTGATGCTATCCTGTTCGGGGCGGTTACCACACCCCCGATGAAAGATTACCAGAGTGTGGTGCTGCGGATCAGGAAGGCCCTCGATCTCTATGCGAATCTCCGCCCCGTCCAAGGGGACGGTTTCGATATTATGATTGTGCGGGAGAATACGGAAGGGCTCTATTCCGGTATCGAGGAGTCCGGCCCGGACCGGGCTACGACTCTCCGCGTCGTGACCCGAAAAGGGACTGAACGGATCGTCCGGTCCGCAATCCGGCTTGCACAGCAGCGCAGCGGCCGGCTCACTATCGGGCACAAGGCAAACGTACTCAAGTCAGACGTCCTCTTCCGGGACATCTGCACGTCCGAGGCCAGGTCTGCCGGAATCACTTTCAATGACAAGTACATTGATGCGCTTGCGCTCGATCTCCTCCAGCACCCGGCAGCGTATGATGTGGTCGTGACAACAAACATCTTCGGGGATATCCTTTCCGATGTGGCCTCGTACCTGGTTGGTGGTCTTGGACTTGCCCCGAGTGCAAATATCGGCGACCGGTACGCGCTCTTCGAGCCTGTACACGGGAGCGCTCCCGATATCGCCGGCCGGAATATTGCAAACCCCATCGCTGCAATCCGGAGCGCTGTGATGCTCCTCGACTATCTTGGGGACAAGGATGGTGCTTGCAGGGTGGAGATTGCGATCGGTACCGTGATCTCACAGGGTATCCGAACCCGGGATCTTGGCGGATTGGCAGGGACCCGGGAGTTCGGGGATGCCGTTATCAGAGTCATCAGAAAAAACCGGTAAACTCTTACGATAACCGGATATTTTTATCTCTTCCCGATCTTTAATAAAAATCAAAAAAACGTATTTTCTGTATCTGATGTGACCTCGAACGTGTAGGTATACTCACAGTTGAGGTCAGCAAATTCCGAGAAGGAGAACCGCTCGGTCTTCCGCTCGAGCGGGGCAACAGAGGGGATCATGACATCCTGTGTCTGCGTATGGCAGTATATGGTGGCAGGGATCAGGTTGAACCGGACGTCCACGTTATTGAACGTCTTGTTCGTGGGATTCTCTATCCGGAAATTTGCCGTGTAGACATCGAAATCCCCTACCTGGACCGGAGTGATATCCTCAATGTCAGTACCAGTAACACGGACCGAAGGATTCGGGGCTTTGGAGACACAGCCTGCTCCGAATGACGCAATGAGCACAAGGAGCAGGATCAGGTAGGTGGGTCTCATGGATCTTTGTCAGGATTATGTTGCCCATCTTCCTTCATTAATGTGCTTTGTATCTTCCGATTGCCAATAATAATCGGAACTTACTGCAAACCTGTTGAAAACTGGCATTCCGATGTCGCGATGTTATTTTTCTCGCGGTAAGAATGCTGCGTCCTGCTCCCTGCAGTATACCTGGATTTTTCAGGGTATTACCATTACCGGCTGCGGGCGGAAAAATCCTGTCCAAAATGGAATAAAATGGCCGGTCTAAACCCATCAAAATGGTATATTTTCCAAAAATGTCTGCATTTTGCCGTTTTTTAAAAATATGCGATCAAAACCTCCGGATTCGGCCGGTACTGTTTGATCTTGATCTGCATTTTGCTCAAATCCGGCCCCATGCTCTCTTCATGTTCTTCTGTAATGTCAGGCTATCACGACAATTCCGTAAGTTTTTCAAACCGGCCGGTTCGATTATGGTACCGGGAAGTGAGTGTCCATAGCACCGGAAATTTTTGGATTGATAACCGTTATACCCATAGTCATTCTGATCGCCCGGATCGGTGAGGCAGCCCTTGAAACGATCCGCACGATCTATATCAGCAAGGGACATGCGAATCTTGCCGCATGCGTCGGGATTGTAAAAACCGGTATCTGGCTGATCTCCACCGGGCTTGTGCTTACGAACCTCACGGATTACTGGAATCTCTTTGCCTATCTTGCGGGGTACGGTATCGGAACCCTTGCAGGTATGCAGCTTGAGAACATGATCTCGATCGGCTATGTGATCGTCCGCCTCATCACGCCCGGTGATCCCCAGCCAATCGTCTCATCACTCTCCACGCTGGGGTACGGGATGACGCGGATCGAGGGACAGGGATGTTTCTCCCATACGGTGAATATCATCTTTATGATCGTCCCGAGGACTGAACTGTCCCGGCTGCTTGGAATCCTCTCAAGAGAATACCCGGATATCCTGTACACAATCGAGGATGTCCGCAATATCAAAGACGGTGCACGGATCTTCTACAAGGATCCAAAACGCTGCATCCTCGGATTTTTCGGCATGTAATCTCATATTCTTTTTAACCTGCCGTGAAACAAAGCTCTATACTCCGGCTCTGCCATGAATCATGCAGGTGTAACAAATCGTGAACCCTGAAAGGACGGCAAACGGGCTGATACCGATCTTCAATACAAAGACCGGCCATATCGAGAATGTTCCTCCCGTAATAAAGAGCGAAATGGAATGGCAGGCACTTCTTGCGCCGGACCAGTTCGAAGTGGCCCGGAACAAAGGGACGGAGTATGCGTTTACCGGTAAATACCATGCCTGTAAAGAACCCGGGATATACGTCTGTGCCTGTTGCGGCACCGATCTCTTCGATTCGGCAACAAAGTTTGATTCAGGTACCGGGTGGCCGAGTTTTTACGCACCGGTTTCTGAATTCAATGTCCTCTTCCACCAAGACAGGAGCGGAAGGATGGAGAGGACGGAGGTGCTCTGCGCCCGGTGCCAGGCACATCTCGGTCATGTATTCGATGATGGTCCGGCTCCGACCGGTAAACGGTACTGCATGAATTCAGCGGCTCTCACACTCCGGAAAAAGAGCTGATGACGGTGCTACCGGAGTAATGCCGGACTTTTAATGGCATCCGGCCTTTTGGGCCACCCCACTATCCAATCCATTATCATTGGTGCTCTTTATTAATTCTGACAATGAACGGTCTATTATACGATGGATCAAAAGGACATAACAGAAATCGAACAGATTATCGGGTATCACTTTTTTGAAAAACAACACCTGATCCGGGCGCTCACCCACCCGGCGTATGCCAACGAGTTGCTCCAGCAGAACAAACGGTGCATGGACCAGATGGCCTACAGCACGCTGGGAGATGCTGTGTTAAAGACCGGTCTGATCCTGTTCCTGATGGAAAAGGGGATCCAGAATAAAGGCGGGATCACGCAGGAGAAAGAACGGCTGGAGGATAACCCGACTCTGGCAAAGGTTGCACGACGTCTGCACATCAGAAAATATATCCGGCTCGGGCGTGGGGAGAAAGGGCTGTGGAGAGATGGGGAGGAGACGATCCTTTCCGATACGATGGAAGCCCTTATCGGGGCGATCTTCCTCGACAGCGATGCCGGGCTGGGCGTTGTCAAACAGTGCATTGAAGCATGGTTCGAACCGGAGCTGAAACGGGTAAAAAAAGAGGATATTGCCGAGAAGACAAAAAAGCGTGTCTTTAATCCTCTTCCGGCTTCTTCCAGACGTGGACCACCCAGAGTAAGGAAGTGAGCGTTGCAACAAGCGTCGAGACAATCAACAGGGGAACATACCACCACTGCGCAGCCATGGTTCCCCCCATCACGCCGCTCCCCGCGATCGTTGCGATCGTATTCGGTACCAGGAATGCTGTACCGAGGACCGTTAAGTATGCCGTGACCAGAGCGAACCGGTTATTGAGGCTCTGGAGCTGGTTGTTGTAAATGCTCTGCATCACTTCGAGACCGGATGCGAGCACGTTGGACATCTGTTCGGTGAGCTCGATATGGCGGTCGATATTGTTCGAGAGGATACCGATCCTGCCGAGCAGTTTCTCATCATTTGTGATCAGATCGGCGTCGCCGTATCGCAGCGAGTCCACCACGTCTTTTGTCGCCCAGAGCACGTTCAGGTAATCTATCAGGACGTGCTTCATCCGGTATATGTCGTGCGCGATCTTTTTCTTGGCAACATTCTCTTCGATAAGGGATTTGCTGATCGCATCCCCGTGCATCTCGATCTCACGCAGGTATTCAAAATTACGATCATTGTTTTCATCAATAATCCGCTCGAGCGTGAGCGTGATCTTGTCGGGTGTATTCTCTCCTGCGATCCGTTTGAAGAACGGCTGGGCGTACCGGGAGAACCGCAGCAGCCGGTTGATCTCCTCGGAGTGGACCGTGAGGACAAGGTTTTCCCGGATCAGGATGAAGAGCGGGTTGACTGTCATCTTCTCTCCCTTTACCGTCACGGATGGCAGCATGATGCCGAGCTCCGTATCGTAATCCTCGTATGCCGAGTAAAACCCGTGAGAGAGCTTGGGGATCGGGACTTTTGTAAACCCGGCAAGCTGGGCGATCCGTTCGATCTCCTTGTCGTCGTCTACCGTACTGCAGTCAATCCAGGCAATACTTGCCTCACGGACCGCGGTGAAATACTCATCTACCGTGCAGTCTGCAAGGCGCTCGATACGATCATCCTGGTAAAGCAGGATACAGAAACTGAGGGAAACCGGAGAGGCCGGCGCGGGTGTCTGCGGGGTGCTTTGCAGTCTCATCAATACGCCTCACGGAGTCGTTTCCGGTTTTATTCTGATTGTACGAGCTATTGATGCCGGGGACGTAAATAGATAGCCAATAGCGGGTAGCCAATAGAGGACCGGTCCATCATCATGCTTATGTATTTGCATGTCCTCTCCCGTGTATGTATGTCTGGTCATTCCTTTTCCTGTTTGTCATCATGCTCCTGGCTACCGGTATCGTCGGATGCACTGCGCCCGCTCCTTCAGCCGCCCCGGAATCTGTGTCCCCCACTCCCACCACCGGATCAATCTCTCCTCCTGTAGCCTCGGCAGCTCCTGCCGGTACATTAACCATAAGGGTTGGTTCGCTTTCACCCGGCTCTCCGCTTCCTGCAGCAAGTACCTGTTTGGGAGCAAGTGAATCTCCCGCAGTATCCTGGGATATGATCCCGTCAGGCACAAAAAGTCTTGTGCTGATCATCGATGATCCCGATGCCACGGCCGGCACGTTCACTCACTGGATAGTATACAATATCCCCCCGGTTGCCGGGGGATTGAGCGCCGGGCAGCCGAACGAAAAAGTGCTGGACGACGGCGCAAATATAGGGGACAACAGTGCTGGTTCACGGGGATATTATCCTCCCTGTCCTCCTATCGGTTCCACCCACCATTATGTGTTCAGGCTGTATGCCGTTGACATGGATATTACCCAGCCGACTGCGAACCGTGAATCAGTAGACGGAGCCCTTTTAGGTCATACAATTGCAAAAACCGAGTTTGTGACCATCTTCAAGCGTTGATTTTTCCGGGAGATCCTTCTCTCACTGATACTGCAAAGAAAACGGTGATCACAACAGCAAGAATGAAACTGGCAAGGAAACCGGATGTGTAACCTGCAGCGGTTATGATGATTCCAGTGATAAGTGGTCCGGCAGACTGACCGATATCCATGATCGAAGAAAGTGCTCCCATAGACGCGCCTATCTGCTCTTTTCGTGCTACGTCCGCGACGTAGGCGCTGGTTGCAACGGTCGATAGGGATATTCCGAAACCGAACAGGGAACTCACGAGCAGGAAGATCCCAAACGATGAGGCGAACGTGACCATGGCTGTTGAACAACCGGTGATAAGGAGCCCGGCGACAATCTGCAGGCGTTTGTCTACCCTGTCGGCAATTCTTCCGAAGAACGGTTTTGTTGCGGCGATCATTAAAACCTGAACGGCGAAGATGATACCGATCTCATACGGGCTGACGCCCCGGCCTGACAGGAAGACCGGCAGGAATGTCTCAAACGCCCCGTATGCGAAATAGGTCGCCATATCCACGAAGGCGGTCCCCCTCAGTCGTGGATTCGAAAAGAATGTGACGAAACTCTCCCGGAAGACCGAGAGTGGGAGGATATATAGCGCCGCGGATCGATCCTCCCGGTACATCAGGGTCAGGATAAAAACCGGGATTGCGGCGAGTGCCGCCACGATGTATACCATCTGGAACGGAACGAGTCCTGGGTACATGATGAACCATGTGAGGATAGCACCCCCGGCAAGCGGTGCGATCATTCTGCCGATAAGGGTCGCCGAGGCGTACTGTCCCAGCATCTCTCCTTTGATTAAGGGGAACCGCTCTGCGATCACGGCTGAGACAACCGGGCCGAGAATTGCCGTCGCAGTACCATGGAAGAATCTGACCGGTATCAGCCAGAGCGGGTCTGTGATGAGGAGATAGGCGAGCGGGGCTGCAAGGAATACGAATCCCGCACAGATAAGCAGCCGCTTCCTGCCAAGATGATCGGAGAGAACACCTATGGGAAATGAGAAGAGGATCCCTGCGAGAGGAGAAAAAGCAGCGATAAGTCCAATGATCGAATCGTCCGCTCCGAGTGATTGTGCGAAGAGGGGCAACACCGGGTTCTTCGAAATGGTTGTTGAGAAGATGGCAAAGAACCCCAGAAGGAAGAGATAATAAACGGTCCTCCGATTAGTTCCGGACTGCTCCATTGTTCCCCTGGTCTGCGGCATAATTTCTCTACCGGGATTAGCCGTAATACTTCATAAGATGAGAGTCTGCGGGAACATAAAAACGCATCATAACTATAATATCAGTTACCGTCCCAATGTCCCGTATGAAGATGTCACGTTCCTATGGAATGGTTATATGTGCGCTGTTCTGTATTGCGGCATGTATTATGCTGCCGGTTTCCGGTTTTGAGGTATCTGCAAGCACCGCAAACCCTGCAACAACCACGGCTGCAGCAGTTGCCCAGAAGCCCTTTATATCTGCATCTGCATCCCCTTTACAACCGAATATCGGTGATCCTGTAACGATAAGCGGTGTGGCTACCGGTGGGAACCTTACTGCGGGCATCCAGATCTGGGTGTTTGCCGGTAATTATGTCAATATCACGACTGTCCCGGTCAATGCCGACGGGACCTTCTCAAAAACGTACCAGACAACCGGCCTTCCAGCGGCTACCTATTATGTGATCGTCCAGAACCCGGGTAATAACGGCGTATTGGACATTTTCATGCAGACTACCGGCCAGTTTTCGGGTCAGGTTATCAATGCCAAAACCGGTGCTGATATCTTCAATTTCACGGGTACCGGCAGCATCCAGGATGCTGCAGCGGCTTCGGCCCTTTCGGCGGCCTTCAACCTGCCTGGTGTCGATGATGTCTTTACCAAGTGCACCTTCCAGCTGGTTGTGCCCGGGGCGGCCCCCACATCTGCTTCAACGGCAGCTCCTGCAGTGACGTCCCTGGCACCTTCGCCGCTCCCGACGACAGCGAAATCTCCCCTTTCGCCGCTCCCCCTTATTGCGGGAATCGGGATCGCCGGTTTCGTCATGGCGTGGCGTTCACGCCCCTAATTCCCCTTTTTCATTGCACGTTTAAGCCGGGTTTTATCCGGGAGTTTTTTATAACAGTCCCTCAAACGTGAGATATATCAGAAGTGATCGTGATGAAGCGCGGGTATTCGTTTGTTCTTATGTTAAGTCTTCTCCTGGTGATCTGCCCGTTCCCGGTATCTGCCGACTCCGGAACGATTGGCGGGGATTCGGGATGGTATGTGATCCACTGCAATGTCTACGGGTCGAACGTCTATATGGATGACAAGTTTGTCGGGACCGTCCAGATGGGAACTCTTACGATCCTTGCCTCGACAACAGGCACGCCTTACAAAACGATCCGGGTCCAGAAATATGGATACTCCACGTTTGTTGATTCTATAACGCAGGTGCCCGGACAAGGAGAATCGGTAGATATCTATGCGACACTCAACCAGCTTCCCGTCACAACCCAGACCAGTGTCGGCGGGGATATGGGATGGTATGTTGTGCACAGTAATATCGATGGTGCGCATGTCCAGTTTGACGGCTCCGATAAGGGTGATATCACACAAGGAGTTGTCTATGTGCCCGTCTACAGTACGGGAACACCGTACCAGGGTTTTACTGTGGAAAAGGAGGGTTTCACGACATACAAAGGAACCATCAGCAGTGTTCCGGGAAAAGGTGAGAGCATCGATCTCTATGCCACCTTAAATCCGGTTGCCACAACGATCGCAACCCCCGCGACTCCGGATACGGTCGGTGGAGATACAGGATACTATGCAGTCCACTCCAATGTTGATGGCGCGGATGTTTCGTTCGATAACGATGTTAAAGGTCAGATATATAAGGGAAACCTGGTAGTCCAGGTGTATGTTACCGGTACCCCCTACAAGACGTTCGCGGTTTACAAGGCCGGGTACATTCCGTTTACCGGAACAATCGACCAGTACCCGAAAAAAGGCGAAACCATTGATCTGAATGCCACGCTCAGCCCCGTTGCTTCAGGTACTACCGCTGTTCCCGCAACCACCCAGAAATCCCCGTTGCCTGTTGTGCCGGGTTTCCTGTCCATTGTTTTCGTGGCATATGTAATAGCGCTGGGTTCGAGGAAATAATTTTTTTATAAAAAAAAATGAGCGAGGCAGCTTCCACGCGGCTCACTTGAGCTTTTTCTCGAGCTTCTTGAGCTTCTTCTGGGCCTCTTGGCTACCCGCCGCCGCCTTCTTCGAGAGCTCTTCTGCCTTGGCCTTCTTCACTTGGTTCAGCTTCACCATCTGTTTCTTACTCGTTGGCATACAATCACCTCGCTACGCCTTTGGCTGTCTCTATTTAGCGTTTTTCCTTCTTAAAAATATCCCTGTATCGTTGTACCAGCCTAAAAAAATTCGAATAAACGAAAAGCTGACCTATGATTCTCGTAAACTCCCGGAAAAATTATTCCCCTTCCCCCTCAATAATCGCAACAACCCTTTTCCCGGTCTCATTTGTCCGGTAATACCGGTCCCTATTTTCGTCCGGCGTCAGGCATTCCACGAGTCCCACTTTTTCCAGTGCCTGGATGGACCGGCTCACTGCGGATCGTGCGACGCCAAGTGTCTTCGCAAGTTCTGTGGGAGTGTTAGGCCGAGTGATCCCGGTAAATGAGGTGGGAGCACATCGCTGGTGAAAACGGCGGCGGGGCTGTGGCCGGGCAGGTGGGGCGAGGGGCACGGGGATTGTGATCGAGGAGCCCCGACGATACTCCATGAAGATCGCAGGGCGGACCCGGGGATAGGCAGGGAAAGAGTTGCCAGGTATATCCCCGTCGGAGAAGGATCTTCCGGAATACCTGTAGTCAAACCCTCAAATCCGGGCCTTATACGAGGCCGGTTTGCCAATCCGGCAAGGTCATTTCCGGAACTATTGCAAAAATGTGTGCATTTTTACACACTTTTTCCAGATACGCATTTTGCTCCAGATTTACGGAGAACGGGGCATTTTACGTGGCGCTGTAAAACGCTAATGTACGCTAATGGGAAGCGAAACCGGAGGGGGGTGGGGGGGTATAGGGTCGCGGGGAAAAGAACCCCTGTTTTAATATCGATGTTGCGGAGATATTTTGTTAATTTAGGTTATCAATTTAATTTTTTAAAAAATTTCTTTACAGCGCGCAAATCTCCGAAACATTGTGAGAGCTTTAGACCACTGAACATTCAGTATGCAATCCTGAAAAATCACTGAGCGTGCACTGCCGCTGCCGGATCATTGTCCTGAGCAGGTCACCTTCCTTTATGAACCGATCCATGGGAAGGGTAAATTTGCCGGAGAGGTAGTTAAGCGCAGGCCTGATATCCTCAAACTCCCGTGCCGGCTGCTGCATGGCACTCCGCACGTTTTCCCTGACATTGAAGACACCCATAGGCACATACCCATGCAATGCCTCACGGAGAATGATCGCTCCTGCCTGCCGTTGTTCCCGGGCGAGCGCTTCGAGAACTGCCATCTTGCAGGAGTAGTAACAACCCCCGAGCGGGGAGTATTCAGTTTTTTTCCGGTTTCCCTCGTGATCCGAGAAGACCAGTTCCTCGTTTCCCAGCACATGGAGGAAGGCTTCCGACCATTCGTACTGCCAGCCGGTCGGCATCAGGATGACTGCATAGTTGTTGTGCAGGCTGGAGAACTCATGCACCCGCCATGTGTCGATGACAGGGCATTTTTTCACTTCCGCGAGAAGCTTGTCGCCAATGATGGTATCGCAGGCCGTGATCGACCACCGGGTGGGGACAAGGTGCCTCATAGAGTCCCGACCCATGGTCCCGACAGAGAATGCTTTCTGGATGCTCGAGAACGGGACCCCGGTCTTATGGAGGTCCCGGACAGCCTCGGCAGCCTTCAGATCGGTATCATAAAACACTTTTTCCAGATCACGGTCCCATCGGCCGGTTTCAATCGCAAGATGTTCTATCGGTGCACTCGGCCCGAACGGGGTATGCTCTTCTGAAAATGACTGTCCCTGCGGCGTGCTTGTGAAAGAGATTTCACTCTCAATGGATGATCCGGAAAGGGAAATCGCCTGAAGTTTTTCCACAAACCGGTTATCGAGATCGGCAGCATGGACCCGGCGCTTTCCACGGATGAGATTAAGCCGGTACCCGATAATTTCTTCCTGGGTTTTGTTACCGGAGATCCATGATTCCGGCATATCCATGATCCGGGTATCGCCG
This sequence comes from Methanoregula sp., assembly GCF_049518935.1. Taxonomy (GTDB): domain Archaea; phylum Halobacteriota; class Methanomicrobia; order Methanomicrobiales; family Methanospirillaceae; genus Methanoregula. The sequence goes on from NZ_JBEKRH010000006.1 coordinate 37,941, forward strand.
TGTTCCTGCACTACCATGGGGCCGGCATAGACATCGGGATAATTCCAGCTGCCGATAAAAACTGACGGCGGAGTACTTCCTTCGAGTTCTTTACCCACAGTTACAGATTTCATCTGCGTTGTCGATGCCGTGAGTTGCCGGAGATACGCGCCTTTGCCGATCATTTCGTTATGAAAATCGCAGCAGCCGGCTATATAATAGGGCGGGTGCATGAGGCGAAAGTGAGTGGGGCGCCGGTACGCTTCAGTTCCCGGGCGGGCGCATGAAATTGACAGGAAAAATCGGCTATTCAGCCAGTTATCTCCGGACGGTATAACCTGCCCTCATAAGGATCCGTATCATGGCATCTTCCCACTTCTGATCATCCGGCTCGCTATGGATTTCGGTGCAGCTGTCCCAGATACGGGTCAGGAGGCTATCTTCAGAACAGAGCGTCCGTATATACTTGATTCTCCCGGCCCTTCTCCCGGTGTGATTGAGGATGAGAAGACGCCAGCATCCGTAATCCCTGCAGATCTCCGGGCGGGTCAGGTGAACCGTGCAGTATGCCAGCTCGCTGCCGGGCTGGTGCCGGAAGAACGGGCAGGTGTACGGTAGTTTTTCAAAAATACTCTTGTCATCGAAGAGTTCGTGCTTGTCAGGATCCACCGTTACCGGGGTCTCTTCTCCGGTATAATTATTGTAAATTAAAAAACGGTAATCCCCGTACGATTCCTTTATGGCATGAACATAGCCCAGGTGACTGCAGCACTCGCCACACTGGAAACATTCGAAGGCCAAAGACTGTCCCCTTACCGTATGCTCTGCCAGATAGCAAGCACGAATTCAAGGGCGATCAGGATAATAATCACCCATTCCAAAAAGTTTGAGTGCTGGATGCGCACTTCATCGGACAGCATTGAGTAATTTTCCTGGATGACCTCGATCTTGCGGCTGACGCTCTCGCTCCACTGGCTGCTCCTCAGTACTTTCAATGCTGTTGCATAGACCCTTGCGTAGTACACGTCTTCTGTAACCTTGATCAGGTTGTCAACCTTCTCGATGATCTCGGAGATCTCTGCCGAAGTCTCCATGAGTTTTACCATGATCGCATGATACTGGCGGCTCCGGCGGAATGCTGATAGCCGGTCGGCATGCTCGATATCATCGTACATCTTCTCCATCTCCCGGGTCAGCTCCCGGTCATAGTACCGGAGTTCGAGCACCTGCACATTGGCAAATTCGATCAGGTCTATGATATCAGTCGGGCTGTCAGGACTGCACAGAAGTGCTGAATCCCATGAGAGAATCGCAAGGTCATCTGTCGTGTAACTGAGGGAATTCCTAGTAATCTCTTCGCGCATCTGCGGGGACACATTGGTTTTCTCCCCGATCAGGAGCGCGACCGGATCGAAGGAATCGTCCCGCCGATCCGTGACATAAATCGTATAATCCTCGTAGAAATCCGGGTTGATGGCAAAACTCTTGATATGCGGGCGGATGATCTCACCAAGCGTCTTGAGATACTGGACATAGAATTCAGAGAGCCCCTCCTGTCCCGCAAACTGGAATGCTATCTTTTCCAGTTCAGCGGGATCCGCATCCTGGTTTTCGTAAATGAAACAATAACTGATTGCGCCGATATCATAGACCCGGGCAACCACGGAGAATTCAAAGGGCCTGCCATCCCGCTCGACCCGGATCGGGTGCATCTGGATCATCAGCGGGGGGTCTTCGAGCATGATCGATTTGGGTTTTACCCTGACGAAACTGGACCGTGCGGTAAAATAATTCTGGGCAAGGGCCTTCTCAAGCCAGTCAAGATCGATCTCCCTTCCGATATCATAGATCCGATAAAAACGGAGCGTGATCATGGTTTATCTCCCCACTTTTAGTAGATTCACCTGAGTATCTGCAATAATGAACAACTATGGAGATAATAAATCCTTGTAAGGCGGGATCTTCTGCAATACGAGGTTATTTTTGCCAGGTCCTGAACGTTCCGTAGTGTGCAATTACGAATCATCAGCTCCTGAATAGTTCATACGCAGAATAGTTTGATCATAAAACTATTAATCCTCAAAACCAAAACCTACGAATGTGACCGATGATCGCAGGGACATGATTGCGGACAACCTTCTTGCACTCCTGCCGTTTTACCACAAAAAAATATTCAGGTCGGAACACGGCATTACAGGAATGCAGGCAGCACAGTATCGTCTGCTCGGCGTCCTGATGCGAGGAGGCACGCTTCCGATGTCAGAACTCGGAAAGCGCCTTTACATCTCCAAACCCTATATGACGACCCTCGTCGACCAGCTTATCAGGGAAGGTCATGTTGAACGCATCCCTGATACCCGGGACCGTCGGGTGATAAACATTACCATCACATCATCCGGAAGCAAACACCTGAAACAGGCAGGGGCGTTGTATAAAGACGACGTTAAAAACCTTCTCAGTGATCTGAATACGGAAGATCTCGAAGAACTCTGTCAGTCATTGGAAAAACTCCGGAGCATTCTCTCCAAAATCAGTTAAGGTGAGGTATGGGATCGCAAATACCAGACAACCAGCCGGGATACGGGATTCCGGGTAAGGAAATAACAGAAAATACGGACTATCCGGGTCTGCACCCGGACGAAATTATCCGCATAGACCATATCACAAAAACCTTCCAGAGCAAGACAAAGACGGTGACGGCGGTCAACGATGTCGCATTCACCGTATACCGGGGGGAGATCTTTGGTCTTCTCGGGCCAAACGGGGCCGGGAAAAGCACTCTCATACGGATCCTGACAACCCTTCTCACACCAACATCCGGGACTGCATATCTCGATACCTTCGAAATTACCAAACATCCGGAAAAAGTCCGCAGCATTATCGGCGTTTGTCCCCAGAACAGCACACTCGATGTAGAACTTACTGCATATGATAATCTCGATTTTTACGGCCGACTGGTGGACGTCCCGGACGCGATCCTTGATAAGAGAATCTGGGAACTCCTCGAGATGACTGAACTGACCGATCGTGCCCATATGAGAGTCGGGACATTCTCCGGAGGTATGCGGAGGAAACTGGAGATCGTCCGCGCTTTTATCCACCATCCACTCATCCTTTTCCTTGACGAACCGACGATCGGTCTTGACCCCGAGGCCCGTCGCGAAGTCTGGCAGCAGATCTCTGATCTGAACAAGGAAAAAACAACTATCATCCTGACAACGCATTACATGGATGAGGCAGAAAAGCTCTGCGACCGGATCGCTTTCATCGACAATGGGCATCTTATCGCTCTCGATACTCTTGAAAACCTTAAACAACTACTCCCGGCAGGCGATCTGATCGAGATCGGTCTCGACAGGACGGATGACCGGGTGCTCCCGGGAATCAGAGGCAACCAGCTTGTCAATTCGGCTGAATTCAAGGGTAATACACTCAACATTTCTGCAAAGAACGGGAGCAGAGTTCTGCCCGCCATAATTAATGTCTTTGATGAGTATTCCCTTCCGATGAACTCCATATCGATCCATTCACCGTCTCTGGAAGATGTCTTCATCTACCTGACCGGGAGCAAACTGGATTCAGGTAACATGGAGGGGGCAAAACCGGGAGCCAGGGGGAGGCCGTCATGATACGCGGGGCCGTGGCAATATTCAACCGGGACTTCAAGAAATTCCTGAGCAACCCGTTTGTCGTCATCATGACGCTCGCGATGCCCATCATGTATCTCGTGATTTTTGGGAACGCGATGGGTGGAACGATCAGTCATATACCGGTTGCGATTGTCCAGGAAGGGCCGCCCTACAACAATACACCGCTCTTCACAAGCGCCACATACGAACTCAACCATATTACACAGAAAGATTATCCAAAACTCCTCGATGTTACTGTATATTCCGATGAGAACACGGCCAAACACGATCTTGCCAAAGGGCTCGTAACCGCAGTCATTGTATTTCCGTCGGAAGTATCCAGTGACCATGCAATCCGCCTGTACGTAGACAGCTCAGATTCAATCACACCGACGCTCGTCGAATCCGCGCTTAACGGGGTCCTCGCCAGTCTTGCAGCGAAAAACCCGGTAATGATCAACAATATCTACGGAGACATAAAATACCTCCAGTTCTTCGGCGTCGGCGTCATTATGATGGCAATTTTCACCTCCACTATGTTCGGTGGCGGGATAGCGCTCATCAAGGACCGTGAAAACGGAATCCACGAAGGTTACCTGGTTACACCGGTCCAACGTACAAGCATTATTGCCGGTATTATATCGAGCGGAACTATCAGGGCATTCATTGCGGGATTTACCATATTCTTAATCGATATCCTCATTACCGGTATCATCATCCAGAGCCTCACGGATTTCTTCCTTGTCGTGCTGGTGATCCTGATTGCCTGTATCGGAGTTACCAGTCTTGTGGTCTCATTTGCTTCACGGTTTTCTGCCCAGCAGGAATATGCGTCTACTGTCGCTTTCCTCAACCTCATCCTGTTCATGACGTCGGGAGCGTTCTACCCGGTTATCGGTATGCCGGACTGGCTTCGCTGGATCACCGTGATCAACCCTGAATACTACGGGGTTGATGCCCTGAGAAGCATCATTCTCAGGGGCCAGGGGCTCGACGTGATTGGTACCGACCTCGTTGCACTGATAATCTTCTCCACTGCGATGTTCATCCTCGGTATAGTCACCTACCGCAGAACACTGGAGTAGGGAAAAATCCATTTTTTATAGAGAGATTTTTTTTAAAAAACCTGAAAAAATATTGAGTCATTCTCAATCCTGCCAGGGAATGACCAATCACTATGCATATGCCCGGTTCAAACATTTTGTCCATCACGTAAAGAACCCCGGAGAAAAAAATGTCACATATATGCCCGGTCTGTGGCAACTCTAAAACATTATGCTGCGACGATGACCTTGGTGATGACGGAAGGTTCCTCTCCTGCCAGGAGCCGGGTGGCGGATGTGGTTCAACGTTCAGGATTACACCTGATGGGCACTATCACGATATTTTTTAGCCTGCCCGGATAAGACCGTACGAATTCCCTGCACCGGTAAAAAAACATGCGGTCACTTTCAGCCTGCCCGCTAAAGTACTATATCTCCGGGAGTACCATCTTTTAAAAAATGGTTCCGCATGACCCCCGGCAGCGGATTATCCTGCACCTGGATATGGACAGTTTTTACGCCTCCGTAGAAGTCCGGTACCAACCCGGCCTTGCGGGAAAACCTGTGGTAATAGGTGCAGATCCAAAACAAGGCAAAGGCCGGGGTGTTGTCTCTACCTGCTCGTACGAAGCACGGGCGTTTGGTGTCCGGTCGGCAATGCCTGTTTCGCAGGCATTTGTCCTGTGTCCCCATGCGATCTTTCTCCCCCCGGATTTTGCAAAATATACCCGGACATCTGCAGAAGTGATGGAGATCCTGGGATCGTACGGGTATCCTCTGGAGCAGGTAAGTATTGACGAGGCCTTCCTCGATGTATCCCCTCTCGGGAATTTTGAAGCGGCACGTACCCTGGCAGGAGAGATCAAGGCAACCATTCACCGGCAGCTTGGCCTTACCTGTTCGATAGGGATCGCCCCGTCGAAAATTGTGGCAAAAATTGCATCAGATGTTAAAAAACCGGATGGGCTGATGATAGTGGAACCCGCAGTACTCCACGAATTTCTCGATCCGATGACCGTGAGAAAGATTCCCGGGATCGGGAAAAAGACCGAAACCGCGCTCTTTGATCTCGGAATCAGGACCATCGGTGATCTTGCACGGTATGATATCCAGGTATTGATAGGAAGGTTTGGCCGTGGGGCGGTTCTGCTCCGGCAGGTGTCCCTGGGAATCGATGACAGTGAGGTTGTGGCCCGCGACGGCATGAAATCGATCTCACGGGAGATGACTTTCGAAACGGATACCGATTCGATCGATGCCCTGCTCCCGGCAGTCGACACCCTTGCTGATGATGTCCATGCAGCTCTTGCAGACGGGCAGCTCAGGTTCCGGACACTTACCGTCAAAGTCCGGTTCCAGGGATTTGTCACGAGGACCAAAAGTCACAGTCTCCCCCACTATTCCCGCGACCCGGCACTCCTGCGATCCCATGCCCATGCCCTGTTCCGGGAGCTGTACAACGGCAGGAAAATACGGCTCATCGGTATCCGCGTCTCCTCCTTTGAAAAACCCGATGTGCAGCAGACCACCCTGCCGTTATAATCAGCGGCCGGTTGTTTTTTGAGCATGCAGGTGCATCCAGTCTTCCAGGTCTTCGATCTCAAGGGAAAATGATTCAACACCTTTGAGCAGATATGAGAGGTCCTTGTTCCCGAAGTCAATCCGATAGCCATCTGCGTCAAGGATTTTTTTGATAATGCCGAGTGCAGTCCCCACATTTCCCTCGATGAACGGGGGATACGCACAGAACGAGAAGAGGACAAACGCTGCTTTATGGAACCCATTGCCAGACAGGTTTACCTGAAAGACCATCTGGTGAAGACCGGCCTCCGAGAGTATCCGTGCATCGCCTCCCTCATGTGCGATGAGACGCAAATGGATGGCGATGATGTCATCTGTGGTCAGATCATCCATGGATACTGAGGTATTGTATCGTGGTGAATGCATAGGTTGCGGCAGGCTTGTGCATCAGGAATACATCCCTATCGTTAATAACTCGCCCTCACGATGCAGCCTCCATAGGATTATCCCGGACAAAGGACAGATACTCATTGGAGCTGGTAATCATAGCCGATATGCTGGTTTTTATTGTTCTCTACCTTGTGGCAAACCTGCTCGCATTTGGTGCATTTGCCCTTGACAAGGGGAAGGCAAAGCGTACCGCATGGCGGATAAGCGAAAATACCCTCCTGGCACTGGCATTCCTCGGTCCCGTGGGAGGGTTTTGTGCCATGAGGCTCTGCCGGCATAAGACTCACAAAGTAAAATTTTACCTGGTCCCCGTGTTTCTTGTAATACATCTCGTAATAATCGTGTACATTGTCAGCAGGGTTATGTAGCCCGGGATCAAGCGTTCAAACCATGCTTCTTTAATACCGGGGTTTGCCATATTCTTTTGAATGCGGACCAACAGGCATCAGTATTTCCTTGACCTTGCTGCCCGGTGCGCCCACCAAGGTACCTGCCTCCGGCGCAATTTCGGTGCAATCATCGTTGATGAATTCAATACGATTGTTTCCACCGGGTACACTGGCGCGCCCCGGAAACAGATGGACTGCACCGAACTGAACCGGTGCTGGAGAAAGGAGCACAACATCCCCTCGGGTTCGAACTACGAACGGTGCAGGAGTGTTCACGCGGAGATGAACGCGCTCCTCCAGGCCGGGAAGCACTCCCGGGGGTGTACGCTCTACTTGGCCGGGTTCGACGTTGAAACTGACGAAATTACCCAGATATGGCCCTGCTTTCTCTGTTCCAAGATGATCGTCAACAGCGGAATCGGCAACGTGATCATGCGGACCGGCGGGGACAGCTACAAAGAGATGGATCCGATGGTGCTGTACCAGATGCGGAGCCGGGAAGCCCTCGGAGAGGACACGAAATAACGAGGGCGCGCAGGTCTCATTCTCCTGTTCTCATCTTTTCCTGTAACTTTTTCTTGTTGTAACAGGAAGCCACACGAATCTTAAAAAAAAATTCTCAGTGGAGTTTCTCTTCACACTCTTCATGCATCCGCATGCCGGATCTCATTGTAGAGCGACACAAGGGAAAGACTGATGAGGTTCATGGTGGTGGCTGCGTACCAGAGGAATGATTCCAAAGGACTGAGTTGTGTGATCCATCCCGTCCAGAGCATGGTACAGATAAGTGAGAAACTTATCAGGGTATCGATCGCAAGGAAGACGGTGGGTTTACCGACAATCCGTCCGATTTGTGCGATAGTACAATATTCAAATCCTGCCTGACGGTGACTGAGATCCAGGAGGGATCTCCCGGTGTTCATGAGAAGGTCAGCAAGCGCCCAGATTACGATCAGCCAGCCCAAAACCGGAAAAAACGGGATACCCAAGGGGTTTTCCCGGATCGCCATCATACCGAATAGGAGTTTGAATATACAAAACGGGATACCTATCGTCAGGCTCAGGAAAACCGGGCGTACGAAGAACCTCCTTATGGGATCGGTTTCCGGTGGTCGCATCATAGTATCCAGCGTGAATTGTTTTTCAGGCATAGGAGATCACCCATTCTCCCTGGCAGGGTACGCAGGTGTTTTTTTTGCCGGGGCAACTATTTCCTCGTAGTTTCCCCGTGTCGTCCGGACAACTGCCCGGGCTCACCTTCTCCGGAGTAATATCAGGCCGGCGAACACAGAAACAAGCGCAATACCTGTTTCCAGCGAGGCATGTCGTGGGAGTGTAGTCGCAGGCAGAGGAGTGGTCGGGACCTGTGAACTAATCTCAGGAACGGTGGTGGGGACAGGTATCGGGAGAGGTGTCGTAGTCTGGGTTACCAGAATCTCCGTGGGTGTGATGATCATCGGGCCCGGTGCTTTTCGGGTATAAAGCGTCTCTTCGATCAGGAGATTGTCCCCTTCAACGGATTGGGGATTTTCCGCTTTTACCGAATAAGACCTGAGTGCCGTATTCGTAGATGTCTGGAACTGGACGATTGCCTGACCGCTTGCATCCGTCGTGACCAGCGCGTAATAATTGGTATTGGGCATATCAGGTGTGGATGCTGCTACGTCGTCGCGTATCGTGCGTCCCCCGCCATTATTGTACTGGTATGACCCTATCGTGTACGGGCCGCCGGCCGGATCCTTCATCACATTCTCTGTATTATCCGCAATATACGGGGGCTGGTCTCCCGGTTTGCCCGTCATGGTGAATGTTCCGGGGAGCCAGATATAATAGGAGGTGTTCGGCAGGCCGGTGAGGGAAACGGTGAACCTGCTGCCCCTTGTCAATGAGTCGCTGATCGACTGCTCAGTTGTGGTTGCCGCGGAAACGGGAACCAGGACAATCAAAACACATACAAGGAACAGGAGCGCGCAGCACTTCAGGTATTTTATCGTCATTGCATACACTCATCCGGTCTGCTGAAGTTGTTAATCTGACATATACTGTCTATGATTAAAAGGATGCGATATACGTGCATTACAAATGGCCTGTTCAGTATCCCAGTGCCTCGTTGACAAGGACCAGTGTCACCCGGCCGGGAATTTTCTCGCGGGCAAGGATCACACATTTACCAATGCTGCTCGGCGTCCCGTATGCCCGCTGTGCCCGTGCATTCTCCAGCCTGAACGCGTACTCAAATACCCGCTGCATCGCCAGTTCGAGTAATGGTGTGATCTTGTTGATCCCGACCACGAGGATGAGGTGACCCGCAGCAAACGGCCATGCACCCACCCGGCTCCCGCCTGCATCGCAGGCAACAATTTCGCCAGTCTGTGCGATCGCATTTGCACTAGATACGAAGTAGTCTGCAGTTACGGATTTTCTCCTGAGTTCAGCCCGTTTTTTCTCGTCATTTTCTGAAGTGATGCTCGCGTGAAGGCTTTTCCATCCCGACCTGCCGCTGGCAATATATTCGTCGAACCCTATCTCGATCAGGGTAGTTGACGAACCGGTCATCAGCTCCGCACCCTGAGGAATGAGCTTCTTTAGTATAGCGAGGGCCGCATCCCCATCTGCTGCCGGGACAACGGTTATTCCCCGATCCTCCACGGCCCTGATGGTCAGGCGCACAATATCCGGCGATGGCAGGGTATTCCATTTACGGAAATCCACTTCTGCTTCCCGGATCTGGTTCGCGGCACTGAACGGCGTTGATTTTGTCATGTATTCTCATCAGGGGGGTGTATCTCAGGGAGGTTTATATTTTTGCCTGACGGACAAGCCCCGGGATCCTTCTCCACGACAGAACAATCCTTTATTACGGGAAAGATGCATCTCCCACATAATGTGTGGTGGAAGTGGCAGCAATGGAAGATAACGTGGTATTCAGAATTGTGGCATTGGAAATGCCCGATAATGTGAACCTCATTCTTGGGCAGTCCCATTTCATTAAGACCGTCGAGGACATCAGCGAGGTTGTAGCAGGGTCCGTGCCGGCTGCAAGGTTCGGCCTTGCATTCTGTGAAGCCTCCGGGGACTGCCTTATCAGGGTTGATGGGAATGATGACGAATTGAAAACGATGGCGGCAGATCATGCGGGCCGGATTGGTGCAGGGCATTCCTTCCTCCTCCTGTTGAAAGACTGTTATCCCATCAATATCCTGAATGCGATCAAGAACATCCAGGAAGTCTGCACCATTTACTGTGCCACGTCAAACCGGGTTGAAGTGATCATCGCGGAATCTGTCCAGGGACGAGGGATCATGGGCGTGATTGACGGGGAGAAACCCCGGGGTGTTGAAAGTCCCGAGGATGTGGCAGCGCGGGTCAGAATGCTCAGGAAATTCGGGTACAAACGGGGATAGCGCCCCCGTATTCCAGCTGATGGAAGGAGGAAGCGCAGGGCCGGTGGAATCACGAGGTCCTGTGCATTTTTCCCCTGACCAGTGAGAAGAAGATTCCCACCAGGCAGAAGATCGCAAAGAGGATGAACCCGATGTGCATACTTGTCATGAACTGTGGGTAATACGCGGGCGTTATTTCTACCGGGCCGATGATCACGGCAAAGACCAGCATCGCAATCCCCATCGATAACATCTGCCCAAGGAGACGCATCGTTCCGACCATCCCCGATGCAACCCCGTAATTGCGCTTTTCGACAGCGCTCATGATGGCGTTCGTATTCGGGGAAGAGAAGAGACCGAATCCCGCCCCCAGTATGATGAGGCAGAGGATGAGGTACCAGAGAGTGGTTGTTTCCGTAAGGAATATCAGGAGAAAAAGACCTGCCGCTGTGAGTGCCATTCCTGCCGATGCAACCACCGCGGGCTCAATACGATCCGACAGTTTTCCTGCGATCGGGGAAACAATGGCCTGGAAAGCGGGTTGCGCTATCAGGATCAGCCCGGCACTCTCAGGAGTGAAGCCGTTGGTGTACTGGAGATAGAGGCTTAACAGGAACGTGACCGCATATGTTGCACTGTAGTTGATCAATGCAGCAAGATTGGAGAACGCAAAGATCCGGTTTCCGGTGAACAGTCTCATATCAAGGACCGGGAAGGAGATCCTCCGTTCGTACAGGACAAACAGGATCCCTGCCGCTATCCCGGTGAGAAGGAATGTGTATCCTGCACCTTCGGTTGCAACGGAGAGCCCGTACATGACTGCAACAATTGCGATCCCATAGATGACAGACCCGGTCAGGTCAAAGCGCTCGCCCCGGCACTCGGCCCAGTCTCCTTTCAGTTTCCAGGTGACAAGGAGAATAGCCGCGATCCCGATGGGGACGTTCACAAAGAAGATACTCCTCCAGCCGAAGTACTGGGTCAGGACGCCCCCGAGAAAAGGACCCAGCGAGAGGCCGAAGTATACTGAGGTTATGTAGATGCCGAGAGCTTTTCCCCGCTCTCCGGGCGGGAAGACCGAGCTGAGAATAGCAACCGTAGTCCCGAAGATCATCCCGCCCCCAAGACCCTGGATGATACGAATTACTATCATCACGTTCGTGGAAGGAACCATGGTCATTGCAAATGAAGCGGCTGCGAAAATGCCGATGCCATACAGGAAGATCTTTTTTCTTCCGTAAATGTCTGCAATCTTTCCGAACGGGACAAGGAAGAGCGCTGCCGCAAGGAGATATGCGGTTGCGATCCACGAAAGGGAGATGACGTCCATGTGGAATTCTGACCCGATCGTAGGGAGTGCGATGTTTACTGCTGCCCCGTCAAACGGGGTCAGGAATCCCGCAAGAACCGCAATCAGGAGAACTATTCCCTTTTCGGTCCCGGTCAGGGCATCCGTCGGATTCCGGCAGATTTCATCGGTTACCGGTCCCGGACTGCCCGTATCAGGTTCAGCAGGTTCAGCGAGGGTGCCATCGGTCGATTCTGGTTTCTGCATCGGTATCTGTGTTCCGTTATCTGGTATTTCTGGAAACTGTTGAATGCAACCCGTGCACAGGGAATGCGAGGTGCCAGTAACCTGTGGTAGAGTACCTCGTCCCGCTTTCCATAAGAGTATTTTCTGTCATTAATCCCGGGTGCCGCACTATCAATTTTTTATGCCGGATGTTACTTTCGGAACTGCTGTAATCACGAAAGGAATCAGGTGTTCTCCTTCTCATTCATAAGGGAGCATCCACAGGACTCTTCACGCAGTTTTCGAGAACGGTTGCACCTTCTATAAAATACTCTGTAAAGAAAATCGCGTATTTTGATACAGTTTTAGAAATTTCATATTATATTCTGGCGTATCCCGTTAATCCGGCAAATCCATAATACTTTTATACCCCTTTCCTTCCACTGGAAAACCCTATATAAATGGCACAAACTAAAAAACAATACCTTTTAATAACATTCCCGGTCTGGCCGGTTCAAAAGGAAATGCACCTTGATTCCCGATTCGTCCCCATCCTGTTGCAGGATGAGGAAATATTGATTGCGTCCAAGAGTCCATTGCCCATCAGGTACGCTGATGCGTAATGCTCACAAGCCACGAACTGCTCCTGCAATACTGGCATGATCCGCGGTATGTCTTTGCTGATGTTATGGTATGCTATGTCGATCGCGGGGCACTTGGCGACCGCTCATGCGTAAACGGGAGTGCTATACGGGTACTCGAATCGTACTATTTTGAGATCGGTTCCGGAGAAATTACAAAATACATACCCTATCATCGCATACAAAAGATTACCTATGCCGGTGAACCGGTCTGGGAACGGCAGGGCCGGTAATGTTGAGGGAGTTGAACATTTTCAACAGAGATCCCACAAAAAATGTGCGTTTATTCCTTGTAGATAACCTGGTGTGCAACGGCACCCTATCCAAAGATTAACAAACCCTTACTCCCATCTTCAGACAGGATAAGAATGCAGTATCCATTCCTCATCTCCATCCCGCATGGCGGTACCGCGATCCCTCCTCTCGTAGCAGACAGGTTTGCCCTGGACCAGCAGGAGGTCGCCTATTACAGTGATCCAGACACACGGACGCTGTTCCATTTCGGTAGTGCAGCCGGGGCGGTGATCGACACCCCCGTCTCCCGCATGGTGGTCGATCTCAACCGGCCCCCGCTGCCCGTTCCACCCCATGACCCGGATGGTATCATCAAAGTACGTACTATCGATGGCAAACCGGTCTACCGCGCAGGCCAGTTCCCTGACATGCACACGATCCACCGTCTTATGATGGAATGGTACTTCCCGTATCACCAGCGGATCGACGAACTGATCGATACGAACGGGATCAAAATCGCGTTCGACTGCCACACGATGCTTCCGTTCGGATCCCCCGAACAGAAGGATGCAGGTAAGAAGCGACCCCTGGTCTGTCTGGGAAACAACGGAGACCCCCGGGGTCTGGCAGTGAACGGGGGTATTACTACCTGTCCTGAAACATGGATACATGCGCTTGCCGGGGAATTCCGCAGGGAATTTTCCCCGGAATTTCCTGAGGATGCCGTCGCGATCAACACCCCGTTCTCCGGGGGTTTCATCTCTAATGCGCATTACTGGCGAAAAGGTATTCCCTGGATCCAGATTGAGATCAACCGGTCCCTGTATGAACCTTGCGTGGATCCGGATCCTATCCATGGACTCGTATATGGGCAGACCGGTGAATTGCGGGAAAAACTCTGGCAGGTACTGACCGGCTTCTGGGACCGGCTGGGCACGGATGAAAAAAGGGAATAAATGCGATCTGCCATGAAGGTTTTTTAGGAAACTTCCTTCTTTTTCGCAAGTAACACTGCTTTGACGTCCTCCGCGTGCCCTTTCGGGCTGACCTTTCGCCAGACAGCAACGATGATGCCTTCAGGATCGATCAGGAACGTATCCCTCTGCGTCCCGAGAAACTCCTTGCCAAACAGGGTCTTTGGTTTCCAGGAACCGTATGCATCAAGTACCGTGTGGTTCGTATCGGAAAGGAGCAGGATGGACAAGCTGTGCCTCTCGGCAAATTTCTGGTGGCTCGCGGGAGAATCTGCACTGATTCCTATGACCTGCGCACCGAGTTCCGCAAACTTTTCAAGTGCAGCATTGAACTGCATCGCTTCCACGGTGCAGCCAGGGGTATTATCCTTCGGGTAAAAATACAGCACTATCCATTTTCCCTGGAAACTGCCGAGACATACCCGGGACTCTTCTGCATCCGGCAGGCAAAACGGTGGTGCTTTCTTTCCCATGAGGGGATCATCGGGTGACTGGGCCATTGGTATCAGCAGAGTGATTGGTATCCCGGCTCTTCAAGGTACTGTTAGGTACTGTTCGGGGAACGACCCGTCCCGTCTTTGCGGTATTTTAGTCATTGCGGATCAGGTGCTCTTCAAATCCGCCGTCGTAATAGACCATCACCCGGATCACCCCGCCTTTTACAAAGGCCCGCATCCGGTCATCATAGATCTTCTGCACATGCCTGAGTTTGTGCCGGGCGAAGTGCTCCTGGATACATTCAAGAAAGCTGATCTCCTGGGTCAGGAATGCATTCTCGTATTCCTTTGTCTCCCGTGCACTGGCGATGGCTTCCTCGTCAGGAATCACCTGCCCGTACTCTCCGTGGTGATTGAGCCCGGAGATCTGCCGCCAGTCCACCTTCCCGGTTTCATCCGGCTCGCGGTGGAGCATATACGGGTAGATGCGGCAGATGGCAAACCGGCTGTCATAGATACGGCAACGGCCGTTTTCAAGAAACCAGCAGGAACCATGTTCGTCCGTCTTTGCTTTCAGGGCATACCCGGAGACATAGAATGTCCCGTTCTGGTCGCAGAATTCCGGGTCCGGGGCCGGCTCGAGGGCCTCCGGATCGATCGACCTGACCGTGGCAACATCGCGATCGAGCAGAAAGACATGGCCGTTGAACTCACGGGTGCAGCATTTTGCGCAAGCGGTGCACGTAAATCCGATCTCCCGGATGATGGCGGCAAGACGTTCCATGGGGTACTCAAAGAGACTGTTGCGCTCCTGGGTGAGGGCTGAACTACGGAAAGGAATCGGTACAAGGGAAATGGTGATCACATCGTATTCGCTATGGGGACATTTGGCAGGGCATGGTATTGTTTTTTTGTACCACAAAGGCCGGGCTCCCGATCGTTTATGGCCGGCCCTGTCCGCGTTTCTGCTGCACGATAACAGGATATTCTTCTTTTGCAAGCTTCTTCAGGTGTTCAGGGACCTGTGCGACCCCGTTCTCGTATGTTGCACGGATCGCTGCCAGTGACGGAAGCGGCAGAACTGGTTTTCCGTGCCGGAGATATACCCTGACCAGTCCCTTCCCCTCTTCATCGCCCGCAACCACCACCTCGTCATGTTCCATGATCCCGCCCGCATAATGGCGTTGAATCTGCCGGCGGTACGGGAACGTGGCCTTGCCCGGGCTGCTCTTGGATCTGGGCTCCCCCTCATATTCCACGAGTTTGTAGATCATGTCGAGGTAGGGTGCATCCGATGACGTGATGAAATGCGTTCCTACACCGAATGAATCGATGGGAATGCCTGCCGCCAGCCATTGGTCAATCGAGTACTCGTCAACACCGTTGCTGACAAAGATCTTTATCCGGGACAGGCCGGCCACGTCAAGGCGCTTCCTGATCGCGGTTGCCTGTTCCGGAATATTCCCGCTGTCGATCCTGACCCCCGTAACCGACATACCCTCCTTCGCGAGCCGGATGACCGTGTCCGTGCAGGCGAGTGCATCATAGGTATCGATCAGGAACAGTCCCCGGTCCGGGAATGAAGCATGGTATGCCCTGAAGGCAGCCTCTTCGCTCGCAAACAGCATTACATATGAATGCGCCATTGTCCCGACGACCGGGATACTATACAAACGGCCAGCCTCAAGGTTCGAAGTCCCGGAAAATCCGGTAATGAATGCGGCCCGGGCCGCTGCAATCCCGGCTTCCGGCATATGGGAGCGACGGAAACCGAAATCAACAATACGTTTCCCCCGGCTTGTAACCGTTATCCTCGCGGCTTTGGATGCAGCAAGGGTTTCGAAATGGATGCAGTTGAGTGCCAGCGTCTCGAGGATCTGGATCTCGGGGAGAGGCCCCTCTATCTGGACAAGAGGTTCGTTCTGGAAGACAATCGTACCTTCCGGCACCGCATACAGGTTCCCGGCGAACCGGTACCTGCGGAGATACTCAAGGAACTCACTACTGAATATGCCGAGGCTGTCAAGGTACGCGAGGTCTTCATCAGTAAAACGGAACTCCCCAAGCTTATTGATGAGCGTTTCAAGCCCGCATGCGACAAGAAAATTCCTTTCGCCCGGGAGGGTTCGGCAAAAGAGGGAAAAGACCGCCGTGCCGGTTTTGCCATGCTCGAGGTAACTTTGCGCCATCGTCAGTTCATAGAGATCGGTGAGCAGTGCTGTTCCCATCGAGGTTTCACCAGGTTATTATCCCGCTTCTTTGATCCCTGCACGATCAGGGATCGTCTCCATTTTATTCAACAGCAGATGAGAAAAAACAATGGATGTAGTGATCACGGATACCCGCAGATCATCCGGCCACCCGGTTTCCCGTTATTCAAATTCCAGCAGGACCCGGATTTTGCGTTCTATATGCCCGGATATCTGGAAACAGCCATCCGGGCGGGGATCACCCACCAGTTTCCGGATTGCCTCCTCCAGCTCGTGGTCGGAGATCCCATGACATTCGTGATCCAGTGTTTCTTCCCGGGGAACCTGGTGCGGGGACGCCGGAATCCTGCACAGGCACGGGTTTGAACACCTGACCCGGATGAAGTAATAATTATTCCCGACCAGGGATCGGCGGTCTTTCTGTACCCTCTCCAGCACGATGCCGTATTCTTCCTCATCCGATCCCTGCACAGGGTCTGAAATGATTACCCAGCGGGATTCACCCGCATGCTGACATCCCATCACGCTCCCCTCCGTTTTTTTGGACCATTCCCGCGTCCCGCTGGCATTACGCCTGAGGGAACCTGCACTGTGGATGGAGGGAACTGGATTTCTCATGATATATATTTTTTCGCGGACAGGGATATACGAAGATATCAGGAAAAAAATCAGGAAAAAAACGAACAGGACTGACCTGTTCCATTTTGAACCTCACTGCGCTCACCCGCATCCGTGGCACTGAATTTTCAGGCTGAGATAATCTTTGATGAAATCCGCTTTGGGAAGACTGCCGCTCAAAACACGTTATGACGATCTCCCCCTCTGCCGGTAATGAAAGTACCTAATAATCCCGGCCTGCCTCCTCCATACAAGGAGCGTAGGAAAAAGCATACAGGTTATTGTGAAAGTGGCAGGTGTTCTGATCGGCCTTTTTGTTATCGCGAATGGTATCTGAACTGTCCTGATGCCCCCGTTTGGTGATGAACCTCAGGGATATGCCATTCGGTCGGGATTTTCATCCCCATCATAACGTTATATGTGGGACAACTGGACGACCAGTCCGAAACATAACTAAAAAAAATGAGAAAAAATCAGTTATACGACCGGAACGGTATGTAAGCGTCGTAGATCTTCACCCTGTCCCCGTTGGGAGTGATCGCCCAGACTTCAGCCCTGTCGTTATTCGACGTCGTTCCGGGAAGAGCGATATTTTTTCCGACAAAGAGCGGCTTGACCATCTTGTCATTCTCAACGACCCCGTCAGACCGCGTGATCTGGACATCGATCTCAGGAACTACGTTCATACCCTTTCCTCCGCGGAGGGTGGTGGTGATCTCCGGGTCGATCGCTTCCCCGTTGCTCTGCACCTGGACCTCAATGCTCCAGATCTCGGGGAGCGTCTGGGTAGGCCCGGGCGTGACGGATGCGGGGGTGGTGGCCATGGTCGTCGGGGCTACGGTTATTTCCGTGGTCTGGACGGTGGTCGGTGCCGGTGTTGCAACCGGCGCTGCAGGCTGGGAACATCCCGCCGCAAGCGTGAGGACCATGCAGAGCATCAGCGTGAATGCAATAGTCAGTATCTTATTCATACCGGATGGTTTCCCGGGAGGGTATTTGAGGGTTTTGTCAAGCAAGGTGCTGCGGCATGGTTTTTTGCAATTATTTTTTGCATGCGCATACTTTTTAAAAATAAAATAAAAAAACACCGTCGAAATTAATATCAGGCGGGATGTCGACGTTGTACCATGAATGAACCGCATCCGCTCAGGTGGAAATCAATGATAAGCCTGGGTTTTCTCACACTCTTAACCGGGATGATCCTGCTCTTTTTCCCGGGTTTTGTCACCGGCATGTTCTCACTATTCGCCGGGATTGCCATCATTATGCTTGCCGGCATTCTCTTTGCTGAAAGCCTGTTCATTGATCGCGAAGGCCTGCCCAGGTGGGGAATATTGATCCTTGGAATTATCGGTATCCTTTTTGGTCTTCTCGTTATTGCCGTCCCCTCCCTTCTTGTCATTGCGACCGGTATCGCGCTTGGACGGTTCCTGTTCCTCTTTGGGATCATCGAGGCGGTCGTCAGCTATGTCATCATCGAGGATCTCATGGTCCGGCTGGTTATCGCCTTTATGGGATTCTTTGCCATCCTTCTTGGCACAGTGATCATCCTCAACCCCGCGGCCGGTATTGATACGCTGGCCCTCCTCACCGGCCTCTATCTTGCGGTCTTTGGCATGATGCGGATCGCGCACGGGATCAATGAGCGCCATGCCGAGCAGAACATCACAATAAAGCGCCTGTAACTACCCCGGGGCACTTTTTTTCTTTAACAATCAGTATGGTCCCGAGAATCAGACCTAAAATACCACGATATGAGGGGTATATTGCCAGACCAAGACCTCTCCGTACTTGCATCAATCCAAAGAGACTCGAGAGAATACCGAGAATTATGATTCCAATGGGGGTATTTTTTTTATCTGTATCCATATTCAGATAAGAATTATTCAGTCCAAAATAAATACTTCGATTTTAGTTTTTTAAAAATTCCAGACAAATAATTTCCACCGTAAATAACAGTCAATTGTGTATTACCCTCAGGAAATCCTGGACCGTGAAACCCCCCAGAGTGTTACTATTTGTAAGGATTTCTTCAGGGCAGGATAGATTCAGATCGATTTCGTGTAAACACCGAAAAAAGAAAAGAATGGAATATTACGCTCGTTTTCCCGATGCGGGTTCAATCCCGGTGGGCTGGTTGCGGATTGTCCGGTCCTTCATAATGTTGTAGACTTCCGCAGCATTCTCTTTTGGCACTTCGACAAAGGAGTAGGAATCGAGGATCCGGATCGCCCCGATCGCTTTCCCGGGAATCCCGGTCTCACCGGCAATTGCCCCGACAATGTCCTTGGGGGCGACCTTGTGCATTCTTCCTACGCCGAGGAAGAACCTGACCATGCCATGCTCTGCACCGGTATCGCCGAAATCGACCTCCCCGGATGGTTTCTCTGCAGTCAGCTCTGTTCCGAGTTCCATCTGCATCTTGAGAAGCGCGGCGGCAATATCCACCGTGCTGACGTCGCCCTCGGCCTCAGTCTCGATGATCCGCACGAACTGCTCGAGGCCGCCTGCCTGGATCGTCTCGCGCACCTGCTCGAAGACCGCCCGGGTCTTGGACTGGGCGACATCGCTCTGGGACGGCACCGGCATACGGGCGATCTGGACCTTTGCGTAGTGCATGATCTCCCGGAGCTTGGTAAAGTCCTTGGGGGTGACAAAGGTGATCGCCTTACCGCTCTTGCCCGCCCTGCCGGTCCGGCCTATGCGGTGAACGTAATATTCCACATCCTGCGGCACATCGAAATTGATCACCATGTCCACGTCGTCAACATCGATACCCCGTGCAGCCACATCGGTTGCGATCAGGATCTCGATGGTGCCCTTGCGGAACCCGCCCATGACCCGGTCCCGCTGGGACTGTTTCATGTCGCCGTGCAGCTCGTCTGCGCGATATCCCCGGGCCCTGACCTTCCCGGAGAGTTCCTCCGCGCGGCGCTTGGTGTTGCAGAAGATGATCGCGAGGTTCGGGTCAGCCATATCGATGAGCCGGCAGAGCGTGTCCAGTTTGTCGCGCTCCCGCACCTCGATATAGGACTGTTCGGTCTGCGGCACGGTCAGCTCAGCATACTCGACCCGGACGAACTCCGGCTTTGTCTGGAACTTCTGGGAGATCTCCAGGATCGGCTTTGGCATGGTGGCCGAGAACATGAGGGTCTGGCGTTTCTGCGGGATCTTCCGGAGGATCAGTTCGATGTCGTCCCGGAATCCCATGTCGAGCATCTGGTCGGCCTCGTCAAGGACAACTGTTGCTACGTCGTCGAGCCTGAGCGTGCGGCGGTTGAGGTGGTCCATCACGCGACCGGGTGTGCCGATCACGATGTGGACGCCGGATTGCAGGGCCCGCAGCTGGCGCTCGATGGGCTGGCCGCCGTAAATCGGCAGGACTGTGATACGGGGGAGGTGGGCAAGGAGATGGGAGAACTCTTCTGCGATCTGGATCGCAAGTTCACGGGTCGGGCAGAGTACGATGGCCTGCACGACACGACGTGTCGGATCTATCTTCTCGATTGTGGGAATGCCGAATGCTGCGGTTTTGCCGGTGCCGGTCTGTGCCTGGGCAGTCACGTCACGACCGGCCTGGATGAGAGGGATGGCGAGTGCCTGGATAGGCGAGGGCTCTTCGAAGCCCATATCTTCTATTGCTTTTCCGATCTCGCGCGAGAGGTTGAAATCGGAAAACTGTATACGTGTATTCATGTTGCAACACCATTTAGCGCATGAGCTCATAAGGTGGCGCACGAAAACCGTGCTGAATCTGTACAGAATCGGTTAAATCTATGGGTCAACTACTCCCCCGGCGTTTTATACCGGCACGCAAGACAGGGATAGTACAGGATATTAGTATGAAGGTTGTTGCATTCAACGGCCGTGCGCGTAAGGATGGGAACACCGCGATCCTAGTCAGCGCGGTCTTCAGGGAACTGAAAAAGGAAGGGATCAAGATGGAACTTGTCCAGCTTGCAGTTAAGAAGATCCACAGCTGCATTGCGTGCGGCAAGTGTTTCGAGAAGAAGGATGGCAGGTGCGCGGCCAAGGGGGACATCGCGAACAACTGTATTGAAAAGATGGCGGACGCGGACGGGCTCATCCTTGCATCGCCCACGTATTTTGCCGATGTCTCGACCGAGATGAAGGCCCTGATCGACCGGTCCGGGTATGCGGCAAAGGTAAACGACGACATGTTCCGGCGCAAGGTCGGGGCTGCGGTTGTCGCGGTCCGGCGCGGCGGCGTGATCCATGCTTTCGATACCATGAACCATTTCTTCATCATCAGCCGGATGGTGGTGCCCGGCTCGTCCTACTGGAATGTGGGCATCGGTCGCGAGGCCGGAGAAGTGAAGGAGGATGATGAAGGGATTGCCACGATGAAGACGCTGGGCGCCAAAATGGCGTGGGTGATGAAGAAACCCAACAAATAATTTTTTTGGTATTTTTTTTGTATATTTGGATCCCGTGTCTGTTTTTTCTGGGCGATGTCCTTTGCAATGCAGGACACCGGCTTTTGTTTTGTGATGGAGGGAGTTGTCCGGTCGTTTTTTTAAAATACGGGAAATTCACCAGAAAACCGGACCCGGTACCGAACGATCCGGGCATGATAGTCCCGTGGGGGGCACGAACTGAAACCCGTTTTCATGTCCGATCGGCCTCCCAATAGCGTCTATTAGCGCCCCTTCTCCGTCAGACGGTAATCCGTGAAGATCGGATTGAATTTGTCCCCCGTTTTTGCGAATTTGTCCTCCAAAAACCCCCGAAATGGTCAAACGGAGCCCTCTGCGGGCTTCTTTTTGACCGTCTCCAAAACCAGGTGTTTCTCCGACGGAGAAGTGGGAGCCGGGGATATCGCCGGTGGGGGAGATGTTGTTCCGCCGGTACCTGTCTTCCCCGTGGGATCACTATTCTCATGCAGAGGAAGGGGCAGCCCGTCCCTCCCGATCTCCACAAGACCGGCATCATCCACGCGGAAGAACCGAAGCGATCCTTTTTTGGAATATATCCAGAACTCCCTGCGTCCCGGAATACTGCGCAGCAGCCGGATCAGGTCGCGGAACTCCGCTTCGAGTTCTGCCACGGATCTCCGGAAAGGGACCGCCCTCCGGAGCCGGATGAAAATATCCTTCCCGCCAATGATGATCACGAAATCCGCAGGGCACTCATCATCCTGGACAAACTGCATGACCAGTCCTCCCAGGGCCCGGGCAACGGGAAGCGCGACGTCGAGACCCCGGGCCGGCGGCCGGCCCCGGCTCACGCTCCCGCCCCGCCGCACTCCGGCACACCAACCCTCATCACACCGGCCCGCAACTCGCGACTGACAGACCGCGTATGGATGGCAAGATTGTAGAAATGCCGGCCGGTCTTCTTTACGACAATCCGCTCCAGTTCTTCACCGGCTTTCTTGATCTCCTACCGTATCACGGACGAGATGAGGAAGAGCGGGATGTCCGGTTTTACGAGGGCTGGTCTTCGCGGCATCACATCCACCGCCGCTGCGGGAACGTGGCGATCCGCCGGTCCATCTCATCGAGCCGCTTCTTGAGCCGGCCTGGGAGGGTGATGTACTCACGGGCGGGGTCATAGCTGGGAGAGTCCTCGCCCACCGCAGTTCCTCATTCTCCCGTCCTGCACCTCCCGCACCGGACGGCTGCTGGTCCCGTTTCGATACCTCACGGGAAGGCCCGGCAACGCCTTCGCTTCTCCGCCCCAGGGTCCCGGGGGATCCCGCTATGGTTTCATCATCATGAGCTGTCAAGCAATTCACACCTGTGCTGTTTTCCGGCCATCGTTCCTGCGAACGAGAGCTTTCGCTGGAGTCTGTGGAATACCCGTGAGCCGGACCGGCGGAGCCCCTGCTGTATGCAGCGGCCCCCCGGTTCCCGGCACGTGGCGTACGGCAGACCTCTGGCCCGTTACCCGTGCCGGATTCAGGACACCGGCCCGGTATTCAGTGTTGTATTCCGTTTATGTCGGGTACAATACCGGCACGGGCACCCGAACGGTTTTCCCCGGAGCCGGCGATCTGTAGTTCCACCATCCCATATGGACTTTGCAATACGCTGGAGAGAGGGTGAAAAACTCCGTCTCCCGCCATACTCCGGATGATATGCCGGAGCACAGTCCCCATCATCGCGTACACGAAAGAGCATGGAAATACAGAAGAGCCCGGTGTGACGGGCAGCAGTGATGCCGGCGTACCCGATCTGCCGGATCCTCCTTGCCATTCGTGAACAGGAATTGACAGGCATGTATATACTAGCTGTAATAAAAAACGAGAATATATGCTTGCTGGTGACTGAGAAAAAGGTCGAAGTCATACCGGGAAAAGACCGGTTAAACGTTCACGGAACCGGCATACTCGGCAATTTTTCCGGTCCGGAATACGAAGCGCGCGACGCCGGGCCGGAACTCCTGTAAATCGTGCTTTTAACCACCGGGACTACCTGAAAACAGAATTATTTACACGTCGATGGTCATATCATCGGCACCCACGACAAGCCCCGGGCACTCCGGTGCAAACCGCTCCTCAACCGCCCTCCGCTCTTCAAGCGTCCGGTACACCTCTGCCCCAAAGTGCGTGAGGGCAAGCCGCCGTGCACCCGCCTCTTTCGTGATCGCGATCGCCATCTCCGGGTTCAGGTGCGGCCACCCCGGGCTCTCCTCGCCGGGTTTCAGCCCGCATTCCGTGATCAGCAGGTCGGCATTGCGGCCGAGGCTCACGGCATTGTCGCAGACACCGGTGTCCGTGCAGTACGCGATCACCTTCCCTTCGAGTTCCAGACGGTACCCGAGACAGGGTGCCGGATGGACGAGCGGGAGGCAGGTGACCGTGAAGGGAAGGTGGTGCGTTCCTTCAGTGAGTTCGCGAACTTCATTTTTGAACGGGAGCTCTTTGAACGGCACGGTGTATGGCTCGTTGACGAACGTCTCAAGCTGCCCCAGCGTTCCTGCCTGCGTGAAGACCTTCAGTCCCTTACGGAACCGGAACTTGCAGAGAGTGTGGAGGCCGGCGATATGGTCGATATGCATGTGGCTGAGGAAAAGGAATACCGGCTTGTCCTGCGTGATGTACCGGTCTGCCTTTGCGATACCGTTGCCGGCATCGAGAATGATATCAAACTCCTCCGACTGCACGAGCACCGAGACGGTATTGCCGGTCACGCTGTCGTACCAGCCGTTGGTGCCAAGGAACGTCACCTTCATGTATACCGGATTGGTGTTATCCCCCAAAAAAGAACCCGGTGTTGTTCTCAGCATCAATGGGCTTTTCCCCAATCACAATCCCCAAATACCCCTGCACCCGATTCCTGATCAGATGATCCGAAAGGAGCGCAGAGCGGCATGGTGAAAGTCGGGGTCCACGTCTCGATCGCCGGCTCCCTCGATCTCGCTGTGGACCGGGCCAAGGATGCCGGGTGCGATGTGTTCCAGATGTTCTCGCGCAACCCCCGGGGATGGGCATACCAGCCCGTTCCCGGCGAGGTTGCCCAAACATTCCGCACAAAGATCCGCACCACCAGCCTCATTCCGGTCGACCACATGCCCTACCTCCCGAACCTTGCCTCGCCCAAACCCGATATCTGGGAGAAATCGGTCTCTGCCCTGACTGCCGAACTCGGCCGGTGCGGCACGCTCGGGATCCCCTACCTGGTGACCCATCTCGGCCACCACCTCGGCGACGGTATCGCAGGAGGACGCGTCCGGGTAATCACGGCGATCAACACGGCGCTCGGCGAATCGGACAATGCCGTGCAGCTGATCCTTGAAAATACCGCGGGGGAGAAGAACAGCGTGGGCAGCAGTTTCGAGCACATCCGGGGGATCATGGACGGGATCGAAGAGAAGAAGCGGATCGGGATCTGCTTTGACACCTGCCATGCGTTCGCGGCGGGCTACGAGCTCCGGACTGAGGAAGGGATTTCCGAAACGCTTGCGCAGCTTGACGAGCAGGTTGGCCTGGAGAATCTCCGGGTTATCCACCTGAACGACACCAAGGGCGACCGGGGCAGCGGCCTTGACCGGCACGAACACATCGGCCTCGGGTTTATCGGGGAGGACGGGTTCCGGCATATCCTGCATAACAGGGTCTTTGCCACCCTCCCGCTTGTCTGCGAAACTCCTGTGGACGACAGGCGGGACGATCGGGGCAACATTGCAAAGGTACGGGAACTATCTTCCTGAGGTTCAGGTTCTCCGGATGTACTCGTGCTCCTGCGTGGAGACCGGCTGCTCGTAATACGCGGGCAGGAACTCCCGGTTCTCCACCTCTCCCGCAGCATTCTCCAGGTTCTTCGTCATTTCCAGGCAGCCGGCACCGTGCGCCCCGGTCACTTTTACCTGTATCCGTCCTTCGTTGTCTATCGTGATTTCCAGTTCCTGCATCTCCATGGTCAGTTCACTCCTCACTCCTTTGTCATTCACATCAGCGTATGTAACGCCTCATCCTTTTTCAGCAGCCTGCCCGTGGCAAGATCGCGTACCGTGACGCAGAGGCATCTTTCTGCATCGATGGTAAACGTCAGTTCGAAACGGGGCTCCCCTTTCACTGCCGGCGGCGATGCCGCCAGGTAGACCGGGATTCCCCCGTTCACCGGCACCGGCCTGCCCCGGGCACCGGAATCCGGTGACGGTCCTGCAAGCCGGATGCCTCCTGCTTTATCGGCAACCAGCTCGAGCGCTGATATGCCGTCTCCCTGCGGTGCAGGCATCTCGTACAGGGGAATACCCAGCTGGGCCTGCCCGTCATAGGCTGCGCAGATGGTGACCCGGGCCACCTGCCCGGCGCTCGGGAACCGGGCCCCGCCGTGCACAAGGAAGCGGTACCGGTGTTCCCGGGCTGCAGGGTCCCAGTACCGGAGCGCATAATCGCGCCGGATCCGGCCCGGATCCTGTGCTGATGGTGCAGAGAGAGCGGCCCCGCGTGCTGCTGCATCGAGGGGATGGTCGCAATGGACCGGCAGTGCAGCAAACCGTTTCCTGGCAGCAGCCTGCACAGCAGGGAGTGCGCACCCGTTGCCGGTGAGGAGGACTGCCCTGAGCGCCTGGTCATCAAAGCCGCGGGATCGTGCCCGGGCAAAGGCGCGATCGATTGTCCGATCAAGGGACGTAAAGAATCCGTTCGCGTCAAGGATAAGGGCAAGGTCTTCCCGTGAGAATTCCGGCACGGGGGCGTTTGAGTATCCTGCATCGGGACGATCCGCGGGAACCGTGACCGGGTGGGTCAGCTGCGACCGGATATCCCGTGCGGCCAGGAGGAGTGCGGGTGGAATCGGCACCCCCCGGCTGCCTGCACTGCTCCATCCCCTGCGGTCCCGCACCATCAGGTCGCGGGCGATCCAGCTGTCGATCGCCCCGCACCCTGTCGGCTCTGTGGCCCTTCCCCGCACAACCATTGCCGGGGACGCTCCCCCGTCAGATGGATCCGCCGCAACGACTACCGATGCATCGAGCTCCAGTTCATCGCAGCGGAGGATGAGGAAGCCATCCCCGGGTGACGGAACCATTCCGTATCCGGTAACAACCGCCCGGGATTCATCGATTGCCTGCCAGGAAGGAGCACCTGCGGCCCCGGCAATGCGCCCGAGCCACTGGATATACTGCTCCGGTGCACCGTCAGGGATTGTGAAGACGATGCCGGCGCTCCTGCCGGTCTCCCGGACGGCCCGGGCCAGGACCTCCCGGAGAAACACTTCACCTGCATCCTGGTACCGCATCCCCCTGCTCCCCCCGTCCGGCATCCGTACCGGACTGTTCTCCAGCACATATTTCCGCATCCACCGGCCCGTGCACAGGGAAGATGCAGGATCGCCGCAGTCGGCTGACACCCCGAGGATCCGCTCCCCGGTTTCCGTGAACCGGATGCAGACCGGAATACCTGGCGACCGGCAGTCCGGTTCCCCGAAGGGGATATTCTCCGACCAGCCGGGAAACACCAACGGGCTGCACCGGCCGTCATCGCAGCCCGATGAAATGACGAGGGTATCGTTGCCAAAATCCACGCCAAGGCGGGAGGGCAGATCCTTGTGCGTGCCGGTTGTGTCCATTGCCATCACCCCGCGATCTGGATATCGAATGGTCCTGCCTCGTGGGCCGGGGAGCAGATCCCGATCTCCCCGCGGAACCTGCCCGCGAGCATCCGGTAGAGGAATGTCCACTGCGATCTCATTGCTGCACCGTCCCCTGTGGTTTCCTCATACACCCATGGCAGTTCATCGAGGGTTGCATGCGAGAGGCTCTTTGTCCAGGGGAGACGGGTGACCCGGACCATCCCGTCCATCCCGCTCGTTGCTATGTAATCTCCTCCCGGTATGACGGCAATACCGCTTATGGCCGCAGTGTGGACCGGGAGGATACGGATGAGCCTGCGCTCCGGCAGGGAGCTGAATGCAAGGGACCCATTCTCATAGCCGGCAATGCACAGCTCACCATCCGGCGAACATACAAGGGCAGTGATCTTGCCGGGAACTACCGGGATGGTGCCCTCCGGTTTTCCGTCCGGCAGCCGGTACAGCTGGATCATCCCTTCGGCACTCCCGGCAGCAAAAAGCGATCCGTCCGGCAGGATTGTGCAGGCACTCACTTCGGTTTTTGCCTCCTGGATCACTGCAGAGGATCTCCCTGCCGACGGGTTCCAGATGCGGATGGACGCGTCGTTGCTGCCGGTAACTACCTGTGATCCGTCGGGCGTTATGGTACAGCAGGTCACGATGCTGGAATGTCCCTTTCCCGTGCCGGCCGGGTGCAGGTCCGGCACCCGCCAGTACCTCACCAGACCGTCCCACCCTCCGGATACCAGCAGGGAACCATCCGGTGTGAATGCAAGCGAACGCAGGGTTGTACCAAGCCGCTCCCGGCCCGCCACCAGGCTTCCGGTTAAAAGGTTCCAGAGCCTGATCGTGGCGTCGTTCCCTGCACAGGCCAGGTACTTCCCGTCTTGACTGACCGCGATGGCCTTTGCTGACGGTGTGTACAGATCGATCGAGCGGAGCAGGGTTCCCCCGTCCCGGGAATACAGCCGTGCGATCCCGTCCGCAGTCGCCGCGATAAGTACGGTCCCATCCGGTGTCATGCCAAAGGCAGTCACCGCGCCGGCCTGTCGCTGGAGGGTCCGGCGGATCTCACCGGAGGGGAGGTCCCGGAGCGTGACCGTCCCGTCCCAGGAAGACGTTGCAAGGAGGGAGCTGTCCGGGGAGATGGCACACGCCGATACCGGCCGGGTATGGCCCCGGAACTCCCGGATCAGCCGTGCATCCTGCGATGCAAAGATCCTGATCGTCCCGTCATCGCATCCTGCTATGAAGCGGGTGCCGTCCGGGGTAATTGCACAACTACCGGGACGCCGGTTATAGAACGGGATGCTGGCACAGGGAGTTGG
Organism: Methanoregula sp.; assembly: GCF_049518935.1. Classification (GTDB taxonomy): domain Archaea; phylum Halobacteriota; class Methanomicrobia; order Methanomicrobiales; family Methanospirillaceae; genus Methanoregula. The sequence goes on from NZ_JBEKRH010000006.1 coordinate 66,330, forward strand.
TTCGGTCCATCGCCAGAGCTGGAGAATGTTGCCGGCATCCCAGACCAGGGTCAGGCACCCTGCCGTGTTGATTGCATAATCCGAAGGGGCACCGGAAAACCCGGTGCAGGTCAGCACCCGTTCACCGGTAACCACATTCCAGACAGCAGGTTGTACATGTCCGGACAGTACAAACAGGAGGGATCCGTCATTGCTGAAGGCAAGGGTAAGGACACGGTCTCTGCTACCGGAAAAAAATCTCTGGTTTGCATGGGTTCTCCGGTCCCAGTACCTGATAGTTCCGTCCCCGTGGCCGGAGGCAATGGACCTCCCGTCCTCTGCAGCTGCAAGGGCGGTGACTGGCGATGGGTACCCCGCAAACTCTTCTACTACCTGTCCCGTGCGATAGTTCACAAGGGATACGATTCCTCCCCTATCCCCAGCCAGCAGGTCTTCCCCACCCGGGGAAAGAAGTATTTTTGTTATGCGATGGAGAGGATCATCGTATGACCAGCGCACGGTGCTGTCCGGGATATGCCGGCACCGGAGTATTCCCTCGTCACTGAGGGAAACGAGACTGCCCGTATCCGGCAAGAGGATCAGGTTTCCCACAAGACCCCCTCCTTCGGACCAGCGGGAAACAAGCCTGCCCGACGCAAGCTGCCAGACCGAGATCGTCCCGTCAGAATGAGAACCCGCGAGCAGCGAGCCATCCTGAGAGAAAACCAGCTTCAGGCACTGGCTGTCCGGGCACGCAAGAGTGAGGCTGGCCGGGTTTTGCGGGAGGGGGTAGTCCCATGCCTCGGGAAGGGCTGTTACCAGATCGTTGAAGAGATGCCGATCCACCGCCCGGGGCTGCCATTCTCCGGCATGCAGGGCATGGAGGGATCGTACTGCAAGGGATGGGGGAGCAGAGAAGAGCAGCGGCCAGAGGACATCCCGGTCACGTTCTTCTATGAGTCCGGTGATTACCGTCTCCCATTCAGTTCCCGACCATGCGGCAGGATCTCCGGCCGCAGGATCTCCCAGGAGGGCATGGGCAAAGATCGCAACCATCCCGTTTGCGTCTGCTGCCATCAGGATACGTTTACGGGTGGGCAGGTCTGCCTGACGGTACCCCTCAGAGAGAAGCGGGTGACGGGACCCGCTGTCGATGGCCGCGAGGCAGTCTTTCTGCCCGGTTGCCGCATAAAACAGTGCCCGTGCCGGGAGAGATGACGGCGCATATTCCTGGTGTACGGCAATCTCCACGAGCCGGGGATGCAGGTCTCCTGTATCAATTACCCATCTGCAGAAAATGTCAACCGTTTCCTGTGAGGTGAGTGCACTCAGGGCAGACTTGGCGGTTTCCTGTATCACTCCGTCATTAGAATCCACCAGTATACGGCAGAGTTCCCGGACGGCAGCGGGCCCCCCGTCCCGGGCTGCACCTGCAATCTTTTTCGCACTGCGCCGGGCCAGCAGCGGGCCTATGAACGGGACGGGGACAGGGAGCTGCATCTCTCTCACGGGAGCCGGGGAGCAAAAGCTTCCAGTGCAATCGCTCTTCCTTCAGGCGGGACAGAAACCGGTGGGCGGGACGCGGACTGGGCCCTCCCCTCGGCAAGCCATGCCCGGAGCGCGGTGACCGTTTCCCGCTGGGAGATCGAGAGGGGGACCTGCGTCCTCATGCAGAGAAGGATGTCATCTGTTGTTACTTTGCGCATGTTCTCGTTGAAGGCACGGTACATCGCATCGATGATGGTCTGCTCGATCTCTGCTCCCACGTATCCTTCGCTCTCCGTTGCAAGCAGGCCGAGATCAAACTCTGCGGTTATGCACCGGCGTTTCCTGAGGTGCACGGAGAAGATCTCCCTGCGTTCCTCGCATGTCGGGAGATCGAGGAAGAAGATCTCATCGAACCGTCCTTTCCGGAGCAGTTCCGGCGGGAGTGCCGCAATGTTATTGGCCGTGGCCACGACAAAGCAGGGGGCGGTCTTGTCCTGCATCCAGGTGAGGAGGTGGGCAAAGACCCGCTGGCTCGTTCCCGCGTCCCCGCTGCCAAAGGCAAATGCCTTCTCGATCTCGTCCACCCAGAGGATACAGGGGGAGATCGCCTCAGCAAGGGCAAGCGCCCTCCGCGTCCTCTCCTCGGATTCCCCGACGAGGCTGCCAAAGAGGGCGCCCACGTCCAGCCTGAGCAGGGGCAGGTGCCAGAGATCGGCGATCATCTTTGCCGTCAGGCTCTTTCCCGTTCCCGGGATCCCGATCAGGGCAATCCCTTTCGGGGCAGGAAGGCCGTACTCCCGTGCGTCCTGCGTGAATGCCCGCTCGCGCAGGCGCAGCCAGTCCTTGAGGACAAGGAGGCCCCCGACATTCTCCGGGGCCTCGGTGTAGCTGTAGAACTCGAGGGCGTCGGAGGAACTGAGGATATCTTTCTTGTCTGCGATGATTGCATCGATATCGTTGTCGCCGATAGTACCGCCCGTGACGATCACCTTGGAGAAGGCCCGGCGTGCCTGGTTGAGGGTCATGCCGAGGGCTGCCTGGATCAGTTTCTCCCGTCCTCCCTGCGAGAGGGTGCTCGTGATGCCGCTCGTTGAGAGCAGCAGATCGAGATCTGCCGAGAGTTCGGCCGCGCCGGGCGGCGGGAAATGGATGGTCACCGCCTCGTCCCGGATCTCGTCCGGAACCCGGTGGGAGGGTGTCACGATTACGATCGTGCGCCGGTTGTACCGGAACTGCTGCGAGAAGTTTCGTATCCTGCGCTTGACCTGCGGTGTATTCCAGTACTCGTGGAAGTCCTTGAGAATGATCACGGCGTTTTCGTCGGTCTTCCCCACGTCCTCGAGTGCCGCAAGCGGATCGCGGGACTGGGCAAGGAAACTCCTGCTGCCGGCGATCACGGCAAAGCCGTCCACACTGTCCCATGCAATGCACTGGCGGGGGGGATCCCATGTCTCGCAGACTTCCCGGATCCGGGAGACGACCCGCTCCTCCTCCGGGGTGATCACAACGATCAGGGTCACCCGGGCCCGGAGCGAGATGTTGAGCCTCCGGGCAAAATCCGGTTCCTGCTGAGCCATCTATTGCCACCTCCTGACAACGATCCGCAGCGTCCCGTCTTTCTCCTCGACCTGTGAGACCACGTCAAACCCGTCGGCCCTGGCCTGTTCGAGCACCATCTTTTTTGCATAGGCCTTCTGGATTATTCCTGACTGTACATCCAGTTCCTCTGCCATTGTATCCCGGGTCCTGCTGCCGGCGCCCCAAAGGTCTGCCACCATATCGTAGCTGCCATCGGGATTTTTCACAAAACCGATACCGTATCCCCCTGACTTGCGGGCAGCGATCTCCACATCGTGCTGCCCGTGATATCCTTTGACCGTGGTATCCGTCTCCACGCTATACCCGAGGCCCTGCAGGCACTCTACCAGGGCCTGGCGGTGGCGGAATTTTGTCCTGATACGGCTGAAATGCGACATGTATTGTCTCACGCTTCCCTGCACCGGCATGCGAGCTGCTCCACGAGCGGCTTTTCCGGAAAACCGCTGGTCGTGATGCTGCCATCCGTCCCGATCGTAAATTCCACCCTGCCGCCATGCCCCTCCTGACCCCCGGACACCGGAGCAATCCTTCCGCTTATGGGGATGACCTGCTGGTTCGATGACCCCCGGTACATCCCTGTGCACGCCAGGCTGTCGATGTAGGGTCCTGCAATGAGGAGGTCGGTTATGGCCAGGAGGTGGACCCAGGATGGGCGGCGACCTCTCAGGAGCTGATCGTGGGTGAACCCCGTGTAGGTCACAAGCGTGAGACCTGCTTCTTTGATCCGATCGCCAAGCTGGGCAAGGGGACCTGCCTGTGCGAATGGTTCGCCACCGGAGAAGGTGACCCCGTCAATATCCGGTAATGCTGTTATACGGGACGCGAGCTCGTCGACAGCAATAATGTTCGCGGGAGAAAAGGGCCAGTATGCTTCGTTGAAGCAACCCCTGCACCGGATCGGGCAACCCTGCACCCAGACGACCGCCCGGCTGCCGGGACCGTTGACCTCAGACCGCGGGAGAAAACCCGCGAGGTTGAGTTGGTCCTTTTGTCGGCATCCGTGGTCGCTGAAACGATGCACCATCATTTTTCCGCCGCTTGTATTGGCCTTCCAAAATGATTCCGGTGTTGGGTGATCGATGTACCTAGTGTATTACCCAAATATCCCGGAATGAAGTCATTCTCGGGGACGTGCAATTAAGCATACTTATGAGATACAATCTGACTATACAGATTCGATTCGACCCCTCTTAATGCCATTGTCCGGAATTATTGTGATACATAAGGATTTCGCTGAGGGGAAGCCAGTCGCGCAAAAACCCGCGCCTCATTCTCCCGCGCTCTTATAACCCTCCGGGCACAATAGATCAGGCAGTGAAGGCAGCATTTGACGGCACGATAATCCGCGTGGGAAAGGACGGGCGCCAGCTCTACGAGCAGAGCGGGTACGGCCGGCCGGAAGCGGACGGTCTCCGGCTTTCCCCGCAGGAAGCACTCTATCTCCTCCACCGCCAGAAGATCGAGGTGGACGGGTACAATTTCGATACGCTCTTTGCCGAGTTTGCCGACCAGCGTAATTTCATGCGGAGTTTTCTCGTGTACCGCGACCTGCGGGAACGGGGTTACGTGGTCCAGACCGGACCGCATGATTTCCGGGTCTTCCGCAGGGGTGAGAAACCCGGGACCGGCGAGTCGCTGTACCTCGTGCGTGTGCTTTCAGAGCGGGACCCGATCCATTTCGGGAAACTGATCGAGGAGGTTGTTGCCTCCCGGAACATGCGCAAACAATATGTCCTTGCAGTAGTGGATGACGAAGAGGAGCTCACCTACTACGAGATCAAGCTCCAGAAGCTGGCGGATGCCTGCAATGAGGTCCCGTTAATCTCCAGCCACGATGCGATGCTGACCGGTAAGTCCGCAATGGTACGGGTACCGGCCAATTCGGATCTCGAACACGGCGGATACGGGAAACGGCTCGATCCTGAACGACTGCTGCTTTCCCCGGTCGAACTCCTCTATCTCATGAGCCGGAAGCATATTGTGCTGATGAAAGGGAACGAAGCGGTAAGCCCTGAGGCTTTCCTTGCGCTGGCGAGCGAGACTGACCGGGAGCTTAACGGCAAGCACGCGGTCTACACCGAGCTCCGGGATCATAAGTTCACCCCGAGGACCGGCTACAAGTTCGGGCATCATTTCCGGGTCTACTGTGGCATCTCGGTTCACTCGGATCTTCTTGTCCATGCCGTTGAGAAGGAAGCGACACTGCCCATGAGCCTCATCTCCCGCTCCGTGCGGATGGCACACAGTGTCAAAAAGAAGATGTTGTTTGGCGCCGTACATACATCCGGAATCCAGTTCGTGGAATTCGCACGGATCAAGCTGTGAGCTAAATCATGCAGGAACCGCAGATCAACCCCTGGTCAAGCACGCCGTCCCTTGATATCGGGAAAACCTTTGCCGAATTCGGGATCGACCCGATAGCCCCGGTCATCCCGGAACTTCCGGAAGTCCCGTACTTCATGCGGCGGGGTATCGTGGTCGGCCACCGCGATTACGGCCAGATCGCCCACGCAATAAAGAACAAATCACCGTTCCACATCCTCACCGGGTTCATGCCAAGCGGCCACCCGCATCTCGGCCACCTTATGGTCATGAAGGAAGTGGTCTGGCATGTGCAGCAGGGCGGCAACGGCTATATCACGATCGCCGACCGGGAAGCCCACGCGGTCCGCGGCCTCTCGTGGGAGAAGTGCAATGAGTACGGGAAGGAATACCTGTCCTGCTTGTATGCACTCGGGTTTGAAGGGCAGACCTACTTCCAGAGCAGGAACGACCGGCTCAAGGATCTCGCTTTCGAAGCAGCGACCAAGGTGAACTTTTCGGAGCTCTCGGCGATCTACGGGTTCGGTCCCGACACCGACCTGGCCCATGCGGACAGTGTGATCATGCAGGTCGCGGATATCCTCTACCCGCAGATCGACCGGGAACCGGCGCCGACGGTTGTTCCGGTCGGGGTTGACCAGGATCCGCACATCCGGCTCACCCGCGGGGTTGCCCACAAGATGCGGATGTTCACGGTTGAAGAGCGCGACGGGTACATCAGCGTCAGGTCCAAGAATGCACCTGATGCCGCACTTGATGCGGTCAAGAAAGCGTTCCCGCACGCGAAGAAATACGAGGGCCATGTTGATATCAGGGATGGCGGATGCGCCGATATAAAGACGAAGGTGCGTGAGATCGAGCGGGCACAAGGGGGCTATGCATTCTTCACCCCCTCGTCCACGTACCATATCTTCATGCCCGGGCTGACCGGTGGCAAGATGTCGAGCAGCATCCCGGAGAGCATCATCTCGTTCTACGAGCCCGAAGCAGTGGTGCGCAAGAAGGTAATGAGCGGGATCACCGGTGGCAGGATGACCCTTGAAGAGCAGAAACGGCTTGGCGGTGAGCCGGACAAGTGCTCTCTCTATCTCCTCAACCTCTTCCACATGGTTACTGACGATACAGAGCTTGCGGAGATCCGGCGGAAGTGCACGGCCGGGGAGATCACCTGCGGCCAGTGCAAGAAGGATACGGCGGAGCGGGTAGTCGCATTCCTGAAAGACTTCCGCGAGAAGATGGATGCAGCAGCAGACAAAATCACGGTGTGACGATGGCAGAACTGACCCAGAACGAGAAACGGTTGCTTGCAGTGCTCGGGAAAGAAGAGAAGGCCGATGCCCCGCATCTTGCAGACCTGCTGGACACAACGCAGGAAGCGGTGGTGCAATGGGCACACCTGGCCGGGGACAAGGGGCTTGCCACGGTTGAACGGATCGTATCGAAGGAGTTTGTGTACACAGACGAGGGGAAGACGTACCTGAAGGACGGGCTTCCCGAAACGCAGCTTCTGCGTTTTATCCACCCGGGAACGCAGCTGGCCGACCTCCAGAAGCATGATGCGTTTAAGATTGGTTTTGGCCAGCTGCGAAAGAAAGGGCTCGTGAAAGTAAATGGAGCCTTGGTAGAAAAAGTTCTATCCATTACTAAAGAAGGCACTTTACGGATAGAAAAACCGGATCTCAAACTCGGAGAGGATAACGAGACATCTGGATCATCCATCAAAGCGGATGAATTTGCCCTCAGAAACCCGTCAGCAAATAACTCGAAGACAAAGGATCTGATCAAACGCGGAATCCTGCAGGAGTCCGAGACCGTCCGGTACGTCATCGCCATCACGCCCGAAGGGTTTGCGCTCGCAAAGAAAGGCCTCGACCTCCGTGAAGAGACAGGCACTCTCACCCGCGAGCAGATCCTCTCCGGGTCATGGAAGACGGCAAACCTCCGGAAATACGATGTCTCGAAACTCCCGAAGAAGGCGTACCCCGGCAAGATCCACCCCTACCAGCGGATCATTGCCGAGATGCGGGAGATCCTTCTCGAAATGGGATTCGAGGAACTCTATGGCGGCATAGTCCAGCAGTCGTTCTGGAACTTCGATGCCCTTTTCCAGCCGCAGGACCACCCGGCCCGCGAGATGCAGGACACCTTCTACCTCCGGGAGACCCTTCCGCTTCCGCCGGGGTACGAGAAGGTGAAGGCGATGCATATCTCCGGCGGCGATACGTCTTCGACCGGCTGGGGCGGCGCTTGGAAGGAGGAGAAGGCCGAGCAGTGCGTGCTCCGCACCCACACGACGAGCGTATCCATCCAGCACCTGGCCCGGAACCCGAACCCGCCCGTCAAGGCCTTCTGCATTGGCAGGGTCTATCGGCGGGAGACCATCGACACAACGCACCTTGCCGAGTTCGAGCAGCTCGAAGGGATCGTAATGGATGAAGGTGTCACGTTCGGGAACCTGCTCGGGATCCTCCGCGAGTTCTACCACCGGATGGGATTCGAGGGCGTGCGGTTCAAGCCTTCCTACTATCCCTATACCGAGCCCAGCCTTGATGCCGAAGTGTACGTCGAGGGCATCGGCTGGATCGAGATGGGCGGCGCCGGCGTCTTCCGCGAGGAAGTCACTGCCCCGCTCGGGATAAATTACCCGGTCCTGGCATGGGGGCTCGGCGTGAGCCGGATCGCGATGCTCCGCCTCGGTCTCAAGGACCTCCGCTACCTGCATAAGAGCGACGTGGCGTTCCTCCGCGAAACCCCTTCACTGCGCCAGAACAAGGGAGGTATCTGACATGGCAGTCATCACTCTCCCTTACAAGTACCTCGAACGCCTCACCCGCACCGACAAAAAAACGATCCTCGACAAGGTCGCCCTCATCGGTTCGGATGTAGAGCGGATCGAAGAGGATCACGCCGATGTGGAATTCTTCCCGGACCGACCCGACCTCTTCAGTCCGGAAGGGGTAGCCCGGGCAATGCGGGGCTATCTCGGGATCGAGACAGGCCTGCCGACGTACCCGGTAAAACCGTCCGGTATAAAGTTCACCATCGATCCCCAGCTTGCAACCATCCGCCCCGTGCTCGGCGCAGCAGTCATCCGCGGGGTCTCGTTCGATGACGAGTCGATCCAGAGCATCATGTCCCTGCAGGAGTCGCTCCACTGGGCGGTCGGCAGGGGCAGGAGCAAGGTTGCGATCGGTATCCACGATATGGATACGGTCAAACCCCCGTTCCACTACATTGCCTCCCGTCCGAGCCGGGGCTTCATCCCGCTCGATTTCACGGAGAAGATGACGATGACGGAGATCCTCGAGAAGCACCCAAAGGGACGGGACTACGCGAAGATTGTGAAGGATTTCCCGCTCTACCCGCTGATCGTGGACGATGACGACCACGTTCTCTCCTTCCCGCCGATCATTAACGGCGAGCGGACCCGGGTGACGATAGATACCAAAAACATCCTCCTCGATACGACCGGCACCGACAAGCGGGCGGTCGGCGTGGCCGTCAACATTATCTGCACGGCAATGGCCGAAGCGGGCGCGACGATCGAGAGCGTTGAGATCGCCGGCGTGCAGACCCCGACGCTTGCCCCAGCGGAACGGACCGTGAGTGTGGCGGAATGCTCAAAACTGCTTGGTTTCGACCTGACCGCGGCGACGATGGCCGAGCTCCTCCGGAAGATGCGTTTTGGTGCAGAACCGTCGGGTTCAGACAAGGTGAAGATCCAGGTACCCTGCTATCGGGCCGATATCATGCACGACTGGGATCTATTCGAAGACGTGGCGATTGCCTATGGCTACGACAAGATCCAGGACCTGCCGCCGAAAACTTTCACGGTGGGAAAACCCCACCCGGTGCAGGTCAACGCGGCCCTTGCCCGAGAGGCCTTCTGCGGCCTCGGGTACCTTGAGGTGATGCCGTTCACGCTGACGAGCGAAGATGTGCTCTATACGAAGATGCAGCGGCCGGAACACCCTGGCGTTCTCCATGTCATGCACCCGATCAGCATCGAGAACACGGTGGTCAGGACCGAGCTCCTCCCCCTGCTCCTCGAATTTCTGGCCCTGAACCGGCACCGCGAGCTGCCGCAGCGTCTCTTTACGGTCGGGGACGTAGTGGATTCCTGCCACACCTACCAGCAGGCATCGGGAGTCAGCACCCACCCGGATGCCGACTTCTCGGAGGCTTACGCATCGGCCGATGCGGTGCTGCACGAGATGTCTATTGATTATATAGTGAAAGAATCGGCTGACCCGGCGTTCATCGAAGGCCGGCGGGGCGATATCATCGTGGCCGGAAAAACGATTGGGGTCTTTGGCGAGATCCATCCCGCCGTGCTGACCGCGTTTGAACTGGAGCACTCCGTGGCAGCGTTCGAGTTCGATCTCAGAGCCGTACCGGGATATCCCGTGCTCTGAGATACTCTTTTACATCCCTGACGGTGAACTCCCCATAGTGGAAGACGCTTGCAGCGAGGCATGCATCCGCTTTTCCTTTTGTGAATCCCTCGTAGAAATGTGAGAGAGTGCCTACACCACCGCTTGCGATCACGGGAATCCCGGCAGCGTCAGAGATCGCAGAGGTAATGGCGATGTCGAACCCGTTCTTGGTCCCGTCGGTCTCCATGCTGGTGAGGAGGATCTCGCCCGCACCACGTTCCTCCGCATCCTTCGCCCAGGCAACTGCATCGATGCCGGTCGGCTTGCTCCCTCCGTAGATGACCACCTCGTACCAGCATGTCCGCCCGTCTTCGAGGAGGACAGGGATGGCCTTCCCGTTCGGGTTGAAATTACGCCGCACGTCCATCGCGACCACGATACACTGTGTACCGAAAGCCTCCGCCCCTTTCGTGATCAGGGTGGGATCGTGGACAGCGCTCGTGTTGAGGCTCACCTTGTCGGCGCCGGCCCGGAGGATCTGCTGGATGTCCTCGAGAGATTTGAGTCCCCCACCCACAGTCAGCGGCAGGAAGAGCTGGTCGGCCGCCCGTTGGATCAGCTCGACGATGATGCCCCGTTTCTCCTTGGATGCCGTGATATCGAGGAACACCACTTCATCGGCACCCTGCTCGTTGTACCGCCCGGCAAGTTCCACCGGGTCGCCGGCATCCCGGAGCCCGAGGAAGTTGGTCCCCTTCACCACCCTGCCGTCCTTGAGATCCAGGCAGGGGATGATCCGTCTCGTCAGTACCATTCATACAACCTGTGCAGGCAAGACACATCTATATTTCTACAGATCCTGTTCGTCGGGGAAAATCGAGAAAAATTTGGCTCAAAAGAAAATATAGATCTTCAATAAACTGGAGAATAAATATGGAGAATAAATAGCGATGGAGGGGACCGTGCCTGTCTCCCCGGACCGCTCCTGCGCTTTGCGATGCTTGAGGGAATTACCTGTTCTGGAGTTATCTCTATTTGGAGATACCCCAGCGGCGGGGGCGGAGGCAGGAATTGCCAAAGCCCCCAAGAGCGTTAAAAGATGTGCTGATGATTTTTAGGGAAGAAAAATCTCTCTAGTTATACCCAAAAATTTCGCTGGTTCCTGCAAGTTTTTATGTAACTTGCGGTGCGTACTGATAGGGTAGATACTACCGGGACGGGACCTCCTGCAGGTACCGCCCACGAGGATGTTTCATGAGTACCGGAAAACTGAAGATCGAGTGGGCCGCGCAGTATATGCCGGTCCTTGCCGCCATAAAAAAACAGTTTGCAAAGGAGAAGCCCTTTGACGGGATAACGATCGGCATGGCGCTCCATGTCGAGGCAAAGACTGCAAACCTCGTTTCCACCCTTGCCGCAGGAGGGGCGGTGGTGCACATCACCGGGTGCAACCCGCTCTCCACGCAGGACGATGTGGCAGAGGCGCTGAACCATGTGAAAAATGTCCACTGCTATGCAAAGCGGGCCTGTACGGTCGAGGAATATTACGACGCCATCAACAAGGTCCTCGATGCAAAACCCGTCATCACTATCGATGACGGGATGGACCTCATTCATTATATCCACACTAAGAGGCGCGATCTTCTGAAGAAAGTTATCGGCGGCTGCGAGGAGACCACCACCGGTATCCACCGGCTCCGGGCAATGGAGGCCGAGGGAAAGCTTGAATTTCCGGTGGTTGCAGTCAACGACACCCCCATGAAGCATTTCTTTGACAATGTTCATGGAACCGGGGAGAGCGTACTCTCTTCGATCATGATTACGACAAACACCCTGATCGCCGGGAAGTACGTAGTAGTTGCCGGCTACGGCTACTGCGGCAGGGGTCTTGCACGAAAGGCGCATGGCCTTGGTGCCAAGGTGGTCGTCACCGAGATCGATCCGCGCAGGGCGCTCGAAGCGCACATGGACGGGTTCATGGTCATGACTATGGAGCAGGCAGCCGCAATCGGGGACATCTTTATAACGACAACAGGCAACACGAGCATTATTGCCGAAAAGCACTTTAAAAAACTCAAAGAGGGTGCGATCCTCTCCAACGCCGGCCACTTTAACGTGGAGATCGATATTGAATGGCTCCAGAAGCATGCCGACAAGACTGTCAAGCGGGACGGCATCGACACGTATATGCTCAAGGGCAAGGCAGTCCACGTCCTTGCCGAGGGGCGGCTCGTTAACCTTGCCACCCCCAAGGGCATGGGTCACCCGATCGAAGTGATGGACTTAAGCTTCGCCCTCCAAGCGCTCTGTACGCAGTACATTGCAAAGAACGGAAAGAAACTCAAGGCCGGCGTCCATGAAGTGCCAAACGAAATCGATGAAGACGTGGCAAACCTCAAGCTCTCCTCGCTCGGGCTCTCCATCGATAAACTCAGTAAAGAGCAGCAGAAATACAGCTGCAGCTGGGATATCGGAACATAATTTTCATACCGGCACCTATCCAGCAGCAATATCAGCTATAAATCTTTTTTTAGTCTTCGCGTGCCCCATACAGGTATTCCTGTGCATAGCCGCAGTATTCCCCAAAATGCATTCTGGCGAAACGGCGGATCACATCGTACTCCCGGCCGGTCAGCGGTGAACCTGTACTGAGTTCCGGGAGGTACTGCCGCTGTATGATCCGGCGGATCCAGACATCCACCGGAAACGCCTCGTATTTCTGGAATCCAAAGAGAAGTATGCAGTCCGCCGCCTTGGGGCCGACTCCGGCACAGTGCATCAGCTCACGCCTGGCTTCATCGTACGGCAGTGCGGAAACCGCTGCCTCCCAGGATTCCAGGTCATCGATCCGGCAGGCAGTCTTGAACACATACGGGGAGCGGTACCCGAGCTTGCAGGTGTCCAGTGCGTTGCTGCCTTTGCAGGAGAGGGCGGAAGGATCAGGAAACGAATACCAGGTCCCGTCATCGGTCTCTATCGCATCCCCGAATTGCTCTGAAAGATGCGCGATCCGCTTCCGGATGGCCGGAATATTCGAGTTCGTGGAGCAGATGTACGAGACCAGGCATTCCCATTTCGGCTGCCTGATCAGGCGGAGCCCTTTGCAGGACCTGATCGCGGTATGGATGAAGGGGTCGCGGTCGATAGATGCGATGACCGGCCCAAGATCCATATCGAGCGAAAAGTATTCCCGGATGAATTTTTCAGAAGCGCCCTCGAACGTCAGTTTTCGGCCGTTCTGGCGTATATGGATCACGGAATTTCCAACAACGCCGGTCCATGTACCGTCAGCAGCGCGGTCCCACCGGAATACCTGGCCGCACTGGAGTGTCTGTTCGAGCGAGAACGGCTGGCCGCGTGGGATGGAAAGGACTGGCATGAAAATTCTCCCTGACTTTGTGTGTACTCAATTAAATTTCCCTGATCTTTAATACCCCGGTACATGCAATCCATGGGTTCCTGCCGGAGATCGCTTAAACGGCCGACCCGTTACTTTCGCATCGGAACGAATAGCATTTTAATATATAAATCAATAGTTCTTGTTATGGAATTAACAGAAACCCTCAGGACATTCATAGAAGAAGGCCAGGACTGGGAACGCAAGCACACCTCGGTGAAGGGTGTCTCAATCATCCGCCTGCCGGCCACCAAGAACCGGCCGGCCTCCCTTGCGATTGATATCAATCCCCTGGGTTCCAACGGCCTCCCGATGAAGAAGAAAGGCATCATGATCATGAATGCTGCCGAGATCGCCGCATTCAGGGCCGCCTTCAACAACGAGAAAGTTGACAGTCTCATTGCCGCGCTTGAAGATGTGCTCCCCGATCGCAAGGCAGCAGGTAAATCGGTAAAATCCGACGTGCTCCAGATTTAATAAAAGCCTGCGACACTGGTACCCTGCAAGGTGTGATGTATATAAGGAAATGGATTATCGTATTCATTGCTTTCCTCCTGGTAGCGGCAGTAACAGCCGGGTGCCTCGGGGTCAGGACTCCTCCGGTAGCTAAGCCTACCCCCCCCTTGATTATGCTTGATTACCACCGGTTTGGTGGGATCGCCGGTCTGGATGACCGCCTGGTCATCTTTGATAATGGTGCCGCAGTTTTTTCGAGCCGGACTATTAACCGGGAACTCTTCCTGAACCAGACGGACCTCGATCGGATCACCGCGCTCTTCTCTGAAGCACAGTATTCCCTGCTCGAGGAGAACTACACCTCACGGCGCGATGGAGCTGATTTCATTCACTACACGATCACCTATCATGGAAAAACCGTGAATACCGAAGACTCGGCCGTGCCTCCTTCACTCCAGCTTATCCTTGACGAGATGGACCATATGATCAGTGAGGAGTCAAAGACCGGATCCTCGAACCAGCCGTTTGCGTCCCTGACGCCATAAGTATACCCTTCTTTTTAAAAACGGGAATGTTGGCCCGCACTACAAAAAACAGTTACTTGTTCTCGTACATGCACGACTGGACATCGTGGCCGAGTTTGCCGATTGCATCAGCACGGCAGCGCTGGCAGTGCCGCATCTGCTTGACATATTTCCCGCACTCATCCTGCATCTTCCGCTTCATTTCCGGTGTCGGCGGGGTGATATTGGCGAACTTATACTGGGAGATGAGCGGGATCAGGTTGAACGTATAAACGCCCATTTCCCCGACTTTCTTTGCGATTGCAGGGATATGGTCCTCATTGATGCCCGGGATATAGACCGTGTTGATCTTCACGATCATGTTCCTCTTCACTGCTTCTTCGATCCCTTTCATCTGCTGGGAGAGGAGCAGTTTTGCCGCTTCGAGTCCTTCGTAGCGCTTCCCCTTGTAATTCACGAACTGGTAGATCTTTGCACCGATCTCCGGGTCTATCGCATTGAGCGTCACGGTGATATTGCCGACATCGTATTTCTGCAGGAGGTCGATCTTGTCGGGAAGCAGGAGGCCGTTGGTGCTGATGCACTTGATCACGTTCGGATATTGCTCATGCAGGCGCCTGAGGGTCTCAAATGTCTCCTCGTTTGCAAGCGGATCCCCGGGCCCGGCAATTCCCACGACCTTAATGTAGTTGTACTTCTCCACGACTTTCTTGACCATCTCCATGGATTCATCGGGGTTCAGCACCCTTGTCGTGACCCCGGGCCTGCTCTCATTGACGCAGTCGAAGTCCCGGATGCAGTAATTGCACTGGATGTTGCATTTGGGAGCGACCGGTATATGGCACCTGCCGAAATTGTGGCATGCTTTTTCGGAAAAACAGGGATGCTCCTGAATCTTGCGCATCTGCGCAGGATCCCACTGGACTTTTTTCCCTTGGACGTCTGCGATTCTGACTTCATCAGACATGGTGAACACCACTACATTCGTTCTGGAGGTATAAATACCGTGCAATTGTGGTAGTACTTCCCGTGTCAGTTTCCTCATGTGTGACAAAAAACTGGTACTGGTTTTGTATTCCTTCGTGGTGTCAGATGAGCGGAAAAGAGAAGTATATAATGGTCATAAGTTCTTGATACTGGAGTATCACATGAAGAAATCAGAGAAGGAGAAAGGGAAGACTGCAGTTGCTGCCCGCAATAAAAAAATGAAACAGTATGCGATGGTTGCAGCAGTCGTGCTGGTTGTCATTGCGGGAATTCTGTTTTATTTTTTCAACCCGTTTTTTGCAAAAACCGGGGACACCGTTGCGATCTATTATACCGGGACTCTCGATAACGGTACCGTCATAGACTCCAACCTGAATTTAACACCCTTTGTATTTACCATCGGGCAGACGGAGACCATTCCCTACGGCCTTCCGGATGCCGTGATCGGTATGCAGCAGAATGAGACAAAATCGGTGATCCTGCCCCCGGAAAAGGCTTTTGGCGCCTACCAGCCCTCGCTTGTCCAGACGGTAAACCTGTCTTCACTGCCATCGAATACAACATTTGTTGTGGGACAGGATTACCAGATAACACGGAAGTCCGATAATGCGGTCGCACATGTGAGGATCATCAATATTACCCCAACAACGGTCACATGGGACGGGAATTCTGACCTTGCAGGTCAGAACCTGACCCTGAAGATCACGCTCGTGCAGGTTGTGAGAAAATAACCTTTTTCGGTATGAATGTACCAGGAATTTTTTATCCGTGGTGAATTAACCAGGTGCTTTTCGCACCCGTTTTTGTTAAAAATGATGGGCCCGGCCGGATTCGAACCGGCGACCTCCGCCGTGTAAGGGCGACGTCATAACCGACTAGACCACGAGCCCGGTAACTTACTAATGTCGACCTTGGGATTATTAACATTGTTGATTATTCTGCCCGGATCCCGGCAGAAAACCCGGGAGAAAAAAGAGCCTGATATGAGAGCACCCTAAAAAGAAGATCCCTTGTTTTTCATGTGAGGGATAATCTTTTGTCTCTGTCGTTATGAGGGATCAAACTGCAGGATTTTCTTGCCGGTCTGGTCGAACATCAGCAGCTGGTTGTTCGTTATTGAGTAATCCTGTGCCCAGCTAAGATCTGTGTCATAGGCAGATTCCTGTTTCATCACACCGATGGGGCTCTGGCAGACCTGTGACGGGACATCGGGTCTCTGCATCCAGATCTTCGGGTCAGTGCCGAGGTGGTAAACCGTGCTGTACTGGTTGCACCCACTGGACCCGCTCACTTTCCCATCTGCCCCGAAAGTGGCAGTGATGGTACTGCCTTCGGCTACTTTTGACCAGACTCCGTTATTGTTATCAAACCATCCGAGTGTCCATGTGGTTCCGGTGATGGCTGGAGCAGCGGCGGCAGAGACCTGTACCGTTGTCAGGGCCGGCTGCTGGGGTGCAGCTGTTGCAACGGGAGTTGCGGTGGACTGGGGGGCCTGGCTTGTGCAGCCGCCGAACAGGACCGCGAGGAGGAGAAGGCTTGTACAAAATGCGAGAGGATATTTCATAGGTACTCCGGAATTCGTTTTTTTAAATAAATATGCCGATTTAAATCGGGAATAATCGGTTACTCGTGAAATATAATCTTTTCAGGACAGATATGATGTATGCCGGAAACGTGAATTGCGACCCTCTCTGAATCTGGAAATGTATCGGGATAAAAAATGGGACTGTATATTCGTTTACTCTTTCTTGAGTTTGATATCTATCCCGTATTTCTCCGCGTTTCGGTCTGCTATTGCCTGTATAATGGCAATTTCCTCATCCTGCTGTTTTGGCTTGAACAGGTGACGGAAACGCTTCTGGGTTTTGAGGTATTCGGTAACCGGTTTCCGGACAACCTTCTTTGCCCGGGTAACCTTCCCGTCGACCATCTCGAAGTTTACCCAGAGGCCGGTCTCGATGGCAAGTTTCGCAATGGCGATCGTCTGTTCGCCTTCGAAGCCCCAACCGGTGCAGCACGGTGCATGGACCTGCACATAGCAGGGTCCTGGTGTGTTGATCGCTTTCTCGACTTTCTGCATGAGGTCGGCAGGATACGCAATCGATGCGGTTGCCACGTAAGGGGCCCCGTGCGCTGCAAGGATCGCCGGCATATCCTTTTTTGGGCGTTTGTTGCCAAATGAGTGGGAACCTGCCGGGCTCGTGGTGGTGCTGGCATCGTAGGGAGTTGCGCCTGAGCGCTGGATGCCGGTGTTCATATAGGCCTCGTTGTCATAGCAGATATAGGTGAAGTCGTGCCCGCGTTCAAAGGCGCCGCTGATGCAGATCATACCGATATCAAACGTAGCGCCATCACCGGCCATAATGACGATCTTCTCTTTCCGGCCCTGTTTTTTCAGCGCAGCCTCGATACCGGATGCTACCGCAGCGGCGTTCTCGAAGAGCGAGTGGATCCACGGGACTTTCCATGCGGTTTCGGGATACGGTGTGGAGAAGACTTCCATGCATCCTGTTGACGAGACGACAATGGTCTCTGTCCCTGCCGCTTTTGTTACCAGCCGCGCGGCCAGTGCCGCACCGCATCCGCCACAGGCCCGGTGGCCCGAGTCGAACAGTTCGCAGGTCTTGCATGCCATGATCAGAGCACCTCCCTGCGCAGGCCGTAAAACTGATCGCCCTGCCCCTTCTCGACCAGCGAGATGATCTCCCTGATATCCCTCTTTCTCACGTCGCGGCCCCCAAGCCCGAGGACATACCCCTTGACGGGGATTGTGGATCCATAGAGCGCGTCCTTCACTTCGAGAACCGTCGCTCCTTTTGCGCCAAGGGAGATGTTCTTGTCCAGTACGGCAACGCGTTTTGCTCCCTTGAGGAACTTTGCTACTTCTTCTGTCGGGAACGGGCGGAAGAGGCGGATCTTCAGCAGGCCGACTTTCTTTCCTTCGGCGCGCATCTCATCGATTGCATCCTTGATCGTACCGCAGAGGGATCCCATCGCTACGATGACGGTCTCTGCATCCTCGAGAGAGTATCCTTCGACTGGTGCATTGTAATCCCTGCCAAAGAGCGATTTGAACTCCTTTCCGGCTTGTGCGATTATGTCTTTTGCGCCCTTGAGGGCCTTGTCAGTCTCGTACCGGAATTCGAGATAATATTCCGGTGTTGCGTACATCCCGAAACTGACCGGATCTTTTGCATCGAGCCGTTCCGGCGGCGCAAACTTCGGGAGGTACTTATCTACATCCTCCTGCGAGAGCATGTCGACCGGTTCATACGTGTGCGAGAGGATGAACCCGTCGAAGCACACGAACGAGGGGAGGAGAACCGCGGGATCTTCTGAAACACGGTATGCGATGTAGTGGAGGTCGGTTGCCTCCTGGTTATCCTCCGCATAAAACTGGAGCCAGCCTGAATCCCGGAGCGAGATGGAGTCCTGCTGATCGTTCCAGATCGAGAGTGGTGCACCCATGGCCCGGTTCGCGATGGACATGACGATGGGCAGCCGCATGCCGGCTGCATTGAAACAGACCTCAAACATCAGGGCAAGACCCTGTGAAGTCGTGGCCGAGTAGGTGCGCGAGCCTGCCGCGCTGGCGCCGACGCAGGCTGAGAGTGCCGATAATTCGTTTTCCACGGTGATATATTCGGCATCAAGCGTACCGTTTGCAACAAAATCCGCCAATGCCTCAACGATATGGGTCTGGGGGGTAATCGGGTATGCGGAGACCACCTGCGGGCGGCAGAGCCTGACCGCTTCCGCCACCGCATGTGACCCCTCGGTAATCTCCAACATTTACTTCTCCTCCTGTTTCATGGTGATCGCCTCTTTCGGGCATTCCGCGGCGCAGATCCCGCAGCCTTTGCAGTAGGTATAGTCCGGGTCGAAGAACCCTTCCGCTTCCTCGTGTACGCATCCTTCCGGACAGAGGGTCTGGCACATGCCGCACTTCGAACATTTCTCGCGATCGAAGAGGGGCTTGAATACGCGCCATGAACCTGTTTTGTTATCCCCGGCTTTTCCCGGCCGGGCCCGACAGCCAACAGCGAGTGCCATTATGCAGCCCCTTTGACGGTGTTGAATGCCTGGCGCGCTGCTTCTATGTTCTTGGCCGCAAGCTCCGCGGGGAACCGGTGCCTGAGTGCATTCTCGAGCGCAGAGAACTGGATCTCTCCGGTGGCTGCTGCAAACGCACCCATAAGAGATGTATTAGTGATAGGCAGCCCGATCGCTTTGAGGGCAATTGATGTTGCGTCAATTGTGATGAGTTTCACACCCTCAGGCACTTTATAATCCGGCTTTTTTTCGGTGTTGACGATCACGATGCCGCCGGGTTTGACCCCCATGAACACATTGACGTCCTTGATCAGCGTGCTGTCCTGGACGATGATGTAATCAGGTTCATAAACCTGGCTCCGGAGCCGGATCTTTTTGTCATTGAACCGGACAAATGCCTGCACCGGGGCCCCGCGCCGCTCGACACCGAATGCCGGGAATGCCTGGGAAAAGACGCCGCCTTCAAACGCGGCGACGGCAATTAGTTCGGCAGCAGTGACAGACCCCTGGCCACCCCTGCCGTGGATGCGTAGCTCTCTCAAGAAAAATCACTAATAATCTTACATGATAAATTACAAACCGATTGTGGAAATTTAATCATGACATCTCCACCCGGCGATCATATCTCCATACCCCAATTAACCAATAATGATAGGGAATTTATCACTATTAATCATGCCGATTGTTACCGAACCTCCCTCGAAACTGGCCTTCTTTTCACCAGCCGCATATATTCCACATCAGAATCGAGAACCCCTCGTAAAATCATGTAATGAGCTTCGCGGCTTTAATGAAATGATCTCATCTTATCAAATCTTGATTGATTTTAAAAAGAACTGCAAGGATAATGATTCGCTACAAGACTCATGCGATAACCTTTCGTAAGTGGATCGTTTGAAAATTGAGCTTCAATACTATTCAACAGTACATATGCCAAATTATTCTCAATACATTGCACGCATCGAGTATTGAGACGGCTTTTTAACAAATTTTTCTTTGGGCAGCAAAGATGAGGTAATTTAGAGCAAAAAAATTCATCGGCCACCAATTTTTTCATATCCACATCTACTTCGAAATATGGAAGAATTCTAACTAGGCCTCGATCAACGTCAAATTTTAATCGGAAATAAAATGCAATTATACTAAAATTTGGGGATTGGAGCATTTGCAATTTGTTATACAGAGGACTAAGATCGACATCATCAAAATAAGCTGTATAACTTTCGATTCTCTCGTCGAACGGTTTAATTGTATCTTTCTCAAAAATACAAGGAATACCAATACTGTTTCGAAAAAAATTCACAAAAATTTCAAGAGATTGAGGGTTTGTTAATTCCCTTTTAAATCTATATACATGGAAACAATGATCTCTATCCAAAGGCTCCATTCTAGTATGAGAAAGCTGTACTAGATGAGTAATTTCATTCCAGTAAGCGTCATCCGTTTCAGATCTATGAACAAATTCAAATGTGACATTTGGATAACGCGCTTTTAATTGTCCAAGATTCTTATCTTTGCATACGTATCCGCATACTAAAGAGAGATTTATATTATCGTGTTTTAAGATTTCGTCTATATCCCGAATGTCTTTTCCTTCGTCGACAGCATCAGTTAATAGATATCCTTTTTTTCGGATTCTCAAAAAAAATTTTATATCTAATATCAGTGAAAGGTCGCGTGAAATTTTCTTTACGACGGTATAAGATTCGGATCGATTGACACAATATGATGAAATTGTGTGTCTTTCTAGAATTCTATTAATAAAAGGATGATATAGGTTCAGACCCTTTCTTTCCACTATATTTACAACGCCCGATTTCTCATTCATTATTTTTGCAATAAGTAAATCATTCAATTTTGATTCAATATCGATATGGTAAGAAAAAGATCTATTTTGGAAGGCGGCGGGGAATTTATTAGAAATAGTATTTTCTGCGCCCTCATCTAATGTCATGTCTGTTAATTTCTATTTGTATAATTGATAAACATATGGAAATTAGTGGAAAACCTGATATGGTAATAGAATATAGGTACTTAGTCCCAGAAATTATCCATCTTGGATAAAAAATGAAAAACCTTATATGGTTATAAATTTCATGTCAGATTGTTCACAGAACGATGAGGGGTAGAAGGTAGAGGTGAATGGCCGAAGCAGAGGTTCCTAAAAAAAGTCCTTTGTCCACCGAGTTCATGGTAGCTTGTGAAATTGTCAAGCTTCGTGAAAGTGGTGAAAAAGTTTGGTTCAACAAACTGATTGACACAATGGACAAGAAGCCCGCAAATAAACGCTTGAGTAAAGCAACAATCGCACGGGCAATCACGGCATTGTTTGATTGGGGACTTGTAAAAGGAGAATATGGAGAAACCAGTCCAGGTCACGCAGGACGCTTGCTTCTAATTAGTAATGAAGCAGAAACTTTAGTATTTGATCTATACACCAAATATTGGAAAGATTAAATTCGAATCTCCTTTCTTTTAAAATTTATAAACATTCTGTGGGTGATTTTGTAAATGTGTCCAATGGTTCCCCATTACAAACATATTGCGCCTCTTCGTCTAGATTTAATTAATCAAATGAGTTTTGTTGCCGAGAAATATTTAAGATATCTACCTCGAACGATTCCCGATTTCCCCTCTCACGGGCCGGATCATTCTATTAATATTATCGAAATTATCGATAAATTCGTTGATAATTGGGATGCGAATCTTAGCGATGATGAGATTTTTTTATTATATGTAAGTGCTTGGTTTCATGATATAGGATGTTTGATAAATCGCGATAATCATCAGAATCATTCTGTCACAATATTGAATCGAAATTCTATTGTTCAAGACCTATTAGGCAAAGAGATGTATACTTGCTTGAAATCAATTGTAAAATATCATTCATCAGATGAAGACCTTAAGGAAGTTCCTTTAAAATGGGGTCGTATAGACCTACAAAAAGTATGTGCAATTTTTAGAATGCTTGATGCTTGTGAAATTACGGAGATAAAATGCCCCAAAGGGGTGTATGATATTATGATCACTGGGGAACATCCCATGAGCGCTAGGGCTGATCAGTTCTGGCGTGCTCATATGAATATTGAAAGTATACAATTTGAGTGTCCAAAAATCAAAATTTATGTAGAAGATTGCAATATATCCGCTCTGGTCATCGAAAGATTGGAACTGGAAATAGAAAATGACGTGGCAGATATTCTTTCAGTCAATAATGTTACTAGCCCGACTGTAGAAGTAACTTCGATAGATATGAACTATTTCGTCGAATCTTAATCGTGGCGGCTCATTGAAACAAACATTCTATTTTAGTCCCCATTTACCCAATCTGCGCGGAGGCCCACAGAAATACGCGGTGGGTGTTTTGAGCCTATATTAATTCGATAATCTCTAATATTGAAAAAACAAGTTTCATTGCGTGAGAATCAATGTCTAAAGTGTGCCCGAAATGTGGTGCTTCAGCAAATGAGGATAAATCTCTGTTCTGTAAAAAATGCGGGACACAATTGCCTTCACCTGTTTCTGAATTAAAAACAACCGATCGATCGTTTAGATATTCCAACCTTTTTGCTCTCGTAATATATTCAGATCTACTTCTTTGTTTTATATTTTGGATTGCGTTCATCGGATCCTATCTCGATGTTTCAAGCGCAAATTATCTGAATCCGTCTGTTCTTTATTTTTTCTTGATATATCCTGCGAATTTCATTTTAGATTTACTCCTGCTAAAAAATGGGAGAGAGGCTCCGAATAGTATTGATATTAGGATTTGCTGGATAAAAGGACTGATCGGTGTAGCAGGGATTTTAACAATTATTTCGGGGTTATATTTCATAATTATTAGTGTAAAAATGGACGGCGCATACGCAGCAAGGATGGTACTTAATAGACAGGAGGGGAGAATTGAAAACAACAAAGAGGCAACTTCTGGAAATCCTCTTTTGTGTAGTACCTGTGGTGCGGCTATTAAACAATACTCAGCGTACTGTCCGGAGTGTAAAACAATACTCTTATACGACAAGGCAGTGGTGGAGAAAAGAAACGAAGAGGCAGAGAAAGCGGCGAAACTGCAACGTGATATCACTAAAGAAAATATCTCAAAAATAGAAGATTCTGGAAATACTCGTTTAATCTCCAATTTTATTACACGATATCCGAATTCTAACATCTCCGATCAAAATTTTCTTAATTTAAAAACGGTATTGGCAAAAAAAGGCATTATATTAACGGATCTTGAATTAACTGCGGTAATTAATGGAGTGAGACAAGAAGGCGAATTGGGATGGGTAAAGACGAGAATACTTTATAATAATCCCTCATCATCAGACGACTGTATTCAAAACTATCTCGAAATTTTTGGAAAAGTCAGCAAAAACGTCCAAAAAGAACGGCTTATCAACTACCTCATAAAAATATTGAAAGACGACTTTAATTATCAAGGAAGTTTGGATTTGGACCTTACCCGAATCGAGAAACAAATTGAACTTAAACGATTTGAGAATAGTTTAACAGGTCAGTCCTCCGGAAACCGGATTACAATAAATGATATTGATAGACTTAATGGGTATGATTTTGAACGCGTATTAAAGGAGTTATTTGAAAAAATGGGATATCGCGTGATTCATACAACTCTTTCTAATGATCAAGGGGCCGATTTGATTGTTGAAAAGTTTAATGTGAAAATCGTCATTCAAGCAAAGAACTGGCAAAATAATGTCACTAATTCCGGAATTCAAGAAGTGGTTGCGGCAATAAAACACTATGATGCGCAAAAATCTATGGTTATTTCAAGCAGCGGGTTTACTCAAAGTGCTCGTGAATTAGCTCGATCAAATGATGTTACACTATGGGATAGATCGATTTTAGCTGCTATGCTCGATGAAACTCCTATTTTCCGCGTCTAAACACTGTTCACCGTCTAATCCGGCTAATCAATAAATTCCCCAATAACCTTATCGGGTCAGAGGTGAAGAAGCGATTATGCGGTCGCTCGTTGAATCTCTTGGTTTAGTCGGCATCGGAGTCTCGGCCTTGGTGGTGCTGATCGCAGTGGTGCTCCTTATACTCCTTATTGGGTGTGTAGCTCTCGGTGCTTACGAATCCGCCACAAACCCCAATGTCACGAACGACACTGCCCGAGAATACCAGCAACTGCAATCGAATATCAGCACGGGAACAGCTGGGATCTCCGGGGCGGTCCGGAACGTTACCGGCGGCTGAACCCCCCAAAAAAACCCATTTTTTTAAGATTTTTATCGGGAGTACTTGGCGATATATAAAAATCAATTTTTTTGATGTGAAACGAGATATACGCGCCCCGATTGATTATTGCTGCCCTATATGGGCGTTATTGTGCTTGTATTTGGGGTGATGGTGTGATGGTGAGTATGCGCAGGGGCTACTGTCCCTTCTGTATCCTACGTGAGAGTGTATTGACGTGTATACCCATCTCTTCCGCGATCTCTGCGATGGTCATACCCTGCTCACGTTTGGCCTTGACTTCTTCCATATTGATATCCCGGAACGGACGCCCGACATGAACCCCCCGGGCCTTTGCTGCTACGAGTCCCTGTTTTGTCCGCTCGCTCAATAGATCCCGTTCCCGTTCTGCCATCGTGATCATGAAGGTGAGCATGATCCGCCGCATGCCCTTATCGGTGCAGGAGTTCAGGAACGCTTCCGCCGGGGAGAGACTGAATACTTCAATCCCGAGATCTTCAAGGTCTAGGATGGACCGGATGGAGTCTGCATACGTCCTGCCAATACGGGAGATCTCATAGACATATAACCGGCTGACGGCCCCGGGGTGGCTCTTCACATGCTGGAATAGTTTTGAGTACCCTGGACGGCTACGGGCCTCGGTCTTGCCGCTGATCGTATCAACGAAGATATTCTCTCTATCTACATGCTTTAGAAGCTCGACACACTGGTTATCCGTGTGCTGATCGCCGGTTGAGACCCGGGCATATCCAACGTAATACACCATAAATACCCTTTAGTGTGTAAAGTATATAAACTCACCTTAAACGTTCGTTTATGGTTTGTCTCCACTGGAGAATCTTCGGTGATTGTCCTGCCCGGCTGCTTGGGATCCGGCCCGACCAAAAACGGGATGCATCTCACTTTCAGAATGTACTCAAAAAACATTGATGAATGTTTGTGTACGGATAGCTTGGTCTTACGACGGCCGGGTGATGGCACAGGACAAGGCAGGGGACTGGGTATTATATAAAGATTGTTGGAAAAGGAGTGGCGCTCCCTGATCATAGAGAGGGATACCGGGGGATCACTTTTGACCGTATCTTGCTGCGCGGCATACAATCGGCGAAGGTACGGGTTGCTGTATGTTAGGAACAGATCCGCTGTGAAGGATGTGAAGGCATAATGCCATTTTCAGGTTTTGTCTATACGCGTGCGCGCAAAAGAAGATAGTGAATTCCGTGTTTATCCTTCACATCCTTCACACTCTCCCGGGCATTTCAGTCTGTACTTCTCGTTTTGACAGGCTGATTCCCAAATACACATTCCCTGATCGTGTGTGTAGAATCTCAAAACGGCTTCCCATCTCCCGCCCGAACGCTTCTTTTGGCATTGGCCGGAATTCATCAACTGTGCACCATTGTTTGTATGCTGCGTAGAGATCAGAGGCTTTGATCTGGAGGGTCTTATTGTGCGGCTCGATCTTATAGACCGGCTCGGCCACCGGATTTTTCTGGTACAGGAACTCATGCAGGAAATCTTCAGAGTTTTGGTATTCCACGGTCTCATCGCTGATTGCCTTGCACTTAACCAACTTCCCGATATCATGGTATCGTTTCCATCCGATTATACACCAGTTCAAGATCCCTGACGCTTCCCTGATCAGTTTCTTTTCAATATCCGAGTCGCTGTCTGCGGAGGTCGGGTCGAAGTAGTGCCGGAATGGGATCATCCAGATACGGTCCCACATTGCGGTGGATTGGTCGGCTATTCGCGGCTTGTGGTTGGTTGCCAAGAATAGGCATCCACTTATCGAGAAGCTTACCGGATCCCCATATAGATGACGGGCCGTTATTTGGTCCCCTCCTGTCATGGATTTAATGAGCCCGTCGTCAATCTTCATTCCCTTCCCGGGCTCGGTGCAAGTAATCATCCGTGCGCCTTTTGTTGGCATCAGGTCCGATCTGATCTGCCCGGGTTTCATGGGCTGCAAGCTCTGGGATGCAATATTGACGGCATACTCACCGAGGATATAAACAAGCACTTTCAAAGTCACGCTCTTACCGTTTCGGCCTCGGCCATACAGAACAAAGAGTGCTGCGGAGGGGTTGCCAATACCAGCAAGGATATACCCGCAAATTTCCTGGAAGTTGTCAATCAAGGTCTTGTCATTATCGAACACTTTTGAGATATGGTCCTCCCATCGTGGGCACTTGGCATCAGGATCATATTTTACACCGGCCAATT
Organism: Methanoregula sp.; assembly: GCF_049518935.1. Classification (GTDB taxonomy): domain Archaea; phylum Halobacteriota; class Methanomicrobia; order Methanomicrobiales; family Methanospirillaceae; genus Methanoregula. The sequence continues at coordinate 92,957 of NZ_JBEKRH010000006.1, forward strand.
TTGAGATCATATCTTCTGACGACTGTTCCCGGTCCTTTCCTGTACGCAGGTCGAGCGTGCAGTTCTTTAGGTTCAGGAGATACCCGTCCCGATCAAAATCAAGCTCGCAACATTCAAGATCCGATTTAGCAAGGTCGAGAAGGTTTGTGACGCCATACCGGGTGTTTGATCGTTCAGCATGTTTGATGGCGCGGGCTCGAAGGGTATCATCGGTTACCTTGCATGCATGGGAATAGAGATGTTTAACGATACTTTTTGACCATCGTATGACCTTTCCAACATGGTTAGGCTTCCATCGCTGCGCATTGTCCCACACATACCAGCGTTTACTATCGAATGAGAATTTACATCGATCTTTGAACTGATCGACAAACATTCTGCTATTACCGAGCTCGGTGAGTGATCCTGGGGCGTCTATTGAGACCCCTGGTCCGGGTTCATCCGATTCATAATCCCTGTGATCCTCTGGGGTTAAAGGATCTGCAATAGGGACGGCTACCGCTTTGTTCTGTGAGGCTTTGCCGGGTTCTTTGAGAATTGGTGCTGATGATAGATTCTCTGCCTCCCGCTGGGCCAGAAGCCGGTTGAATCCTGTGTCAAGGGTCGGACCCAGGTCATCATCCATCACGAGGCGCACCGGGGGCTCTTGGGGAGGGGTCATAATGGATCACCCGTCTCGATCTCTTGGATATCCCTCTTGCTGATGGTGATCTCCCCGGCTTGGACAAGCTGCTCAACCGTCCTGTCGTCATCGAGAAAATAGATCTTAAGGATAGCGGTCTTCTGCTCGAAGGAAAGATGTTTCAAGTCATCACCGTTCAATGCCAGGATGTGAAGGGCATCGGTCCGGTTAACGGGGATATCAGTTGCCTCGTTGAGCTCTGATGCCATGATCGCCCCTCGTTGCCACCGGCTGACCCGGCATACCTTCGATCGTCATTTCTCCCAGTCTCACCATTTCGCGGCAAGCTGCCTGCATCCGTGATGGGAGCCCTGCATAGGTACCCGCTGGCATTTCACCGAGAAAGACAACGGCTGTCATCCTTCATCCTCCTCGTCCAGACTCCCTGATTTTTCAATCAGCCGGGTTACAACGTCATCGTACGATTCGTTGAACTTCCCGAGTTCACCAAGGCGCTGCACTGTGCTTTTCTGAAGCGAAATCGTGGTTGTTGGTCGTATGTTGTTCATACGAACTATGCTCTTCATTTAGCATATGGGGAAGTTACTTATTTTCGTAATAAATTAAAAAAAGGTATTGCATTTAGTAACAAAATTGACCGAAAAGTTATATAAAAACGTAATTACAAGTTATTTGCATGACACGCATCCCTACCGAAATCCAGAATTATGGAATTTTAAACCCGCGTACCCGTCAATATTTGCAAACCCGGAATACCGAAAAACCACGTGACGAGGATGAAAAGAACAGGCAAAAACAATATGACTACCGCATCAAGCGCCATGCGAAACAAGCCCTAAAAGATCTTGCGCTCGTAGCTGCTGCTTATCACGAAAAGAGAACACGGGATATTTTTTCAATCAATGATCTGACAAATTTGGTAAGTGCTGTCGTCTATAAGAATGGAAATGATGTCACCGATCACGGCCCGTATTACCATGTTCTGATTGACGCCATTATTGCTGCAATGAATGCATCCCCCAACGGAGCGATCACACATCTGAAATTCCACATTGAACCTCAGTTGTACAGTACGAAGGACGGCAACAGAGCACCCGACTTAACAAATCTGTACGCAAAACGGGTTGCCGAATCCATGAAAAAATAGATTAATTTTTCATTTTCTCTGCGATCTCTGCTGCCCGGACAAGCTGCGCGATCTGCTGCTGCATCTTCTCGATCGCGGCTTCGTGTTTTGCCGATGTACTGGTTGCTATCTTTAATTTCTGCCGGAGTGTATCGGTTGCATATACCGTGACGTGTTCCTCTGCCTTCCGGTATTCGGCGATCAGTTCATCGATATTGATTTCCTTGTATGCGCCTTGCAGATACCCCTCGTGCCCCATGAGTTTCTCAACAATCTCGGGCCGGGCACCCTTGCTGAGCTCCATCCTGAAGGTCCCCCGGAAGCTGTGAAGGTGTAGTTTCCCGCGACCCGTGTTCTGATCGTAAAGATCGCCCCATTCCTTACGCAACCGTCCATCAGTATTGAAAACCTTCCCGATCGCGGTCGCAAACAGGCTGCGCGCAGTCTCGTATGAGTATGGGAAGAGTAAGTTCTCCCGTTTAAGTTCGCGCCGCTTCTTGCCTTCCCCGACGAATACTGGTTTGCGATCAAACTGACCGCGATTCGCGCTGGCCTTAAGATACGTATCGCGATCGTGTATCCATGTTTTCAGGATATCCACCGCTTCGAGAGATAGAACCACGCACCGGGAGTTTTTGGTCTTGGTGATGTCCCAGGGGATACGCATCACGCCCCGATCCAAATCTATATCCTGCAACTCGGTGAAGAGAAGCTCTTCGATCCTGCACCCGGTCGAGAGAAGTGTAATAAAAAGTGATCTGCCCTGGAGCCCGGATACGTCGCATAATTTCCGGATAATGTCCGGTGTAAGGGGCCTCTGTGCGGTCCTGTCGTCCTGTTTCACGGTGATCCGAAGATCATCACGTTCCCGCTTCGAGAACTCGATATCGTTGTACTCCAGCCACGCCTTTACTATTGAGACATATCCCTTCCTCGTGCCAGCCGATAGATCCGTGCCGAAGGTGGCAAGATCCTCAAGCTTGGCCTTTTTGAGGTATTGAGGGAGGTCGCTATATTCCAAGCCGACATGCCGGGCGAACGAACGCAGGGCAACCGCGTAAAGCTTCCGGGTTGCTTCAGCCTTCCGGCTCCTGGCGAAATTATCCGGGTTCGCGTAATCATTCTCCAGCTTTACCATGAACTAAAATAGGGACGGAAAGTTAAATAGTTTATGTAAATTTACAAAGCCGATTTCTAACTACACATGATAAATCAATATAAATCTAGAGATCCACACCGAGACCCAGAATGTCTGTGCTCCCCGAAAAGACCTCACGGGCAATTTTTGCAAGACCGCGGGAAGCGCACCATTCATCGTATACCGCCACGTCATCTCCAAGAAGTCGCCGGACTTCCGGGGCGATGACCGGCGCAAGGCTGCCGGCCAGGGCAACCGGTGCGCGGGGATTCAGCAGCCGCATTGCAGCACATTCCATGGCTGCAAACATGGCAATTGCTGGCAGGCGCTCCGCTTCGGGAAGGGAAAAATTCACACCCGCATGCTGAAACGCGTCGTTTGCGGTCCATTCCCCTGCATCGACTTTACGGATTGCATCCACATCCAGAGCACCGTGGAGCGATCCCGGGGCAAAGATGCAGGCATCGAGCGCGCCTACAAATGTTCCAGCCGAGACCAGGAGCGTGACCGTGTTCGAGCTGACATCCGAGACAATTATGTCGTCCCCGAGGTTTTCGCAGACTTCGAACGCGATGCCGATCTTCTCCGGGCTGGTCTGGTGGGAGTAGGCCTTGAACCGCGGATCGGTCGGCGAACCCCGGTGGAGCCCGGGGATGGCAACAGCAGGAATACCGCTTGCTGCTACTTCGTCAAATACTTGGGTTCCCCCGCCTATGTGTTTTCCCGCCCCCTCGCGGCTCACGAGACCGCGGTTTTTTACTTTTCCGATGCGGGTGATCTTTGAAAAATTATCGCCCATGGAATAACAGACCGCGATCCCCTCGATCTCATCGATCGGGCAGATGCGGGAGAGATCCGTAATAACAAACTCCTTTGCGGCCTCGCGTGAAATCTTAAATTCGCCCGTTTCCCCGGCGAACCGCATCGCAGTTGTACCGTGATCGATCCCTATGAACATAGCAGTAATCCTATAGCATGGATGACATATTAGGTAGTGATGTTCGATGTGGTGACAGGCGGGGCCGGGTTTATCGGTTCGCATCTGGTTGACACGCTCGTTGCCCAGGGCAACGAGGTGCTTGTCATTGACTCCCTCTGTGCAGGGCGCCGCGAAACGATCGCCCGGCATATCGATGATTACAAGGTCAGGTTAGTCCAGATGGACCTGCTGGAGGATGGCTGGCAGGAGCATCTCGAAGGGGCTGACAGGATGTTCCATCTGGCAGCGGATCCCGATGTGCGGCAGAGCGCCGTCAACCCGTTTCCGACCATGCAGAACAATATCATGGCTACGTACCGTATTCTTGAGGCCATGCGCCTGCACAATATTCCTGAACTGGTTTTCACCTCCACCTCCACGGTCTATGGCGATGCAGCCGTTATACCGACGCCGGAGAATTATACCCCTCTCGAACCGATATCCGTGTACGGTGCGAGCAAGCTTGCGTGCGAAGCCCTGATCTCCTCGTACTGCCACTCCTTTGGTATGAAGACATGGATCTTCCGGTTCGCCAACATCATCGGTGCACGGAGCGGCCACGGTGTGATCACGGATTTCATCCGTAAACTGAATGAGAACCCGGCCGAGCTGGAAATCCTCGGTGACGGGAAACAAACAAAATCGTATCTCGAGGTGCATGAGTGCATAGCAGCGATGCTCTATGCCACCGGTAAGGCAAAGGGTACTGTCAATACTTTCAATATCGGTTCCGAGGACTGGATCGATGTGAAGAGCATCGCGGAGATTGTTACCGAAGAGATGCACCTGCCCACAACAAAATTCCGTTTCACCGGGGGAGAGCGCGGCTGGGTGGGGGATGTCCCGAAGATGCAGCTCTCGGTGGAAAAGATCAAGGGGCTCCGGTGGAAACCGCAGATCGGTTCACGGGAAAGTGTCAGGCTCGCTGTGAGAGACCTGCTGAAAGAGCGGTGAGGTTTTTTATGAAATATATCGTCGTCCTCGGGGATGGCATGGCGGACGAGCCGCTTACGGAGCTGGGTAACAAGACCCCCCTCGAATATGCGAAGACCCCGAACATGGACCGGATGGCCCGGGAAGGTGGCTGTGGTATGCTGACCACGATCCCCGACGGGTTTGAGGCAGGTAGTGATATTGCGAACATGTCAATCCTCGGTTATGCCCCGGAAAAGTACTATACCGGCCGGGGCCCACTTGAGGCGATGAGCATGGGGATTGACCTTGCCCCGGACGATGTTGCATACCGCTGCAATCTCGTGACCGTGGAGGATGACACCATGACAGACTTCTCATCCGGCCACATCTCCAGTGCGGAAGGAAAAGCACTCTTCGCTTCGCTCCAGCCTGAAATTCCCGATGTAATGGTCCGGGCAGGCGTCAGCTATCGCAACCTGCTGGTGGTCTATGGCGGAAAAGGGGCCTCATCCACGCCCCCGCACGATATCGTTGGACGGGGCATTGTCCCGTACCTCCCGAAAGGTGGCGATGCAAAGCTGCTCCTGCGGTGCATGGAGAAAAGTCGCATCGTGTTCGGGAACCACCCGGTGAATCGCGCCCGGATTTCCGCAGGTAAACGCCCGACAACCCAGATCTGGCCATGGAGCGGGGGGCACAAACCCGCATTCCCGCTTTTTGAGAAGAAGTACGGGAAGAAAGGCGGGATCATCTCTGCGGTGGATCTCCTCAACGGGATTGCACGCTGTGCCGGGATGGACGTGATCACCGTTCCCGGGGCAACAGGATACCTCGATACCGACTATGCGGCAAAAGGACGCTATGCCCTCGATGCGATCAGGCATCTCGATTTCCTCTACCTCCATATAGAAGCGCCCGATGAAGCCGGGCATCTTGGCAGCATTGAAGAGAAGGTCAGGGCAATCGAGAATGTAGACATGGTCGTGGGAATGATACTGGACGGCTTTGATGGCATCGTTGCAGTTCTGCCGGATCACCCGACACCGATACGGGTGAAGACCCATACCCGCGACCCGGTCCCGTTCGTGATCCGTGGGAAGGGAAAAGACAATACTACCATTTTCTCGGAAAAAGCGGCACAAACCGGGATGTTCCGCAGGAAAAACGCAGTCGATTTCCTCGACTTCCTCTTTGCCTGAATAGTGCGGCATCAGTCCCCTGCGTCATCATGAATCAGTGGGGGTAACTTTCATCATCTGCCGCACACAAGGCTCATTTTTTGTTTCGTGTGCAAGGGCGATATAGGTTTGTCCGTGACCACAAAACGCTTTTTTATAGCGATCTTATCTAATTGCAGAACAAATCTGCAAACCGGTACAAAATCCAATGCAGTTAATACCGATCGCGTCGAGGTGTAGTGAGATGAAGAAAAACCTGCTTATGTGGGATGAGACCCTGTTCCGGGACCCTGAGGTGCTGGAGATCGATTTCGTTCCCGAGCAGTTCGAGTTCCGGGACGACCAGATGCGCGAGCTGGCATTCCAGATCAAGCCCGGGCTTCGTGGCGGCAGGCCGATGAACTCGGTCTGCAAGGGCCTGCCCGGCACAGGAAAGACCACGAGTATCCGGAAGCTGTTCCAGGAAATCGAGGAGACGACAAAGAAACTCGTCCCGGTCTATATCAACTGCCAGATCGATAATACGAAATTCGCGATCATCTCCCAGATATACAGGAAACTGGTCGGGCACCTCCCGCCCTCATCGGGCACGTCGTTCAAGCAGGTCTTCGATGCGGTAGCCCGCCATCTGACAAAAGAGGAGATCGTTCTCCTCGTTGCTCTCGACGATGCGAACTACCTCCTCTACGAAAACGAGATCAATAAGGTGCTCTACACGCTTCTCCGGTCTCACGAAACGTACGAGGGGACGCGCATCGGTGTGATCGTAATCATCAGCGACATGGACGTGGACCTGTCACGGGCAGTGGATGCACGGGTTGCATCCGTCTTCCGTCCGACCGATATCTACTTCCCTCCCTATGGTGATCAGGAAGTCCGGGATATCATGAAGGCCCGCGTAACACAGGGCCTTTTCACCGGAGTTCTTTCTGAGGAGCTGCTGAACCTCGTCATAGAACAAACCCAGAAAAACGGGGATCTCCGGGTTGGTATCGACCTGCTGAAGCGTGCCACCCTCAGCGCGGAACGCGCGGCCCGGCGCAGCATAGAACGCGACGACATCTGCGGGGCATACGAGATCTCGAAGTACCTCCACCTCTCGTATACCGTGAAAACGCTCAAAGGGGAAGAGCGTCAGATCCTCAAATCCCTTGCTGAGCGGAGTGTCAAAGAGCACGAAATGAATGCAGGAGATGTCTACAAAGCTTTCAAGGAAACCCAAGCCATCGGCTATACGCGCTTTTACGAGATCGTCAAGAAACTGGACGCAATGCGTCTTATCAACCTGCAGTACCGTGAGGGGAAGGGCAGGACCCGTATCATCACGCTCCGGTATGATCCGGTAAAAGTGCTTGAGTATCTCGCGTAGTTATCCCGTTGAGATGTGCAGCCAGACAACGTCACAGTATTTGAAAAATATTATCTATTTCCAGCCCCTCTGTAATAATACAGGGGTTTTCTCTTATGCTGAGTGTTAACGAACTGGCACTGGAAATTTTTGATAATCTGGCAGATCTTGCCGAGGAATTTAATTGCGCCTACCATGAACTGGACAATGGCGCGCGTATTGTCGATTGCGGTGTGAGCGTCCGTGGTGGATATGCAGCGGGCAGGGCTTTCACCGAGATCTGCATGGGCGGTCTTGGAGAGGTCAACTTCCGGAACGGAGAGATAAAGGGCATCCCGATGCCCTTCATTGATGTGAACACGGACTTCCCGTCCATTTCCTGCCTTGGAGCACAGAAGGCAGGATGGACTGTGAAGGTTGGCAATTATTTTGCAATGGGCAGCGGCCCGGCCCGGGCGCTCTCGCTCAAGCCGAAGCACACCTTTGAAGTGATCGAGTACGAGGATGACTACGACTGTGCAGTCATCTGTCTCGAGAGCGATCACCTCCCCAACGCGGATGTTATGAACAAGATCGCCGAAGAGTGCCATGTTGATGTGGCAAACGTCTGCGCTGTTGTTGCACCGACCGCGTCGATGGTCGGTTCCATTCAGGTCTCGGGACGATGTGTCGAGACAGCGATCTACAAGCTCAACGAACTCGGGTTTGACACAAAGAAGATCATTTCCGCAATGGGTTCCGCCCCCATCCCGCCGGTCAAGAAGGATGCAACCAGGGCAATGGGCACCACCAACGATGCGACCATCTACTATGGCCGTATCTCGCTGACGATGAAAGCACCCGAGATCACGGACTACCTTGAGAAGATCCCGAGCAACAAGTCCAAGGGCTACGGTAAGCCGTTCTACGAGATCTTCAAGGAAGCCAAGTTCGACTTCTACCAGATCGACACTTCGCTCTTCTCACCCGCAGAAGTTACCATCAACGAGCTCACTGAGGGTGTCGTTTACCATGTAGGTGCAGTAAACCCTGAAGTGACCCTGAAGTCATTCGGGTACCAGTAAATTTTTTACCTGTTCTTTTTATCTCGTCACTGGTATTTTGGATATATCATCTCTATCTCGTTGGCTCGTCTCCATCATATTCCGGCAAATTCGTCAATATGGAATAAGATTCGTTTAACTTTCAAACATAATATATTATTTTATATTTTACATTAATCTTCACGATCACTGCCTTTATCTAACCCCCCGGAATATATCTACAAAATTATTTCAAGAGTAATGTGGATGTGATGTATGAAGATAAAATCCGTAGTTTATTTCACGCAGAAAGAGGAGGAACTTGTCCAACTCCTCGTGGACATAGGGATCAGGAAAGTGACCGCAAAAGTACTTGTATTCATGGCAGATACGCCTGAAGCTACTTCAAGAGAGATCGAACGAGGAACTGACCTTCGCCAACCGGAAGTCAGTATTGCCATGAATTATCTTTCGGAGCAAGGCTGGATGTCCAGCAGGAAAAACAAGGCAGCAGGTAAAGGACGTCCGCTGAAAATTTACTGTCTCTCAAAAACCTTTGCACAGATTATGCAGATCATCGAGAAACAGAAAAAGGAGGAGACAAAAAAACATCTTGCACTTGTGCAGAAACTCAGGACTTTTACCACTTAATGAGGGCCCTGATCAACCTTCCGATCTCCCTTAACCTTCATTTCATACAGCCAGGTACCTTTTATGGGATAATTTTTCCCGTTCTTTCAGCGATGTTGATGCAAAATAATCCTCTGGCGAGAAGGGAATTAAAAAAGAAGTGATTCAGGCAAGTGCTGCTGTGATCCCGATTACACCGGACTGGATAATCCATGCAACGGCGATGATGACCCCGGCCATTTCAAGGGCAACCGCAACATTTCCTTTTTTAAGTTCCTCAAATTCCTTAACACCTTTGGTCAGCTTATCGAGAATGGTGAGCGCGAGGTAAATTGATCCAACGGAAAGGAGAATGCCAAGAACAAGCTGGAATACTGCAAGACCCACAACGATCAGGCCATCCGGAGTGAAGATACCAAGGGCAAGCGCCTTGCTGATCCCCGCCGAAAGGCCACTGACGCCGGATTCAATCACGAGAGCGATAGCAACAAAAACTGCTGCTACGACAATCCCGACCGCGACATTACCTTTTGCAAGTTCCTTCTCTTCGTCTATATCCTTGGTGATCCTGTTGAGCACTGAGAAACCGATATACAACGCCAGTACAGCAAGTACTATGGCAAAGACCAGCTGAACCAGACCGACGATTACATTTTCAAGAAGCATGAAAAAACCTTTTTTTATTTTATTGGGTAAATTGCGGTAAAAACATTTCTCTTGCGGGTGTTGGTAGTGAAATTCGTGGAAGACAATCACAAAATCCACAGATTCCCCTATGGTGCAGGCAGGTTGTGTTGACTCGGCATCTCTCTTGCAAAAATACCTACCGGCTATCCTATGGCAGCTGCCTCACGCATACAGGACTGATTCTGGAACTCGTGAAAGGGATTGCTTTGATCAGAGTCGAATTATTGACCGCGTGAGCCGGATCCGTTCATCACCCTGCTTCCAAGTGACAGAATGAGGGGGTTCATTCTGCTTTTTTCATCGAGAGCATCCATGGAATGACGACAAGTACCAACACAAGAATCCCCATGAACTGCAGGAAGAACCAGAGAAGTTCCTCACGGCCGGGATCATAGAATCTTACGTTGAACACGACCGTCTTGATCCACTGGACCGTTGTCGTATTGTCCCCGTGACGTATTGCCACTCCACCCTGGCTGATGCCGGCAAGCAGCGGATTTCGCACATCAAATTCTTCCGGGATGGTGACATTCACCTGGTATGGACTATCGAATGTTCCCTGAAGGGTATTGTCCTGGAGCGGCTCGGTGTAGGAGACGGTATAATTTCCTTTTTCAAAAGTGATGGATGCCGGAGCCCCCCAGGGCCTGCTCCAGTTATAAGTACACGGTGAACAATTACCCGAGAGCTGGACATTTCCTACCTGGACCGGGACATTCTCACCCATGATCCCGACATCGGAAAACATATACTCTGATGCGCTGGTGATCTCAACTGACGCATTGTATGCGGTACCGTTTGGCAGAACGGTGTAATTCGCAAAAAGTGCTCCTGCAGCGGGAATTCCCGCAAGGGCAATTACAAGTGCAGTGCAGAGAGCAGCGAGGACAGATCGGCGTCGATCTCCGTTGGTGGTTCGCATTGTTTTATCACCGTATCCGGATCCTTCAGGAGGTGCCCGGTAACTACGCATACAATCTTCTCGTTACGATCAATCATGCCGTTTTCTGCAAGTTTGCGGATGCCGGCAACTGATGCGGCTGATGCCGGTTCGACACCAATCCCCTCTTTCCTTGCAAGGTCCCGCTGCATCTGCAGGATCTCCGCGTCGGTTACGGACTCGGCAAGTCCGCCGGTTTTCCTGATGGCGACAAGGGCCTTCTCCGCGTTGACCGGTGCTCCGATGCGGATCGCGGTGGCAACGGTTTCAGGATTCAGTTCGGGAACCACTTCTGGCAGGTTCTCATGGATGGCACGGACAATGGGACTTGAGCCCGCTGCCTGGATACCGGTCATCATCGGGAGCCGGTCGATGAAGTCCAGTTCCTGCAGTTCCAGCAGCCCCTTGTATACTGCCGAGATATTTCCTGCATTGCCGACAGGAAGTACAATCCGGTCCGGCACTTCCCCAAGCTGGTCGACTGCCTCAAAACCAATGGTCTTCTGGCCCTCGAGCCGGTAGGGGTTGATTGAGTTGAGCAGGTACAGGCCGTGGGAGAGGCAGAGATCGTGCACCATCTCAAGCGCACGATCGAAATTGCCACGTATGGAGATGACCTTGGCACCGTGCATCAGTGCCTGAGCCACCTTTCCTACAGCCACCTTGCCCGCAGGCAAAAGAACCACTGCGGGGATACCGGCTTTCGCGGCATAAACAGCAAGGCTTGCCGAGGTATTTCCGGTACTTGCACACGCAACGCTCTTTTTCCCGAGCTGGAGTGCCATGGAAACCCCGACTGTCATTCCGCGATCCTTGAATGAGCCGGATGGGTTCATACCCTCATGTTTTGCATAGAGATGGGGGATGCCCATCTCTTCACCGAGCCGCTTGAGATGGTACAGGGGAGTTCCCCCCTCCTGCAGGGTAACAGGTTCAATATGTACTGGTAGCAGTTCCTTATATCTCCAGACGGAGATGGGCCGCTTGTTCCATACCGCCCGGGTAATGTTGATCTCATCTAGCGGGTACTTCACGGCAAGGAGGTGACCGCATTTTGTACAATTATACAGGATCTCGTCAGCGGGATAGGTGGCTCCACAGTTGACGCATGCGAGATGGTACATGGCTAAGTATTGGTTTCCTGATTACATATAGGCGTGCGGTTTTGCTGGTCCGGTTCCGGGGCAATCCGTTTTACCGACGGGAATATCAATTTCATGCGCTCTTTTTTGAGAGTCTGTCATAGAGCTGATCTTTCCGGTCCTTCGCAACCGGCAGGGTTTTTCGTGCCGATTCAACAACGGACGGATCGAGATCGCAAAAGATCAATTGCTCAGCAGCATTTGCTCTGCACACAATTGTGCCATGAGGATCTGCCGTCATGGATGCACCTGCATAAGAATCGACGGGCGTCATACCGGTTGTATTGATTCCGGTAACAAACATCTGGTTCTCCAGGGCTCGTGTCTGAATGAAAAGCTCCCAGTGACGAATACGGGCAAGGGGCCAGGCTGCCGGAACAAAAACTGCCTGAACCCCTTTCTGTGCATAGATCCGGAAGAGATCCGGGAACCGGAGATCATAACAGACAGCGATACCGCATCTGAGTGAGCCTATGGTAAATAATCCCAGTTCCTTACCCGGCGTGAATCCCTCGTGTTCTTCCCCGGGACTGAACAGGTGCATTTTTGCATACGTTCCAAGGATACTGCCATTGCTCCCAATGGCAACAACCGTATTTTTTGGGAGCGGATCATGCTGCTCCCTGAATGATCCCAGAATGGCAATCGCATTGTCTTTTGCCATTTCATAAAGGGATGTGATGATGAGCCCATCAATCTCCTGGACATTCTTTCTCGATATGGGATCCCATCCGGTAGCAAATTGTTCGGGAAAACAGATGAGATCAGCGCCGGAACCGGCAGCGTGGCGTATGAAAAATTCAGCTTTTTTCAGGGTCTTTTCCGGATCTTCCCAGATACTTGAAATCTGGGCGCTGCAGATCCTCATTACCGTCTGGTCAACCATAGGTACACCGGTTATATGGGTGGCGGGCTTCTCGGTGTACTAAGTACGATCAGAACCGCACTCATCACAATGAGTATTGCTGTTGTCAGGAGAAGGAATGGGGCAAGGCTGACTGCTATGCCGAGAAGCAGCGCTGCCATAATCGTCCCGGCGGCAGTGATGCTGCTGCCGATCAGCACGAGTCCGACTGAAGAAAGATCCCATTCCCCCATTATGATCCTCCGGTGAGCAGCGGGAATGCGATCTTGATCCCGGTGATGACAAACTGCACTGCAATTGCAATAAGCAGCATTCCCATCAGGCGGTTTATCGCCCGGTATTCCCGTTGCCCGATCCGTTTCATGATATAATCTGAATTCCGCATCATATAATAGGTGACTCCTATCGAAAACGTGATCGAAATGAGGACAACTCCGATTGCAAACGGAGTCATACCGATCGCCTCGTTCATCATGACGATTGACGTTGTGATTGCGCCCGGGCCGGCAATCATCGGAATTGCAAGCGGCATGATCGCGACATCATCATTCTCCCGGGATTCATATTTCTCCGTGGCAGTCAGTTTCGTACGGGACACTTTTGCATATACCATCTCCATGCCGATACCGAACAGGAGGATTCCACCGGCTATCCGGAACGCTTCAAGACTTATACCGAAAAGCTGGAGGATCCACGTGCCAAGGATCGCTGTAAACAGCAGGATCAGGAGAGCAAACCTGCAGGAATCTTTTGCAATCGTCAGTTTTGCTGGAGGTTCAAGACTGGATGTAAGGGATACATAGATCAGTGTCGCGCTGAGCGGGTTGACAATAATGAGTATCGAGGAGAGTGTGAGAAGCGTGAAACTGAGAATATCCCCGGCCATTAAGGATAGTGCAGTGCTGAAGGCTAATAGAGATTATGGTTACAAAAAAAGGAAAATCAGTATTCGTAGACTACGGATTCGTCAATCCGCGTGTACGAAACGATTTCGTCGTTTTTAAAGTGAATTGCGATCTCCTTGGCTGCACTTTCCGGTGAATCAGAGGCATGGATCACATTCCTGCCGATATCGATCCCAAAATCGCCGCGGATGGTTCCGGGTGCTGCTTCCGCCGGATTGGTGGAGCCAATCACTTTGCGGACGATGACGACTACATTCCTGCCTTCCCATACCATGAGGAAGCACGGTCCTCCCATGATGTACTTCTTCAATGACGGGAAGAAGGGTTTCGACAGGTGCTCTTTGTATTGTTCCGTGACACGGGCTTCCGGCAGATTTTCAAACCGGGCCGCGACGAGTTTCAGACCTTTAGCCTCGAGTCTTGAGACAATGTTGCCCACGAGACCGCGCTGGACACCATCCGGTTTGACCATGACAAAAGAGCGGTCCATAAGGATCACTCCTTCTTGGTGGCCGCTTTCCTGCCAGCGGTGGTCCACTCAACACGGCGCGGGACACGTCCGAGTTTGTGGTTGTTCTGGCACTTCGTGCTGCAGAAGAAGAAGATGGTCCCGTCTTTCTTCACGAACATCTTGCCGGTTCCCGGCTCGAGCTGCTTGCCGCAGAAACTGCACACATGCTGTTCGACCATCGCTTACCGCCTCGACATTTTCTTTGCTTCGCGCTCGGTCTCGAGGAGCATGACGATATCTCCCTCACGGATCGGACCTACGGTGTTGCGGGTGATGATCCGTCCCTTGTTGTTGCCGTCGAGAATGCGGCACTTGACCTGCATTGCCTCCCCGTGCATGCCGGTCGAGCCGACGACCTCTATTACTTCGGCTGGCGTTGCATCATCTGCCATGATGGAATCCTCACGCCTTCAGCGCAACAAGCTGCTTGGCAAGGTCATCGATCGTTTCTTTTGCCTTGCCGGGCTTGACAATGGCTGCTGCTGCAGATCCGACGTCAAGGCCGCTTGCGGCACCGATGTCATTCTGTTTGTTGATGAAGATGTAGGGGACCTTCTTCTCCTCGCAGAGCGGGGCAAGGTGCATAACAATCTCCTCGGGTTCAACATCTGCGCCGATCAGGACAAGTGCTGCAATGCTGCGTTCGATGGCTTTTGTTGCTTCGTTGGATCCCTTCTTGATCTTCCCGGTGTCTCTTGCAACTTCAAGGGCTTCGAGAGCCTTGTTCTGGAGCTCCTCTGGAGCCTCTGTTTTTACGTAACCTTTTGCCATAACTCACCTCATTCAGGAGTATTTTTGCTCCTTCATTACTCATCAGTTTGAAATGATGTAGCCATATCAATTCGACAGGAGCGGAAATAAATGTTTGTGCACTTACGGGACTATCTGACGTTTGGGATTGCCCTATCATTATTGGGCAATAGTCCTTCTGTTATCCCGCGAGTCTGTATACTTCGGTGTTATCTGCAGAATAAACCTTCTCAAGACCGGCAGAAGGAAGGCTGACATTATATCGTTCGCGCTCTGCATCGCCAACGTATAGGAGTGTTGCGTTGTATTTTTTCATGAGAGGGATCGTCTGGTCAGGTTTTTCATAAATTGTCTGGATATCCGCTTTTCTTGTACTGAACCAGCCGGTGTTGTCTTCCCGCCACATAAATTCATGGAACGGCATGCCGATAATTGCCGGAATACCGGTGAACGAGGAGATTCTCGAATAATACGTGTAGTCCCCATCTTCTGCTTCTACAATGCGATCGTTATCACTTGGCAGTGCCCTGAGGTAGGCAACCCCACCGGCATCCCCGGGATGGGTTGTGGAGAGGTACGCAAGCCCGTCAAGGGTACCTGTCCCGTATCCCGCGTTATACTGGATTACAAATGGCAGCGCAAACAGGATGCAGACGACAGTGATCGTAATGACTGCACTTTCCCGGAAAGAAAATACGGGAATCTTTTTCCAGTCAGCCGTTTTTTGCGCAACCATCAGGAATGAGGAAATGCCCAGCATCAGCCACGCGGGAAGATAACACTTGAAGACCGTGTTCATACGGAAATACACGTCTCCCATGTTGTCCTTCAGATAGACCAGCTCGCAGAGGATGATAATTGCAAGGCCTGCCATTGCGAGGATACCGGGGAAATCCTGCTCTTTACGGGCAAATAAATAAACAAGGGGAATCACTGCAACTGCTGCGGCCAGGTAACCCGTGATGACAAACGGAACCACCGCGAGAATGAGGATTGGGCGTTTAATGATCTCACGATGAAGGACTGCTACAAAAATGGCAATGAACAGGCCGTTGACCAGCAGAAATTCCGGGACGCTTGATGATAACGAGGCAGGGACGATGCCGATCCCCCCGGTATTGGTCTGCAGTTCAAGGTAGAACGGAAGATAGCACAGGATGGCAAGGGGTGGGACCACGCACAGGTAGATCCAGGATGTGATGCTGTGAAGGGAGGTCCTGTTTTTCCAGAGAATCAGCAGACCGAAGAGCAGGGTTATGGGTGCGTAGATTAACACGTCCCAGGTATTGATCAGCGGCATGGATCCGAGACTCAACGCGGACAGGATGCAGATAAGCCATCTTCCCCATGAATCGAGAGATTCCCACCGTTTGTAAGCAAAGAGGAGCAGGAATATCAGGAAGACTTGGTTGAAGATGGAGACCACATGGGCGTGGACATCCCCCCAGATGAAGGAGAACAAAGGGTATTCGTTGATCGTATTTGCAATTGTCCGCGTACTGTCCCACACAACGGAAGTCAGGGGTTTACCGAGTGCCAGGTTGTAAAAGAACGAAGGATTCGGTAAGAAGAATATGACCAGCGTAACCCACCGGAACCGCTCGAGCAGAAGGGTTCCTATCGCGTATGCGACTACTCCGGAAAGAGCGAAGACTGTTGGCAGGGCTAGGTTGAACGCAACCGGAGACGGGACACCACTGATAATTGCCAGGCACCCGAACATCCAGTATCCGAGATAATAATACACATTGAGGGTGCCTCCGGAAAACCATGGATCGAGCGGGGGAACAACAGGATTTCGTATCACGGATGCAAGAAACCCGTGGTCCATGAATTTCTCGGCGTATGAGATTGTGGGGTTGACAAACCGCACATCCAGCATCAGGAAAAAGAGGATGAGGAAGAGTACCACCCAGTGCCATTCTCCTTTCAGTTCATCGATCCGGTAGTCGCGATGGACCAGGTTCCAGGCAATGAGAACAAGGAATGGCACGAGTGCTGCCTGAACAGGAATCCTGGCAAGACCGCAGTACCAGGAAATAATGGTGAATGCGAGCACCGATGCCGGGAATGCGGCGGGAAATGCAACCTCGCCAAACAGCTTCTTCAATGAAGGGTACACGGCAAGTTGTAAGAGGAAGAGGACAATCAGCCAGCTGATCACGGAAAATATCTGCTGTTCTGGAGTCAGGCTGTTTCCCCTCCTCCGAATTTTTCAGCAAACGCTTCTTTTATACTGGGAATGACCCAGTCCCCAAAATAATAATTCGATATGACTCCTCCGACAAGGGTCACAAGGTTTTTGACGAGGTGATCGATCAATGCGATCAGGGTGGCAGTTGCAGGAGCAACGCCAGCGAGCTCGAAGGTTATCATCAGAGAATACTCATAGGCGCCAATGCCCCCGGGTGTCAGGGGAACTGCCTTTACAAGATTTCCGATAACTACCGCAAGGACGATAATTGCAAACGGGATCTGTTGTTCAAACATCTTCACGACAGCAAAACATGCCAGGATGTCCAGAAACCAGGCCCCCATAGAAGATATTCCCAACAGCGTGAGGGACCTCGGGGTGAGTGAGGCACGTTTAATCTCGTGAAGCATGTTGAGGATTATCACAATGTACTTATTTTTTGAGGAGAACTTTCCGATGATAAGGAGAAACGCAAAAAATACCACTCCCGCCCCAAGAGGTACGATGATAAACGTTAGAAACCATGACGGTGCGTTAAGAACAAAAAACAGAGAAACCGCACCAAGAAATGCTACTGTGACAACGTCAAAGACTCTCTCGACAACAAGGGAAGAGACTCCCTCGGAATACGTTGTGTTGTATTCGTGTTTAAGGATGAAGACCCGGACAAAATCCCCCAGCCTGGCCGGGACAACGAGATTGACAGTCTGGCTGACAAAAATACAGGCAGTTGAGACCTTCACACTCACTGAGTAATTCAGGCTTTTGAGGATCGTATGATAGCGCCAGCCACGGAGCCACCATGCACAGAGACAGATCAAAACCCCCACGACAAGGTATGCAGGTATGATATGCTGGAGTGCGACGAGAAGCTGATCCCAGACGCTATACAGCATATATCCGATTATCCCTACAGCTATGAGTGTCGGGACAACAATTGCGCTAATCTTTCGATACATGGATCTGCCCCCAGAGTCTCACGATTGCCGAGCCCATTGAAAATACATCTTTCATTCTGACTGTAGTCCCCTTCCCCGCACGCCACTGCACAGGAAATTCCCGGACTCTGTAGCCCTGTTTCTGGGACCGGACAAGGATCTCCGTATCCCAGAACCAGTGGGTATCGCGTATGGCAGGAAGAATGGTGAGGATCCGTTCGCGGTTAAATGCCTTAAACCCGCACTGGTGATCAAAAACCCTGCTTCCAAGCATGGTGCGTACAAGGAAGTTATAGGACCTGCTTGCGAATTCTCTCCCCCCACTTCGGACAATATCGCTATCTGGCAGGAGGCGTGACCCTGTGGAAACATCATATCCCTGGCGAATAGCATCGATCAACTCCTGCAGGTGATGCATGTCAGTTGCGAGATCGACATCATAATAGCACACGATACTTCCATGGGCCTCGCGGATCGCCCTGTTCAATGCCCGTCCCCGTCCTTGTCGTTCGTCACTATGAAGGAGATTTATTCTTGGATCCTGCGTTTTGTATTCAGTGACCAGTTCTGCACTGCCATCGGAGCTGCCATCTTCGGCAATGAGTATCTCGAAAGATGGGGTGATCCCCGAAAGGGATTTTATTGAAGCCGGGATTGCAATTTCCAGCGATTTCCGGTCATTGAAAACCGGAATAATCGCGGTTACTTCAGTTACCGTCATGAACGCTCCGTTGCCTGATGGTTTCAGCAACTTCCAGACCGGCTCTTACTGACCCCTCCATACTTCGCTCAGGATAATTCGTTGCTGAAAACATTCCTGCTGAAAACATACCCGCATTTTCGTAACCCCGGATGAGTGACCGGTACCCCGTTGTATAGATCGGACCTGCCCAGGGATCCACTGCCATCCTGTGCCAGTGGATCTCGTCTTCAGCTACAGAAAATCGCCGGCAGAAGTCCGAGAGCATCCGTTCATCCAGCTGAGGAGGTACGAGTCCCGAAAAATATGAAGCAAGATACACGATATGCTCCCCGTACCTTTCACGGGGGATGAAATTTGTATGGGTGACCACTGCACCATAGGGTGCGGGATCTTTCATATTCAGCCAGTAGATTCCCTCCGTGACCTGCCGGTCCATGGTGAGGGTCATGCAGGCCGCACCCTGGTAGGGGACATGAGGTGCAGCGGGTCCCCCGAGGCGCTCCAGTTCCTGCGGGGGGATGGTTGAAACCACCGCATCATATCGGGTCCCGTTAATCTGCCACATCTCCCCGGTCCGGGTCAGATTATTCGCAGGTTCCTGTTTCCGGATTTTGCCACCCTTTGCAGCAATTGCGGATTCCAGTGCCCCGATCACCTGATGAAATCCCCCGTTGAGGTACCCAAGTCGCTCCCCGGAGACACCCCTGTCCGAGCGGATGGCAATGCGGCTGAATAGCCACGCGGCGGAGACTTCTTTCCTCTGCTCACCGAATTTGCTTTTCAGAAGTGGCTCAAAAAACGAAGAGTAAATATTCGAACCGAGGTTCTCAATTATATACTGGTCTGCCGGAATATCATCGAGAGCGCGGAGATCGGCTTTCTTTGCCATGAGCGTGAGCCAGGCAAGTTTTGCCTTGTCGAGAATGCTGAGTTCGGGATATATCAGGATCTCCATCGGGGTGTTCAAGGGAAAAATTCTGGATTGTACAAAATATCCGCTTGTTCCTGTCCGCCATTCAAGTTTATCGAAAAGTCCCGTGTCTTTGAGGAGTGAAAAAAGTGTCGAATCACCGGAAAAACAATGGTGATAGTATCGTTCGATCCAGTAATCCTTCATATTGTATGAGGATAGGCAACCCCCGAGATAGGGCATTTTTTCAAAGAGTTCAATCTCGTGCTCTCCCGCAAGTGCATACGCCGCGACAAGCCCGGTCAACCCCCCGCCGATAATTCCTATCTTCATGGTTGGTAATCTATAGTACTTTTCGGGGCGAAATGAAAAAGGCTCCGGAAAAAAAGCCGGAATTGTACGTGCCACCTCGAAGATCTTATAAGAAAGTTTTTGAACTGTCGAAATAAAGGTTCATATCAGCAAAAGGACTTAAAAGAATTAAGATAAAATAAGTATCTGTTAGCCCATTGGATGGTGTCACC